>JALCPP010000004.1 GCA_022650485.1 Oscillospiraceae bacterium | reverse complement strand
TTGGCGAAATGAATATAACCACCTTCGCCCGCACAGTTCTCTAAATAATTTGACGCCATCAGAATATGCATTGAAAATCTCAGGTGATTACTAACTTTCTATCTGGACGACTTTTGGGGGCAGGTCATACTCTATCAAGGAGGCTTCTACTTAATAATACAAGCAGAAATTAAATTTGAATAGCCCACGGAAGATCAACGATATTTCAACGTTGAAACACCATCAGCAATGCGAAACAGTTTGAATCGCGCACACCGTTGCAATGCGCCTGCAATTCTTCTTCAAATAATGATCCCGTCACAATGGTCAATCTCATGTTGGATAATCTGTGCCGTCCATCCGCTGAAAGTCTTAAGGCGCAGCTGAAATTGGTTATTCTGATACTCCACCTTAATTTGCTTCCATCGTCTGGTTTTCCGCGTGCCATTCAACGACAAACAACCCTCTTCTGTCTCATAGGGTTCAGTTTTCCGAATAATTTTCGGGTTAAACATAACCATGTAGGTGCCATCATTTTCAAAGGCAATAATACGTTTACTCACGCCGATCATATTGGCAGCCATGCCCACACAGCCGTCTTTGTGGGCGGTCAAGGTATCAAGCAGATCCTCAGCCACGGTCAGGTCCTCCGCCGCGGCTGGCACGGACTGTTGTGCTAAAAATATTGGATCTTTCATGATAGGTTGAATCATAGCATTTCCTCTTTCTTATCGGCACTGCATTGCTTGGGTATTTTTAACATTAAACGAAGTTCAAAGTCGGCAATAGCTTGGTGAAATTTTAAAATTATTCCTTCATTTTGCCGGGTTGAACACCCGTATGAACATCACGGTAAGAGATCAAAGTACAGTTCTTCTTTTCGATCATTGCTTTCGTTCCTTGCGCACTCTTTTGCGAACCACTACCGCCTGAGCAAAAGAAGAGTTCCACTTCCTTTCCTGCCGGCAGCCGTTCCAGAATGGCATTAAAGGCGGGCGCAGGGTATCCAGCCCATACTGGGCAGCCAATGATAATTCGATCATAATTGTTTAGATCAATATCTAGCGGCTGTATTGCAACAGCTTTGCGGCGCATTGCCAGAAGGCTTCCGGAAATAAAGGCAGCCAAAAGACTGCGGTCACGGGCATCCTTCACTCGGTACAAAGGCGCCTTAAGCTCTGAGGCCTGTCGTTCAGCCTCTCTCTTGGTAGAACCGCCAAAAGTATAATATATAACTACGGTTTTCATATGATCACTTTCCTCATAATGTATAGGACAGCCCGAAGTGAATTCCTGCCGTGCTCATTGAGAATTTCATAAACAAACTGCGAAGTTCGAAAGGTGCGCTAAACTGTTCTGTTTGCTCATTACTGGCAGTTCAACATGTCCACAAAACAGGAATTTATTGAATTTGCATTTAGTTGACAGTATTCTATAGGCAGTGTATCAAACCTGAAAACAATCCATCGCTCTCTGTAAATCAGTTAAAAAGCAACTCACATGGTACCCATCTGTAGTAGCATGATGGGAAGTTATGGACAACGGCATAAGCGTTCTGCCATCCTTTTCATAAAATTTCCCCGATTCTATAGATGGGAAATAATATGGTTTATTTTCATAGCTGTGGACTGCAAAATGTGAGAACGTGATCCATGGAACACAGGAAACGGTATAGCAATTGGCGGGCGGCGGCGTTTCCGGCTGTGCCAATACGCCGTGATTTTCCCCGTATCGTTCCTTGTTTTTTAGGTAGTGCTGATAAAACACTGAGAAATCTTCATAAAAGTCAGTCCACATCAGAGAAAATTTCTTATCATCCTCGTGAAATGTCGCGTAAAGCGGGGTAAGCGTATCGTAGTAACCAAGTTGTCCGTCAAGTTCTGCAACTTTAAATTCAACATGCTGGTTGAGCATTTTTGTTACAAGCCACAGGTAGGCCGGGAAATATTTCAATCCTGCCTTTTTTAGCGTAGATCGCATTTGGGTTACATCCAGATCGACCGTAAGAGAATAACCGGTAGGCGCCATTTTTGCAAAATAATAGAACATCTGTCCACGCGGCCAGGTTTGTAGGTCTATGGGAGTAAATTTCATGTTCGCAGCCTCCCTTAAACCGTCTGATAAAACAGCCCGTGCTGCGTGCAGTACCATACAAGCATTCCGTGCGCGAAATAGGGAATGCGCGTCTGCAAGTTCCATTCCGGGTACTGCTTGCGAAGTATAATACTGTCTCCGGTAAGCAGTGCCACAAAGGCGATATAGTGTTCTTTGGTCATTTCGTGGTCCGAGGAAATGAAATAGTCATTTTCAATCATTTCAACGGACAGCTTTTCCGCCTCCTCTGCCTTTTGGGGGACAAGCGGCTTTAGTGTTTTGCCGCAGCAGGACACGGTTGCGTCTGCGGTCGAAGTCAGCAGATTTCCACAGTTCGGGCAGATATAAAACTTTAGCTTTTTCATATTGCCTCCTACCAAATCATTTGCGTTCAGCTCTCCGGATAAAAGTTCCTCAAGATTAACGTCAAAAATTCTTGATAATTCAGGAAGCAAAGACAGATCAGGACAGCCCAGACCGCGCTCCCATTTTGAAACAGCTTTATCGCTGATGTTCATTAGATCGGCCAATTGCTGCTGGGTTAGCTGCTGCTCCTTTCGCAGGGAATGAATCAGTTTTCCAATCTTTGCACAGTCCATGTGTTTTCACCTCCGTATTACTAGTTTACCAGGCAGTAAAGAAAAAACAATAAACGCTCCGTAGAGTTTCTGCTTAGCGGGTTGCTTACTCACTCAAAGTTCCGACTATATATATGTATAGCAAAGAGAGGATTGTTTCAATTTCCCCACTATACTCATCTGGTGGTGCCCCACATTCGATTAATCTCTCAGGATCCCACTCATTAAAATAGTGCATAAGTAAAAGCTTTCTCAATTCAAGAGAGGTAAGCGCGTTTTTATATTGGAATTTCTGACAATTGAAATAAAAATCAAATATTATATTTCTACCGATAAGGCTCCTGTTAAAAGTATCGGCGTCATCCTCGGGAACAAGCAGCTTTTCAAGGCCATATTAATGTCTTTGATACCCATTTTGCTTATATAAATTATCAATGTATTCCTCTGTAAGGCAGTAAACTATTGCAAAGCCCATATAATTATTTTGTGGCGAATTGCTCCATTCTGTTTTAACAATTCTTTTAACATCTTTATCCTTAAGATATACGTAAAAGTTTCCTCTTTGAATTAATTTAAATGGAACTCTCTGAAAACAAGAAACTTTATGTTCTAGATAGTCATTGTATGAAATTGGTTGAAACACAATCATTTTGTCACCACTCAATATCATGTATTAATGAAACTGATGAGGGCCGACGCAGATCGGCTTTGATGATAAGTAACAATGCGGCAAGCGTGACAATCGGCGGTCGATATGGTATACCTTAGCCTGTAAATACTGCTTATTTGACTGCCGGAAAGGGGAATTTATAAAACGGTCAAATAGGAAAAAAGCCGGGGAAAACACAGCCTTCCTTTATGAACGGCTGTCACGTGATGACAATCTTGAGGGTGAAAGCTACAGCATAAGCAATCAGAACAAACTTTTAATTAAGGTTGCCAAAGAAAAGGGATATACCAACCTTGTCCACTTCCCGGACGATGGCATTTCCGGTGTTACAATGGAGGGCCCGGTTTTGTGGCGATGATTCAAGAACTTGAGGAAGGCCATGCAACGGCTGTTTTCGTAAAAGATATGTCACGCTTGGGCAGAAACTACATTGAGGTTTGAACACTCACGAAGGAATTTCTCCCCGATCATGACATCAGGCTTGTCGCGGCTTCCGACAACGTGGATACCGCCGAGGGAGAAAATGAACTGACACCGATCCGCAATCTATTCAACGAGTGGTATGCCCGTGATATCAGCAATAAAATCAAGGGAAATGCTGGGGAACCTATGGGACAGCCGCCTTACGGTTACATCAAGGACCCGGATAATCCCAAACGCTGGATTGTGGACGAGGAAGCCGCCACCACTGTTCGCCGCATTTATCAAATAACACTGGACGGCTTTGAGCCGGAACAAATTGCCGCCGCACTGGAAAGGGACAGTAATCTTATTGGCAAGCACAAAGACGCACCGCCCACAAAGTGGAACAGTTCTACCGTTACCAAAATTCTTTCCTTGCAGGAGTATTGCGGGGATGTCCTCCAATCTGCGCCGACAGTATCGCAACGAAAACGGCAGCCCGCCCCCTCGGGGCGAACTGCCGTTTTGTGTGAGTTGATAGTTGTAGATGTGCGTCTATTTTATAGGGAAGCATACACTTATACCGAGGATTCTGCTTATCATATTATAAAACAAACATTAAAAACAAAACAGGAACTGTTTTGACAATATCCCGATTTAAAAGCAAGTAAACAGCACCAAAACCAAATCCCAAAATTGCACTGGTTATGCCCGCTGCGATGTTTGTTTTGGTGAATATATGTGCAATCCCCCATGTCAACCCACATATAATTCCGCCGTAAGGAATTTTATTGTTTTTCAACCATTTTTCAAATGCTTTTTGCCCAAACACAATAATCAAAGTAAAGAGTATTGTTTCAACAAAATAATAAAAATACTGCATAATAAATTTAATTGTACCTAAGTTTAAAAATTCTTTTTGAACTTTAAAACCATTCCAACTTTGATATGAAAAAAATATTTGTAAAAACACAAGAGCAATTACAGCTACCCACTGCCAAAATTTTATTGATTTGTTGCTGTCTTTTATTCTAAATCCTAACTGCTTTTTTGCATAACTTATAATTAAAAAAACTGCAATTCCCCAAAGAACATATGTAATTAACCAATGTAAGATTACCGTCCAATTTTTAAAATCCACAGGTCGACCATAAATAAATGGTTCTATGAATGCTAAAATTAATTCCAACCCTAATGCTGCAAAAGACAATAATGCCAAATTGAAATAGTCAAATCCTTTGATATTATGTTTTTGTGTCAAAACATCTACCTCCATCAACCTATAACATAAATACTCTTTCGTTGTATTATAGTACAACGAAAGGCATAAAAAAAGACCTAACTTCCCCGTTGGGGAAATTAGGTCTTTTGGTGCAGTGATGTCATTAATATCCGAACACTCTAAGTCCTGTAAATTTACGGTTTCATAATCGGCTTGATGATTGAAAACAAAAATAATTCTGTCATCAAAGAGGAATATGCAGTTTACAAAGTTATCAATTAAAATTTCTCTGTCATGTTCCTTGGTAATATCAAGGTTGCGAAATTGCATAATAAAGAATTTAACTTGGTCTTTATCAAGGGGTGGCTTAGTCATCTGCTCTCGTGCAAGATTGATTTGCAGGTTTTCTTTGGTCTGCTCTAACTCTTGCAACCTATCCTTTGTGGAAGATGTAATAATGCCTTGCTCGATTGCTTTAATCATATTGTTGATAGCTTTTTCCGTTTCAGCAAGTTGCTTTTTAATCTGAGGAATAACAGTATTTTCTTTGCTCTGTGCCTCAAATGCTTTCTCAGAAACCTCGTTGATATAGTCATCGTCCATAACCTTTTCCATAGCGTAATGGACAACTATATCCTCAATCCAAGCCTTGCGAACAGTCTTTTTATCACAGCCTTTGTGCTGTTTCACATGGGCACATTTATAATATTGGTGGAAAGCACCATTGCGGCTTGTCCCACTTTCGCCAACCATATATGCCCCGCATTTGCCACAAAGTAGCTTAGTTGTGAGCAAATACATATCCTGTTTTGCCTTGTGCCTTGCGGGAGCTTTTTTATTTTTCACCATTCGCTCCTGTGCTTTATTGAACAATTCCTCAGGCACTATTGCGGGAATACCACCGGGTGTAACTATGTCACGATAGGAGTATTCGCCGATATATTTTCTGTTTTTAAGCATTAGCTTCACTGCATCAATGCTTAAATCACCACCACGATAATTCTTGACACCCAATTCTTTGAAATAGTCAACCAAGTTTTTGATGGTGGCACCATCTACATATCTCTTGAAAGCGTCTTGAATGATAGGCGCAAGCACCGGGTCAATTTGAAAATACTGCTCATCATCGACAGTGTAGCCAAGAGTCATACCACCGCCATTGTACTTGCATTTCAGTGCATTTTCAGTCAGTCCTCTGATTACTTTTTCGGATAAATCAGCGGAATAGTATTCTGCAAAACCCTCCAACATAGACTCAAGTAAAATACCCGAGGCATCATCGGAAATGCTTTCGGTAGCAGAAACAACCCTAACATTATTCTTTTTAAGCTGTGCTTTATAGTGAGCAGAGTCGTATCGGTTTCGAGAAAATCTATCCAATTTCCAAACAATAACGACCTCAAACTTTCGTTTGATGGACTCCTTTACCATTCGCTGAAACTCAGGACGATTATCGGTTTTGGCTGAAAAGGCTCTATCTATATAGCTTTCGATTACAGTAAGCCCTTTGCTTTCGGCAAAAGCCATACACTCACGAAGCTGTCCTTCAATACTTTCTTCTCGCTGATTGTCACTTGAATATCTTGCATAAATTACTGCATTCACAGTGCCACCTCCCTTGTAGTGGATTGTATTTTAGCTTAGAAAAATTGGTTTTACAAGATTTTATAAGATAAAGTCTTCGTAATCCTGTGACTTTCTTTCTAAAAGAACTTCAATATCCTCATCTGAAAAACCATAATCTTTAAAAAGCTTTCTATAATATTCAATATATTTGTCAAAAGTCATATTAGCAGCTGAACTACTTTTTCTAACTTTTAACATTAACTCCTTGCGTTCTTTATCATTAAGCTTAATTCCTTCTAAATTTTCTAATCTGTTTAGTACAATGCTCGTCCATCTCTCCTCAATTGTTTTTCCTTGTTTAGGAAAAATGCTATGGACTATAAAAGTTTTCCCTTCAACAACCATTTCTCTTGTGTAAAAATTTTCGCCTTTTTCGATATGTTCAAGAGCAGCTCTTTGAACATCTGTCTTTGGCTTTACAGGTTTTGAAAGGCTGGTAGTCGTTGGTATGATTGGCTTTGCAGCGTCCTTAGGTATAATCCATTTGTCTCCTAACTTTGCTGCACCAGTGATTAAACCATCTTCGCATAGCTTGACTATATTGGCTTGATGCATCTTCCACTTTTCAGAAGCCTCAAAAACTGTCATATATGTAGAAACAACTTGATTTTTATCATCACTCATCTTGCTTTTCTCCACTACTCAACAGCTTCGTTTCAAGATTTTCTAAAGCTTTTAAGTAGTCTTTTTCGGCCTTAGATGTATTTTCTAATTGCAAAGCCTTGTACTTTCTATATTCTTCTTTAGCCTTTAGCTCAGCAGTTTTTGCACTGATTGAACCTGCGTGGGTTAAAATTTCGTGCCTTGAAAGTTTTAAAAAGCCATCTAAGGTTTCAATCCAGTCCGACATATACATTGGTATTCTTCGTCTTGCTTGCATTTCAGCAAATTCTAAATATGCGGAAACAACATCATTCAAAGCTAACAATTCATCTTGTGAACAATAGTTTTTAGCAATTAAAGCATCAGATTGTCTGATTTCTTTGCCTTTAAAAGTTGTCATTCCCATATTAGGCTTGTCAGCATCTGCAGAATAAAAAATCTTTTCAGCAGCAGTTTTACCATGTGCAGCCCAATGCATTTTGTTTTGCACAGTCTTAAAGAACATGATAGAACTCTCAACTCTCGGATCGTAATCCACACTTGTTGCATAGATGTCAAGAACTTTTCGCCAAAAGACTTTCTCAGATGAGCGGATATCACGAATTCGCTCAAGCAACTCATCAAAGTAGATACCGCCACCATTGTTCTTAAGAATATCATCATTTAAGGCAAAACCTTTACGCATATATTCTTTTAAAACACCACTTGCCCATATTCTAAATTGAGTGCCACGAATGGACTTAACACGGTATCCAACTGAGATAATAACATCGAGGTTGTAGTATTCAATTTGTCTTTCGACCTCTCTGCTACCCTCCGTTTGAACTGTTGCAAATTTTGCAACAGTTGCATTGGGAGTCAATTCGCCTTCGCTGTAAATATTTTTAATATGGCGAGAGATCGTAGATTTATCACGCTGAAACAGCTCTGCCATCTGATCGATAGATAACCAAACAGTATCGCCGTCAAATGTGCTTTCTATTTTTGTTAAACCATCCTCGGTTTGGTACATTATTATTTCTGAGTTGTTTATTTCGGACATTGGATACCTCCATTCTTAAGGATTTGTGGTTATCTTATATGGATTTTTAGTTATTGTCTGCAACCTGTTTTGTTGCTTTGGCGTTTCTGTCAGCATACAAAACGACATCACGAATGACCAACTTTTGAACAGCGGAAATCAATGTTGCCATCGCATCATAGTCAGGTTTGCTGTTTGATACAGGAAGATTCATTTTGAAATCAAAACTCTGTGAACTTCTTAGCTTTTTTCCATAAGAATATTTACCGGATATTGATTTTTCCATTGCGGTTGCTAAAAACAACATCATTTCTTTTGAATATCTATGCTTATCGTTCCAATATACCCCTGTATCATCCCCTGCACCAAAAGCATAGTTGCGATAAAATGTATTCCCGAAAATATCTATTGTAATTGAATTGCTTGGAAAACTGGCAACAGGGTTAGAAATATAATTAACTACACCTGTATTAGTGGTGCCAGCCATGACAAAGGGGATGTTTCCTTTTAATTGGTCTTCCTTTTTTAATCGTCTACCTTGTACAATTTTATTAAAAATGCTTTGGTATGTAAATTCCGCAAATTCTATTTTGTTATTCTCAAAATCAGCTAAAGCTTTTTCTTCCTCGGCAGTAAGGTTATAATCTTTTAAGCCGGTTGCAGTTAAATATGCCTCCAACTCCGATATACGCTCTGCCTCCAACTCCGATAAAAAGCTTTCCATAAAATCAAAGTCAATTTTGTTATCGGTTGTGATTGGTAGGTTGACAACTTGTTCACTTACAATTTTTACACTAAAGCTTGAGCTTCCCCATGAAAATGAACTAAATGATTTCTGCATCATTGCAATAAAAAATTGTGCGTTTTTCTTGCTAAATCTTTTATATTTGCATTTTAGTATTTTAATTTTATCTCCAGTGAAATATGGAGTTTCTTGATAAAACATAGTTGCAGTATCTTGACCAAAAGAAATTGTATTTCCTTCATTTAAAAACACTTCATCTTCATCAAGAAAGCCTTTTTGACCGTTGTTGTTTCCCATTCTTACAATATATGGAAACTTACCAGATTGCAATACATTAACCTTGTTTGCATCAAATCGTTTTTTGTAGGTTTGTATCTCAAACAAATCCCCCAGTCTATATTCGCCCCACTTAACAGTTTTCAGCTTTTCATTAAGTGAGGCATCTATTTTCCCAGGCGGTCGTTCTCCTTATTTTGTCCTTTTATTATATTTGAAACTTCCCAAGCCAAATAATTGCTGACTGTTTTCTTAAAATCCTCTAAGGTTGGTTTAGTATCAATAGGAGCAGTTTGGTTCCAGTCGGCGCCATTTAAAGGGTCAATTCTGCCCTCATAATATTCTTTATTGGTAAAGATATTCAGTTTACCTCTGCCGAAACGCACCAAGTCTACAACTTCCTGATAGCGTTCTTTTGCTCTGTCAGTATCTTTTAGGTTGTTGCTCGCTTTTTTGCGATTGGTGCGAGTATATCCGTCATTAGAGAAGTCAATAAACTTGACAATTTCATCCTTTTGGTGTGCTTCACCCACTCTGAAAACATATACATTCGTTTGCACGCTTGATTTACCGATAAATAGGTCGATTGGCATTTTAATGCTCGCAAGCAAGGTACTATGCTTAAGAATTTTCGTGTTATAAGTAGTTGCTTTTCCCGAACCTGCGGAATTTTGAATAATGATTGCAGCATAGCCATTGTCCATCATAGAAAGTGCCTTTTCCACAAAGTTCATACCGTTTCCGGGTGCAGAATAGGGTGGGTTTAGAACAAAAGCATTCGCTGGGAAGTGTTCATTTGTTTTACCAAAACCATACTTACCATCAAAGTCTTTTAATGAATCTTTATTTAAAATATTTGAGCTGCCATCACCCATTAAAATCATATTGAGGATAGCGAGCATATAAACACTTGATAATAGTTCTAAGCCAAGTAGCTGTTCTGCCTTAATTTTAGCGGATTTTTTAGCCAATTCCTCTGGAGATTTTATGGCATTTTTGGCATCTATCAGCATTTCATTCATTGCGGCAACAAGAAGTCCTGCCGAACCTGTTGCAAAGTCCCAAACATAAGAGTCTTTATTGACTCTTGCCAGTTTTACCAGTAAATTTGCAACATAAGACGGTGTAAGCACAACATCATTGAGCTTGTCCTGTGTAAATCCAAGCCAACCATACATTTCATTAAATAATTTTCCTGTAAAATCGGTAGTCAGCCCAATTTTATAGTAAATTCCCAAGTCATCTACAATTTTGGTGAACACACGCTTTAACTGGCTCTCTCCATTTTCCACCTTGTTAATATTGTCAGTTGTTAATGTGTTTTGGAGCGTTCTTATGATTAACTCTTTCTTCGCAGGTGGCAAAGCTTTTTCGTTCAAAAATGCTTGGATTTTTCTAACGATAATATCGCCATCTGTATTTCCTTGTTCAGTAGAAGATTTTAAGTCTGATTTTTCCAACGGGGTTACTTTACCGGGAATACCAAGAGTTGCAATGATAGAAGCGGCAACAAGGTAAACTCTGTCGTTTTCTCCCAAGCCTTTTTCTGTCTGGTAAATATCATTATTGAGCTTAACAAGGCTCTTATCAATTTCTTTTTCACGCTGTTCCTTTAACTTGTCGATTTCTTCTTGTGTTAAATGAAGATTTTTAACTTTTTCAATAAAGCTGTCGAAGTTCTTTTTTGCAAGGAAAGACAGGTCGGTGTAGTCATCAACCTTTTGTCCAATACCAAAATTTGTTTTAGAAACATAATAAACGCCGATTTGATGCTCGATTTTTCCTTGCTCATTTTTGAACCCTGTCATACCAATTGCGATAATATCAGTATAGCTGGTATGGTGCAAAATAGCATTTGCATAATGCACAGCACCGTTTACAGCAAAACTATTAATATTCTTGAAATTAGGCTCATTTTTTGCAGTTTTGTTATCAACTTGTCCATTACTATCCAACTTAATCAATTTATCTTTATATCCCTTATACTCAATTAAAATCGGGTAATAATTTAAGTTTTTATCTTGAAGTAATAATTTTGCATCCGGTCTATTACCACCAACACCACCATTTTTGGAATAGTAATCATTCAGAGCTTTATCAATTTCGCTGTTTAGTTCCTCTTGCTCCAATTTATAATCTAATTTATATGATTTGAGCCACCCATTTGCTAAATCAGCAATATTTGGTTCAATGGATTTAATTGTTGTTTGAGTTGCCATAATATTATCTCTCGCTTCCTTTAGATTGTAGATTTCAATTTGAGAAATTGTTTAGTCCATCATATTTGCTCAGCAGCACCTTTTTTTACCCACTCATCAACTTCTGATTTTTTAAATTTCCAGAGCTTTCCCACACGAGAGCAAGGAATAGTCCCGGCTTTAATCCATTTGTGTATTGTATCTTTTGTAACACCCAGATGTTCAGCAATTTCTTTTGTGCCAACCCAAGGTTCATTGAAGTTTTGTTCCATTATTCCAATCCTCCATTGTCTAATGATATTATTATATCAAATCAATATATAAAAAGATAGTGTTTTATATGATTTGATATATATTTGCATAGCTATATTTCTTCTTTTGTGGTATCCTTTGTGCTTACAAAGAAGGCGGAAAATATGCCAAACAGATTAGATGACCTATACCACAGCTTTTACAAGCCAATCGAACAAACAGAACTTAAATCTTCAATTGAAGAAAACCACAAAAAACTTATACAAATCTTATCCAAAGAAGATAAAGTCTTGGTATTAAGAATCATTGATGCCTTAGAAATGATCTGCAACTACCAAAGCAAAGCAAGCTTTATTCAAGGCTTTAAATTAGGCTTTGAGTTAACAAATGAATTACAAAATTATGATTCCCACAGTTCTGAGATAGAATCTCAAAGCTGTGGGAATTCTTTTATGTCGCAGGAGGTGCAGAAAGATGAAGAAAACTAAAATAGCATTGACAGCAACCACACTTGCAATTCTTTCTCTGATGATAAACGCTTATCATGCAGACCCACAAGCACTACCAAGCCCGCCCCACAATCGCCCTGTGTCGGAGATTATAGAGATGGATAAGGCGTATGCCCCAACAATAGAAACACCGTCACTTGCGAGTGGAGAAACCCAACAAATCAGCACCCACAGTGAGAATATTTCAGAACCGGTATCCTTGCAAAATGTTCAGCCACAGCCAACAGAAAAAGAAGAACCGACCATTACCACTACTACCACGATACAAACGGCTGCAAAGCCAACTACACCAACACCTAAAAAGCCACCCACTCCCAAAATGGGCGACACTCGTGTAGTAGACAGCATAAAGCAAAGCTACTTCTTAGGCTTCGGTTGGGTGGAGGATAAAGGTGAAAATGAATTTGTCTATGTCGAGGGCATGTATGAAAACGGCAACAAAATCGGCATTATGGGTCAGAGCGACGGCGACATCAATAAAATGGTAGGTATGATGGATTAAAACCATATCAAATGAAAGGCAGTAGGTATACCTCAAAACAAGGTATACCTACTGCCTTTATCAATCAAAACTTTTTCATAATTTCTTTATACTCAAAATCCGGAAGTTCACCTCGTTGGTTTTGTTCCATATAAGAAACAGCGAGTGCTACTTGCTTATTCCATTCATCAACAGAAATTTTACCACGGTTCTTCCGTGTTTTTAATCGGTTATAAACCTTGTCGTACTCCTGCTGAGCAGGGGTACGCTTTTCTTTTTTCTGTGTTTCTTTAATGTGCGCACCAATATCACGGCAGGTTTTTGCGTCACCAACTTTCTTCTGGTTAGGTGCTATATTGGAGCAATAGCAAGTGTTATGTCCCGACAACAGCAAAAAGTATTTGCCACAGTTGTGACATCTGCGTGGGCAATGACCATTCATCAATGCTCTAAAGAAATCCAAGTGCAAAAATGCACCAATGCTTGT
This sequence comes from Oscillospiraceae bacterium, assembly GCA_022650485.1. Classification (GTDB taxonomy): domain Bacteria; phylum Bacillota; class Clostridia; order Oscillospirales; family Acutalibacteraceae; genus Caproicibacter. The sequence continues at coordinate 236,506 of JALCPP010000004.1, read as the reverse complement.
AAATACAATTCGTTCAGCAATCAAATACTCTTTTTCGTTTTCGGGATTACGCATAGGAGCATACTCAATGCCTACATCTCTTGTCTGTGCAAAATCAAAAGCTGGCATTGGAGGCATAGTCATACGGATTTCATTCAAAAGCTTTGTATCTGTAAAAAAGCTGAAAACTCCAACAGCGTAATGTTCCTCATTACGTTTATTTAGTTTGTCAAAATACAAATCAAGCATCACGGAAATATATTTTTTAAAAGCTATAGTTTCATCAATAATAGAAAGTAGCTTGAAAATAAAGTGATGGAATACCTCACCTTGATGGGTTGTTCTATCGGTCATTGCCTTAAACCCTTGCTGCTTAGAATTAAAAATATCAACGAGCATGGAGTGTCCGAACTCTTTATCAATTAAATAATGAAATGGCGGTAAGGCAATCGCCAAGTCTAAAACCTTGTTTAACTTGTTCTGTATTTCAGTATCGGTTGCAAGGTCTTTTTTTATGCGCAAATCAAATAAGGTCTGCATTGCACCTACAAGAGCATTGCGACTATCGTTCATCTCAACTAAATAGTCATTGCTTAAATTTAGAATATCAGTTGTGCACTGCCCCAAAGGAATTTTGTTGTCGTTAATTAATATTTGGTTTTTCCAAAACATCAAGGTGAATTCCTGCAATGTATTCACTTTTTCATTTGTTCTTTTTGTTCCCTCAATCATAAAATTACCTCTTTTGTATCAGATATATTTTTGAGATGTACCTGACCTTGCGATACACCCCCAAAAGCTATTGAAAAGTTTTTTTAATGTGTTACCATTATTGTATCAGATATATTTGATAATATCAATCAGTAACTTTGTATCTTGAAAATTGAATGATCGTCTAAAGGTGATACGGTTGCCAAGACCTAAAAGAGCGAGCGACGAAAACGACGGAGAGAACCTCGGTCAGGAACTGCTTTAGGTAGAACGACAACAACAGAATTTATTATCACAGGAGAATGTAAATGAAAAATAAACTTGAAACCATGGATGCAGAAACTTTGATGACCACACCGCTTGAACAACTCAAATTTATTGTAGATGGGCTGATACCGCAAGGACTGCATATTCTCGCAGGCTCACCTAAAATCGGTAAGAGTTGGCTGTCGCTGTGGATTTGTTTGCAGGTTGCAAAAGGAGAAAAGGTTTGGGATTTTGAAACTCACAAGAGTGATGTCCTTTATCTCTGCTTGGAAGATAGCTTTGCGAGAATACAAAACAGGCTGTTTGAAATTACAGATGATGCACCGTCAAATCTACATTTTGCAATTATGAGCGACACTATCGGCAACGGTTTAGAAATTCAGATTGAAAATTTTATTAAGGAACATTCTGAAACAGGCTTAATCGTAATTGATACCTTGCAAAAAGTTCGTAGCAATACATCAGCAAATGTAAATCCTTACGCAGCCGATTACGATGACATCAACGCATTGAAACAAATTGCTGATAAATATAAGATTGCGATTGTTTTAGTTCATCACCTTAGAAAAACTGGCGACAGCGACCCGCTGAATATGATTTCGGGCACCAGTGGAATTGCCGGCGGTGCTGATACTAACTTTGTGTTGCAGAAAGAAAAAAGAATTGAGAACCGAGCAATGCTCATCTGTACAGGACGAGATATTGAACAGCGAGAATTGTTTTTAGATTTCAACAAATATAACTTACTTTGGGAACTGCGTGAACCAATTGAAGTAGAGCAGAAAAAGGTTGATGAGGTGATTATTCTTCTCTCTGATTTTATAAAATCAGTTGGCAGTTTTACTGGTACTGCAACGGAACTTGCAGAAAAGCTTAAAGAGTTTAATGGAACAGAAAGTTCGCCGCCAATTCTAAAAAAGAAAATCATCAAGCACATGGATTTCTTAATTGAAAATAACATTAATTATTCTGAAAACAGAACCTTTGAAAGGCGAGAATTTACACTTGATTATGACGGTAAAAGTGAAAATGAAGGTATGACGGATGAAAGCCTCCCCCTAAATTTGCCGTCTTTGCCGTCAGCACTGTCAGCCGAGAGTAATCTCGCCACCGTTGCCCCCTGTTCGCCACCGTGTGAGCCTTTGACGGATATGGTGGGATAATAACACGACATCAACGCAAAATCACAAATTGAGCCACCGTTGCGGATAAATTTCCGTTTGCACCAATTTCAGATTAGCAGAGGAGCTTTCGGTTACGTAATCCTACCCTTTTAGGGTAGGGCGAGCATAGCGTCCGCCTATACGGCGGTCACTGCTCGGCGGGAGACCCGCACCCCTTTAGAACGAAGATATGACATATCAATGTGAAACGGAGTAATTAAATGAAACAATTAAAAGATAAAAACTATGCATTTAGGGTATCGGAAAAAGACTTAGACACTATCAAAAAGAAGTCTAAAAAAGCAAAGTTGACAGTTACCGACTACATCACAAATTCAGCTTTAGGCAAAGAAATCATTGTGATTGATGGACTGCCTGAGATTGTTACTGAGCTAAAACGCATTGGAAACAACCTAAATCAGCTCACAATGCTAAGCCACCAAGGTGTGATTAACACAGTAAATCTTGATGAAACTGAAGAATCATTAACAGCAATCTATTGGAAAATCAATGAACTGACAAAGGTGGTGGACAGCGATGGCAGTGTTTAGTGCGGTCAAAAACAAGAAACAAACCAAGGGTGCAATGGCTGGTGTTCTCAATTATATCTCTGATAGTAACAAGGTTTATTACAACGATATACCTCTTCGAACAGGATTGAATTGCAATTATTACAGCGGCTATGCTGAAATGTGCCTCACCAAACAGCAGTATAAAAAAGATGATGGCAGACAGTTTTATCAGTTTGTGCAGTCATTCCCAGAGGAAGATAAAGTTACACCGTTGGAAGTTCATCAAATTGGTTTGGAGCTTGCACAAAAGCTGTTCCCTGATTTTGAGGTTATGGTTGCCACTCACTGCAACACCAAGCACCCACACAATCATATTGTGGTAAACTCCGTCAGCTTCAAAACAGGAAAAAAGCTACATCAAAACCACGATATTTTAATGGAACAGCGAATGGTAAATGACCAAATTTGCATGGCTCATGGGCTGATGGTTTTAGAACCATACCAAAAGTTGAAACGAGGACAAGCCATCAAGCAACGAGAATATCGTGCAGCCGAGCGTTGTCAAAGTTGGAAACTGCAACTCATTGCCGCTATTGAAGATGCCCTTTTGTACTCTACCGACAGGGAAAGCTTTATTCACAATATGGAATATGAGGGCTACGAAGTTAACTGGAGCGATAAGAGAAAATATATCACCTACACCACCCCAGAGGGTTACAAGTGCAGAGATAATAAGCTACACGATGACACCTATCTCAAGGAAAACTTAGAAAAGTTATTTATATTCAGACAAGAAACAGGTTTCAAACCTCTGACCTATGAGCCACCGGAGGGTTGGCTTGGTGAAATGCAAGCACACTATGGACTTACCGAAGATGTCATTTCACTGGGAAAAAAACTTGAAAGCGTTGGTGATACCCCACCACTAATTACCCCAAAAACTTGGACAGACAGAAAACAAAAGCAAAGAGAAAATCTCAAAAAGCTTGCCGCAGGTCACAAACTGCAAAGCGAGCAGGGGCAAGATTTTGAAATGACAATTATGTAAGGAGAATGACAATATGAAAACAATACACGATCAGCTTAGAGAATTATTAGCTGTTATACAAGAGTTAGATGACAAAGGAATTGAGGTATCTATTCTATGCCTTCCACCCGAGGTAAAGGAAATACCTGATTCGGTAACAGAGTCTTTAGCTGAATCTTACCTTGCAAGTGCCTTAGATTTTTACAAGGACGATAAGAATATGAAAGCCTATGCGCAGTGGAAAAAGGAGCAAGAGGAACAGAAAAAAGCAATCGCATAAAATAGCAAAAGCCGATGGAACACAAAATTCCATCGGCTTAAATCTTATACATACTCTAAATCTTTTAATAAAATACAAAACCCGAACCCATCTCCTATTTGGAAGATATGGTTCGGATTATGTGAGTTTGGTGCGGGTGACAGGACTTGAACCTGCACGAGAAACTCACAAGAACCTAAATCTTGCGTGTCTGCCAATTCCACCACACCCGCATAAAGTCTGGCTAAAACCAGACTTCTGTATTATAGCGCAGAATCGGCGATTTGGCAAGCATCAGTCTTTTAAAACTCCCTGTTCCAGCATCGACTGCGCGGCCAGCATCGCGCCAAGGCGCCCGCTGTGGTAATTCAGCCCGCCCTGCATCCATGCGGCATAGGGTTCTCGCAGCGGAGCATCGGCGGAAAGTTCAATCGACGCACCGAGCGTAAACGCACCCGCCGCCATAATCACCTTGCAGTCATAACCGGGCATATCCCACGGTTCCGGCAGAACAAACGAATCCACCGGCGCCCCTTTCTGCACACCCTGGCAGAACGCGACCAGCGCCGTTTCATTTTCAAGCAGCATGGTCTGAATAATATCGGCACGCGGCTCATCATAGTTCGGCGTAACTCCATACCCTAAAAGCTGGAACAGCGCCGCGGTAAACACGGCGGTTTTCAACGCTTCCCCGGTTACATGAGGCGCATGGAACGCCCCCATGAAAAGCTCCCGGTTATTACCGAGCGTCGCCCCGATTTCACGCCCGGTTCCCGGGGTCGTCAAACGATATGCACAGCGCTCCACCAGTTCTTTTGTCCCGGCAATATATCCGCCGGTCGGTGCAATTCCGCCGCCCGGATTCTTAATTAAAGAACCCGCCATCAAATCGGCTCCGCGCGAAACCGGCTCGGTGCGCTGCACAAACTCCCCGTAGCAATTGTCCACCATGACAACACAATCCGGGGCTTTCTTTTTCGCGATTTTGGCGATCTTTTCAATTTCTTCCACAAACAGCGAAGGGCGCAGACTGTACCCGCGCGAGCGCTGTACATAAACCATCCGGAGTCCCGGGTGAACCCTGCGCTCGATCTCCTCATAATCCGGATGTCCCTGTGGTGTTAAATCAACCTGCTCATATTTGATTCCGAATTCTTTGAGCGAACCGATGCCGTTCCCGGTCAGCCCAATGACGGAGCGGAGCGTGTCATAAGGAATTCCCGTAACGCTCAGCATCGTGTCCCCCGGCCGCAGAACGCCGAACAGCGCGACGGTCAAAGCATGCGTCCCGCTCACAAAATTGTGGCGGACCAGCGCGTCCTCCGCACCGAGCGCATCCGCAAAGACACGGTCCAGTGTTTCACGGCCGCGGTCCCCGTATCCGTACCCGGTCGAAGCCACAAAATGGCTTTCGCTCACCCCGTTTTTGATAAATGCCGCCAGCATTTTCTGCTGATTGTACTCCGTGGTCTGATCGATCTGCTCAATCTGCGGGCGTATCATCTCTTCGGCACGTTTTGCCGCATCTTGAATTCTCTGATCAATTTTAAAAAAAGGATACAAACGATCGACTCCCATTCCTATTTTGCTTAGTATGTGTTTTTTCTGTTTTCGATCAGCGCATTTCGTCCGCCCCAACGGCCGAAACAACCGGTTTTCCGTCACGGTCCAAAAGCGGCGTCAATCCTCCGGCGTAACCCGCCTGCATGCAAAGGTACTGCACACCGGTGTGCGTATCTCGGATAATTTTTACGACATCCACCGCTCCCTGTGAATAAAGAACCTCAAAACGTTTTTCTTTCATTTTGTCTTCTCCTGAAGATCAATCTCCGCCCACCGGCCGGCCGGCTCAAACCCCATAGAACGGTAAAATTCTTCATTTTCCCCGTCCGCTCGAAAAAGGTAAATTTTTTCCCTGTGAAGCAGTTGTGTCAGCGCGGTAACGGCAGAGCGGCCAAGCCCCCTGCGGCGGTATTCCGGCAGAACCGCCACGGCGGACAGAACAGCGGCGCGCTCCGTCATGGAAGAACAGAGCGCGCAGGCCGCCAGCGTATCGCCAAAGCGAATTCCAACAGACATGGCCGCCCCGTGCCGTGTCCGGTAAGACATATCCATATAAAACGGTTCAAACTCAGGCGGGCAGAATGTTTCTGTTCGCGCCGCGCACAACAGCGCATAAACTTCGCGCAATCCCGGGTTCTTTTCCGCTTCCGGAGGACACGCCGTGTCCACGGCGCCGTGCAGCAGCATAATTTCTCCGCTTGACGACACCGGAAGTTTCAGATGCTCGGCAGCTGTTTCCGAACAAGAAACGGTTTTAATATCCAACATGCGGAGGAACTGGGCCAGCTCCCCCCAGTCTGCCCGCCGGTCTTCCAACACGGCGGCATCGTCCATTTTTGCCAGGGCGGAACCGCCCTCCTGTGCCCAAAACTGAGCAAACACTTCATCGGTTCCATATGCTTCCGCCATAGACCGTATTTTACAGCCGAACGGATTCTCTTCGGAAGCGATAAGATCATTTTTTGATTCTACAAGTTTCATCATATAGTATCTGTTTCAGCAATCCTTTCGGCCAAAACGGCAAGCAATTTTTTTGCTTCTTCATAGTCATCCTGTGAAATGATTCCAACCGGAGCATGAAGATAACGGCAGGGCAGGGACACCGATGCCATTCGCACACCGCCGCATGAGGTGGAGATCGCTCCCGCATCGTTTCCGCCGGCAACAGCGCGCTTCGGCTGGCACTTGACCCCCGCGGCTTTCGCCGCTTCAAAGGCCAGCTGATAATACTCGCGGTCATACAGAGTGCGGCGGTCCATAAACGACACCACCGGACCTTCGCCGACGCGGCAGACGTCCCTGCCGCGCTCTACCCCTGCCACATCCGCCGCCGTGGTGCATTCCACGGCGATGGCAGCCTGCGGATGCACGGCATATCCGGCCGTCTTCGCGCCATTCAGCCCGACTTCCTCCTGTACGGAAAAAACAAATGTTGTATCATAGGCAAGACCGTCACGCATCAGCTCGATCAGCAGTGCACAGCCGGCTCGGTCGTCCAGCGCCTTACTTTTGATTTTGCCGTGAGACAAATCAAACACGGAATCGAATATCACCGCGTCGCCGGGCGCCACCAATTTTTCGGCTTCTTCGCGGGTTTCCGCTCCGATATCAATAAAAAGGTCCTTGAGCGGAACGCTTTTTTCTCTTTCGTCCCTTTCCAGCAGATGAATCGGCTTAACGCCGATCACACCGGAAAGCTTTCCTTCAATCCAGACCGTCTTTCCCGGCAGAATGCGTCGGTCAATCCCGCCCACCGTGGAAAACCGCAGGAAACCTTCCTCTGTAAAATCGGTGATAATCAGCCCGACTTCATCCATATGCGCGTCGAGCATCAGGCTGGTTTTCGGCCTTTTTTTTCCTTTTTGAAACGCGATAATATTGCCGAGCGGAGTAACCTGTACCGAATCGGCAAGCGGCTCAATCTCCCGAAGGATGATATTCCGCACTGCGTCCTCACGCCCGGAAATTCCGTGCGCCTCGCAAAGTTCACGAAGCAGTTCAAACCGGCTCATCAGCCCACCTCCCGCAAATACGCGGCGATCAGCTGCGCCGTGTTTTCTACATCTTTCAGGTCAATTACTTCCGCAGGGGTATGCATATACCGCAGCGGAATGGAAACCAGACCGGTCATTACACCGCCCCGGGAAGTCGCAATGTCATCAGAGTTGGTTCCCGTGTCACCGCCCATCACTTCGCGTGTGAACGGCAGCTTCTTCTCCTTCGCCAAAGCGATCAGCCTGTCCGTCATTTTCCGGTTCAAAACCGGCGCGATACCGATCATCGGCCCGCCGCCGAGCTTTCCAATATTGACCGGTCGAACGCCGGGCTGAGAAGCAAAACTGACGTCGGTCGCGATGGCCTGTGTCGGTTCCGCTGAAAATGCACCGGTTTTTGCGCCTGCTCCCCCGACTTCCTCCTGCACACTGCAGAGGATGGTCACACGGCAGGACAATTTTTCACCGGACAAAATCTGCGCACAGCGAATAAACGCCGCAACTCCCGCGCGGTCGTCCAGCCCCGCGGCGGAAACACGTGTTCCGAGCAGACGCTTCGGCTGCGTGTGGAACAGAATACGGTCACCGGGGAAAACCACCTTTTCCACCTCATCATGGGGCAAACCGATATCCACCGACATTTTGTCCACCGGCGGCACCTGATCCTCTCCGCCCTCCTGCAAATGGGGCGGTGTGCAGCAGACAACACCGCACAGCGTCTCTTTTCCATAAACTGTAACCGCGCTTCCCGGAAGCACCCGTGCGTCCATTCCACCGCAGCGGCCGACTTTCAAAAATCCATTTTCATCAATCCCGGTAACCACCAGGCCGATCTGATCCAGATGTGCATCGAGAAGCACATGCTCCTTCGCTTTCGGATTTCCGAATTCCGCCGTCAGACTTCCCATCCGGTCGATCTTCACCTTGGCAATATCTGAAAGCTCCGCTGCCACAACCTTTGCCGCAAGCCTCTCCCCTCCGGAAATACCGGGAGCTTTGCAAAGGCGGAACATAAGCTGTTCAAGCTCTTTCAAGGAACCATCCCTCCTGTTGTCATGACTCTATTTCAACGCGTTGACAATTTCACGGAAAATTTCGCCGCGCGTTTCAAAGTTTGGAAACATTCCGAAACTGGCACAGGCCGGTGACAGCGAGACCACGTCTCCGCTCTCAGCTTCCCTTCGGCAAAGATCAACCGCTTCTTCCAGCGTGGCGGCATGAAAAATTTTGAGATTTTCCGGGCTGTAATTGGGCGCGGAAACCACTGATTTTTCAATTTTATCCGCCGTCTGACCAATCAGCACCAGCGTCTTTACCTTATCCGCAACAACAGGGCCAAGCGGATCAAACGGGATATGCTTGTCATACCCGCCCGCAATCAGCAGAATGCGCCGGTCAAACAGGGAAAGTGCCCCGTTGATCGTCCGGCTCGGCGTCGTGCCGATGGAATCGTTGTAATACCGCACGCCCTCGAACTCCCGTACCAGCTCGTTGCGGTGTTCCACGCCGCAAAAACTTCTTGCGACGCCGACTATATCATTGACACCGGCACAGCCCCATACCGCACAGATAGCCGCAAGGTAGTTTTCAATATTATGCTTTCCAGGGACTTTGATTTCGGAAACATTCATGACGCGTGTTTTTTCCGTTCCGCTAACAAAATAGATTTCGCCGTCGGAATCCATGTACGCGCCGTGTTCCACCGGATGCTTTCGGCTGAACAGCAGACACTGCCCGCGCACGTCGCGCGCGAATGAGGCGGCAATGTCATTGTCTGCGTTCAAAACCGCGCGCCCGAACGCGTTCTGGTGCAGAACGATGTTACGCTTCGCATCAATATATTCCTGCATATCCTTGTGTACATCCAGATGATTCGGCGTCAAATTGGTCACCACCGCGACATCCGGACTGCGCCGCATGGAAATCAGCTGAAAGCTGGAAAGCTCCGCAACCGCAATATCCTGCGGCTGCATCTGTTCCACCTCAGGCAGCAGAGGCTTGCCGATATTGCCGCCGAGATGCACGTTCTTGCCGGCACTTTGAAGAATTTTGGAGATGATCGTCGTCGTCGTGGTCTTTCCGTCGCTGCCCGTCACAGCAAAAATTCTGCAAGGACAGGTTTCAAAGAAAATTTCCATCTCTGAAGTAACAACGGCGCCGCGTGCGCGCGCGGCATCCAGTTCGGGCAGTGTATAACGCATGCCGGGTGTGCGAAAAATAATCTCCTCATTGAGATTTGCAAGGTAATCTTCTCCGCATAGAATCCGAACGTCCGCTTCCTTTAACAGATCGGCCGCTTTTCCCAATTTGTCCAGCGGGCGCCTGTCCCTGGCCGTAACCACGGCACCTTTTTTCGCAAAGGAAACCGCAAGCGGCAGATTGCTGCCGCCGATGCCGCAGAACGTGAGGACTTTCCCCTTTATCATGCGATAAAACTTTTGAATGTTCATCGTTCATTCTTCTCTCTTGGAATATAAAGTAAGGCAGTTGTCCTTATTATACTTGCCGATGTTGGAAATATCAAGGGAAACAGGGCGAAGGACCGACAGAAGCCGCCCGCACACGCAAAATGCCGCCCCAAAGGGACGGCATCAAGAAATTTTCTATGAAACGGCACAACGGCCAAAATAATCACTTACTCGGCTGACCGGCATCGGTCTTGCGTAACGAAACCCCTGAATCTTATCACAGCCGCACTGCCTCACAAAGTTGTCGTGCTCTTCGGTTTCAACGCCCTCCGCCGTTACCACAAGATTGATGTTGCGAAACGTGCGGGTCAGTTCGCGGATCATTGTACTGCACCGTCGGTTTTTCATCGAATCCCAAATCAGGCTTTTATCAATCTTAACCACGTCGAACGGCAGGTCGATTACATTGATAATATTGGAATACCCGGTTCCGAAATCGTCCAGCGCAAACTGAATGCCAACATGACTTAATGCGTTAATTTTTTCAGCAATGAGCGCATAATTCCGGATAAGAATGCTTTCCGTAATTTCAAAGATAATCCGATTCGGTGAAATGCCGCTGTCCCGAATAATCTTCAAAAGATGCGGCACCGCATCTTCATCCATCAACTGTACCACCGATAAATTAACCGAAACCGTATCGATATCAATATGACAGGATAACAGGTAGCTGATATATTGACAGACGCGTTCCAGAACCATGCTGCCAATCTGAATAATCTGGCCGGTTTTTTCGGCCACAGGAATAAATTGATCCGGCGGAATATACGCACCGTCCGGGCCTTTGAGCCGAAGCAGCGCTTCCGCTTCGGTAAAACTGCCGTCACAAACAGTATAAAGGGGCTGATAGTAAATCTCGAACTTGTTATTTTTCATTGCATCATCCAGGTATTTTTCCAGCCGCTGCTGTGCTTCCCTGCCGGAATCTGCGCCGTGAAGAGGTCCCCCGGGCAGGCTGCCCCTTAATTGACTGTTTTGTAAATTCGGCATCAGAATCACTTCCCAAAGTTTTTCTTAAAACACAGCCTATGCTGTGCAGGCGGTCGCTTTCGTTCCGGTTTCATCCTCCTGCGTGCAGTCTGGCCAAGTCAAACTGCCGTGAACCCGATTGAATCTGTCAAAATGCTATGTCTTGACAGGGAAAGACAAAGTCTGCATAGAACACGGTCATCCTGTATAAAACAAGTTTTTTTTATTATTGTTTTTTATTATAATTAACAACGTCTATTATAATCCAGTGCTGATGGATTGTACAGTAAAAACCATAAAAAGCAAAAAGATTCAGGAACAAATACAAGGATTTTCAGACACACAACATTGAAATTATTATATTTGACGAAACAAAATGAGAAGGCAGTAACATTTGCCGGAGCCGGCCGGAAGCGTGTATATTTCCGGTGCTTCAGTCCGAAAATATAGCCTAGGGGTGAAACTATGAAGAAGAAGCGAATTGCATCATTTGTAATTGTGACAGCCATCATTATTTCCCTTGGCGGTGCGACCGTTTACGGCTATTCCCAGGCTGAACACTACCGAAGGAATCTGCAGTACGGGTACACGCGCTCGCTGAGCGACCTGCGCGACTGTGTCGACAATATCCAGATTACGCTGAACAAAGCGGTGTACGCAAACACCGCCACCGAACAAAACGGTCTGGCGGCAAAGCTCATGCGGGAATCCGGCATGGCCAAAGCGGCGGTTTCGGTTCTTCCGCTGACGGAAAACTCCATCGACAACGTAAGCAAATTCATCACTCAGGTCGGCGACTTTTCCATGAGTCTGTCAAAAAAAATTTCGGAAGGCGAAACCATCAGCGACGAAGAATTTCAATCCATGAAGGACTTGGAAACCTATGCGAAAAAACTGCAGCAGAATCTGCAGGAAGTCAACCCGGACTTCAGTTCGGAAAACTTCAATGATTCACTGAAGACAACAGAAGAAGATTTCACGAACTTTCCGTCATTGATTTATGACGGACCGTTTTCCGACCATATCGGGCAGATGAAGCCAAAAATGACGGATGGCAAACAAACCATCGCACAGGGCAACGCTCAAAACATTGCGGCGGATTTTACCGGACTGAATCAGTCGGAATTTTCCCACGTGCAGGATACCGCCGGTAACATGCCCACCTATAATTTCACGGCAAAAGACGGCAGTATCCGGATCTGCATTACAAAAGCGGGCGGCTATGTTTCCGAACTGTCAAATACCCGCACGATCGGCACCAAAGCGCTTGACTATGAAGCGGCCAGCACCAAAGCGCGCGCATTTCTGGAAAGCCGCGGCATCCAGAACATGAAGGAAACCTATTATGTTCTGAATGACGGAATCTGCCTGATCAACTACGCTTCTGTCAACGACGGCGTGCTGTGCTACCCGGATTTGATTAAAGTGGGCATTGCGCTTGACGACGGCCAAGTGGTTCGGTTTCAGGCAGCGGGATATCTGATGAACCACACCGACCGCACCCTGCACGCATCGCTTTCCTCTGCAGACGCACAGAAAAGCGTCAGCCCGAACCTGACGGTCAAACTGGGCCGCCTTGCACTGATTCCGACACCCGGCCTGGGGGAAGTGCTGTGCTGGGAATTCCAGTGCACCGGGAACGACGGCGACCGCGTTCTGGTCTATATCAATGCAGAAACCGGCTATGAAGAGGATATCCTGATTCTGCAGTCTTCCGACAGCGGCGTCCTCGCGCGATGATAAAACGCTTAAAATAACAAAAGGAGCGAAGCGCCTCATTTCGGCGCTTCGCTCCTTTCTTCGGTTAATCAGGCCTTTTTTCCCAAAAGTTTAACTAAAACAGCCTTTTGCGCATGCAGCCGGTTTTCCGCTTCGTTAAAGATTTCCTGCGCGTGGCTTTCAAAAACCTCTTTCGTAATCTCTTCGCCGCGGTGCGCGGGCAGGCAGTGCTGAACGATTGCATCCGGCTTAGCGGCTTTCAGTACCTCCGCATTGATCTGATATCCGGCAAAGTCTTTGCGGCGCTTTTCCGCTTCCGCTTCTTCTCCCATGGAGGCCCACACATCTGTAATCACGACATCGGCGCCTTTCGCCGCTTCCACAGGGTCAGAAGTCATACTGAACGCCGGGTGTGTCACGGCAAAATCCAGCACATCCTGCGCAGGACGATACCCGGTCGGGAACGCGACCGCCACTTCCATCTTCATCTTCAGCCCGCCGACAATCAGCGAATTCATCATGTTGTTGCCGTCCCCGATGAAACAAAGTTTCAGCCCTTCCAGCGAGCCTTTGTATTCGCGGATGGTCATCAGGTCTGCCAGCACCTGACATGGATGGGAATAATCCGTCAAACCGTTGATGACCGGAATCGTTCCGTTTAAAGCCAGCGACTCCACCTCAGACTGCTTGAACGTGCGGATCATAATCCCATTTAGATACCGCGACAGCACGCGGGCGGTATCCTCCACCGGTTCGCCGCGCCCAATCTGCAAATCGTCGGATGAAAGGAAAATCGGCAGCCCGCCGAGCTGGTACATGCCAACTTCAAACGAAACACGTGTGCGCGTGCTTGCCTTTTCAAAGATCATGCCCAGCGTTTTGCCCGCCAGACGCGGGTGCGCAATGCCGTGTTTCTGTTCATATTTGAGCTGGTCCGCAAGATTCAGAATCTCTGTAATATCCCCCGCGGTTAAATCCATCATTTTGAGTAAATGATTCATAAAGGTTTTCCTCCTGCCTTATTTATGATGCTTCCAATGTATCCAGTACTTTCCGTAAAATAGCAAGCCCTTTGTCTGCTTCTGCTTTGGTCATGACAAGCGGCGGCAGCAGACGCAGGACCGTCTTCGCAGTCAGAATCAAAAGTCCGTGCTCCGCGCATTTTGCGGCAATGGCCGCCGCACTGCCATGTGCCGGCTGTGCCCCAATCATCATGCCCATGCCGCGCACGGAAGAAATTCCGGGCATTTCCTCCAGCTTTTCGGCAAGGTAACCGCCCTTTGCCTTCACGCCGTTCAGAAATTCCGGCGAGGCAAGGCGGCGGAACACCACCAGCGCCCCCGCGCAGGCAACCGGGTTGCCGCCGAAGGTGGAACCGTGCATACCCGGGCCGAGTACGGATGCAAACGGCTCAGCGCACAGGCACGCGCCGAGCGGCAGCCCGGAAGCAATTCCCTTCGCGCTGGTCACAACGTCCGGCAGAATTTCGTAATTCTGGTAGCAGTAAAAAGCCCCTGTGCGGCCGATGCCGGTCTGCACTTCATCAACCATCATCAGAATTTTATGTTCGGTGCAGAACGCGCGCAGGTCTTTGACAAACGACTCCGGCATCGGCACCACACCGCCCTCACCCTGAATCAGCTCAAGCAAAACCGCGCAGGTCTTTTCCGTCACGGCGCTTTTGATGCTTTCCATATCTGCTTCCGCGTAAGAAAATCCGGACGTCAGCGGAGCAAAGCACGCGTGAAATTCATCCTGACCGGTCGCCGCAAGCGTGGTAACGGTTCTTCCGTGAAACGAATTCTTCAGCGTGACAATTTCCGTACACTCCGGCCCCAGCCGGTCCTGCCCGTATTTTCGCGCAAGCTTTAAGGCACACTCGTTGGCCTCCGCGCCGGAATTTGCAAAAAATACTTTGGACATCCCGCTGAGTTCACACAGCTTTTCCGCCGCCGCAGTCTGGACGGGGCTGTAATACAAATTGGAAAGGTGCTGAATTGCAGACGCCTGTTTTGCAACGGCCGCCGACCACTCCGGGTCGCACCAGCCAAGCGAATTCACGCCGATTCCTGCGGTGAAGTCAATGTATTCTTTTCCGTTTACATCAACCGCCGTCGCGCTCTTTCCGGAAACAAGCGCCACAGGAAACCGGAAAAAAACAGGCATCATATTCTGCTGTTCCTGCCGCTTGATTTCTTCAAAAGTCATTTTATTTCCTCCGTTCTAGTACAGCATCGTGCCGATGCCCTCATCGGAAAACAGTTCGACCAAAATGGAATGGGGAATTCTTCCGTCTATGATGTGGGCCCGCTCGACTCCCCTGCGCACGGCGTCCACACAGCACTCGATTTTTGGGATCATGCCCCCGCCGATCAACCCCTCGTTGCGCAGCTTCGGAACTTCGCTGACATTGACAACGGGAATCAGCGTACTTTCATCATCAGGGTCACGGAGCAATCCGCGGACATCGGTCATCAAAATCAGCTTTTCCGCTTTCAGCTCCGCCGCAATGCGCGCCGCCGCAATATCCGCGTTAATATTATACACTTCTCCGTTCTCGCCGCCCGCCACGGTGGAAATCACCGGAATATATCCGTTTTCCGTTGAATTTCGGATCACCGACGGGTCCACGGCGGTGATGTCGCCGACATAGCCGAGGTCTTCGCCGTTTTCCAGCTTCTTCGCGGTCAGCATTCCGTCGTCCAGCCCGCACAGGCCGACGGCGCGCCCGCCGTGGCGTTCCAAGAGCTGCACCAGGTCTTTATTCACCTTGCCTGCCAGCACCATCTGGACAATATCGACTGTTTCCCGGTCGGTGTATCGCATTCCGCCGACAAAGCGGCTTTCTTTCCCAACCTTTTTCAGCATCGTGTTGATTTCCCTGCCGCCGCCGTGAACCACAACCACGCGGATGCCGACCAGCTGCATTAAAACAATATCGCTCATGACGGCTTCCTTCAGCATTTCGTCCACCATCGCGCTGCCGCCGTATTTCACAACAACGGTTCGACCGGCATGGGTCTGGATGTACGGCAGGGCCTGCACCAGCACCTGCGCCCGGTCTGTATTTGAAATCTGCATGTCGCTTTGTCCTCCGTTTCCGTGATCTTCTCCCCGCGCCCTGCCAAATTCTTTCCGGGCTAAAGGAAAATAGGTCAAAGGCAAACCATGTTCCCGAAAAGCTCAGTTACCGCAGTCGCGGCCGCCGTAGGCGCGTAAGGTGTTGTGCTCCCGGCCATGTAGGCAGGCTCAGCCTGCTCAGGAGCGGTAATCGCCGTTGATCTTCACATAATCGTAGGTAAGGTCACAGCCGAACGCCGTGGCCTGCGCGCTCCCGTCGCCCAGCTCCACCAAAATCGTGACCTCGTCTTCCGTCAGAATCTTTTTCGCAAGCTCTTCGCTGAATTCAACCCCGGCTCCGTTTTCACAGACCTTAATCTGCCCGGCCCTTGAAGAAAAGGATACGCCGACTTTCGCAACATCTGTTTCCGCGCCGCAGTAGCCGAGCGCGCAGAGCACGCGGCCCCAGTTTGCGTCCGCGCCGAACATGGCCGCCTTAAACAGGCTGGATTGAATGATTCCCTTCGCCGCGGTTTTTGCGTTCTTTTCATCCTTTGCACCGGTTACGGTGCAGGTCAACAAACGGGAAGCGCCCTCTCCATCTTTAGCAAGCATCCGCGCTAACGCGGTGCAGAGCTGTAAAAGAGCCTCCGCAAAGATTTCGTAGTCCTCCCCTTCAGCTTTCGTCAGTTCGGGATTTCCGGCAAGTCCGGACGCCATCAGGGCACAGGTATCGTTGGTGGACGTGTCGCCGTCCACGCTGACCATGTTGAAGCTTTGATCCACCGCGGTGTGCAGTGCCGTATTCAAAACCGAAGCGGAAACCGCCGCATCGGTCGTCAGAAAACAGAGCATCGTCCCCATGTTCGGGTGAATCATCCCGGAGCCTTTCGCAATCCCGCCGATCTTTACGGTTTTTCCGCCGAGCGTGCACTCCACCGCAAGGTTCTTCATCACCGTGTCCGTCGTCATAATTGCTTTGGCTGCTTCCAGCGAACCGTCTTTCGACAGGCGGGAAGAAAGCTGCGGCACCGCGTTTTCAATTGGTTCGACCGGAAGCGGAACACCAATCACACCCGTGGAAGCCACGATCACATCGTTTTCATCAATGTGAAGCGCTTTTGCCGCGGCGGCGCACATCTTCCCCGCCGTTTCAACCCCGTCCGCATTGCAGGTGTTCGCGTTGCCGCTGTTGACAATCACCGCACGGGCCGCGCCGTCTTTTAAGTGTTCCTTTGTCACCAGAATCGGCGCGCCTTTTACCAGATTCTGCGTGTAAACCGCGGCGGCGGCACAGGGAACACTTGAAAAAATCATTGCAAGATCCGGTTTTGATTTATTTTTGCGAATGCCGCAGTGTATCCCACCTGCGGTGAATCCCTGCGCGGCGGTCGCGCCGCCTTCCACAAACTGAATTGCCATTTAGTCTGCCTCCCGCATTATCCTGTCTGCGCGGGAGTGGTGACTCCGCCGCCGATTCAGGAATCAATTTAAAATGAAGTTTATTATTTATGATTCGGGCCTATTCGCGGGCCGCATGTTCCAGAATGAACCGTGCGCGGTCAAAGTCCTGTTTGGAAACATATAAATAATACATGCTGCTATACGCCGGATTTTCCATCATTCGCGCCATCCCGTTGATCCGCCCCTGGAAGTCGCATTTCATCCGGTCTTTGATTTTATCATCGTACCGGATTCCGTTCTGCTCAAGAATTCCTCGGCGCCGATTCCATTCCCGCATGGAATTTCCGACCCAGACTTCTTTTCGTTTCCATGGCAGCATCATTCCATCCCTCTTTCTTTGTTTTTTCTATTATAGCACAAATATCTTCAAACAAATTAAGTAGCGGACTACCCCGCAGCGGAAAGAGCCTCTTTGGACGGCGGGCCGAAGGATGCAGCATCACACTGCCTGCCTAAAACGCCGGCGGAAGAGCCGTCAGCCCCGTCTTTTCATCGAATCCGAACAAAAGATTCATATTCTGCACCGCCTGCCCCGCCGCCCCTTTCCCCATATTATCAATGGCGGAAACGGCGATCAGCATGGAACTGTGCAAATCCAGGTGCAGGGAAATATCGCAGAAATTCGACAGCCGGACATTTTTGATATCCGCAGTTTTGCCCTGCGGCAGAAGGCGGATAAAGAATTCCTCCGCGTACTGTTTTTCATATGCCGCGCGAATCTGCCCGGGTGTAACGCCGGATTTCAGACGCGCATAGCAGGTTGCGAGGATTCCGCGGCTGACGGGCAGAAGATGCGGCACAAATGTAATTGTGACATTTTGGCCGGAAAGCAGGCGCAGGGTCTGCTCCATTTCCGGATTATGCCGGTGATTCGCCACTTTGTAAGCGGAAAATCCCTCGTTCAGCTCCGCAAAATGGGTGTTTTGCGTCAGGGAACGCCCGGCGCCGGTCACACCGCTTTTGCAGTCCGCGACAATTCCGGCAGGCTCGATCAGATCATTTAAAACGGCGGGGGCCAGCGCAAGCGGCACCGCCGTGGTAAAGCAGCCCGGGTTTGCAACAATCTTTTTTCCCCGAATCTGCTCCCGGAACAATTCCGGCAGACCATAGACCGCCTGTTTATGCAGTTCCGGATAAAAAAAGGTCCCGCCGTACCACTTTTCGTAATCCGCTTCGTTCTTCAGACGAAAATCCGCGCCAAGGTCGATCAATGCCTTTCCTTTGGAAAAACAGTCCGCGGCCAGCTCCTGCGAAAGCCCGTGCGGCAGAGCCGCAAACACAACGTCGCTTTTTTCCACCACTTCCGCCTGCGTTGTGCAGACGATATCGCAAAGCTGACGATACGCCGGATAGACATCGCTGAGTTTTTTTCCCGTAAAGCTGACCGAACTTGCCGCCGCAAGCTCCGCCTGCGGGTGCTGGGTCAAAAGCCGCGCAAGCTCGGCGCCCGCATAGCCGGTTGCGCCGACAATTCCCGCTTTAATCATGCGGTTTCGCCCCCAGCAGTTTTAAAATTCTGTTCGCCTGCATTTCCACATTCTTCGGTGCGGGCCCGCCCAGCACGTTCCGCCCGTTCACGCAATGCTCCAGCGAAATCGCATCGTAGACCGATTCGTCAAACAGCTCGCTGTGCTCTTTATATTGTTCAAGCGGCAGCGTTTCGAGCGTCAACCCCTGTTCAATACACCCGGCGACCAGCTCGCCCGTAATCTGATAGGCCGTGCGGAACGGCATCCCTTTTCCGACCAGATAATCCGCGCAGTCCGTTGCGTTGATAAATCCCTTTGCGGCGGCTGCGCGCATATTCTTCGGCAGGACCTTCATTGTGTCAATCATGGGGGTAAACGCCGTCAGGCACAGCTTTAAGGTATCGACCGCATCGAACACCGCTTCCTTGTCTTCCTGCAAATCTTTATTGTAAGCGAGCGGCAAACCCTTCATCATGGCGAATAACGTGGTCATATCGCCGATAGCACGGCCGCTTTTGCCGCGCACCAGTTCGGCAATATCCGGGTTTTTCTTCTGCGGCATGATGCTGGAGCCTGTCGAAAACGCGTCGTCCAGCTCGATAAATTTGAATTCCCACGAACACCAGAGGACAACCTCCTCCGCAAAGCGGGAAAGGTGAACCATTGCGATGGAGATGCACGAAGCGATCTCCAGACAAAAGTCCCGGTCTGAAACCCCGTCCAGACTATTTTGAACCGGACCGGAAAACCCAAGCAGGGACGCGGTACGCTCCCGGTTAATCGGGTAAGTCGTTCCCGCCAGCGCGCAGGAACCGAGCGGGCAGAAATCCATGCGTTTGACCGCGTCTGAAAAGCGGTCCGCATCCCGCAGGAACATCTCCGCATACGCGAGCAGATGGTGCCCGAACGTGACGGGCTGCGCGCGCTGCATATGGGTGTATCCCGGCATAACGTCCGCCCGATGCTCCAATGCTTTTTGGCACAGGACCCGAATCAGGCCGTAAATCTGCTTTTGCAGCGCGGCGCACTGCTTTTTCAGGTGAAGGCGCAGGTCCACGGCAACCTGATCGTTCCGGCTGCGCGCGGTGTGCAGGCGCTTGCCCGTATCGCCGAGGCGGGCGGTCAGCTCCCCCTCCACAAAGGTGTGGATATCCTCCGCTTCCGGATCAATGGAAAGCGCGCCGCTTTTCAAATCCGCAAGAATTTCCTTTAAACCCGCGCAGATTTTTTGCGCCTCGTGCTGTTCAATTACCCCGCATTCGCCGAGCATCGTCGCGTGGGCGATGCTTCCTTCGATATCCTCCTGCGCCATGCGGCTGTCAAAAGAAATCGATGAATTAAAATCGTTGACCTTACTGTCGAGTTCCTTATGGAACCGGCCTGCCCAAAGCTTCAAAAGAGCTTCCCCCTTACATGGATTACAATAAAAGGAAGGGGGTCGCCCCGCCGCTTTCCGCCGTGCGGGACGTTCCCCTGATCGGACCTTTCGCCCGTCCTGTTATGCTTTGCCTTTCAGTTTTTTCAGCGCCTGCACCGTGATCGGCAGGCCGAACAGGTTAATAAATCCGTCTGCGTCCGCCTGGTTGTAAACATGGTCTTCACTGAATGTGGCGATTTCCTCCTCATACAGCGAATACGGGGATACGGCGCCCGCGTCGATGATGTTGCCCTTGTAAAGCTTCATCTTCACATCGCCGGTCACATGTTCCTGCGTGGAATCGACAAAGGCGGAGAGGGCTTCGCGCAGAGGGGTAAACCATTTGCCGTCGTAAACCAAATCTGCAAATTTCTGAGCCACAATCTCTTTAAAATGGAACGTGTCTTTGTCGAGACAGAGTTCTTCCAACTTGCGGTGCGCGTGGTACAGAATCGTGCCGCCCGGAGTTTCATAAACGCCCCTCGACTTCATGCCGACCAAACGGTTTTCCAGCAAGTCGATAATACCGATTCCGTTTGCACCGCCGACTTTATTCAGCTTGGCAACCAGGTCAACCGCACACAGCTTTTCGCCGTCCACTTTGACCGGAACGCCCTTTTCAAACGTGACGGTGACGGAAGTCGGCTGGTCCGGCGCCTGCTGAGGCGACACGCCGAGTTCCAGAATTTTGTCGTACTGCGGTTCGTTTGCCGGGTCTTCCAGGTCCAGACCCTCATGGGAAAGATGCCACAGATTTTTATCTTTAGAGTAATTGGTTTTTCTGGTAATGTTCAGCGGAATCTCGTGGGCTTCGGCGTAGTCGATCTCCTCGTCACGGGATTTGATATCCCAGATCCTCCACGGTGCGATAATCTTCATGTCCGGTGCAAACGCCTTGATGGCAAGCTCGAACCGAACCTGATCGTTTCCCTTGCCGGTACAGCCGTGCGCAATGGCATCCGCGCCTTCCGCCTTGGCGATTTCCACCAGGCGCTTGGCGATCAGCGGCCTTGCAAACGATGTTCCCAGAAGATATTTTCCCTCGTACTCCGCATCCGCTTTCAGCGTCGGCCAAATATAATCTTCGACTAACTGCTTTTTCAGGTCTGCAATATACAGCTTGGAAGCGCCCGTCTTTTTTGCCTTTTCTTCCAGACCGTTCAGCTCCGCGCCCTGCCCGACATCCGCCGCGACGGCGATCACTTCGCATCCGTCAAAGTTTTCTTTCAGCCACGGGATAATAATAGAAGTATCCAGACCACCTGAATACGCAAGCACCACTTTTTTAATTTGATCTTTCATTGCGCACACCCACCTTTTCTTCCGTCCATCATATCTTTTGTTCTTCTGCGTTTTATTATACGCTGATTATGCAAAAAATCAAGCTATTTTTGCATAATTATTCATTTCCACATTTTGTATAAAAATACATATTATATTCAGGATAATTTTTACAATTTCGTCCGAATCATCTGCATGCGGCAGATAAAACAGCAAAGTCCCCCGAAAGCGCAGCTGCGTTTTCGGGGGACTTTTGTTTTAAAAAATGGAATTACCGCCTGGTCCCAAGGAAGAAGAGTGCCATGGTACCGGGGCCGGAATGCGCCCCGATGACGGGGCCTACATTTCCGATGACAAAATTCTTTACGCCCATACGGCGTTTGATTTCCGCCGCAAGATATTCCGCATCTTTCAGGCAGTCGCCGTGGCTGATGAAAACCGTTTGGGAAGCGGGGTTCACCGCCGTTTCCTCCATGTGGTCGGCAAGTGCATCCAGCGATGCGCGGCGGCCGCGAACCTTTCCCACCGGAATCAGGCGGCCCTCGTCATCAACGTGCATGATGGGCTTAATGTTCAGCATGGTGCCAAACAAAGCCGTTGCGCCGGAAATGCGCCCGCCCCGCTTCAGGTGGTTCAAATCGTCCACAGTGAACCAGTGGCAGAGGCTCAGTTTATTCTGCTCCACCCAATCGCGGACTTCTTCGATCTTTTTGCCCTCGCGCTGAAGGCACGCGGCGAGATAGACCAAAAGCCCCTGGCCAAGCGACGCTGCAAGGGTATCCACGGCAAAAATCTTTCGTTCCGGGTATTTTTCCGAAAGTTCGTCGCAGGCAATTTTCGCAGAACTGTATGTTGCGGAAAGCCCGGAGGAAAACGCAATATCCAGAATATTCTTCCCCTGCTGAAGCAATGGCTCGATGGCGCTTTTATAGGCGGCGACATTCACAGCGGAAGTGGTGCATGGCTCGCCGGCACGAATCTGGGAATAAAATTCGCTGATCGGCATTTCACGCTCATCCAGATAGTTGAAGTAATCTTTCCCTTTTATATGAAAAGAAAGGGGCAGAACAACAATCTCATACTCCCGAGCCAGCCGGTCCGGTAAATCGCAGGATGAATCCGTCACAATTACATAATCCGCCATTATGATCTCCTTCTAATGATACAATCTCAAATGATTCGATGCTGTGTTATGTTGTTTATTTTACCACCGAAAGACGAAATATGCAATTGTCACACATTTTTCTAATAAGCAATAATACTTTCACCGCTAAACCGGCGCTTTTAAAAACAGAATCTGCAAAGTTCCAAACCATATCATCTATTTTTACTGCCTAAATTGTCCCGTTCCGACGTGCCGCCATCTGGTCATGATTTTCTGTGAGTGAAAACGCGGCAGGAAATCAGGTAGGAAAGGAAGTATGCTGCTACGGCAAACAGCGGAAAAATCCGAAGCGTCATCAGCAGCACGGATTCTTTCGGCAAAGGCAGATTTGCCTTTTGCAGCAGCGTCATCGCCAGAATCGGAAGAAGAACAAAGGTCATTAACATCAGGCGCGCTTTCTGCATGCCGTATTTGTACACGGTTGGAAACAAGACGGCACAGAACAGCAGCGCAATGCTCCACGCGGTCAGCAATGCCGTGCCGGTTTCCCACACAGCACCGCGGAGGGCGACCAGTTCCATCAAAAGGGAAATCAAAGTCAAAGCCGTAGAAAAAATCAATGCAAGCAAATAGCGCGCCAAAATGATACGGCTTTTTGACACGGGCAGGCTGAGTTCGTAAACCCTCCATTTTGCGGCCTCATCGTAAGCAAACGCATTAGAGGATAAAATGACGGTCAGCATGACAATCACACCGGAAAGGATTCCGGACGCGGAATCCTTTCCGGTCTGCAAAAATAGAATCATATAAAAAGCGAGAAGGGTAATCAGCACTTTTGCCATCCGCTTCAGGTACAGCAGATCTTTCAGAATCAAACCGGTCATTGTTTCTCCCCCTTTGCATACAGCAGCATAATTTCGTCTAGCGACGCCGGGTCAATGACAAAATTTGAATATTTATTCTTCGCGGCGGCCCGGTCTGCAACCAACGCCTCACATTCGGCAGCGCCGCGGCGCACCCTTAGAAAATCCGAGGAATTCAGACGATCAAACTGAGAAGCGCCGCACTTTAAAATTCCCATTTGCTCTTCCATCTCATCTTTGTCACGGCTGAACACGACTCTGCCCTCGTGAAGGTATGTGATGGAATCGGCAACGCGCTCCAGGTCGGAGGTAATATGGGAAGAAAACAGTACGCCGCAGTTTTCATTCTGGATAAAATCGAGCAGAAGGTCGAGAATGTCGCTGCGCATGACCGGGTCCAGCCCGCTGGTTGCCTCGTCGAGAATCAGCAGGCGCGGCCGGTGCGCAAACGCCGCCGCGATGTTCAGCTTCATTCTCATGCCTTTTGAATACTCCTTGATCTTTTTTTCGTCAGTCAGCGAAAAATCGGACAAATACCGATAAAACAGATCCCGGTCCCATGTTTTATAGACCCGTTTCAATATGGCGTTAACATCTTTGGCGCGGAATTCCCCGGAAAAGCAATTGTCATCCAACACGACGCCGATCTGCTCCTTAACGGAAATCTCGTCTTTGATGTTATCTTTCCCAAAAATTCGGATGCTTCCTCCGCCGCGCTGAATTTCATTTAAAACAAGAAGAATCGTCGTGGTTTTTCCCGCTCCGTTTTCGCCGATCAGGCCCATAATGCTGCCCTGCTCAACGGCAAAACTAATATTCCGCAAAGAGAACGAGGGGTAATCTTTGCACACGCCCTTCAGTTCCAGTATCGATTTCATCATAATCTCCTTCTAAGTGTTCCCGCCGCACAGGCGGTCCAGCATGCCGCGCAGTTCTTCCACCGAAATTCCGCTCTGCCGCGCCTGTTCCACCGTGCGGCAAAGCAATTCTTCCACCCTGCGGCGCTGCTCGGCACGGATGGATTCCACATCCTGCGCGGCGACAAAGCAGCCCTTGCCCGCAACCGTTTCAAGAAACCCCTCCGATTCCAGGTCGGAATATGCCCGGCGCGTTGTAATCACGCTGATGTGAAGCTGGCGCGCCAGCAGCCGCATGGACGGCAGCGCATCCCCGGGCCGCAGGGCACCGGAAAGAATCTGGTTTTTGACCTGCACGGTGATTTGTTCATAAATCGGTCGTGAATCGGAATTGCTGATTACAATATCCAGTGCGTATCACCGTCGCTTTCTTAACTGTATATATTATATATACACGGTAGTGTCAATATACCACCAACTTCTGAAAAAGTCAAGAAAATAATATTGTTTTGCCTTCCGGAGTGAAAGAAAAGCCGCGGGCGGACGGTGGAATGAAAGGAGGCCTGAACTTTGACTCGGAACAACAAAAAGCGCGAGAGCCTGAAAAACGGCTATGAAAAGCTCGCGTTCGGCAGTGTCAACGACGCCGTGCGCCTGCTGTTCGGGGAAGCGCCGGACCCCCGCGAACTGGAACGCATGGATTTTGGCAACATTGCGGAAATCCGGCGTCTGAAAGACGGCGGGCTGGAAATCAAGTTTTATGACCGCATCCGGGCGCTGGACTGCCTGCGCAGCCTGAGTGAAAAAAGCGCGGGGGATTCCCCTTTGTATCGGGCACTGCAAAAATGCGCAAAAGAGATACGGGAGGAAAAGAAAGATGGAATTTAGCTCCTTTTCCCGCCGCCAGCGGGACGCGCTGTGCTGGTGGTGCCCGGGGTCGCCGTATGCCGGGCGGGACGCGGTCATCTGCGACGGCGCGGTGAGAAGCGGGAAAACACTCTGCCTGGGTCTTTCGTTCATTCTGTGGGCGCTGGCCCGTTTTCACGGGCGGTCGTTTGCGCTGTGCGGCAAGACCATCCGGTCGCTGCGGCGAAATCTGGTGACAACCCTTCTGCCCGCTCTGACTGAATCCGGATTTTCCTGCGTGTTCCGCGTGGGGGAAAACCGGATTGACATCTCTTACGGCAAAAGCCAGAACCGGTTTTTTCTGTTCGGCGGAAAAGACGAGGGGTCCGCCGCGCTGATTCAGGGGGTCACCCTGGCAGGCGTATTTTTCGACGAAGTCGCGCTGATGCCGCGCTCATTTGTGGAACAGGCGCTCGCGCGCTGCTCGGTCGAGGGCTCTAAATTCTGGTTTTCCTGCAATCCGGAAAGCCCCCGGCACTGGTTTTACCGCGAATGGATTCAAAAAACAGACGATAAAAATGCCCTGCGCCTGCATTTCACCATGGAAGACAACCCGTCGCTTTCCCCGCATATTCTGGAACGGTATCGCTCGCTTTACTCCGGAACCTTTTACGAACGGTTTGTTCTGGGCAAATGGGTTGCGGCGGAAGGGCTTGTGTATCCGTTTATGACAGATGAGATGTTCTGCAACACGCCGAACATAGACTTTTCCAGCTATGCCGTTTCGTGTGATTACGGCACGGTCAACCCGTGCTCCATGGGGTTGTGGGGAAAGCGGGGCGAAACCTGGTACCGCATTGCGGAATCCTACTACGATTCGCGGCAGACCGGGGAACAGCGGACCGACGAGGAACATTACGCCGAACTGGAGCGGCTCTGCGGCGGCCGCAAAATCGACCGCGTGGTGGTCGACCCCTCCGCCGCCAGTTTTCTGGAAGTCATCCGCCGGCATGGGAAATACCGCGCGCGGAAAGCGGACAACGCCGTGCTGAACGGCATCCGGCAAACCGGCGCGGCGCTGAAACAAAGGAAAATCCGCATCTGCCGCTGCTGTTCGGACACCGTGCGGGAATTTGGGCTGTACCGCTGGGACGAACGAAAAAGCTTTGACGCGCCGGTCAAGGAAAACGACCACGCGATGGACGACATCCGCTATTTCGTCACGTCGCTTCCGCGTGCGTCCGACAGCTTTTTCGCCCTTGCGGCGCCGCGAAGGAAGGAGGAAAGTCATGCTGTTTCAACATAAAAAAGGCGGCGCCGCGGTGCGGGCGGTTCAGACGGCGGAACCTGGCACGCCGTTTTCCGAACTGAACACCTCTCTTCCGCTTGGCCCCGGGGAACGGCGCCTGTACGACGCGCTGCGCAAAGCCGTTCCGATCATCGACGCGGCCATTGAAAAAATTCTGCGCCTGATGGGAAGCTTTACGGTCTTCTGCCCGGACGGCAGGGCCCAGCGGGAACTAAACCAATTTCTTAAATCCGTTCAGGTAGGCGCAAATCGGCAGGGAATCATGAATTTTCTGTCCACCTACCTCGACCAGCTTTTAACCTACGGCAATGCCGTGGGGGAAATGGTGGTGCAAAACGGAACGCTGCGCGCGCTGTACAATGCCTCGCTGGACGATGTGGAACTGCGCTGTGCGTCCCCGCTCTCAATCGAAGTGCGCCGGCGCGAAAGCGGCGCCAGCCAAGCGGTAAAATACCCGGAGCTGGTGTTCTGCTCTGCGCTGAACCCACCGCCCGGCAGCGCGCAGGGCATTTCCATTCTGCGCGGGCTTCCGTTTATCAGCCGGATTCTCATTCAGATCTTCCACGCGGTGGGGGTTAACTGGAAGCGCCTTGGCTCCGTTCGCTTTTCGGTCACCTACAAACCCGACACCGATGCGGGTGACCGCGCGTTTGCCAAAGAACGGGCGGAACAGATTGCCGGCGAATGGGGGCGCGCCATGCGCGGCGGCAGCGTAAGCGATTTTATCGCGGTCGGCGACGTCAGCATCCGGGCCATCGGCTCCGACGTGCAGATTCCTG
This sequence comes from Oscillospiraceae bacterium, assembly GCA_022650485.1. Taxonomy (GTDB): domain Bacteria; phylum Bacillota; class Clostridia; order Oscillospirales; family Acutalibacteraceae; genus Caproicibacter. The sequence goes on along the minus strand of JALCPP010000004.1, from coordinate 209,425 downwards.
ACAGCGAAGTTCCCGTGCGCCAGATTCTGGAACAGATCATTGCAAAGCTGGGGATTCCGCCGTTTCTGCTCGGCCTGACCTGGTCTTCCACCGAAAGAATGTCCAGCCAGCAGGCGGACATTCTGACCAGCGAACTGGAATCGTACCGGCGGCTTCTGAATCCGGTCATTTACAAAATCTGCGGCCTGTGGCTGCGCCTGAACGGATTTTCTCCGCGCTGCCTGATCGATTGGGACGACATCACGCTGCAGGATACAACCGAGCTGGCCTCCGCCCGGTACCAAAACGCCCGCGCCGACCAGATCGAACGGAAAATTTCGGCCGAGTACGGTCCGGCGGCCGGTGAAGGACAAAAAGCGGTGCCAGATAAAATTATTTCTTATTCTTGTCAGATTTAAAAGGAAAAGGAGGAATTGTTATTCTGACAAAATCGTATGTACAGAACAATGAATCAACTAAAACGACAAAAACAGACTCCGCCCCTGACGCTGCGGCGCTTGAGAAAATCAACCGCTTTACGCGCCGAAATTTTTCCACAGATGAACTCTACGTTTTTCCGGTTATTCTGTGCGACAACGAAATCGACCGGGACGGAGAACGCTTTTCCATTCCGGCGCTGACAAAACTGGCGGAACTGTTCCTTGGAAAAACAGGAATTTTCAACCACAGCGGCAAGGCGCAGGACCAGACGGCACGCGTCTTCGACTGCCGCGTGGAAAGCGACCCCACGCGTAAAACTTCGGCAGGGGAACCGTACACCCGTTTAAAAGCGGCGGCGTACCTGCCCCGCACGGAAAAGAACGCCAACCTGATTGCGGAACTGGAAAGCGGGATTAAAAAAGAAGTCAGCGTCGGCTGCGCCGTTGGGAGCGCCGTGTGCAGCATCTGCGGCGCCGACCTGAAATCCGGCTCGTGCGGTCACGAACGCGGCCGTTCCTATGACGGCCGCGTGTGCTGTGCGGTGCTGAGCGACCCAACCGATGCCTACGAATGGTCGTTTGTCGCCGTTCCCTCCCAGCGGGAGGCGGGCGTAACCAAAAACTATTCCGGAAAAGAGGGAACCCATACGGATGATATTTTGAAAGCACTGCGGCGCGGGGAAGAAGTTACACTGACACGCGGACAGGCGGCACAGCTGGCGGAAAAGCTGACCGCCCTGGAGCGGGAAGCCGCCTGCGGCCGCGCCTATCGCGGAGAACTAACCAAACAGTTTCTGCGAAACGCGGCTCTGTCAAAGCCGGAAATCCCGTCGGATACCCTTCGGCGCGCGGCGGACGCAATGGAACTTGAGGACCTGAAATGCTTTGCTGCGGCGTTTCGCCGCGGCGCGGATCGTCTGGTGCCGCTGTCCCCCCAGCTTGCCGGCACAAAACGGCAAGCTGCGGACAACGGAAATTCTGATTTTAAAATTTAAAGGAGGAAAAAGAATGAACGTATCATTAAACGGATTTCGGGAATCCATGGTCACCTTTGAGACGGAAACTTCCCTTTCCGCCGGCACACCGGTCAAACTGACGGCAAACGGTGTTGTCGGTCCATGCGCGGACGGAGATGTCTTCTGTGGTGTGGCGGCAAACGAACGCGGCGGTTTCGCTGCGGTTCAGCTGGGCGGCTACCTGCGTCTGCCCTATGACGGAACGGCCCCGGCGGTCGGGTTCCAGAATCTGTGCGCCGCGGGAAACGGAAAAATCAAAGTGACGGCCACCGGCGGGCGAAGCCTGCTGGTCACCGATGTGGACACAGCCGCGCAAACCTGCGGCATCATTCTTTAAAAGGAGGAATACTTTGATGAACTATGAATCCGTCCGTTTGGAAAAAGGCATGTACGGCGTACCCGGCAAATCATTCACCCAGGTTCTGGAAGGCATGGACCCGTCCCGCGACTACGCGGGTACTCCGCTTGAGGGACTGGACGCCTACCAGCGCCAGCTCAAGCGCTTCGACATTCATGTCGGCGGCCCGTGTTCCGATAAAATTGAAAAATTCTTTGCAACCGGCGACTCCGCCGCGCTGTTCCCGGAATATCTTTCCCGCGCGGTGCGCCAGGGCATGGAACAGGCAAACCTGCTGCCCAGCCTGGTCGCCGCCACAACCCAAATTGATTCCATGGACTACCGCACGATTGAATCCAGCCCTTCTGAGGAGGACCGCGCCTTAAAGCCCGTTGCAGAGGGCGCGCAGCTGCCGCAGACCAGCGTAAAAATCAAAAGCCAGCTGGTGCATCTGAACAAACGCGGCAGAATGCTGACGGCAAGCTATGAGGCACTTCGTTTTCAGCGGCTGGACCTGTTTACCGTTACACTGCGGCAAATCGGCTCGGCGATTGCACGCAGCCAGCTTTCCGACGCAATCGGGGTGCTTCTTTCCGGCGACGACGGCAGTATGCCGGCCGAAACCATTCCGGCGGCTGGGGCAGTTCCGGCTTACAGCGACTTGATCTCCCTGTGGAGCAGCCTTTCCCCCTACACGCTGAACACGCTGGTTGCGTCGACCTCCGCCATGAAAGACCTTCTTTCTATTTCGGAGTTTAAAGATGCGGCGGCAGGGTTGAACTTTCAGGGCACCGGCAAACTGATCAGCCCGCTGGGCGCGAAACTGCTGCATACACCGCAGATGGGTCCTGGAAAAATCATCGGGCTGGACAAAACCTGCGCGTTGGAGATGGTACAGGCAGGCGGCATTACAACCGATTCCGACCGGCTGATCGACCGCCAGCTGGAACGCACCGCCATCAGTGTGACGGCGGGATTCGCAAGACTGTTCGACGGTGCGGTCCGCGCTCTGACCTATAGGGACAAAACTTGATTAAAATTTACGCAGAAGACGTGCTCACCCGGTTTTCCATGCTGTGCGGCACAGAGGAATCCGACACTTATCAAATGCTGTGCTGTGACACTGCCGCGGAGATAGAACTGGCGGAGCGTGCGGACTGCAGCGAGGACGGCCGCGCCGTGCTGACCGCTGCGGCCGCCGCACTCGCGTTTTACCGGTATGTTCTGTCAGCCGCGGGAACCGGTGAGAAATCTTTTTGTGCCGGGGATGTCAAGGTAACGGCAGCCGCCGCCAGCCCTGAATCCGCAAGAAAGCTGTGGAAAGGGGCGGCGGATACCGCCGCCCCTTTCCTAAAAGATTCCGGCTGCTTTCTGTTTGGGAGAATCGGGCCGTGACGCGCCGCGCAGCCGTCAATGCCATGCTGAAAAAGTATGGCTCTGCGGCCACACTAGGCGGAGTTCAGGTGCGTGCGGTCATCCGCCCTTTACAAATTCAATCCGGAGCGGACGGCATCCTAACCGGACGGGATTCTGAATTGTATTACCGCTACACCGGTCCGGCGGAACACCCCCTTGCCGCCGGCGACATGATAAAAACCGACCGCCGGACTTACAGCGTGCGTCGGGCCGGGTCCACCGCACTGGGCAGCGAAACGCTGTACGAATGGGCAGTGCTGCGCGAACTGCCCGGCACCGCGGACAAAGAAATTGTTCTGCTGAAGGAAGACGGCACAGCACTGGCCCGCGCAAAGGGCTACAAAGTGAACATTCTGCGCAACGGATGTGAACTCCGCTCGTGGGGGGAAGGAACCCCGGCGGAGATTGCAGAGGGCGAAACATCCTATCAGCTGGACCTTTACGGAATTTCGCCGGAAAACGGAGTTTCCCTATCAGGGCTTGGAACCTTTCAGGTGGAAATCCGGGGAACCGCGCGCAGAGAAATCTATTCCGGCTGCCGTGTCAAAGAGGAATCGGAAGCGGGCGGCGCGTTTCTTGCGCCCAACCGCTCGCTGCTGGTACTGGCGGCGGCAAAGAAGGAGGAAGCACTGCCATGACGGAAGACACCCTGGAAGAAATTTCACGCGCCATCGAACGCGACTGTCTGCGGTTCCCCCGCAGTCTGGACCTGGAAAAGGAGGACGATGCGTCTGACTCCGATGAGTTATAAGGATTATATCTGGCCGTGCAACCCGGAAACAGTCACCGTATCCCGCGCGAAAAGCATTGGAAAATATCCGATTCCCCACGCCGGGAACACCCTGCAGGACCTGGGAAAGGGAAGCCGCACGGTCAGTGGCAGCGGCGCGTTTGCCGGTGCCGGATGCGCGCAGAAATTTCAAAAGCTCGCCGCCGTATTTTCCGAACAAGGCGCGGGGCAGCTGATTCTGCCGGGCATGGCTCCGTTTTCGGCCATCTTTTTTTCACTGACACAAAAAGGAGACCCCCGCCCCAACCGCATTGCCTATGAATTCGAATTCTGGGAAGACGGCTCCGCCCCGGAAAAGGAATCGCTTGTCAGCAACCCTGAAATCTATTGCTGCAAAGCGGGCGACACCCTCTTTTCCATTGCGGCTTCCTACGGAATCGGCGTGGACGTTCTGCTTGCCGCAAACCCGGGAATCCAGTGGCCGAACGACCCGGGCGACGGAACGGAAGTGACCGTGCCGTGATTGTCCTTGCCAAAGGCCCCGGGGGAGAGCGGATTCTGCCGGCAGCAATTCACATGCGGCTCGACCGGGAAGAAGACGCGCCTGCCGACAGTATGGAAGCCACGTTTCCGCTGTCCGCCGACTGCGGCCCGATCACCGGGCTGACTGTTTCCGACCAAACGGGAACCGTCCTCTTTGACGGAATCGTGGATGAACAGGAAATATGCCTGACGGACGGAACCCTTTCTCTTGCCTCCCGCAGCCGCGCGGCGCTTCTGCTGGACAACGAAGCGCTGCCGCAAAATTATATGAATCCGTCGCTCGCAACCATTTTCAGCCGGCATCTCCGCCCCTACGGCTTTACACAGTACCTGGGCGACGGAAGATGTTTTACAGGGACTCTGGCGGTTACAAAGGGAATGAGTGAATGGACGGCCGCGGCGGCGTTCTGCACCCGATTTCTGAAGACAAAGCCGAGAATCACCGGCCGTGTTTTCGACGCTTCCGGCTCCGCCCCCAAGGCGGAACTCCTGTTTGGAACGGGCGGCCTCCGTTTTAGCTCCGCACTGTTCAAAAGCCGGTACTGCAAACTGTATTCGGAGCTGTACGTGCCAAAGCCGGGCGGCGGAACTTATTTGCTGTCCGTACAGGATCAAGAAACGCAGAGGCTCACTGTTCGGCGCAGGCGTTTTTTGAGCGGCGGCACCAACGTTTCCCCGCTGCTCAAAAAAGCGAAAAAAAATGCGTTCGCCTGCCTGCTGGACTGCCCGGGCGCACCGAAAATTTCTCTGCTTTCACCTGCACGGGTAACCGGCGCCCCCTGCGGATTTGAACACGGTCTGTACGTTTCGTCCATCCGCTATTTAAGCGATGTGAACGGAGAACACACGAAAATTACGCTGAGGAGGAAATAGCTATGTGGATTTCGCAGAAAATCATCGCATCGCAGGCTGTAAAACCCTCCGCCGATTTGGCCAGAATGACCGGCAGTGCCGCGGCGCAGGGCAGAAACGAATACCGCGGTCTGCCGTTTGCGGGGCCGTGGGGCATCGCCTATCAGCCGCCGAATGCGGCGCAGGCCGTCATTGTCACGACCAGTGCGGGCGATACCTGCATTGGAACTCTGGCCGCCGACCGGCAGTTAAAGCCGGGGGAACTGCTTCTGTATTCCTCCGGCGGGGCAGAACTCTATTTAAAAAACAACGGCGACATCGTCATCAACGGTCAGGTATTTCAAAAGGAGGCATAAAGATGGACCTTGCACTTTCCGGCGGCGATTTTGTCTGCGGCAAAACAGGCAGACCGAAAACGGTCACCGGCGCGGCGGAACTCTTTCAGCGTGCCGAAATCCGGCTGACCGTGCCGCTCGGCTCCTTCGCCTGCAGCCCGGCGCTTGGCAGCCGCCTGCACACCCTGACGGCAAGCACGCCGCTGCGGGAGCAAAAGACCCTTGCCATGGCACAGGAAGCCCTGCGGGGACTGCCCCAGCTTTCCGTAACAAAAGTGGAATGCGTGCCATCCGCCGTAAAAATCACATTAAATGCCGGCGGCATCCGCCGCTGTGTGGAGGTGACGCTCTGACGGACAGTTATGATACCATTTTATCCCGCATGAAAAAGAAATTTACGGACCTTGCCGGCTACTGCCCCGACGAAGCATCCGATATTGGAATTCGAATCCGGCTTCTGGCAGGCGAACTTTACTCGTTGGGAACAGCGGTCGACTGGCTGAAACGCCAGTCGTTTGCGCAGACCGCCAACGGACAGGAGCTGGAATACCGCGCCCAAGAGCGCGGGCTTCAGCGAAAAGAGCCCGTGCGCGCGCACGGAACGCTGACTTTTTCCCGCGAATCCTCCATTTGGTTCAACCTGCCGGTGGAAGCCGGAACCGTCTGCTCCACCACGGGGAAAAATCCGGTGCGCTATGTAACGACCGAAGACGCCGTGCTGAAGGCAGACACACTCAGTGTGGAAGTCCCCGCGCAGGCGGAGAAAGGCGGCGTTTCCGGAAACACGGAAGCCGGGACCGTTACGGTCGCCGTGACCCTTCCCACAGGCATTCAGGCCGTAACCAACGAATCCGCCTTTGTGGGCGGGGAAGACCGGGAAAGCGACGACGCGCTGCGTTCCCGTCTGCTGCAAAGCTGCGGTTCCGCTTCCAACGGAGCCAACACTGCGTATTACCGCGATTATGCCCTTGCCTGCGGCGGAGTCAATTCCGTCAGCGTCGTGCCGCGGGCAAACGGAACCGGAACGGTCGCGCTGTACCTGGGCGGCCGGGGATGCGCGCCTTCCGACACCATTGTAAAAAAAATTTCAGAAGGGCTGAACGCAGAACGGGAAATCTGCACACAAATTACCGTTGCGGCAGCTGAAACGGTCCCCGTCGCCGTGACGGCTGCCGTAAAGGCACCGGCCGGAACGGACTCCGCCGAAGTGCGCGCGGCATGTGAATCGGCGGTGCAGAATTATTTTTGCCGCCTTGCGGTCGCGGAACAGGTTGTCCCTTCCGCACTGAATGCCTCGCTGTTTTCCACCGGAATGATCGGCAGCTGCACGCTCCAAACGGGGACAGAGTCGATCGGCCGCAATCAGCTTGCCGTGTGCGGGGACCTCACCGTCACCGTATCGCAGGAGGTATCGCCTTGAACACACTGGATTCCATGAAAAATCAGCTTGCCCCAACCGGTCTTTATCGTCTGGACGGCACAACAGCGGTCGATTTTGAACTTGCTTCTTACGCCGCCGGGTTCGAACCGATCCGCCGCGATCTTCTGGCCCTGCAAACCGAAAGCTACGCCGCCACGGCATGCGGCTATGGACTGCGCAGCAAGGAACGCGTGTTTGCGCTGACACCCCGTGGGGACACCGAAAGTCAGCGGGAAGCCCTGCTGCGGCTCTGTGCGGTGCGCCGCGGCTCCTGCACAAAAGAAGGAATTGAATCCGCTCTTTCCGCGCTTGGCCTTTCCGTCCGTTTGGAAGAGGACCCCGCAAATTTAAAAATTATCGCGCATTTTCTTTCACCGCCGGCCTGCGGAGAAACCGCCGCGAAAAAAAAGCTGGAAATATTTTGCCCTGCGCATTTACTGGTAGAATTGGATTTCAGCGGCATTTCGTGAAACAATAACCGTATTCTATGAAAAACATTTGTTTCGACAGAATATGATTGCAATTTACCCGAAACTGCGGTATTTTGATAAGGAAACAAAAGTGAAAATAAGGAAAACAGACGAAGAAAACCGCAGGAAAGGAGCTGCTGATCGAAAATGCACGAAAACAAGGAAAAGCAGGAACGTGCCCTTCTGGTCGAGGTAGACACAGGTAAATATGATGTGCAGGCATCCCTGGCCGAACTGTATGAACTGACCCGCAGCGCCGGCGCTCTGCCGTTTGGAGCAATGACACAGAAACGACCTTCCCCCGATTCCGCCACCTATGTGGGCAGCGGCATGATGAAACAGATTTCCGATTTTGTCAAAAAAAATGAATTGAACCTCTTGATTTTCGACTGCGAGCTGTCTCCCACCCAAATCCGCAACGCCGAACAGCAGAGCGGGGTCCGCGTGATTGACCGAACCATGCTGATTCTGGATATCTTTGCATCGCGCGCAGACAGCAGAGCAGGCAAACTGCAGGTGGAACTTGCCCAGCTGAAATATCTGCTGCCGCGCCTTGGCGGGCACGGCAGCGAGCTTTCCCGTTTAGGCGGCGGAATCGGAACGCGCGGCCCCGGTGAAAGCAAGCTGGAAACCGACCGCCGCCACATCCGGCGGCGCATTGACTCGCTGACCCGCCAGCTGCACGATGTGGAGCTGCACCGCAGCCAGATTAACCGGCGCAGAAAGAAAAACGGCTTCATCACCGCCGCGCTGGTCGGCTACACCAACGCGGGAAAATCGACACTGATGAACGCCCTGACCGGGGCAGGGGTTGCGGCGGAAAACATGCTGTTCTGCACCCTGGACCCAACCACACGCGCCCTGCGTCTGCCGGGCGGAAAAACGGTGATGCTGACCGATACCGTCGGACTGGTGCGCCGCCTGCCCCACCATTTGGTGCAGGCATTTCGCTCCACACTGGAACAAACCGCGCAGGCGGACGTCATTTTAAACGTCTGCGATGCTTCCAGCCAAGAAGCCCCGGCGCACCTGGAAGTCACCCGAAAACTGCTTGCGGACTTAGGCTGTGAAGGTCACCCCATCATTCCCGTGCTGAACAAATGCGACCTGATTCCGGATATCGGGCAAATTCCCATGATCGGGCACGCTGTGCGCGTCAGTGCCAAAACCGGAGAAGGGCTGAACCGGCTTCTTTCCGTCATGGAAGAAAGCCTTCAGACCTCTCTGCAGAAAGTACGGCTGCTCCTCCCGTTTACCGAATCCGGTCTGGAAGCCGCCATCCGCCAAAAAGGCACGGTGGAAAGCGAGGAGTACACCGAAAACGGCTTTATGCTGACCGCAAGCATTCCGCCCGGGCTTTCCGGCGCTTTAAGCAGATTTATGCTGGAATAATGAAACTGAGCAGAAAACATAAGATGCCCCCGCGATGTTTTGCGGGGGCATCTTAATATCTGTTGGTATAACAAAGAACAGCCAAGGCATCGGCTTTGCCTTTGTTTTTTGTAAAAGCAGGCCGAAAAAGGATTACTAACCCCTTTTTAAGACCTTTTCAATTTCACCAATAAACATTTCGTGGTAATCTTTTTTCGGGTAATTAGCCTTGTCGACGGCAGAGTCCAGGAAGCATTCCGGCGCCATCGTCTGCCGATAGAGTTTGCGGCAGATCAAGACCAGTTTTGCCTCTTTAAAATACGGCGCGTTTTCCGTAAAGGCGGGGGAAAGATGTGCCGCCTTTATTTTATCGCCGTCCCGCCCGGAATGACTGCCGCAGTAATTGAGCGCTTCGCGGTGCGATTCGTCAAACACGCAGAGTGAATAGTGAGATTCACGGTTTAGAAATTCGAGCGTGTAACGGGAAGGGCGGATATAAATGGTGGAAACCGGTTTGTTCCACATAATTCCCAGTCCGCCCCAGCTTGCGGTCATGGTATTGCACTGTTCCGCGTTTCCGGCGGAAATCAGCATCCATTCCTTTCCGATGGTGGTAAATGGATTTAGCGAAAACTCTGAAACCGGAACTTCTTTAAAATCAGGCATTTTTAAAACCTCCTCTGATTCGGACGCACCGTTCCATGCGGCTCTTTTCCGGCACCGCACCGGCGCTGTTTTTCTATTATATCCTATTGTAAGTGCTTTTTATGCCGATTGCAAGGAACACGCCGTGCAGGAAACCGACAGGTGCAGATGCGGGTGGAATAAACCACGCCTTCCATGCGCAAAATAGTCCTGCAAAGGAGGTTTGCTTATGGCACAAAATCATATGGAAGACGGCGGTCCGCTGCCAAAAGCCATTAATGAATTTACACCGCAGCCAGGCGCGGACGCGCTTTCTATTACCGGTCTGATTAAGTCTTCCGGTAAAATCACGGGATACCAGCTTTCCGACGGGAGAAAAATCGACCGGCAGGAAGGCGTGCGCTTGGCCCGCGAAAATCAGATTCAGGGCGTAGCGGTCGCCGTAAAAAAAGGCACCGAATACCTGCGCTCCCTGCCGGACGGTTCTGAAAACAACAACCTTGGAAATCTGCCAACCGTCTCACAATAAAATTGTTTCAGCCGGTCGTTTGAAAGAGCGGCCGGCTGATTTCATCTATTTTTCCACTAAATTCGTGTTAAATTGAAAAATCATTTGCCCACCGGCCATAATCATGCTATAATCGGTTTTGGCTGAACAGTACAGCCGCAGCGAATCAGCTGCGCATCCAAACGGAGGACTGAGGAACATGGCGGGTTGGGAAAGTTATACCATGCCAAGATATTTAAAAATAGCAATGGACCTTGCGGCCAGAGTCGCTTCCGGGGAACTACCGGAAGGTTCCCGGCTGAAAGGACGTTCCACACTGGCAACGGAATACAACGTTTCGCCCGAAACAATCCGGCGATCCGTATCGATTCTTTCCGATAAAAGCGTTTTAAAAATTTTGCTTGGCAGCGGAATTGTAATCGTTTCCAGAGAAAGCGCGATTCAGTTCATCAAGAGTTTTAAAGACAATGAGCGAGTCGCCGACCTGCGCTTAAAACTGGCCCAACTGATGGAAAAGCGCAGTAATATGGACGAGGAAATTCTGTCTTTAACCAAGCAGATCATTGACATGTACCGCTACAAGCGGTCTGATTTGATCACCCCGGTGGAAATTGCACTTCCCGCCCAGTCACCACTTATCGGCAGAAGTATCGGCGAGCTGGAAATCTGGCACAACACCGGGGCTACTATCATCGGCGTAGTGCAGCAGAAAGACATCATTCTTTCCCCCGGTCCCTATTATGAATTCTGCGCATCAGACCGCATTTTAATCGTCGGCGACGGAAACGTGATCGGACGCTTTAATGCCTTTGTAAACGGAATTTCTTAAATTAATTTTTTACAGTCCCTGTCATAAATAATATTTTTTTCGCGTCACTTCAATGTGGCGCGATTTTTTTATTGACAAATTGGAAAATTTTAGGTATAGTAAGTATAATTTTAATTGACAACTTTGATTTGCTTCTAAAGTTGTTTGTAAATTTATGTAATTTATTTGGCCGCTTTTTCGCCCTGCTTTTTATTTTTTTAAATAAAAAATCAAAATACACTCTATTCCGGCAACTTACAACTTTTAAAAGAATTGTCTAATTTGGAAAGGAGAGTTTTTCATGATGAAAGTATGTATTTCCGGACTGGGACGGGCCGGCGGCCAGATTGCCCGATATCTGCTTCACTGCAGCCGGGTCCAGTTGGTGTCTGCAATATGCAGTCCCGGCAGCATCAAAGCAGAACGCGACCTTGGGGAAATCATCGGAGCCAGCAGTACGGGCATCCGGATTTATCCCGCAGACCAGATTGAAGCGTGCGTTTTCAACACCCGCCCGGACTTGGTTCTGGACTTCTCCTCCCCTTCCGGCGCGCTGAAAAACGCAGAGGCCTTTTTTGCCTTAAATGTTCGGGTTGTAATGGGAACCACCGGGTTTTCCCACAAGGAAGAAGCGGAACTGTATGCGCTTGCGGACCGGTACGGCGGCGGGCTGATTTACGCGCCAAACATCACGCGCGGTGTCAGCACCCTGATGTTTCTGTCTGAACTCGCATCGCGGATTCTGGCGGGGTATGATATGGAAATCATTGAAATGCACCACAGCCGCAAGGTGGATATTCCCTCCGGCACCGCCGCAAAACTTGCAAATCGCTTGCAGCAGATGATTCCAGACGGAACAGATCACCCCATTCCCGTCGCTTCGGTCCGCGCCGGCGGAATTGTCGGCTGCCACAAGGTCATGCTGGTCGGTGAAAATGATATGATTGAAATTTCTCACCAGAGCTTTTCAAGGGACGCATTTGCAGAGGGCGCGCTGTATGCGGCGGATTTTATTTACAACAAAACCGGCATTTACGAAATGAAAGACGCCATGAATCTGGAAGGCGTTTTAATGGAATATCTGGACCGGAATTTTAAAGATGAGCCCTGCCATGTCGCGCTGATGTAACGCATGGCAATAAAAAAGCCCCGGCAGCGCCGGGGAAAGCATGCCTTCTTATGCGGGCATGCTCTTTTTCACCCGGCCGCAGAATTCTTCATACGACCGGCTGCCGTTGAGCAGCCGAAGCTGCTGTTCATCCGGCAGTGACATGAAATACGCTTTGAGCCGCTCTTCGCTTTCGCTCAGTCCGGATGGGAACGGGAATTCATCATATTCAGAGTAATCCATCATCATCACCCATCTGTATTTTATGACATATTTTATAAAATATGCGCAAAAAAATAGACAAAATTGACAGGATGCTTTCGTGATGCTATAATAATATAATTTCTATAATTATCCAAATATCCATTAATTTGTTTTCAGACATTTTTTCACGCCGCGAAAATCCCGATACACACAGGATTCAAAGACCGACAGGGTCTTTTCGCCTGACCACAAAGGCGAAAATATGATGAGAAGGAAGAGATTACCGTGAAAATCAGTCTGCTGGAGCCCCTTGGTGTGCCGGAAAGCGTCATCCGTCAGCTTTCATCCGAACTGACAAAAGCCGGTCATACATTTGTCTACTACGACAAAAAGACAACGGATCAAAAAGAATTGGCGCAGCGCTCGAAAGATTCCGACATCGTAATGATTGCAAACAACCCGTACCCGGACGAAGTAGTGGAAGCCGCCGAAAAGCTGAAAATGCTTGCGGTGGCGTTTACAGGCATCGACCACGTAGGCCTTGCGGCCTGCAAAAAGAAGGGTGTCACCGTGTGCAACTGCGCCGGATATTCAAACGAAACCGTAGCGGAACTTGCGGTGGGCCTCGCAATTGGTGTTCTGCGCCATATTCTTCCGGCAGACAGTGCGGCAAGGACCGGCAAAACCTCTGCCGGGCTGACCGGTCGTGAAATCTGCGGGCGCACGGTCGGCATTGTCGGCACCGGGCGCATCGGGACCCGCACAGCCCGGTTATTCGGCGCATTCGGCGCGAACCTGCTCGGCTATGCACGCCACGAATCAGAAGAAGCAAAAGCCGCCGGTGTTCGGTTTGTCGGCCTGGAAGAACTGCTGAAAAGCAGCGATATTGTGTCGCTTCACCTGCCGCTTACAGACGAAACCAGAAAATGCTTTGGAAAAAACAAATTTGACCTGATGAAACCCGGCGCCATCTTTTTGAACTGCGCACGCGGAGCGATTGTGGATAACGACGCTCTTGCCGACGCCCTGAATAACGGAGAGATTGCGGGCGCAGGGGTCGACGTGTTCGACACGGAACCGCCCATTCCGGAAAACGATCCGCTGCTGCACGCAAAGAATATTCTTCTCACCCCTCACATCGCGTTTGCTTCGGAAGAATCGATGCTGCGCCGCGCAAAGATTGAATTTGAAAATGTGCGGGCCTATCTTGCCGGAAATCCGGAAAACATCTGCAAGTTCTGAAAAACGCACATTCTTTTTAAATACATAAAAAACCAGCGTCGAAATGGCGCTGGTTTTTTTGGCGCATCCGTCACACCAAGCCGGGCTCTTATTTCCGACATTCCGTTTTCCCGTCCAGCGTTAGAATCGGGCGGTAAAGTTCCGGTCTGCGGTCACGGAATACGCCCCATTCGGCGCGCTGTGCCTCTAGTGCGTCCAAATCGAACGCCGCCGTCAGCACCGTTTCCTCCGTGCGGCCGGCCTGTGCCAGAATTTCCCCGGTCGGTCCCGCAATGAAGGATGACCCGTAAAATTCGATGGAAGAAGAGCCGGAACTCTCCTTTCCCACGCGGTTGGCGGCAATCACCGGAACCAGGTTGCAGGCGGCGTGCCCCACCATGCAGCGCTGCCAATGGTCCCTGGAATCAACCTGAGGGGCTTCGGGTTCCGACCCAATTGCGGTCGGGTAAAGCAGCAGCTCCGCGCCGAGCAGTGCCATGCAGCGGGCGGACTCCGGAAACCACTGGTCCCAGCAGATTCCGACACCGATGCGGCCGTACCTTGTGTTCCAAACCTGAAAGCCGGTATCGCCGGGGCTGAAGTAGAATTTCTCTTCATATCCCGGCCCGTCCGGAATATGGCTTTTTCGGTACACCCCAAGCAGACTGCCGTCCGCGTCAATCATCGCAACGGAGTTATACCGGGCATTGTTCTTTTTTTCATAGAAGCTGACCGGAATCACAACGCCAAGCTCCGCAGCAGTTTTCCGCAGTCTGCAAACAGCGGGATTCTGTTCCGTTTCCGCGGCCCATGCGTACACCGCCGCGTCCTCCCGCTGGCAGAAATAGGGTGTTTCAAATAATTCCTGAAGCAGAATGACCTGCGCCCCCTGCTCCGCGGCACAGCGCACCATCTGTTCCGCTTTGTTTAAATTTTCCGCCCGGGAAGCGGAGCAGCTCATCTGCACCGCCGCAGCCGTCACTTTTCTCATTACCCCTGCCCCTTTCCGCCTTCACGCGCCGGAATCTGCTGTGTGATGCAATGGACGTTCCCGCCTTCCCTGACAAGCGGAATGCCATCCACCGTGCGGATTGTGCGCCTTGGAAATACCCGTTTTAAAATTGTGACAGCCATTTCATCCGTTTTGGCCGCATCCCCGCCGAACACCGGAAGAATCAATCCGCCGTTCACCAGATAAAAATTGATATAACTTAATGTCAGCCGGAGCCCGTCATAATAGCGCGCGGGCGGCTGCGGAATCTCCACGATTTTGAGCGGACGGCCGTTTTCATCGCGCGCCGAACGCAGAATTTCAAGATTGCTCTGTGTAATGTCATAATTTGCATCCGCCGGGTCGGTGCAGACCTGCATCAGCACCGTTCCGGGCCGGGCAAAGCACGCGACATTGTCCACATGGCCGTCCGTTTCATCGCCTGCAAGCCCCCGTTTCAGCCAGATATACCGGCTCACTCCAAGATATCGGTGCAGTATCTGCTCAATGTCCGCCCTGGTTCGGTCCGGGTTTCGATTCGCGTTGAGCAGACACTGTTCGGTGGTCAGTAAAGTCCCCCTGCCGTCCGTGTGAACAGAGCCGCCTTCCAAAATAATCGGCGCGTCAAGCCGCGGAATTTCCAAATACTTCAGCACGGTGCGCGCCGCCTCGTGGTCCGGTTCAAAAGGGGTATACTTTCCGCCCCAGGCGTTAAACCCCCAACGGACCCCAAATCTTTTTCCCCCGGTCCCGCGCACAATAGTGGGGCCGCTGTCCCGCACCCAGGCGTCGCTGTGAGGTGTGGTAAAAATTTCGACCTGCCCGCCGCAAAGCTGCCCGGCCTGCTGTTCCGTATCCTTCTGTGCAATGACCGTAACAGGTTCAAATTCCGCCACAGCCCGCGCCACGGCCGCATACCCCGCGCAGACCTGCTCATATTTTTCGGGATGAACCAGCGATTGCCGCACCGGCCACTGAATCAGCGTTCTTTCATGCGGCTCCCATTCCGCCGGCATTTTTACGGTTTCTGTCATGTTAACTCCTCCTGCGCTGTTTTCATCATCATTATAGCATGTCCCAAATTTTAAATCACCTCACCCGCCATAACGACGAAAAAAAACATTTTTCGCTGTTTATGATAAAAACGCTTTACATTCACCAAAAGTTTCGTTTATAATAATAAGGATTGTTTGACATTTTTCTGGCAAAGAGAAACCTCGGAATAAATCGTTATATTTTTAACAATATTAATATAAGGAAATGAAGCAAAATCGGAGGGATCATCTTGAGCAGACTGGTAATTACAACGCCGGACAAGGCCCAAACGGCGGTGGAGGGGCTGTACCGTGACCTGGAACGCCGAATTGTGGCGAGCCAGCCCGGGCTTTGCCCAGTGGATTTAGCCGCCTCCTTTTTAAAGCTGTGCCGGGCACAGACATGCGGAAAATGCGTTCCATGCCGTGTGGGGCTGGCACAGCTTGACACACTTCTGGAAGATGTGCTGGAACACCGCGCGACACTGCAGACACTTGCGTTAATTGAAAAAACCGCGCGGGTCATTGTTGAAACAGCCGACTGCGCCATCGGCTGGGAAGCCGCCGGCATGGTGCTGCGGGGCGTGCGCGGCTTTCGCGAAGACTACGTGGAACATATCGTGAACGGGCGATGCACCTGCAGCCTGAATCAGCCCGTACCCTGTGTTTCACTGTGCCCCGCCGGGGTGGATATTCCCGGTTACATCGCTCTGGTTGCGGATGGACGGAATGCGGACGCAATCCGTCTGATTCGCAAGGACAACCCGTTCCCCGCTTCCTGCGGATATGTCTGCGAACATCCGTGCGAGGCACGCTGCCGCAGAAACATGATTGACAAATCCATCAACATCCGCGGACTGAAGCGCTACGCGGCCGACCACGCGGGGGAAGTCCCCGTACCGGCATGCGCCGCCCCCACCGGGAAAAAGGTTGCCGTTGTCGGCGCGGGCCCGGGCGGCCTGAGCGCCGCATATTACCTGTCGCTGATGGGGCACAAAGTCACGGTTTATGAAAAGCAGCCCCTGCCCGGCGGCATGCTGCGGTATGGAATTCCAAGCTACCGCCTGCCGCGCAAAAAATTACAGGAAGATATCGATTCCATCCTTTCCGCAGGGGTGGAACTGAAAACCGGCGTCGACGTGGGCCGCGGCCTGCCGATTGCGGACTTAACCCAGCAGTACGACGCGGTATATATCGCCATCGGCGCACACTCCGACAAAAAGCTGGGGATTCCGGGCGAAGAAAGCCGGGGCGTCGTTTCCGCCGTCGAAATGCTTCGGGAAATCGGCAACGGGCGCAACCCGGACTTCAGCGGACGGAACGTCGCCGTCATCGGCGGCGGCAATGTGGCGATGGACGTTGCCCGCTCCGCTGTGCGCCTGGGCGCTTCCCGCGTGGGAATCGTGTACCGCCGCAGACAGCAGGACATGACCGCCCTGCCGGAAGAGATTGAGGGAGCCATCGGCGAAGGATGCGAACTGCTGAGCCTTCACGCTCCGTCGCGCATTGAATCGGATCAGGAGGGGAATGTCTGCGCACTGTGGCTCAAGCCGCAGATCATCGGCAAAATTGATTCCGCCGGACGCCCCTCCCCGCGAAACGCGGATGTGGGCGAACTGAGCTTTCCGTGCGACCTGGTTGTGGTCGCCATCGGCCAGAGTATTGAATACGAACCGTTTGCGGAATTTGGCGTTCCGGTCCGCCGCGGAGCGATTCAGGCAAAGGACAGCGCCCGGGTGGAAAACGTCGCGAATCTGTTTGCCGGCGGCGACTGTGCCAGCGGCCCCGCCACCGTCATCCGCGCGATTGCCGCCGGAAAGGTCGCTGCGGCGAATATCGACAACTACCTGGGCTTTAACCACGAAATCACGACGGATGTAGAAATTCCGAAGCCGGACTTCAGCAACCGCCCCCCCTGCGGCAGAGTAAACATGACCTTCCGACCTGCCGGCGAGCGCCGGAATGATTTTGAACCGATTGAGTACGGAATGACCTGTGAGGAAGCCACGCAGGAAGCCTCGCGCTGCCTGCGGTGCGATCATTTCGGATACGGAGTTTTCAAGGGAGGAAGGATCGCAAAATGGTAAACATTCTGATTAACGGAACTGCATTTCAGGCGCAGGACGACGCCACGATTCTGGAGGCCGCCGCCGCGGCCGGTGTATCCATTCCCACCCTGTGCTATCTGAAAGGAATCAATGAAATCGGGGCCTGCCGCGTCTGTGTGGTGGAGCTGGAAGGAACCGACCGTCTGGTAACCGCCTGCAACAACAAAGTAACCCCCGGCATGTCCATCCGCACCAACAGCCCCCGCGTGCGGGAAGCCCGCCGAACCAACGTGGAACTGATTCTTTCGCAGCACGACTGCTACTGCGCCACCTGCGCACGCAGCGGCAACTGCAGTCTGCAGTCCATGGCGAACGACCTGGGAATTCTGGACCTGCCGTACCGGCGCGAACTCCCCTATTCCCCGTGGAACATGAGTTTTCCGCTCATCCGTGATTTTTCCAAGTGCATCAAGTGCATGCGCTGTGTACAGGTCTGCGACCGCATTCAGGGAATGGGAATCTGGGATGTTGCAAACACCGGTTCCCGCACAACGGTCGACGTGTCTTATAACCGCCGCATTGAGGATTCCGACTGCACACTGTGCGGGCAGTGCATTACACACTGCCCGGTCGGTGCGCTCAGAGAGCGGGACGACACGGAAAAGGCCTTTGCCGCACTGGCGGACCCGAACACCGTCACCGTTGTTCAGATTGCACCCGCCGTGCGCGCGGCCTGGGGAGAATCCCTTGGACTTCCGCGGGAAAAGGCAACCGTCAAGCGGCTGGTCTCCGCCCTGCGGCAAATGGGATTCAATTATATTTTCGACACGACGTTCAGCGCGGACCTCACCATTATGGAAGAGGGCAGCGAATTTTTAGAGCGGCTGAAAACACGCGGTGACAATCCGCTGCCGATGTTCACTTCCTGCTGCCCCGGCTGGGTCCGGTTTGTCAAATCGCAGTACCCCGAACTGACACGGCAGCTTTCCACCGCAAAATCCCCGCAGCAGATGTTCGGCGCGGTGGCAAAAAGTTACTACGCCCAGCTTTTGAACCTGGAACCGGAGCGAATCTGCTGTATCTCCGTCATGCCGTGCATCGCCAAAAAACACGAAGCCGCCCTGCCCTGCATGAACAGCGCCGGAACAGAGCGTGACGTGGACGTGGTTCTGACCACGCGGGAAGTGGACCGCATGATTCGCGCGGAACATATTCAGGCAAAGGACCTGCCTGAGGAAGAATTCGATACGCCGCTCGGCGCGGGCTCCGGCGCAGGAGTCATTTTCGGCGCGACCGGCGGAGTGATGGAAGCCGCTCTTCGCAGTGCGTACTACCTGACGACCGGCAAAAACCCGGACCCGGACGCGTTCCGGAAAGTGCGCGGCATGGAGGGCTGGAAAGAAGCCCGTTTCGACTTAAACGGCACCCCGCTGCGGGTCGCGGTGGTCAGCGGCCTTGGGAACACCCGGCAGCTGGTCGAATCGGTTCTGAGCGGCAAAGTCAGCTATGACTTTGTGGAAGTCATGGCCTGCCCCGGCGGATGCTCGGGCGGCGGCGGTCAGCCCATTCACGAAGGGGAGGAACCCGCCGGAGAACGCGCGAAAAATCTTTACGGTCTGGACCAGCACAGCAAAATCCGCTTTTCGCACGAAAATCCCGCTGTTCTTCGCATGTACAGTGATTACATGGAAAAACCGCTGTCCCACAAATCCCACGAGCTTCTGCACACGGACCATCAGCTTTGGGACATGCCGCTGTCCCCTGCTTTGGCAGACAGGGAAAACAAAACGCCCGAAAAAACAGAATGGTAATAGAAAATCAAAGCACAAAAAGGCGCGGGATTTTTCCCGCGCCTTTCCTAATATAAAAATAGAGACGGCTTCATTTTCCGGCCGGCGGATCACAGCAGTTTTTGCGAAAACAGGAGTCCAAATGGTCGTTGACCAGCCCGGTTGCCTGCAAATAGGAATAAACGATCACCGGGCCCAGAAACCGGAACCCTCGTTTTTTCAGGTCGCGGCTGATCTGCTCGGAAAGCGGCGTCTTCGACGGCACCTGATCTAACGATTCGTAATGCCCAACCACCGGGGCTCCACCGACGAATCCCCAAATATACCGGTCGAAACTGCCGAACTCCCTCTGTACTTCCAAAAACCGGCGGGCATTGTTCACCGCGGATTCGATTTTTCTGTGGTTCCGAATGATGCCGGGATCTTTCATCAGTTCCCGAATTTTATCCTCGCCGTAAACAGAAACCTTTTCCGGATCGAAATTGTCGAACGCGGCGCGGTATGCCCCGCGTTTGCGCAGAATGGTAATCCAGCTCAATCCGGCCTGGGCCGATTCCAAAACCAGAAATTCAAAATGCTTTCGGTCGCTGTGAACGGGAACGCCCCATTCCTCGTCGTGATAGGCACGGTAAAGATCATCCGATTCACACCACCCGCAGCGATACATGACATTTCTCCTTTTCCAGGCCCGGCCGGCAGACCGGGCTTCTTTCTTTTGCAGGACTTTCTGCCGTTATCTTAACATGCCCGCAATAAAAGTTCAAGAAATGCCCTTAAAACTCCTCCCGCGCCATTGCCGGGTTTTCTTCTGTTTCCCGCGCTTTGTCAGTTCCCTGCTTTAACGCGCGCGACGCGTTCAGAATAGCCAGAACCGAAACCCCGACATCGGCAAAAACAGCTTCCCACATGTTGGCCATACCAAACGCGCCGAGGAGCAGCACCAGCAGTTTAACCCCCAGTGCAAAGACGATGTTCTGCCGCGCAATGCGGAGCGTCCGCCTTGCGATCCGGACTGCCTGCGCAATTTTCCGCGGCTGGTCATCCATCAGCACAATGTCGGCGGCTTCAATCGCCGCGTCCGAGCCCAGCCCGCCCATGGCAATCCCGATATCGGCACGGGACAGCACCGGCGCATCGTTGACGCCGTCGCCGACAAACACCAGCTTGCCGCCGCTCGATTTTCGCTTCATCAGGCGTTCCACCTGCTGCACCTTGCCGTCGGGCAGCAGTTCCGCATGCACTTCATCCATGCCGAGCCGGGCCGCAACATTTTCCCCCACGGCTTTGGAATCACCGGTCAGCATCACGGTGGAACGCACCCCCACACTTCTAAGCTCCCGCATCGCCTGGGCGGCATCCTCCCGCAGTTCGTCTGAAATGACAATATACCCCTGATAAGCACCGTCAACCGCCACATGGACAATGGTGCCCGTCAGCTCGCTTTCCGGCACACTCACTCCATCGTCCTGCATCAGCTTAGCGTTCCCCACACGGACCGATTTCCCGTTAATATGCACCCGCACGCCGCGCCCGGCGATTTCACTTACACCGGAAACCGCGGAACGGTCCGGCTCCTTTGCGCATGCCTCGCGGAGTGACCGGGAGATCGGGTGTTCCGAATAACTTTCCGCCAGAGCGGCCAGTTGTACCAAGTCCTGCTCCGACATTCGTTCAGAGTGAACCTCCGTCACGCGGAAGGTTCCCTTCGTCAGGGTTCCGGTTTTATCAAACACAACAATTTCCGCTTTGGCGAGCGCCTCCAGATAATTGCCGCCTTTGACCAGAATGCCCCGCCGGGAAGCTCCGCCGATTCCGCCAAAAAAGCTTAAGGGAACGGAAATCACCAGCGCGCAGGGGCAGGAAATAACCAGAAAAATCGATGCGCGTCTAACCCAGTCGCTCCACATTCCGTGGAAGAAAAGCGGTGGAATGAGCGCAAGAAACAGCGCCCCAATGACAACAACAGGGGTATAATAGCGGGCAAAACGCGTAATAAAGGCTTCCGCCTTTGCTTTTTTGGCGGAGGAGTTTTCCACCAGCTCCAGGATTTTAGAAACCGTCGATTCTTCAAACGGACGGCTGACCCGAATCTGCAGCAAACCGCTTCCGTTGACACAGCCGCCGGCCACTTCATCGCCGGGAACAACATCCCGCGGAAGGGATTCCCCGGTCAAAGCGGAAGTATTCACACCGGAACTGCCCTTTGTCACAACGCCGTCCAGCGGAATTTTTTCACCGGGAAGAACGGTGATGATCTCCCCGACCGGAACATCCTCCGGGTCTACCCGGCGCAGTTTCCCGTTTTCCTCCAGATTAGCGTAATCCGGCCGAATCTCCATCAGGCTGGAAATCGACTTGCGCGACCGACCCACCGCATAGCTTTGAAACAGCTCGCCAACCTGATAAAACAGCATCACGGCCACGGCTTCCGGGTACTCGCCGATCCAAAAGGCGCCGACGGTCGCGACGCACATCAGAAAATTTTCGTCAAACACCTGCCCGTGCGCAAGGTTTCGCGCTGCTTTCCAAAGCACATCACCGCCGACAATCAGGTACGGCACCAAAGCCAGAAGGAGCCTTTGGATTCCCCGAACCGGCAGGAAAATCAGGGCTGCAAGAAGGACCGCGCCCACACAAACGCGCAGGATTGTTTTCTTTTGTTTTTGATTCATGCCGCCGCCCCCGTTTCAATGATATGGATTACAGATCCAGTTTACAATCCGGCTCTATTTTTTTGCAGACGTTTTCCGCCTGCTTTAAAATTTCATCAAAACGGCTGTCTTCCGCATCCAAAGTCAATTTCTGCGTCAAAAAGCTGACGGCCGCATGATTGACTCCCGGAATTTTTTGAATGGCATGCTCCATTTTCGCCGCGCACGCCGCACAGTCAAGGTCGATCAGTCTGATTTTCTTTTTCATCCATCGGTGCCTCCGTTCTAAATTTATTCGCCTACATGCTCCATGCCCTGGTCGAGAATCGCGCGCACGTGCCCGTCCGCAAGGGAATAAAGGATGGCCCGGCCTTCCCGGCGGTACTTGACCAGCTTGCTCTGCTTAAGCACACGCAGCTGATGCGAAATAGCGGACTGGTTCATGCCCAGCACCTGGGCGATGTCGCAGACACAGAATTCCGATTCCAGCAATACGTAAAGAATCTTGATCCTTGTGGAATCGGCAAAAATCTTGAAAAGGTCTGCCAGGTCGTACAGAATCTCTTCATCCGGCATATCTTTTTCCGCCTTTTCCAGCGGAGTTTCCTGCTGAGAAAGGACTTTACTTTCGTTTTCCATACTATCATCATCCATTCATATGAATCATTGTTCATATGATATGATATTCCGATTTATTTTTTTTGTCAAGAGATTCCGGCAGATTTTTTCCTGCGCTTTTTCCCTGACCGGCAAATGCCAAACCCTGATTACACAGCAAAAAAAATAAAGCCCGCCGAAACGGCGGGCTTTATATCGAAATCATGCGACCAGGTCTGTAAGCCGAGTTCTGTCTTAAGCAACCATCTATCTTGGCCGGGTGTTGCCACCGCGGCTCAGTGCCACCTTCTCGGGACGCGCCGGGCCGGCGCCTGACGTCCCTCTGCGGTGTTGCTCCGAATAGGGTTTGCACAGCCGTGCGGTCTCCCGCACGCTGGTGGGCTCTTACCCCACCTTTCCATCCTTACCGCAAAAAGCGGCGGTTTGTTTCTGTTGCACTGTCCCTAGGGTCGCCCCCGGCGGCCGTTAGCCGTTATTCTCGCCCTGTGGAGCTCGGACTTTCCTCGCACGCGCGCTTTCGCGCTGCGCCCGCGGCTGCCCGGCCTGCTCGCATCTGATTACTGTCCTACTATATTAAACAATTTTTAAAAATAAGTCAAGCATCCGCCTTAAAAGGAGTACTGGGAAATCAGCCTGCTCTTCATATCCCACAGCTTGCACGACAGGTCGACATAATAACGGTGCGGATTTTCAAACCGCTTGACTTCGTCCCACAGCGTGTCGACCTGACCCGCGCAGAATGTCTGAAGGTCTTTCAGCGGCTGCGCCTGCGTCAGGCTTTCTCCGTTACGGAACAGCTGAACCCTGATATCTTTCGCCGTAAAATTCCGGAGTGTCTTGCGCTTCCAGACAAAATTCGGGTCGAAAATTTCATAGGGGCGTGTTTCGTCAATAACCTCGTCGGCCAAAGTGATGACGTCCGCCAGCGCCTTGCCGCTGGTCCGGTCGTAAAGCCGCCACAGCTTTTTAAAGCCCGGCGTCGTAATTTTCGACACATTTTCGCTGATTTTGATCTTCGGGGTAATGGTTCCGTCTTTGTTTTCAACCCCGCTGAGCTTGTACACGCCGCCGAACACCGGGTGGCTGGAAGAAGTAATCATGCGTTCGCCGACACCGAAGCTGTCCACCTTTGCCCCCTGCATCAGCATATCGCGGATGATATATTCATCCAGCGAGTTGGAAGCACAGATTTTGCAGTCCGGAAATCCCGCGTCATCCAGGATTTTTCTCGCCTTTTTGGAAAGATACGTAATGTCGCCGCTGTCGATACGAATTCCGCCCGGGCGAAAACCACGCGGCAGAATTTCTTCCCGAAAAACCTGAATCGCATGGGGAAGCCCTGACTTCAGGACATTGTAAGTATCCACCAGCAGCATACAGTTTTCCGGGTACTCCTGCGCATACGCACGGAACGCATCCAGCTCTGAATCAAAAAGCTGAATCCAGCTGTGCGCCATCGTACCGAGAGCCGGGACGCCGTATTCCCGGTCGCAGATGGTGCAGGCCGTTCCGCAGCAGCCGCCGATGTACGTGGCGCGTGCGCCGAAAATGGCACCGTCCGCGCCCTGTGCGCGCCGTGAGCCGAACTCCATTACCGGTCTTCCCGCCGCCGCGCGGCAGATGCGGTTCGCCTTGGTCGCAATCAGGCTCTGATGATTGACGGTCAGCAGAATCATGGTTTCAATAAATTGCGCCTGAATAACCGGCCCGCGCACGGTAATAATCGGCTCCCCTGGGAAAATCGGCATTCCCTCCGGCACCGACCAAACGTCACAGCAGAAGTGAAAATTTGCCAGGTACTGAATAAATTCCTCATTAAAAATCCCGCAGTTGCGAAGATACTCAATATCTTCCGGTGTGAATTTCAGGTTTTTCAGGTATTCCACAAGCTGCTGGACTCCCGCCATAATGGCGTAACCGCCGTTGTCCGGAATTTCACGAAAAAACATATCGAAGTAGACCGTGGTGTCCCGGTGCCCGTTCGTGAAATACCCGTTGGCCATGGTGATTTCATAAAAATCGGTCAGCATGGTCAGATTTGTCCTTTTTTCGCTGTTCTTTTCCAAAAAAAACATCCCCCGAATCTATAATTCAAAATTTACTGTGACTTCCAATCCTAAGGCCGACATATTATAAGAGTGACACGAAAGCCTGCACGAAGAGCAGCGGCGTGTCACAGGCCGAAACAGCGGCACAGTACCGTTAAAATTCCTGCGGCCGAGCCGGCTGCCGTCCGCAGGACAGTTTGCAGGAGATGGCCGGAACCCACGGCCGTTCGTTCTGCGGTGTCCGATCAATCAGTTTATCTTATCGAAAATTTTTTAGTTCTCAATAAAGAATAATTTTATCATGTTATGGTAAAATAATAATGCGTTCTGACATCATTGTCAAAATAACAGGCATTTTCTAAATAATATGCCGCATAAGGTGAAAAAAACTCTATTTTTTATTGCAATAATCACAAAAAGATATTATACTAATCTCTGTCGGTATTATTGGTAGATTCGGTCCCAAAAATGAACTGTTTTGCCGAATCCTGCCGGCAAGCACAGTCTTGTGAAAAAGAAGTGTATGCGAAACCAAAATATGCTACGAGGAGATGAATGGAATTGAGATTGCGCAAACAAGCTCTCGGAACCCGCAACTTGGTGGGTGCGCGCGTTGAAATGGCACGCAAAAATCAGGGCATGAAGCAAAAAGAACTTCTGGCTCAGCTGCAGGTCAATGGAGTTGACATGAATGCTTCTGGTCTGTCCAAGTTAGAAGGGCAAATCCGTTATGTAACGGATTTTGAACTTTCCGCACTTGCCAATATCCTCAATGTTTCTGTGGATTGGCTTTTAGGCAGAGAGAAATAAGTTCTGATTCAGGGAGTGTTCCGCAACTTCGTGCGGAACACTCCTTTTTTTCTTTCTTTTTTTACCCGCGCACGTTATAATGAATATACTCTATTCCAATTCAATTGACAAGGGGGTCTTTGATTGTTTGACAAACGCCATCTAACCCGGTTAAAACCGCTTGCGCTGTTTCTGATTGGTTACACTGTCGGGTTTCTTCTGTTCGCCATGACATTAAAATATACATTTCCGTTTTTAGCGGGGTTTTTACTGGCGCTGCTGGCTCAGCCGCTGATCGACTGCCTGCGCGGCAAACTCCATTTTCACCGGACCGCCGCGGCGGCGGTCGCAACCCTGGCGGTCTATGCGGTTCTGTTCGGGGTGCTGTTCCTGATTGGCCTGCTGCTGATCCGTGAAATCAACAACTTGATCGCCTATATTTCCACTCTCAACCCGGCGGACCTTGGTCCGCTGTCTTCCCCATTCAGCAGCCTGGTACAGCAGTTCAACGACATCCTCAAGCATTTCGACTCACGATTCATCCAGCAAAACCAGGAAAAAATGCTGAATCTGGCACAGACGGGCCTTTCGCTCGCAACCACGACGCTCAGTACGGCTTTGGGATTTCTCACCTCACTGCCCGCTATTTTCACCATGTTCATCGTCATGATTTTCTCCACATATTTCTTTTCAAAAGATATGCGTAAAATTAAAGATACGCTTCTTGGGGTTTTGACCGCCGGCGGCGCGGATGACCTGCGCAGCTACTCACGCAGCGGGCGGAACCTGAGCGGAAAAGTGATCGGTTCTTACCTTTTGATTTATTTTATTACATTTATTGAAACCTTTATCGTGTTCCTCGCGCTTGGCGTTCCCTATCCGCTTGTCATCAGTCTGGTGACCGGCATTGCGGATATTCTGCCCGTGCTCGGCCCGGGCACCATTTATATTCCGCTGTCTTGCATCTATCTGTGCACCGGTAATTTCTTTAACGCGGGCGCGCTGCTGGTCTGCTGGATTATCATCACCGCCATCCGGCAGATTATCGAACCGAAACTTGTTTCTTCTTCCATCGACATTCATCCGCTTTCCATGCTTGCGGCCATTTACTTTGCTCTGGTGGCCAAAAATTTCTGGATTTTAATTTATATTCCTCTGCTGATGATCCTGTACCAAACGCTGACAAAATCCGGAAAACTTCCCCATTTGTTCAAACGAAACGATACCGGAAAACCCGCAGAAAAGAACCCGCCCGCTTAACAGCCGGAAAGAAGGGTTCTGCACTGTTCCATCAACAGCAGAATCCGACATTCGGTTTGGCTTGTTTTCCCCTGGCAAAGTGCCCCGAAATCAATGATAAATTTCACGATGGGAGGTGATCGAATGGTGGCCTGGATTGTTATCAGCTTAATCATTGCCGCACTTGCGTTTTTAGGATTCCATTCGGTGGATTCCTTAACTCACGACGGTTGTAACGGAAACTGCGGCAGCTGCAGCGGATTTGAAGAGCCCTCCGACATCAACCGCAAGCGCTGAACCGCAGAGCGTCTTTTGTAAACACACCGCTCAGGAAACGGACCCTGCCCGAGGAAGAGATTCCTCGCAACAGGGTCCGCTTCTTTGCCGTGGGTCAAGAGGCTTTCGGTTTTTTCCGGGCAGAGCGGCGGGGCATGCGCGCGGGCTTGGTCTGCCGTGCCGCTTTTTCCACTTCCACCACAATCAGGGGAATCAGCGACAGCGCCGCCACCACCAGCCACTGCCGCCCCGTCAGCACCGCCGTTTTGAAAACAACGGCCAGCGGCGGCACCGCAATGACGGCCGCCTGAAGAAGGGCGCAGACAACCGCCGCAAGGACCAGCTTTGGATTTGAGAAAAATCCCGCACGAAAGACGGAACGGTCGGAACGCATATTAAAAGTATGCACCACCTGCGAAAGACTCAAAACGGCAAATGCCATCGTCCTGCCGATAAACGGTGATGCCGGGTCCACGTCGAAAAAAATGCGTCCGATGCTGTAAGCAAGCAGGGACAAAGACCCGATCAAACAGCCTTCCACGATAATATTGTAGCCCATCCCGCCGGAAAAAACACTTGCGCCGCGGCGCACGGGCTTGTGGTTCATCACATCTTTGCCGATCGGCTCCACCCCCAGCGCAAGCGCGGGCAGGGAATCGGTCACCAGATTCACCCACAGCAGCTGAATGGCAAGCAGAGGGCTGGGCAGCCGCAGCAAAAAGCCGACAAACACCGTCAGCAGCTCCCCAATATTGCAGCTGATGAGGAAATGGACGGTCTTGCGGATATTCTGGTAAATTCCGCGCCCTTCCCGCACAGCTGAAACAATGGTGGCAAAATTGTCATCGGTCAGAATCATGTCGGAGGCGGCCTTTGCCACATCCGTCCCGGAAATCCCCATCGCACATCCAATATCCGCCGCGCGCAGTGCCGGCGCATCGTTCACGCCGTCGCCGGTCATGGCCACGACCTCCCCGCGGGACTGAAAGGCTTTGACAATACGCACCTTATGTTCCGGTGAAACACGGGCAAACACGGAATAACGGCTGATGCTGCCCTTCAGTTCCGCGTCCGACATACGGTCTAAATCCGAACCGGTCACAACATTGGAATTGTTTTCGGCAATGCCGAGCCGCACGGCAATTGCCGCCGCCGTCGCCGCGTGGTCCCCGGTAATCATGACGGGTCGGATTCCCGCCTGCCTGCAAGTCCTGACCGCTTTTTCCGCTTCCGGACGGGGCGGGTCCATCATGCCGATCAAACCCAGAAACTCCAGATTCCGTTCCGCCTCGTCGGCAGTGCGCGGAAGATGCTCTGCATCTCTGACGGCAACGCCAAGCACCCGCAGCGCCCGCGAAGCCATTTCTTCGTTTCTGCCGTCCATTCCGTTTTTCCCGGAGGAGCAGTACCGCAGCAGTACATCCGGCGCTCCCTTTGAAATAATCCGGTATCTGCCGCCCGGCAGACGGTGTACGGTCGTCATCCGTTTTCTTTCACTGGAAAAAGGGAACTCCCTCACGCGCGGAAAGCGCTGTTCCAGCTTCCCGTCCCCAGTGGGCACCGCACGCACCAAAGCGGTTTCGGTGGGGTCCCCCCTCAGCGTATTGCCGGACCCGATGCAGTTGGTACACAGCGAAGCGGTTTCCAACAGCCGGCGGCCCTGCGGAGAATTCACAGCCAGCTTGCCGGCCGCGCCCTGCAGCTCTACCACCGTCATGCGGTTCTGGGTCAGCGTGCCCGTTTTATCGGAACAGATGACACTCGCGCTGCCAAGTGTTTCCACCGCCGGCATCCGGCGCACAATAGCCCGCTTTGCCGCCATGCGCCGAACCCCGATGGCCAGCGTGACGGTCACAACGGCAGGCAGTCCTTCCGGAATTGCCGCAACGGCAAGGCTGATGGAAATCAGAAACATTTCCAGCGGATTGATCCGCTGCACCAGACCCATAATAAAGATCAGCAGGCAAATTACCAGAGCGCCGGACCCCAGCATGCGCCCCGTCTGCGCCAGCTTGCGCTGCAGGGGGGTCTGCGGTGCGGACTCACTGCCGATCATGTGCGCGATTCTGCCGACCTGCGTGTTCATTCCGGTCGCCACAACAATTCCGCGCCCGCGCCCGGCGGCAACGGAGCTGGTGGAATACAAAAAATTACGCCGGTCGCCCAGCGGCGTTCCGGCCGAACAGATGGAGTCGGCATCTTTTTCTCCGGGGAAACTCTCCCCGGTCAGCGCGCTTTCTTCCGCTTTTAAATCCACCGTTTCGGTCAGGCGGAGATCCGCCGGAACCAGGTCCCCCGTTTCAACCGCCACAAGATCGCCGGGCACCAGCTGCCAGGCCGGAATTGCAGACTCTTTCCCCGCACGGATGACGCGGGCCTTTGGGCTGGAAAGTTTCTGCAGTGCTTCAATGGACCGCTCTGCCCGGCTTTCCTGAATCAGCCCCGTCACCGCGTCGACCGCCACAATAATCAGGATGATAATGGAATCAATATAATCGCTGTCCTGCTGAAGCCAGGAAGTAACAAACGAAACACCCGCCGCAATCAGCAGGATGATAACCATAAAATCGGAAAGCTGCGCCGCAAAGCGGAGCAGCAGATTTTTCCGTTTGGAACGCGCCAGTTCGTTGCGGCCAAATTCGTGCAGCCGTTCCACCGCCTGCCGCGGCGTCAGCCCTTGTTGCAGATTGGTATTCAGTTTTTTCGCACAGTCTTGCTTTGTCAGGCTCTGCCATTCCAATCCATATCATCTCCTATTTTTTATATAAGTATATTCGCAAGTCCTTAAAAATATGGTATAATAATTGACGAAGAACTCTGACCGGAGGAACAGGAATGGATGTCAGAATCATCAACTATGTTCAATCACATTTTCATAACCGGGTTACCGATTTAATCTTCCCGCTGCTTTCCCGAATCGGCAACGCGGGCGCGGTCTGGCTGACAGCCGCGCTTCTTTTGGGATACAACAGACAAACCAGAAGTTTTGCGTTCATGCTGTTTTTTTCGCTGGCGCTTTCCCATCTTATCAGCCAGATTTTAAAGCCGATTATCGGCAGACCCAGACCTTTTGTGCAAAGCCCCGGCACACGGCTTCTCATTCACACCCCGGGCGGTTATTCCTGCCCGTCGGGGCATTCGTCCTCTTCATTTGCAGCCGCCACCGTTATCTGGCTTTTTGACAACCAGTTCGGCATTGCGGCTTTAACGCTCGCCCTTCTCATTGCCTTTTCCAGGGTCTTTCTTTTCGTTCACTACCCGTCCGATACCCTGTTCGGTTCTCTACTTGGCGTATTATGTGCTTCTATCGTCATTTATTTATACAAACTGTAGAAGAAGAACATTTGTGCCGCATACAATATCTATTTTGCTTTCGCAAAAGCTTGATATATCTTGCGCATTTCTGATTTTGCCGCCAAAATAGCCTCTTTTTCGCTTGATAATTTCCTTTTGGTGAATTATGATAATACCATAATCAGGTAAAAGGTGATTGATGTTCACAGGGAGGATGGTGGTGCATGTTCAGATTTGTAGGCTGCGCAGATATCCCGGGTATCTGCCTGAAGTATTACGTTTATGGGAATCGCAGGGAAGGGTATGGAATTAAGATTATCCGTTCGGATAATGACTTTGAAAGATGTCTTGTTTCAAGGAATCTTTTAAAGGTTCTGAACCTTGCAGGCCAGTTCCGTCGCTGCACAGTTTTTCCGGAAAACCTTCGCGAAATTCTCGAGGACCTGACGTATGACAGCTGCTTCGATTGACAAACCAAACATACGCATTGTATACTAGTGGAAAAGAATTTAGCAAGGAGTGGGAACATGAAGAAGTACGTGTGCACCGCGTGCGGTTATGTGTATGATCCGGCGAACGGTGACCCAGAGAATGGTATTAACCCCGGAACCGCTTTTGAAGATCTGCCGGACGATTGGACATGCCCGGAATGCGGTGTCGGAAAAGACATGTTTGAACCCGAAAGTTAAAAAAGGAAGTATACTGCTGTTATGAATGTCAAGAAACTAACAGAAAACGTTTATTCTGTCGGCGTTTTAAGCCCGGGCATGCGTGTTTTTGACATTATTATGCATGCCGAGTACGGCACCAGTTACAACGCTTTTCTGATCACAGGCAAAAAAAATATTTTGATCGACACGGTTCTCGAATCCTTTTTCGATGAATACCTCGCAAACATTCAAAGTGTTGTTGATATTTCCAAAATTGATTACCTGATTGTAAACCACACGGAGCCTGATCATTCCAGCTCCGTTGCAAAGCTTCTGGAATTAAACCCCAACATTGTCGTTTACTCCACTTTTGCCGCAAAAAAGAATCTGACCGCCATTATGAACCGCGAATTCAACAGTGTGGTCGTCAAACAAGGCGACAAGCTGGATATTGGCGGGCAGGAGCCTGAATTTATCATTGCCCCCCTGCTGCACTGGCCGGACACCATGTTCACCTGGATGCCGTCCGAGCAAGTGCTGTTTACCTGCGACTTTTTGGGGTGCCACTACTGCGAACCGACCATGATGGACACGTCGGTGCATTATCCGCAGAAATACTGGGAAGAGTTCGACAATTACTACCGGTGCATTATGGGGCCGTTCGGTCCGAATGTCGCCGCCGGTCTGAGCAAAATCGAAAAGCTCCCCGTAAAGCTGATCTGCACCAGTCATGGCCCGTGCCTGACGGAATTCATTCAAAAGTGTGAAGATCTGTACCGCAGCTGGAGCACCCCGAACCCGCAGCCCAAAAAGATTGTGGGGATTCTTTACGCTTCCGCCTATGGCTACACCGGCCGTCTTGCCTGTGCCGCCGCGGAAGAACTGCGCAAAAATGAAGCACTCGACGTCAGACTGGTCAACATGGTCAGCGAACCGTTTGAAACATGTGCACAGCTTGTTCGGCAGGCCGACGCCCTGCTGATCGGTTCCTGCACAATTAACCGGGACGCCCCGAAAATTGTTTGGGATGTGCTGGCAAGCGTCGACCCGATCAACACCCGCCGGAAACCGGCCGGTGCTTTCGGCTCTTACGGCTGGAGCGGCGAGGCCGTTCCCATGATGAAAAGCCGGCTGGAACACTTAAAGTTCAAGTTTATCGGAGACGGGCTGAAAGTCAACTTCATGCCGACCAAAGAAGATCTTTCCGCCGCAAAACAATATGCTGCTCAAATTGCGGCAGAGATCAAACCCTGACAGAAACCAAGCCCGGTGCCTTTGCGGCACCGGGTTTTTTTTATCTTCGTGTCACGGGGGTAAGCTGAAAGGCCGCGGGCATTTGCCCGCGGCCTTTCAGCTTAGTTTATGATGCATCTTTTCTTATACTCTTTTTTATAACCAGCCCCATTGCGCCAGAAGATTCCATGTGGCGGAGCTGTCGTCATTCCAAACATAGTTCGCATTTTGGATATTAATTCTGCCTTGGTATCCGCCAAGCAGGGCTTTCAGCTTTTCTCCCTCCGGCACAAAATTTTCACGGTAATCAACAGAAATACTCAAATATCGATCCGTCGCTGCTTTTTGGTCGGACAGATCGTTACCGTTGACTTCTTTATCATAAAGGTCCTGCTTTACCGCTTCTTGAAGCTGCTGCGCCTTTTCGGCATCCAGCACATGGGTTTTTCCCTGCGCCTGTGCCGTATAGACATCGATGCTTTCCATCGAATCGGGCTGAACATAAAAGATCAGGTCGCTGGTTTCCACATACTCCCGCATCCCGCTCAGCTCTTTATAGAACGGCTGCACCATTTCATTCAAGTCCATATCATCGGAATAGCTCTGGTACACCCTTGTCATTACTTTTCCGTTTTTCAGTTTGTAAGAAAAAGTCAGCCCACCGCCCATATGGTTTTTCAGACGGTACGGATACCGGGAACGATACTTCTGAATGATGTTCTGCTGTAAATTGACCACCGTTTTAATATTTTCCGAATCTCGGATGGTCGGGGTTAACTCCGCAATCTGATTCCAGTGGTCATCTACAATCTGAGTACTGTGATCGCCGGAATAGTACGGTATCACGGACACGCTTTCAACTTCCGAAGCATTGGGAACACGCGTGTCGTAGCCAAACAGCCCCGTGCACAAAACCCCGTAGCAGGCAATAAACATAACGACAAAAATTCCGTACCACATCATGCTCTTTTTCATGTACCGGAATCCGCGGGAATAAACGGCTTCCACAACGACATGCGTTGCAAACGAACCAAACAGAACACCGAAAAAGAAACCTGACATTGACGATGTATTTAAAATCAACCCAAAGCCAAGGCCACCGGCCGCCGTCAGCAAAAATCGAACCGCGATTTTCGGCAGGGGAATGGCAAAATTGTCCTCCGCCGTCTCACTTCTGCGCCTGCGGTACAACAGAATGGAACCGGCCAGCAACAGCAGTGTTACAGCAAGCCACCAAAGGGCCAACCAAACCGACTGCCCATCAATTGTGGCGAAAATTCCCGCCGCAAACGGAGCAAACGCGGTCAAAATACCCAAATGCTGAAAAACATCTTCCCCGTTAAAGCCGGGCAGCAACAACCCTGCAACCGTGTAAACACAAATGATCAGCAATGGGTAGCCCCCGTTGATGCCAAGCGCCGAAAGCACCGCATCCAGCGTTGTGCCGGTACAAAGCATCATGAACACACAGAAGGTAAACGCCGCCGCGCCCATCAGCAGCACCCACAGCATCTGCAAAAACAGTGTCTGCATGCTGGCTGCCGCCGGAATCCCATAGGCTGCGCTGATGATCCACATGGAAAGGCAGTCCAAAAGGACCGGCACAAACAGCACCGTGATTCCCGCAAACCAGCGCCCCAGCAGCATCGATTCCCGGCGGACCGGCAGCGCATGCAGAAGATCCACACTGCGCTTATTCTGCAGGTAACTGAACAGATTCACGCAGAGGACGGCGCAAAAGACCAGCACAACAAACATGGCGAGGAAAGGCGCCATATGGTCGACAAAACTGGAATAATATTCGGAAAACCGTTCCGCTTTTTCCGCAGCGGTCAAGTGACTGTCCAGCTCCATCGAAGATTTCTGCCCGGACAGTGAAATCAGTAAAATCAACGGATTGACCAAAAACAGCAGAAGCGCGTGCAGTGCCGCCATACCGATATTCTTTCTTAAAGACCAAAGATAAATCTGACTAAACTGGCGGGATCCGTTAAGAGAGGATGTTGTTGATGTCATAACCGGCCACCTCCATTTCACTGATAAAAACTTCTTCCAGCGTCAGCGGAAGCGCTTCCGCGAAAAGCGGATTCATTGAATTCAGTTTTTTCATAACTTCTTCCCGATTCCCGCGAACCACAAGATTCAAAAGGGAACCCCGTGTCTGCCACTGAAGAATTTCCATTGGTTCAAACGCGCTTTTCTCCGGCATGGGCCGGAATGCCGCCTGCACCTTGCTGACACCGAGCCGCAGTGCGTCAATATCTTTTTCAAACAGGATTCCGCCCTTGTGGAACAGCCCGACATGGTCGCACAGGTCTTCCAGCTCACGCAGATTGTGCGACGCGATGATCACCGTCATCCCGCTTTCGGAAACCTCCTCTGAAACCAGCTTCTTGAGCAGCTGCCGCATCACCGGGTCCAGTCCATCAAAAATTTCGTCCATTAAAAGATATTTCGGGTGCGCGGAAAAGGCACAAATCAATGCTGCCTGCCGCTGCATTCCCTTTGAAAAACGCGAAATTCTTTCTTTCTTTTCCACCGGAAACAGCTTGCACAGATCTTCAAACCGTTTCAAATCCCATTTTGGATAAATACCTGCATAAAATTTTGCCATATCTGCAAGTGTCGCCTGCCGGAAAAAATACGGGTAATCGGGAATAAAGCAAATTTCCGATTTCACCTGTGCATTTTCAAACGGCGCCTTTCCATCCACCAAAACCTTGCCGCCATCCGGAAAATAGATACCCGCCAAGGTGCGCAGAAACGTGGATTTTCCCGCGCCGTTAGAGCCGACCAGCCCAAAAACAGAGCCGCCGCCGATGGTAAACGACACATTGTCCAGCGCCGCTTTGGCACCGAACTGTTTCGTCAGATTTTCGACCTTAATCATGCTGCTCCTCCTTTCCCTCATATGCACCGGATATCTGTGCCAAGACTTCCTTTTTTGTTACGCCGCAGGCGGCCGCTTCCGTTACTGCATCGCGCACTTTTTCCAAAGTCAGCTGTTTTCTGCGCGCAACAGCGGATTCGTCGCCTGCCAGAAAAGAACCCTTGCCCTGCACTGAAAAGATGATTCCGTCCCGTTCCAGCATCTGGTATGCCTTTTGCACCGTGTTCGGGTTCACGCCAAGTTCCTGCGCAAGCGAGCGAACACTCGGCAGGGATTCCCCCTGCTCCATTGCTCCGAGGGCGGCCATCCGCGTAATGGACCGGTACAGCTGCTCATAGATCGGCAGTCTGCTTTTGTAATCCAGCACGAACATCCTTGTCACCTCACTGTGTTCTCTGTATTATTTGTATTAGTACAGAAGCAGTATAGCACCCCGCTTCGCAGTTGTCAACGGGAAATTTATGAAACAGAATCCCTTGTTTTCATTTTGGTCCCCACATAGACGAAAATTCCACCAAACACAATGTTTGCGTAATAAGTAATGATGCGCCACAGAAGAATCGCCGGAAAAATAGCAGTCGAACCGAAATAAAGACTGAAAAACAGGTAAAAGCTGCTCTCTGCTCCGCCGGAGCTGCCCGGCAGCGGCACAAATGCGGAAACCATCGCCACAAACACCTGTGCGGCAATCATAGTGGTAATCGAAGCACCCTGCATGTTAAAACTGCGGTAGATAAAATACGGAATCAAACTGTTCAAAGTAATTTGAAGCGTTGCGGAAGCGACCACGGTCAAATAAAGCGGCGCACAATTTCCCATCATTTTGGAAGCGTCGTGAAACACCTGCAGCTGGCTGTGAATTTTCTGGTAACGTTCTTCCGGGTGACGGCACAGTTTCATTCGGTGCAGCTGAGAAATGGTAAATCGAAGGATGCGGTCCGTTGTCTTTTCACTCACCATAAATAAAACAACCGCCGCAATGAACAGACAGTTGGTAAAAACACCGATGACCGTCAAAAACGCGAAATTAGTCACACTGGTCTGAAAAAAGTGAAGCCGCATGACCACCATGACAAGCGCATACAAAACCATTACGGCCTGATAGATCAGGGTTTTTAACGCAACCACAGAACCGGCTTTCCCGGTATCCATGCCCATGCTGCGCAGCGAATACATCTGCATCGGCTGCCCGCCGGTTGCAAATGGCGTGACGGCACTGTAAAGAAAGCCGATCATCCCCGATGTAAAGGAACGGGAAAACCGCCACCCCTTTTTCAGGTGCCTGCACAGCAGATCTATTTCAAAGCCTTCCAGCACCCAGCAGACAACTGCGGCCAGTACCGCGGCAGCCAGCCAGGAGTGCTGCAGGGTTTTCGAGATGCGGATTAATGTTTCGATCCCCCCGCCCATAGTAAACAGAAAATACAGCAGAATGCCGCCGGAAAGGATCAGTGTAGCTGCTACAAATAAATTTTTACATAATTTTCGATTTCTTTTTGCCATACTTCAACTCCAGAGTTCAATGTTTTTGCGATTATAACCTTTATATTTTATAACATCTTCCCCAATTATACAAGTTGGATATAAAGGGACTCCATTTTTGCTTTCTTTCCGGCGCACACTATTTTTCAGATTGGCCAAAAAAGCGCCACGCTGCGACAATTTTATTTTTCCTTATGTCAAAATAGCTTTGAAAAAGAAAAATGAAATAACACCGTCTTTTCTCCCCTGCATAATATGTGATGAGAAACATCCAGTTTCGCGAAAGGAGAACCATTATGCTAGGCTACGGAAAAGCTTCAAATAATGCGATGGCAGAATATAATAACAGTGCGCAAAATGCACCGGAAACAACCGCAAAAGCCGGGACCTCTAAAATGTACGGAAGTAACAGAGGGGTGCTTTCGGAATACTCCAGCGGCCAAAATTCGAAAACAGGCAGGAGCATGTCCCCCGCAACGACCGGAAGCAACGGCGGAGTGCTGTCGGAATAC
This sequence comes from Oscillospiraceae bacterium, assembly GCA_022650485.1. Taxonomy (GTDB): domain Bacteria; phylum Bacillota; class Clostridia; order Oscillospirales; family Acutalibacteraceae; genus Caproicibacter. The sequence continues at coordinate 172,477 of JALCPP010000004.1, read as the reverse complement.
TCCAGCGGCTGGAACCCCAAGTCGGACAGGGCAGTCTCCCCCGCAACGACCGGAAACAGCGCAAACGCGCAGAACCGCATGAACAGCGCCGTTTCCCCCGCAACGACCGGAAACAGCGCAAACGCGCAGAACCGCATGAACAGCGCCGTTTCCCCCGCAACAACCGGAAACAGCGCAAACGCGCAGAACCGCATGAACAGCGCCGTTTCCCCCGCAACAACCGGGAACAGCGCAAACGCGCAGAACCGCATGAACAGCGCCGTTTCCCCCGCAGCAACCGGGAACAGCTCAAACGCGCAGAACCGCATGAACAGCGCCGTTTCCCCGGAACAGACCGAAAAAAAATCCAACGAGTATGTCAGTGGCCAGGGATGCACGAAAACCAGATCTCGTTTTCCGGAAGAAACACCATATGCAATGGCCTATATTCCGTTTCAACAGTTTGACACCACTTATCCCGCCGAACGGGGCCTGGAATACGGGACGATTTTTCCCGAATTAAATAAACCATTTTTAGGCGGAGGGATGAAAAAATGAGCGAACGCCGAAATCTGATGCGCAAAATCAGCGCCAATCAGTTTGCAATGTGGGAACTCCACATTTACCTTGACACCCATCCCGGCGACTGCGCCGCGGCCGCCAAGCTGGAGGAATACCGGAAAGTCACAGACGCTCTGGTGGCAAAATATGAAGCGGCCTACGGTCCGATCAATGAAAGCACCCAGAATACCAATCGCTGGGCCTGGATTGCGGAACCGTGGCCCTGGGAACTGAACGAGGAGGGAAAATAAATGTGGGTTTATGAAAAGAAACTTCAGTACCCCGTAAAAATCACCACTCCGAATCCGGCGCTTGCCAAGCTGATCATAGCACAGTACGGCGGGCCGAATGGCACGGTGGTATGAAAGAAGAAAGAAAGCTTTTCGTTTTTGCGGCATATGATAAAAAAGAACCACGAAAGGAAACGGAGGAATTGCCATTTTGAAAAACATTCTGTATGACCGGCAAAAATCCGTTGCCTATGCAAAGCAATGGGCAATGGGGCGCAATCCGCACTTTTACAACTTTGACAAAATGGGCGGCGACTGCACCAATTTCGCCTCCCAGTGTATTTTAGCCGGGTGCGATGTGATGAATTATACCAAAGACGTGGGTTGGTACTACAACAGCCCAAACGACCGGACCGCTTCGTGGAGCGGAGTCGAGTACTTATACCAGTTTCTGGTCAAAAACCATGCCGGAGCAGGTCCGTTTGGCACGGAAACCGATGCCGGCGGCATTCAGCCGGGCGACCTGATCCAGCTGGGCAACAAGGACCGGTTTTACCACACCCCTGTTGTGGTAGAGGTTGAAAAAAATGCGATTTATGTCGCCGCACATACATATGATGTTTACTTAAAGCCGCTGAGCCATTATTTCTTTTCCAGAATTCGTTACCTGCATATCGACGGTGCCCGCGCGTGGAAATAATCCCCGAAACCAAGTGCATTACTTTCGCCCCGAAAGTTCCTTTTCGGCCCGGCGCAAGCGTGCTGCGTCCTGCCGCAGCTGTTCCCGACGGGACAGATACTCCCGGCAGAAAACGGGGCGAAATCCGCCGCCCCGCAACTTCTGATGCGTTTCAAAGACTATTTTCTTTCTTTGGCAGATTGTGCCGTCTTCATCCTTAAAATAGCTTTCCCCTGTAAAGCAGCCCTGCTTTTTTGTCATGCGCCCACCCCCGGCTCATCTATACGCGCACCGGGCTGGTCCTATCCCCCGTTTCGTTGCCGAAAGGAGAATTTTCATGAAAACCGCCGCCGCCTATATCCGTGTTTCCACCAACGACCAGATGGAATACAGCCCCGACAGCCAGCTGGCATGCATTCGGGACTACGCCTCAAAAAACGGATATCTGCTTTTGGACGAATACATCTTTCGGGAAGACGACGGCATCAGCGGGCGCGGCGCGGCAAAACGCACGGAATTCCAACGCATGATTTCGCAGGCAAAACGGCAGCCGCGTCCGTTTGACTGCCTCCTGCTGTGGAAATTCAGCCGCTTTGCCCGCAGCCGCGCGGACAGCGTTTTATACAAAACGATTCTGCGACACCTGGGAATTGAAGTTGTTTCCGTCAGCGAACCGCTTGGGGAAGACAAAACCTCGATTCTGGTAGAGGCCATGATTGAAGCAATGGACGAATATTACAGTGTCAACCTTGCGGAGGAAGTCCGGCGCGGCATGCGTGAAAAAATTCTTCGCGGAGAGCCGGTCACCGCCCCGCCGTTCGGATACCGGATCGAGAAAAAGCACTTTGTACCGGAACCGGATGAAGCCGGCGCAGTCCGGCTGATGTACACCGACTTTCTGCAGGGAAGCACAGCGCGTGAAATTGCGGAAAAGCTCAACGCGGCGGGCTTTCAGACCCGGCGCGGAGGGGGCTGGGAAGCCCGCGCCGTCTGTTATATTTTAAAAAACCCAGCCTACCGCGGCGTGCTGAGATGGAACCCCGGCGGTCCTTTAGGGCGCGGCCCCGCCGAAACGGACACCTTACTGAAACCGAACTGTCATGAAGCAATTGTTTCGGCGGAGCTTTGGGATGCGGTGCAAAGCCGGATGCAAACGGGAGCAACACACCGCCGCGCTCCCCCGTGCGCACTGAGAGGACTTGTTTACTGCTCCGACTGCGGCTCTCTGCTGGTTCCCTCCTCTTCCGGCAGCATGCAGTGCTGCGGATACACCCACGGCAAATGCAGCGTTTCCCACTGTATTTCAATTCAAAAGCTGGAATCTATGGTGATCGCACTGCTGGAAAACGATTTGCAGGCAACCGCGCTGAACATCTCTTTTTCTGACCAGGCGGAAAAAGAGGAAGAACCCTTTCTGCTCCGTCACCAGCTGAACCGGGAACACGCCCGTTTGAAGCGGCTGAGGGAAGCCTATCTGAACGGGGCGGAACCACTGGCGGATTACACCCGGGAGCATCAAACCATCGAACAGGTCTGCCGCACTCTGGAATCGCGGCTGAGCAAGATCAAAAGCCGCGCGGCACCGGTGGAATTCAAAAAGGACGTGATTCTTCTTTTACGCGGAGCGGACGTTTCCGCAGAGCAGAAAAACGCCCTTCTGCACGCTCTGATTCAACGCATCGTCTTTGACCGCAGACAGAATCTTATCCGCCTCTATTACCGTTAAAATTCATCCCACTGTGCCATTCGGCGGGCCTCATGGAGAAATCGGGGCCTCGCTGAGGTACCTCAGCCAGCGTTACACCATGCCGAATCCGGAGCTGAAAGCAATTCTGACCGACATCGGCACAGAAGAACTCGGCCACCTCGAAATGGTCGGCACCATCGTCTACCAGCTGACGCGCAATCAAACCCCGGAACAGATTAAAAAAGCGGGGTTTGACTCTTACTTTATTGACCATACAACCGGAATTTATCCGTGTGACGCTTCCGGTATGCCGTTTAACGCGGCTTCTCTGGCATCCACGGGGGATTCGATTGCCGATATTAACGAAGACATGGCGGCAGAGCAAAAAGCCCGCCTGACCTATGACAATATTCTGCGCTACTGCGTCGACGACTCGGATGTCCGCGACGCAATCCGCTTTCTGCGCGAACGCGAAGTGGTTCACTACCAGCGTTTTGGCGAAGGGCTTCGCATCGTTACCGACAGTCTGGATTCTAAAAACTTCTATGCGTTCAACCCTCAATTCGATAAAAAATAGACCCAATAAAACAAAAGACGGCAGACACCCCCAAAGCAAGGCCGCACGGCCTTTTAAAAATCGCTTTGGGGGTGTTTTTATGTCAAAACTAAGAGATGATGAAGCAGTACCATAAAAAATTATAGAGTGCAAGCACGCTTAAAAGTGATAAATCCAGAAAAACACAGGATAGTATATGGTACAAAAATACAATAAGAAATTTAAAGTTGAAATCAAACAGGTTTATATAAAACACCCGGATATGACACCTATGGAGTTAATCGTGTCCGGATCACACTTGAGCAAGACAGCATTACCGTAAATAAAATCATAAGCAACAGGCGGTCTACGTCACAACCGTTTGCCTTGCTTTTCAGCGTTGTAATGCTCCACAATGGACTTCGTGTCAGAATTTACAATAATAATCTCCGTCCCGAATCCTGCGGCTTTCTTTACGGATTCAGCAGGGGCCTTGTCATCGGTTATAACCGTATTTATATCTTCCAGACTGATGGAATTACATAAGGAATTGACATCCCACTTAGAATAGTCAAGCAAAAGAATGCGCTTCGCAGCGATGGACGCCAGTGTTTTTTTTGTTGTCGTCAAATTTTGTGTGTGTTCATATGCTCCGCCGGGAACGCGGAATGCTCGGCAAGACATAAAAGCAATGTCCGCCTTATATTGTTTTACGCGATCCGGCTCCGCAAACAGAACAGAACGGTTTGCGTGATTCAGAAAACCAGTCGGGATTAGGACCTGAACATCATTGCTGTTTGATAAGGTCATGGCAGCAGTCAGGCTTGATGTGATAATCGACAACGGCATGGTCTTGGGGATCATCGTCACCATCAGTTGTATGGTTGTCCCAGAATCCAGACAAATGCTTTCAAAAGGGACAAGATACTGCAATGCCACAGAAGCAATCGCTTCCTTTTCCTTTCGATTTTCTTCAATCTGAACATAATAGTCTGTCTCTTGAGCATTTTTCAGCAAAACAGCGTAACCGTGCCCGCGTTTCACAAAGTTCATTTGCTGCAGCTTATCAAGATTCCTTCTGACGGTCATCTCCGTGCAATTGAGAAGTCGTGAAAGTTCCCTGATTGAGATGATATGTTTCGACTGCATAATTTCAATGATTTGAGCGGGTCGGTCTTTTTGCATATTATGCGCACCTTTACCTGTTTTTTCTTTATATAAATTAAAATTCATAACAATACTAATTTAGTTTCATTATATTATAATATAGAAACCCGAAAATAACAATAGGATGTTTAAATTTGTTCTAAATATATTTTGTTTCGAACAAGCAGTGTAAAAATGTGCAGAATAATTACAAAATTATATTGACATTTTTTATTAATGTGTCTATAATGCTTTGTATAGTGGCAAAAAGAACATTTCTAAACATTGAGGTGTTCTAATAAGCACACTTTTGAGAGGAATGGAGACGTTGTGAAAACATTCTACATTTTAGGTGTTGACCAGAGCACACAAGGCACCAAAGCGGTTCTCTTCGACGAGACAGGGAAACGTGTCGAAAGATGTGACCTTCCCCATAAACAGATCATCAACAACAAGAACTGGGTATCACATGATCCTGAAGAAATTTACCGCAACGTTGTCGCCGTCTGCAGACATGTGATTGAAAAAGCAGGTATTGATAAAAATCAGATTGCCTGTATGGGAATTGATAATCAGCGCGAAACCACCGTCGGATGGGACAGAAAAACGGGGCAGCCGGTCGGGAACGCAATTGTCTGGCAGTGCAGCCGTGCAAAGGATCTCTGCAATCGCATCAGCATGGATTCTACCGCCGGCGATGAAATTTACCGGAAAACAGGTCTGAAATTGTCACCATATTACCCGGCAGCCAAAATGGCATGGATGATTGAACATTTTCCGGGCATGAAAGAAAAGATCAAAAGCCATACTCTGGCGTTGGGAACTGTTGATAGTTGGGTAATTTACAAACTCACACACGGTATTTCTTTCAAGACGGATTATTCAAACGCCAGCAGAACCCAGCTGTTTAACATCAGAGAACTCACGTGGGACAAAGGGCTCTGCCACAGGTTTGGAATCCCAGAAGATACCCTCCCGGAGGTTTGCGACTCCGATTCGGTCTTTGGTAATACTGATCTGGAAGGATACCTTGAAAGGCCCATACCGATTTGCGGCGTTCTGGGTGATTCCCACGGCGCTCTGTTCGGCCACAATTGTCGAAACGAAGGCGATATTAAAGCAACATACGGCACAGGTTCGTCCGTCATGCTGAACACTGGATTCGAACCGTTTTTCAGTAAACAGGGTCTGTCGACGTCACTCGCCTGGAAGGTGAACGGAAAAGTCTCCTATGTGCTTGAAGGAAACATAAACTACACCGGCGCGGTTATGTCTTGGCTAAAGGACAAACTCGGAATGCTACAATCCACTTCCGAAATTTCAAGACTTTCCAGCGAGGCAGATCCGAATGACCAGACCTATATTGTGCCTGCGTTTTCCGGTCTTGGCGCTCCCTGGTGGAGAGACGACACTCGCGCGGCAATTACCGGGATAAGCCGGATGACCGGACGGAAAGAAATTATAAAAGCGGCCAGCGAGTGTTCGGCATATCAGATCAATGACATCATTGAAGCGATGCGGAAAGATACCAGCCTGAACATCTCACAGATGTGCGTAGATGGGGGGCCCACAAGGGACAAGTATTTGATGCAGTTTCAAAGCAATATTACCGACATCGGTGTCAGAATACCAAATGCAGAGGAACTTTCTGTCATAGGAACGGCCTACCTGGCCGGTATCTCTGCAGGTCTTTACGATGAAAATAATGTTTACAATGCCATTTCATACAACCTGTACCATCCGAAAATGGACAGCAACGTTCGAGAAGAAAAGATTTTCGGATGGAATAAGGCAATAAAAATGCTGCTTGGAGAATAGAGAGGGAAAAAAGTGCTTGACAAAGAACAGATCAAAAAACTGAAAATTCAAGCGTCAGAAATTTGTGAAAAAACAGTAGAATTGATTTATAACGGCGGCGGCGGACATATCGGCGGCGATCTTTCAGAAGTGGATATCATGATTTCTCTTTTCAATTACATGAAACATGATCCGAAAAATCCAAAGTGGACCGGCAGAGACTATTTTATTCTAAGTAAAGGCCATTCGGCCGAGACATATTACACACTTTTGTCTGAATATGGCTATATCGACAAAAAGCTGCTCGACAAATACGGAACTTTCGGTTCGATTCTCGGTGGCCATCCCAATAAGAAAGTCGCCGGAGTTGAAGCAAATACCGGCTCCCTCGGGCATGGTTTAGGTCTGGCCACTGGCATTGCGCTGGCGCTAAAAAAAGATCAAAAGGAAAATCGTGTGTATGTTCTAACAGGCGATGGAGAGCTTGGCGAAGGAAGCAACTGGGAAGCCATCATGTCAGCGGCAAAATATAAACTTGACAATCTCACCTGGATTGTGGATCGTAATTCTCTGCAGATCAGTGGAAAAACAGAAGCAGTCATGCCTCTGGAATCCCTAAAAGGAAAAGCAGAGGCATTTGGTTTTAAAACGGTGGAAATCAACGGACATGATTATGAACAGATTTTTTCTGCGCTGAGCATCCGGGAAAAAGAAAAACCACTTTGCATCATCGCCAATACGGTCAAGGGCAAAAGGCTTGCCTGCGCAGAGAACCGACCAGACTGGCACCATAAGACTCCAACAAAAGAACAGGTTGAACAGTTGAAAAAAAATATGGCTGAATATAGAAAGGAACTGGCTTGATGGAAAAAGAGGGATGCAGCAGCGCCTTTTCCAAGATGATTCTTGAAGAAGCAAAAAAGGATAAGAACATTATGGTCGTCTGCACCGATTCGAGAGGTTCCGCAAAGCTGGGAACTTATCCTGATGAACTACCGGAGCAGTTTGTGGAGATTGGGATTGCGGAACAGAACGCAGTCACAGTTTCCGCCGGGATGTCGCATATAGGTAAGAAAGTCTTCGTGCTTGGGCCAGCAAGCTTTTACAGTACACGTTCGTCTGAGCAGGTTAAGGTCGATCTTGCTTATTCTCATAACAATGTAACCGTCATCGGTATCAGCGGCGGCGTAAGCTATGGGGCTCTTGGGGCAACGCATCACTCTCTGCAGGATATTGCGCTGATGAGAGCCATTCCGAACCTGACTGTCGAAATTCCTTCTGATGCAACACAAATGCGGGCCGTTACCGCTGAACTGTTGAAAGTGGGTCGACCGACTTATATCCGGATTGGTAGAAGTCCGGTTCCCACACTGTACAACAACGTGGAAGATATCCGCATCGGCAAAGCAAACAAATGGTTTGCCGGGCACGATGCGGCTGTGATTGCTTGTGGGCAACTGGTTGGAAGGGCTCTGGAAGCCGCTAAGCTTCTCAAAAAGGAAGGAATCGAAATTACTGTTGTAGATATGCACACAATTAAACCTCTGGATACTGACATGATCAGAGACGTAGCAGAAAAGTGCGGATGCATTCTAACACTTGAAGAACACAGCATTTACGGAGGTCTGGGTGGCGCCATTTCTGAATTTGTTGTACAGAACGTTCCTGTCCCCATGAAAATATGTGGAATCCCAGATGAAGATATTCCGAACGGGTCCGATGCGGAAGTCTTTCGGTATTACCAGCTTGACCCGGAAGGAATTGCTGAAAAAGTCAAAGCCTTAATCAATGAAAAAGGATAAATCCAATTAGCAATTTAAATATTGGAGGAAAAGACAATGCGTGGAAAGATGAAAGTATGTGTACTGGTAGGAAAACAGAAACTAGGTTGGATCGAACGGGAAATTCCTCAGCCGAAGGCTGGTGAACTGCAGGTCAAACTAGAATATGTCGGTGTCTGCGGTTCGGATCTTCACTTTTATCAGGAAGGCCGTCTTGCAAATTGGGAGTTGGATGGGCCGCTTGCTCTTGGGCATGAACCGGGCGGTATTGTCACGATGGTCGGCGAAGGTGTCGAGGGCTTTTCCGTAGGAGACAAAGTGGCGATTGAGCCAGCCGTGCCCTGCGGCAAATGTGAAGACTGCAGAAAAGGGCACTATAATCTTTGTAGGGACGTAAAGATGCTTGCCATTCCCCATGAACGTGACGGCGTCTTTTCGGAGTATTGTGTTCATGATGCTTCCATGTGCTATAAACTTCCGGATTGCGTCGGGACTATGGAAGGCGGTCTGCTTGAACCACTGAACGTCGGAATGCATGCAACCGAACTGTCAGATGCAAGAATCGGTGAAAGTGCCATTGTCCTCGGAAGCGGCTGCATCGGACTGTGCACAATCATGAGTTTGAAGGCCAGGGGCGTCAGTGAAATCTACGTTGCCGATGTTTTGGACAAGCGGCTGGAAAAGGCAATGGAAGTCGGCGCAACAAGGGTTTTCAACAGTAAAAAGGAAAGCATTGAAAAATTTGCAAGGTCCCTCCCGGGCGGAGGCGTGGATCAGGTATATGAGTGCGCTGGAAATAAAGTCACAACTCTTCAAACAAGCAGACTGATCAAGCGTGCAGGAAAGATTACCTTAGTAGGTGTTTCTCCGGAACCTGTCCTTGAACTTGACATTGCAACCCTGAACGCCATGGAAGGCACGATCTATTCCGTTTACCGTTACAGGAATCTGTATCCGAAAGCAATTGCGGCGGTTGCGTCCGGAGCGATTCCGCTCAAGAAAATTGTTTCGCATGTATTTGATTTTAAGGACTGCATTCATGCCATTGAATACAGCACAAGCCATAAGGATGAAGTCATAAAAGCAGTCGTTAAGTTCTGATTATTTTCAACAAAGCCAAGTTCTCCTTTTTAAGGAAACTGTCTCGGATAGGCTATGGTTTTTTGTTTTGCACAGAAGCTGCTGAACAACAGAAAAACCTGTCTGCTGACAGGCCGCAGTGGATACCCGCATTTCACCCATTTCGTTTTACTCATCCGTGATCCCGTTGTTTCTTAATAAAGTGAATAAAGTGAAAGTGCCGTGTCTGCTTTTTTCACCGACCCTGAATCACGGCAAATATTAAAAATTTGGAGGAGAGAAAAAGATGAGGAAAAAACTATTATCTGTAGCAACCGCAGCAATATTTGCAGTATCCATGCTGGCAGGATGCGGACCTGCGCAATCCACTACAACTTCTACCGGATCGCAGTCCAGTTCAGCCAGCACAGCGGAAAAAGCAGGAGACAGTGTTACAGGGAAAACGGAGCTTGCCGACCAGAATTTTGATACTTCCTACACGCCGAAGAAAAAAAACTATAAGATTTACTGTACTTACAAAAACATCCACAGTTGGTATGACGCCATTAAGTCCGGTGTGGACGCTGCGGTTAAAGACATGAACAAAAAAGGCGTTAAAGTCGATTATGTCTGGTATGGCCCGGCACAACCGGACGCTGTCGATCAGGTCAACTCGATTGAAACTGCAGTCGGACAGGGATATGATCTAATTGCGGTTGATGTAAACCAACCGGAAACCACGGCAAAGGAAATAGACGATGCAGTTATGAAAAAAATTCCGGTTGCAACTTTTGCAAGCTCCGATGTGCCAAACTGCAAAAGGTCATTTTTCGTGGGAAATACAGACAATTACGGCGACGGTTGCGCCCTTGCAAAATCTGTTTGTGAAAAGATGGGTGGTAAAGGTCAGATTGCGATTCTCGCGGGCACCATGGGTGCTGCATCGCATGAGCAACGGCTTCAAGGCTTTAAAGATACAATTGCAAAATATCCAGACATCCAAATCGTTGATACCCAGAGAGACAACGACTCTGTCGAAAAGGCAATCAGCATTACGGAATCTTGGTTGCAGGCTTATCCGGATCTCGGAGGCATTCTTTGCAACAATATGTCCAACCCGGTCGGCGCCTGCCAAGCAGTGAAAAGTGCAGACAAAACCGGCAAGATTGTCATTGGCGGTATGGATCATGACCTGCGTACCCTTAACTACTTAAAAGACGGCACTCTTTATGTTGCGCAGGTTCAGAATTGCTACGACATGGGCTACAAGTTAATCTATAACGCGATTAAGACGATCGACGGTGAAAAGGTTCAGGAAGAAACGGCAGTTGGCTCAACATCTGTTTATAAGGATTCAGCCAATAAATTTATCAAGATGCTTTATGGGCAAGATGCTTTATGGAAATAATACAGCCGTCCGATCAAAATGATAATTGTATCATTGAAATGAAAAACATCACCAAGGTCTTTCCAGGCACAAAGGCGCTGGACAGGGCCAGCCTTAAACTGAGAAAAGGCGAGGTGCATGCACTAGTTGGCGAAAATGGCGCAGGCAAAAGCACCCTGATGAATATTCTTACCGGTCAATTTTTTATGGACGAAGGGAAAATCTTTATGGGAGGAGAGCCACTGAGGCTCTCCTCTCCTGAAGAAGCCCTCAAAAAGAATATCGTTCTTGTTCCTCAGGAACTGAATCTGGTTCCGGAGGCCAGCGTTGCCGAAAACATCTTTCTCGGGAATGAGATTGTGCGTTCTGGTATGATCGATTCTAAGGCTACCAGAAATAAAGCAAAGGAAATTCTGAAAATTCTAAATGTTGAGATTGATGTCACACAGCCTGTAAAGAAGCTATCGGCAGCTTACCAGCAGTTGGTTTCCATTGCACGTGCGCTGGCCTATACGCCGAAAGTTCTGATTCTAGATGAACCTACTTCCGTTCTTACCAACGTCGAAGCGAAAAATCTGTTTCAGTCGATGAAACTGCTAAAGCAGCAGGGAACAGCAATGGTATTTATTACCCACCATCTGGATGAGGTGATGGAACAGGCAGATCGGGTCACCATTATGAAGGATGGAAAACTAGTTGAAGAAGTACCCATTTCGGAAATCACAAAAGACAAGATGATTACGAAAATGGCGGGCAAAAAAGTACAGAAGTTGCAAAGAGTTAAAAGGAACGTATCAGACGAAATCTTTTATGAAGCAAAACATCTTAGCAGGGCAGGCGAATTTGAAGACATCAGTTTCAATATTCGCAAAGGTGAAATTCTCGGTGTTTCCGGCTTGGTAGGAGCTGGAAGAACGGAAATTTTTAAATGTGTTTTTGGAATCACTCAAAGCGAGCCCGGCGCACATATTTACATTGAAGGAAAAGAAGTTGAAATCAATTCCCCAATATCAGCAATTACCCATGGAATGGGGTATGTATCTGAGGAAAGGCGACACGACGGTATCACGCCGGGTATGTCGGTAATGGAAAATCTGGTGCTTCCTTCTTACGGCCAAATGCTGACTCACGGTTTGATCAATTATAAAAAAGCCGCTTCCGTAACAAATCAGTATATCAAAAAAATGTCAATCAAAACCGCAAGCAGAGAAACTTTGATCAAGAACTTGTCTGGCGGCAACCAACAGAAAGTTATTGTCGCTAGATGGATTTCCAAAGGCGTTAAAATGTTAATTCTTGATGAGCCAACCCGTGGCATCGATGTGAATGCAAAAGATGAAATACATAATCTGATTCGACAACTTGCGGATCAGGGGGTTGCTGTAGTCGTGATATCTTCCGAAATGGACGAAGTGCTCGCTTTGGCCGACAGGATCATGGTGATACACCGTGGCAAAGTGAGCGGATTTATCGATGACGTTGACATGACCACGCAGGAAGATGTGTTGAAGGTAGCTTTTCAATAGTGGGAGGTTTCGTTGATTATGAATAAAATAATTAAGTTCTTCAAGACTACAGCAGGCATGGTGCTTATCGTTACCTTACTGGTCGGCATCGCAGTACAGATTGCTACAAATAATTTTTTTACAGCATATAACATCAGCACTCTGACAAGAGCCGCCTCGTTTGTCATTATTGTCGGTTTTGCGCAGACGATTGTGCTTCTTACCGGAGGAATTGATCTTTCCGTCGCAACAATCGGTTCGGTTTGCGGCATGGCAAATGCAATATTCATGGTTCAGTATGGAATGAATCCATTTTTGTCCATCTTTGTTACAACACTTTTCGGAATTCCGCTCGGTGCAGTCAATGGGTTCTTCATCACCAAATTTAAGTTGACCCCCTTCATTGTTACCCTTGCTACCATGGAGATTTATCAAGGTGTTGTTTATGTTGTTACAAAAGGAATGCCGATTACGGGCATGCCGGATTCCGCCGGAAATTTCGCAGATGGCGTTATAGGCGGCATTCTTCCAAATATCGTAATTATGGTGGCCGTTATCTGCACCATACTAACCATCATGCTGAAAAGGACAAGATTCGGCCGTTATATTTATGCACTTGGCGGTAATCGCAGTTGTGCAAAAATTGTGGGTATCCCTACAGAGCGAATCGAAATTCTGGTATACTGCCTGAGCGGGCTCCTGTCTGCCTTTGCCGGCGTCATGATGTCCTGCAAACTGGAATCCTTTCAGGCAACCATCGGAGAAAGCTGGCAAATGGGGTCCATCACAGCAGCGGTCCTCGGGGGCACATCCATGCTTGGGGGCTTTGGCTCGGTTGTCGGCACCATCATCGGCGGATTGCTTACGGGTGTTATCAGTACCTGCATTACCTTACTTCGTGTATCTTCCTACTGGGAAACAATTGTTACCGGCGTTGTCGTTCTGATTGCCCTTCTGATCGATGCCGTGAAAGATAATGAAGCGTTTCGAGAAAAATTTAGCAGGAGATTCAAAAGCAGAAAAAAGCGCACAACATACGAATGATTATCTACTTGATTCGGCACGGAGAAACAGACTGGAACTGCCGATCTAAAATCCAAGGACAGGCAGATATTCCACTCAATAAAACAGGGCGGAAACAGGCAAAACTGGCTGCTGCAAGAATGGCCGGCACACCTATAGACTTTGCCTACACAAGCCCACTTCGAAGGGCCATGGAAACCGCAGGAATTTTTCTGACAGGCAGAAAAAACTGTCCGCTACATACAAGCTCACTTTTGAAAGAGATCTCATATGGCGTCAGAGAAGGACAGCCGCTGCAACTGATTCATCATTGCCCGTTTCTCAGGCTATATAACTTTTTTAAACACCCGGAACGATATATTCCACCGCGGGAAGGAGAAACTATCCAGCAACTCAAAGTCAGGAGTCAGTTGTTTCTTAAGGAAGTGACATGTAACTGTAAGCCAGATTCTAGCATTATGGTCTTTACGCACGGGGCTTTTATCAAAGCTACAGTTAGCATTGTAAAGCAATTACCCAATAGTGCTTTTTGGTCAGGCAGCGAAGTACAAAACTGTTCTGCTACCATCTTGGAATTCAGGAATGGCCGATTCGGAGTACTCAATATTTGTTCCAATTCTATTCCTTTCCGGCAGTGAATTTCAGAAAATTTGTGTATAAGTTGATATAATGGACTTTCTTCCAGACAAGAATGAGGGTAGATAAACTCAAGTCTGAAAGGAAGTCATTTTCATGCGTGCCGTACCGGCAGATATATTGAAAGGATATGTAAACAACTAAGAATTGAGCAGTACCACGGATGTGATGGAAGCGATAAAAAACATGCTCCATGACATTCTACGCTGAAAAAAACTCTCGGCTATAAAAAAGCAGAAGATGGTTGAACCATGACCTGCCACAAAATTAAAAAATTACAGAAACGGATATTTCAGGAAAACGATAAAAACGCAAAGCGGCAAAATTCCACGCAACCAAAATGACAATACGAGCCAAAGATCACCGTTATAGGTAATCTTTGGCTCGTATACAGGGTGAATGTCCCCATACGGAAGGAACGAAAAAACGGCCATTTTTCTGTAACGCTCAGTCCAGTTCAAACAAACCGATCCGTCGAAGCTGAATTTTCGAATCTGCCGAAGGATTACAGACTCCTCCCGAGTCGACATTGACATAAAGGTTGACCGCCGAGTTTTCCGTCTGCTTTACAGCCGAAAGAATTTCCGCCGGCAGAAGGAACTGATATACCCGCCCTCCGGCGTACTGCGTCACCGGCCCGCCTGTTTCCGCATTGGCAACCGTTGGAGTAAACGACGTCGTTTCTATAATGCCGTTTTTTATCACTTCATGATTCGACGCATCCACCCGCGTGTAATAAAAAGTCGGAGTAAGATCTTTGTCATGTGATAACGTGGAATCGGAAATTGTAAAATGAATTTTTGAATTTAAATCCAGCATTTGCCCGGAAACAGACAAGTCCCCGCTGTCCCCCGTGTTATAATCCAGAGTGACGAAGAAATAGTGAGCCGTCTTTTTTCCGGAAGCATCCGTGGTAAAATGTACGGTTGCTTTCTCTGCGCCGGCACGGTAAGACGCAATCATGGTATTGACAAAAAGTTTTGCCTCATTGATATACTGCAGATTTCCACCGGTGTAGAATTTCTCTGGATTGCAACCGCTCGTAAAATGCCCCATACCGGAATAAGTTATATTACCACAGTTATAAATATAGTAAGAATTCACCGCGTCGTTTGGAGTAGCGGCGTAATATTGGTCGGGTGAAGCGGTATCTCCGTTGGACAAACAGTACCACACCACGATATCATTGGAATTCATGTTCAGCTGGTAATACTGCTCATGAGTCGGTGCAACCGTCATTGTGTTTCTTCCGGTTCCGTTTTTAAAATACTCGGTGTTAATATCATAAGGATATGTCGTAATCTGCCCTTGGTTTACCTGTGAAACTTTCTTTGTCACTCGCCCGCCGGAGTATCTGTCTGCTGTAACCTTTTGCTGATTATTTTTTCCATATCGAATGAGAGAATAGTTTGTACAACCCTGCGTTTCCGCTTCCGTTTTGGTCTCAGAGCGGGAAGAATCCGGGGTGTAGGCAACGCTGTATCCGGCTTGTGTCAACTGCTGCGCTGCTGTCTGTGTCAGATTCGTGCCGGAAGTCTGCCCTTGCAATGCGCTCCGGTACCGGGAACGAATCCCATAACGGTCCAGTTTTACCGCATCGCGCAGAATCGTGTTAAAGTAATAGCCCCAGTTTGCCGGATCACTGAACGAGGGGGTATCATAACGCAGCCCCCATCGCGACGCAGAAGAAACAAAACTCTGCCGGTTCGCATAAACGCTGGGCACATTGACCAGCGATGTCGTATCGTGCGTAAACAAAACCGATTTGCCGGAACCGATAAAATCCACGACTGCATTGGCTGAATCTTTGCTGAGTTCCTGATACATATCACTGAATCCAATAATCAGCATGTTAAATGAATCCAGATACTCTGATTGATTACGCCGACTGTTAAAGTTTTCTGCGCTCATCGTAGTAATCCTAACGTCGAAATCAGCCGCTTCATAAAGCAGCTTGCCAAACAGCCCATGAAAATATCTTGTCTGACTGGCCCCGTTTATGGTACGCGTCGCCCCATAAGAATAGTATGAGCTCCATCTGTTGCTGGAATCCAATTGATTCTGCAGATTCAGCGTAACATTATAATCGGAATTGATTTGAAGAATGTGAATTTTTTCAGCAGTGTCGGGCGAAACATGGGTATAGTTTACTTCGGAAGCATGAATATACTCATTGTCGTTTTTTACAACTTCCAGTTTCCACGGAATAATCCCGGTATAATCCTCCGGGATCTGCCGGGTCAGCGTATACCGTCGAGCCGCTTTTAATTCATATCGATAAACACCGCTTCCTGTGCGGACCGGCGTCATCAATCGTCCGTCCGCATCTCGAATGATAATATCCTGTATCTGCTCATTTGATTTATAACGTCCGTCCGCATTCAAATCAATCGAAAGCCGGCAGTCATAAGTTGTGTCCTTGGGGGATGCATCCGTCTGGTTTTGAATCGTAAAGCCGTATTCCAAAAAATATTTTCCATTCTTTGGCGTCAGCCCCGTAATCACAGGCTGGCCGTCTCCGGAATCCGTGCGGGAATAAACGGGCGGGTATTTCTGCCACTCAATACTTGGCTTAGAAAGATTCAGGTACTTTAAAAGCGTAGCGGATTGAGTGGAAGTATCACTGACAGTCATCACATTATGGTAGCCCTGAATGGACGTTAAGGCCGAATACATGAGAGAGGCACGGTCCACTCTGTCCGTATTCACGGTGATGGAACCGGCACCGGAAGATTGATCCAGATCATCTGCCAAAACAACCGGATACCCGGATTTTACAAAGTCCAGCAATTCACTTGCCTTTGACTGGGTCAGGTCGTTCCCGGAAAAACGAAAGCGGTTTGCTGCTGTCCCGGAAGTCGCGTCAATATACCGATATTGTTTTCCCCCGGCGTGCCAAGTCGGGTAATTTCCTGTGTAATCTTTATAGTAATCACGATCCAGCAGCCCCGCAAGCTGCATGTCAGCATAATAAACATCGCCGATATTGGTATAAACCAAACCGTCTAAATTGGAGTCGTTGTAAACCGTGGTTTTGTGAGCCCAATTTCCGGTCGTGTGAAAACCAGTCAGATCTGAACCCACATAAATCATGTCATAAGTTTCTACCATGTCATCGATTTTTCCGATAAATTCCGAGGTTGACATGGCGACAATATGAATCTTCTCTTTGGCAATTCCACTGCTGTCACCGCCCAGCCACTCCCGAACGATGTCTGAAGTCAGGCGCTTTCCCCTGCCGGGTTCCAGTTCCAGCACGGTGATTTCTTCCTGCGCCCCAAGCCGGCGCTGCCCGCTGTAATTAATGACATACCGAATGGAGTTTGCCATCGTCACTTCTTCTGTTAAAAGGTCGGTCGTGGACGGATTGTCTTTTTTGCGCAGAAAATTTTCATTTTCAATTTCTGCAAGGACATCGGCAAATCCCGCTGTATCTGAAAATTTTTGATTAAAATCCGCCGTTGCCAGATTTCCCGAAAAGCAATAAATATTTTCGCTTACAAAATCTGTTGCGGCATTCCCGTCTTTCAGCTTCGTCGCCAGAGAAGCGATGTTCGTACCTGCGCCGGAAGTCAAAATCGACCCATCTATAAGGACCGGCACCTTTTCCTGGTCCGCCGCTGCAATCGCATCGTAAACCCCGCCGCTGCCCAAAGCATCAATATCATTCCCTGCTTGATAGCGGGATGCCGCCCCGGAAAGATCAAGTCCAGCCGAAAGGATAATCAAATCGGCTTTTCTCACATCGGCATCGGTCACTTCGCTGGGAATCTTTGATTGTACCGCAATTCCCACATTTTTTCCGGCATCCGTAAGATTTCCGTCTGAACCAATCTGGTCAAAAACATATTTTAAAAACCAATCATGATTACGGCAGCCAAGGGAATACCAAACTGTGTCGTATGTAACGGTAACCGTATCGGTCCCTTCCGGGGTTATGTTCAGGGTATAATGCCCCAAGCCTTTCCCCGCAAACCGGTATCCCACCAAGCTGAAATACCCTTCTCCCGCCGGGACCTGTGTGAAATCCGCAGATACGGCGGCATAAGGGTGGAACAAATCCCATGATGCAACCGGATGTCCGCTTGCACCGGCTGTATAATAAACCACGCCTTCATCCACATTCAATATAAAACCATCTTCGCCCCAAGAACCGACATATTGATAATTTCCGTCCGTCGGATCTGCTCCGGTTGCAGGTATCACATTTCCATTCTCGTCTATACTGCCCGTTTCAGAATTGGTGTAAATCGCCGTACCATCGGGCAAAGCCTGCCCGTTTGTAATCGGATAAAAGACAGGGGAATAATAATACTTTCCTGTTTTCGGTGCGGTCTCTTCGGTTTCATAAAACTGGAAAAAATCAATTTTCTGAACCTGATTCGAAGTGGAATTGTCCGCATCCAGTTTCATGACCTTATCGTAATCGCCGGAGTCAGAACCTGTAAATGTCCCCGACACCGTTGCGGTTTCAGGCGCTGGCAGTGAAAGCTCCGTCATGGACTGCCATTCCTCTGCTGTGAGCTGCCACGGCTTCTTTTCCGTATAAACCGCGCCGTCAAGCGTCATCGGTGTACTTTGGTCACTGCTTAGAATCTTCTTGGCTTTTAATTGGTCGAACAGACGGCTGACCGCCGATGAGCGCTCCTCTTCGCTTTTCAGGCCGTTCAGTAAATACCCAAGATTTTTCAAAGGCTCCTGCCCGTTTACATAATATCCAATACTTCCGCTTCCTTCTTCAGGGACAATTTCCAGAATCTGAAATTTCTGCGTGCCAGTGGAATCGGAAGAAACAATTTCTTCAATATGCGGCAAAGAAGTCAGCGCAAATGCTCCGCCTGGGAATGCGGTCAGCCCAACCGATACGGCAAGCATGATACAAATGGTAAGCAGAATACGCCGCCCCGGTTTTCTCAGATTCTTTTTCATCTATAATTCCTCCCCTGAACACCGATTTGGTACTACCGGCATACCGCTGAAATCAGCTCATTTTCAGAACTTGCACAGATCGGATGATTCCTTGGCGCAACCGTTTTCTCAGCGTAATAGGTTTTTCCATTCCTTGTAAATTCTGCGCCAAACGAAACGGAGAAAATGCGGCCGTTAAGATCTGCCTTTGTTTGAATCAGGTGCAGGCTTTGAACATGCGTGGCCATCCGACCGCTCACCCCGGGCAGCTTTGTCACGGAACCACCGGACACTGTCACGGTATATTCCTCATATTCCACGCTGTTCTGCCCAGCATCAACCCGGAATAATTTTTCCTGATCTGCCATATCCCCCTCATCGACAAGGTACAGCGCATCATTTTGGAAACAGATTCCGCCGTTGCAATTGATAACGGCCTGTTCAATTTGGTTCATCACGGTCTGAGACTCCACTTGAAGACTGACATTGTCGAAAACCCCGTCATACGTATGGATTCCTGATGACATAATCGTCAATGCGGCTGTCGCCAAAATTCCAAGGATTGCGACGGAAACGATCAATTCTACCAGTGTGAATCCCCTGTTATTCTTCCGCACAGACTATCCCTCCAGTGTGTGCATTCCCGTTGCGGGAACCAAGTGGATCTGATAAGTTCCGGCACCGCCGGAACCGGAAACAGTGATGGATATACATTGAGATCCGGCATCGGCACTGCCATCCGGCAGCAGTGTTCGAAGCGAACCTGTATCACGCTGAAACGACAGACACAAGTTTTGGGAATTCAATTCATATTCGCGATCCGTTTCATAAGTGACATGACAGCGAGAATTGCCAATGGTATGGCTGGAAAGCACCGCGCCGTTTTCCATGTTTTCCGCAATCACATTTCCGTTTCTGTCACAGGAAAGCCGTAGGTAAATGGCTCCCGCCCGGCTCATCGAATCGATACGGCACTGTGACAGCAGATAGTCCATTTCATTTGCGCATTTCCGCGCCTGTGCGGAAAAAACATTGTAAATAGAAAGGGACGTAATTCCTGCAACAATTCCCACAATGACAATACAGACAACAAGCTCAATCAGGGTAACTCCCTTATTGTTTTTAACGGTCCCCATCCCTTTCCCGGCAAATCCGTTTATTTTCTGCTCCAATCAGCATATTCGACCAGCGTGTTTGCATCCCAGCACGTTCCGCCGGAACCCTGGCCGCCCGTGTTGGAGCCGATATTTAAAAAGCTTAGCAACGTCTTCCCGCCGTTTTCCGCCTGAAGGGCCGCAGAAACATCGCTGTCGGATTGAACCGTCACGTTTCCCCTGACGGTTGCGGAACCGCCGGACAAAATCAACCCGTTCATATTCCGTCTCACCGTCACATCACCCGTAGCAATCACGATCTTTACCGTATCAGGTATGCCGCTGTCAATCATGCAGTCCCCTTTCACGATAAGCGCTTCCAGATTGCCGGAAGAATCCGTAAAACCGGTTTGGGTATCCGGCAGAGCTTCCACCAGTTCGGTATTGACCAGATATTCATACGGCGTTTCTGATTTGTTCGAGGAAATCCCTTCGTTCAGCGTTTGGCAGAGATTTTTGTACCGCGTTTGATATTGCTGTGAAACAATGGAAAGCACATCCGGTGCAGTCGCTTCCGTCAACCCGCCGTCAACCATACCGTCGGAAATCGTTCCGGAATAAACGCCGCCCCCGCTCATGGAAGAAGCCGCCGCGCGGTAATACGACAAATACTGGGTTAAATAATTGTTAATATCGTGAAAATGTTCTTGAAAATAGCCTTTAAAATATTGGTTTGCATCATTTTGATTTTTAAAAGTAAGAAATAAGTAGGCGATTTTTTCATCCCCTGTGGAATTCAGGTGAACATACACATCCTGCACCCCGCCGACATATTGATAATAGCTTTCCTGAGCCGCAAGCGACCTGACTTTATCCATCGCGCTGCTGAGCTTTTCAGGGTTAATCGCCTGAGTGACAAGATACGGATTAGCAGGGAATCCTTCCGGCAGGCATTCTTCCGGAACCAAATAGGCCAGCTGGTCACTGCGGGCCGCAATCGACTGGCCCATAATGTAATCATAACTGGTCGGCCCCTCTTCCGCGCCCGTCGTGTTAATAAAACCGTTCCCCGCCAGCATCAGTGAACTCAACCCGCCAAGGTCTAACGAAGCCCCGCGTCCATTAATCAGAATCGAACTGTTCACGGCCGGATCATCGGGCTTTTCTGAAGACCAACACCCATATCCGACATACTTCCCCCTTGCCCGGCCCGCCGACAAATCTCCGAGCACTGCGCTTGCAGAAGCCCCCGAAAGAGTAAGGTCATCCGCCACATAAGTGTCCCCCGGAAGCTGAACGGCAGCCTCATTGCCGACCAAAATACTTTTAGCCCATAAGGACGACGTTTCGGCCGTATTGAATTTTCCGGATTGGTCGGACACGACGCTGTCACCGGATACCAGTAAGCCATTCAAATGATCCAGCGTTCCCTCGTTCTGCACCGTTACGCTTCCCGCATAAGCATCCCCGCTCAGGATTAAACCGGAGGCCGCTCCGCATTGCAGCCCTGTTTTGGCCACCAATGCAATTTTAGAAATATTATTCACCGAATATGCCCCCGGCGCATAGGAAAACAGCGGAGTCTTAACGGCAAGATCTGTGGTAATATCGGTCTGATAATTGCGCGCCGTATAGCGAAGGGTGACTCCCTCCAGAGTCATCGCCAAATCGTTTTCCCCTTTGCTTACAGATTCCGCGCACATCAGTTCAATTTTGGCATTGGGAGTCGTCATCTGATAAATATCATTGGTTTCATCAATTGTTCTTGTGCCGTCTGCCGGGCAGTTAAGAAACTGGAGTAATACTTTGGGCGAATAGGTCACCGTTTCTCCTCTTTGAGAAAAAAGGCTGTCGTCTTCATCATCCGGATGATTCCATTCCAGCAGGAACTCTTTAAAGGAATCCTGAAAGTTCTGCTGCAGGTAGTCTTCCAGACCGGTTCCCTCCGGTCTGGAAGCATTCAAATCTTCATAATGTTCCAATACATCGGTATAAGCGTCTGCCACAGAGTCCGCTACTGCCTGCTCAATTCCGGCATGGATTTGATCCATGGCGGCACTTGCCTGATAAAAATTTTCCTTGCTTTTTCGTTCGCTGAGCTTCACCTGATAGCCGGTAAAGGAAATGAAAAGCAGCGCGGCTCCCAGCGCGGATAGAAAAAACATTGTCACCAGCACCGTGACAATTCCAGACCCCCTGTTATCGCGGTGAAATGCCGCTGCACGGTTTCTCATGCTTCCACTCCCTTTTTTAACCCGGCTTTTCGTCATTGTCATCCCAGCTTTGACGTTTCCAACGTATAAATAACATTGTCGTCTTTGCCGCGAATCCGCACAATCATGTGGTAAATCCGGTATTCAGGATCGGTGGCGACCAGCTTTCCAAAGCTGTTCACTCTTTTTTCATACCAGACGCCCCCCCGGCGAAAGATTCGGTAGGTAGAATCTGTAACATTACTGTAGACCTTGGTACTATCCGGTCGATCCCCTTTAAGCTGAACCAATAGATGATAAGACGAATGGTCATGTACCTTTTTCTGTTTTACTAAAAATACGGAGACTGGTGTACAGCCGCCTTCCTCCGTCGTTCGCTGTACGGTAACAGTATCATCATACACGGAACGACCCGAAATCTGCGGATCTTTGTCAAAGAAGAAATAGAGGGATGCCAGCCTGGAGGATGCTCCGGGGCTGACCGTTCCATTATAAAACACATAAGAATAATCGACCGGTGTCAGGTCTTCCCTCTGCGTATGTCCATCTTCGTCCTCATAAGAAACCTTACCGTCATAGTGGTAAGTACAGCTGTATTCATAGGCGTTTTCAGATTTTTCATCAATATGAATGGTAATGGTCCGCTCAACATCATAAGCCGCATCCTCATCGGCCGTGACAGCACTGGCATCCAGCTTAAACTGCGCCATGGCAGCGGTATCCGGATTCAGCCCGCCACCCTTTTGCGTAAAAACGGCATCCATCGGCGTGTGAACATTATCCGTCACTTCATCCGCTCCGGTCAGCGTGACGTCAGCACTGTATTTTCCGCCGTCAATCCCGGCAATTTCCAAATCGTATTCCGACGGCGGGTCGCCATGGACACTCACGGTCCCCAGCTCTTTCAGATCGCTCAGACTGACAGCTTCAACGGTTTCCGCCACATTCTGCGCGGCCAGCGTAACTTCCCCAAGGTTTCGGCTTTTGGATACGGTAGCAGCCGACACAAAGAACGCGCGCAGCACGGGCAGCGATGCTATGCTGAGGACCACAACCGCGACCAGCAGCTCCACAAGGGAAAATCCGCCCCTGTTTTTCCACAGCTTTCGATGCTTCAAATGCTCACCCCTTTTGCACACTTTCCTTTTTAAACGAATCACGTCTCAGCCTTCCGGCTGCTCCGGTGCGGACACGGTACCGAAAAGATCCTCTCTGCCCTTCTCAACATCTGGAACTTGAGCCGGGACATAAGCATTTCCGGTGCCGGCGATAAAATACTGATTTAACATGACATCTCCCGTCAGTTTGCCCGTTTTGGAATCAAAGCTCACATTAACGGTGTCCACTGAAGTCCGGTGATCCGTCTGATACACAAAATCGATCAGTTTTTTTAGCTCCGCATAACCCACTCCGCATTTTACGGTCATACTGCGCTGATACGCCGTCAAATTCAGCGGATCGTTTTTGTTGCCGCCTTCCTGAAACCCTTTAAACTCCAGACAGGGAACCGGATCTTCAAAAGAAAGTTCCTGGATATCAATGCCAAAGTTATTCCGAAGCTGATCGGCATACATAATCATATTTTCAGGACGCACGTCATCCGGATACCGGCTTCTCTCTTTTTCCACTGTGTTTTTCGTTTGTGTAATGGCATTTTGATAGGTGTCCAGGTCATGATAATAACCGCGCAGAGTATTCAGTCGGGGTTTCAAGTCTTGCGTCTGGGCCTGCAGACTGTCCGCCTGTTGGCTCAGCGGATTATAGACAAACCAGTAGCTGGCGGCCAGGAAAAGGACACCCAGTAAAACAAGCAATATCTTCACGTCGCGTTTTTGAACTGTCAAGATGCTTCCTCCTTACTTTCCGCCTTTTCGGAGGACTTACCCTTCTCTTCCGACGGCTTTGCATAGGGATCGTCGCCGTTCAAGTAAGGGTTTCGGCCGTAAGTGCAGACAACCGAAAAGGAAACATAACTGCCGTTTGACTGATCTTTTTCTTCTACTGCGGAATAAAATTCAATGTTCTGAATGGATTCAAAGCTGCGTAGCTGTGTCAGCACCACGGCAACATCACTGTATTCCGGAACCGTAATGTCCATCATCACTTCTTTCGGGGTACAGGATGCGGAAAGCAGTAAAATGCGGGACGGCATCTTAGTTTCCAATTCTTCAATCAATTCCGTAAGCTGATCATTCGGGGTTTCAATCTTGGTTGAAAGCGTTTGAAGGGACTTTTCCTCTGACTTTACTGCCTTGTAATCGTTATAAACTGTTTCCGCATAGGAAAGATGGGCGATTTCCTGTTCCGCGGCCATCTTTTCCGCTCGCGCAGACTGATACCGGAAAAAAGCAAACCCGGAAAGGATCAGTGAAAGCACCAGACAGGCCCCGCAAATAAATAATCCTTCGCGCAAATAGACAGCCTTGGATTTTCCGCCGGACGGCCGAAGCAGTTTTTTCTTCGTTTTAATCTGCGGAGGAATCAGGTCAAGCGGGCTGAGGCTACTGCCGGCACAGGCAAGATAAACGGATGCGCCCCATTCGTCCGTGTCACACTCCGCACCCGGGATCTCCTCTAGCAGGGTAACATCCAGGCCCGTACTTTCCGCCACCATGTCCTTGAGCCCGGCCAGCCGGGAACCGATTCCAAAAAGGACGATTTTCTCAACCGGCTGATCCCAATGGCTGGAATTATAATAATTTGCACAGCGAACAACGTCGCTTTCCATCCGGGACAAATCCTGCGAAAGCTCCTGCACATAGGCCTGATTTTCGCATTCTTTCAAAGCCGCGAGATAATCGTCTGCCTGCTTCCCTGCAATTTCCATGTAATGCAGGATCGTCTCATCCACACCAAAGGTAAACGTACGCTGCAAAAGCAGCTGCCCGCCCTTCATAAATGTAATGCAGGAACTGCTGCAATTCAGATTAACATACATCGTAACCGCGTCATCGCGGACCAAGCGCAGTTTCTGGTACTGGCTGTTCCCGGAAAAATCAAGGTCCCGGATTTTAAGCCCGGTCTGTTCGGCCAGCTGAAAATACATCTGCAAAAGCTGCAGGGGGACCGCAAAAGCCAGAACACGGCAGAACGGATGCTCCCCTTTTTCCTCTTGTTCCAGCAGGCAGTGCGCCACATAATATTTGCTTAAATCTACCGGAAAATAATCTGCCGCATTGGTTTGGATGACATCATGAAGGCGATTTTCATGAACCGGAGGAAGGGTCACTTCACGCGTGGCGACCTTGCTTGAAGTCAGAGAAAACGTCACACTTTTCCATGCCCCCAGGCCATGCCCGTCCAACTGCTTTCTGAGTTCCCGGGCCAGCGCATCCGGATTTTCCACCTGCCCGTCCATCACGGCGTCCTTCGGCGTTTGGAAGAGGAAAGGGGTCTGGATGATACTTTTCTTTCCCTTCGGCACCGAAACACACACTTTGGTCAGGCGGTCACCCACCTCGATATTGAGCATCTTCCTTTTGGGAAGCATTGCGTGCAGATTCATATTTTTAAAGTTGATATCCTTTGCAGCTAAGTCTTTTAATGTCATTGAATTGTTTCTCCCATCCGTTATACTGAAAGCAGGCTTTCATACCAGCTTATTTATTACGGAATTTCCCCACATCAGGGCAAAGAAAACACCGGCAAAAAGATAGGGTCCCAAGGCAAGGCCTTTTCCAGCTTTTCCAATCGCCATTCGCGGAAGGTGAACCGCCGTTCCGAACAAACAGCTTAAAAAAAACGCCAGAAGAATTTCTTTCCATCCAAGAAACAGGCCGCAGGCCGCCATCAGTTTGACATCTCCCCCGCCAATACCTTTCCCCCCCGACAAAATCAGGACAAGAAGCAGCGGAACACTTACGGCAAAAAATCCGGCGGCATACTGCGGCCACTCAGAAAGATGAAACAACAGCCGAAGCGCCCCCAGAACAAGCGCAAAGAGGTTGATTCCAGGCGGAATTTCCCGCGTCCGCGCATCAATCACACTCATGACAAGAAGCGCAGAACACAACGGGCATGCAAATAAAAAATCGGGTTCCGGGCCATAATGCTGAAAAAGGACGCACCAGATCACACCGTTTGCCGCCTCAATTAAGGGGTATTGGGCAGAAATACGGCTTTTACACCCCAAGCACCGTCCCCGCAGGAACAGGTAGCTCAGCACCGGGATCAGCTCAAACCAATGCAGCCGTTTCCCGCAGCTGACGCAATGGGATGGAACGGTTACGACACTTTCCCCGGCCGGAATCCGCAGAATACAGACGTTCAGAAAACTGCCGACTGTTATTCCAAGCACAAAAACCGTGCCGAAGGCAAGTGCCGCAATCGAATCCATGCAAAACGTCCTTTCAGAAAAAATGGCGCGAATTTGTTAAAGCTCAGTCACCATATGTGTAAATTGTCTTACACGGTCTGACTGTTGTTAATCCCACCAGCCATCATTCGTGTCATCAATCCTAACGGATGGCTCTGTACTTGAAATTGTAACAATTACTTCAAAATTTTTATCTGTAGAGGAGGCATCGATCTTCACGTCGTGTTTACTGTCCAATGTCAACTTGTCATCATCCTTATCAGTATCATCAATACCAAGCGATGCTCGAAGAGAATCCTCTGCTTCTTCCTTTCCATCACCGGTAAACGTCAGATCTTCTCCACCCCATACAACATGGAAATCATCCATATTCTCTTCTGTGGCCGCAACTTTGCAGGCGGTAAAGACCTGGTCCGCCGTGCTCTGGTCCGCCGCTCTGCGGGACTTCTCGACATACCTCATGTACTGCGGCGCCAGAACAGCAACCAGAATGGCAATGATGGCAATGACAACAATCAGTTCCACCAGTGTAAATCCGCCGTTTTTCTTCCGGGAAATTGCCCGGTACTTTTCCAATGTCTTCTGCATAACAGTTCTTCCTCACTTTTCTAAAAATTTAGTGTTTTATGTATGTCTCCCCGCGCATCCCCTTAAAACGCGCGGGGGGTGACAACAAATGTTAAAGGGACCCCAGTGCGGAGTACATATTCATCATGGGCAGCACAACCGAAAAAATGATGGTACCGACCACAACGGCAAGAATAATGATAATGAGCGGCTCCAGCGCCGCCATCAGCTGCGCGGTGGTCTGCTCCACCTCATCCTCATAATAGGATGCGAGCCGGGTCATCATTTCCTCAATATTACCGCTTTCCTCCCCAATTCCCGTCATGTGAAAAACCAAAGGCGGGAACAGCCCGCTCTGTTTCAGGCAGACAGAAAGCGGGTCGCCCATTGTGACCTGCTCTTTCGCCGCCAGCAGCGCGTCGCGGAAATAAATATTCGTCATGGTGCCGGAAACGATCTGAAGCGCGTCAATCATGGAAATGCCCGCAGCCAGCAGCGTGGCAAGTGTGCGCGAAAAGCGGGCACTCGCGGTCTTAATCATCAATTTGGAAACGAGGGGCATTTTAAGAAAAATCTTTCCGAAAAAACATTTCCCCGATTCGGTTTTCCGGTAATACCTTCCGCCCACCACCAGCGCAATCGCCAGCAGGAAAAGGACAGCACCGTAATGCTGTATAAATTTACTGATAGAGATAATCGCCTGGGTCAAAGCCGGCAATTCTCCTCCCAATTGGGAAAACATGTTTTCAAAAGTCGGGACCACAAACGTCAGCATGCAGATAATGACGCCGATTGCCACGATGGTGACAATAATTGGGTAAATGGAGGCCTTTTTCATAATAGAACTGAGCTTCGCCGTCTTTTCCTCCTGCTCCGCCATGCGGGTCATGGAAATTTCCAGACTGCCGGAGGCTTCGCCCACTTCCACCATGGTGATAAACAAATCCGAAAAAATATCACGGTGTTTTTTCAGTGAATTGGCAAAAGTTTCTCCCTTTTGAATGGACACCTTGCAGTCTTGAATCGCACCGCTGAGCCGTTTGTTTTCCGTCTGTTCCGCAAGCATGTCCAACGCGGACACCACGGAAACACCGGCTTCAATAATGCTGACAAACTGCCGGCAGAAAACCGAAAAATCACGCGCCTTGGGTTTCGCTTCCAGAAAGCTCAGGTCGATATCGCGGTCCAGCGTTCCGCTTTCCGAAAGGGTGGCAACAGTCAGCCCGCCTTTTTTCAGCTCGTCCGCAGCCCTGCTAAGACTGGCGGCCTCAATAGAGCCTTTGGATTCTTTCCCGCTGCGGTCAATTGCAACATAGCTGTATGTTGTCAAACGTATCACTTCCTGCTATGTAAAATTCTATCTCTATTAAACAAATTTTTTTCCAAACTTGTCTATTTCCCTATTTTTTTTGCAAGGCCGATGCGGTTCTGCGCAAACAGCAGCGCGGTTTCGCCGCTTACCGTTCCTCTGCAGTAAAGCTCATAAATGGCATCGTCCATCGTCTGCATTCCAAACCGCCGGCCGGTCTGCAGGTCAGACAGAATCTGGTAGGTCTTTGCCTCACGGATATGGTTTTTAATGGCACTGTTGGCAATCATGACTTCCATGGCTGCCACGCGTCCGTTCCCATCCGCCTTTGGCAGCAGCTGCTGCGACACGACACACTCCAGAACATCCGCCAGCTGCATGCGAATCTGCTGCTGCTGATAGGGTGGAAAAACATCGATAATACGGTCGACCGTGCTGGCCGTACCAATCGTGTGCAGCGTTGAAAAAACCAAATGCCCTGTTTCTGCCGCCGTAACGGCAATGGAAATGGTTTCAAGGTCTCGCATTTCTCCCACCAGAATGACATCCGGATCCTGCCGCAGGGCAGCGCGAAGCGCCGCGGCGTAAGACTTGGAATCGCTGCCGATCTCACGCTGATTCACAATGGATTTATTATGATGATGCAGATATTCAATGGGGTCTTCCAACGTGATAATATGGTAGCAATAGGTATGATTGATAATATCAATCAGGGAAGCCAGCGTTGTGGATTTGCCGGAACCGGTCGCCCCCGTGACTAAAACCAGCCCGCGCTTTTTTTCCGTTAATTTCACCACGTTTTCCGGAATTCCAAGTTCCCGGGGCGAAGGAATGCGCAGATTCAGAATACGAGCGGCCACGGCGATGCTCCCTCGCTGTAAAAAGACGTTGACGCGGAACCGCCCAACTCCCTCAATGGAATAGGCAAAATCGACTTCTCCGTTTTCCCGAAAAATCTTTTCATGCGCTTCATCCATAATCTCCCGCGCAACCGCTTCCGTGTCCGCAGGCATCAGTTTTTGGTCATCCATAAAGGAAAGCTCGCCGTAGATGCGGCAGCTTGGGGCCCGCCCGCTGGTAAGATGAATATCGGAAGCGTGCCGTTTAATGGCCTCCCGAATCAGCTGGTCAAATGTAAGCATACAAATTACTCCTCTACTGTGACTTTCAGCATTTCAGGCAACGTGGTAATTCCGTCGAGAACATATTCCGCGGCACTCATCCGCAGCGTATGCATTCCTTCTGAAAGGGCTGTCTTCTGGATTAATTCGGTTGAGCCTTCGGTGGCAATCACATGCCTCAGTGCAGAGGTGACTTCCATAATCTCATAAATACCAATCCGGCCGTAATAGCCCGTGCCGCCGCACAGCTGGCATCCATGCGCATCGTAAATGGTCGCGTCCTGCTCCGGCGGGACACCGAGCACCCGTTTTTCATCCTCCGTTGCGGCGCGCGGCTGACGGCAGGCGGTACACAGGCGGCGCACCAGCCGCTGGGCAATGATGCCGACAATGGAATCTGCCAAAAGATAGGATTCCACCCCCATATTCATCAGCCTTGTCACCGTTGCGGCGGCACTGTTTGTGTGCAGTGTACTAACAACCAAATGGCCCGTAATGGATGCCTGAACGGCGATAGAGGCTGTTTCGGTATCGCGGATTTCACCAATCATAATGATATCCGGATCCTGCCTCAAAATAGAACGCAGGGCATTTGCAAACGTGAGGTCTGCCTTGGGATTCACCTGCACTTGATTGACACCCGGAATGTTTGCTTCCACCGGGTCCTCAACAGTAATGATGTTGACTTCCTCTTTGTTCAATTCTGAAAGTGCCGTGTACAGTGTCGTGGATTTTCCGGAACCGGTCGGGCCTGTAACAAGAAGAATCCCGTTCGGGCGCGCGATGATCCGGTCAAACTTTTTCAGTTCCCAGTCCCGCAGACCCAGCTTTTGCTTGTCGCGGGTTACGGCGTTGGCCTGGGCAAGTCTCATGACAATTTTTTCGCCGTAGGAAGAAGGAAGGATGGAAACGCGGATATCGTATTCCACCTGATCGATGATAACGGTCATGCGCCCATCCTGCGGCTTGCGCTTTTCAGAAATATCCATGCCGGACAATATCTTGATCCGCGTGACGATCGCCGGTAAAAGAGAAATATCGTAAAGCATTTTTTCTGCCAGAACCCCGTCAATGCGGTATCGCACGCGCACCTGCTTTTCCAGTGCGTCAAAGTGAATATCACTGGCCCTTTGGCGGGCCGCCTGTTCCACAATAGAACGAACCAGCTGAACAATCGGCGCCGTGGAAAGCTCCGCTTCTTCCTGTGAAACGGCCAAGTCCGCCAGCTCTTTTGCCTGCTCTTTTTCCCGGTCACGGGAATACTGCTCTGCCGCAGACATGGCCTCGTTTGCACCAAAATATTTATCAAGCACAGAATTAATCGCACTGCGTGTGGAAATAACCGGTTCAACCAGACAGTTGGTGATAATTGAAATATCGTCCTGCGCCACCATGTCCAGCGGATCCGCCATTGCGAGCAAAAGGAGATTTGCATTTTGTTTATCAAAACCCAGAGGAAGGACATTGTGCTTTCTCAGCACGGAACCTGGAATAAGACCAATTATCTCCTGCGTAATTTTCATTCCGCGTAAATCGACTGTTTTGATTCCCAGCTGAAGATGCAGTGCCTGTGCGATATTCTCGTCGGTGGTCATTCCGCTTTCCACCAGACAATCCCCCAGCCGCTTGTGTTCTTTTTTCTGCGCGGCAAGAGCCTTGTCCAACTGTTTCGTGGTAATAACCCCTTGATTGACCAGGATATCCCCCAAGCGGTATCTTTTTTTCTGATATTTCAAAGTGAAAGCCCCTTTTACCTATCTCGATAATTCTGAAATGCCGGCCGGCAGAAATCAATCTTTGATGTTGAATTTGATTAAGCGGAAAGAAATGATTTCCCGCAAAACAGAATGCACCCTGAAACAGCACAAATGATATAGATGCAGCGAATTGCATAGCCATTAGTTTTTTTCAAAATAAAATCTAACTATAATATAATATAAAGAAAATAAAAAGCGACTGGATGGAATCATATTAAATGTTTATTTAACCTTTGTCATTATACCCTAAGCTGCCATAAAATTCAAGAATTTAGTTTTTTTTGTAATTAATTATGTAATTTTTTGTATTTTTAAATATTTTTTTATAGAAAAATGATGCTTCCGCTGTTATTAAGTAGTTATATTTATAATATTAATAGCAGAATTCTTCATAAGAAAGTTTTCTGCCTTTCCAATTTTAAATTGGTACATTTGTGGACATCCGTTTGTCATACAGTATTAGTACAAAAAGGGGCTTGATCTTGATGACAGACGAAAAAAATTACTGTGAAGAAATCCACCCGGTTTCCTGTGCGGGAACCCTCGTCACCGTTCGGAATCTGACCCCTGTGTATTCGGCGCAGGAACGACAAAAGATCAGGGAAGAAATCAATCAAACACTTTATGAAGTGTTTTCAAAATACCCGTAAAAGGCTCATCCGGATATCAGTACTGTGTCACACGTTCTAACTGAAATTTTGTTTTTTGCAACAGAGGGGAGGTGAGAATATCATTGCCATCTATGCCCGGCAATCCGTTGACCGGGAAGACAGCATTTCCACCGACAGCCAGATTGAAGCATGCCGGTATGAAGCCAGAGGGGAAAGAACCCGCCTATATGTCGACAAAGGGTACAGCGGAAAAGACACAGACCGCCCCTGCTTAGCAGGAACCATCCGCGCCGACGAATTTGAAGTCCTGATCTATCAGGAAATGGTTAAAAAGCTGCACGAATTCCCGGTATGAGTCCACAGCAGCGTTTCCTGCCGGGAAAGCCTGAAATCCGCGGAACTGCGGATTGAATGAAATAAAATCAAACAGGAAACGGACTCTCTGCTGAATCAGGGTTCCACTGGCCGGAAAAACGTTAATGCTGTTGCTCAACCGGCGTGTTGAGTCGCTGGCAGAAAAGCAGAAAAAAATAGAGCGGGAGCTTGCCGCCTCTTTGCGGAACCAATCGGTTCCGGAACAACAAGACCAGCTTCGCGATTACCTTAACAAATGGGATAAAATCACGCTGGACGACAAGCGGGTGGTCGCCGGCTGTCTGATTGAAGTCATCTATGCCACCAGCAGCCATGTCGATATTGATTGGAAGATATAAAATTAAGAAGCATTTTCTCAATTATTTTCGACCGTGAAAACAGATTAAAGCAACCTCTTCTTCCGTCGCCCTCTTGTACGTTTTGGCGAAGGGCTTCGCATCGTTACAGACAGTCTGGATTCTAAAAACTTCTATGCGTTCAACCCTCAATTCGATAAAAAATAGGCCGCCCAAAACAAAAGACGGCAGACACCCCAAAGCGAGGCCGCACGGCCTTTTAAAAATCGCTTTGGGGGTGTTTTTATGTCGGAATAAAAAATGCGCGGTTCTGATTTTTCTGCTATACTGAAAAAAACTTTAAGGTCTGGTGAAAAAGATGGCAGAACAAAAAAGGACAAAACCCGCTGACTGCAGCCGCACATACACCTGCTTTGTTTACAGCACGCCCATCGGACAGGTTACCATCGAGTCCGACGGAACGGCGATTACCGCCGTGCGGTTTGGAAACTCCGCCCATACGACACTGTGCCGAACAGAGCTGACCGACCGGGCCGCCTCCCAAATCAGCGAATATCTGTGCGGCATAAGAACTTGTTTTAACCTCCCGCTCCGCGCGGAAGGGACCGCCTTTCAAAAGCGCGTATGGAACGCCCTGCTCACCATTGCGTATGGGGAAACCAGAAGCTACCGGCAGATTGCGGAGCAAATCGGCAACCCGAATGCCGTGCGCGCCGTCGGCATGGCAAATAACCGAAATCCGCTTCCCCTTCTGATTCCCTGCCACCGCGTCATCGGCGCAGACGGTTCCCTCGTCGGCTACACCGCCGGGCTCGAAATAAAAAAACAGCTGCTGAAACTGGAACAGGCCGGAGCAAAACCGGAATTTCACCCGGAGCCGGGCATACGTCCGATTGATCAAATCATCCCTTATCGCCGCCGCGCACATTACTACGAAACTGACCAGATGGGGATTGTTCACCATTCCAATTACATCCGCTGGATGGAAGAAGCCCGTCTGGATTTTCTGGAACAGCTTGGCTGGGGATACAGACAGCTGGAACAAAGCGGGCTTCTGATTCCCGTAACAGGGGTTTCCTGCACCTATCGCTCACCGGTTCGGTTTGGGGATTCGGTTGTAATCGACGTGCGTATTGCGGACTACCGGGGAGCCCGCCTGGCTCTGGACTACCGCATTACAGACCCCGATACCGGAAAGCAAAAAGCCGCGGGAAAAAGCGAACACTGCTTCTGCAACACGCAGGGAAGACCCATCCGCCTGAAAAAGTTCAGTGAAGCGCTTGACCACCTGTTTTCGGCGCTTTCCTCCTCAGAAAAGCTGCCGTAATTGAGAGCCGGGGCGCGGCTGATTCTCCCCCGGCTGCTTTTTGCGCAGGGAAGGGTAGCAATAGCGGAGGATTTTCTGCAGGCGCAGGCGGGCTTTTTTCAGATGCCGTGACACCGTGGACGGCGCCAGCCCTAATTCGGCCGCGATTTCGCTCACACTTTTTCCCTCTTTGTAACATAGAATGACGCATTGCATCTGGCGGCCGGTCAGCTCGCCCTGCGCCGCAAGCATCAGAGTGCGCAGCATTCGTTTATGCTCCCCGCCGTCATTCCTGCCCTCCCTGTTTAGGTTCAGCCTGTCCCCAAACAAATCCAGGCTTAAGTTAGAACCCCGTTTCATAAACGGCCCCCTTGATTCAAAAGATATTTTCCCGTATGATACAGTTCAAGGTGCATCTCATCAAGCATGGATATCCGCCGCCGGAGCAAAACAGAATCCTCCCCACCGATTTCTTTCAACTGCCCGCGCAGGGGGCGCAAATACTCTTTCAGCCGTTGCGCTTCCTTCAGATATTCCATCCCCAGCTTTTTATAATCCATAGCGTTCCTTTCTATACACATATCGTGTAGTTACAAAGAATAAAATAATACCGAACAAGCGAATTCGGCATCTTTATTTTTATAGTAGCATTAAAAAAGACTGATTTCAAGAATTTTTAGAACTTATGTTCTTGATAACATGGTAAAGTGACAGATACGGGACTTTGTACTGCCTTCTAAGAAAAATTCTTGAAATAACACACTATGTGTGCTATAATGCAAACTTAAAGGAGTGATTCCACTTGCTGAATCAAAAAATCCGGCAGCTGCGCCGCGAACGCGGCATGACCCAGAAAGAACTGGCCCGCCGCATCGGTGTTTCCACATCGGCGGTCGGGATGTATGAGCAAGGCCGGCGCGAACCGGATACGGCTCTTCTGGCTCGTCTGGCCGCTGTTTTGGACTGCAGCACCGACGAGCTGCTGGGAACAGCGTACTCCGGCGGCGACGTGGGGGATGTAATCGACAGCTTTGCACGCACCCTGGAACGCCAGCCGGGGCTGATGTTCAACGGTGCGCCAATCAGCCGCGGCGACCGCGAAAAGCTCGCGCACGCCATTCGCGTTGCCGCGGCCCTGTCCTCCCCCCAAAAGCAGGGGAACGGGAGGTAATCGGAATGCATCAAATTGAAACGCTGGCACACCGCATCGTCACACGGTTTGAAAGCAGTTCGCCGTTCTGCCTGTGCGACTGTATGGGGATACAGGTTCATTCACTGGACCTGCCCAAACAGGTGCGCGGCTTTTGTTTCCGCACCGATACCGGCAATCCGATCATTGTTTTGCAGCAGACTCTATCAAAAACGGAACGCGTGTACTGCTGTGCCCATGAGCTGGGGCATCTTCTGCTTCATCCCGGGCTGAATGCGCAGGTCATTTCGAACCTGACCAACCTGTGTGCTCCGCGCTATGAGCGGGAAGCGGATTTTTTTGCGGCGTGCCTTCTGATTGACCCGAATTTTGACGAATGGAGCCTGACATATAACCCGCTGACACAAGAGCAGATTTCGAGTCTGTCGGGTCTTCCCTTCAAAGTGGTCAGGCTCCGCTTTGAAAATTAATCAGAATCGACTCGATACGACCCGCCCGGCAGAAAAATAAGTGGTACATTTTCAATGCAGGCAGAGGGAGGGAATCTGTTGTGAAGCGTACCCTTACGGCAATCTTGGCGGCACTGCTGATTTTGTTCGGCTCTGGGTGCAGGGCCGTACCGAAAACAGCACCGGATACCATCTCCGGTGTTTGGAAAGACTCGTACGGCTTGATGGAATACCGCTTCAACCCCAACGGGACCATGAAGGTGGAAGCGTTGAACTTCGGTTCGTTTAAAGGAACTTACCTCATTCAGGATTCCCGGATTACCATCCAGTACAAAGTGGTTGTGAAAAGCGTAAAAGAAACCTATGAGTTTCGGCTGGACGGCGATACGCTTTTCCTGGACGACCAGGAATTTAAGCGAAAAAAATAAAGCTTTCTGCAAAAATCGGCGCCTGCCCCGACGACCCCCGTCAGGACAGACACCGATTTGTTTTTTGCAGGCCTATTTCCTCAATCGACGAAAAAAGCTGGTCAGCAGTGCGGAACATTCCTCTTTCAGCACCCCGCCCCGCAGCTGCGGCTTGTGATTATACGGCAGCTCAAAAAGGTTAATCACCGACCCGCAGGAACCCGCTTTCGGGTCAGAAGCGCCGTACACAACACGCCGCAAGCGGGAATTGACCGCCGCCCCCGCACACATAGGGCACGGCTCCAGCGTGACAAAAAGCTCACACTGCCACAACCGCCACCCGCCCAGTGCGCGGCATGCCCCGTCAATTGCCTCCAGCTCGGCATGGCAGAGGGCGTTTTTTCCGGATTCCCTGCGGTTTCTGCCGGTTGCGACAATGACGCCGTCCCGCACAACCACAGCTCCGACAGGAACCTCTCCCTCGTCCCCCGCCTGCTGCGCGAGGCGTATGGCTTCGCGCATAAAATCTTCATCGCTGTGCATATTTTACGCCCCCACCAAAACATAAACCGAGGAAACCACCGCATAAACGGCAATCATGATAACACCCGGATTTGAAAAAAACGCGCCCATTTTCTGCGAAAACCGAAGCGGAGACCAGGATACGCTAAAGCTGAAAAAGTTCCGGTCCCGAAACAGCAGGTACAGAAAAGCAAGCAAGCCAAGCGCAAGCAGGGCCATCGCCCTTTTGTCCCCAATCGATACCGCTTCCGCCGTACCCCGATAACGCTCCACCATCTGAATGGCCACCGCGGACGCGTTATTGATTGTATGAATTAATATGGACGGCAGCAGAGAATTGGTGCGGACGACGACAAACCCAAGAATCAATCCGCACAGAAAAGCAAAGACCGACTGAGCCAGATTTCCGTGGTACAGCCCGAACAGCGCCGCAGAAGCCACCACGGCAAAACCGTCCCCAAAGCGCCGCAAGCCCTGCATGATCATCCCGCGGAACATCATCTCTTCCACGATGGGAGGAATGACCACAATGCTCAGCACATAAAGGGCAATCACAACGGGGTCGTCATTTAAAGGCAG
Organism: Oscillospiraceae bacterium; assembly: GCA_022650485.1. GTDB lineage: Bacteria > Bacillota > Clostridia > Oscillospirales > Acutalibacteraceae > Caproicibacter. Next base: position 135,493 of record JALCPP010000004.1, on the reverse strand, counting down.
GTCCGGAATGGTTCCGTTAAATCCCATGTTCTCCTCAATGACGACAATCATGCTGGCGGGAAAATTTGCGAGCATGCAGCCCGCGCTTCCCAAAACCACACAGGCCAGAATTTTAAGCGCGCCGGCCCGCTCAAACGGCAGTCCCGCCGCAAGTGGAATTCTGCGCACGGCGAAATAAAACAGCACGGGCGCGGAAAGCCCCACCGCATAGCTCAGCGCAGAGACCAGGTAATAAAGAACCGGGTTCAATCCTGCGAATGATGCAAAATCAGGCTGATAAGACAAAAGCATGCGAAAATACAGGACGCCGACGGTTGAAAGGACCGACAGAAACAAAACACCCGCGAACGCAGTCCATCCAATGCGGTTTGACTCCCTGCGAATCTGCTTTTTTTCTTCCTGCACAGCCATATAATAATGCGGGTCCCCATAAGACCCGAACGGGCCGTACGGTGAATCGTATCTCATAAAAAATCTCCCAAAACTTTATATTTGGCCCGGCGAAAAAGCAGTTTCCCCCAAACCAGTATCTGAACATTCATTATATCACAAAGCGGCGGCAATATCATTGACTCGGTGATTATTTTCCTTCATTAAATTTTAGTGAAGAAATTTTACAAAAGAAAATTCTGCGGTATAATGAAGGTGTTCCATTTATAAAGGGAGGAAATGCTTTGACCATTGAAGAAATCAAAAAACTGGACAAGCGTATTTTAGAAATACAGAATCCACTTGGAAGCGGTTTCCCCTCGCTGAGAAAAATAATAGAAGAAACCGCACAAAGAAAGCAATGCACCACCGCAGACATCGCGCGGCAGTACTTTTCATGGAAATGGAAAAAGCGGTAAGCACCCCTGCACCGCGGCAGAATTTTTGACATCATGATAAACCTGCAGCAAAGTTCTTTCCTTTTTAATTTTTTTTAAAGAGTCATCTTGAACCTGTGGAATCCGTCAACAGCGCGTGGCATGGACATGGAAACAGAAAAAGAGAAGGCAAAAATCATCTTTTTGCCTTCTCTTCATGGTGTCCCCGAGGCGATTCGAACGCCTTGCCTTCCGCTTAGGAGGTATGCTTGCTGCAAAGAAAACTGTTTTTACGGTCAACATACCTGCTGTCCCTGCTCTATTTGGCATGCGGGTCAATTTCACCGGCGTTTTGGGGCAAAAAAATCCCGGCGCTGACAGCACATAACCAACCCGCTGCGTATTTTGACAATAAATCAGTGAAGGCTCCGAACCGTACTTTCCAGAATGATGCGTTAATGCATCTGAAACGCCATAGAATCCAATTTGCTGACCGGAATGTGTTCCCAATGCCGAAACCACATCTCCTTTTATATAGTAACTGATTAGAGTACCGGTAGTATTATAATCTGATGGTTCATTGTAAAATGACTTGATTATTTTTTTCTATACTGGTATTCTAAATCAAAGATAAGTTTATGCGGTACCATCTTTCCGTAAATTCACTTATTACTTAATCCGACCTGACAAAGAAGATATTATTTCTGATTTGGAAGTCATGGGTTATATGCAGTATTTGTTCGGGCTTATGTCCGGCTGGATATTGTATTAACTACGTCTTCCAGAAAACGGAAGGCGTTTTTTGTTGGGCCGCAGAAGGAGAGTATTCCGATGAAAACAAGAAACAATGTTAAAGCCTTGGTTTTAGCGTCACTGCTTTTGGCGCTTGCGATCATTCTGCAGCTCGTCCAAAGAAATTTTACCCAAATTAATCCGCTGCTTATAGGTCCTCTTATTAACACAACCATCTTGTTGACTACATACTTCTGTGGTCTGACCTACGGATTGATGATCAGTGTACTGATACCCGTTCTCGCGATACCCACCGGTGCCCTAGCCGCACCGCTCATACCGTTTTCACCCTTCATTGTGGTCGCAAATCTGATCTATGCGGCAAGCTTTTATCCTCTGATGAAAAAAGGGAAATTCGGCATTTATATCGGGGCTCTGCTAAGTAGCGTACTAAGATTCCTGTTTTTCGCACTTTCGGCCATGAAACTGCTCTATGTCTTCATTCCAGATGTCTCTAAGAAAAGCGCACAGCTCATTGGTGCCTGCTTTACTACGCCGCAACTCCTCATTGCCCTGCTCGGAAGCGCGGTGGCAATCATTGTGATCAAGTTGCTCAGAAAACGAAAAATAACCGTCTGAGGAAGGCGAATATCATGAAAATAACTCAAAAATCCGAAGTACTTGATATTTTAAGAATGCCTTACGGCGTGTTTGAAAACACCGTCAAAAAGGAGGCGCGCAAAGTCCAGCGGATCGACAACGCCGACCATATTGTCGTCACGTCTCTGCTCGGGTATGACAACATCTGTAAAAACCGCTGCACTTACTGTGGCATGCGCGCGGGCTTTATAGGCCTTAAGCGGTATCGTATGGATATCGGCGACATAAAAAGATCCGAAGACGAGGTCAAAAAGCTTGGCATCAGCCGCATCTTTCTCATAAGCGGAGAAGATCCGAAGTATGACTTCGGTGATATCCTTTCCATGGTAACATACGGCAAACAACTCGGGCTTTTCGTCAGCCTAGCGGCGGGCGAAATGTCTTGCAGCCGCTACCGGGCGCTGGAAGCTGCCGGGCTGGACGAGTATGTTCTGAAATTTGAGACTTCCAGCAGGGACATGTTCGCAAAAATTAAGCCGACGGCGGATTTTGAAAACAGGATGAAATGCATTGAGTTTATAAAAGGCAGCGGCATGGCGCTCGCGTCTGGGAACATCATCGGCCTGCCTCACCAGACGGACGAACAGGTCGCCGACGATATCATGTTGATGAAAGAACTTGATATAAGCTGGGCACCCATCATACCGTATATGCCCGTACCGGGCACGCCACTCGCGGAAGAGGGCGGCCGCGGCAGTCTTGAGACAACGCTAAAGGAAATCTCAATCTTAAGGATCATGATGCCACACGTCAACATTACGGCGCAGCAGCCCGGCATAAAGATTGAAAACGGCCTGGCCGATGTGGATGGGAACCTAAACGCGCTGAGCGCCGGGGCAAACATGCTGTTCGTAGACATGCTGCCTGCCTCCCTTATCGACAGCTTCAACGTCATAAGCCACAGGATGATTGAGGGAATGGAAAACGTTGATCGGCTTCTCTCTCTTTCCGGCATAGACAAAGAAACAAAACAGCCGCAGGTACAATAAAAGTATTATAATGGTAAGAAGAACATCATTCTAATTTATGCAAGGGGATTCGGCATGGAAAACAGAGTAGCTATTATCAGTATTATCGTGGAGGATCCTGCCTCAGTCAACAGTCTGAACGCCCTGCTCCACGATTCTGCCAAATATATCATTGGCAGAATGGGTATCCCGTACCATGAAAAAGGCATCTATATTATCTGCATTGCCATCGACGCACCGCAGGACATGATCAGCACGCTTTCCGGAAAGATCGGAAGACTCTCCGGTATCAGTACAAAAGCGGTTTATTCCAAAGTCATCACGACAGCATAAAACGGTTTGACAAACAAATGAAAAGGGATAGATCAGGGAAATCTCCACGCATGGCTTTCCCTGAAAGACGCTACATGCGTTATATTAATGGAGTGATTTCTATGGGACTTAACGACACGCCTTCTGCAGAGAGGGTGCATATCGGATTTTTCGGCAAGCGCAACGCGGGAAAATCCAGTGTCGTAAACGCCGTGACGGAACAGGAACTTGCTGTCGTATCCGATGTGAAGGGAACCACCACAGATCCCGTTTACAAAGCGATGGAGCTTTTGCCAGTCGGTCCCGTCATGATAATCGACACACCCGGCTTTGACGACGCTGGCACGCTCGGCGATTTGCGCGTAAGGAAAACGAAACAAGTACTTAACAAGACAGACGTTTCCGTGCTGGTCGTGGACGCCTCGGAGGGACTTTGCAATTGCGACCACGATCTTATCCGCATCTTTAAGGAAAAAGGTCTGAAATATATTGTCGCATTCAACAAGACCGACCTTCTTCCTTCGCATGCGCCTCCGCAGGAAAATGAGGTTTACGTCAGCGCCACGCAGAAAACCGGCATAAACGAGCTAAAGGAAAAAATCGCCGAATTGGGCAAGACCGACGATGCAAAGCTCCGGATAGTTGGCGACTTGATATATCCGTCCGATTTCATCGTATTGGTCGTGCCCATAGACAAGTCTGCACCGAAGGGCAGGCTAATCCTACCGCAGCAGCAGATGATCCGCGACATTCTGGAAACAAACGCCGCCGCCATCGTCGTCAAGGAGTCTGAACTGCGCGAAACACTTGAAAGCATTGGGAAAAAACCGTCTCTCGTCATTACAGACAGCCAAGTCTTCGCCAAGGTCTCTGCGGACACGCCGCCTGACATCCCACTTACATCCTTTTCCATCCTTTTCGCAAGATACAAAGGTCTGCTTCAATCAGCAGTAAAGGGCGTAGCCGCAATTGAACGCCTGCGCGACGGCGATATGGTCCTGATTGCCGAGGGCTGCACCCACCACCGCCAGTGTGACGATATCGGCAGCGTCAAAATACCGCGCTGGCTTCGAAATTACACGGGTAAAAAACTAAACATCAAAACAACCTCGGGAGCAGAATTTCCCGAGGACCTGTCCGAATATGCACTCATCATCCACTGCGGCGGCTGCATGCTGAGCGAGCGCGAAGTCCGCTACCGCGTCAAATGCGCGGCTGACCAGAACGTTCCCATCACGAATTACGGAACTGTTATCGCCTATATGCAGGGTATCCTCAAGCGCAGCCTGGAAATTTTTCCGCATCTCCATGCGGAAATGGGGGGATAGACAGGCACACCGGAAAAGGCCTGTTCGGGACATTCTCCATCATGAAATCGATGCCGGTAAACTTACGCATGGCATAGCTGTGATAAATCGCATCCTCAGTGGCCGGATCAGAGAAATTGAGCCAAATTTGCAGCAGATCCATTCGCAGCATCCGTTCTATGCCCATGGGCGGACGTCCCCGTTTGCCGCGGGGATAATACGGCACAATGATGCCAACCCACTCGTCCATGGTTTCCAGAAACTCTTCCCGCCGTGTTTTTTCCTTTCTGCAGCTATATTCAATATTCGTAAAAGTTGGACCACAAAAAGAAGAGCCGAAACGCCTTGATTAAGTCAGGCGCTCCGGCTCTTCTCTTCATGGTGTCCCCGAGGCGATTCGAACGCCTGGCCTTCCGCTTAGGAGGCGGACGCTCTATCCAGCTGAGCTACGGAGACAAATCAGAAATTTCCGCCCTGAGCTCTTTTAAAAAAGTTCAGGGGCAAATCCTGTTTATTATACCCCCGTGTCTGCGGTTTGTCAATGCCCTGCCGGAAAAGTGCCGCGCCCCGGCAAAATTCTGCCGGGCGCACCGGCTACTCCAGATTGGTGCGCTTGACGGCGTCGGAAGAAAACATTTTTTTCAACGTCTGCGGGTCGGCTACCCCTGTCACCGTCATATTGTTCAGGTATTGAAAATCCTTTACAATCTGCACGGTTGCTTCAGCATAAAGGCCGGTCGGTTTTACAAACATATATCCCAGTTCATCCAGACGATTCTGCATTTTCAGCACATCGTCGTTCTGCATTCCGCTTTTCAGCGTCTGGTTTAAGTTCAGGTCCGTACTGACCATGGAACCAGAAGACGGAGAAGAAGAGGATGTATCGGAAGGCTGGGAAGAATCCGTACTGTTATGAAGCATTTCCGGATGCACCGTTCCCGCCATCAGGCTGACCGCACGAATCAGTTCTTCCCCCTGATTTTTCATTAGGGCCGGGTCCATTTCATAGACTCTTTTTTCCTTGACCGCAGTCAGCTTGCTGTATTCAGCCGAAGATGTCAGCGCCGCGCTCACGCCCTTGGCGCAGAAAATATACTTCGGGTCAGCCACTAAAAGGTCCGCAGCTTTAAAAGTTCCGTCCGTTCCGCCCGCAGCGGAGTTCGTCAGGCCGGCAGCCTCTAACAGTTTTGCGGCAAGCATATCGCCGGTCGCGGCTTTCCCGTTTGCATCATAAAGATAAACCGCCGTAATGGGGGCATCGCTTGCCGGAACCACACGGGTAATATCATCAATCGTCTGGTAAATGCCTTTCGCGGCGTCCTGCCCCTGCTGATACCCGGTGCGCGCGCCTTTCAGGGCGGAGCCGACCTGGAAATACAGATCCTCCAGATTTTCACGGCTCGTCGCCGGGGCCAGGGTCAGCACGGTAATTCCGGCTTTCTCCAGTTTCGATTTCTGTGAATCCGTCAGCGAATCCGCAAACACGATTTCCGCCCCAAGCTCGTGGATTTTCTCCGCGTCGTCCGCCGTAACAACCGGCAGAACGGACAGGTCGCTCTGTGTGCATTCCTCACTTCTGGCTTTTAAAACAGCTTCATAACCCATGGACAAAATCACGGAAGCTATGCTCGGCGAAAGCACCGCCACCCCCGCAGGCTCTTGTTTTATCGTCACGTTTCCGATTGCCACGGGGTAATCTTTATCCCCCGCCCCGGAAGAAATATCGCTTGCGTGGCTGCACCCGTACAGGGTGGACATGGCAAGCATCACGGTCAGGAATACAGCTGTCAGTCTTTTTCCCATGTTTGCTCCTTTTCTCGTCTTTGTTTATCCCGGCGCGCGGTCACTGCGAATCCGCGCCTCTGCGGCCCGAATATACTGCTTTGCGCAGCGCGGCGAACGTCCTCCGCGGCCGATTGCCCAGCGTTCGGCCCCCTGCTCCAATTCCCTCATATGCTCCGTCAGTCCCCTTTGCTCCGCCAGGCGGCGAACAATCGCAAGGTACTCTTCTTTCGCGGGAAGACTGAACCGGATGGAAAGACCAAACCGGTCCGCCAGCGAAAGGCTTTCCTGAATGGTATCCCCCCGGTGAACCTCGTCGCCCTCCCGGTCTGAAAAGGACTCCCGCAGAAGATGCCTTCGATTCGAAGTCGCATAAATCAGCGTGTTTTCCGGCCTTGCCGCAAGGCCGCCCTCCAGCACCGCTTTCAGTGAGGCATAGGTTTCATCCTGCCGCGAAAACGACAGGTCGTCGATAAAAACAATAAACTTCATCGGCAGCTGCGCCAAGCGGTCCGCCAAGACGGGAAAATCCGTCAGAGATTCTTTCGGCATTTCAATCATCCGCAGGCCGCGCGGATAATATTGGTTCAAAATTGCCTTCACGGTCGAGGATTTTCCCGTTCCACGGTCACCGTACAGCAGGCAGTTGTTCGCCGGCAGTCCCCGCAGAAACGCCCGCGTGTTATTTATCACTTCCCGCCGCTGCATCTCATATCCCGTCAGTCCGGAAAGAGAAACCGCATCCGGGTGAAGCACCGGATGCAGTGCGCCGCACCGCCAGATAAACGCACGGTACCGCGCGTAAACACCGCATCCATTCTCCCGGTAGAAACGGGCGGCACGCGCCTCAAGCGGCGCATCGCCGCCCAGCTCGGCGGGGAACTCCCCCGTCTTCCAGCACGGAAGGTTCAGCTGCGCCATATCGTCCATAAAGCTGCAATCCTCAAGCAGCTGTTCCGGGGTCACGGACGCCGCCCGAAAAACAACGTCTAAATCGCGCGCCGCCGCATCCCGGACCATCCGCGGGACTTCAGCGCCGCGCGCCGCCGCAAGCGAGAACGCGTTTTCATCAAACAGAATTTCCCGCGCGAAACAGTCCCGCAGTCCTCCATTCCCCCCCTGCCCGCACAGAGCGGAGAAAAACGCCCCCCACGCCTCTGCGAACTCTTCGCGGGAACGGTGAGCCGCATTCAGCAGACGGCAATAATCCCGCACGACCGGCCGGCTTAAAATACCGCGGTACACGGAAAGCGAATTCATGGACAGCGCAAGGTTTCGGATTGGATTCATAACGGGCAACATCCTTTCGATTATATACGCGGGACACAGCCTGGGGAAACCGGTTGATTTTGCATCTATTTTACGCTGTTTTGACGCGTAATGTCAAGTTAGCCCGATGAAATCCGGTTGCGGCATAGACCCAAAGCTACTATAATAGAAACAGATTCTATGCGGATGAAACGAGGTACATCATGAAACGAATCAAGCCCCTGCTTGCGGCATTTTTTCTTCTTGCGGCCGCACTCCTGCCGACCGGATGCGCACAAAAATCGGATGCCGGCGTACTGGTGCGCGAAGCGAAATCAAACGCGGACTCCATCCAAAGCTGCAGTGCCGGCATCAGCCGGGAACTGGTCTTTACGGCCAACGGCGCCCAGCACGTCATTTCTTCTTCCAGTGAAATCATATATTCGGCGAAACCGTTTGCCTTAAAATCAATTCAAAAAAGCCAAAGCGACGACACGGACAGCGTCAGCGAAACTTATACGGTGACCGAGGACGGCAAGCTGTGTTTTTACTGCAAACCAAACGGCACGTGGCAAAAAACCGACGCCGGCAATCTGGACACCTCCCCCGCCGCGCAGGTGGATATCCTGCGGATGCTGAACCGCTCGGAAAATCAGAATTACGTGCGGGAAACGACGCTCAATTCCAGAAAAGTACATAAAATTGAATTGAAGCTCAACCGGGAAGTTCTGCGCTCCGCAGTGGACCACATTGTAACCGTCACCGGAATGTCGGACGGCTCCGGAACCGCGGTTCAGGCCCTGCTTAACAGCGCGCCGGATTTATACGGATACTGCTATCTTGATGCCGAAACCGGCCAGGTTACAAAGATGGAAGCCGACCTGACCGACGCGGTCAATCAGATTTTTGAAAAAATCGACGGAAGCAGTGTTTCGGTTCATGTGGTAAAATGCAGCCTGTGCGGGAACATTTCCGGCATCGGTTCCTCCGCTGCCGTCACCCTGCCGAACGAAGCAAAAAATGCCGTTTCCATTCAGGCTTACGGCTGACGGTTTTCTTCCTTTATAACAAACGCTCGCCTTCCGCATTCCGCGAAAGACGGGCGTTTTCTTTTTTCTGGTTTTGTGTATAGACCGAACAGCAATTTCGCATGGCAGAGGGCCGACGCCCTGTAACGGGAGACGGCCTCCATTATTCGGGTTTTTGTTCCCCGTTAATGGCATCTTCCAGCGTGTGCCATCCCAGCACGGCGCATTTCACACGCGCCGGCATGTGGGAGATATCCTTTAACGCAACCGCCTCGTCAAGGTCTTCCAGTTCAGCTTCATCCTTGACCTCGTTTTTAATCATGCCGAAAAAAAGGTTTGCAAGCCGCAGCGCTTCTTCTTTGGTCTTGCCCTTAATCAGGTCGATCATAATAGAGGCGGAAGCCTGCGAAATCGCGCAGCCGATTCCTGTGAACGCGGCATCTTCAATCATGCCGTCTTTTTCACGCAGTTCCAGCTCAATCTCGTCTCCGCAGCTCGGGTTAACCCCTTTCAGCACCGCCGTCGGGCTGTCGATGTGGTGCTTATTCCGGTTGGAGTTATTATGCTCTGTCAGAATCTGTGTATAAATACTTTCAAGTCCCAAGGCCCAGCCACCCCCTTACTTTCTTCAAACTTGCAAGGAAAACGTCAATGTCTTCCCTCGTATTGTAAAAATACAGGCTTGCGCGGCAGGTCGCGTTGACGCCCAGATATTTCATGAGCGGCTGCGCACAGTGATGTCCGGCGCGAATCGCCACGCCGTCGGAATCCAAAATAGAGGAAACATCGTGCGGATGGACCCCGTCCACATTGAAAGAGATCACGCCGCAGCGCTGTTCCCCCGCTTTGGTGTCGCCGTAAACCGTAACGTGCGGGATTTTCGCCATGCCGTCCAGCGCATAAGCCAGCAGATCCTCTTCTGTTTTGATGATGGTGTCGTAGCCGACTTTTTTCATGTAGTCGATAGCGGCGGACAGACCCACCGCACCGCCGACATTCTGCGTTCCCGCTTCAAATTTCTGCGGCAGCGGCGCGAATGTCGCGTTCTGCTCGCTCACATACTCAATCATTTCTCCGCCCGTCAAAAACGGCGGCATTTGATTTAAAAGTTCTTCTTTTCCGTATAAGACGCCGATCCCCATCGGGGCCAGCATCTTATGGCCGGAAAACGCGGCGAAATCCACGTCGAGCTTTTTTACATCGACCGGATAGTGGGGGATGCTCTGCGCGCAGTCAAGCACGACCACGGCACCAACGGCATGCGCCCTGCGGACAATTTCCTGCACGGGATAGACCGTTCCCAGCACGTTGGAAACATGTGCAACCGCAACCAGCGCTGTTTTCGGCCCGATTTTGTTCAGTTCCCGCTCCGGCAGGCGCCCGCATGAGTCCGGATACAGATAGACCAGTTTCGCGCCCTTGGCCTTCGCGACCATCTGCCATGGGAGCAGATTGCTGTGGTGTTCCGAAACCGGCAGAGCAATTTCGTCGCCTTCATGGATAAAGTTCATCCCGTAGCTGTACGCCACAAGATTCAGGGATTCGGAAGCATTGCGGGTAAACAGCACTTCGCAAGCCTTTCCGGCATTGATGAATGCACGCACCGATTCCCGCGCGTCCTCATACATCTTCGTTGCGCGGATGCTCAGTTCATAAAGGCCGCGGTGCGGGTTCGCATTGGAACGGCGATAGTACTCGTCCACCGCCTGAATGACGGAAAGCGGCTTCTGCGTTGTGGCGGCATTGTCTAAATAAACCAGACGCTTGCCGTCCCGCTTTTCGCCTAAAACAGGGAAATCATTCAGATACGGGTTCAATGGCTTCCAGCCTCTCTTTCACATAATTCAAAACCGCGTCCCGCAGGGCGGGGTCCGGAATCCGGTCCGTTACCGGGCGGAACTGCGCTTCAATCAGCAGTTTTCTCGCTTCCAGTTCACTTAAGCCGCGGGACATGAGGTAAAACATCCGGTTCGCATCGATTTTTCCGGCGGAGGCCGCGTGCTGGCCCTCCACATCCTCTTCCGCACACAAAATCAGCGGGGCGGAGCGGTTGACTACCTTCGGGCTGAACAGCAGGCTGTACTCGCTTTCGTGCCCGACCGCGCGCTTGGCACCCTTTAAAAAGTCGATGGTTCCGCGGAAGGTCTTGCGGCTTTCGTCCAACAGCGCACCGCTCGCGTGAATTTCACTGTGAGAGGCGCTTCCGGCATGGTGCGCAACATAGTTGATATCGATGGAACGGCTTCGGTCGCCGAAATAAATCGTATCCAGGTTCAGCTGGCTTTTCCGTCCCTGTAAATCCGCTTTCAGGCCGGCAAGAGCACTTTTGCCCCCAAGCTCCGCCTGAATGACGGTGACGGTTCCGTTTTCGCCGCACTGTGCCCCAACATTGTCATAATGCACGCACCCGTCGCCGAGCAGCTGCACCTGAATCAGCCGGATCACCGCGTTTTTCGCGGCGTACAGCCGGGTCATCCCGCCGTGAAAGCCGGAAAAATCCGCGGGGGATGTGTAACTCATCACTACCGTTACTTCGCTTCCTTCTCCGGCGATCACATTGTGAACATCCAGAACGGACGGGTTTTCCTCGTCCACACGAAAGGAAAGAAAAATCGGTTTGTCCGCCTTTACGCCGTCCGGCACACGGACGGTCACCCCGCAGGTGCGGTGGTCCTGCGTGAATTTTTCAGCTTCGCCGCCCATTCCGGTCGAAAGTTCCGGCGCGGAAAACGGTTCGGTTAAAATTTCAACATTCCGGGGCAGTTCTGTGGAAAGATAGTCCCCCTGATAGGGGTGAATTTCGGGAATTCCACCCGAAAGTTTTGTATCGTTCATTGCCAGCCGGAACCACGTGGGGGCCGGCAGGGTATTGATCTGCGCAAGTTCAAGATTCATGGTATCATCCCTTCCACCGGTCATCCGATGGAGCCCTCCATTTCCAGCTTAATCAGATTATTCATCTCTACGGCGTATTCCACCGGGAGCTCTTTCGCAACCGGGTCCGCAAAGCCGGTTACAATCATCGCCTTGGCATCTTCTTCAGAAATACCGCGGCTCATCAGGTAAAAGATTGCGTCGTCGCTGATGCGCCCGATTTTCGCTTCATGCCCAACATCCACATCGTCGTTGCGGATATCCATGGCCGGAATCGTATCGGAACGCGAGCGGTCATCCAGCATCAGGGATTCACAGGATACGGATGATTTGCATCCGTACGCTTTCGGCAGAATGCTGACCGCACTGCGGTAGGTGCAGCAGCCGCCGTCTTTTGAAATGGACTTGGTGTTGATGTTGGAATATGTGTGAGGCGCAGCGTGAACCACCTTTGCGCCCGTATCGAGCGACTGGCCCTTGCCGGCAAAGGTAATGCCGGTAAACTCCATGCGCGCCCCTTCGCCCTTTAAAATACTCATTGGGTACAGTTCGGAAATATGGGAACCGAAGGAACCGGAAACCCACTCGATGGTTCCGCCCTCCTCGACCAAGGCACGCTTGGTGTTCAGGTTAAACATATTCTTCGACCAGTTTTCAATCGTCGAATAGCGCAGGCGCGCGTTTTTGCCAACGAACAACTCCACACACCCGGCGTGCAGGTTGGCGACGTTGTACTTCGGCGCGGAGCATCCTTCGATAAAGTGCAGGCTCGCGCCCTCGCTCACGATAATCAGCGTATGCTCAAACTGCCCCGCGCCCGGCGCGTTCAGGCGGAAATATGACTGCAGCGGAATTTCCACGTTGACATACGGCGGCACATATACAAAGGAGCCGCCCGACCAGACCGCGCCGTGCAGTGCCGCAAACTTATGGTCTTCCGGCGGAACCAGCCGCATGAAATGCTCTTTGACCATCGGCCCGTACTTCGGGTCGTGGACGGCGCTTTCCATATCGGTGTAGACGACGCCCTGGCGGCGCACCTCTTCGCGCACATTATGGTACACGATCTCTGAATCATACTGCGCTCCGACCCCGGCGAGCGATTTTCGCTCCGCCTGCGGAATTCCAAGACGCTCAAACGTGTTTTTAATATCGTCCGGCACCTGGGACCATTTCCCCTTCATCCCGGTGTTCGGGCGGATATAGGTGACAATCTCGTTCATATCCAGTTCGTCCAGCGAGGGGCCCCAGCCCGGCAGCTGCAGGCGATGATACACCTGAAGCGACTTTAACCGGAACTGATGCATCCACTCCGGATCATTTTTCTTGGCGGAAATCTCGTTTACAATCTTCACCGTCAGGCCCTGCCCGACCTGGTAAGGGGAATTGACCTTGTCGCGGATATCGTACACCGTGCGGTCGATCTCTTCCACCTGTGTTTTTGTTTTATGCAAAGCGTTCAACTTTTTTCCCTCCGCGTTCTCAGACAGCGGGGGCCTCAAGCCCCTGAAATCCTGAATCGTTGATCCGGTCGATCAGCGAACGGTCTCCCGTACGCACAATTTTGCCGTCCATCAGGATATGCACGGCGTCCACCGGCAGAAAATCCAGTATTTTGGTGTTATGTGTGATAATCAGCAGGGAATTCTCGCTTGTGTGGAATTTTTCCACGCCCTGCGAAACGATCTTGACTGCGTCAACATCCAAGCCGGAATCCGTTTCGTCCAGAATTGCAAGTTTGGGGTTGAGCATCATCATCTGCAGAATTTCCGACTTTTTCTTTTCCCCGCCGGAAAACCCGACGTTTAGGTAACGGGAAGCATACTCCTCATCCATGTTGAGATGCTCCATCTTCTGCTTCAGCTCTTTTTTATAAGCAAACAGTTTAACCGGTTTGCCCGTGACGGCAAAGCGCGAAGTGCGCATAAAGTTTTCCAGCGAAATGCCGGGAACTTCCTCTGGATTCTGGAAGGAAAGGAACAGCCCCGCCTTTGCCCGCTCATTTGCCGGCTCATGGGTAATCTCTTTTCCCTCAAACAAAATTTTTCCCCCATCCACACGGTACTGCGGATGCCCCATAACGGTATTGACCAGCGTGGATTTTCCCGCGCCGTTCGGGCCCATCAGGACATGGACTTCCCCTTTGCCCACGGTAAGGTTCAGCCCGCGGAGGATCTGATTGTCCTCCACACTGACCATAAGGTCCTTAATTTCCAATAGTTGCACTGACTTTTCCACCTCTCCGACTTTGTAAGACGAAAAGGGCATTTGCCCTTAATGTATACCAAATTGATGTGTATTTATATTATAGCCGCAAACCCCGCTGTTTGCAAGCAGATGCCAAATATTTTTAACGTAAATCCGACGGTTTACAGCCCAGAATCGACGCGATTTCGTCAAGGACTTCCGCCCCCGGATTCTGCTCCATATTTTCCCACATATAAAGCTGCTTTGGCGGCACGCAAAGGCGCTCTGCCAGTTCAGAAAGAGACAGCCCTGCCAAATGCCGGTACGAAGCGATTTTCTTCACCGGCTCCAAAAGATGAGCGCGGCGGTTCTTTTCGTCAATCAGAAGCGGACAGCCGTTGTGAAGCATCAGCCCGCACAATTCGCCCGCCTCGCTGAATACCGCTGGATCCCCGCCCGGCGCAACCCCCGCGGCATAATGCTCCGGCAGGATATATTCCCGCCCGCCGTCGTCCCAGCCTTGCAGGCCGGGCCTGTCCTGCCACGGCAGAAAGGAACAGCGCTCCCCCTCCATTGACGGTTCCGGAGCAGACAGGCATTTAATTTGATAAATAGTCACAATTTCGCTCATAAAGACGATCCCCCGATTCGGTCAATTCATATGATTTCGTCCTATTATAGCATAAATAAAACAGGAAATCCGTTTTTGGCGCAGGTATGTAAGGTTCTTTCCCCCGCACCGCGCAAAAAAGAGGAAAAGCGAACCCGCTTTTCCCCAGACCATAAGTTCATCGTTCTGCGCCGCATGATTTCTTTTCTGGAATCAGGTCGGCCGCGCGCGTTTTTTGCCGTTTTTCGCTTTTCCCTGAATTTCCGGCACAGGCTGCGTGTTTTTCGGCATATGCGCCCGTTTGCTGCTCTGCGTCGGCTCCCGGGAATCCGGTCGGCTCATGCCGGCTTTTGCCACTTCTGGCCCCCCTTTTTACACGTCGTTATTTTTAACGGACTGTTTTTTTGCGTTTCGATTTTGATTTTGATTTTCCCTTGTAATGGGTGTCTGCCCGTTTGCTTTCCGAATCCGGCTTTTCTTGTTGTCCGGCTGGCTGTCCTTTGGCATGGGAATCACCTCCGGAATTATTCTTGCTCTTTTCCCGTGATTTATGCGCATGTTCTGAAACAGCCCTTTTCAGTTCCGTCATCATTCCGTCCATCACCTGCTCTGCAACACGGCGGTTTTTTTCCGTCGCGTACAAGCTGCTGCAAAGAGTGCAGCAGCCCGAAAAAGCGGAAACGGAAACCTGAAAGCTCGGCGGGCGCCTGACCCCCGCCGCCAGATAGGCCTGCTCTACCTTGCCGGTCCCAAAATCCAGCCGTTTTCGGTCCAGGACACCCAGATTAAGAAACGAAACGGGCGGAATCGTAAATTTTTTGTCAAAAATTTTTTTTGCAGCCGAATAAGGGAGCGCGGAAAATAAAAAGTTCAGAATCATCGGCGCCTTCAGGCAGTTCCGGTTCTCATTGCGCGCCCTGGTCTGGGCGGCGACCCGCCGCAGGGTTTCACGAAATGGCTCATTCTGTTTCGACAAAACATGGCAGAGCCAGCTTCCGGTCAGGTTGCAGATTCCGCACCGGGTTCCTGCCGGCAGAAATTTGCGCAGATTCACCGGGCAGGGAAGCCGGAAATCCGGGCATCCCGTCAGCGATGCGTGGACGCGGCCGTAAGCGGTCAGAAAAAGGTCGCTCATGGTGACGTCCGCCTTTTTTGCGTACTGTTTCAGTGCGGCAAACAGTTCTGTGCCGATGCGCCGTGTCAGCAGAACCGGCTCTCCCTGTTTTTCTTCCAGCGGAAGCAGGGCTTCTTTTTCCTGCTCCGGGTGCGTGGGTTCCCCGTGCGAGCGCAAAATCTGAATTCGTTCCGCCGGCGCCATTCCGCGGAAAACCTGCCCCACGTCGCGATCCATCGGCTCCGGCGGAAAAACAAATCCCGGCACTTCCGCGCAGCGGCGGTAAACGGATGCCAGCAGATACAGGTACTGCTTAAACCCCGAACCGTCAGCGACCAGATGGCTGAAAATGACGCAGAGCATGTCCTTTTCCGGCCCGCGCAGTAAATGGATTTTCAGCGGCGGCTCCGATTCCGGCCGAATCGTATCCATGAAAAGCCGCTGTGCCTCATCTTCCTGCACGGACTCCGTTACTTTCACAATCTGCTCGGCGGAAAATCCTTTTTCTTCCCACCCGTGCGCCTGGGTTGAAAATGCACAGCGAATCTGCGGAACGGACGCCGCCGAAAGATTCACGGCTCTTCGCAGCAGTTCCGGATCCAACCGGCCGGAAAATTGAATCAGCGCACGAAGAACCGGCTTGTGCGCCGAAGAATCAAAATACTGAATCAGATCAAGTGCTTCCGTACGGATTTTATATTTCATCCAAGTTGCCTTCCTTTTTCCTCTCCGATTTTTCCGCCGGGTCCGGAAGCATCCGCCGTGAATACTCGGCAAGACCTTCTTCAAAGTTCACGCCGTACCGAATCTCCGTTCCGGCAAGATGGGTGCGCTCAATCGCGCCGCACGTAAAGCCGACCGCCTCGCGGGCCGACTGAATCAAAGAAAATCCGTTTGCAAGCGCGCCGATCAGCGCACTTGCAAACACATCCCCCGTACCGTGGTAAGCCCCCTCAATTTTTTGTGAAAACGCGTAACCGATTTCATCCGTGTCTCGGTCGTAGACGGCGCACCCGGTTTCTTCCGGTGAAAAGGAAACGCCGGTCAGCACCACGCGGCGCGGCCCAAGTTCCGAAAGCCGCCGCA
The DNA here is from genome assembly GCA_022650485.1 of Oscillospiraceae bacterium. Classification (GTDB taxonomy): domain Bacteria; phylum Bacillota; class Clostridia; order Oscillospirales; family Acutalibacteraceae; genus Caproicibacter. Next base: position 118,779 of record JALCPP010000004.1, on the reverse strand, counting down.
GGGTTTCCTCCGTCCGGTTCCGGTTCTGTGTTCCTTCGCGGTACGGCTCACGAAGCAGCAGTGCCGCTTCCGTCCTGTTCGGCAGAATCAGGTCCGCCTTGCGGCACAGGGCTGCCATTCCCGGCGGAAAGTCCGGCCCGAAAGAAGCGTAAAGACGGCCTCCGTCCGCCATAACGGGGTCAACACACGCCGGGGCCCCCGGCGCGCGGAACTCGTCGATCAGCCGGGAAACCAGACGCAGCTGCTCAATAGAGCCCAGATACCCGGTATAAATCGCGTCAAACCGAAGTCCAAGCGCCCTCCAGTGTTTCAGAATGCCCGGAAGGTCCCCGGTCAGGTCCCGAAAAGTAAAGCCCTCGAATCCCCCTGTGTGCGTGGACAGCACCGCGGTCGGCAGAACACTGACCGTGCAGCCCGCCGCAGAGAGAATCGGCAGTGCCACCGTCAGTGAGCATTTCCCCACACAGGAGATATCATGTACCGCCAGAATATTCTTTTGTATCCGCATATCCGTTCCCTTCCCCGTTTGCAGATGCTCCTATTTTACCGAAGCGGGTCTTTTCCGTTCAAGCCCGCCCAAAAAGGCCCCGCCGCTGCGGCAGCAGCGGCGGGGGTTCGCCGAAGCAATCCTGTTTTCTGTTTCCGCTCTAATATTTCTGCAGATAATTTTCAATTTCCCAGTCTGTGACGGCACGCGTGTAGCGGGTCCATTCGCTCTTTTTGTCCTGCAAAAAGCTGTGCAGTGCATGTTCCCCCAGAACTTTCGCAATCACCGTGTCTTGTTTCAGTGCCTGAGCCGCATCCATCAGGTTGAGCGGAAGCGTCCCGATTCCCATCGACGCTATGGCTTCCTCCGGCACATCAAACAGGTCGCAGTCCGTCGCGGGGGGCAGCGTCATCTTCTTTTTAATCCCGTCCAGTCCCGCCGCAAGGCAGCAGGCCAAAACCAGATAGGGGTTGGCGGACGGGTCCGGAGAACGAAACTCAATGCGCGAACCTTCCCCGCGTGCGGAAGGAATCCGGATGAGCGGGCTGCGGTTTTTGCAGGACCAGGTGATGTGGGCGGGTGCTTCATAACCGGCCGCCAGCCTTTTGTACGAGTTAACGGTCGGGCTGCACACCGCCGTCAGCGCCTTTGCATGCGCCAGAAGCCCGGCCATAAACCGGTACGCCGTTTCACTCAGCCCGTTGCCGGCGGGGTCGTCCGGTCCGTCAAATAAATTTTTTCCCCCGCTTCTCAGCGACATATGCAGATGCATTCCGGACCCGCTCACGTTCGGCAGGGGCTTCGGCATAAAGGTGGCGTAGCCGCCGGAACCATGCGCAATCGACTTGACCGCCATTTTAAAAGTCATGATCTTGTCCGCCGTTTTCAGCGCGGTATCATACTTAAAATCAATTTCGTGCTGGCCGACCGCCACTTCATGGTGAGATGCCTCCAGCTCAAACCCCATGCTTTCCAGCGTCAGGCAGATTTCCCGCCGGATATCGCCGCCGATATCGATAGGGCCAAGGTCAAAATACCCCGCGGTGTCCCGCGTCTGCGTGGTCGGTCGACCGTAATCATCCGTTTCAAACAGGAAAAATTCGCATTCCGGCCCCACCAAAAACTCCATTCCAAGCTGTTCGGCCTTTTTCACTTCCCGTTTCAGAATCTGCCGCGGATCGCCGTCATACGGCTCTCCCTCCGGGGAATACACGTCACAGATAAAGCGCGCCACCCCGTTGTGGGCCGGCCGCCAGGGGAGCATGGTGAATGTGTCGCGGTCCGGGTGCAGGCACATATCCGCTTCGGCGTCGCGCTCAAATCCATCCAGAGAAGAACCGTCAAATACACACTGGTTGCTCAGCACCTTTTCCAGCTGGTTCTTTGTCACGGCAACGTTCTTCATCATGCCGGTAATATCCGTAAACTGAAGCCGGATAAACGACACGTCGTTTTCCTCCATCAACCTGCAGATTTCTTCCTTGCTGTAATGCTCCACTCCGCATCCCTCCCTACGGTAAAATCTTAAAAAACCAAAAAAAGCCCGGCACAGCGTGTCGGACTTCATTGCCCAATCATGGTGATCGTTCTTTTTATATCATAATAATGTTTTTATTATTTTTACCCTTTTATTTTATACCATGCGCATGCTCTGTTGCAAGCCAAAATATGAACGAATTGAAAACAATTTTGAAATTTTAGCTGGTTGAAAACCCTCTGCCTGCCAACCGTTTGCCCTTTCCTTTTTTCTTTTGCCATGATACAGTAAAAGAAAAATAAAAACATAGGAAAATCCTGCAAGGAAACGGGCCTCTGAATCGTATTAAAAAGGAAGGGGGAGAAAGGAATGGAAGTAACCGAAGCCCAGGCGAAAGACTTGCTGGACCGCTATTCCGACATGGTGCTGCGAATCGCCCTGCACAATGTGCGGTCCCGATCTGACGCCGAAGACATCGCGCAGGAGGTATTCCTTCGCCGGATCACCGCGCGGCGGCCGTTTGCCTCGCCGGAACACGAAAAAGCCTGGATGATCCGCGTTACAATCAACCGCTGCCGGGACTTTCTCAAATCGGCGCGTCGAAAGGCGGTGCCGCTTGAGGAAGTCCCAGACAAGCCATGCCATGCCGAGGTACTGGAAGCGGTTTGGTCTCTGCCGGTTCCCTACCGCAACGCGGTTTATCTGCACTATTACGAAGGCTTCAGCGTGAAAGAAATCGCGCACCTTCTACACAGGCGTGAAAACACGGTTTCCTCGTGGCTGCACCGGGCGCGCGCCGCACTGAAAGACTTGCTAAAAGGAGGGTTTGACGATGAGTAACCAAGAAAAATACCGTGAGGAATGCGGAAGAATTCAGGCTTCTTCAAAATGGAAGAGCGAAACCGCCGCCCGCATGCGGCAGCCGCACAGACAGCCCCGAACGCTCAAATGGGTTCTTCCGGGCGCGCTGGCGGCCGTGCTTGTCTGCGCCTTGATGATCGGGCCGCTTTTAAAATCGGCGACCGTACCCGCAGGCGCCACGGAAAACCTGATGGAGGACATCCGACCGCAAAAGCAGGAGCTTTCGAAAAGCCCCGGTGCGGACTTTATCGCGGCGCAGGCGGATTTTTCGGTCGGTTTGTTTCAGAAAACGGCCATGCCCGGCAAAAACGCGCTTGTTTCCCCTCTTTCCGCCGCACTTGCGCTCGGCATGACGGCAAACGGCGCAGGGGGAGAAACCCTTTCCCAGTTTGAATCCCTTCTTGGAAACGGAATGAGCCTTTCCGAGCTGAATCGGAACTTTGCGGCGGAGCAGCAGGTATTCAAAGCTGTCACAGGCGGAAAATTTCTTCTTGCCAATTCCATCTGGTACCGGAACAAAAATCTGACCGTACAGAAACCGTTTTTGCAGAACAACGCCGATTTCTTCGGTGCGGATGCGTTCCGGCTCGATTTTGCAAACCCTTCCTCCGCCGAAAAAATCAATTCCTGGGTCAGCAAAAACACGGAGGGAAACATCAAAAAAATCGTGGAGAAAATCAATCCGGATGACATGATGTTCCTTTTGAACGCACTGTATCTGGAACAGGACTGGGAAAGTGCCTACAACGGCAGCGGAAGCAGCACCTTTCACGCGCCGGGCGGCGATAAAACCGTTCAAATGATGCATTCGATGGAACTATACCTGAACGATGATAAGGCCGAAGGCATGCTCAAGCCGCTCAAGGACCCGCGTTTCGCGTTTGCGGCGATTCTGCCGAAAGACGGCACCGCTGTCGGCGACTATGTCCAGAATTTGACCGGGGAAAAGTTTTTAAGTCTGATGCGTTCCGGAAAAAAAGAATTTGCTTCCGCATCTCTTCCAAAATTTAAATTTGACTGCACGATGGACCTGAACAGCACACTGAAATCACTTGGCCTTTCCGACGCGTTTAACGCGGAAAAAGCGGATTTTTCCGCAATGGGCAGCTCGCCGGAAGGTAACCTGTTTCTTAGCGGTGTCACGCAGAAAGCATTTATTCAGGCCGACGAAAAAGGGCTGAAGGCCGGGGCGGTGACCGCAGTCGATATGGCGGCCGGCAGTTCGCTCCCCGACCATATTCTCACCTTTGACCGGCCGTTTGTCATCGCTGTGATCAACACCGACACAAATCTGCCGCTGTTTCTCGGCGTGGTGTCGGACCCGTAGCCCTAAAATTTTATTGTAAATTCTATTTTTTCATTGGAAAGTCACGCCCTTTCCTTTATAATTAGGATAAAATGAAAATTTTGTCCTTCGCCGCCGAACGCGGCAGGATTCAGACGAAGAAAGAAAGGACGTGCCGATCCTTCATGAAAGGACACGGAAAAGGACCCATCAAACAAATTTTGCTCGCTGCCCTGATTCTTTTTGTGGGTGCGGGCGCAACGTATGCCGCACTGGACCCGGGCCGCTTTGCCGCGGGGGTCTCCGCCGCGGTGGAATGGATGAAATTCGACCGGTCCGCCGTGGCCGCCGAACCGGAATCTTCCTCTTGTACGCCCGTTTCTTCCACACCGATCTCTTCCGCGCCTGTGCAGGAATCCTCCGTGCCCCCCGCTTCCAGCGAGCCGGAGGCCGTCACGGTTTCTCTTGAAAAGGCCGCAAAGCCCCTGAAAATCGACGTGTCCCTTCAGGATCAGAAAGTCCGTGTCCTGGATGCGGAAAGCCGGCTGGTTCAGGAATTTCTTTGTTCTTCCGGCAAAGAAGGCAGCGAAACGCCAATCGGAACATTCACAATAGCCGAAGGCTCCAAAAGCCGCGGAATGTCTTTTTACAATCCCCGCGTGCAGGAAGGCGCCTATTACTGGACCCGCTTTTATAACGCCTACCTGTTTCACAGCGTTCCGTTTGACGAAAATGAGGAAATGGAGCCCGAGGAAGCCGCGAAGCTGGGGACCCCCGCTTCCCACGGATGTATCCGCCTGACCACGGAAAACGCAAAATGGATTTACGACCATATTCCGGCAGGCACCAAAGTTGTTATTCAATAAATATTTACCGCCGCAGAAAGACTGCGGCGGTCCTGTTTTTTACAGTTTATTCAAGTTTTTTCCTGCTTACTATGCTATCATGGCAATAGAACCGACGCGGCGAAAGGATGTGAAAAGTTGATGAACTATTTAATGCGCCTTTCTTATTGGTACCGGCGGGTTATGACGGGGCGGTACGGCTCCGACCAGCTGAGCATCGGATTGATGATCGGCTACCTGCTGCTGGTCTTTATCGCCAGAATCACCCGCCTGCCGTTTCTCGCTTATCTGGCGCTGGCGCTTCTGGTGTGGGATGTTTACCGGATTTTTTCCCGAAACATCTCCCGCCGTTACCAGGAAAACGCCGTGTTTTTAAAGTACTGGCACCGAATAGTCCAGTGGTTCCGCACGGCTTCCGGCCGGTTTGAACGCTGGCGCGGTCAGACCCTGTACCGGATGAACGACAAGAAAACGCACCGGTATTTTCGGTGCCCAAACTGTAAAAAAACTCTGCGCGTGCCGAAAGGCAAGGGGAAAATTGTGATTACCTGCCCGGTCTGCCGAACAGAGTTCACGAAAAAGACTTAAGGCTCACCGCCGGCGGTGGGCCGGCAGCCAAAAGCTGACCGCCATTCCGACCATAATGCAAAAAGCCGCGGCCATCATGCCGGAAAAGAAAGAGGGCATTCTGTCCCCTGTGAGCACCAGCGTCCGCCCGGCGGAATCCTGCTGCGTTTGAGCGGCCGGTTGTAGGCCTGCGCCCTGCCCTTCTTGCAAACTGCCTTCCGCCCGCGAAGATCGCGCGGATTTTGACTCCGGTTCTTCTTCGTTTTGCAAAGCCGAAGCAGATGTTGTTCCTGCCGGTGCATGTTCTCTGTTCCGCGGTACTGCGGAACTTTTATGTTCCACCGTTCCCGCGGCCGCGGACACGGTGTCTTTTTCTTTTGCCGCTGCCGCGCGCTGGACAAAAACCATGTACTGCGCCGTGCGCAGCTGATCTTCCGATGTGACCGTAACAGTGATCTTCGTTTCTTTTCCCGCCCGGTTCAGCGCTGTGCGGCTGACGCGAGCACGGCCCCCGTCTTTGGCGGACAGCTGAAAATCGACGGCATCCACTTCACTGCCGACTTTCAGCGTGTAGCGGTACAGGGAAGGGGAAAAGTCCGGTTTCAATGTTCCGGCCGACGGTGCCAACGCTGTCAGGCTGGCATCTGAAGAAGCCTTCGGCTGAATGTTCAGGTTCAGCTTTTCATCCGCGCTGGAAGCATCGAGGGGGTCACCGTCGTAATTACAGACCTGGTCCGCCGACACCGTCAGCGCCGTATCCCCCGCATCGGCATCCGGTTCCACCGCAAAGGCAAAGGAAACCACCGTGCCGGAAAGTCTGGGCGCATCCTCGCATTCCGTGTTGCAGACATAGACACCGCTGACCAAACCGGAATGGTTATTGGTCCGCAAAGTTCCGCTCTTTACCGCTCCGGCGGTTTCGGTTCCGATATAATCCAGCCTGTCCTCATCATATTGAACGTTCAGCCGGAATCCCGCCGCCGTTTCCTCCGTTTTGAATGCTTTTACGTTTAATTTCACCGTTTCCCCCGGCGAAGCGGAAACAGAATTCAGCGCATAGGAAAAATAAGCGGCTGAATGGGCAGACGCTGACCCCGAAGCAAGCCCCAGCAAGGCAAAACACAAAGATACCATTACAGAAAGGCAGCGTTTGTTCATTGCATCTTTCACCCCCGGCATATTGAAAAACAGCCGCGCCGCACAAAGCGGCATGGCTGTTTAAAAATTTTGCATTCGGATTACGCGGTGACGGTGCTGTGCTCCATCTGAGCCGAGCGAATCTCCCGCAGTCTTCTTTTCCGCAGAGTCATCAGACGAAACCGGTTGTACCGCTGAACAGCTGCGAAAGGCACATTGGCAAGCATAATGAGAAAAGAGATCACAATACCGACCAGCAAAGGGTTAATTAACAGCGTAACAACGGCGCAAATACAATTTTTCAGGTGCATCCACTCGCCGCGGCATGTTTCAAATATAAATTCATCCAGATAATCAATGGACATATCCTTCAGGTGTCTTTTGGAAAATCCGTTTTTCCCAATATGCTGCGGCACCCTGTCTTTCCAAAGCTGGATTTTCAGTGTTTCCCGGTACCAGCGGCCCTTATGTTCCCATTGCTTTGGCGCAAACCGTCCTTTCGCGGGGTTGATAGACGATTTTGGAATTTTAATGCAAAGCAGAAATACCACCATATGCCAAAGGCCGACAATCACGAGGTTCCAGACCAGCATGTTCAAAAAAGATAAATTTTTAAGCATCGCGGTCCCTTCCTTTCTACCCAAATTTGCGTAATGATTTCTAACAGAATCTTACCATTTCCCATTTGCCCAAAAAGGCGAAGCCTTTCGGCACAACGAATTTTGCGGATATGGTAATATTATAATACAGGAAATTGGAGTGTGCAAGATGAAAGTACTATTTATCGGTGGAACCGGCACCATCAGCGCCTCCTGCGCTGCCCTGGCGGCACAGCGGGGAGCCAAAGTCACCCTGCTGACGCGCGGCTCTCACCCGGAACTTGCCCCTGCGGGGGCAGAGCTGCTGAAAGCGGACATTTCAAACGAAAAAGAAACGGCACAGCTGCTTTCCGGCCGAACTTTCGACGCAGTTGCGGATTTCACCGTGATGACCCCCGAACAGGCCGCGCGCGATCTTTCTCTTTTTCATGAAAAGACAGCGCAGTTTCTCTTTATCAGCTCCGCCAGCGCTTATCAAAAGCCGCCGGCACGATACCCCATTACCGAAAGCACACCGCTCTGCAATCCGTTTTGGCGCTATTCACGCAATAAAATTGCCTGTGAAGAGCTGTTCACCGCCGCTTACCGTTCCGACGGATTCCCCGTCACCATCATACGCCCCAGTCACACCTACTGCGACCGCCAGATTCCGCTGGCCGTTCACGGGGAAAAGGGCAGCTGGCAGGTGCTGCGGCGCATGCTGGACGGAAAGCCGGTCATTGTTCACGGCGACGGGCTGACTCTGTGGACCCTGACCCACGCCGATGATTTTGCAAAGGCATTCTGCGGTCTGCTGGGCAATCCGCATGCGCTCGGCGAAGCGGTTCATATCACGAGCGATGAAGCGGTTACCTGGAACGACGCTTATGAGGCAATTGGCAGGGCGCTCGGCGTAAAGCCGAATCTGGTCCACATTCCCTCTGACTTTCTCGCCGCCTTCAACCCGGAGCTGCTCGGCACACTGCTGGGCGACAAAGCGTACTGCGCCGTGTTCGACAACACCAAAATCAAGCGACTGGTTCCTGGGTTTCACGCAGATATCCGCTTTGCGGACGGCGCGCGCCGCGGTGTGGAATACACCCTTTCCCACCCGGAAATGCAGGTTCCGGACCCAAAGTTCGACGCATGGTGCGACAAGGTCATCGCCGCCCATTTTGCGGGAATGAAAGCATAGGTTTCGCCCGCCGTTCGACTTTGCACGATCTCATAAAATCATATTCTTTTCCCAGCGATAAAATGCGCTTTGCTCCGGTTTTCCGCCGGGACAAAGCGCATTTTTATGATCTTTACTTTTGCGGTTTCTTCAGTTAAATGTATACAGACTTTTGTAGGGATTGCTGGAATTCGGGCGCAGAACGTAAAACGGGCGGTCAAACAGGCTTTTCTTTTCAAACGAAAACGCGGTGCAGAATTCATCCAGATATCCGTCGATTTCCGCCATATCCTCTGCGCCTGCCTGTTCCGCCGAAACCTGCGGCGGCAGATCCGCGGGAAGCGCGGCGGCGCGCAGAAACATTTTTCCGCCGTGCATTCCCGTCCCGCACAGGCGGCCGACCGGCGCCCGGCCTTCGCAGCCGATTCCCAGCACAATAATCGTGCCGCCGGCCTGGTACTCGCCGAGAAAACTGCCGGCTTCCCCGCCGACCATAATCAGCGGCTGCTGCTCGCGGTACGCCTTCATATGAATGCCGACACGGTACCCCGCGTCACCGCGCACCAGAATCTTCCCGCCGCGCATCGAGTATCCCGTCGCGTCCCCGCAGGAACCGTCCACTACGATGGTTCCCGCGTTCATGGTGTCTCCAGTCTGATCCTGCACGTTGCCGCACACACGAATGGTTCCGCCGTTCAGGTAACTGCCCAGTGCGTTGCCCGGCGTTCCCTGAACCGCCAGATTCTTTCCGCTCATGCCGGCGGCAAGATACCGCTGGCCCATACAGTTTTCAATCCGAACGTCTGTCCCCGCTTTGCGGAGCTCCTCGTTCAGCGCGCGAAAGTCTTTTCCGTTCGCATCAATCCGGTTCATTTCGCACCTCCGAGTTTAACCGCGCGGCTCCGGGCCGAAAAGGCCATCAGCTGCGGCTTTTGTTTCAGCAGTTCAAAGTCGACGGTATCAAGCGGGGTCCGCTCCCGAATCAAAGACGTGTAAATGCCCGCCCTCGCAATTTCTCCAACCAGGATAAATCCCTTCAGCAAATTGTCCCTGACCACCAGTTTTCTGTAAACTCCGGCTTTGGTTTCCACCAGTTCTTTTCCGTCATAACTTCCCGCCGTAAGGACGTGAAGCCCGAAAAATCCAATCGCGTTCATCGGCACGGCATTGGCGAAGCTTTTTTCTCCACCGGCCATATTAACGCCCGCCGTTTCCCCTTGTAAATAAGCATTTGGAAGAATGGCAAGCACCCGGTTCTGCCCGGTTGTAATGTCACGGCATTCGCAGCAGTCGCCCGCCGCGTAAATTTCAGGCACGCTGGTCGCGGAATGTTCGTCGATTACGATGCCCCGCCCGACTTTGCAGCCTGCCTGCGCGGCAAGCTCCGTATTCGGCCGTACCCCCACGGCGAGAACGAGCAGGTCAAAGTCAACCGTTCTTCCGCTTTTCAGGCGCGCACGGTTCGGCTGGAATTCCGCCGCGCTGTCACCGAGCAGAAAGCGAATTCCGTTCGATTCAACATGCCGCCGCACCATGTCCGAGCCCTTCGGGTCAAGGATGCTGGGCAATACGCGGTCCGCCAGATCGACCACCGTGATGGAACCGGCGCGGCCGCTGATTCCTTCCGCACACTTTAACCCGATCAGCCCCGCGCCGATAATCAGCACGCGGCTGTTCGGGGTCAGGGCCGCCTCCAGCGCCTTTGCGTCATCCAGCTTCATAAAGGTAAATTTTTGTTTCACCCGTTCCAGTCCCTCCATCGGCGGGACAAACGGGCGGGCCCCGGTTGCAATGAAAAGCCGATCATAATAGATTTGCTCTCCGTCCTCCAGAACAACGGCTTTTCTGCCGAAATCCACCTGGGCCGCCCTTTTGCCGCAAAGAAGCGTCACACCGTTTTTTTCATAAAATTCGGCGGGGCGGGCTTTCATCTTTTCCTCCGTCGTTTTCCCCTGAAGCAGGTAGGAAATCAACGGGCGGGAATAGGCGGGGTACGGCTCTTCCGAAATCATCGTGATCGTCCCTTTCGGGTCAATGGAGCGGATTCCCTCAATACAGCCGACCGCCGCGGTGGAATTCCCGATCATTACATAGTTCATTGCATTCACCTCTCTTCAAAAACAATCGCGCCGTTCGGGCATCCCTTCACGCAGGCAGGCTCGCCGCAGGCGTTGTCGGTACAAAGCTCGCATTTCCGAATCGCGTGCCCGTCCGGGGCGGGCAGTACCGCGCCGTAGGGACAGACCAGAACACAGGTGTAGCACCCCACGCATTTATCCTTATCCACATGAACCACACCGTCCCGTTTGGAAATAGCGCCCGCAATACAGCTTTTCATACAGATGGGGTCGTCACAGTGACGGCAGGAAACGGCAAAGCTGATTCGGCCGTCACCCTCAATCTGAACCTTGGGGTGAATCTCAACCCCTTGAAGCGCCTTCGCCATGTCGGTTTCCCCGGTTGCGGCAAACGCGCAGTTATATTCGCACAAATGGCACCCCAGGCACCATTCTTCGTTTACATAAACCCGTTTCATCGCTTATTCCCCCGCATGCTTTATTCCGAGAATCTCCAGCTCTCTCTCATTCAGGCCGATGCCGCGCAGCATCAGCCGGTTGCCGCGCATCGATTCAATCGAATTGATGCCCATGCCGCCCATCATTTCCATGATTTCATGCTGCCACGCGGAAACAAGGTTGACAAGGCGCTTGTATCCAATCTCCGGATTCAGGCGTTTCACCAGATCCGGGCGCTGGGTTGCGATGCCCCAGTTGCACTTGCCGGACTGGCAGGTGCGGCACAGGTGGCACCCCAGCGCCAGCAATGCCGGGGTCGCAATGTAAACCGCATCCGCACCGAGCGCGATGGCCTTGACCACGTCCGCCGAATTGCGGATTCCGCCGGCAACGATTAGAGAAACGTTGTTTCGAATCTGCTCCTGCCGCAGGCGTTCATCCACCGCCGCAAGCGCAAGCTCAATGGGGATGCCGACGTTGTCTCGGATACGGGTCGGCGCCGCGCCGGTTCCGCCGCGGAAGCCGTCAATGGCAATGATATCCGCGCCGCTGCGCCGCAATACCGCTCGCAATGGCGGCGACATTATGAACCGCAGCAATCTTGACGATGACCGGCTTTTGGTACTCCGTGGCTTCTTTGAGCGAAAAAACCAGCTGGCGCAGGTCCTCAATCGAGTAAATATCGTGGTGCGGCGCCGGAGAAATCGCATCGGTTCCTTTCGGAATCATACGCGTGCGGGAAACCGCATCCGTAATCTTCGCCCCCGGCAGGTGGCCGCCGATTCCCGGTTTCGCCCCCTGGCCGATCTTGATTTCAATCGCCGCCCCCGTTTTCAGGTAATCCGGGTGCACCCCGAACCGGCCGGACGCCACCTGAACAATGGTGTTCGGGCCGTATTCATAGAAGTCCTCGTGCAGGCCGCCCTCGCCCGTATTATAATAGGTACCCAGCTCCCGCGCCGCACGCGCAAGGCTTGCGTGCGCGTTGTAGCTGATGGAACCGTAGCTCATGGCGGAAAACAGGATCGGCACCTCCAGCTTCAGCTGGGGCGGAAGGCCGGCGGTTTTGATACTTCCATCCGCATTGCGCTCAATGCGTCCCGGTTTCTTCCCAAGAAACGTGCGGGTTTCCATCGGTTCGCGCAGCGGGTCGATGGAGGGATTGGTCACCTGGGAAGCATTAATCAGCATTTTGTCCCAGTAAATCGGGTACGGTTTCGGGTTGCCCATGGAGGAAAGCAGCATGCCTCCGGTATCCGCCTGGGCATAAATTTCGCCGATGTCACTCTGCTTCCAATACGCGCTCAAGCGGAAGGTATCCGGATTTTTCACAATTTTCAGCGCATGGGTCGGGCAGAGCGTGACACAGCGGTGACAGTTGACACATTTGCTTTCATCGCTTCGCATGGTGCCGGACTCCGGGTCGAACGCATGCACCTCGTTGGCACACTGGCGCTCGCAGACACGGCAGGCAATACAGCGCTGCGGGTCACGCAGAACGTCGTATTCCGGAATTTTGTAATTGATTGCCATAATTAAACCCGTACCCCCTCGTTCACTCGCACGATGACCGGCTCCCCGCCGCGCGGGGACCACAGGCGGTCAAGCGTCGGCTCCACTGTGCGGATCGCGCACTCTTCACTTGCGACATACACGCGGTCGCCTTTTTCGCCGACCACCATGCTGCGCAGCTTTAAACGGTCATTTAAAGCCATCATCCCGCCGGTAAAGCCCAGAAGGATGGAAAACGGCCCGGTAATCAGCAGTCCGGAAAAGATATTTCGCAGATAGGTATAGCGCTTCCGGTCCTCCGGGCTCATCGAATCGATTTCATTCCAGAACGGCGCCGCAATCACCTCTGCGGTTTCTTTCAGGCTCAGGCCGTGGCGGCGGTTCAGATAATCTATAATATAGGTAATCGCTTCCGTGTCGGTCAGCAGCGTGCAGCGGTAGCCGAACATCTCAATCCAGCGCCGGTTCGCATCGTAAGAGGAAATCTCTCCGTTATGCACCACCGTGTAATCCAGCAGACTGAACGGATGTGCGCCGCCCCACCAGCCCGGCGTGTTGGTTGGGTAACGCCCGTGCGCCGTCCAGCAGTAACCCTCGTAATCCTCCAGCCGATAGTACCGGCCCACGTCCTCCGGGAACCCGACCGCTTTGAACACGCCCATGTTCTTCCCGCTGCTGAACACGTAAGCCCCGGGAATCTGCGTGTTGATTTTTACCACAAACTGCGCCACAAATTCACGCTCATCCAGTCCGGTGCTTTGCAGCAGCTTGTCGTACGGAAGCGCAAAATAGCGCCAAATGGCCGGCTCATCCGTAATCTGCGGCATCCTGCGGGTTGGAATTTTTTCGGCGGCCGACACGTCGAAGCTGGTCTGAAGGGCCGCTTCGCATTCCTCTTTCGCGCGCACGCTGTCATAAAAAACATGGAATGCGTACAGATCGCGGTTCTTTGGATAGATTCCATAGGCCGCAAACCCGCCGCCCAAACCGTTTGACCGGTCGTGCATCGGTTCAATAGAGCGAATCGCCGTTTCTCCGCTGAACCGTTCGCCGCTTTTCGATATCACGCCCGTAATCGCACACCCGGACGGAATTCTGATTTGCCCCTCTTTTTGCATTTTTCTGTCAGCCTCCATGCAGAAAATGAATTCGCCGCTTTCTTTTTTCTCTTTGCATATTTTTGAAAACGGAAGGTTTTGTTAACTAAATAAACTTATTTCGAAAAATACTTTACTTTTGTTCGTTTCCTCATGATAAATGGTTTAACAGGCAAAGTCAAGCGTTTCACAGATTTTTAACATTATGACGGAAATTGTAATCAAAAATTCATAAAATGAGGATAATGAGCACTATTTCACATCTTTTTCAGCTTTTTTTGCATTTGTGGTTAATTAAATATTGACTTTTTGCCCTGACCGCTCTATAATAGTGATTGCAACGAGGATGTTGTAGGGACTTTCTGCGAAAGGCCCCACAGCATCTTTTTTTCATTATTACCGTATTTTATATAGGGAGTGGATTTCTGATGAGCAATGTTCCGGAATTGTTCGGAAGCATGGTGTTCAATGACACCGTAATGAAGGCTAGACTTCCAAAATCAGCATATAAGGCCCTGAAAGAAACCAGAGAAAAAGGAAAAGCACTGGACCCAAAAGTGGCAGACATGGTTGCCAACACCATGAAAGAATGGGCTTTGGAAAAGGGCGCAACGCACTTTACCCACTGGTTCCAGCCGATGACCGGCATCACCGCCGAAAAGCACGACAGCTTTATCTATCCTGTGGATGGAGAACAAGTGATCATGGAGTTTTCCGGCAAAGAGCTGATTAAAGGCGAGCCGGATGCTTCCAGCTTTCCGTCCGGCGGACTGAGAGCCACGTTTGAAGCAAGAGGTTACACCGCCTGGGACCCGACCAGCGATGCTTTTGTGAAAGAAAAATCGCTTTGCATCCCCACCGCGTTCTATTCTTACGGCGGAGAAGCACTGGACAAAAAGACCCCTTTGCTTCGTTCGATGGATGCCATCAACAAGCAGGCGCTGCGTATTTTAAAGCTGTTCGGCAACACGCAGGTCACCCATGTGACCACAACCGTCGGACCGGAGCAGGAATACTTTTTGATCGACAAGGCGCTGTATGAAAAAAGAAAAGACCTGCTTTATACCGGCAGAACTCTGCTGGGGGCAAAGCCGCCGAAGGGGCAGGAACTTGACGACCACTATTTCGGCGCGCTCAAGCCCCGCGTTGCCGCATTCATGGCTGACCTGAACGAAGAACTGTGGAAGCTCGGCATCCTGGCCAAGACGGAGCACAACGAAGTTGCGCCCGCCCAGCACGAGCTGGCCCCGATTTTCACTTCCAGCAACGTTGCGACGGATCACAACCAGCTTGTGATGGAAATCATGAAAAAAGTCGCCATTCGCCACGGGCTGACCTGCCTGCTGCACGAAAAACCATTTGAAGGGATCAACGGCAACGGAAAGCACAACAACTGGAGCATGTCGACCGACCAGGGCGAAAACCTGCTGGAACCGGGCGAAACCCCCAGTGAAAACGCGCAGTTCCTGCTTTTCCTGTCCGCTGTGATTGAAGCGGTCGACAAGCACCAGGATCTTCTTCGGATTTCCGTTGCCAGCGCTGGCAACGACCACCGTCTGGGTGCGAATGAAGCACCGCCGGCCATTGTTTCCATGTTTGTCGGCGAAGATCTGGAAGAAATTCTGAACGACATTGAAAGCGGAACCCCGTGCGTGAAAAAGGACCGCGTATTCATGGAAATCGGCACCGACGTTCTGCCGAAGATTTCCAGAGATGCAACTGACCGCAACCGCACCTCTCCGTTTGCTTTCACCGGAAACAAATTCGAGTTCCGCATGGTCGGTTCCGCCGACTCCGTCGCATGCCCGAATATGATTCTGAACACCATTATCGCGGATACGCTGTGCAGCTTTGCCGACCGCCTTGAAAAGGCGTCCGACTTTAAGTCTGAACTGAATAAACTGATTCAGGAAACCATTAAAAAGCACAAGCGCATTATTTTCAACGGCAACAACTACGCGCCCGAATGGATTGACGAAGCCAAAAAGCGCGGCCTTTTAAATCTGCGTTCCACCGTGGATGCCCTGCCGTACTACACCACGCCTGAAAACGTTTCGATGTTTGAAAAACACGGTGTTCTCACCAAAACGGAAGTTTATTCCCGCCGCGATATCCAGCTGGAAAACTACTGGAAGCAGATCAGCATTGAGGCGCTTTCCATGGTAGACATGATCCGCAGGGATCTGCTGCCCGCCGCTGCCTCTTATATGAAAGACCTGTGCGCCACCGCCAACAGCAAAAAACAGTTCTCTTCCGATTTGTCCTGCGGGTTTGAAAAGGGATTGCTCGAAAAGCTTGCTCCTTTGACCACAGAACTGTATCAGAAAACGGAAGACCTGTCGGCTGCCGCCAACACAGACCGCACATTCAAGGATACGCTGGACGAAGCCGAATACTTCCACAACACCGTGTTTGCGCTGATGGAAGAAACCCGTACCGTCGCCGATCAGATCGAGCCGCTTCTCGGTTCGGCATACCTGCCGTATCCAACCTACGGCGAACTGCTGTTCAGCGTGGTATAATTTCCCGCACATTTCATTTTCTTTTCCGTTCCAACGATAACTTACAAGATTCTTTACCCATCTTCCTATATAATAGGAACGGTCTGCATCCGGCAGGCCGTTCCTTTTTGTATTTTATTCCATTGAAAAAAGGAATTCGAAGGATTACTATTATAAGAAAGGACCGTCGTACGACGGCGGAGCCGAACCACAACGACGCCGAATAAAATCTTTCCGTACAGCATAAAGGAGACGCATGATGAAGCTCACCGTAATCCATGGCAGTCCGCGCAAAGGGAACACCTATCACGCCGCCCAGCTGTTTCTTCATTCAATGAAACAGTGCGAAGCCACCGAAGTACGCGAATTTTTTCTTCCGAACGACCTGCCCGAATTCTGCCGGGGCTGCTGCGCCTGTGTTTTGCACGGGGAAGAACACTGCCCGCATTTCCGGTATTCAAAACCGATTCTCGACTCCATGCTTGAATCGGATGCGCTCATTTTTACAACGCCGGTCTACGTAATGTCAGCATCCGGCGGAATGAAGAACTTTCTGGATCATTTTCCGTTTCTGTTTATGGTTCACCGGCCGCGCCCGGAATTTTTTCACAAAAAAGTATTCATTATTTCAACCACTGTGGGCGCGGGGTTAAAATCCGCCATGAAACCGATTGCAAGGTGTTTAAAGTACTGGGGAATCAACAAAGTGTATCAAACGGGATTTCGCATGTTTGCACTTGAATGGGGGGACATGCCGGAAAAAAGGCAAAAAAAATACGCCTGCCGGCTTGACCGCAGCGCTGAAAAATTTTGGCGCGCCGTCCGCAAAGGGGACAGCACGCCGTATGTATTTTCGCGTTTTTTCTTTTTTCTGTGCCGCGTGATGTACAAGCGGCACACGGCAGCTTCGCTTGACCGGCAGTACTGGGAAGCGCACGGCTGGCTCGGCGGCAAAACGCCGTTCCACAACCCGGTCAGTACGCCGCATCCCAAAAACAGCTGAAAACGAACCTTTAAAAATTTTCAGGCGACTGGATTTCGTCCACCGGCGGCTCATGCAGGCGTTTCAAAAACACAATGCAGGAAGCGGTAATCAGCAGGTTGCCAATGAAAGACAGAGCGGTTTGAATCCAGTAGCCGCCGGGCATGACCAGATCGACTGCTTCAACAATCTTTGTCTGCAGTGTTTTGTCATTCGTAAACAACAGCCCCCACAGACCAAGAATGACGGCAAGCAGGGAAATCACCAGCCAGACAATTGCAAACGCACTGCCCCGTTTTTCTTTGTTTTTTCCCAAAATCAAAAGCAGAAGGAAAATGCCCGGAACAATCAGGAATGAAACAACCGTGCTGATCATGCTGCCGATCGTGCCGCCAGCCAGCGCCGCGCTGCTGCCCGCCATCCCCATGTGGTCAAGCGTTACCTGTGTGATGATCGGGTTGAGGTTAAAGGAAAGAATGGTTTCCAGCAGCAGAACAACGCCTGCCGCCATGCCAAGCGTAAACGGAAGACCCTCGGTTTTCCGCAGATTTTTCTTTTTCATAAAACTGACGACTCCTTTACATAAGGGTAATGAATATTTTTCCTTTCCATTATACAGAGCGGCCGCAGTCATGTCAATTTACAAAATAATTAAAAATTTAGAATATTTTTCCATATTTCTGCTGATTTGACTGAGTTCAGGACTCGGCGGCAGAAAATCCTTTATTTTGGTTGAAAGAAACCTGCGGGAATGGTAAACTATATCTATTCGTTTCGTTCCCGCAGGGAGGCCATCTATGAAACATCTGCTGAAATTGTGGCGCTTTCTTACCAGCCCGGAAATGATTTTATACCTGATTTTCGGCGTTCTGACCACCGTGATCAACATCGCCGTTTTTCAAGTCTGCTACGGCACTCTTTTGTGGTCGTGGCAGAGTGCCAATGCGCTCGCATGGATTCTTGCGGTCGCGTTTGCGTTTATCGCCAACAAATTGTGGGTATTCCGCAGCAGCAGCTTTCGGGCCAATGTTTTCTGGCGGGAGCTGCTGGGGTTTGTAGCGGTGCGCCTTTTTTCGCTTGGCGTCGATTACGCCTGCATGTGGCTGCTGATCGACCTGCTGGCATGGAACGGACTTGCCGCTAAAATTGTGGACAATGTCATCGTTGTTATCATCAACTATGTTTTAAGTAAACTTTTCATATTCCGCAAAAAATAATCAGGGGCCGCAGCCAGCGTCCCGCTGAATCTGGAGGAAAACAGCATGCAAGCATCTGAAAAAACAATGGATCAAATCGTCGCCCTGTGCAAGAATCGTGGATTTGTGTATTCGGGTTCCGAAATCTACGGCGGACTTTCCAACACATGGGACTACGGCCCGCTTGGCGTAGAATTTAAAAACAACGTAAAAGCCGCCTGGAGGAAAAAGTTCATCCAGGAATGCCCCTACAACGTCGGGCTTGACTCCGCCATCCTGATGAATCCGGAAGTCTGGGTTGCGTCCGGCCATGTGGGCGGATTTTCCGACCCGCTGATGGACTGCCGCGACTGCAAGGCGCGCCACCGCGCCGATAAACTGATTGAAGACTATACCGGTGAAAGCGCAGACGGCTGGAGCCATGAAAAGATGATGAATTTCATCAAAGAACACCATATTAAATGCCCCAACTGCGGCAGTGAAAATTTCACGGACATCCGCCAGTTCAACCTGATGTTCAAAACCTTTCAGGGCGTAACGGAAGACGCAAAAAATGAAATTTACCTGCGCCCGGAAACCGCACAGGGCATCTTTGTTAATTTTGCAAACGTGCAGCGCACCACCAGAAGAAAGATTCCGTTCGGCATCGCACAGATCGGAAAAAGCTTTCGCAACGAGATTACCCCCGGTAACTTCACCTTCCGCACCCGCGAATTCGAGCAGATGGAACTGGAGTTTTTCTGCAAACCGGACACCGACCTCGACTGGTTCCATTATTGGAAGGACACCTGCGAAAACTGGCTGCTGAACCTCGGCATGACGCGGGAAAACATCCGCCTGCGCGACCATGAAAAAGAGGAGCTTTCCTTCTACTCCAAAGCGACCACGGATATTGAATATCTGTTCCCGTTCGGCTGGGGCGAACTTTGGGGCGTTGCCGACCGCACAAACTACGATTTGTCGCGTCACCAGGAGCATTCGGGTAAAAGCCTGGAATTCTTCGACCAGACCACCAACGAACACTATCTTCCCTACGTCATCGAGCCTTCCCTCGGTGCGGACCGCGTAGCGCTGGCATTCTTGTGCGACGCCTACGACGAGGAAGAATTGGAGGGCGGCGACAAGCGTGTCGTCATGCACCTGCATCCGGCGCTCGCACCATACAAAGCCGCGGTGCTCCCCTTAAGCAAAAAACTGAACGACCGTGCGCAGAAAGTGTATGCCGCGCTTGCTAAAAAATTCATGATTAACTACGACGACACCGGCTCCATCGGCAAGCGCTACCGCCGTCAGGATGAGATTGGAACTCCTTTCTGCATCACTTATGATTTTGACAGCGAATCGGACGGCTGTGTCACCGTGCGCGACCGCGACACCATGAAGCAGGAACGCATCGCCATCGACAGTCTGACCGATTATCTGGACGGAAAAATGGAATTTTAAGACGGGCGATTGGCCATTTCGCCGCCGCGAACGGCGAAATCCACGCACGGAAAGCAATCTTTTGGAATAAAATAGGATTGGGGCACAACGAAACAACCGCATCGCCCCGCCAGGCATCGCCGGAGGAACTCCCTCCCGTCAGTCCGGCGAACGGTCAGAAACGGATTGTTCAGGTGTCCCACTACCCGCAGTGCAAAGGAAACCGCGCTGCATAGAATGGGGCTAAGTGGTCAAAAAGCTCAGCCTGAAAAATCGTCCTCCAAAAATCTGATCGGAGCTCAAACAGAGCGGACTCGGAATACAGAATTCCGGGTCCGCTCTTTTCGCTGCGGCACACCCACCGCTTGATTGATCCGCCATCGGGCCTGTGCTATACTGAACAAAAGAAGTAAATCATGTATCCGATCAAAAAGAAATGAGGCCTTCATCCATGAAAACAAACCCGGAACAAGAACCCTGCAATCAAACCACCTGTACGGGTCCCATTCCCGGAAACTCATACTGCGCGGCCTGCCGCCTGACCCTTGCCCAAAGAGCAGCCAGAAAAAAGCTGGCCGTCTTTCCGCTTTCCGACCAAGAAGCGGAAATTTTAGGGAAACTTTCCAGCGGCGGCGCGGTAACCGTATGCCGGTTTGTCATGTCTTCCAGTAAAGAGGACAGCCTGCAGTCCATCGCGCTGGCTCCTGTTGTCATCCACAGCCCCGGCGACACGGTGGCCCTTGTCAAAGAGCGCGGAGCCGTCATCTCACAGTTGGTAAAGCGCGGGCTTATTTCCCTGAAGTACGACGGAAAAGCAGTCCCCGGCTTTGACGAGCAGACGGTTCGTAAATCGGCGGCGTTCACGGCTTTTCAGGAAGCCGTGAACGAAGGAAGCGGAAAACCCAATTTTCTGTTCGACACCGCGCTTTTGGAAACAGGCAGCATGGAAATGACCGATGACGGCGCACAGGCCATGCTGGATTATTACCGGCTGTAACAAATACTACATGCAAAAAAAATCCCGTCTTTCCTTTTGGGGAACGGCGGGATTTCTTTCTTCTGCGGGAACTTTCATTCTTTTTCCCGTCCGCTGAGGATTTCCCTCTGCGCTTTTTTCGTCAGCTTTTCAAACACCAGGCGGTAGGAGCGGCCGCACAAATCCCGCAGGACGCCGTCCGGTACCTCTCCGTCCAGAAAGATGGAAATCCAATTCTGTTTATTCATATAAAATCCCGGCAGGATATCTTCGTATTCCTTCCGCATCAGTTCCGAAAGCATCGGCTCGCATTTCAGCGTCAGCAGTTTCCGGCCCCCGTAAATTCCGTGTTCCGGTCCCGGACTGCAGACCGCGGCAAACATTTTTCCGCCGACCAGCCAGCGGTGCCAGCTCCATTCCGCTTTGTAATCCCGTTCTGCGCCGGGGTTATCCAGCAATTCCTTTTCCAGCCAGTCGTATCGATTGCCCATCCTCTTTCCTGCCTTTCAAATTTTCAGCGCAAAGTATCTGCTCCATGCGGTTTTATCTTTGGCCCGGTACTTTTTTGAAGATACAGCGCCGCGCCGCCGAACGGCGGCAGAACCAAAACGCCGCGTGAATCCGGCGCCGTGCCAAAAACGGGCTGCGCCGCGCCCCACTCCGGCGAAACCACCACCCGGCGCTCTTCCGGGGCACGGTTCACCGCACAGAGCAGTGTGTCCCCGCCACCGCGGCGCACATAACACAGCACATCCCCGGCAGCCGAAACGGGGATGAATTTCCCGCCTTTCAGGCAGGCGCACTTTGCGCGCAATCTTCCCAGCGCACGGTACCAGTCCGTCAGCGGCTCCTCCCGCTGTTTCCAGGGGAACGGCGCGCG
The DNA here is from genome assembly GCA_022650485.1 of Oscillospiraceae bacterium. Lineage (GTDB taxonomy): Bacteria > Bacillota > Clostridia > Oscillospirales > Acutalibacteraceae > Caproicibacter. The sequence continues at coordinate 97,286 of JALCPP010000004.1, read as the reverse complement.
GTTGAACGGGTCCGCATAGCCTTCCATCCCGGCCTCGTCCCCATAGTAAAGACACGGAACGCCCGGCAAGGTGTATTGAAGCAGTGACGCGCACCGCAGCAGAGCGAGCCCCCGCCGGCGCTGTTCCGGGGTAAAATGCGTCCCGCTCTGCCACTCCCGCCCGTTGTTCCGGCGCGGCTCCCCGGCCAGTATGGTCAGGACGCGCTCCGTATCGTGTGTTCCGATATTGTTCATCAGGACACAAACCACCTGCGGCGGATAGTTTTCCAGCACGGAAAGAATCGTTTCCATCGAGGCCGCCGCGTCCCCGCCGGTCAAAAAGCCCAGAACCGCGTTGCGGAACGGATAGTTCATCACGCTGTCCAGCTGCTTTCCCAGCAGATACCTGCGCCGCTTTCCATAGGCCACTTTGTTGGAAGCATCCTCCCAAACCTCGCCCGCAATCAGCGCATCGGGCTTTTCCTCTTTGGCGGCGGCACGCAGGGAATCCAGAAAATCATCCGGCAGTTCGTCCGCCACATCCAGCCTCCATCCAGCCGCCCCGGCGCGCAGCCACCGGCGGATAATTCCGTTTTCCCCGCAGATATACCGGCGGTATTCCGGATTTCCCTCGTTGACATTCGGCAGGGTGGGGAACCCCCACCAGCAGTCGTATTGATCCGGCCATTGCTGAAAAGAATACCACGGGTAATACGGCGATTGGCGGGACTGGTACGCCCCGGGGCCGGGGTAGCGCCCCTGCCGGTTAAAATAGACGCTGTCACTGCCCGTATGGTTGAACACGCCGTCGAGCAGCACGCGGATTCCGAGTTTTTCCGCCGCGCCGCACAGGGCGCGGAACTCTTCTTCATCGCCCAGCAGGGGATCAATTTTTGTGTAGTCCGCCGTGTTGTACCGGTGGTTCGAGTGCGCTTCGAAAATCGGGTTCAGATACAGGCAGGTCACACCGAGAGATTTGAGGTACGGCAGTTTCTTCCGGATTCCTGCCAGATCACCCCCGAAATAATCGGAATTTGTAATTTTTCCCTGCTCATTCGGCTTCCAGTCAGGCGTTTCTTCCCATTTTTCGTGCAGTCTGCGGTCGTTCGGCACACCCGCTTTCTTTTGACCAGAGCAGAAGAATCGGTCGGGAAAAATCTGATACAGTACCCCGCCCGCAAGCCATTCCGGCGTTTTGAATTCCTTTTCGTAAACGGTCAGCTGCCACCGGGACCCGGCGTCAAACACAGCCGTTCCTCCCACACCGCGTTTGAGGCGGCGGGGTCCGGGCGGAGTTTCCAGTTTGAAATTATAAAAATATACACCCGGCTCCGCCGCCGTGAAATGGCATTCCCACCACTCTGCCGCATCCCCGTTCATGCCGCACCAGAACATGCCAAGGTCCTGTTCCCGCCCCCCGGCTCCACTGCGGACAATCAGGTGCGCGCCGCAGCAACCCAGGCTGCGCGGCAGTGTGATTTTAAAATGTACGCGGGTCCCCGCGGGCACCGCCCCCACCGGGTCGCGGTAAACAGGATTTCGGGAACAAAACATCTCGTCCGCCTCCCCGTATTTTATAAAATCAGCTTTTTGCGCGGAAGCGGAACCGACGACGCATGCCATATGTTTTCGGCATACTGTCGAATTGCGCGGTCCGCCGAAAAGACACCCGCCTGCGCCGTATTCACAAGGCTCATGCTCCGCCATTTTTCCCGGTCAAGATACAGCTGTTCCGACCGGCGCCTCGCCTTTTCATAAGAAGCAAAATCCGCCAGCACCATGTATGGGTCCGTGGTCAGCAAAGAATTCGCAATATCGGAAAACGAAACGCCGCAAAATCCCGTGTTCAGCGCATCCACGGCAGCTTTCAGCTCCGGGCTGCGTTCCGCGATTGCCCGCGGTTCGTAACCGGTCTTCTTCCGGTTCTGCACCTCTTCGGCGTTCATCCCGAAAAGAATCATGTTATCGTCCCCGACCGCGTCGTGAATTTCAACATTCGCGCCGTCCAGCGTTCCGAGTGTCACGGCGCCGTTAATCATAAACTTCATATTGCTTGTGCCAGAGGCTTCCGTCCCCGCAAGCGAAATCTGCTCACTGACGTCCGCCGCCGGCATTAACAGCTCCGCCAGCGTCACGCGGTAATCCTCCAGATAAACGACCTTCATCTTCCGGTTCACACGTTCATCCGCGTTAATTGTTTTCCCCAGATTGACAATAAAGCGGATGATCTGCTTTGCAAAATAGTAGCCGGGCGCGGCTTTCGCCCCGAACAGATAGGTGCGCGGCGTAAACTCCATTTCCGGGTGTTCGCGCAGGCGCAGATAATCAGTCAGAATCTGCAGTGCGTTCAGGTGCTGGCGCTTGTATTCGTGCAGACGTTTGACCTGAACGTCAAAAATAGAATCCGGGTCAAGCTCAATCCCATTGGCGCGCTGCACATACCGGGCAAGGCGCAGTTTGTTTTCCCGTTTGATTTTCGCCAGTCTTTCCAGAACCGCCGGGTCGTTTTTGTATTTCATCAGCTTTTGCAGCTGAGAAGAATCGCGGATGAATCCGTCGCCGATCAGTTCCTTAAGCAAAGAAGATAAGCCCGGGTTCGCCTGGCACAGCCAGCGCCGGTGAGCGATACCGTTGGTCACATTGGTGAACTTTTCCGGCGTTTCGGTATAGAAATCGCGGAACACGCGGTTCTTTAGAATGTCGGAGTGAAGTTTCGAAACCCCGTTGACACTGTGGCAGGAAATCACGGCGAGGTTTGCCATCTTGACAAACCCTTCGTTCCACGGCGCCATACGCCCGATTTTGTAGCCGTCCACGCCCTTGTTGTGCATACCCGCACAGAACCGGCGGTTAATCTCCTCCACAATCTGATAAATGCGCGGCAGGCGCATGCGGAACAGATCGATTCCCCAGCATTCCAGCGCTTCCGACATCACGGTATGGTTGGTATAGGCAAAGATTTCCCGCACAATCTCCCACGCCGCATCCCAGCCATAGCCGCACTCATCCATCATAATGCGCATCATTTCCGGAATTGCCAGAACCGGGTGCGTATCGTTCAAATGAATGGCGATCAGGTCCGGCAGATTGTCGAGCGTGCGGTTGCGGAACAGGTGGTGCCGGATGATATCCTGAACCGCGGCCGAAACCAGAAAATACTGCTGGGAAAGCCGCAGGCTTTTTCCCTCCGGGTGGTTGTCCTCCGGGTACAGCACCTTGGTGATGCTTTCCGCCATTGCCTCCTGTTCCACGGCTCTTAAATAATCCCCTCCGTTAAACAGCTTCATGTCGAATTCTTCGCTGGTTGCCGCCCACAGGCGCAGGCGGCTCACGCCGCTTCCGCCAATCCCCGGCACATAAATATCACTTGGGACCGCCGTGACTTTTGTGTAATCCTTGTGGTTCACCACATGAAACCCATTATTCCAGTAGTCGTCAATCCGACCGTTAAAGTGAACTTCCACACTTTTTTCCGGCTCGCTTCTCAGCCAGATTTTTCCGCCCGGCAGCCAGAAATCCGGCAGCTCCGTCTGCCAGCCGTCCACCAGTTTCTGCCGGAAAATTCCGTATTCGTAGCGCAGGGAATACCCCGTCGCCGGAATTCTCAGCGTTGCCAGCGCATCCAGAAAACAGGCCGCCAAACGCCCCAGTCCGCCGTTGCCCAGGCCTGCGTCCGGTTCCTGCTCATACAATACATCCAACTTCAGCCCTAAACCGGAAAGTGCCTGACGGTAGTCCTCTTCCACCCCCAGGTTGAACAGACTGTTTTTGAGCGAACGCCCCAAAAGAAACTCCATACAAAGGTAATAAACGTGTTTGGTCCGCGCTTTTTCGGCGGTTTTGATGAATTCGCTGCGCCCTTTTTCAATCTGGTCGCGCACGCACAGCGCCACTGCCTTATAGCATTGCTCGTCGGTGGCATTTTTCAGGCTGACCCCGAATACCAATTCCAGCATGCTGCAGACGGACTCCTGAATCTTTTTGATCGGCTGCCTGTAAATCATCGGAACGGTCCTCCTGATTCAACAATTTTATTTCTGTATATGATACACCAATTTTCAGGTTTTTTCAAGAGAAGCAAGGCGATTGCGCCCCGCGGCACAATACCGCGTGTTTTTCCCTGTGTCATGCGGTTTTTACGCTATTTTTATCTGTAGTTTTCCGTGCGTTTATTAGAATATGTTTTCAGTCTATATTTGTGCAATTTCCCTAAATTGCACAAATTAGAGCGTTCGGCGCGGCGTTTCCTCCATTTTTCGGATTTGCCATGAAACGCAAAGCCAATAAAAAGTCGATAAATCCCTTTCATATTATATCAAAATAGATTATAATAGGCTATATAAAAACGCGGCTTTCACGAAAGGAAATGAATGGATTGAGCAAAAACAGAATTAAACTGAATATCTGCGGCTGTGAGTGCGTAATCAGTTCAGAAGACAGCGAGGGCTACATGCGCTCCGTTGGCGAAGAGGTCCAAAAAACCATTGAGGCAATTATGGACCGGAACGAACGCATTTCCACCACCATGGCTGCCATCACCGCCGCGTTGAGCTATTGCGACGACGCGCACAAGGCGACGGATACAGCTGAAAATCTTCGCACGCAGATTAAGGATTACCTGGAGGATTCTTCCCATGCCAGACTGGAAGCGGAAGAATCCCGCAGGGAAATTGAGCGCTTAAAGCGCGAAATTCAAACCCTGCGCGCCCGCCTCAGCTCCGCCGGGGAAGAAGTTCCCGAAGGAACCGGCGCAGAAAAAGCACCTCCGATTGCCCCGGGTGCGAACGTGCCCCACCCGCAGACGGGCAGTTTTTCCCATGTAACCCCCCAGGCGGATGGACCGGACCCGGACGGGTTCATGAGTTTTTTTGAAAAGAAAACCGATGAACCGTAAAATGGAAATTTTAGCTCCGTCCGGTTCTTCTGAAAGCCTGAAAGCGGCAGTGCGGGCGGGCGCAAATGCCGTTTACCTGGGGGGCGCGCGGTTTTCCGCGCGCGCGGGCGCCAAGAATTTTTCAGATGATGAGCTGCGGCAGGCAGTTCGGTACTGCCACGCGCGGAATGTCAAGGTATACCTTGCGGTCAACACCCTGCTGTTGGATGGTGAACTGGCCGCCGCGCTTGATTTTGTTCGGTTTGCCTGCTCTTTGCCGGTGGACGCACTGCTGGTGCAGGATATGGGACTTGCCTCTCTTCTGCTGCGGCATGCGCCGGCTTTACGGCTGCATGCCTCTACCCAGACCGGCGTTCACACGCCGTCCGGCGCGCGGGCGCTTTATGACATCGGATTCAAACGGGTTGTGCTGGCACGCGAACTCTCTCTAAAAGAAATTGCAGACATTCACCGCGCCTGCCCCGCCGAGCTGGAAACCTTTGTTCACGGCGCGCTGTGCATGTCGGTCAGCGGACAATGCTATTTCAGTTCTGTGCTCGGTTCCCGCAGCGGGAACCGGGGCATGTGCGCCCAGCCGTGCCGTCTGCCGTTTTCGGCACCGGGCGGTACGGGGCACGACCTGAGTTTAAAAGACCTTTCCATGATTCCCCGCCTTTCGGACCTTTCCGAAGCGGGGGCCATGTGCGCAAAAATTGAGGGAAGGCTCAAGCGGCCGGAATATGTTGCCGCAGCGTCCGCCGCATGCCGGTACGCTGCGGATGGAAAAGAAATTCCGCCGGAACTGCTGAAAAACCTCGGTGCGGTTTTTTCGCGCTCCGGTTTTACCACCGGCTACCCGGACGGCAAACGCGGGCGCGAGATGTTCGGCGTGCGCTCAAAGGAAAATGCCGCCGCGGCAACCGGAGAAGTCCTTTCCAGCCTTCGAAATCTTTATTCCAAAGAATTGATGAATATTCCCGTTGATTTTGCGCTCAAAATCAAATATAATAAGCCAATGCAATTGACTGCCGCCGACCCCTGCGGAAGAAAAGCCACCGTTTGCGGCGCAGTTCCGGAACAGGCATTACACCGCGCGCTCGACCGCGAGCGGTGTAATGCCCAGCTTGCCAAAACAGGCGGTACTCCGTTTTCTACGGCGCACATCGAAGTGGAGCTGGACGAAGGACTTGCCGCGCCTGTTTCCGAATTAAACCGCATGCGGCGCGAGGCGCTCGGCATTTTGCTGGAACAGCGCGCGGAGCGCCCGGAAATTCCATGGAAGGACTTTGCGGATGCTGACCAACCGCCGCACCGCGCAGGTCCCTTGCGGTTCAGGGCACGTTTTTCGCACACAAATCTGCCCGAAATTGCTAAAAAGCTCGAATTGTGCTATGTCCCGTACAACACGGACCCGCATCGGCTTGCCGGACTGCTGAAAGAAGGATTTTCGGCGGCGGTCGAACTGCCGCGCGGCATGTTCGGCATGGAAGAAACCGTGCGCCGCCGCCTGGAAAACGCGAAAGCCGCCGGCGTCACCGACGTCTGGGCAGGCACACTTGACGGCGTTCAGCTTGCGCTGGACTGCGGTCTGACCGTACACGGCGGATTTTCTTTAAATATTACCAATACCCCGGCTCTGGAATTTTATCATTCGCTGGGCATTGCCGATTCCGAGCTTTCGTTTGAGCTGACTCTGCGGCAGGCGGCTCACATCGGCGGCGACACGCCGCGCGGGCTTTTCCTTTACGGCAGACTTCCGCTGATGCTCTGCCGAAACTGCCCCGCCGCGAATTCTTCGAGCGGCTGTCTTTCCTGCAAAACACCGCCGGAGTTAACGGACCGCCGCGGCATCAAGTTCCCTGTGCAGTGCTACGGCGCATGCAGTGAAGTTCTCAATTCCGTTCCGCTGTCCCTTTCCGGGCGCATGCACGACGTTGTGCATATGGACTTCGGGCTGCTCCGCTTTTCAACGGAAACCCCCGGGGAAACAGAACAAATCATTCAACAGATCTTAAACGGAACCGGGAAAAATGCGGAGCCAAATTCCTTTACACGCGGACTTTACTACCGCGGTTTCGCCGCCCGGCAGGAGGAACCATGAAAATCAAGATCAAAAAAGTCAGAGAAAACGCGGTACTCCCAACCCGCGGCACCGCCGGCGCCGCCGGGCTGGATCTTTATGCCTGCATCGACAAGCCGGTTCTCATCGAACCCCGCAAACTGTACCGCATCCCCACAGGCGTGGCAATTGCGCTTCCCAGCTCTGAAACCGTCGGCTTTATCTTTGCCCGCAGCGGCCTTGGCGTCAAGCACGGTGTTTCGCTTCCCAATGCCGTCGGTGTCGTAGACAGCGACTACCGTGGGGAACTGATTGTCGGAATCGGCAACACCGGGGAAGACGCCTATCAGCTCTCACCCGGGGAACGCTTTGCACAGCTGGTTGTCATGCCCGTTTACCAGCCGGAGCTGGAAGAAACAGACGATCTGGGCGAAACCGACCGCGGCGCCGGTGCGTTTGGTTCAACCGGAAAATAAAAAAATAAGGTAAATTTTGTCGGAGATATTTTTACTATGAAAAAGGGTATTCTAAAAATACTTCTGTTAATCATTCTGCTTGTCCTTGCCGTTGTCCTCGGCAAAGCTGTTTCCGATGCCGCCGCGGGCGTTCCATTTCTTTCCTTTCTGAGCGCCGGCGCAAACTTCGGAATTTCCCCCGTAACCGTCGATTTATCCATTCTTCGTTTTACGTTTGGAATGACCGTGGACTTGCATGTAGCACAGGCTGTTTTTCTGCTTGTTGCCATTTTCGGGTATAACAGAATACACTAAAAGTGAAATTCATCAAATCGTTATAGATAGGAGTTTTCTTTGCCATGTTACTGCTCGCATCTTCATCGCCGCGCCGCAGCGAACTGTTGAAAAAAGCCGGTTATGAATTTACCGTTGTGCCCGCAAACGTCAACGAAACATTTTTGCGCGGAACCCCACCCATGCAGATTGTGGAGCAGCTTTCCGCGCGCAAGGCACAGGCCGTTGCAAAACAGCACCCGGAAGACACCATCCTTGCCGCCGACACCCTGGTCGTGTTCAAAGGAAGAATTCTGGGAAAGCCGAAAGACGCGGAGGCGGCAAAGGCCATGCTCAAAATTCTTTCCGCCAATGTACATCAGGTTTACACAGGCTATACCATTATCAGCGGCAAAAAGTTTCTCTGCGGCCACGAATGCACCTCTGTGGAGTTTTACGCGCTTTCTCCGGCGGAAATTGATACTTATATCAAAACGGAGGAACCGTTCGACAAGGCCGGAGCCTATGGCATTCAAGGCCGGGGCGCACTGTTTGTCAAACGCATTAACGGCGATTACTGCAATATCGTCGGTCTGCCCATTGCTAAGATTCACAGGATTCTTACCGGCCTGAAGCAAAAGGACGAATGACCTTGCCGCTGCGCAAATTCCGAATTAATGATTGAGAATCTTCGGTATTCGGGTTATAATAAGAAAAGATCGGATCATCCGGAACCGGCTGCGGCCCGGATGCGCTGAAAGGGGAAAAACTAATGTTTTCAAAAGATATAGGAATTGACCTGGGCACCGCCAACACCCTGGTCTTTATGAAGGGGAAAGGCATCGTCATGCGCGAACCGTCCGTCGTCGCGGTAGACGTTCGCTCCGACACCGTTCTGGCAGTTGGTGAACAGGCCAAAAAAATGATCGGCCGCACACCGGGGTCCATTGTAGCCGTGCGCCCGATGAAAGACGGCGTAATTGCCGACTTTGACATTACCGCAACCATGCTCAAGCACTTTATCCGCAAAGCGGTCAAAGCAAACGCTTTTTCCAAGCCGCATATCATCATCTGCATCCCCTCCGGCGTAACGGAGGTAGAGCGCCGCGCCGTGGAAGATGCCGCGCGCCAGGCAGGTGCAAGCAATGTCGAATTAATTGAAGAACCGATGGCCGCCGCAATCGGCGCGGGGCTTCCCGTTTCTGAACCGACCGGCAACATGGTCGTGGATATCGGCGGCGGCACGGCGGAAGTCGCCGTGATCTCTCTTGGGGATATTGTCACCTCGGTTTCGGTTCGCTGCGCGGGGGACAAGTTCGACGAATCCATTATCTCCTACGTAAAGAAAAAATATAATCTTCTCATCGGTGAGCGCACCTCTGAAGAAATCAAGATTAAAATCGGTTCGGCGTTTGCTTCTGAAGAAGATGCCGATGCAACCGTTGACATCAAAGGCCGCAATCTGGTGGACGGCCTGCCGAAAAACGTAACCATCAGCGCTGTTGAAGTACGCGATGCCCTAAGCGACCCGCTGGCTTTGATCGTCGACGCCATTAAGAGCACGCTGGAAAAAACCCCCCCGGAACTTTCGGCGGACATCATCGACCACGGCATTATGCTGACCGGCGGCGGCGCACTGCTGCGCGGGCTGGACCAGCTGGTAGAACAGGAAACCGGCATGCCGGTTCATGTGGCGGAAAATCCGCTGGACTGCGTGGTAAACGGCACCGGCAAACAGCTGGAAGTCAACATGCCGTCCTCTTATTACAAAGAGAACAAAAAGCACTGATTAATACATTTAGTAATCCCCCTTCGGACTATCCGGAGGGGGATTTTTTCAGTCTAAAAGCTCCCGCAGCATGCGCGGATATCGGTTCAGGAATTCTTTTGTCACCCGGAAGTTATCCGTTTCCTCATACTCGCGCCGATGAATTCCGCCAGCGGAAAGCTCATAGATTACGCTGTTTGGATAAGCCGTCAGAATCGGCGAATGCGTCGCAATAATCAGCTGGGAATCCCGCTTTACCAGTTCGTCAATGCGGCAGAGCATCGCGAGCTGCCGCCGGGGGGAAAGCGCGGCCTCCGGCTCATCAAAAATATAGAGCCCGTGCCCGCCGAGGCGGTTCATCAGCAGCGCAAAAAAGCTTTCGCCGTGCGACTTTTCATGCAGCGATCCGCCGTAACTGCATTTAATCGGCGTGCCCATTCCGCCCTCGTCAAGATGTTCAATGTTCGTGGCCACGTTATAAAAACTTTCGGCACGCAGAAAATAACCGTCTCGCGGGTGCCTCACGCCCTTGTACAGCGTGAGGTAATCGCACAGTTCCGAATGGGAGCGGTATGTCTCAAAATTGAAATTCCGGCTCCCTCCTTCCGGGTTAAACCCGCAGCAGATCGCGATTGCCTCAATTAACGTTGATTTTCCGGTTCCGTTTTCCCCCACCAGAAACGTAACGCTTTTGTGCAGCGGCAGCTCCGAAAGGCCGCGCACCGCCGGAACGGAAAACGGATACCGGCCAAAATCCGGCGCTTTGTCCCGCCGCATCACAACTTTGCTCACATACTGCTCCTGCATTTTATTGCCCCCAAACATTCTTCGCGCCGCCGTATTTTTGTATCAAGCTGCTGTCGTTACTCCCTCACCCAGTAACAGGAGCCATCCGTCTTTCGGTCGAAAAATCCGTATTCGATCAATTCACGGCGCAGCGATACATAGTCGCCGCAGACACGCTCCAGAATCCGGTTGATTTCTTTTTCAGAGTACTCCCGGTTTGTCTTAAACAGGGCTGCAATTGCTTTCAGCACAACAATTTTCTTCTTTTCTTTGGAAGGAATGCTCTTTAAGCGCCCCGCCTCATCAAAGTATGTCTGTCGAATTTTTTTGCTTTCCTCTTCTGTGACTGCAAACCGCAAATCGATCATCCGGGCATTTTTAGGCACGGGAAGCAGTCTTTTCGCCTCCTGCTTTTCGCCGGACTGCTCTAAAAGGCTGTTCAGGGCCAGGAACACTTTCGCCTGGTTTGCCTTCTCCCGCAGCTTAAACCTGTGGCTGCGCACCGTGGATTCACCGCACCCAATCTCCCGCGCGGTCTCCCGGTCGGAACGCTTCCGGTACGCGCTCATCAGGTATTCCTTCTGAATTTCGCTCAGGCCGGTATATCGCTTGTCCATGCTCAGCAAATACTCGAATACCGAACCATGCGCGGCACTGATATGGCGCGCGGCCATCTTGCGCGCCTCATAATACCCGTCTTCCTCCGGGTAAATTCTTCCGTCTTCAAAGCGCGTGCCGCAGATCAGGCAGATATAAAAGCCATCCCGAAGCACATACCCGCGCGCCATTTCTTCTATCGACGCGCCCCAGAATAATTCCGAAAGTTCCATGTCTGTTTCCTCCGTTCTTCTGCAAATATCATACCATGTTTTCTAAAGCTTGTAAACAAAACACAAATATGTTTATATATTGACAAACAACATCTTTAACTGTATGATATTTTACATGCTTTCTAGAAAGGTGCGTCGAGCTGTGCGAAATTGGATTCAGCATAAAAATTTTTTTCTTCTTTGCCAGGGGCAGTTGGTTTCCTCTGCTGGGGATGTTCTGTATGAAATCGCGCTGGGCTTCTGCCTTTTGCAAGCGTATCATTCCAGCGCGCTGATGGCGACCGTCGTCGCCGTTTCCGCCGTTCCCGGGCTGATTGCGGCACCGTTCGCGGGCGTGATCATTGACCGGATGAATCCAAAGTGGATTCTTGTCACCGTCGATTTCATTCGCGGCGCCGCCGTGACGGTCACCGCCGTATGGACATTGTGCGGCGGCATTCCGCTGTGGATGTTCTATCTGGCGGGAACCGCCATCAGCGTGGGCGGAGCGTTTTTCACACCCTGCATCCGGTCGCTGATTCCCCTCATTGTGGAAAAGAAAAACCTGATGCGCGCAAATTCACTGATTAATCTGGCAAACCGGCTGACTCAGACCGGCGGTAATTCAGCGGGCGGCTTTCTGTACGGTCTGTTCGGCGCGGGTCCGCTTTTCCTTCTCAACGGAATTTCTTTTCTGTTTTCAGGAACACTTTCCTTCTTTCTGAAAGTCAGCCCTAAAAATCGAAAGAATCGCTCCTGTGCGCCCTCTTTTTGGGCAGACCTCAAGGCCGGATTTGAATATACTGTCCGGTTCGCGGGGCTGAGAGATATGATTTTAATGGCCTGCTTCCTGAATTTTTTTGCCAGCGGAGCGTTCATTTTACTTCAGCCGCTTTTTCTTCACACCCCGGGATTTGGAATTCAAAAATACGGAATCGCGGCGGGCGCAATCTGCGTCGGAAATCTTCTGGGCATGCTGTTTACCTCCGCCGCCCGAATTCCCTGTCGAATGCGGATGGTCTTTTTTCTGCTCTCGGCCATGGTGGATGCCGGCCTGAACGCTCTGTTTCCGTTTGCGGACATCCACGCGGGCATCCTGCTGCTGTTCGTCGCCGGGGTTGGGAATTCCGTAGTAAACATGCTGATCCTGACCTCCGTGCAGCAAAGCACCCGGGAAGCGATGCGGGGAAAAGTCTTTTCCCTTATTGCGATGGGCGCGCGTGGAATCGCGCCGCTCGGCATCGCCGCCGCGGGTGCAGCCGCCGAATTTCTGGATTTAAAATACCTGATTTTTTCGTGCAACTTGATTGCTTTGATGCTTTTTATCTTTTTTGCGTTTCAAAAGCCGTTCCGCGATTTTATTAATTTTGACCCCGAAATTTCCCCGAGGCAGGATTGACTGTTCCGCCGCTCCGTTTCCAAGTCAGATACAGAACCAAGCCCGCCGCGCAGAACACGGAGCCGAGCAGAAACGCCCGTGAAAATTCCGCGTCACCCGCTCTGCCCAGCACCACGCTGACCCCTGCGGTAAAACCGTCAGTCATCATGGAATATACGCTCAGCACCGCCGCGCGGCCAAAGAAGGCGGCAGGTCTGCGGTTCTGCACCGTCATCATGGACGGGGCCAGCAAAGCGGAAGCGGCGGCAAGCACCGCGATACAGAAAATTGACAGCGCCGCATAATCCGTTGCCGTCAGCATGACACAGGCGGCCGCTGAAAGAAGAAACAGCGTGCAGGTAAACGCGGTTTCGCCCAGCCGCGCGGAAATTCTGTGGGAAAAAGCCGCGCTGAGCGCCGCCCCCTGCACCGCAAGGTAGCACAGCCCCATCGCGCCTGTTTCTATTCCGCACCGCCGATATTGAAGCTGGCTTAAAAACACCGTCACCGTCTGCGCAGTCTGGGTCAGCAGCGCGCATGCCGCCAGATACAGCAGAAACCGCAGCGTATCCCCGCGTTCAGAATAAAGAAGTTTTGCCGTTTTTACGACAGAAAACTTTTCCGATTTCGGCGTGCCCGCTTCCGGCAGCAAAAACGACAGCGCCGCCGCCGCGCCGTAGGCCGCCGCCGTCAGTCCGGCGGATTCCTCCAGATTGCCGCCGATTCCAAAGGTAAACACCAGCGCGGCAAGCATCACGCCCGCCGTCTGCACAGCGCTGTACCGGCTGAACGCCCGGTCGCTGTCCGGCCCCGCGCAGGCAAACAGATAGGCGGAATCGCACCCGGAAAGCCCCGCGCCCACCACGGACAGCATAATCCGTTCCAACAGAAACAGCGCAAAGCGGTCAGCACGCCAGAACACCAGCTTGGAAACAAAAAACAGCAGATTACAGCAAAGAATGGTTTTTCGGTACCCGATGCGCTCCGCGAGAAATCCCATCGGAATTTCGAGCGCAATCATCAGAACGAGGGAAAGGCTCTCGATCAGCGTAATTTGAAAGACGCTCAGGCCACGCTCGACGCGGTAAAGACCCGCCGCGGGCGCGTAGAACACCATCCCCTGCAAAAAAATAATAATATAATAAATTTTATTTTTATATTGAAACAAAAAAATCCTCCTGACTCATTGATTGCAGCAAAAGAAAGCCCGCCGCTTTCCGGCAGACAAAATGCACAAAAAATGAATCAGGTTGGATTTCTCATAAAGATTCTCCTGTAAAATTTTAATATTATTATAAATCTTTTTTGCAATAAGTCAAGAAAGGATCATCCTTCCGTCTTGCTTTTTCTGCGCTTTTTGCTTATAATGAACAAAATCGTGTTTTGTTCATGAAAGGGGGATTTCTTTGAAAAAAGCATGGGCATGTTTTCTCGTAGCGTTTCTTTTCCTGCTGGCCGTGTCAGGATGTTCTTCCTCCGAGCCCGGCTCCGTCAGCCGCCCGGCCGAAGCGGCTGCCGACAGAGCGGAATACACCGCCGATGAAGCAGGACTGGCAAACGGAACCCAGAGTACCGCCGTATCGAACGCTAAAAATCAGTCGGTCACCGATTCGCGCAAAGTCATTAAAAACGCGGAGCTGACGCTTCAATCCGTCCAATATGACGAGGTGAACAAAAAGCTGGAATCGCTGGTTGCTTCGTTCGGCGGATATATCGAAAGTTCTTCGGTTCAGGGGGACACGTCTGGGAACAGCGGGCTGCGAAGTTCCTCTTACACCGTGCGCGTACCCTCGGACCGACTGACAGAATTTTTGACCTGTGCCGGGGACATTGGAAACGTGATTCGAAAAAGCATGCACGGGGAAGACGTGACGCAGAACTATTTTGATTCGGAAACAAGGCTGAAAACGCTGCGCACGGAACAGGACCGTCTGCTGGAGCTGATGAAGCAGGCAGATAAGATGGATGACATTCTGAAAATCGAAGAGCGCCTGACGCAAGTGCAGAGCAACATCGAGCAGCTCACCGGGCAGCTCAAGCAGTGGGATTCCCTCATCAGCCTGTCGACCGTAACCATTTCGGTCAAAGAAGTCGAGGCCATCACTGAACCCCCCGAAGAAGGACTGGGATGGCAGCTTGTCTCCATCTTCCGCGGCTCGCTGACGGCACTTCGCGAACTCTGCCGCTACACTCTATTCGCCGTCACGGCGGCGCTCCCCTTCCTGGCGGTTGCGGCCGTCATCGGCGGCGCGGTGCTGTTTCTGCGCCGAAAATTCGGCAGGCGGGCAAACCGTGGTACTCCTCCAGACAAAAAAGACAAACCGGATATCAATACCAAATAAGAAACAAAAAGGCCAGCACGCCGCCGCTCAGGGAAAGAAGAAACAGCAGCAGAGCAGTCATTGCCTGAAGGAACGATATATTTTCTCCGCGCACGGAGATCAGCAGCCCAAAAAAAGCCAGTAAAATCGTGATCCCCGCCAGGATGTTCATGTGTTCTTCCTCCCTGCGCCGGTTCCATTACTTAAATTTACGGCGGAAACGGAAAAACTATTCGCACAGGCGCATCAAAAAAAGCGCGCTCTCCGGAACAAACCGAGTTATTTTCCGGAAGGGCGCGCTTTTCTTGTAATTATATTCTGTTATTCTTTCACAAACTTCATTTCCACCAGCGTGTCATAAGAATAAGTGCCGGTGTAAATTCCGGTCTTCAAAAGCATATCCATATCGGCGGTGACGGCCTTCTCGCTGATAAACCCGTCCTCGCTCCAGAGGTTGTCGCCGTAGGCGCGGTCAAACGAAGCCTGAATTTCCATCTCGGAAAGGGTTGGGAATTCTTTGACCAACACCTGTTTTGCCATATCGTGGTCGTCCTGAACGGCTTTCAGCGCCTTTTTCATGGCATTTACAAATTTCTGCACCGTTTCGGGATCATTTTCAATCGTTGATTTTTTTACACTGATGACGGAATAAGAAAAGTCGCCGAGGTCGGTAAATTTGTAGAACGGCTCTTCCCAGATGCCTTCTGAAATTCCTTCGCAGATCTGCGGTTCCGCACCGTTGCCGATATCTCCGTTTCCGTTTTGCAGCATGGCGACCACCGTCGAGGCATCGGCATTCTCAATCAGGCGCACATCTTTTTCCGGGTCCAGTCCCACGTCAATCAGCAGGGAGCGCGTCAGCAGGTTCGGGCTTCCGCCGTGGCGGCCCGCCACAATATTTTTCCCTTTCAAAAATTCTTTTAAATCTTCCGGGCTTTTGCTCTTTGGGGCCAAGCCCTTTTTGGCGAACAGATATACGTTCGCACGGTTGACACAGTTGCACACGGACACGATCGGATCAGAATTATTCTTGTTGCCCAGCGCAATGGAATCAATCCCGCCGATGACGCCCCAGGCGTCGCCGCTGACGACCGCCGTCACATGCGTTCCTCCGGTGGCCTGAATCACTTTTACTTCCAGTCCCTGCTCTTTAAAATACCCCTCGTGCTGCGCAACATAAAGCGGCAGATATCCGCTCAGATGCACAGGCTCTGAAATGACCAGTTTCTTGAGCTGCTGCGGCTGATCAGAGCCGGTCTGATTCGGCGCCGCCGTGCAGCCCGGCAGCAGCAGAACCGCAAGCCCTACCGCTGCCGCAATTAATTTTCTTCCCGCGGAAAATTTCCACCTGTTTTTCATCATATTTCCCTCCAAAAATGATTTATGAGGAAATGATTGCCAACCTTTTTGACAACCATTTTTCTAAAAGAATCACTCCCCAGTACATCAGTATGGAGAGAACGGAGAGGACAAATACGCCCACCCAGACCAGGTTGATATCAAGGATCGTACCCGCGTAGATAATCATGCGGCCCACGCCCTGTTCGGACGAAATGAATTCGCCCACGATAGAGCCGGCCAGCGCCAGCGCAATGTTAATGCGCAGGCTGGAAATAATCCACGGCATAGACCACGGCACAACAACCTTTGCAAACACCTGACGCCGCTTTGCGCCGAGTGACACCATCAGCGTTTCCAATGCGGGGTCCACGCTTTTCACCCCGCCGTAAGCGGAAATTGCGCTGGTGACCACCGTCATCAAAAAGGCGAGCACCGCCTTTGAGAAAAAACCGATTCCAAACAGAATGACCAGCACGGGGCCAAGCGCCAATTTCGGCAAAGCGTTTAAAATAATGATAAACGGCTCGCTGATTCCGGCATAGGTTTTCGACCACCAGAACGACAGCCCCAAAAGGGCGCCGACCAGCGTTCCTGAAACAAATCCGATTAACGTGGAGCCGGAGGTATAAATGATATCTTGCAGCAGTGTTCCCTTCGTCAGCTGCAGCCACGCCGTTTGAAGAATCATGCTTGGGCAGCTCCAGTAATAGGAATCCATCCAGCCGATTCGCGTGAAGAATTCCCACCCGACAAATAGAAAGACCGCCACCAGGATTCTTCCGGTAACTACCCGGTGCTTTCTTCTTTTCTCTTGTGTTTCGCCGTCGTAGGATTCAACCTGGAATTTCACTTTCTCCTGTTTCTGCCGGGGCTCGCTGTCCGCCGCGCGCGCCGCATAACAGGTTTCTTGATTCATCATAGCCATTTTTTCACTTCCGTCCCTAAGAAATTTCTTCTGCCTGAACCTGCCCGGCGGAAAGCAGATCCAGCAGATGATGTTTCATTTCCATAAAACGGGGAGCCGTCAGGTCCTCCGCTTTTCTCGGGCGGCCGATCGGGACGGTGATTTTGGCGCGAATATGCCCCGGTCTTGGGGAAAATACATAAATATCATCGGAAAGATAAACGGCCTCGTCAATATCATGCGTGACAAACAGCACCGTTTTGCCGAAATCGCTCCAGATTTCCAACAGCCAGTTCTGCATGGAAAGTCTGGTCTGGGCATCCAGCGCGCCGAACGGTTCATCCAGCAGCAGGATATCCCGGTCGTACAGCAGCGTGCGCAGCAGTGCGGCCCGCTGGCGCATTCCGCCGGACAATTCGGTCGGGTAGTGGGTTTCAAACCCGCCCAACCCGTATTTTTTCATCAGAGGGAGGGCCCGTTCCACAGCCTGCGCACGCGGAATGCCGCGGATTTCGAGCCCAAGAATAATATTGTCCAGAATCGTGCGCCAGGGCAGAAGAAGGTCTTTCTGCAGCATGTAGCCGACCGTTCCGGCCTTTCCTACAATGCTCTGCCCATCAACGGTGACATCCCCCGCGGTGGGTGTCATTAACCCGGCGATAATATGGAACAGGGTGGACTTTCCGCAGCCGGAAGGCCCGATGATGCTGGCAAAACGCCCTTCTTCAACGGCAAGGTTCGTTTCTGAAAGCGCGGCAACATTGGTCCCGTTCTTGCGAAAAATCTTGCTGACCCCGGTCACTTCAATCTTGCAGGGTTTGCTCATTGTAAAACTCTTCCTTTCTTGAACTGAGTCATACGCACAGCCCCCCGCGGGCTGCCCCGCGCGGGCTTTTTCATTCCGGCTCTTTGAATCAAATTCAAAGCTCCGGCAGTTCATTCAGACAGGCTTCTACATCGCGGTCAAGGCATATGATGGTGCCGGAAAATTCCGACGCCGCGTCATAGTCCTTGAAAACGGCGATTACATTTAAGTGAAACTGCTTTTCTATTGACGTTTTAATCTGTTTTTTAAAAATCTGTGTCAGCAGATGATCCATATAATCGGTTGTACCGGCATATTTGTCGTCTAAAAGTTTTAAGGCGGGAATCCGGGTGTTCAGGGAAAGAATGATAATTTTACTGCCGGCAAACTCGACATTCTGCTGCCGGACGCCGGTGTTAAAAATCCGCCTGTTGACACTGTTGTAAACCTTCAGTATTTCCTGTTTAAAAGTACCGGCGACCATAACGCACCCTCTCTCCGTTTCAGCCGGAGCCTCCGAATCCTTTTTTCGGCATTGCCTTTTGAACCGCGCCGCGCCAAATCGTCACCCGCTTTGGGCTGGCTCTGTTTTACCGGGCAGATAAAGATACAAAGAAAGACGCTTTAAGCAACTCTTAAAGCGTCTTTCCTCTCAGCATTCCAATTGCCGCGGGTCCTGTTTGTTGCACATCTAATAACATAATAGATCGGCCGGGGAAAATTGACACCGGTCAGCCCAAATAAATCAGAAAGATGCGTTCCCTTATATGGGAAAATCCCCGTAACGCGGGCGCAGGATATGAGCAAGCCCCAGTTTGTTCACCCGCACGCGGATTTGCTCCGGGTCAGAAGAATCCAACCCCAGTTTCTTCAGCCGTTCATACAAAACAGAACCGGAAAACGTATATTTCATGGAAAGCCCCTGCGCAGAACCCATCTGTTCCCTGACAAAGGCGATCGCCTCACCGCAGGCAAGCCCGCGCGGCAGACAAAGCGGCTCTTTTCCGTACGCCAGGCGCGCGGCATTAAACCCGGCAAGCGATCCGGTCACAATCGCCTCCGTATGCCCCACCAGCAATCCCGCCTTTTCTCCCGCGCATAACAGGTTTTTCATTCCGTTAACCAAAAGGGAATCTTCACGCGGCGCCATGGCCAAAAAGCGCACCGAATTTCCGCGCCCGCCCGCGTAGGGGTCGGCATAGCGCGCATTTTCAAAACCCGGCACGCGCCGCAGTTTGTGAAGGTCGAAAAACGGAGTCATCATCTTGGCATGACCCGTGTCGAGCAAAATGAGATTTTCACGGTATTCCGGAAGAGCGTACTGCTGGCACGCTTTTTCCGCCAAATGATCCTCGATCAGCTCTTTCGGCAGAGGGATGACGGCCACACCTGTTCTTTCAAGGCACCCCACAATCGAAGGCGCCAGCGATTCCTTCTGCAGTTTGCAGGACCCGCTCATCGCCCCGGTTTCGCCCACGGCGTTCTTCCCCTGAATTTCCGGAATTCCGGCAAGCGCCGTCAGGCTGACCCTTCCGCCAAAGCTTGGGCAGCGCAGCACACACATGGCACAGCCGTTGCCGTATTTCGCACAGTTCCCCTGCGGACCGGCGGATCCGGTCGCATCGACAAACACATCCCCGTCAAATACGCGGCCGCTGTCGTCCGTCACGCTGTACAGAATACCGCGGGCAGCCTCCGCTTTACGGATGCGTGCCTGATACTCCACCCGCACGCCGATCCGGTGCAGATACCGCTCGACTGCGGCCGGTGTGCGGGTTACATCGTACAAACTCGCGTGGCGGTGACCCGGGAAATCGACATTGCGGTGCCTGGCAAACTGATCCGTGATGCGAAACAGCTCACCGGCGCCGAGCGCCGCGCATTCCTCCTGCGCCGTAAAGCGCCCGTTATTGCGCATGATTCCACCCACCAGACCCGTTCCCAGAAGCATATCCGTCCGCTCCAGCAGTACGGTATCCATGCCGCATTTCACCGCGGACACCGCAGCGGCACAACCGCCCCATCCGCCGCCCGCGATTATTGCGCGTTTTCTTTGTTTCATGCCCGCCTGCCCCTTTCTCAATCTCATCCGAGTCCGCTTCAGATTCGCTTTCGACCGGATTCTCCCCTGTTATCCTGCGCAGCCACAAGAAAGAAATACGTTTTCTTCCATTGATCTGCAAAAAGTAAAAAAGCCGGCCCCATGCGGAAACAGGGACCGGCCGAATTCTATGACATTTACTGCGTTTCGCCCTTGTCTTCCAGCAGCGTTACGCTGATTTCCTTTGTGGTGCCGTCTTTGCCGCCGCCCGCGGTTTGTGAAAGAGACGTTGAGTAAATTTTAATTTTGATGGTGTCCCCGGGTTTATGCCTGGTCAGAACCGCGTACAGGCCGTCCATATCGGTAATTTCCGTTCCGTCCGCTTCCGTGATAATATCGCCCTGAACCGCTCCGCTGCTTTTCAGCGGGCTGTCGTCGTCAATGGTAACAATCAGTACTCCCTGCGGGTATCCGTAAATCTGCTGATAGAGCGGCTCGATCGTCTTGGCTCTGATGCCAAGGCGGGTGCGGCCGGAAACATAACCGTGTGCAATCAGGTCGTTGATAATGGTTTTCGCACGGCTGATCGGAATGGCAAAACCCATGCCCTCGTATCCCGACGCGACGATTTTGTTCGAATTAATCCCGACGACCTGCCCGTACAGATTGACCAGCGGGCCGCCCGAGTTTCCGGGATTGATCGCGGCATCCGTCTGGATATAGGTCATGCCGTTCTCGCTGTGTTCTTCAATTGAACGGTCCAGCGCGGAAATATAGCCGCCGGTCAGCGAGCCCGCAAAACTCAGCCCGCCGGGGTTTCCGATCGCGATGACATGGTCGCCGACCTGCATGCCGTCCACCGTGCCGAATGTCGCCGGGGACAGCCCCGTGGCATTGATCTTCAGCACCGCCAGGTCGGAGGTCTTGTCGTACCCAACCACCTTGGCTTCACAGGACTTATTGTCATGCAGAATGACCTTTACGGGATATTTGTTGGAGTAATTGATGACATGCGCATTGGTCAGAATATAACCGTCTTTTGAGGCAATAATGCCGGTGCCCTCGCTGGTACCGCTTTCCTGAATTGTCGTCTGCACACCCACCACACTTTGAATGATCCGCTTGTAAACTTCCGTCGCGGTCAGCGCATCGCCCGAGGGATGGGGCTGAACCACAATACCGGAAGCATTCGGGTCGGTTCCGTTATCCTCCACTCCGCCGATCAGAGCGGAGGAAGAAGCGGAGGAAGTACCATTTTCTTCATCCGGGGCAGTGGAAGAAGCCGCCGAACTGCTGCTCACCACCCCGGGGTTCTGAGTAGTCATCCGGTATCCATAAACGGCGGTTCCCACAATCAGCCCGGCAACCACTACCCCCAGTGCCCACAAAAGGACTTTCAGCCCTGTTCCCATCTTTTTGGGCGGCATGGGCGGCTGGTTCGGCTGCTGCCCGTACTGGTTTCCGCCGGAATAGTTCCAGTAAGTCTGACCATATGGATTATCATAGGTTGGCCCTCCGGCCCGGTTTCCGCCCTGCGTGCCACCGCCGTTGTAATTGCCGTACGCCTGCCCGCTGGAAGGGTTGCCGTAAGGCGATCTATCTCCGTTTCCGCCGGCAGGCGGCGTTCCATACCCGCTGGAAGGGGGGTACGGTTCCTGACCGGAACTCTGCCCCGCGGACTCTTCCCTGGGCTGCTGTGGCTCCCCGGACGGCTCTCCCTGGGCAGAAGACGTTTCTTCCTGCGCTGTGTTTTCGGACTCCGCGGCATTCTGCGGATTCGAGTCCCGCTCCGTTTCACTCTGCCGGCGGTCTTCGTATTCCCATGGGTCTTTTTCACTTTTTGGGTCAAAACCGTTGTCGTTCATAAAAAAGCCCTTTCATTTCTTTTTTGAGTGTTCTTTTGGTTCTTTACCGCTGGTCTCTACCAAATTGAGCTGACTGGTCCGGGTATCAATTCGCCTGGGAAGCCAGAATTCAAACCGGCAATTTTCATGCCAGACGCTGTGGGCGGCAATTTCCCCGCCGTGCAAGCGAATGATTGTTTTGACAATATAAAGTCCCAGCCCCATGCCTTTGCGATCCTGACTGCGCGATTTGTCGGTCTTGTAAAAACGTTCAAACACCATCGGCAGCTCATCCGGGGATATCCCATCCCCACTGTTTTCCACAGAAACGGTCGTTCGGTCCGCTTCCTGGCTGAGCCCTATCTGGATATAGCCGCCTTCCTTTGTAAATTTTACGGCGTTGTCAATCAGATTATACACAACCTGATGAATCATATCGGGATCACCGTCAACAAAAAGGCTTTCGGCACGTTCCAGCCCGCGTACTTCAATTTTCTTTTCTTCAATGGCCTGTTCAAACGACAGCATGGCGGAAAGGACAGTGCCCGTGATATCAAAGCGGGCGGGCCGAAGCGTCAGCTCTCCGCTGTCGATGCGGGAAAGATCCAGCATGGTGCGCACCAAACGCGACAGCCGCATGACTTCCTGCGAAACAATGCGAAGATAATGTTTCTGCTTTTCCGGTTCAATGGTTCCGTCCAGAATTCCGTTGACAAATCCGGCAATCGTCGTCATCGGCGTTTTCAGCTCATGCGACACATTTGCGACAAAATCGCGGCGGACATGTTCCACAGAAGCGAGCGAATCCGCCATATTGTTAAATGCCACCGAAAGCTGCCCGATCTCATCCTGGCTGGTAACCGGCACACGCACGGAAAAGTTCCCTTCCCCGAAGCACCGTGCCGCCGCCGCCATATTGCGCAGCGGCTGCACCAGTTTGTAAGAAAACAGCCAAATGACACAGAACGCAATGGCAAACGCCGCCATGGCGGCAAAAATAATCATCTTCAGAACATCCATGCGGAATTCGTTGAAGGTTCTTACACTGTAAGCCGCAAACACCGCGCCGATCTGCACGGGCGCTCCGTTTACAGTAAGTGAAATCGGAACCCCGACAATGTAATACCGCTGGTCATAAAAACCGTTCATCGTTCCCTGCGCGGAATACCCGTCACCCAGCGCCTGCTGCATAATTTCCGTGCTGACCCTGCCGGTTCCGTTCACCTTTCCGCCGCTTCCATAAGCCGCCAGAAGAGGCTGTCCGTCCAGCTTGGTCACGAAAATGTCCGCATCAATGTTATCGGCAAAAGCGAGGATAAACGTTCTCATCCTCACCCCGTCCACCTGGTACTCGTTCTGGTTCACCGTGATGACGCTGTCCGCCGCGATTCTGGCGACGCTCTGCGCATTTTTCCGGAGAAGGTCCAGCTTTTCCGTCTTCCAGTAGCTTGAAATTGCAATCAGCATGACAAAGCCCAGAAGGAAAAAGCTGACAAGAATGACCAGCGACGTAATCCTCAAGTATTTTTTAAACAGAGTTTTCTGCATTGCATCCCCCCGGAGGCGGTTCTCCGGTTATTCCTTCACCTCAAATTTATAACCGACACCCCAAACGGTTTTCAGCTCCCACTGGTCTGAAACTCCCTCCAGCTTTTCGCGCAGCCGCTTCACATGAACATCCACCGTCCGGCTGTCTCCGTAGTAGTCGAATCCCCACACTTCATCCAGAAGCTGGTCGCGCGTGAACACGCGGTTCGGGTTGCTGGCCAGGTGATAAATCAGTTCCATTTCTTTCGGCGGTGTGTCGACCTGAACCCCGTTTACCTTCAGTTCATAGTTGGTCAGGTTGATGGAAAGTTTGTCGTACTTGACTTCTTTCACGGTATCGTTTCCGTTTTTGCCCAGCCGGCGCAGCACAGCCTTAATGCGCGCCACGACCTCTTTGGCTTCAAACGGTTTTACCACATAGTCGTCCGCGCCCAGCTCCAGCCCAAGCACTTTGTCGAACACTTCGCCTT
Organism: Oscillospiraceae bacterium; assembly: GCA_022650485.1. Taxonomy (GTDB): domain Bacteria; phylum Bacillota; class Clostridia; order Oscillospirales; family Acutalibacteraceae; genus Caproicibacter. The sequence goes on along the minus strand of JALCPP010000004.1, from coordinate 73,632 downwards.
TCGCGGTCAGCATAATAATGGGGCACTGTGATTTTTTCCGGATTTCCCGGCATACCTGCCAGCCGTCCAGCTCCGGAAGCATGATGTCCAGCAGAATCAGGTCCGGGTTTTCCCTGTCAAACTGCTCCAGTGCTTTTCTGCCGCTGCCCGCCAGCGCAACATCATACCCTTCTTTTTCCAAGTACAGCCGCAACAGCTCACAGATATTCTGGTCGTCGTCCACCACAAGAATTTTTCCCGCAGCCATTTCAATCATCCTCCCCTACTTGTCTGTCTTAGAGTTCCTTATAATTTGATTATAATAGATTTAAAAAATAATTTATGAATACAATTTAAAAATTGAGCGATATATGGAAAAAAAGCGCGGCAGCAGAGCCGCGCCGCGCTTTTTACCCGGCAAGTTTTTCAAACAGCCGGCGGGAAGCCTCCCATTCCGCGTCTTTCGTACCTTCGGCCGCGGAGCCCTGATAGATCCTCAGCGACAAGCCGAGCCGATCCATTAGATCCTGCCCGTCCTGCATTGGATAAGACAGCTTTGACAGCGCCTTGAGCCCGGAAAGGGGAATTCTCATCTGTTCCGGGTCGTTTTCGCCTTTCGCGGGCGTGCTTCCGTCCGTTTTTGCAAACAGCCGGTTCTGTTCCTGCTGATGCAGAAAGCTTTTCTCATCGGTCAGAAACAGCAGGCAGCCGCCCGAAGAAAGGTCCGCATCCAGCTTGACCTGGTTGGCAACCTGCATTTCCGACACACTGTCTTCCGGGTCGAGGGTAAAGCTGTCAATCTGCACCAGCACTCGCCCGTCCCCGTTCAGATCCTCGCCGTACTCCCCAATGCTCTGTTCCAAAAGCTCGACGGCCTCCTGCGGATAGGTTGCTGTCGTAATCAGCCCGATTTCATAGTCCGCCTCAGGGCGCATCAGGTCATGCAAAACAAAAGCCAGCAGACCCGCAGCCAATAGTACAATCAGCATGTGCCACTTGTGATAATACCAAAAATTTTCCCATTTCTTTTTCGGTGTTTCCGGCGCGGGGGCCGGCGGTTCCGGCCGATCTTCGCTTTCATGAATCAGAAGGCCTTCCCTTGCCATCGGCGCATCAGTCCTCCCGCGGCTTCATGGTCGGGAACAGCAGAACGTCGCGGATAGAAGCACTGTCTGTCAGCAGCATGACAAGGCGGTCGATGCCCATGCCCATGCCTCCGGTCGGCGGCATGCCGTATTCCAGCGCGGTAATAAAATCTTCGTCGATCATGTTGGCTTCTTCGTCGCCGGAAGCGCGCAGCTCCATCTGATGCACAAAGCGTCCGCGCTGGTCAATCGGGTCGTTCAGCTCCGAATACGCATTTGCCAGTTCACACCGCGCGATGAACAGCTCAAAGCGTTCCACCAGTTCCGGCGTGCCGCGCTTGCGCTTGGTCAGCGGAGAAACCTCCACCGGGTAATCATAAATAAAGGTCGGCTGCAGGAGCTTGTCCTCTACTTTTTCGTCAAATACACGCGCCATAATGTCGCCCCAGGTATCCGTCGGCTTCAGTTCCAGCTTCAGATTTTCGGCTTCCTGCTTTGCGCGTGCGGTGTCGCCCTTGAAAGACAGGAAATCAATGCCGGTGTATTTTTGAATCGCGTCGTTCATGGTAACACGGGCAAACGGAGTGGAGAAGTCAAGCTCTTCGCCCTGATACGTCACCTTGTCGGTCCCGCAGGCCGCCAGGGCACTTTCACGAACCAAACGCTCGGTCAGGTCCATCATGCCGCGGTAATCCGTGTAGGCTTCGTACAGTTCAATCGTTGTGAATTCTGGATTATGTTTGACATCCATTCCCTCATTGCGGAAAATGCGGCCGATTTCATAAACGCGCTCCATTCCGCCGACGATCAGCCTTTTCAGGTGAAGTTCCGTCGCGATGCGCAGATACATGTCGATATCCAATGTGTTGTGGTGTGTAACAAACGGACGCGCCGCGGCGCCGCCGGGAATGGTGTTCAGCACCGGCGTCTCCACCTCAATGTACTTTCTGTCGTCTAAAACGCCGCGAATCGTCTTAATGATATTGCTGCGCTTAATAAAGGTATCCCTGACTTCCGGGTTCATAATCAGGTCCAGGTACCGCTGGCGGTACCGCAGATCCGTGTCCTTCAGGCCATGGAATTTTTCCGGCAGCGGAAGCAGGGACTTGGAAAGAAGCCCAATCTCTTTTGCATGAACGGAAATTTCACCCCTGCGGGTTTTGAATACATATCCCTTTACGCTGATGATATCCCCGACATCCCAGTATGTTTTCAGGTCGGTGTAACTTTCTTCGCCAACCTGGTCGATTTTCATATAAACCTGAATCCGGCCGCTGCGGTCGGCAAGGTCCATAAAACCGGCTTTGCCCATATCGCGCCAGCCGGTAATCCGCCCGGCAATGCACACGTCTTTATTTTCTAATTCGGCAAAGTCGTCCTTAATCTCCTGCGCTGATTTGTCATGCGGGCAGGTTGTAATATAAAAAGGGTCCTTCCCCGCTTTCTGCAGCGCGTTCAGTTTTTCCCTTCGAATTTCCGCTTCGCTCTTATTCTCTGCGTTTTCTGTCATTCCCGTTGTCCCGTCGCTCATGTTCATTCTCCTAAACAATTTAGTAATTAAGTAATTAAGTTGAATTCCGCCGCGTCCGCGCACGAAATCAAAATGGAAAAAGGGCAGGAAAGCCCCCCGGCCTTACCTGCCCGCACGTTATTATTTGGATATGGCTAAAATTTCATACTCCATTACGCCGGCGGGCACTTCCACCGTAATTTTATCGCCAATGCCATGGTCCAAAAGAGATTTGCCAACCGCAGATTCGTCCGAAATACAGCCGTTGACCGGGTCCGCTTCATTGGAACCGACCATGCGGTAATTCACCACATTGCTGCTGTTGTTTTTCTCGTTCACGACGCGAAGCTCCACTTTTGAGCCGATATGCACTTTTTCACTGCTCAGTTCGCTCTCGTCAATCACGCGGACATTTTTCAGCATGACTTCAATATCTGCAATGCGCGCTTCCATGATAGCCTGTTCGTTTTTGGCCTCATCGTATTCGCTGTTTTCAGACAAGTCGCCGAACGAAAGGGCTACTTTAATTTTTTCGGCAACTTCTTTCCGTTTGACACCTTTCAGTTCCTGGAGCTCTTTTTCAAGCTTTTCAAGGCCTTCCTTTGTCAGGACTACCTGTTTCACCATATTATTACCACCCTTTTCTTTCGGACATGAAAATCAGACATTCTGACTTTCAAACAGAATAATTCTATTATAGTAAGCCGTCCCCGTTCTGTCAACAAATGCGGGCACAAAACGTGTTTTCGGGCAGCAAGATTCCCTGCCGAAAAAACGCGGCCTGTTCTGGATTTTTCAGCCCCGTCGGCTTGTGCCCCCTGCTGCGGTCTTTTTTCTCGGCCGCGCCGTCAGCGTTACTCCCCGGCAGACGCCGCCGGTTCAGAGGATTCTGCCCCCGGCACCTGCTGCACCGCCGCTCCCTGGCGGATCAGGGCGGTTACCCCCGCCTGAATCTGCGGATCTTCAGCAAAGGGAAGCTGATTGCGTTTCAGCAGGCTTTTCTGCGGCTCGGTCAAACTCTTCCGGATTTCCGGCTGAATCCCGGTTCCCTGAAACGGACTGCCCCCTACGGTAAGATACTCCGCGACGGAAAGGATCATTGCGGAGCCGTCGGAAAGCGGAACGGCTTCATCTTTTGTACCGTATCCGGCCGTCTGTTCCCCCACAAGCATTCCTTTTTTAAAATCGCGGATATCCGCCGCAAAAATTTCAGCCGCGCCGTAGGTGCTTTGATTCATTATCACGCTGACCGGCAGCTCCACCGCGCCGGTTTTTGAGGTATACTCCACCGTGACATTTCCGCTTTTGTCGCGGCTGCTAACCGTATTGCCGGCAGGCAGCAGCAAGTCCAGCACTTTCGCCGCGGACTCCACACTTCCGCCCGGATTGTCGCGCAGATCAACCACCATTCCGCACGCCTTTTCTCCAATCAGCTTATTCAGCGCCGTGCTGAAATTCGTCAGCGTATCCTCTGTGAATTCTGAAATTTTCAGGTACGCGGTATTTCCGTTAATCATGGCATAGGTGATCGTCCGGTCTGTATATTCCGCACGCGTTATGGTAAACGTAAGGCTTTCCGCGACTGCCCCGGCGGAAGATTCCCCGCTCTGCGTGTTCGGGCGCAGAACGCCCAGCGTCACCTTGGTCCCCGCCGTACCGTCCAGCTTGTTCAGCGCGTCGCCATAAGTGATGCGGGCGATCTCCTTGCCGTCCATTGAGACAATGACGTCTCCCTTTTTCAGCCCGGCCTCTTCCGCCGGGGAAGTCGGCATGACCTCCGTTACTTCCATATTGCCGTCTTCATCCTGTACGGTTTTAATGCCCACGCCGATGCTTTTTGCTCCGTTTGCAGCCAGATATTCTTTATACTTCTGCGTCGAAAGATACTGGGCATGAGAATCCCCCAGCCCCGCCACATAGCCGGCACAGATTCCGTCTTTTAAATTGTTTTCGTCGATGGAGCCGATATAGTCCTGCCTCGCCTTCTGGTCGATTTCGCTCAGCTTTTGGTACATGGCCTGCCGTTCGTTAATATCGGCTACCTTGGAATTGAAGCTGTTCATGGCATAAACATAGGTGACAGACACCGTGATGGCCGCCGTCACAGCCGCGATTGACACCGCCGCACCCACCGAGAATTTTTTGCCCATTGTCTTCAGTCCTTATCGATTACTTTGAAAACCAGTTCATCGGATTTTTTGCAACGCCGCCCACACGAATTTCAAAATGCAGATGCGGCCCGGTCGACTGACCGGTGGACCCAACATATCCGATAACCTGCCCTTTCGTCACTTGCTGGCCTTTGCTGACCGCCACATGGCTCATGTGGCCGTACAGGGTGGAATATCCGCCGCCATGGTCAATCGCGACTACATTGCCGTACCCGCCGTAGCCGGTGCCGTAATGTCCATAGCCCGCCTGAATGACTTTGCCGGAATCCGCCGCGACGATTGCCGCACCGTAGATGCCGCCGCGCGAAATGTCGATTCCTTTATGGAACCCTCCCCAGCGCGCCCCATACTCACTCGTAATATTCGTGCAGCTTGGCACGGGCCAGGTAAAGTTTCCGGTGCTGACATAGCCGCCGCTTCCGCCGCCGCTGTTCGTACCATTGTTCTTGTTCAGGGACGCGTAGTACTCTTGATACCATTTGTCAACCGCCGCCGAAGCCGCATCCTCCTGCTTGGCGATGGCCCTGCGCTGCGCTTCCGCGGATGACTCATCTTCCGCAATATCCGCAATGGCGCTGTTGACTTCGTTGACATAGCTTGTCAGTTCGGCCTGCTTCTGGTCATAGACCTTTTTATTTTCCGCCACCGCATCGCGGTTCTTTTCAATGGTTTCTTTCTCATCCGAAACAGACTGCATTTCCTCTTTCAGGCGATGAATCAGTTCCGTATCGTGTTCCGTAATCGCCTTCAGAATTTCCGTTTTGTCGGCAAGGTCCATCACATTTTTCGCGTTCAGAACAACTTCCATGGTGGACGCATCGCCCGTCAGATAAATGGCGTACAGCCGTTCTTTCAGCTTGTCAAAATCCGCCTCAATCTTTTTCTGCTTCTGCGCGATTTGGCTTTCTTTCTCTTTAATCTCACTGTTCAGCCCTGTAATCTGGTCATTCAGATTGTCAATTTGTGCCTCCACAGTGTTAATTTGTGAATTCAGTGCATCTTTATACTGCTGCTTTTTTGTTTTATCCTTTTTTAAGTCTGCAATCTGTGCGTCAACCTTTGCCTTTTGCTGCTTAAGCGTGCTTTGCTTTTTCTGTAATTCACTCAAGGTGGAAGCCTGTGCAGGCTGAACCGCCGGAACAAAAAGAGACATTAAAAGCACAGCCAAAACCGCAGCGAAGATTCTTCCCATTTTCTTACCAATCAACGATTTCGCCCCCCTCTTTCTTCAGGTATTTTCCGATGGAAATGGCTCCGCCGAGTGCGCCGAACAAGGAACCGGCCAGCAGAAACAGAAGCGTAATCTTCCACTGTATCTCCCCAATGGCAAGCGGCGCAAACAGCGTGATGGAAGTTAAGGTACCGGTCAGCTTGTCGTACAGCAGGCGTAGCAGCAGGCTGCCGACTGCGCCTGAAATCAGGCCGATGAGAATCCCTTCGACCACAAACGGAACGCGCACAAACCAGTTTGTCGCGCCCACCGATTTCATAATGCTGATTTCCAGCCTGCGTGAAAACATCGTCACTCGAATGGTGTTGGAAATGATGAACAGCGAAACAAGGCTGAGCAGAAGGACAATCCAGAACCCGACCGTCGTTACCAGACGATGCAGGTTGGTCAGCTTTGCCGCAATATCCGAGTAATCATTAACGGAGGACACCCCTTCGATTTTCAGAATCTGCGCAACAGTGTCCTTGTATTTGGACAGGTCTTTGAACGACACCTGAAATGCGTCCGGCAGGGGGTTGTCCGACCCGGTCATATCCTTGAGCAGAGTGGAATCTTTCTCTCCCAGCATTTCCATAACATTTTCAATCGCGTCGTCCCTGGAAACGAACTGGCATCTTTTGATATTATCCAGCTTTTTAATTTCTTCGCCGGCCTTCAGGGACGCCAGCACAGGAAGGTCCTTGTCCATATATATTTTTACGGAATTGGTCCCCTCTACGGCTTCCATTGCGTTGCTGATATTCATGGAAAACAAGATGGCAGCCCCTGTCAAAAGCAGACAGGAAACCAAAACGCCGATAGATGCCAGCGACATGGTGCGGTTGCTCCAAATACTGCGGATTCCTTCGCGAATCAGATAACGAACATTATGAATCATGGCGCGCCTCCCAGTTGCAGCTGTCCGCCACTACGGTGCCGCCGTGTATTTCAATAACCCTGCGCGCAAAATGCCGAACCAGGGAATGTTCGTGCGTCACCATTAAAATGGTGGTGCCGCGCTTGTTGATTTCACTGAGCAAATCGACAATTTCGAATGACAGCGCCGGGTCGATATTCCCGGTGGGCTCGTCCGCAATAATCAGGCGCGGGGAATTAATCAGCGCCCGCGCAAGGCCCACGCGCTGCTGTTCCCCTCCTGAAAGTTCACGGGGGTGGCAGTCCGCTTTTTCCTGCAGATTCACAAGCCCCAGTATGTAAGGGACGCGCCTGCGGATATCCCTGCTGGATGCCCCGATCACGTGCATGGCAAACGCCACATTTTCGTAAACCGTCATTTTCTGTATAAGCCGGAAGTCTTGAAACACCATGCCCATTTTACGCCGCAGATAGGGAACATCCCCTCGTTTCACTTGGGAAAGCTTCTGCTCCCCCACAACGATTTCCCCCTCACTGGGGCGTTCTTCGCAAGTAATCAATTTTAAAAAGGTGCTTTTTCCGGCACCCGATGACCCCACAATAAAAACAAACTCTCCATTATCCACATGGAGGTTCACATTTTTCAGGGCTTCGGTTCCGTTGGAATAGATTTTACTAACATTTTGAAAATCGATCAATTCCATCTCTCCATATTTCCGAATTCCCATTATATTCCTAATTGTTACCATTTTCAGGGCGCAAAAAGCACAGCCCGTTGGTACGTTTACATAATACCAATGGGCTGTAAAATTATAATTCTTTATAAAAAATATTTTGTAATATTTTTGTAATTTTTTATTAATTAAAATTTGACCGGATTGGATGAGAGATATTTCTTCACCATCAATGCAACTTTGAAAATAATGGCATCTTCAAATTCACGCAGATCCAGCCCTGTAATCTTCTTGATTTTTTCCAGGCGGTACACCAGCGTGTTGCGGTGAACAAACAGTTTGCGGGAAGTTTCTGAAACATTCAGGTTGTTTTCAAAGAAGCGCTGAATGGTAAACAGCGTTTCGTGATCCAACGAATCAATGGATCCGCGTTTGAAAACTTCTTTTAAAAACGCTTCACACAGCGTGGTGGGCAGCTGGTAAATCAGGCGCGCAATGCCAAGATTGTCGTAACTGACAATCAGGCGCTCTGTGTCGAATACCTTTCCGACTTCCAGCGCGACCTGTGCTTCCTTAAACGAACGCGCAAGGTCTTTAATGCCGGTCACAATCGTGCCGATCCCAACAATGCAGTGGGTGTAGAATTCGCTGCCGAGCGTGTCGACGATGGAGCCCGCCAGCTTATCCAGATCCTTCATTTCAATGCCGGGCTTAATTTCTTTGACCAGCGCAATATCGCTTTCATTGATATTGATGACGAAATCCTTGTTTTTGTCCGGGAACAGGTTCTGAACCACATCAAAAGCGGAAATATCGGACTTGTTCGTAATCTTGATGAGCATGCACACACGGCTGACATCCGAATTAAAGCGAAGCTCCCTCGCCTTTAAGTAGATATCACCGGGCAGGATATTGTCCAGAATCACGTTTTTAATGAAGTTGCTGCGATCATACTTTTCATCGTAATACTGCTTGATGCTGCTCAGTGAAATGGCAAGCAGCGAAGCATAGCGGCCCGCTTCCGGGTCACTGCCGGAAACAAACACCGCGTATTCCGGGCGCGGCCGGTTCCCGAAAGACCGGTAAGTATAGCCGTTAATAACAAAAGTGCCCGGTGCGACCAGCGCCTCTGCCGTAACGCTTTCATTCACTTCTCCAATTCGCCCAAGTTCGCTGCATGCAATGATGACAGAAGTTTCATCGATCACTCCAATCGTGCGGTCGACGGCATCCTTCATTTGATGGATAACTCCCTGAAACAACCTGTTAGACATGGTATTCCCTCATTTCCAATCTGTCCATCTATCTGAACATTTCTCTCTCAAATAAACAATTCTATCATTATTGTACATAAAGACCGGCAAGATTTCAACTGTATCTTTCATATTATAGGAAAAAAATGCGAAAATATCATTCAATTTCTCAAAAAAAATTTCAAAATTGAATTCAGAGCAAGCAAAATCAAGCATGAGTACCGAAAAAAAGGCCGTGCGGGCAAAGCAGCTGCCCGCACGGCCTTTTTATACCAAGCATCAATTCAGAATCGTTTTTTCCGTTTCTTTGTCAAACAGATGAATTTTATTCAGCTCAAACGCAACTTTAATGCGGTCACCGGATTTGGCCGTTGAAGTCGGGTCAACCCTTGCGGTTATGTTGACACCTTCGCAATTTAAGTACAGATAGGTCTCCGCGCCCATCAGCTCGGTCACATCAACGTCGGCCCCCACAATTCCATCGGTCGCCTTTTCCAGGAACTCCGGCTCATCGTGCACGTTTTCGGGGCGAATGCCCAGCGTAACCGATTTGCCCACATAATCTTTCAGCACATCGTCTTTATCTTTTCCCGACGGAACCGGAATATGATACTCCCCAAACTGGAACGCATATCCGGACCCGGATTTCTGAAGGGTCCCGTCCAGGAAGTTCATTTGAGGGGAACCCATGAATCCCGCAACAAACTGGTTGACCGGGCAGTCATACAGATTCTGGGGCGTGTCGACCTGCTGAACGAAACCGTCCTTCATCACGACAATCCGGTCGCCCATCGTCATGGCCTCTGTCTGGTCATGCGTAACATAGATAAAAGTCGTACCCAGCCTTTTGTGCAGCTTTGCGATTTCCGTCCTCATCTGAGCGCGCAGCTTTGCGTCCAGATTGGAAAGCGGTTCGTCCAGCAAAAAGACCTTCGGGTCACGCACAATGGCACGGCCGAGTGCAACGCGCTGGCGCTGGCCGCCGGACAGTGCCTTCGGCTTGCGGTCCAACAAATGGGAAATATCCAAATTGCGTGCCGCTTCTTCCACGCGGCGCTTAATTTCGTCCTTCGGCACCTTGCGCAGCTTCAGCCCGAACGCCATATTGTCGAACACCGTCATATGCGGATACAGCGCGTAGTTCTGGAACACCATCGCGATATCGCGGTCTTTCGGCGCCACATCGTTTGCCAGCGTGTCCCCGATATAGAGCTCGCCCTTTGTGATTTCTTCCAGTCCGGCAATCATCCGCAGTGTCGTGGATTTTCCGCATCCGGAAGGTCCAACCAGAATTACGAATTCCTTATCCTTAATCTCCAGATTGAAATCCGTAACCGCGGTAACATTGCCGCTGTAAACTTTATAAACATTTTTCAGTGTTACGCTTGCCATGTGTAAAACCTCCTGATTCATGCATTCTTTTACTATAAAATCTTTAAAAGAAAATTTGCTTTCCTGTTAAAATCATCATAGCAGAAGCAAATCAGGATAAACAGGTCTTTTTTGCCCAAAGATTATTTTTTCAGTTTATGGAAATCCGATAAATCACAAAGCGGGGGCCGGTTTTTCGTTTATTTTATCAGTTGGGGACGCAAAAAAAATCGGCGCGTTTTCGTCTATTTTATCCATTCTGCCTTTCGAACACCCGCGCGGCTTCCGCCTCTTCCAGCTCCCGCGCACCGCCTTCCTCCAGCTGCGGGTCCAGAAAAAGGCCGCCGATGCGAACCCGGCGCAGTGACAGAACATGGTTTTCGCACGCCGCAAACATTCTTTTTACCTGGTGAAATTTCCCTTCCCGCAAACCCACCAGTGCGATTGGGTGGTCGCCCCGGCGCAAAACGGAAAGCTCCGCCGGCAGACAGATCATCCCGTCGGAAAGTTCCACCCCCCGGCGAAACCGCAGAACATCCTGTTCCTGTACCGGGGACTCCAGCAGCGCCTCGTACCATTTTGTCACATGGCTTTTCGGCGCCAGCATCCGGTGTGCGAACCCCCCGTCGTCGGTCAGGATTAAAAGGCCGCGGGTATCCCGGTCCAGCCGCCCCGCGGGAAAGATGCCCCTCCGCTGAAGATGCGGCGGAAGCAGGTCCACCACCGTGCGTGCATGCGGGTCGCGCGACGCCGACAGCACCCCCTCCGGCTTGTTCAGCATCAGGTAGAGATGCCTTTTAAAATTCAGCGGTTTCCCATCTACCGTAATCGGGTCCGCCTGCGGGTCAAACTTCTGCGCGGGGGACTTCACCGCCGTGCCATGAACCGCGGCGCGCCCTGCGCGAATCATGGCGCCGACCTCTTTGCGGCTTCCCAGATTCTGCGAAGCCAGAATTTTATCCAAGCGCTCCTTTGCCATGTGCGGGCCCCCTTTCTATTACAATCAGTATACCCTCCGCCACGGAAAAGATCAATCGCGCAGGCGCCTGAAAAAGATTTGCAGTTGAAATTTGGTAAATTAAGGATTATAATGAAAATTGTAGAGCACATAAAAAAAGTGCAAAGCAGGGACAGGATGCACCACCATCCCGCCCCCTGCATACGGAGAACCAACCTCCATACACAGCGGTAAAAACCGCGCATTTGCAGGTAACAGTATACCTCTTTTTCCCATTTTTGTACAGAGGGGGAAAGACGGGGGCGAAGAAGACACCCTGCTTTTCACGCGCGCCGGTGTATGGGATGAAAGAATTCCGTACCGGTGTTTTTTTGTGCCCTGCGGGCGGCTTCCCTGTCCAAGGCGGGGGAGAAAAGTGCAAAGCGGAACGCGTGAAAAGGAGTTTTAAATTAAAAGCGCCGTTGATTCCCCCAACCGAAGTCTTAACGGGAACAGTCCGGTGGGGGGACGAACAGCGCGGCACCGGAGTCCGTCAGGAAATCCTCCTGATTGCCCGGTGTGCCCATGGCCCTCCGTACGGAAAACAGGGGCCGCCGATTCAAAAGGGAGCAAAGCGTCCGTCCAGCAGACGCTTTGCTCCCTCTTTTGTCTTTCTCAGAGTAAAAAACGACGAGGCGAAGCAGGCGGCGACCCGCCGCCTAATCGGTCGGCCACGCGTTGGCCGGAATTTCAGAAGAAGCCTGGGGCTTCACTTCCTCCACGGCGGAAGATGCCTCTTCGGCAGGCGCCATGGTCAGGGCATCATCGTTGCCCCGCGCGAGGGTCGGCTCATTCACGCCGTAATCGCTGCTGTTCAGCTGACCGTCAAACCCGGTCATAAATCCGTCCAGAGCGGGGGTGCACAGGTCGCCGGCAATGACATATCCGTTGTAAACCAGCAAGGTGCCGCGCATCACTTCCTGCTCTGGGAAATTGGTGATTTCATAAACCCACTGTTTGCAGGCTTTTCCCTCGTAAGGAATTAAATCAAGTCCCTGTTCCTGCTGAATATTATTATACTTAATGTATACGTCGTCAAACTTCTGTGGAATGGTAACCTCTCCGTCGGCAACCGGCTGCGGCTTTACTTCCCATCCGAACTGTTTAAAAAAAGCGATTCGCTCGTCGTTGTCCGAAGCGGCAAGGTTATATTTTTTCCCTCCGCTTTGGGCAGTCGGCGAAGATGTAAAATATTTGACCGCAACAATGGCGGCGGTTACCACGACCAAAGCCACCGCTAAAACGGCGACGATTCTTCTTTTTCCCGTCTTCATTGAAACCACAAACATAAATCCGCCCCCTCAGGCAAATACATATGCCGGGGGAGCGGAAAAAATACACGGTTGCGGCGCAGTTATGCCGCGCATCCTACAAAAATTTTTGTGTTTGACCGTCAGGCTTCAGCCGGCTGTTTTGCCGCCGCGGAGGTAACAATCTTCTGCGAAACCTGCGGCGGGACCTCCTCATACCTTGCAAATTCAAACGTAAACGAACCGCGTCCCTGCGTGACCTGGCGCACAAAAGTGGTAAAATCGTTCATTTCGGCCTGCGGGACTTCGGCTTCAATCGTCTGAAACCCGGTTTTCGCCGGTTCCATCCCCAGCACGCGCCCGCGGCGCTTGTTAATCTCCCCCATCAGGTCGCCCATGTCGTCGTCCGGCACGGTGCAGTGCAGTGTGCCGATCGGCTCCAGCAAAGCGGGGGAAGCCTTCGGCATGCCGGTTTTGTAAGCGAGCGCCGCCGCCATTTTAAACGACATTTCAGAAGAATCCACCGGATGGTAGGAACCGTCGTACAAGGTCGCACGCAGACCGACCACCGGGTACCCCGCGAGCGGTCCGCGCTCAATGCTGTCGCGCAGCCCTCTTTCCACCGCCGGGAAAAAGCCCTTCGGAACCGCGCCGCCCACCACATGCTCGTTAAATTCCAGTCCCTCCGCGTCGCACGGCTCAAACTCAATCCAAACGTCGCCGTACTGGCCGTGCCCGCCGGTCTGCTTCTTATACTTGCCCTGTACTTTCACTTTTTTACGGATGGTTTCGCGGTACGCAACGCGCGGCATTTCCATCCGGATTTCCACGCCGAATTTCTTTTTCAGCTTGGACGCAAGGACATCCAGGTGCTGTTCCCCCATACCGGATACGATCATCTGGTGTGTTTCCGCGTTGGTCGTGAACCGGAGGGTCGGGTCCTCTTCGGTCAGGCGGAGAATCCCCTGCGCCACCTTATCCTCTTCCCCTTTGCTTTTTGGCAGCACCGCCATGCTCAGGGACGGCGCCGGGTAATCGACCGGTGCAAACTTTACCCTGCGTTCGGGCGAGCAGAGCGTGTCTCCGGTTTTAGCGGAAAGCTTCGGCACCGCGCCGATATCCCCGGCCGCAAGATACGGCGCGTCTTCCTGCTTTTTGCCCCGCGGAATAATCGTCTTGCCGACGCGTTCCTGCTGGCCGGTCGTCATATTAAGAAGCCCTCTGTCTGACGAAATTCTTCCTGCGATGACCTTAAGGTACGACAGCTTGCCGATAAACGGATCCGCAACCGTTTTAAAGACAATGGCCGCGGGCGCCGCCGCCTCGTCCACTTCTACTTCGACCGGATTTCCATCTTCATCCATTCCGGTTTCCCCGCTTTTTTCCGCGGCGGACGGCGCAAGCCACGCAAGTCCGTTCAGCAGCTGGTCAATTCCGTTTAACAGCACCGCATCCCCGCAGAACACCGGCGCAACCGCCCCGGATTTCACCCCTTTGCTGATACCGACAATCACCTCTTCCGGCGTAAAGCTCTCGCCGGAAAAATACTTGTCGAACATTTCGTCGCTGGTTTCCGCCACCGCCTCGTAAATCGCGGTGCGCAGACCCTCCAGCCGGGTACCCATATCCGGCATTTTCACCTCGACTGCTTTTCCGCCGCGGTACTCATATGCTTTGTACTCCAGCACATTCACATAGATATTTGCCTTGCCGTTCTGAATATACGGCACAACCACCGGGCAGACAGACGGACCGAAACAGGCCTTCAAATTTTCAAACACCTTGTAAAAATCCGCGCTTTCATCACACAGACCGTTGACAAAAAAGATTTTGGAAAGCCCGCGTGAATCTGCGGCGGCCGCCGCCTTTTCAGTTCCAACCGCAACGCCGTCCCTGCCGGAAACAGCAATCAGCATGCTGTCTGCCGCGCGGAGCGCCTCACACACACCGCCCTCAAAGTCAAACAGGCCGGGCGCGTCCAGCAAATTGATTTTATTGTTTTTCCACTCAATCGGAGCCACTGAAGTCAATACGGACGTCTTTCGTCTGATTTCCTCAGGATCGAAATCACATACAGTGTTTCCTTCCCCGACCTTTCCCAAGCGATCGGCGGCACCGGAAAGATACAGCATGGCCTCGGCTATACTGGTTTTGCCCGCGCCGCTGTGTCCCGCAAGCGCAATGTTCAGAATATGCTTCGCCTCATATTGTTTCATTTATTGCAGCTCCTTTCTAGGGTTGAAAAATCAACGATATATATCATATACTTGGCCAACCTGATTTATGATAATTATAGCGTATTGCTCAAATAATTACAATGCTGTCTACAAAATTTTGTTTTCTTTGTAATATACGATTCTTATGCGGAATTTTCAACATGGTTCGACAAAAAACAATGGGAACCGCCCGAGAAAAGAGCGATTCCCAAAATAAAATTTCTTGTAAACACGGCGGCTGGACGAATCAGACGTCCCACAGGGCGGCGACCTGTTCCAGCGGAAGCTGTGTTTTTTCCGCTGCCTTTTCCACCGTCCATCCCATTTTCAGGTATCGGCGCGCGACGGTTTGCATTGTTTCCCCGATCTCAATCAGATTCCCGTCCGGGTCATAAAGCCGGCTCACCCGCTGACCCCAGGGGTGTTCCATCAACTTCTGTCGGTACCGGATTCCGGGAATCCCGTTCAGCCGGGCCGCGGTTGCGTCGAAATCCTTTGTTTCAAAATACAGCTCCCCGTTGTGGGAACACAGTGTAACCGCATCTTCCCCCACACCAACCATTGCGGCAAAACTTGATTTTGTCTGAAGTGAAATTCCGCTTTCGAACTGGATGTTCTCCCCAAAGTCATATTTCACGGTCTGCCCCAGCACCGACTCATAAAACGTGCGCGCTTTTCTGATATCGGTAACGACAACCAAAGGACCTGCAAATTTCATTTTGTTTCCTCACTGATAAAATCTCGTTTCAACATGAAGCCGTAAAAGCCATAAAAAGGATTCTAAATTTCCGCCTGCGCTTGATGCTTTGATGTGGTTACACAAGATAAAATCCATAGGAACGCTTTGTCCCGGTTTCTTCAATATAAAAACTTCTGGAAAATTGAGAAAGAATTAAATTTACCGCTGTGTTCTGCGCCAGTTCCGAAAAAGAATATCCGTAAAGGGGAAATGACGCGATATCGCCGCTCTGTTTCCTTCTGATTTTCAAAAACGCGGCAAACTCCCGCGTCGATTTCGTCACGTCACACGGATTGGATGCGGGGTTTTGAACCTCATACAGCGTCAGGGGGCTGTCCATGCGCGGTTCCAGCGGGGCCCGCGACGCGAGAAGTGAAATGCAGGAATGCAGCTTTTTAGAATGCAAAAGCCGCTGAAAGGATTCTTTGACCTCCGGAAAAACATGGGTTCCCGTAATGGAAATTCCCGTTCCCGCCTGGTATGATGCGCGAACTTCACGGTAACAGCGAAGCATAACCTCCATTGTTTCCCTGAATTTGTCCGTATCGCTCAAATCAGGTGACATAATCTCTCCGCGCGTACTCCAGTAAACTGCGGTTTCTAAAAGAGCGAACTGCAGCGGCAGACTTTTTTGAATTTCCGCTTCCACGTTAATCTGTTCCATCGGGAACTGAAAATCCTCCACAGGCCGCAGAACATTTCCCTTTACACAATGATATTCAATCTGATTCTTTTCCCGGTTCCACACACAAAATCCGTGTTTTTCCGGTTTCGGAATCCGAAACAGTTTGGTCAGGTCATTCCAATCATAAGCCGTTGCATTCATGATAAACTCTCCTCGTGTTTAGAAATATTTCATCTTCATAAAACAGATGGACACATGAATGAAAAAAGGCGGGAGCAGCCGTATGCTGCCCCGCCAAACTTGTGTACTATTCTTTTCCTTTTCCAATCGGCGGGTTTGGCGAACAGGCTCTGTCTGCCTTAGTCTTCAAATCTTCCGCAGCATTTTTTATATTTTTTGCCGCTGCCGCACGGGCAGGGGTCATTGCGCCCGGGCTTTTTTCCCTTGCGCACGGGCGTGTGGGACTGGTCTGCGGTATCCGCCCCGGCGGTACCGGTCGGCTTTGCGACCTGCTCGCGCTTCGGCTCCTCCTGCGTGCGGATCTGCACCGTCAGAATCATGCGCGCGGTATTCTCGCGGATGGCTGCGATCATGTTGTCGAACATGTCGAAGCCCTCCAGGCGGTACTCCACCACCGGGTCCTTCTGGCCGTAGGCGCGCAGGCGGATGCCCTTCTGAAGCTCTTCCATCGCATCGATATGGTCCATCCACTGGGTGTCTACATTTTTCAGCAGCACCACGCGCTCCAGCTCGCGCATAATCTCGCTTCCGAACTTTTCTTCGCGCTGTTCATAACTTTGGTGCGCTTTTTCAATCAAGTCGTGCGCCACGTCGTCCGGTTCGAGCCGCACCCTCTCTTCATCGGTATAAACCAGATCTTCCGGCCCGATCAGCCAGCCCATGTAGCGGTCGCGCAGACCGTTCAGGTTGATGTTTTCCGGTTCTGCATCTTTCGGAATAAAATGGGTGACCTGGTCTTCAATTGCCTGCTCGATCATCTTCATGACCTGCTCTTTCAGGTTTTCTCCGTTTAAGACCTGATCGCGCTGGCTGTAGATAATCTCCCTCTGCCGGTTCATGACATCGTCGAACTGAAGAACATTTTTGCGGATGCCGAAATTGCGCCCTTCAATCTTGCGCTGGGCGCTTTCAATCGTGCCTGTCAGCATCTTGTTTTCAATCGGCGTATCTTCTTCAACCTTCAGGCGGTCCATCAGCGTGTTGATGCGGTCCCCGCCGAACAGCCTCATCAGGTCATCTTCCAAAGAGATGTAGAACCGGCTCATTCCGGGGTCGCCCTGACGGCCCGAACGGCCGCGCAGCTGGTTGTCGATGCGGCGGGATTCATGCCGTTCCGTACCGATAATATACAGACCGCCGGCCGCTTTGACTTCCTCGGCCTCCTGCTTCGTCTGTTCATGGAATTTTTCAGACAGCTGGCGGAACTGTTCCCGCGCGTCGAGAATTTCCTGATTATCGGTCTCGGAATGCGCGTCCGCCTCGCTGATCAGCTCTTCCGGAACGCCCTTTTTGCGCATTTCCGCCTTTGCCATGTACTCCGGATTACCGCCCAGCACAATATCGGTTCCGCGGCCCGCCATGTTGGTTGCGATGGTCACAGCGTCTTTCCGACCCGCCTGCGCGACAATTTCGGCTTCTTTATCGTGGAACTTCGCGTTTAAGACTTCGTGCTTAATTCCCGTTTTGTGCAGAAGGCGGCTCAGCTCTTCCGATTTTTCAATCGAGATGGTTCCGACCAGCACCGGCTGCCCCGACTTGTGGTGTTCGACGATATCCTCGATGACAGCGTTGAATTTTGCCCTTTCGGTTTTGTACACAACATCCGGCAGATCCTTCCGGACCATCGGTTTGTTTGTGGGGATTTCCACCACATCCAGCTTATAAATTTCGCTGAATTCGTCCTGCTCGGTCATGGCGGTGCCCGTCATGCCGGAAAGCTTGTCATACATGCGAAAATAATTCTGGAACGTAATGGTCGCAAGCGTTTTGCTTTCGTGCGCGACCTTCACGCCCTCTTTCGCTTCAATCGCCTGGTGAAGGCCTTCGTTGTAACGGCGGCCGTGCATCAAACGGCCAGTAAACTCATCGACGATGATGACCTGCCCGTCCTTGACCACATAGTCGATATCTTTGCGCATAACCCCGCGCGCCTTCACGGCCTGGTTGACATAATGCTGGATGGAGATATTGTCCGCATCCGTCAGGTTGTCAACTTTGAAAAAAGCCTCTGCCTTTTTCACACCGGACTGAGTCAGCGTTGCGGTTTTGGCCTTTTCATCCACAATATAATCCGCGTCTTTATACAGCTCGTCGTTATCTTCTTTTTCGTTGAGTTCAGCAACCCTGACACAGTGCAGGCCCTTGGCAAAATGGTCCGCAACCGTGTACATTTCGGTTGACTTTTCCCCCTGCCCGGAAATAATAAGCGGCGTGCGCGCCTCATCAATCAGGATGGAGTCGACTTCATCGACGATGGCGTAATTGTGCCCGCGCTGCACTTTTTCTTTCTTGTAAATCACCATATTGTCGCGCAGATAGTCAAAGCCGAACTCATTGTTCGTGCCGTAAGTAATATCTGCCTGATACGCCTGTTTGCGTGCCTGATTGTCCATATCGTGCACAATCAGACCGACGGAAAGGCCGAGGAAGCGGTAAATTTTTCCCATCCATTCCGAGTCGCGGCGGGCCAGATAATCATTGACCGTAACAATGTGCACGCCTTTGCCCGAAAGGGCGTTCAAATAGGCGGCAAGTGTCGCCACCAGCGTTTTTCCTTCGCCGGTCTTCATTTCCGCAATTCTGCCCTGGTGCAGCACAATACCGCCCAGAATCTGTACGGGGAAATGCCTCATGCCCAGCACGCGGTCCCCGGCTTCCCGGCAAACTGCAAACGCATCGGGCAAAATATCGTCCAGTGTTTCCCCCGCTGAAAGTCGTTCTTTCAGCGCCGGGGTCTGCCCTTTCAGCTCTTCGTCTGAAAGCGCCTTGTATTTCTCTTCAAGGCCCAGGACTCTGTCACAAATAGGCTGAATCCTTTTCAGTTCCCGCTGTGAGTAGTTGCCGAAAAACAAGGTTAATATATTCTTCATCCAATTCACCTCAAAAATATGGCCGCTGCAAAGCTTTTATCGGCTTTTGCCATTCCTTTTGATTATAACATAGCACTGTAAAAAAGAAAAGCAAATTATCCCTGCCGCATTATAGGCCAAAAAGCCGCAAAAAGGCCGGGGAAATCCCCGTGCCTTTTTTCTCTGCTGTCACTAAAGCTTCAGCCTTCCTGCAGGTTTTGAGAAGCGCTTGTTTTTTCCTCTTTTGCAGTTTCTGTTTTCGGCTTTTTCGGTTTTGCCGCTCTTTTTCGAATTTTCCCCACAATTAAGACAAGCACCGGCAAAAGCACCTGAAACGGAAAAGAGTAAAGCGGGAACATTTTAATCCACCGGCTCATTTCGATAGAATCGGCATGCACCAGGGAGGCAATGGTCAGCAGCAGCAGACCAACGGGCACCACCAGCGGCTCGTAATCATTCAAGCCAACTGTGGAAGACAGCGCCTCGCAGGCAGAAAACATCAGCACACAGATTTTTACAAACCCCACCAGCAGCAGCAGAATCCCGATTAAGACTTCTATGCGGGTAAAGAATTCGCCAAGCTGTATGACGCTGACGGCCTCATAAGACGGGAAAATGCTGATTCCTGAAATATAGCCCAGCACCAGACGGTTGCGAAAGCTCACCACAACAATAATAAGGAAACCGAAAAGGGCCCCGTTCAGCATGGTGGAAAAAACATTCTTCTTTCGATCCATCGCGCCGAACATTGGGGCACACATCATAATTTCTCCCGACATCACCGCCGCAGCCGACACCGTCCCCTTCATCAGCGCGGACGGCTCGCTTTGAAGAATCGGCTTTAAGTTGTTAAAATCCATATTTTTATAAGAAAGCAGAAGCGTCATGACAATAATAACGCACATAATCGGCACCATAAACTTACTGATTCTGGTCAGCACATAAATGCGGTTGGACAAAAGATAAATCATGACCGTGATAATTCCGACGGCAATTGCAATCATCGGCGTTTCCGTCATGTTGACAACATGGATAAACTCAGAAAAAACCCGCAGGACCATTCCGCCGAGGTGCAGAATGTAAAGGGTCAGCAGCGCGCAGACCGCAATGCCAAGCGGCCTTCCCATTGCTCTGATTATATTTCTGAAATATGCCCGTCCCGGGTAGAGGTTCAGAATTTCAGAGTGAATCCACACCAAGGGAATGACCAGAACCGCCGCCGCCAGAATGCAGACCCAATTGTCCTGCTTCGCGCTGTCTGAACCGCCGGTGATTAAAGAGCTTCCCACCATAAACATCGTAATGGTCGCCATCATCTGTTTGGCGGAAATATCCGTTTGATTCAATTTGCTTCTCTCCTTCCGCGCGCCGTCTGCCGCTTTTCCGCAAAAAATCAGGCACTCTTTGTTTTTTTAGGGATCTGCCCCTGACGCGGTGCCTTTCTCTGTTTTAATTTCTTTTTCCCTTTTCCAATCACTAACACAAGAACCGGAAGCAGCACCTGAACCGGCAGAGCATAAAACGGAAGATGCTCAATCATCCAAGACAATTCCGATACATTGCTGCTGATGAGAGGAACGGCGGTCAGAGTCAGCACCCCAACCGGCACGACGATGGGTTCGTAGTCCCGGTATCCGGCCGCTTTGCGCAGCCCTTCACAGGTGGAAAATAAAATCACCCCGGACTTAACAAAGCCTGCCAGTAAAAGCGTAATTCCGATTAAGACTTCCACACGGGTAAAAAACTCACCGATCTGGATGACGCTGACCGCTTCATACGACGAATAATTAACCGTTGTGTCCAAATACCCCAGCACCAGCGTGTTTCTTATATTTGCCGCCAGCAAAATCAGAAAGGCAAAAAAGACTCCTTTCAAAAAGGTGGGGAAAATTTTGGCGTTTCGGCTCATTGCGCCAAACATGGGGGCACAGAGGATAATTTCACAGTACGGAGTCGAAAAAGAGGACACAATTCCTCTCAGCAAATCCGCCGGTCTGCTCTGTAAAACCGGCTTTAAATGGCTTGCATCCATGTTCTGATACGCAAGCACAATGGTCACGGTGACAGAAACAACCAGCAGAAGCAGCATCAATTTGCTGATTCTTGCCAGCACATACAGTCCGTTGCTTAAAGTATAAATCACCACAACCATCACACTGACGGCAATCATGATAATCGGCGTTTCCACCATATTGACAAGATGAATAAACTCAGAGAAATTGCGGAGAACCACCGCCCCCAGGACCAATGCGTACAAGGTGATCAGCACGCAGATGACCGTACCGGCCGGCCGCCCCGCCGCACAGATAATATTTTCAAAATAATTTCGTCCCGGGTAAAGGTTCAGAATTTCCGAATGAACCCAGACCATGGGGATCACCAAAATCATCGCAGCCACAATGCAGAACCATGTGTCCTGCTTTGCGCGGGTCGAGCCGCCGGTAACCAGTGAGCTGCCCACCAGGAACAGCACCACCGTGGCCTCCATCTGTTTTGCGGAAATATCGGTACGATTCAAGACGCAGCCCTCATTTTACAAAATGGGATAACAGCTTCAGCAGCAGCGAAGAAATGCTTGGAACAGGGACTTCAAACACGATTAAGAAATTAAAGACCAGAACAATGACAAAAATAGGAATCTGAACCATATAGTATTGGAACTGCCTTAGCTGATAGGTCTTTCGCAGATTCAGCCATGCAAGGATGAGAAAGGTTGGGGAAAAAATCATGAAGTACTCCAAGTCAGTCACCCGCCTTTGCCCTGCTCAGGCCCGTGTTTTCAATCTCTACTTCTGCTTCAACGTTGACTTTCATGGTCTTAAAAATTTCATGCCACTTTGGGCTGAGCCGCTCCCACTCTTTGCGGTTGTTTTGGTAAATGTGACTTCCAAACCCAAAAATATCACTGTTGTCATTCTGCTGCACTTCTTTTACAACACTTTCAATTCCGTATTCAACCGTCTTTTCCGCGTACTCTTCCACCTTGTCAATCCCTGTTTGTGTCAGTTCGTCTTTCTCGCTGTCCTGCTCGGCGTAAGAAACTTTCATCTGAACCTGAATCTGGGCGGATACCGTCTGCCCGGACACAACAGGCGTTACGTTTGTTTCGCTTTTTCGGATTTCAAGACAGATTTGCGTCGAGCCAGGGGTCGGCCCCGTCATCAGGAGCCCTCCCTTTACCTTGTCCCTGACCATGTCGTAATACTTATTGGAATTAGACGCCAGCCAGCCGATTTGACGGTCCCCTTTAAAAATGGCGCCCCCGGAAAACTGAACCGTTTCTCCGCTCGCTTCCTTTTTCTTTTCAATGGCGGGCAGAACCAGCGAAATTCCTTCGGTATTCAAAATATCGCTTGCCTCGTACAGCTGCACTCCGGTGGAACTCCCGTAGTATCCGGTGACTTCATCCAGCGTTCCGGCAATCTGGTAAGAAAGAATCTGACCGGACTGCGGCTTGACCCGCAGAATATCCCCTGCCGTCTCTTCCCTGGAAACCAGTAAATCCATGGTCAGGCGGGGCTCTGAGTCACGCTGAACCCAATCTATTAAAGATTTAATGCCCGCCTTTGCAATTTCAGGGCTTAGAATGGCAATTTTACAATGGTTAAAATACAGTTTTTTGTCCGATTCGCGCAGGGTGCTTCTCACCGTGTCAAAAAAAGTGTTTCCGTCCTCTTCCAGCAGCAGCGGTTCAATTTCCGCCCCCGCTCCCCCGCCGGACATTTTAATGCACTCGAACGTGATGTGATATTTGTAACCGTTCAACCCCTTGTCAATGGCGATGCCGGACACAATGGAGTAGGTTTCCAGCTCGTGGTAATTCCAGCAGCCGGAAAAGGTGAACAGAATCAGAATCACTTCCAAAATCAAAGCTGATATTTTTACTGTTTTTTTCATTGAGGTTTTTTTCCTCCGCCAGATTGTCTGACACGGTTGCCAGACAAGAATCTCGGTCTTTTAATCATCATCCACCACGGTGCGCGGATATACGTGTCCTTATAATTCTGCAAACCTCTGGTATACACATCCGGCATAATCGGAATGCCGAACGACGTCATGCCGAACAATCCAGAAAGCAGGACCAAAAGCCCCAAAAGAACCCCGTAAAGGCCCAGAACGCAGGCACACAGCAGCAAAAAGAACCTGTGAATGATTAAATACCCCTTCAGGCGCGTAATCATCAGCCCGCAGATTCCCGTCAGCGCCACCACAATGACAACCGGCGCACTGACAATTTTTGCATCCACCGCCGCCTGCCCGATGACCAGAGCCCCGACGATACTGAGCGTCTGGCCCATAATACCGGGCATGCGCGCGCCGGATTCCCGCAGCATTTCAAAAACGACCAGCATCATGGTCACTTCCAGCGCTGTTGGAAACGGCACACCCTGCCGGGAAGTAAAAATGCTCATTAAAAGCGGCGTTGGCAGCATCTCCTGGTGGAATGTGACCATCGCGACATACACGGCCGGGGAAATCAGCGACAGCATAAACGCCACAAAGCGCAGCACCCGGTCTATGGACGAAAACACATAATTAATATAGTAATCTTCGTCGGCCTGAAAATGCTCTATAAACAGATAGGGCACCGTCAGGGCCACCGGTGTTCCGTCCAGAATCAGCGCGACGCGTCCCTCCAGCAATTTCGCCGCCACCACGTCGGGGCGCTCTGTGGTGCCGATGGTCTTGACCGCAGAGTAAGAGGCATCCTTAATATTTTCCGTAATGTAGTTGGTATCCAGCATCCCGTCAATATCAATTTTTTCCAGCCTCCGTTCCAGCTCCGTGAGCACATTGTGGTTCACAATGCTGTCCATATAACAAATGCACGCCTTGGTCTTTGTTCTTCGGCCGAACGTAAGAAATTTGAACTTCAGGTCCTGCGTTCTGATTTTGCGCCGCAGAAGAGAAAGGTTTGTCAGAATCGATTCGTTAAAGCCCTCGCGCGGGCCGCAGATGACACGTTCGCTTTCCGGCTCCGCAATGGAACGCAGCGTGAATCCCTTTGTGTTCAGAATCAGCGCCTGCTGGCATCCTTCCGCCAAAAGGACGGTATCCCCGTAAACAATGCCCTGAATCAGCTCCTCGACGGAGTCCGTCTTTTTCGCATCGTTGGAAAACATCGCCTGAAGCTGAACGGTGTCAATCAGTGCTTCCCCTTCGTCGGGTTTAAACAGAAATTCCAGCACGGGCCGGATGACATCCTGGTTAATCAGGCGGTTATTGACCATGCCGTCCGCATAAATCAGGCAGAACCGAAGCGGCTGTTTCCCCTTTTCATTGACCAGTCTTCTAAAAATCAGTGTTTCATCGTCGGTAAACAAATCCCTGAGGTAACGGATATTTTGTTCAATCCGGTCAGACGGAAGCTTGGCCCCCGCAAAACTGTCAGAGGTATTCATGTTCCCATTTCCTTCCCCCGGGCCGGTGTGCCCGGCAAATTTTACCGATGCGGTTATCGTTCCCGCCGCCAGCCGGAATATTCATTTGCGTCAATTCATCAAAAATCTATATTTCTGATAACTTTAAGCCTTGCCGCAAGGCGAGGGCAGGTCTACAATATAGCCATAAACACGCATTTCGCAGAGGAGAATTTTATGAGATTGAACGAAGCAAAACAAAAGCTGTCGGAACCGCAATTCAGCAAAATTCTTGCGGAACTTTACGGTATTGACGGCACGCGGCCCGAAGTCTGCCGGCTCCGCCTCCTGCGCGCTGTTGAAAAATTCGAAACGCTGTTTGGCCGGAAACGGGACATCCGTATTTACAGCGCCCCGGGCCGCACGGAAATGGGCGGGAACCACACGGATCATCAGGGCGGCAGGGTTCTCGCAGCCGGAGTCGGCCTTGACGCCATCGCCGTTGTCGCCGCGGGGGGCAAAGAAATCACCGTGCAGTCGGAAGGATTCCCCCCCACACGCATCAGCCCCGCCGACCTTGCTCCAAAACCGGGGGAAAAAGGCTCCTCTACCGCGCTGGTCCGCGGCATCTGCTCCGGATTTTCCGCGTTGGGGC
The DNA here is from genome assembly GCA_022650485.1 of Oscillospiraceae bacterium. Taxonomy (GTDB): domain Bacteria; phylum Bacillota; class Clostridia; order Oscillospirales; family Acutalibacteraceae; genus Caproicibacter. Next base: position 48,572 of record JALCPP010000004.1, on the reverse strand, counting down.
GGAAAATCGGAGGTTTTCAGGCCTATCTCCAGTCCGATGTTCTTCCGGGTTCCGGTCTGTCCTCTTCCGCCGCGTTTGAAGTCCTGATTGGACGCATTGCAGATGATCTGTTCGGCGGCGGGGACATGGATGCCGTATCCATCGCGCAGGTCAGCCAAGACGCGGAAAACCGCTACTTCGGCAAGCCCTGCGGCCTGATGGACCAGACGGTCTGCGCGGCGGGCGGTCTGGTCACCATTGACTTTCACGACCAGGCCCATCCGGCCGTGAGCAAAATTCCATTTTGCTTTTCCGGCTGCGGTTACCGCCTGTGTATCATTGACACCAAAGGGGACCATTCCTGCCTGACCGCGGACTATGCCGCGATTCCGGAGGAAATGCGGCGCGTGTCCGCCTGCTTTGGCAAAACACTGCTGTCACAGGTAAAGAAAGAGGAATTCTATGCAAACCTGCCCGCTGTGCGCAGAAAAGCCGGCGACCGCGCGGTGCTGCGGGCCATCCACTTTTTCGGCGAAAACGACCGCGTTCTTCAGCAGACGGCCGCACTGAGTAAAAACCGATTTTCTGATTTTCTGCATCTGGTCCGGGAAAGCGGGCGTTCGTCCGTTCTGTATCTGCAGAACGCCTACTCCCCTTCCCGCATAGAAAGCCAGGGCATTCCCCTGGGATTAGCGCTGTGCGAACACTTCCTTTCCGCCTGCGGCGGGGCATGGAGGCTGCACGGCGGGGGATTTGCCGGAACCGTGCAGGCTTATGTTCCCACGGCGGATTTTGAGCCGTTCCGGCGAGAGATGGAAAGCGTGTTCGGCCCCGGCAGCTGCCTGCCGCTTTCCGTGCGGGCGGCAGGCGCCGTGCGTATTTTATAATAATTTGCAAAAACGCAGGAGGAATGCACTATGGCGGAGCTGAGATGGAATCCGTTTCTCAAAGACTGGACGATGGTGGCGTCCAACCGGCAGGACCGGCCGCAAATGCCAAAGGACTGGTGCCCGTTCTGCCCTTCCTCCGGCAATGTGCCGGAATACGAAGTGATGGAATACGACAATGATTTTCCCGCGCTTTTAACAGCGCCGGACAAACCGGACCCGGTGGGCACGGACTTTTTTCGCGTTGCGCCGAATTACGGCAAGTGTGAGGTAATTCTGTATTCCCCGGAACACCGCGCGCGAATGACGCAGCTTTCGGACCGCCACATGGAAAAGCTTGTCCATCTGTGGTGCAGCCGTTTTGCCGCGCTGCGGGCCGACCCGAAAATCAAGTATGTCTTCATATTTGAAAACCGTGGCAAAGCCGTCGGCGTGACCATGCCGCACCCCCACGGGCAGATTTACGCATATCCCTTTCTGCCAAAAAAAATGGCACTTGAAACGGACTCTGCAAAGGAGTATTATGAACAAAATAAGCGCTGCCTGTTTTGTGACTTCCTTCAAAAGGAAAAAGAAGCAAAAAAGCGTATTCTTTTTCAAAACAGGCACTTTACCGTTCTTCTTCCGTTTTTCAGCGCGTACCCCTATGGCGTATCGATTCTGTCCAACATCCATCGCCAGTATATTACCGATTTTACACCGGAAGAACGGCACACGCTCGGCGTCACGGTGCGCTCAACCGTTGGGATGCTTGACAGCCTGTTCGGCTTTCAATTTCCTTACATGATGTGCATGCACTCGGCGCCGGTCAACTTAGGCGATTACTCGAAAACCTTTCATTTTCACATTGAATTCTACCCGCCGATGCGCAGCGCCGAAAAGCTCAAGTACAACGCTTCCAGCGAAACGGGTGTCTGGGCTGCCTGCAACCCGACCTGCCCGGAAAACACTGCGGAAGAACTGCGGCAGGCCTATCGGCAGTATCTGACCGAAAAGGAGAAACCAAAATGAACATTCTGATTACAGGCGGCGCCGGATACATCGGCTCGCACACCTGCGTTGCACTGCTCAAAAACGGATTCGACATTGTCGTCATGGACAATTACTGCAATGCTTCCCCCGATGTGATCGGCAAAATTGAAACACTTTCCGGCAAAAAATTTCCCGCCTATGAATGCGATATGCTCGACTATGAAAAATTCGAACGGATTTTTAAGGAAAACCAGATTGACGCGGTCATCCATTTTGCGGGCCTCAAGGCCGTCGGCGAATCAGTGGAAAAGCCGCTCGAATACTACCACAACAACCTGACCGGCACGCTGAACCTGTTCCGCCTGATGCGGGAATACGGCGTTCGCAAATTCGTGTTCAGCTCCTCCGCGACGGTTTACGGCATGAACAACCAAGCACCGTTCACCGAGGGAATGCCGCTTTCCGCCACAAACCCCTACGGCTGGACCAAATATATGATCGAACAGATCACGCGCGACGCCTGTCACGCCATGCCGGACATGAAAGCGGCCCTGCTTCGTTATTTTAACCCGATCGGCGCGCACCCAAGCGGCCTGATCGGCGAAAATCCGAATGGAATTCCGAATAACCTGATGCCGTACATCATGAAGGTCGCCATCGGCAAACTGCCGAAGCTGCACGTTTACGGCAACGACTACCCCACCCCCGACGGAACCGGCGTGCGCGACTACATCCATGTCTGCGACCTGGCAAACGGCCACGTCAAAGCGCTTCAGGCGCTCGACTCCATCACCGGTTCGCGCGCATTCAACCTGGGCACCGGAACCGGAAGCTCCGTACTCGATGTGGTTCACGCATTTGAAAAGGCGAGCGGCGTTACCATTCCCTACCAGATCGACCCGCGCCGCGCGGGCGACATTGCGACCTGCTACGCGGACCCGTCCCGTGCCAAAGCGGAGCTGCACTGGGAAGCCGAATACTCGCTTTCCGACATGTGCCGCGACAGCTGGAATTTCATCCGGAAAAATCCGTAACAGAATGTCAAAAGCCGCGGCTGAAAATTTCAGCCGCGGCTTTTTTTAAATGTGATGATGATTGACCAGCATAGAAGGGTTCACATGAATCATGCAGTGTTTTACCTGTGAAAAATCCCCCTCGATTTCGTTGTGGATTTCTTCCGCAACATCATGCGAATGTGCCAGGCTGGCATTCCGGTCCAGCGTAATTTCCAGGTCGACATAGATTTTTGACCCGTACTGGCGGGTTTTCAATGCGTCGACCGCCAGAACTTCCCGGTTGCTTTTGGCAATCTTTTTTATTCTTCCCGTCAGTTCCGGCGAACAGGCCGCGTCAACCAGCTTGGCACACGCATCGGCGCAGATGCCGTAAGCCGCCTTGAAAATGAAAACGGAAATAACCAGGCAGGCCGCCGCGTCAATGACGGGGTAACCCAGCCGCATACCGAAAACTCCCGCCAGGCTGCCGACGGACGACAGTGCATCGGAACGATGGTGCCACGCGTCCGCCGCCATGGAAGAGGAGCGGATTCTTTTTGCGCACTTCATTGTAAAGCGATACATCCACTCCTTCGCGCCGATGGAGACCACCGCCGCCCCCATTGCCAGCCCATTCATCACAGAATACTGCGGGACCGCGGCAGCCGGGTGAAACAACTTTTTGACACCGTCCCATCCGATTCCGCCGCCGATGCCAAACAGCATGACGCCCAGCAGCAGCGCGATGACACACTCAATTTTTTCGTGCCCGTACGGATGCCCCGCGTCGGAGGGCTTGCTCGACACGCGGATTCCGATCAAAACAATCAGCGTGCTGAAAATATCGGTCAGGGAATGCACCGCGTCGGACAGCAGGCTGGCCGAGGCAATCTGCATGCCGAGCAGCCCTTTCAAAGCAAAGAGGAACAGGTTCACCATCATACTTTGAAACGAGATTCGGGTCGTCATATGAAATTCCTGCGAAGTCAAGCAACCATCCCCCAAAACAGAAACGCATCATTTCATCTGCACTGTTTTCATTTTATGAAAAATGTTGTTTGGATGACAGAAAAATTTTTGCCCGCGGCAAAGCAATCTGCCATATGGCAAAAAAGCGGGCCGAAACTCCGGCAAAATGGAATTTCGGCCCGTTTTCTATTCTTTTGTCAGAATTGTTCCGCCGCCCAGCACGATGTCGCCGTCGTAAAAAACAGCGGCCTGCCCCGGCGCGACCGATTTCTGCGGCTTTTCAAATTCAACATGGACCCTGCCGCCCGGAAGGGGAACCAGCATCGCTTCCGCCGGTGTGGCAGAGTAGCGGACCTTTACCTGCACCTTTGCCTTGCTTTCCAATGTATCGAACGGGATAAAATTCAGCTCCCCCGCTGTCAGGGCGGCGGCATACCGATCCTGTTCCCCGCCAAGCGTGACCGTGTTATGTTCGGCGTCGATCGCGGTAACATACATCGGTTTTCCAAACGACACGCCGAGCCCTTTGCGCTGGCCGACCGTGTAATGCGTCACGCCGCGGTGACGGCCGATGACAGCGCCCGCCGCGTCAAGGAAATTCCCCGGTCTGGCTTTTCGGCCGGTATAGCGTTCCAGAAATCCGCCGTAGTCGTTGTCGTCCACAAAACAGATTTCCTGGCTGTCTTTCTTGTGCGCGACCGGCAGGCCCGCCTGCTCCGCCAGCGCGCGAATCTCCGGCTTGGAATAAATGCCGTCCGGCAGCAGCGTGTGCGAAAGCTGATGCTGCGAAAGGCTGTACAGCACATAGCTCTGGTCTTTCGCCGCAGGCGATTTTTTCAGCAGAAACCGCCCCTGCGGCGTCTGCTCAATCCGCGCGTAATGCCCGGTGGCGACATAGTCAAAATTCATCTGCTCCGCATAATCCAGCATTGCGCCGAATTTAATTGCCGGGTTGCACAGCACGCACGGATTCGGGGTTCGCCCGGCCTCATACAAAGCCGCGAACGGGGCAATCACCGCCTGCTCAAACTGCTCGGTCAAATCCAGCACCCTGTGTTCCATTCCAAGTTTTTGGCAGACTCGTCTGGCATCTTCAATATCGGACAGCTGGCTGTCGCCCGCGGCCCCGCATGCCGGCTTGGCCGGCTTCAGGCGCAGGGTGACGCCCTGCACTTCATATCCCGCTTTCTGCAAAAGAAGAGCGGCGGCTGAACTGTCCACGCCGCCGCTCATTCCCAGCATGACTTTTTTCTTCACTTTATATCACCGGATCTTCCGCCGCTTCATCCGTACCGTCCGGTTCTTCCTGTGCCGCGCTGAACGAGCGGAAAAAAGCTTCGTCATCAGGGGCGGCGTCTTCGTCGACGCTGTTTTCCTCGCAGCCTTCCTCTTCTTCCTCTTCCGCGGCCGCCGGCACCATCATCTCATCCAGTTTGGCAAACGCGCGTTTCAGCCTGCGGTCCGCATTGTCCACGGCAACGCAGAGCGTTTCGGTGCGTTCATTTGACGCATCGCGCATATTTTCATAATAATATTTTCCCAGTTCAATATAGGAACTGGCCTCGACTTCTTTTTCATTGCGGATGACAATTTTCAGCCGGTTAATCATGGCTGCCCTGCGGTTTTTATCCACGACGAAATTGACCGCCTTCGTCACGGAATCGGCGACATTCTTAAAAACTTCCATTCGGATACCTCCTGCCGCGAACGCGGTTTTTATAAATTTGTTTCTATTATACCTCAAAAAGCGTCTGTGCAACAGTATTATTTCATGTATTCCTTTTTTTATGTCAGTGTGATATAATAGAAAAACATGCAAAGAATATAAGGAGATAGCGGGAATGGCGACGCAAATAACCGAGGAAATCAGCTGCCCGCAGTGCGGCGCAGCCGTTAAAACAGAACTGTGGCCGGGGGTGGATGCCGCCCAAAATCCGGACCGCAAAGCGCGCGTACTGAATGAAACCATGTTTGACTGGAGCTGCCCCGAATGCGGATATACAGCCCGGTTTCTATATCCTTTTCTCTACCATGACCCGGAACGAAATTATATGGTGTACCTTTCGCCGAACGGCGGCGGCTGTGAAGAAATCGATCTGGAAAAAGAATTTCCGCAGCTGCACGGTGTCGCAAAGCGTCTGGTTACCACCCCGGAAGCACTGAAGGAAAAAATTCTGATTTTTGACGCGGGGCTGGACGACCGTGCGGTGGAATTGGTCAAGCTCGCTTTGGCGGGAGTTCTGGACCAAAAGCACGGCAAGAAAGCAGCTGCCGGCTACTTTTGCTACGCCGATGAATCCAAAAATGAAATTGGATTCTCTTTTTTGCTGGAAGGTGAAGACAAGCCCGTGCGCCGGCATACACGGATGGAAGCCTACCAAAAGTCAGTGGAAATTGTGGAATGTGCCGGATCTGTCCCGGCAGACGGCTTCGTCCCCGTGGACGGCATGACGGCGCAGACTATTCTGGACCATTACCACGAAACAAGACCCGCTGAGGAACAGGAGCGGAAAGGATAACTATGTGCGGACTGTGCGGATTTACAGGAGAAATTATTGACCGCGACGCGGTCATTCAAAATATGACGGATGTGATTACCCACCGGGGACCGGATTCCCTGGGAATCTATACGGATGCCGATATCTCAATGGGATTCCGGCGTCTGAGCATCATCGATTTAAAGCAGGGCGACCAGCCGATTACAAACGAAGACGGAACCCTGGTTGTCATGTTTAACGGAGAAATTTACAACTACCAGCAGCTGCGGGAAATTCTTGTGGCAAAAGGGCACCGGTTCAAAACAAATACCGACACGGAAGTGCTGGTTCACGGCTTTGAAGAATGGCGCGAAGAACTTTTAAACAAACTGCGCGGCATGTTTGCGTTCGCCGTGTGGAACAAGACGGACAAAAGCCTGTTTTTGGCGCGGGATTTCTTCGGAATCAAACCGATGCACTACACACAGGTGGGCGACAGCTTTGTTTACGGTTCCGAAATCAAAAGCATTCTGCAATTCCCAGGATTTGAAAAAAAGCTGAACCTCAATGCGCTGAACAATTACATTTCCTTTGAATATCCGGTGCCGCCGGAAACATTTTTTGAAAACGTCTCTTGCCTGATGCCGGCCCATTACCTGTGGTACCGCAACGGCGAAGTGGAAATTAAGCGCTACTGGGAGCCGAAATTCGAGCCGGACGAAACGATGACCGAAGAGGAAGCGGTCAACGAAATCGACCAGGTTTTTGAAGATTCCGTCGCGGCGCACCGCATCAGCGATGTGGAAGTCGGGTGTTTCCTTTCCAGCGGTGTGGATTCCAGCTATGTCGCGACTTACTTTACCGGGCAAAAGACGTTCACGGTCGGGTTCGGTGAAGATGAAAAATACAATGAAATCGGCTACGCAAAAGATCTTTCCGAAAAGATCGGCGTAGAGCATCACTATAAAACCATCTCTCCGGATGAATACTGGGGCAATATCCGCAAGGTCATGTACCACATGGACCAGCCGCTTGCGGACGCGTCCTGCATCGCCCTTTATTTTGTGTCGAAAATCGCGAGTCAATACGTAAAAGTGGTTCTTTCCGGCGAAGGCTCGGACGAGCTGTTCGGCGGCTACAACATTTACCATGAACCGGACGATATGGCGGCCTACCGCCGTCTTCCGCTTAGACTGCGCAAAGCGCTCGCCGCCTTTGTGCAGAAACTTCCCTTTTCCTTTAAAGGCAAAAATTTTCTCATCCGCGGCTCGAAAAGCATTGAAGAATCGTTCATCGGCAACAACAGCCTGTTCACCATGAACGAAAAGCGCAGTCTTTTGAAAGAAGGGCTGCCGGTTTCCCGCCCGCAGCGGCTGACACGCCCCTGGTACGACCGCGTAAAGGACCTCGACGATGTGACAAAGATGCAGTACCTGGACATCAACGTGTGGATGGTCGGGGATATCCTTTTAAAAGCCGACCGCATGAGCATGGCAAATTCTTTGGAGCTTCGCGTGCCGTTTCTGGACCGCAAAGTCTTTGCCGTTGCCTCACGCATTCCGCGCAGGCTGAAAGTCAACCCGCAGAACACAAAGTACGCACTGCGCAAATCGGCACTGCGTCATTTGCCGGAAGCAACGGCAAAAAAGAAAAAGCTGGGATTCCCCGTGCCGATCCGTGTCTGGCTGCGGGAAGAAAAGTACAGTGCCATTGTGCGCCAGGCGTTTACCTCTAAAACGGCGGAACAGTTTTTCAACACGGATTTTCTCACCTCTCTGCTGGACAGCCACATCCAGGGCAAATGCGACAACAGCCGCAAAATCTGGACCGTGTTTATTTTCCTTGTCTGGTATGATATTTATTTTAACGGCGCTTCCCACGAAGTGGGCGAACCTCCCGTAATTCAATAGAAATCCATTAAAGGATCAGAAGAATTTAGAGTGATGGCTATGGATGGCCATCACTTTTCTTTTGCTTTACTTTTACTTCTTTGCCGCTTAGCGAAACAACGGAAGTATTTTCTTTCACATAGTAAGCCTCGCCAGCCTGTTGTGCTTGGACTAAAAGTTCAATTGCGTTTGCCACGTTTGCCGCAAGATGGAAATACATCGTTTTATAATCGGCCACTTCTATTTCCCCTATTCCTTATATTTTCTCCATTATAGCACAAATTAGTGATATATCACTAACAATAATAAAAAATATTTTCTATTGTAATAATATCAGTTAGAGATCTACCACGGGAGGAATGTATCATTCATACAAGACAGGCCGTCGCAGAACGGATTACGGATCTATGCCGAAAACAAAACATGACACCGAATGCTTTAAGTTATCGCTCCGCTGTGCCTCAGTCCACCATTAAGAGCATCTTAAACGGAGAAAGTCAAAACCCGGGAATCGTTACAATTAAGAAATTGTGCGATGGACTGGAAATCTCTTTGTCTGACTTTTTTAACTCAAACATTTTTCAGACCTTAGATCAGGAAATTGAATAATCAGAAGGGAGCCGCATATCGCGGCTCCCTTCTTGTTATTCACTGTGTTTTTTAAAGATATAAAACAATTCGTTTTGTTTTAGCTTTTAAATTCCTGAAACAGTTTGGCAACCTTTTCGGCGTATGCCTTGTTTGTCTCCTGGTCAACGGTGTCCTTGTAAATCATCAGATACTTTCCGCTGTCGGACAAAGACGCGCTGATCGTCTTATCCAGCAAAGTAAACGTACCGTTTGCCTTGACACTGCTCTGAACCTTCTGCGCGGCGTCGTTCAGGCTGTTTAAATCGTACTCATAGAATTCCACCGTCACATTATTCTTTCCGTTGTAAGAAAATTGATACCGCACTCCGCTCTTTGCACCGATGACATCCGCGCGCATTTTCGTCGCGTCCCCGGAAAGGACCCCGTTGCCCGCCAGATATTTCTGAAGTCCGCCCAGATTATCTTCCACGCTGGACTGTGAAACAGTGGGAGCAGAGCTGGAAGAAACCGCAGAGGAAGAGTCCTCTGCCTTAGAGGACGATCCGCCCACATCGCCGGCGCCGCAGGCCGTCACCGACATCAACAAAACGGCCGCAGCCGCAAGAATCCAAATCTTTTTCATTTTCATTTCCGCCTTTTCCTAACAAAGATGCCCATCCCGGTTGAAACCGCCGATGAACCTAACTGTATTATTATCACTTTTTTCCGCTCTTTTGTCAACCGGTCAATTGCAACCGGCATTTTATCCTGCCTTAAACATTTTATAAATGAGAATTCCCGTCACGCCGAACAGCAAAAGCAGAAAAGCGGGCAGAAACCAGACACCAAACCCGCCCGACAGTCCCTTTGCAACCTGAATGGTCTGCCACTGTAAATAAAGAAAAGTCCCGGTTAGTATGAACTTCATCCATTCCAGAAGCCGGCGTGCCAACCCATACTGACGGGCTGCGTTTTCCTTGGTGATCTCGACCGGATAATTGTAAATCCACGGGAACCGCTCCAGGATCGTCAGGGATAAATACAGCACGCCCCCCATAATCGGAAGCAAAAGAAGCGAGCCTTTGCCGCCCCAACTGTCCGGGCTTCCGCCGACACCGAAATGAGTGGGAATTTTGGTGGAAAGACCGGCCATCGCGCAAATGGTCAGCACAACCAGGACGGTCAGGGCAACGAAAGACAAAATTTGCAGCAGCTTCTCTGAAAAGCTGTAAGTCAATTTGAGTTTTGATCTGCGCACAGAGGAGGGCTCCTTTCCCATCAAGGCCGGAAAACAAGAGGCTGCGCAAAATAAAAATTTTGCAACAGCCATTTTGGATATACAGACCGCCGTATGGGAGAACTGCAAATGCACCGCGCCGTTTTCGAACAATTACGATTGCTCTGTATATACAGGTTAAGTTTACCGTATAAATTAAAAGCTGTCAATCATTTCCTGAATTGTTTTTTATTTCATGATGGAAGGAACTTCTTTTTTCAGCGCTTCAATCAGCGCCAACGATTCTTTTTTTGAGCTTCCGTGGGCGGAAAGATAGGCTTTGATCTTCGGCTCTGTTCCGCTGGGGCGGATAATCACCTTACAGCCGTTTTCCAAACGGTATTCCAGCACATTGGATTTTGGAAGATCGATTTTTTGGCCGTCGCTGGTCAAAGAGGTCTGGTAGTCGCTCCAGCCGGACACCGAAGAACCGGCGATTTCTGCGGGCGCATTTTTCCGCAGGGAATCCATAATCTTCCCCATGTGAATCATGCCGTCTTCTCCCTCAAACCCGAAGTTCAGCAGAGCGTTTTCATAATAACCGTACTGCCGGTACAGTGCCTCCATGGCGTCGCACAGCGTCTTTCCCTTCCTGCGGTAATACTGCGCCATCTGACAGATCAGCATACTTGCATTGACCGCATCCTTGTCGCGGACATATCCGCCGGACAGATACCCGTAACTTTCTTCAAACCCGAAGATATAGCGCTGCGCCGCACCGTCTTTTTCCAACAGGGCAATCTGGTCCCCAATGTACTTAAAGCCGGTCAAAACGCGCCGCAGTTCCACCCCGTAATGCGCCGCGACGGGCGTCGCCATATCGGTGCTGACAATGGTCGTGACCGCGACCGGGCAGTCCGGCAAAGTTCCCTGTTCTTTCCGGCTGCGCGCGATAAAGTCAAGCAGCAGCACGCCGACCTCGTTGCCTGACATCAGAATAAATTTTCCGTTCTGATTAACCGCGATTCCGCAGCGGTCGCAGTCCGGGTCGGTCGCCAGCAGAAGATCCGGCTGAACCTTTCCGCACAGTTCCAGCCCTTTTTGCAGTGCCTCTCGAATTTCCGGATTCGGGAACGGACAGGTGGTAAAGTGTCCGTCCGGGAACTCCTGCTCCGGCACAACCGTCACTTCGCCCACGCCGATCATCTTCAGAATTCGTGTCACACAGACACGGCCGGTGCCGTTCAGCGGCGTGTAGACCACCTTCAGCCCGTCACAGGGTTCGGAAAACACGCGCTGACCCATGACTTCCTCCAGAAAACGGTCGGTCACCTCGTCCGGAATCACAGAAATCAGGCCCTCGGCCTTTGCCTTGTCATACTCCATGCGCCGAACGTCACGGAACACATCCAGCTTTTCAATTTCAGCCAGAACATCGTCCGCCATTTTCAGGGTAATCTGGCAGCCGTCGCTTCCATACACTTTATATCCGTTATATTTCGCCGGATTGTGGCTGGCGGTCACGCAAATTCCCGCGTCACAGTGAAGCGCACGCACCGCCCACGACAGGGTCGGCGTTGGGGAAAGCTGTGGATAGATATGCGCCACCACACCGTTTGCGGCAAGCACCGCGGCGGCCTCTTTAGAAAACAAATCGGATTTAATCCGGCTGTCATAGGCGATGGCAACCGCAGGGTGTTCCGATTGTTTTTTCAGGTAGTTAGCCAGTCCCTGCGTCGCTTTGCGCACCGTGTAGACATTCATCCGGTTGGTACCGGCGCCGATCACGCCGCGCAGCCCCCCGGTGCCAAACGCCAAATCCCGGTAAAACCGGTCACTGATCTCTTCCGGATTATCCCGAATGGAGTTCAGTTCTTCCGCCAGATCCGGATCATCCAGCGCGTTTTTAATCCATCTTTCATATTCGTTCATAACCTTTTGTTCCTTTCCATTCAGTTTCGGCATATGGTGTTACAGAACCGCCGTTAAACTCTTAGAATATTGGTTACGATCCCCGCTGGGGTAATATCCAGTATGCCATAAGTCCCATAGCTGCCGTGAAGCGACCCCGGATTCATCAGATACAACCCGTCACGGTACTCGGTCAGCGCTTCGTGCGTATGGCCAAACAGCAGAACATCCGCCTTTTGGCTGCGCGCCGCAGAAACAACATCATACATGCCGTACTTCACATTGTAAGTATAACCATGAGTATAAAAAATATTTTTGCCGCCCAGGCGCGTCAGGCCTTCCACCGGCAGAGTGCTACCCAGGTCACAGTTTCCGCGCACCATCAGAAACATTTTTCTGCGAAAGCTGTTTCTGGCCTGTTCAGCCTCTTCCGCTCCGTCCCCCAGGTGAATAACGACCTCTGCCCGGGGCTGTTTTAAAATTGCCGCCCGAAGGGCAAAAGAGTCCCTGTGGGTGTCCGACACGACCAGAATTCGCATGGAAAGACCTCCTGAACCGCCCCGCCGGGGCGGGTATATAATCATTGAGTATCGCATAAAGATATTGTGGGGTGATGTTATGCAAAACAGTCCGGAAAACAATCAGCTGCTGGAATCCCTGATGAACCAGCTCGGGCAACAGGACCGGGAACGGGTCAAATCGCTTTTGTCGAATAAAGCCGCCTGCGACAAGATTCTGAATTCGCCGGAAGCACAGGACCTGATCCGTAAGTTCAAGGGAGGTAAATAAATGGACGATTTACCCTCTATGCTGAATGATTTTCTGAAAAGTCCGGACAGCATGGAGAAAATCAAAAATTTGGCGAGCATGCTGAGCGGAGGCGACGGGCCCGGGCCCTCGCCGCCGCCTGAGCCGCCGGCACCCGCCGTTCCGGACAACCGCGCCCCGTCCGGGATGGACGCGGATTCAATGCGAATGATCATGAAGTTTGCCCCCATGATCTCGAAATTCCGGCAGGAAGACGACAGCACACGACTATTGCGGGCGCTGCGCCCCTTTTTAAAAGATGAAAAGAAGAAAAAACTGGATGAGGCAATCCGACTGATGCAGATTGTAAAGATGATTCCCTTCATCCGGCAAAGCGGACTTTTATGAGGTGAACCATGCCAGCAAATCAGAACAGGGATTCTCAAAATTTTCAAAGTCTGCAAAGCGATGCCGTCAGACGCGCCCGGGAGATGCAGGCAAGGGCGCATCTTCCGCACAACGGCCCTTCCGCACCGTCTGTGGCATATCCACCGCCCGTGCCGGGAAATCGTGCCTTTTCGACGCAGATTCCCGCAGAGCCGCCTGCCCCGCCACCGGAAGAAGAACCGCCCGCAGACCCCGGTTCCGGGCTTTTAGACGCCCTGTTAAAAGACAATGAACGCACCCTGATCTGGGTTCTGCTTTTAATTTTATTAGAGGAAAAGGCGGACACGGCGCTGATTTTTGCTTTGATGTACCTTGCTACATAACCGCGCGCACCACCCCCCGGCCGGGGTTCGGATTCTTTCCGGGCCTTGCGGCCGGTCTTTTTTTATTCTGATAACTCTTTTACCGCATAGATATACTGCTTTTGCGTCGAAGCGTCCGTTCTCATCTCATATTCCATATATTTAACAGGTTTCGGCGCCACGCTGGAAGTTTCCGCCCCAGACTGTGTCCGGGTTTCGTCACTCGGCGGCACATACCCCACCCGCAGAATAACAGCGCCGTTCTGATTTTTCGCACTGTCGGTATAAGGGGTATAGGTGCTGTCCAGCGAATACAGTGCAACATGAAACTGCGCGTTTTGAGAATCGTATTCAAAAAACGATTCTTCCGCCGGGTTCTTCGGCTGAAGCTGACAATCCGGGCCAAACAGCTGGTGGCAGGCATCCGCCACGTCCCCCAGCGGAACGATCGTTCTTCCCGCATCGTCGTAATCCGTGTAGCTCGACGCACTGTCACTCGTCATGCACTGCCACAAAGAAGCATTCAGAACAAAGTCGGAATTTGCCTTATCGGGGGAAGCAAACGGCTGCGGGTCCTGTGCAACCACCACCGTTAAAAACTGATCGTACCGGCGCAGCTGCGTATCGTCCGTCAAAGCCGAATGTATTTTTGTGCCGATGGTCGTTGCCAGGAATCCGACACCGACCAATGCCAAAAGAAGGACAAGTGAACCGACAAAAATTCCATAACGGTGGCGTCCCCGCCGCTTCGGCTGCGGCTGTGCGGGCAGCTCCACCGTCATGCCATCGTCCCATTTAGACAGCAGGCTCTCATCGGTGTTTTCGTTTTCCGGCAAAAAGCCGTCCAGCTCCGTGCCGCTTTCCAGCCCCGCACGGCGCGGGGAGGCAGAAGGCTTTGCCTTCCGGCTTGCATTCTCGGCCGGCGTATTCTTCCCTTTTGCTTTGGAAGCCGGAGCCTGTTTTTTCGCCTTCTGCGCAGAAGCGGAAGGCTGTGGCTTTTCCTTTGGCACAAAGGCCGAAGAATGCCGCTTTTGTGCCTGGGGTGTTTTTCTCTTACCGGAAGGATAGGAGGAGCGGTAATCCGCGGAGTACGACTCCGCACCTTTATTTTTATTTTTCGTAGCCATGTCGTGTCTCCCTCTTCCTAGCGGATCTGTCCGCTGCCTGTCACAATAAATTTATAGGAGGTCAATTCAAAAGCCCCCATAGGCCCCCGCGCGTGCAGTTTCTGCGTCGAAATACCGATTTCCGCCCCCAGGCCAAACTCCCCTCCGTCTGTAAACCGTGTGGAAGCATTGACATATACCGCCGCCGCGTCAACCGCCGTGGTAAAGCGCCTGGCGTTTTCATAACTGCTTGTAACAATTGCCTCGCTGTGCCCGGTGGAGTAACGCGCAATATGGCGCAGCGCTTCGTCCATGTCGTCAACCACGCGGACCGCCAGAATATAATCAAGGTATTCGCGGCCCCAGTCGTCTTCCGTTGCGGGCACGACCCGGTCCCCCAGAATCGCCCTCGTCCGTTCGCAGCCGCGCAGCTCTACGTTTTTCTGATCGAGTGCCGCCTGAATGGCAGGCAGAGCGCGTTCCGCGATGCCGCGGTGAACCAGAATCGTTTCAATCGCGTTGCAGACGGAGGGGCGCGACGTTTTGGCATTGCAGATAATCTTCGCGGCCATTGCTACGTCCGCCGAATCATCCACATACACATGGCAGTTCCCTGCACCCGTCTGAATCACCGGCACCCGGGAGTTTTCCACAACGGAGCGGATCAGCCCCCTGCCGCCGCGGGGAATCAGAACATCAATCAAACCCGTCAGCTGCATCATTTCCACCGCGGATTCCCTCGACGGGTCCCGTACCAGCTGGATGCAGTCCGGATTCATTTTGCAGGACTCCAGCGCGCCGCGCATCGCCTGCGCAATTGCTTCGTTGGAATGAATGGCCTCTCTTCCGCCCCGCAGAATCACCGCGTTGCCGGCTTTCAGACAAAGCGCCGCCGCATCCGCGGTTACATTCGGGCGCGCTTCGTAAATCATGCCGATCACGCCGATGGGAACGCGGATTTTCTCAATTTTCAGCCCATTGGGGCGGACAAACCCGGAAACCACCTGCCCGACCGGGTCGGCCTGCGCCGCCACGGAACGGATTCCCTCCGCCATGGCACGTACCCGCGTATCTGAAAGGGCCAGCCGGTCCATAAGCGGCGCACTCATCCCGTCTTTCTCCGCTTGTCTTAAATCCAGCCGGTTGGCGGCAAGGATCGCGTCCACCTCATGTTCCACGGCGCGGGCCATGGCAAAAAGAGCCTTTTCCCTGAGCCGGCCTGCGGCGGCGAGCTCACGGGCGGCATGTTTCGCTTTTTTTCCCATTTCCTCCAAAACAGTCATTGCATTCTCCCCTGTTTCACGGCGTTTTCTTTGGTTCCTTTTCATTCTAACCGTTTTTTGCTCCGAAAACTGTCCCAATTTGGGCTCCTTCGAAAAGGTCGTACAACTTTTCCGGGTAAGCCCCGCTGATAATACAGCAGGGGATGCCCGCTTCATTCACGCTGGCCGCGGCATCCACCTTGGTACGCATGCCTCCGGTTCCGCGGCGGGAACCTGCGCCCCCCGCCAGCTCGCGGATTTCATCGGTGACCTGCGGAACAAACGGAATGCGCCTGGCATTTGCATCGACAACCGGATTTCCATCATAAAACCCGTCGATATCGGTCAGGATGACCAAAAGGTCCGCTCCGATTAAACGCGCCACCATCGCAGAAAGGGTATCGTTATCCCCAATCTGATTTCCGACCAGCTCATCCACAACAACGGTGTCGTTTTCATTTACCACCGGGATAATATCCATTGAAATCAGCTGCTTAAACGTATTTTCCGTGTTTTTACGGGTATATTCATTTGCGGTCACATCGCCGGACAAAAGCACCTGCGCGACGGTGCGGTTATATTCGCCGAAAAATTTGTCATAGATAAACATCAGTTCGCACTGACCGACGGCAGCCACCGCCTGGCGCTTTTCCGTTTCCTGCGGCCGTTCCCGCAAGCCAAGCTTGCCGACGCCGACGCCGATCGCCCCGCTGGTGACCAGCACAATTTCTCTTCCGGAATTCTGAAGGTCGCTTAACACCTTGCACAGACGCTCAATCCTGCGCAGGTTCAATTTCCCGCTTTCATAGGTCAATGTGGAAGTTCCCACTTTTATTACCATTCTTTTTGCCTGTGTCACAGCCGACATAATGTTATCTTCTCTCTCCCTTCTGTTCCGCTTCGATTATAGCATAATTTCCAGAAAGATTGAACTTGTTTCTTTGAAATTGCTCTTTGCGGCACTTGAATTGCCCCGCTGCCGAAAGAAATAGCTTTCTGTTTTCGCTGAGTTGATTGTAAGTGAATATTTATAACGATTTGTTGTCTTAAAGTGTACAATTATCGAGTACACTCAACTCAAGGAGCTGATATAATGATTTTTGATTTTGGCTATCGTCTTCGCGAACTGCGTGAAAACAAGGATCTGACTCAAACCCAGGTGGCGAAAAGATTGGGGCTTTCCAAGACCACAATCAGCGGATATGAAAACAACATTAAAACCCCGTCGCTGGATGTACTCATTAAGCTTTCCATTCTTTACGGCGTTTCGAGCGACTACATTCTTGGGCTGGAAAACCGCAAGCTGCTGCAAATTGACGGGCTGACCATCAGCCAGGAAGAACTCTTAAAAATGATGCTCAAGGAGTTCCGCAGCATGAACAAAAAAGTTTCCTGAACCTGAACAGCAAAAAAGCACAGCCGGCAGACTGCGCTTTTTTTGCTTATTTATTTCGACTGCCTCGGTTTTCCGTAGTTTGGCCTGCCGCCGGAGCGGCCGTGGTCATCGTGACGCGGGGCCGGCCTGCGGAACGGACGCGGCTCCGGGTCGTTTTCCGGTACCATTCCGTCCACTTCAATCAAAGCGGCGCGGCGGGAAAGGTTCAGTCTGCCCTTTTCGTCTATATTGAGCACTTTCACCATGACTTCATCGCCGACATTGACAACATCCGCCACTTTTTCAACCCGCTTAACATCCAGCTGCGAAATGTGAACCAGGCCTTCTTTGCCCGGCGCGATTTCCACAAACGCACCGAAATCCATCAGGCGCGTGACTTTGCCGTTGTAGAAAGAACCCGGCTCCGGGTCGTTTACAATGGTGTCAATAATGCCCATCGCGCGTTTGCAGTTATCCATATCAATGCCGGAAACAAAGACGTGACCGTCTTCTTCCACATCAACCTTTACCTCACACTCGGCGCAGATTTTCTGAATGACCTTTCCGCCGGAACCGATCACTTCGCGGATCTTTTCCACCGGAATCACCGTGGAAAGCATTTTCGGCGCATACTTGGAAAGTTCCTTGCGGGGTTCGGCAATTGCTTTCAGCATCACGTCGTCAATGATATAATCCCTTGCCTTATGCGTCTTGTACAGGGCTTCGCGGACCATGTCCGGCGTCAGGCCGTGAATTTTCAGGTCCATCTGAATCGCGGTAATTCCGGCGTGGGTTCCCGCAACCTTAAAGTCCATGTCGCCGAAGAAATCTTCAACGCCCTGAATATCCACCATGGTCATCCAGCGCTCTCCTTCGGTAATCAAACCGCAAGAAATACCGGCAACAGGCGCCTTAATCGGCACACCCGCATCCATCAGCGCCAGTGTGGAACCGCAGATGGAAGCCTGCGAAGTGGAACCGTTGGACGAAAGGACCTCTGAAACCAGGCGCAGGGTGTACGGAAATTCGTCAACCGAAGGAATCACCGGCAGAAGCGCGCGTTCCGCCAAAGCACCATGGCCGATTTCACGACGGCCTGGGCCGCGGCTCGGTCTTGTTTCGCCCACGGAATAAGACGGCATGTTGTACTGGTGAATGTAGCGTTTGGTTTCCTGCTCGCTGATGCTGTCGAACGTCTGCTCATCGCTCATCGAACCCAGCGTCGCAACCGTCAGCACCTGAGTCTGCCCGCGGGTAAACATTCCGGAACCGTGGACACGCGGCAGAATTCCGACCTCTGCGGCAAGCGGGCGGATTTCGTCCATCTTGCGGCCGTCGACACGCTTTTGCTCATCCAAAAGCCAGCGGCGCACCACATATTTCTGCGTTTTATACATACATTCGTCGATCTTCGCTCCCTGCTCGGGATAGATCGGGTCGAACTTTTCGTGTACCTTTTCATAAATCGGCTGCAGGCGCTCGTCACGCACATTCTTGTCATCGGTATCCAGCGCCAGGCGGACATCCTCCAGCGCAAAATCCTTGACTGCCTCCAGCATCTCCTCATCCGGCTCGTTGCTGGGATAAGAGAACTTCGGCTTGCCGATTTCCTCTTTGATGGAATTAATAAACTGAACCATCGCCTGGTTGGCCTTGTGCCCGGCCATAATACCGTTGTACATCACATCGTCCGGAATTTCATCGGCACCGGCTTCAATCATGGCAATGCGGTCGGCGGTTGACACAACCGTAACGGCCATTTTAGAATTCTTTCTCTGCTCGCTGGTCGGGTTAACCACAAATTCGCCGTCGACATATCCGACGGAAGCACCGGAAATCGGACCGTCCCACGGGATATCCGAAATGCTCAGGGCAACGGACGTACCGACCATCGCCGCAATTTCCGGCTGGCAGTCATGGTCCACGCTCATCACGGTGCAGACAACAGAAACATCGTTGCGCATGTCCTTCGGGAACAGGGGGCGGATGGGGCGGTCAATCATGCGGGATGTCAGAATCGCATGGTCGGTCGGGCGGCCTTCGCGCTTTAAATAAGACCCCGGAATTCTGCCGACGGAATAAAGCTTTTCTTCAAAATCGACGGAAAGCGGGAAAAAGTCGATGCCATCGCGCGGTTTTGCGGAAGCGGTAGCCGCCACATGCACCACGGTTTCGCCGTAGCGAACCAGGCACTCGCCGTTTGCAAGCTGAGCCATCTTGCCTGTTTCAACCACAAGAGGCCTGCCCGCAAAGTCCGTTTTGTAGACTTTGTAATTTTCAAACATGAATGTATCTCCTCCGTTGCGGCTCCGGATGGCGGGTACGGCTGATTTAGCAATAAAACCGGCGTCCGCCGGATGAACAGGCGCCCGTTTCACTGCTAAATTCCCGTGGTTCCCACTTTCCGGAGACTTCGCATAATAAGCCTAAAGGCAGGCGGTAAAAAGAACCGTCTGCCCTAAAGTGTTAATTATTTGCGGATGCCCAGTTTTTTGATTACGGCACGATACCGCATGATGTCGCTTTTCTGCAAATAGTTCAGCATGTTTCTTCTCTGCCCAACCATTTTCAGAAGTCCGCGGCGGGAATGATGATCCTTTTTATGGGCTTTCAGATGCTCAGTCAGCGCATTAATTCTGGTCGTAAGAATCGCAACCTGAACTTCCGGCGAGCCGGTATCGCCCTCGTGCATCGCATACTTTTGAATCACTGCTGTTTTTTCTTCTTTTAACATAGCTGTTCCACCTTTTCTAAATTTCCCGCATTCTCAGAACAGGGCCGGTGAAATCCCTTGTTTGGGGCGTTCCCCCTGATCCGAGGAAGGGGTTTGCTTTGAGTTCTATGGTTTTATATTATAACACGGCGCGGCACTTTTGTAAATTAAAAATTTACTCGCCCCGCGGCCCTGATTTTTGAAAAAAGTCCCTTGCCGCGGCACCGTCGCGCAGAATCTGCTCCTTGAGCATTTCCAGCGTGGAAAACCGATGCTCCGGGCGCAGAAAATGAAGCAGTTCCACCCGGATGGTCTTTCCGTACAGCTCTTTGCCGTGGTAATCCGGCATCCAGGTTTCCGAAAGCGGCCGGTCGGAACCCACCGTGGGCTTCACCCCCACATTGGTCACTCCGGCATATTTTTTTTCCTCGATAAAAACCTGTGAAACATAAACCCCGAATTTTGGCTGAACAAACCCGTGCGGCAGTTCCTGATTTAAAGTCGGCGTGCCAAGCGAATGACCCAGCCGCCTTCCCTGACGAATCGGCATACAATAGCCGAACGGCCTTCCAAGCAGGAGCGCCGCTTCGTCCGCGCGTCCGTGTTCAATCAGGCCGCGGATTCGTGTGGAGCTGACGGGCGTTCCGCCCATCAAAACGGCCTGAGCGACCGAAACCTTTACGCCGCGCGCCCCACACAGCGAAGCAAGCGTGGAATGGTCCGCCTTGCCGCCGCGGCCAAAGGTAAAATTAAACCCACAGCAGGCACTTTTCGCCTGCAGGCAATCAACGAGGACCCGGTCGACAAATTCCTCTGCCGAAAGGTCTTTTACGGTGCTGAATTCCAGAATATACAGCTGTTTTACACCCATCCGTTCCAAAACGGCAATCTTATCTTCCTGCGACAGCAGGCGCCCCCCGGCGCCACCGCCCAGGTCGGCAAGCGGATTTTGGGCAAAAGTCAGAACCGTGGGCAGCAGCCCCTGCGAAGCGCCGTCAAGCGCCAGGGAAATCACCTTTTGGTGGCCCACGTGCAATCCGTCGAAATTACCCAGCGCGACGGCGCTGTTTCCCCCAGAGGGACTAAGTGTTCGATAGATTTCCATGCTTATTTTCTCCAAAACAAAAGGATTTATTCGCTGCGAAACAGCCGGTGTACACGGAGCTGCCCGTTTTCCGCACGGCCCAGCCCTAAAAAGGCGCCGTCACGGTCTTTGACACGGAACACCGCGCCCTCTTGTGCACAGCGCAGAGACGTGCGGTCTAAATCCAGCGCGCCGCCGTTTCCAAACCGCACCGCCTGTGCGGGCGAAACCGCGACATCCGGCATCCCCATAAACAGCGTTTCCACCGGCAGGACCCGCTCTGCAAGCCTGTTTTCAGCCGCAAGCTGCTTCGCCTGCGGCAGCGTGACGCAGTCCGAAAGCGTAAAACCGGAAGCGCGCGTCCTGCGCAGAGAGGACATTGCGCCGTATGTATGCAGCGCTTCTCCCAAATCTGCGCAGAGCGTACGAATATAAGTTCCCTTGGAACAGGCAACACGCAGCGCACCGCTACGCGTCGATTCATCATAAGACAACAGCTCCAGCCGGCTGATCGTCACAGGGCGCGGCTTTCGCTCTACCTCAATCCCCTGCCGGGCGAGGTCGTAAAGGCGTTTCCCGCCGACACTGATTGCCGAAACCATCGGCGGAACCTGCAGAATTTCACCGCGAAACGCGCAAAGCGCCGCCTCCACTTTCTCTTTTGCGGCGCCGTGCCCGCTTTCGGCAATGACCTTTCCCGTCATGTCCTGCGTATCGGTCGCAATTCCCAGCCGGAAACCGGCTTCATACTCTTTGTCGGTATCCGGCAACAGCGCGTTCGCGCGCGTCGCACAGCCGAGCAGCAACGGCAGAACGCCCGTCGCCATCGGGTCCAGCGTACCCGTGTGACCGATCTTTCTTTGATGTGTCAAGCCGCGCATGACGGCGACCGCGTCAAAAGAGGTAAAACCCGCCGGCTTGTCCAGAATCAGAAGTCCGTTCATCCATGTTTCTCCAGATATTCGCGGACCGCGCAGAGCATTTGCTCCCTCGCCTGTTCCAGCGGCAGATTCAGCGTACAGCCCGCCGCTCCCGGATGGCCCCCGCCGCCGAAGCGTTCGCAGATTTCAGAAGCATTGGACGGCGGCAGTGCGCGAAGCGACACCTTCCAGGCGCCGTCTTCCTTTTCCCGCAGCGTTACGCCGATTTGTACTCCCTCAATGCCGCGCGGGATAGTCGCCAGACCGTCAAGGTCATCCTCACACGCGCCGGATTCACGCACCATCTGCCTTGAAATGACGATGACAGCCACTTTTCCGCCGCAGTCGTACCGAATAGAATCCAGCACACGGCGCTCAACATCAAGCCTTGCGCGGCTTTTGGTGTCGAACATCTCGCGGTTGATCTTCGGCGCGTCGACGCCCGTTTCCACCAAATCCGCCGCAATGCGGTAGGTGCGCGGCGTCACATTGATATACTTAAAGCACCCCGTGTCCGTCGTAATTCCTGTATAAAGCGGGGTTGCGATCTTCTTGTCAACCGCAACTCCCATTTCGCGCAGCACGTCATAAATGATTTCGCAGGTTGCGGCGGCTTTTGGGTTCAGACAAGTCTGTTCCGCATACATCGTGTTGGAGGGATGATGGTCAATGCAAAGCTCCACCTTGCCGCCCCACTGCGTCTGCAGCGGTTCGCCGAGCAGCTTTTCATCCGCGATGTCCACCGCGACGACCAGGTCCGGTGTAAAGTCGTCATCCGGCAGATCATGGAACAGAAAATTAAACTTCGGCCCGATTTTGTCGGAGCAGCGGATTGCCGCGCGCCTGCCTGTCCGCCGCAGTCCGCGGCACAGTGCCGCGGCACAGCCCAGCGTGTCCCCATCCGGAAACTGGTGGCTCAGGATCAGCACCCGTTCGGCTTTTTTCAGGCGTTCCGCCGCTTCCTTAATCCCGATCATTCCGTTCCTCCTTCAGGTCATTGAGTATTCTGGAAATGTTCGCGCTGTACTCAATGGAATCCGTTGCCTTAAAGATCAGTTCCGGAATTTTGCGCAGGGAAAGCCGGGACCCCAGCTCGTGCCGCATAAACCCAGAAGCGGACTTTAACCCTTTCACGGCTTCTTTGGCGCGGTCAAGTCCTTCCATCGCGCTGATATACACCGTACAGTAGGACAGATCATTTGTCACATCGACGCGGACAATGCTGATCAATCCACGGACCCGCGGGTCCTTCAATTCGCGGAGAACCGCCGTCAGTTCGCGCTTGATATCCTCCGTTACACGTCCCAGTTTGTGTCCGGCCATAAAATACGTTCCTCCCGTCAAAAAAGCCCGCCGTTCCATACGGCGGGCCGGTCTCGCCTATTCCTTGTATTCCTGCATTTCGAAGGCTTCGAGAATGTCGCCCTCTTTAAGATCGTTATATTTTTCCAGCCCGATGCCGCAGTCATAGCCTTCCATGACTTCTTTCACGTCGTCCTTAAACCGCTTGAGGGAGGAAATCTTATCCTCCGCAAGAACGATGCCGTCGCGGACTATGCGGATTTGCGCGGTGCGTGTAATTTTGCCGGTCGTAACATGGCAGCCGCCAATCGTGCCGATACTGCTGATGCGGTAAATCTGGCGGATTTCCGCTTTGCCGAGCGCGGCTTCGCGGAATTTCGGCGCCAGCATGCCTTTCAGTGCATCGCCGATTTCGTTGATACAGTCGTAAATGATACGGTACAGCCTCATGTCGACACCGTCACGCTTTGCGTTTTCTTCGGCAACCGGGTCGGGCCGTACGTTAAAGCCCACGATAATCGCGTTGGAAGCCGATGCCAGCATCACGTCAGATTCATTGACCGCACCGACGCCGCTGTGAATCACATTGACACGGACTTCGTCATTCGTCAGCTTTTCAAGCGACTGGCAGACCGCCTCGACAGAACCCTGTACATCCGCCTTGACAATCAGGTGCAATTCCTTCATGTCACCCTGCTGCATCTGGTCAAACAGATTGTCGAGCGTTACCTTGGTGCGGGAATTGAACTTCTCTTCCTTCTTCTCGTTGCGGCGCTGGTCGACCAGCTCGCGCGCCAGGCGCTCATCCGAAACGGCATTGAAAATATCGCCGCCCGTCGGCACATCGTCCAGACCGGTAATCTCCACCGGGACACTCGGCCCCGCGGATTTGATTGTTCTTCCGTTTTCGTCCGTCATGGCACGCACACGGCCCACCGTTGTACCGGCAACGATGATATCACCCTGATGCAGCGTACCGTTCTGTACCAAAACCGTGGCAATCGGGCCGCGGCCTTTGTCGAGCCTTGCCTCAACCACCGTGCCCTTTGCCGCACGGTCCGGGTTTGCTTTCAGCTCTTTCATATCCGCGACCAGCAGAATCATTTCCAGCAGCTCATGAATTCCTGTCTTTTGCACTGCGGAAACCGGGACACACGGAATATCTCCGCCCCATTCTTCCGGAACCAGCCCGTACTTTGTCAGGCCTTCCATCACCACCTGGGGATTCGCGCCCGGCTTATCCATCTTGTTAATCGCAACAATGATCGAAACCTTTGCGGCTTTCGCATGGTTAATTGCTTCCACGGTCTGCGGCATGATACCGTCATCGGCGGCGACAACCAAAACCGCAATATCCGTTACCTGCGCGCCGCGGGCACGCATGGTGGTAAACGCTTCATGGCCCGGAGTGTCAAGGAATGTGACGTTGCTTTTGCCGACCTTGACCTGATAAGCGCCGATGTGCTGTGTGATTCCGCCGGCTTCACCGGAAGTGACGCTGGTGTGGCGGATGGCATCGAGCAAGCTCGTTTTACCGTGGTCAACGTGGCCCATGACGACAACAACCGGAGCGCGCGGCACCAGATTGTCGTCTTCATCCTCGCTGTCGTCGATAATCTGCTCTTCGATGGTAACAACGACTTCCTTTTCCACTTTGGCGTGGAATTCCATTGCGGCAAGCGAGGCGGTGTCAAAATCGACCACGTCGTTCACTGTGGCGAAAACGCCCATGCCCATCAGCTTTTTAATCACTTCAGCCGCCGTGGCTTTCAGGCGCAGCGCCAGTTCCCCAACGGTGATCTGCTCCGGAACCTGTATTGTAATCGGCTTGGCCTTGCGCTCCATCGCAATGCGGCGCAGACGCTCCGCTTCGGTTTCTCTGCGGGCATTTCTGGGCCTTCTGCGGTACTGGGAACTGCGCTGGGTCAGCTTCTGCTTTTTCACAACGTTGTCGTTCGGCTTAATCTTTTCCGAAGCGAGGCGGTCGTATTTCTCATTGTATTTATCAAGTTCAACATGAGTGGAATGCATATCCACGATTCTGCCTGCTGGGCGCTGAATCGAATTGCTTCCGCCTTCCAGACGGATGCTTTTCTGAGCCCCGCGGTGCTGCTGCGGTTTCTGCCCCGGGCGGTTATTGCTGCGGTTTGCATTTGCGCCGGCATTCTGCGGCTGGTTGGGGCGCTGGTGAAAATTGCTGCGCTGATGCTGCTGGTTCGGGCGCTGGCGGCTGTCGGCAGACTGTGTTCTGCCTTTGCCGTTTTCATATTTTTTCCCATCATTTCTGTGGGCTGCGGATGAGGAGGATGCGGAGCCGCCGCGCGGCGCGGAAGCCTGGCGCGGCGCCGGGGAAGCCTGTTTTGAAGCGTTCTTGGCCGGCTGAGTCCGAACGGCCACATCCGGGCGCTCCGGTTCCACCACGACCGGCTTCCGCTTGTCGCCTTCTGCAAAATAAGAAGTCAAATCATCCATCTTATTTTTCTGTGTAAACTTTTCAAACACGACGTCCAGTTCGTTTTCGGACAAAGCCGTCATATGTTTTGTTTCTTCCCCGGTGTATTTTTGCAACGTGTCGATCACGTCCTTGTTCGGCACGTTCAGGTCCTTTGCGACCTCGTGAACCCTGTATTTAATCATCATAGTACAAATTCCTCCTCATTCTTCCGCATTCAGCGCGAGCAGCTTTTTTGCAAATCCTATATCATTTACCGCAAGTACCCCCGTCCTTTTCCCTATGGCACATCCAATTTCTTCCATGTTTACATGCAAAACCGCCGTTTCAGCGTTTCCTTTCGCCGCAGCTTCGCCAACCGTGCGAACCGTGTGCGGGGAAAGATCCGATGCGAACAGAATCAGCGGGCACCGCCCCCCGAGCGCCGCCTTGCGTACGGCGTCGCTTCCCAGGCTCAACTTGCCGGCCCGTCTTGCAATTCCCAGAAGGGAAAGCAGCCTATGATTCATTCCCGTTCAATTCCTCCTCAAGGCGGTCATACACCTCATCCGGAATTCGGCAGGAAAAAGCCTTTTCCAATCGTCTGGCTTTCCGTGCCGCCTTCAGGCATTCGGCACTTTTGCAGACATACGCGCCTCGCCCGGGCTTACGGCCGACCAAATCGAGTGAAATTTCGCCTTCGGGGGATTTGACCACCCGAACAAGTTCTTTTTTCGGTTTCATCTGCCCGCATCCCGCGCACATGCGCAGCGGAACTTTTCTCTTCTGCATCGCAGCATGCCCCCCTGTGGCAATCCATCCCCGGTTTTTTTATTCCTGAACCGGTGCTTCTTCCGGCTCTGCGGCAGGTTCGTCATAGAACCCGCTTTCCGGTTTAATATCTATTTTCCAACCCGTCAGCCTGGCGGCCAGACGGGCGTTCTGCCCTTTATTTCCGATTGCCAGCGAAAGCTGGTCGTCCGGCACCGCAACGCGGCACATCCGTGCCCCATCCTCCGCCGGAACCACATCCACCACGCTTGCGGGTGAAAGTGCGGACGCAATAAACTGTTTTGGGTCTTCGCTGTACTGAACAATATCTATTTTTTCGCCGCTGAGCTCCGCCACGATGCGGTTGACACGCATGCCCTTCGCGCCGATGCAGGAACCGACCGCGTCGACATCCGGGTTATGGCTTAGAACAGCGATTTTCGTGCGGGAACCCGCTTCGCGCGAAACGGCCTTGATTTCAACCGTCCCGTCGTAAATTTCCGGTACCTCCGCTTCAAACAGGCGCTTGACCAGGTCGGGGTGAATCCGGCTGATCATGGCACGCGGACCTTTTTCCGTATCCTTGACATCCGCCACATACACCTTGATATGGTCGCCTTCGCGCAGCTTTTCGCCGGCAACCTGCTCCGACTTTGGCAGCACGGCTTCGGCCTTGCCGATGGTCAGCGTGGCTGCGCCGGAGCGCGGGTCCACCTGTTCCACCACCGCGCTGACCAGCTCCTGATGCTTGCTTTCAAATTCCTGCAGCATGCGGCTGCGCTCGCCGTCGCGAATTCCCTGCCGAATGATGTTGCGCGCCGTCTGGGCGGCAATCCGACCAAAATCCTTTGTGTCAAGCGGAACGGCAATTCTGTCGCCAATTGCGGCGGAAGGGTCAATTTCCCGTGCCTTCTCCAGTAGGATTTCCTTTCCTTTGTCCGTTATGTCCTCTACGACGTCCTGGCGCAGATAAACTTCAAAAGCTCCCTTTGCCTGATCGACCTTTACGATGCAGTCCTCGTTGCCATAGCTGTTTTTGCATGCCGTAACAATCGCCTTTTTAATTCGGTCCAACATAAAATCGACCGAAATTCCCCGCTCCTTTTCCAGCAGGTTCAGGGCGTCAAATATCTCGCTGTTCATGTTTTCTCATACTCCTCCTATTCGTCCTCTTCCAACAGCCGCACCCAGGCGGTGTCACGAAGAGTCAGGCTGGCCGTTTCCCCGGAATCATTCCGAAGCGTCAGCTCTCCGCCTTCATATCCTGCAAGAACCCCGGTAAGGTCCCTGGTTCCGTCAGGCAGAGGCCGAATCAGCCGGACCTGCACGCAGGAGCCAAGAAAAGCGGCAAAATGCTCGCTGCGCCTCAGCTCGCGGTTCATTCCGGGGGAAGAAACCTCCAGGCAGTAGGAACCGCGAATCGGGTCCAGCTCGTCGAGCGGCTTGTTGACCGCGCGGCTCATGGCTTCGCAGTCGTCGATGCCGACCCCGCCGGGCTTGTCGATAAAAATCCTCAGGTACCAGGCGCCGCCTTCTTTTTCATACCGAACATCCCAAATGGAAAGCCCTAAATGCTGTGCAAACGGCAGCGCCAGTTTCCAGACTGCACCGGCAACGCCGCCTTCTTTTCCCTTTCCTGCCAACGTACTTCCCCCCGCTATACAAACAAAAGAGCGGGTTGCCCCACTCTTTCATCCCATCTCTCATATACTTTCGTTATTTTAGCACATTAAGGCTAGAATTGCAAGGAGTTCCGAGAAAGATTCCTCTATTCCTCCATTTGCTTTCCGAGGAACGCGGCTGCTACCTGCACCAGTTTTGTTTTGGTTTCATCCGGGGCGGTCTGGGCATCGTCTTCCAGCAGAATCACGGCGCCCGTAACGTCGCTGGAAGCTAAAATCGGGCAGATGACACCTGCCGTGCGGTCGATTCCCTCAACGGGCTGTAATCTTTCGCCGCTGGTGGTGATAAAAGTCCGCCTCGACTGCATGCACTCCTCAAGCTCCGGCGTAACCCGCCGCTCCAGATATTCCTTGCGGGATACCCCGGCGGCTGCAACAATATGATCCCGGTCGCAAATCAACATAGGCAGGCCCGCCGTGCGGTTTAAAACTTCCGCATATTGAAAAGCAAAAGTGGAAAGCTCTCCGACGGGGGAATACTTTTTAAAGATAACTCCCCCCTGCGAATCTGTGTAAATCTCAAGGGCATCTCCCTCGCGGATACGCAGCGTTCTGCGAATCTCCTTTGGTATTACTACACGACCCAAGTCGTCAATTCTTCTTACGATTCCTGTGGCTTTCAAATTGATTTCCCTCCTATGTGGTGATTTACATTCCATATTATCCACAGGAAAGGGCTGTCTATGCAGGATTTAACAAGGTTGTTTCTGGAAATTGATAGCATTCAAAAACAGCTTCTGCCGCGTGCCCAGGGCTTGTAAACCGCTGTAAAGCGGTTTATAATAATTGATAATTTCTGATTTTTATTACAGCCAAACAGCTTTTGAATGATGGAGGGTTTTCCGTGAAAAAAACTGCCGCTTTTCTGGCCGCCGCGCTTGCCGCGTGTCTTTTCATTCTTTCGGCCTGCTCCGCACGCACCCCGGTTTCAAACGACGACTTCAAAAAGCAAGCCGAAGCACTGGGGTACACCGTAGCACAGGGAACTGACTCGCTGAGCGCTTCAAAAAGTGAAACCGACACACAGATTATTTTTACCACTTGTTCCGATTCAATCAGCGCACAGGAACAATATGCTTCCCTGAAAGACAGCCTGACTGTAACCGGCGGGGAAAGCACGGTGGATTCAAACGCTTACAACAAATACACCGCACAGAACGGCGAAATCTATTACACGCTCATCCGGATGGACAACACCGTTTTAAACTGCAAGGGAACCATCGCCAAAAAAGATGAGATGAACCGCCTGATTAAAGCACTCAAGTATTGAGTTTCGGGTTGGAACAAAAAGAGGAGGAACCGCAGATGCGGTTCCTCCTCTTTTTGTTCCTCAAAACACCCTCGAACCGGCAAATCCGGCAAACGCCATCGACAGGATGCCGATATATAAAATCGAAGCGGGCAGGCCGCTGAATGCTTTCGGCATATCCGGATTGCGGCATTTCGCCTGCGCGTGCATCAGAACCACAGAGGCAAGGTAAAACGCGGCTCCTGAGCCCAGCGCATATCCTGCGGTCTGAGCCGGTCCGAACAAAAAGCTGCGCTGCACATAGGGCAGTGCCAGCACAATCGTATTGATAGCCGCCGGCGCTAAAAACGGCTCGATTTTTTTCATCATTCTTCTGGGCAGCGCAAGGCGCGCAACGATATATGTCACCAGATAAGCGGCCGCAGCAGCACCCGCAAGGCAGGCCGAGCTCAGCGTCATCTTCGGGCCATAGGCCGGAAGAAAAGAGTTAAGCCACATGCCCGCAAAGCCGGAGACCAGAGAAAACCATGTAACCAGCAGCGAATAAATGCCGATGCTGCCCGGACGCTGCGCGGCGCGCATGGCCCGGCTGAACCCGGCGCCTCCCGCAAATAGAAGATTTTCCGTACCGACGGCCAGAAGTGCCGTTAAAACCAGTTTTAAAAACATCACGGCATCCTCCTCTTGCTGCGCTCGGCACCGCGGCGCGCCCGCAGGTGATTCATCCATTGAACCAGAGCGGCCAAAAACCCGAGCAGTAGAAAGCCGGCAAATGGAAAGTCGGAAGCACGCCCCATAACAAAGCCGACAAACGGCAGGTGGAATCCGTTCAGCCATGCCGAGCGCACCGACGCAACCAAAAACGCCGTCAGTGCAAACCCTGCCGAGCAGCCCAGCGCATCCGCCGCAACCGCGACCGCCACATGCTCCGGCGCGTATTCCTCCGCGTGGGAGAAGATAACGGAGTTGCAGATCATCAGCCCGGCCGCCATTCCAAGGTTTGAAATGGAATTCGGAACCAGCCAGTCCGCCAATGCCCCGGCCGGAACATAAAGCGCGGCGGACACCAGCAGAACCAGCCCGGGGCGGAACCAGCGCGGCACCAGCATTCCGGTCAGGCAGAGCAAAAGCGACGACGAAAGCGACAAAGCCAGAAAGAGAATGGAAAGCCCCGCCGCGTTTTTTGTGTTCCACGCCGCCGCAACGATGGGGTACATGCCAAGCGCACGAATCAGCACGGGGTTTCTGAACAGCAGGCCGTTCAGAAAAATCGGAACCGCCGCGCGCAGAAAAAGCCTTTTATTCTTCATTTGGTTTTCCCTCCCAGCCGCGCAAACGGAACACGGCGGAATCCATCAGCGGAGCGGCGGCATTTGCCAGCAGCAGTGCAAAGCAGGCTCCCTGCTCATAAGTTCCCAGCCATCGGAACACCATGGTCATCGCGCCGGCAAACGCGCCGTAAAGGCACCTTGCCGGAAGCGTGCGCGGCGACGTTACCGGATCCGTCACCAGAAATACGGAGCAGAAAAAGAGCGAGCCGGACAAAAGCTCGTATTTTACAGAAGTGAGCGGGCTACACAGGATACGGGGAAACAGCGCCGCAGCCAAAGCGGCCGCGCCGAGGAAGCAGAGTGTTGCCTCCGGTTTCGCCGCCCGGGTTAAAAAAAGCAGAATGCCGCAGGCCCCGATGATTAAAATGCCCGTTGTGCCAAGCGGGCCTGCAAAATTTCCCCACAGCATTTCCCGCGGCAGGATATCCGGTTTAAAGCCCTGCTTCAGCACCTGCGACGGCGATGAAACCATCGAATAAGTCCCTGCCCCGAGCAGTGGAAACGACGACGCACGGGACGGGTCAAAATAAGAAAACACCAGCCGCGGCCAGCAGAGGGTGACAAAAACCAACCCGGCGGCAGCCGGATTGAACGGATTGCGCCCGAAGCCGCCAAATGGTTCCCGAGCCACCAGCATGGCAAACGCGGTGGCGATACAGGGAAGCCAGAGCGGCACATTCATCGGCAAAAGCAGTGCGATCATCAACCCCGTCACCAGCGGAGATATTTCCGTAATAGAAATGTTCTTTCCGCGGATGAGACAGAAAAGGACATGGCAGGCTACGGCGGTCAGCATAGAAGCCCCGGCGACGACCAGCGGGCGGAATCCGTAATAGAGGATGGGCACGACCAGCAGGGAAAGCTGTGCCAGCAGTGTGCTGCGCGTCATGGAAAAAACGGTAAATTCACTTTTCAGATACGGAGGAACCGCGTTCTTCAGCATCCTTTATTTTCCCTGCCTTCCTTAATCTTTTCCGCACGCCGCACCGCATCCACCAGATGAATTCCGGACGGGCACACAATACTGCAGCTCTCACATTGAATGCAGTGCTCTACATTAAACAAACGAAATGGATTCGGTTCTTCCAATTCCAGCTGCTGCAAAATCATCCACGGAATAATTCCGCGGGGGCAGGCGCGTTCACACCGCCCGCATCCAACGCAGGGCAGCGTTTTGCGCCGGGGCAGCCCTTTCATGGCAATGATACAGCGGGTCGCCGCTGTGACCGGCTCGGAAAGGTTGGTGATGCTTCTGCCGTTCACCGAAGATCCCACCGCCACCACCGAGGTTTCCGGCAGAAGTTTTCCGGCCGCCAGCACATCGCGCACCGGCGTTCCGATACGCACCCGGCAGTTCACCCACCGTGAAGCTCCGTTTCCAGCTACCGTTACCACCGTTTCGTTTTGCGCCAGCCCGCGGGTCACGGCATCCGCCAGTGCCGCGCATGCCTGCCCGCCGATGAAACCGGCCGATTTGCCTTTTTCCATCCACTTTCTGCGAAGAAGAACCGCCGCGGGATAGCGATCCCCGGCGGTTAAAAGCTCAACCCCCGCACGGTTCTTGGGTACGTACCGAAATTCTTCGCGCGACGCGGCGGCAATTTTTTTGGAAACGGCGCGGCACGCATGGGCGGCAGCATCCAGCCCCGCCAGCACCTTCGCCGCATTTTCCCGGAACACCGCCTGCGTGGCGGAAGTCATCGGGTCCTCGTCAAAACAGACGGCAACCAGCGTAAGCGCATCCGCCGATACGAAACGTTTCAGCTTTTTGTACAGAGGTTCGCCGTCCAGTTCATCCACAATTTCCGCAATTCGCGCTCTTTCAAGGACCTTTGCCGCAGCTGCTTTTTTGCGCAGCGAAGCAAACATCTTCGGTGCCGGCAGCGTTTTGGGTGCCGGAATTGTGATCACTTGTTCTTTCAGCGAAGGTTCCTTTTCTAAATCCAGTTTGACTCCGCGCGGCATGGTTCCGTCCCTCCGTTATTTCAGGGCCGCTTGGGCCGCCGCTTTCAAATTCCGGATCGCTTCCGCAGCGTCCGGTGCTTTGAAAACACCGGTCCCCGCAACGCAGATATCAACACCGGCCTGAGCCGCCTGAGCGATCGTTTCCGTGTGAATTCCCCCGTCGACCTGGACCAGAAGGTCCGGCTTTTCCTTTTTGAGCAGCCGTACTTTCTCCATCATGTCCGGCATAAATTTCTGCCCGCCGAAGCCGGGCTCCACCGTCATGACCAGCACCATGTACAGGCGGTCCAAATAGGGAAAAATCTTCTGCACGGGTGTGCCGGGTTTTACAGACATAGCGGGCTTTGCTCCGCCCGCCCGAATGGTTTCTATGGTTTGACCGGGGTCGGAAAGCGACTCCGCGTGAAATGTCACAATATCGGCGCCCGCCTTTAAGAAGGCCGGTGCGTAGCGCAAAGGTTCGTCAATCATCAAATGCACGTCAAACGGCTTGTCCGTATACGGGCGCATCGCGGCGACAATCGGCGGGCCAAAGGTCAGGTTCGGCACAAAGTGTCCGTCCATCACATCAAGGTGAATCCAGTCAGCGCCGGAAATATCCATTCGAATGATTTCATCACTCAGTTTTGAAAAATCCGAAGCCAGCATGGAAGGTGCGATCAGCATTTTATATCTCCT
Organism: Oscillospiraceae bacterium; assembly: GCA_022650485.1. Classification (GTDB taxonomy): domain Bacteria; phylum Bacillota; class Clostridia; order Oscillospirales; family Acutalibacteraceae; genus Caproicibacter. The sequence goes on along the minus strand of JALCPP010000004.1, from coordinate 15,342 downwards.
CCCTGTTTGCTTTTATTGTACCCTACTTCTTCGCTTTTTTCAACCAAATCCGGCGCGCTTGTCACAGGTGTCTGCCGGAGCCAGGCTCCGGCAGACAATCTATGATCAAGCGGTTTCAATATATTGGCCCCGCATTCTTATTCTATGCTGTGAATTTGAATTTGGCAGTAAAAAAGGCGTGCCCCGGCAAAGGATTTCCTCTATTTTCCGCCTCGCGTCCTGCGCACATCCTTGATAAACTCCGCACATGCCAAAACCAGTGTGACCGCCGTCACCGCACGCAGAGCCCATCCCCATGCCCCGGAAAACAAATTCAGCCCGGTATAAACGCCTGCCGCCCACCACACGCCAAGCAGCAGAAAAAATCCGCCAATGGGATAAAACACCCGGCTTTCTTTTCCCATGCGAAAAATCAGAAAGGCTCCGACTCCAATCCACAGTACCACATAAACGTACCCCATCATTCCGCCTCCTGTTGCTTTTCCATGTTTTGCTAACACTATAACCCGGAAAGGCCTTTGGTGTCAACACGGATTTTGACGTAAAAAAGGCGGGAACCGCCTGGTTCCCGCCTTTTAAGATTCCGCTGTGTTACAGAACGTAAACGCTCATCGTTCTGGTGCCGATCTTGGTGCACTCCTGATAAGTGTCGTAGTACAAATCTGCAATAATAATTCCGCGCATTGCCGCGCCGCCCGTATCCGCCGCAACCGCGTAGCCGTAAACCAGCTTTCCGTCCGGCGAACAGATATACAGCTTTGTCCCATAAGGGATCACATTCGGGTTAACCGCAACGCGCCCAAACGCGGCTTTCGCTCCGGTGGAAGTCCAGCCGCCGCCGGTGTAGCAGGAGCATTTTCCGGTCAGCACTTTTTTATACCGCACCGTGTTCCCGTTCTCATCCACCACGGTTCCGTCAGAACCGACGGATGCCACCGCGCTTCTTTTCGTACCGAGCCGCACAACCTGATCGACCGGTTTTGTGACAACCGTCGAACTCACATCCTGCGTTTCGGTCACCTGGCCTTCAACCAGTTTCTGGCGCACGACAACCTGCGCCGTTCCGTTTTTGCCCGCTGTTTCCACCTTCGTTTTGCCCGCGGCAAGGGTGGAATCCTTTTTGGTAACGGTCTGATACGGAACGGACCTCGTTTCGGTCACTTCGTTGTAAGTGACACGGGAAACACTGATCTCCATTCCGGCATCGACGACTTTATTTTCATCGACATTCAAAGTGTCTTCCGTACCAAGCGCCACGCCGGCCTGACGAACCGCATCCAGCACGCTGCCTTCCTTTACCGTTGTGGCAACCTTGCAGCCATCCGCGGCAACCGTCACCTGGACCATCCGCGTAACCTGAATCTTTGTGTCCGGCTTAACCAGTTCACTTGCACACGGCGTAACCAGATCGTCGGCGTCCATGCTGACGCCGGCCGCACAAAGCACATCGCTTACCGTGTCGCCGTAATGGGCGGTGACCGTTTTGCTGGTACCGTCCGACTCAACATCTACGTTCCGCGCCATTTTTACTGTAATCAGAACGTCGCCGGCATGTTCCGGATCGTCGCTGCGCGAAACCAGGTCATCCGGCCCGGTTTGAATTCCCGCTTTCAGAAGAATCCGGTCTGTTTCAGGCGAGGTCATTTCAATCAGGCTTTCTGCCCCGTCACACGTAATTGTTGCGACATGAGTCGCGGCCATCACGGTTCCCACGGAGCCGACCGTAACCGAAACCATCAGCAAAAGCATCGCTCCCTGCCGCAGCAGTGCCGCCCGAAGCGCCGTCCCCTCTTCTGGAGTGACGTGATCCACCCTGCTGCGGACCCAGGCAAGCGCAGCTTCTTTTTTTCTGCGCACAAGCACCGCCAGCTGTTGAACCAGCCCGGCCTTTCTCGCCGTATTCCAGCTTTTCCAAAGCCCCATAAAAAAGCGGCACACCCGCGTGCTTGCTCCTGCGGCAAAAGGACCTGCCTTCTGTTTCCGCCCAAAGCGGCACACGGATTTCATCGCTTTTGCAAGCCTGCGAAAAAAGCGCAGCACAGGCTCAAATTTCTTACGCATAAATTCACCCTTTTCCGTCAGCCGAAAGGGATCTTCCACATCGCGTTCCCTGCTTTCCGGCTGTCAGCGCTGAGTTATTCTATCAATGCGAGTTATTATATTCACCAATTTCCCATATGTCAAATTATTCGTGCCCTTCATTTTGTGCAATATTCACAACCGTCCTCCTACTATTATTCCAAATTCGACATTAAAATTGGTGTTGCCGGGTTTGAAAGGGCATTGATTTCTGTGCAACCTGTAAGAAAATCAGCGGTTACAAACCTGTTACAACTGTTACAGCACTGTTTTTTGTTCGAAAAGAGCATCAATTCAGCTTTCTTTTTGTTCATATTTTATTCACAATATGCCGGGAAGGCGCATGCATCCTATGTCTTTTGTCCATTACAAAATTATCATAAACTGTGATATTTTGTCATGACATTTTTCGTAATTATTTTATTCTTATATCAAAAAATCCCCTGTAAACTTTCATTTACAAGGGATTTTTTCCGCCGTATTTCATCGATTGATCTGATGAAGCTTCCGGTTCATATCACGGGCTTCTTTTCTGTAATATAGATAGAAACAAAACCAGATGGCCAGGGAAATGAGCAGTGCCAGAAGGACTTCCAGCAGAATCTGCGGTGTCCCCCCTTCCAGAGGAATCCATCCCATGTAAAACGCAACGGGAAAATACACGGTAAAGCCCACCGTCATGTGAATTAAAATCTGAATAGGCCTTGACAGCTTCTTGCTTTCATAAACCATGGTGGGCAGAATCCAGCCGATCCCCACCAGCATGGAAGCAAAGCCCTGCATCGGGTAACTTTTGGGGGAGTTTAAAAACCACTGGGCACCGTTCTGCCAAACACCGATCATACAAATCACGCTTAAAAACGTGCAGCCCCAGGTAATTCCTCTCACCACATACTTCATAATACGTATCAATTGAAGTTCCTCCTTTAAATCCCGAGATATTTTTTGAACGCGGGCAAGTATTTTCTGGAAATATAATCTTTCCCGCCGTTTTTCAGCTTTAGAGCCATCGTGCCGCCAAACGAGGATTCCACACTGTCAATCTGTTTCAGATTGACCAGGGTCGTTTTTGAAATGCGAAGAAAATCGCTTCCCAGCTGATTTTCAATTTCATACAACCGCAGTTTGGACGTGTATGTTTCCCCTCTTCCGTAAAGAACAACCTGATTTTCCTCAAACCGCGCCATATAGATTTCCTGCGGCTTTACCACAACATATTTTTCATCCTGCCGCAGAACAAAGAAATTATCTTTTTGGCTTTCACCAAGCCGCGCGGCCAATTCGGACACTTCATTGTCAATCCGCCCCGTGTAGATGACCGCGTACGGCTCGTTCAGGTCCTTTTGCAACTCGATTCTGACTTTCACCGGACCTTGCCCCCTCTTTTCTGTGATGCTTGCATTCTACCATATTTTTGCGTCACGCAGTGCGTTTTACCCGTGAGACGGCGAAAAGCCGCTGTGAAATGCAAAAACCCCCGCAAACCTTGCGGTTTGCGGGGATTGAAAATGGGATACAAATCAGTTGTATTAAGAGTTGCCGAAAAATTCTCCCAAAACACCGGAAGCGTCATCCGCATACACTTTCGCCTCATCCAACAGCGATGTCAATCCCGTTGGCAGGTACTGCGGATAAATCTGCTTTGCAACAAGCAGCATCGCCAAGGCCAGCACCGCAAACGACAGGAAACAGAAATAAACCGATTTATCTTTCTCCACAATTTCAAGGCCGTTCAAAGCCTCAAGCGTGAAATACGGCTGCAGGAACAAGCTCAGGCAAGCGATCCCAATGCCCAGTTCGAAGTTAATCCAAAGTCCCACAATACCGAGCAGCAGGAACGGGGCAGACGCCAGACTATTCGCGCCCGATACGCACAGCATATGCCTGTATGTAGTCTGGCCCTTGAAAACTTTGCTGAACATCAGCAAAATCCCCGCGAACAGGAAGGCTGAGACAGCTGCCAAAAGCAGTGACAGAAAAAAGATTTTACCCATTGGGAACCTACCCAAATCCGCGATTGCGTCAGAATTTTCAAATAAATTCCCGCTCGCCCAGCTAAAGAGAGAGCCGATGGAGGAGAGCCCCCCATACAGCGCCGTTGTAAGGACATCGCTAAGCTTGCTGCAAAGGACAACCATAAACAGGCCAAACGCAATTGCCTGTATCCCGATTAACCCAAACGCCTCGTTAACGTCCGCAGACGCGGCAAATGATCTCATCGCCTGTACCGGTGCTTGAAAAGACTGCCTGATAAAGTGCCAAAGTCCCTGAACGTATTTTCCTGCTTTACTGGGTAAAATATTGGCTTGCGCAACTTTTTCTTCCGCTTTGAGCGGCGTTGCCTGTGCAGAAATATTCCTGCATTGACATACCTCTCCTTCTTCTAAAGGCCTGCCGCAATAAACGCAAAACTTTGCCATAGTAAATCATCTCCTCAATTATCACTTGGGTACAACATAAAGCTGCTCATATCTTTGATGAGCCATTTGTCATCATTCAACTCGTAAGTAAAGGAAATCCGGCCGTTGCCTTCGTTGGAAATCTGTTGGGGCTGCGTAGAGGAATCCAGACCGCCCGACGGCATCACGGCCGTATAAGCGCAATTGAAATTCGTAACGAGCTTAACAGCAAACAGGGATGTCTCCTCCCCGGAATCCTGAACCTGCGTCTCAAAGTCAGAAACGGTGATACTCTTGAATCCTCTGTCGCTGTGGTCACCCGTCGCCATCTGATCAAGAAGCGCCTTATAGTCGTACAGCATAGACCTTTGTATATCACTGTCTGGAACAAAAACATCTTTGACGCTGCTAAAGCTCTCCCCCGCCATAGCTGCTTTGTAAATATCCTGAATGGTCTGCTGCGCCTGCTGCGACACTTGGTCCGAAACAGACTTCTTCACTTTTAACTTGTCTACTTCGGTACTCATGTAACCGTCCTCGGCGGTAACATTCTCTGTATAATCGTCGGTATATGGCGAAGTAACCTTGAGCGCATGGGTCCCCGTAAAAATATTTTTCACCAGATAACATACGGGCTGATTGGCTTGCTCGTCCCAGTCATCCCAAGAATCATCCTCCATCTTAGCGGAATCTGGAATTTTCACGCCATCCAAATATACAGTTGTCCCATCAGGAACCGTAATCTCTGCTTCCGACGTAATATATTCTTCTGAAGAGACTTTCCATGTGTCAAACAGAAAGAACTTCCTTTGAGGGTGCTTAATCAAGATCATCGACACGGTCTGCGGTTCCGTTTCACCTTGCACAATATATTGAACCTTGACGGCCTTTGTCAGGCCGCCCGCCGATAACGAACCTTTCTTTTGATTGCTTTTTCCGTCCGCCTTACTTGCCTTTTGTGTTTTTTCATCAAGAATCCTGTAGTTGACAATTTTATTCATCTCCACAGATTCTTTCATCATTTTGACAAAGTTGGCCTTGTTAAGGAAATCGCTTTCCTTAATATCCAGGAGAGAATAGGCCTTCTCCCAATTATGGTTTTGAATGGTTCCAAAATAAGTCTGAGCCACATTTCTAGGGCTGCTCATCTGCTTGGCGATATTGTAAAGGACCGTGCATGCAACGATAAATACCACGATGGCCGCCAGAATGATTTTAGTGGATTTTTTCAACTGTATTCTCGCCTTTACGGCGGCTGTACCGGACTGATAAACATAGGTCGGAGCCACAGAGGAATTCGATGCAGATGTTTGAAATTGGGCGCCCGTCTGGTTTTGCGGGGAAGTCTGAGCCTCTGAAAAAGCTTGAGAAACATCTGCGCCGCAGTTTGAGCAGACTACTGCATCATCGTTATTTTTTGTTCCGCATTGTGGGCAAAACATATTGAACCCTCCTTAATATACAAAATTATGTGAAAGCCCCAATTCAAGCAACATTGCGTGGATCTACATAGTTTATAAGGAGAAAAGCAAAATTCGCTGGAGCAAACATACAGCACTCAGCCGCTCGTTTGCTGTATAAAATTCCCGCTTCCAGATACACTTTGTGCGTATACGCCATCATAGCGGCAAAGCCGATCATCAGGACAGTGCCTCAAGCAATTAAAAAAGCCCTCTGGTATGTCCATATGCTTCTCCTCTCTTTATTTTATAAAGCTGATTCTTCCTGAACCCTGCCGCAAAGCTTTTCTGCTTTTGTTTCCCTCCTTTTCGATTTTTTCTTTCCCCTTCAGAGCAGCGCAGGCCAGCCGGATTTACTTTCGTATTTTGAAAAAACTACACGGTTTAGCTTTAGATGATTTATTCCTAGAATACATTATATTCCTTATTCTTCCAATATTCAAGATAATTCGTCCAAGTAATTATGCTTTTATTTTTAAAATTCTTTGGCTTCTAACTAAAAACAGACTTTTCCCTCTTCTTACTGTTTTTTACACAGAAAATCCGCTTTCCAACTTTATACGGGATATGCTTTCCCTTATCATATCCTTCTTCATCCATATTGGCAGTTTCAAATATCTTTTAAATAATATGTAAAGGCATACAGATCATGCACTATTCCCGTCATTATTTCATGATACTCACAGGGTGATGCTTTATGATTTTCATCTCTGCCATATCTTCAGGCTTTCATTCATCAGCAGACCCCCTGTTTGCGTTAGATTTGCTTCAGACACAAAAATCCCCGCAAACCTTCCGGTTTGCGGGGATTACGAATGAGATACAAATTATCTCTTGGAGAACTGGGGTGCGCGACGTGCAGCTTTCAGGCCGTACTTCTTACGTTCCTTCATTCTCGGGTCACGGGTCAGGAACCCGGCCTTTTTCAGAATAGAACGAAGATTTTCTGAATCGTACTGCAGCAGGGCACGGGCAATGCCGTGACGGATTGCGCCGGCCTGTCCGGTAACACCGCCGCCGGCTACGCGGCAGACAATGTCAAACTTTTCGTCAGTCTTAGTCAGTACAAGCGGCTGGCGAACAATCAGTTTGAGTGTTTCCAGACCGAAGTATTCATCAATGGTACGGTCATTAATGGTGATTTTACCGCTGCCCTGGTAAACTCTGACACGGGCAACGCTGCTTTTTCTTCTTCCGGTTCCATAAAAATATGGTGCTTTTTCGTACATTGTGTGATCCTCCCCTTACAGTTCCCAGGCCTGCGGCTTCTGGGCGGCATGACTGTGCTGGTCGCCCTCAAACAGGCGGAGCCTTGCCATTGAGGCGCGGCCGATTGCATTGTCCGGGATCATTCCCTTGACGGCAAGTTCCATTGCCTTGCATGGCTTCTCTTCCATCAAGGTCGAGTATACGACTTTCTTCATGTGGCCGACATACAAAGTGGGCTGATAATAAATTTTCTTGTGCAGTTTTTTGCCGGTCAGCATTGCCTGGCGGCAGTTGATGATGATGACGTGGTCTCCGCAATCAGCATGCGGCGCGAAAGTCGTTTTATGCTTTCCGCGAAGCAGAACAGCAGCCTGCGCGGCAACACGCCCGAGCGGCTTTCCGGCGGCGTCGATGACATACCACTTGCGCTCAATGCTGCCGGATTTCGGCATATAGGTGGACATGGTTGTTACCTCCTGAATTTTGATCGGAATCCTTGTGCCCCCGCTTTCTGCGGGGCCTTTTACCGCGCAAAAAGCAACGCGGAAATTTGCATCTTTGATCTTACCACAAGCCCGGTCCGATGTCAATACAAAAGGCCCAATATTTTAATCTATTTAGCTGGAACTCTCGATTTCTCTGTATTATGCCCTATATCTTGCGTTTCCTTACGTTTCATTTCACACATTTTCAGCAAAACAGTACCTGCCGGATTTCTCCTGTATTGTTAACTATATTGTTAATTTAAGTTTACAATTCTTAACAAAAACAATTGAAGCTCTTAACATGACAGGGCATACTGCTGTATGGAAGGCCGCATTCTTTGGTCAAAATATATACCATTTGTTATTTTTGACAGGTTTTAAACATTTTCCACCGAGTTCTCAACATCTTGGTCTTGACAATTTTAAAAAAGCTACATTTTGTAATGCCCCGATTCGATTATTTTCCGCAAAAAAATAAAAAAACGCCGCCGGGATTAGCGGCGGTGTTTTTCGGTTTCCATGGATACAGACATCGCTGCCAGCAGCTTCGCCTGCTGTTTGCGGCAGACGGAATCCCAGCCGCAGTCAGAGCAAATCGAGGCGCGAACCCGTGGGGACAGGACAGCTGTTCTTTTTACAATTTGTATTAAGTTTCGCCAGGAAAGGCTCTGCCCCGTTTTCAGCCCAAACACATGCAGGCATTTTTGGTCATATCGGTCTGATTTTTCCGCAGCTTCACAAACACCTGCCCGATTATTGGGGCATCGGGCGCAGATCTGATCCGTCCCCGCAACGAGAAGGACGGTGCGGTCCTCGTGTTCCCATAAAGCCCGTTGAATTTCTGCCATCCCTGCTACAAAATCATCGCCATATCCTTTTCCAATAAAAAACTGCAGACAAAGCGCATGGTGCGGGCACAGCATCAAATTTTTTTTCACACCGTACCCGCTCTGCGGTCCAACCGCTCATAAACCGCGCCGATCCGTTCAGAAACAGCTGCGGCCACCGCAATCTTCAGCGCATCCCCAATTAAAAACGGAACCACGCACAGCATTAAAGATTCCACTAACGTTCTCTTTGTAACCACCATAAACCAGGCTGTGCCCAGAAAATAGCACACAACCAGCCCTGCCGCCATGGACGCCGCTGCTGAAAGAAAACCGTTCCCCAGCCGGTGTTCCAATTTTCCGACCAGCCACGCGGCTGCTGCATACCCCACAATATACCCGCCGGTCGGGCCGAGGATGACGCCGATTCCGCCGCTGAACCCGGCAAACACGGGAATTCCCGCCGCCCCCAGAAGAATGTATACCACCTGACTGAGCAATCCGCCGCCCGCGCCCAAAATTCCGCCTGCAAGGAACACGGAAAAAGTCGCAAGATTAATCGGCACCGGCCCAATCGGGATGGAAAACTGTGACAATACGGCGGTCAGGGCCGCAAACATGGCACAGGACAAGAGTTCAAATATCTTTTTTCTCTTCATTTCAAACGTCTCCTTTTCTATAGTATAAGGAATCAGCAGTTTATTGTCAACTTTATAAAACAAAATAGTTAACAATATGCGCATATCTCTTAAATTGGAAAGAAGCGCCTGTCTCTCTATAGAAAGCAAGAGTTTATAAAAAGCCGCCGCGAAATTCTTCGCGGCGGCCGACTCTATCTATTATAATGTTCTTCCGACCGCTTCCGCCACCTTTACCGCTGTTTGAAACAATGCTGTATAGGCTTTCGGAGTAAGCTGCTGTGCGGCATCGCTCATTGCCTTTTTGGGGTTGGGATGAACCTCAACAATTAAGCCATCCGCTCCCGCGGCAACTCCTGCAAGGGCAAGCGCCCGCACATAAGAAGCTTTTCCGGCTGCGTGAGACGGGTCTACTATAATAGGAAGGCTGCTCCGCTCCCGAATGACCGGAACGGCGGAAACATCCAGCGTGTTGCGGGTGGCCGTTTCAAAGGTTCGGATTCCCCGCTCGCAGAGAACCACACTGCTGTTTCCCTCGCTCATAATATATTCTGCGGCATCCAGCCATTCCTCAATGGTGGACGCAATCCCGCGTTTGAGCAGAACCGGAATGCCGGTACGGCCCACCGCCCGCAGCAGGCGGAAGTTCTGCATGTTGCGCGCACCAATTTGAAACATGTCGCAGTATTTTTCCGCAAAAGCGAGCTGTTCGTGATCGGTTACCTCGCTGACCACCGGCAGTCCGGTTTCATCCCCGGCCCTGCGCAGCATTTTAAGCCCCTCTTCCTCTGTTCCCTGAAACGAGTAAGGGGACGTTCTCGGCTTAAACGCACCGCCGCGCAGCATGGCCGCGCCCGCCGCTTTCACCCCTTCTGCAGCCTGCAGAATCTGTTCTTGATTTTCCACCGCGCACGGGCCCGCAATCATGACCAGTTTCTTCCCGCCGAACGTTACAGTTCCAACCTGAACGGTCCGACCCTCCGGCACCATGTCACGGCTGGCCAGTTTATACGAGTGCATGATCGGCACACATTTTTCCACACCGTCCATCAATTCCAGATTGACGCCGCCAAGCTTGGTTTTGTCGCCCAAAACGCCAACCACAGTCGCCTGACTGCCAGTGGATAGATTTGCGCCCAACCCATATTCTTTCAGAAGCTGTACAATTGCTTCCACATTTTGCTGCGTGCAGTTCTTCTTCATTAAGACAATCATGACCGATTCTCCATTCTCGCTGTTGTTTTAATCTATTTTACGCTTTAAAGTGTAAAATAGCAAGCGGCATTTCCAGCCCGGTCCGGCTGCCAAACCAGCGCTCTGTTCTCCGTCTTTTCTCTTTCTATTATATATAGGAAAGAATCCGGGCTCTGCTCAGCAAAATTTTTCTGTCCTAATTTCAAAAAGCCACAAGCTCACAATCAGATTTTACATATGAAAAAAAATATACTTAAAGAATAATTATTAAAAGTTTTAACTAATTGTATATGATCATCATGTTCCCTCCGAATATAAACAAAAGAGCGCCCCGCAGGCGCTCTCCTTGAATGCTTCTGTTTTTACACCTTTTTAACGATGGGAATCCATATGCTGCATTGATAATCCGGTTTCGTCATATCTCCCTTTTCGTACACTTCCAATTCCGGACCTTTCGCATGCTCGTAGCCGCTGGAGGGAAACCATTCTGAAAAAATCCGTTTCCAAACATCCTGCAAGGCATCGGGCACCGGCCCGACCGACTCGAACACCGCCCAGGTCAGTTTTGGAACTTCCAGCGTTTCCATCCCCTGTGGAATCTCCCCGCCGTCATAAACGGCAGCCGCATAATAATTGAAATCATCCGTCTGCTCATTAAAATTCGCACAGATCCCGAGCATTCCCATCTCTTTCGCCGCCATCTTCATTAAACGGGCAAAGGTTCCGTCCTGTTCGCATTTTCGGCAAAACTCCGGAATTATTCGATAATTTTCTCCGTTTTTACAGGATACTCTCACTTTTTTGCCCAGCACGGTAAACGCTTCTTTTTCTACTAATCTGTAATTCAAAACGCAGGCCCCTTTCAAGGTAATCTGAATGGAGAGCTTTCCGATAGATTTTAAATTCGCCCCCGGCTCGCGCGCAGCCGAAGGGGAAATGCCGTGGAAACGGCGGAATGCCTTTGAAAACGATTCCGGCGTGGCATAGCCAAAACGAAGTGCCGTATCAATCACTTTCGCACCGGAAAGCGACAATTCCTGCCCCGCAAGCGTAAGCCGACGCCGGCGCAGATACTCCCCGACCGTCATCCCTGTCAAAATTTCAAACATTCTCATGAAATGGAATTGGGACGCTCCCGCTTCCCGGGCAATCCGCCCAAAATCGGCCGGTTCCTCCAGATGTTCTTCCATGTAATCGATAGAGCGCCGCATTCCCTGAATCCAGTCCATCGTAATTCCTCCATCCGTATGGATATGGTACCATGCCGGAACCCGTTTTTCCGGTCTTTCCCTGCGTTTATCAGACAGAAAACAGCATAAAAAAACAGCCACCCTATTGGGTGACTGCTTCTGATGTTGGCGCCACTTATTGTCCCGGGCCGTTACCAGCCAAGTATCTTCAGCGTAGATGAGCTTAACTTCCGTGTTCGGGATGGGAACGGGTGTACCCTCATCACAATCGGTACCAACTTGTTTCGTGTTTTGACGACTTCAATATAATACCACGGCCTGCGACAAAATGCAAGCCTAAATTTAAAAAAAGTTTAATTTATTTTGAAACCGTCTTAACACAAACAACGATATAGGGAATCATTCCCCGATTCTTGCGAATTTATACCCAATCCTCGCTATTTTTCACAGGAAAATAAAATTCCCCGGCAAAAATAAAAAATGAGCAGCGATGCCGTCATGTTCCAAATTGTAATTGGAAGCGCCCACAGCAATGGAGCCGCTCCCGCAATGGAGGCATCCAGTGCAAGCACCACCGCCAGCGTACCGCCAACCCCCGGCGCCAGAACCAGAAGCAGCAGCAGCATATAAAGAATCATGATGATCCCACGGTTGGGGACTCTGCCCAGCACACGGCGCCCCAGAACACTGCCCGCGGTAAATAAAAACCCAAACGAGGCGTATCCAAGAACACAGGCAATCCCCGTGAAAGGATTGGCGTGCAGTGCGGCGCACATCACGGCAAAAACGATCAGGCCGTTCACCGCAGGCTGAATGCCCGTTGAAAGGCCAGCCCAAAACAGTTTACGAAACGGATCTTCCGGGACCATATAAAGGTACGGCTTTTCCAGTTCCTTCGCCCAGTCCCCCATCATATTTTGAAAAAACATAACATAGATGCTCATTCCGCAGCCAGAAAAAAGAACCGCATCCGCCGCCGCATGGTGACCGTTCACACTGACAATGACACGCATAACCACTGCCACCGCCGCATTTACCAGCAGTAACATCAGCGTAGAACTGCCAATCCAGGCAAAACGGCTGCCGCGCCGGTTTTCCATCAGATGCTTATAAAAGAACGCGCTTGCACCCCAGCCCCTGCCGATTCCCGTGCGCCCGACTTTCTTCTTTGTCGGGAGAGAAACCGTGCGCTTTTCCTTGATGGCACGGCGCACATGAAACAGTTTTTCTGCGGTACTGAGAACATCTTCATAATAATCGGCATCAATTTTTAAAAGCACGAGAATGGTCAGTGCAAAAAATGCGGCCGTTAAAGCAAAGTACAGCCCTGCCAGAGCCCCGTTTCCCACAATCAGTGCAAACACAGCCCCTCGAATCCAGCCGACAACGGGAAACGCATCCAGCACCGGGGACGCGGCCGTTTGGTATATCACGGAAAAGTTCAACCCGTCTCTCGACTGATAAAGCACGTACAGTATAATCAGAAACGGGACCGCAAGGATTCCTGCCTTCACTGCCGCTCGCTGTACCGCCCCGCGGTTTGCAAAACAGTACAAACACAACGCCAAAGCCTGAATAGCGACCAGAAACAGAACCGAGCCCAGAATCAAAAGCAATACATCCGCCACGGTAATGCCAAAATTATCAACCAGCATCCAGCTGTAAAACAACAGGAAAGCAAAACCCGCCACCGTCTTCCCTGTCTGCCGGGCCAGCCCATAGGCCAAAACCGTTTTTGGGGAAAGCGGAGAAACAAAAAGCAGATTGACGTCCGGCAGCTGAAACAGCGAGGAACCGGATTCCACAGAGGACAGCGCCGTAATTGTTCCCAGCACCAACAGCCATGCCAAAAATCCGCTTTGCAAAATGGCAAGGTCCATCTGCCCGTGCGACTGTGAAGGCAAATCCCAGACCATCCAGATAATCAGCGCGGCAGCAACGATGAGCGCGATCAAACGCACCGGTTTGCGCACTAATTGAATCACATTATTCTTAATCTGCTTACGCGCTATGTACAGAATCGTCCCCACAGTCCGGCTCCTTTCCCTCTGTAATTGAAAAGAACAGCTGTTCCAGGCTTTCGCCGCTGCCTTCTATTTCGGGGCGCGTCCGCTCCGCCGCAATTTCTCCGTTCATCATAATCAAAGCTCTGTCCCATACCTGCTGGACAGAGTCCAGCATATGCGTGCTGACCAGGATGGAACAGCCCTCTTTGCGCTTTTCTTCTATCAAGCCGCGCAGCTCTTTGATCGCATGCGGGTCAAGGCCGACCAGCGGCTCATCCAACAAGATAACTTTTGGCTGCGGCAGCATCGCGCAGCAGATACTCAACTTTTGCTGCATACCCTTTGAAAGCTCACTGCCCAGTTTATTCTTCTTGTCGTCCAGTTCCATGCGCTCTAAAAAGACAGACGCCTTCTTCTGCCAGTCCTCCACACGGTAAGCCCGGGCGATAAATTCCAAATGCTCCAGCACCGTCAGCGATTCCATCGGCGCGGGGATCTCAGGGATATAACCAAAGCAGCGTTTGGCTTCCACACTTTTATTCGGATGCCCGCAGACCAGAATTGTTCCGTCAAACCGCAGCAGTCCGGCAATACATTTAATCGCGGTGGATTTCCCCGCTCCGTTTGGTCCGGCCAGAACGGCAACCTCGCCGTCCTGCACCCGGAAAGACAAATCATGATTCGCTGTCAACTTCCGATAGCGTTTCGTCAGGTGTTGTATCTCTAGCATAAATTCTCCTATCGTTTCCCACAATCTATCGATCTATTTAAAATAACTTCCAACTTCCCATGATGGAAAAGCTAAAAAAAATGACTGCCAAAATTGTAACCAGGACCCCCGCGGCAATCACCACAATGCCACCGATCAATTCCTTCCTCGCCCGCTCCGCCAGCACCTGCTGATAGGGATCGGCTTTTGGTGCGGGGGAATTTTTTTCTCCGCATTTCGGGCAGCAAAAGTCAACCGCATCATGGGGATATCCACAATTAGGGCAGCGAACCAGCCGCCGGCCGGAGCCCCTGATACACAGATAAATAATCCCCGGAATAAAACCCAAAATGCCAATGGCAAGGCCCCAAACCAGTGCATCCGGATTCCCCTGCGCCTGCGCGTCGTGGTAGGCCGCCAGTGCAAACAAAACATGTGCCATGAAATACAGAAGACCCAAAAGTAGCATCAGCGCGAAAAACATAATGCCAAACCCGGCAAACACAGCCATGAAATCTTCCTCCAATTCATATTATATTAATACAATAATACAACACGCAAGAATCAATGTCAACCGGCTGTCTAATGTTATCACCATCATACTGGATTCTGATAAAATTTTCAAATACAATTTTTTGCGGAATTCATTGGGAATGATCCATCCCATGCGTTAAACACACAACTAAGAAGTGCTTTCGTTTTTACTACAAAACGGATATATTGTTGTTTTATTACATATAGTATCAAATGATGTCAAAAACCATTGAGCGACCCTGTGGTGATCCATCATAAATACGAAGTACATATTCCGCCTTTTTACCTTTATTTTAATACAATCCAGTCTATAATTGCATTTTAATACAAATAGTAGTCACATTCAACTTTCTTTTCGTCACTTTATGGATACTTTCCGTATTATCTCGACTAATTATCACGTTATAAATGACAAAAAGCCATCGGAATTTTCCGATGGCTATAAGAAAAAGACCTGTCACGCCGACAGGTCTTTCGTTTCCGGACACTGAGTAAATTATACCCTGAAAACTGAACAAAGCTTAAGAAGAGAAAAACGAATTGGTAGGGCGAACCAAAAATATGGTCAAGCCCTCGGCCTATTAGTACTGCCAAGCTGAACACGTTACCGTG
>JALCPP010000003.1 GCA_022650485.1 Oscillospiraceae bacterium | reverse complement strand
TGACTTACCGCTTTCCTGCCGTGCTATGTTCCCGTGTCGGCTTTCGCCTTTTGGTCAGGCAGGTTGTTTCACGCGCTGTCTTGCGTGGTTTGACCTTAACTTCTCACTGCACCGCGTCTGGGCGCACTTTCTGCTTATTTTCCACAGTTTGCCAGAGGTACGAATCGAATGTCCCTTCGGTGACGTAACGGAAAATATGCCCTTCGGGGTTGGTATTGTACTGCCGGATGATACGCCCGGACCGCTGTTCCAAATCTCCCGGCCTCCATGGGCAGTCCAGATCGTGGGAGGCAATCAAAAGATCCTGCACGTTCATCCCGGCCCCCATCTTGGCAGTGCTGCCCATCAGGACGCGCACCTGTCCGGCGCGCACCTTGGCAAACAGTTCCTTTTTCTTGATTTCGGTATCGGCGTCATGAATGAACGCGATTTCACTGGCGGGAACGCCCCGCGCGATGAGCTTATCCCGGATGTCCGAGTAGACGCTGAACGATTCCGGCTTGGCGTCCTGCAATGCGTGAAGCTCCGTGCCGCCCGCCAGCTTCCCACAGGCCCGGACCGCCCGGTTTTCCTTCGCGGCGGCGCGGGCCTTTGGGGTGGAAATGTCGCAGAAAACAAGCTGGGTCAGCTTTTTGTCCTGCCCGTCGTGCCAGAAGCGAAAAACGTTATTGACGCACATATTGACCTTACTGCCGGGATTGTCGGGGAGCATCGGATTGATGACACGCTGATCGAGGCCGAGCTTGCGCCCGTCCGACGTTATCTTGAGCATGTTGTCCACGGTCGGATCGACGGAACCGGAATGGACGGCGGCGGCGCGTTCCGAGAGTTTTTTCACCATTTCCTTCTGGATTTCCGAGGGCTGCGCGACTTCGTTGTGGTAAACGGCTTTCGGTGTTGGAAGGTTGAGCTGGTCGGCGGTCTTGATGTCCGCCGCTTCCTTGAACAGCTGCATCAGCTCCGGCAGATTGTAGAACCGGGCGAAGCGCGTCCGCGCCCGGTAGCCGGTCCCCTCCGGGGCCAGTTCGATGGCCGTTACGGTTTCTCCGAACGTCGAAGCCCAGCAGTCGAAATGGACGAGATTCCGCTCTTTCAGGGTTTCATATTGGAGGTAGCGCATCATCGTATACAATTCCGTCATACTGTTGGAAACCGGCGTCCCGGTGGCGAACACGACGCCCCGGCTGTGCGTGATTTCGTCGAGATACCGGCATTTCAGAAACATGTCGCTGGACTTCTGCGCGTCGGTGGTGGAGAGGCCCGCCACGTTACGCATCTTCGTGTAAAGAAACAGATTTTTGTAATTGTGAGCTTCGTCCACAAACAGACGGTCCACGCCGAGCTGTTCAAAGGTGACGACATCATCCTTACGGGAGTTGTCGTTGAGCCGTTTCAGGCGCGCTTCCAGTCCCTTTTTGGTACGTTCCAACTGCTTGATGGTAAACTGCTCCGCGCCGCTGTCTTTGAGTTCTTCCAGCCCGTTTTCGATCTCCCAAATCTGTTCCTGAATCAGCCGTTTCTGCCGTTCCAAAGAGACGGGAATTTTTTCAAACTGCGAGTGTCCCATGATGATCGCGTCGTAGTCGCCGGTGGCGATGCGGGCGCAGAATTTTTTGCGGTTGCGTTTTTCAAAATCCTTTCGGGTGGTGACAAGGATATTTGCGGAAGGGTACAGCCGCAGAAACTCGGAAGCCCACTGCTCCGTCAGGTGATTCGGAACGGCGAACAGGGATTTTTGGCATAAACCAAGCCGCTTGCCCTCCATTGCGGCCGCGATCATTTCATAGGTTTTGCCCGCGCCCACGACATGCGCCAGCAGGGTGTTGCCGCCGTAAAGCTGGTGCGCCACGGCGTTTAATTGATGCTCCCGTAGCTTGATTTCGGGGTTCATACCGGGGAATACAAGATGCCGCCCGTCGTATTCACGCGGGCGGCTGGAATTGAACAGCTCGTTGTATTTTTTCGTCAGGGTGCGGCGTCGGTCAGGGGCTTTCCAGATCCAGTCATGAAAAGCGTCCTTAATGGCCTGCTGCTTCTGCTGGGCGAGGGTGGTTTCCTTGGAGTTGAGGACACGGCGCTCCTTGCCGTCCGGGTCGGTTACGGTATCGTAGATCCGCGTGTCCCGGAGATTGAGCGTATCCTCCAGAATCCGATAGGCGTTGGCCTGGTCGGTACCGTAGGTGACGTAAGCCGCCACGTTGTTGTACCCGACGCTGCTTTTATTGGAAACAGACCATTCTGCCGTAAACGAGGAATAGTTTACCCGGATGCCGTCGCGCACACCGGACGGCGGGTTCAAGAGTTCCTCCATGAACTGCTGGATGTACCCCTTGTCAATCCACGTCGCGCCGAGGCGCACCTCGATTTCGGAGGCGTCGAGGTCCTTCGGCTGGGCGGCTTCCAACGCCTCGATGTTGGGGGCGATTTTCTCCGCGAGATCGGGCCGCATTTCCGCGAGAGCTTTCGCCAGCCGCAGCTTGCGGCGCACGTTGCCGGAAAGGTATTCGTCGGCGGTGACGAACGGGATTTTCTCTAGATTGTAAAAGGCTTTGGGGACGCTCGCCGGGTCCTGCTCGCCCAAATTGCGGAAGATGACGCCGCGCAGCTCGTCGGCCAGCGCCTCCGACGTTTTGCCGGTAAGGGAGGCCATGTAATCCATGTCCACCCGCGCCTTTTCCGCGATGGAGAGCGAAAGAGCTTCCGACGCGGTGTCCACGGAAGTGACAATTTTTCGCTGCCGGATGGTGCGCTTGGTAAACATGTCGGCTTTGCGCTCCAGCTTGCCGTCCTCGTCGATCACTTCCAGTGAGCAGAGCAGATAGTACGAAGAATCCTCCGCAAACGCAAGGCTGTTGCCGCGCGAGTTGATAAGACCGTATTTTGCTGAAAAAGCGTCATAGAGTTGGTTCAATTCCGTTTGTGTGTTTTTTATTTCAACGTCGGAAGCCGATCCGTCGAGCTGTTGGCTGATAAGCTTCTGCACACAGTCCCGCAGCTCGACCATGCCCATGACGCGGGCTTTGGCGGTTTCGTTCAGCTCCGGCCGCACCATGCGGGAATTTTCCCGGTAGTACACCTTGCCGTCCACAACCGTATAGGAATAGTTTTTTACGTCGGGGTCTGCCGGGATGGAATCGTCGATTTCCTCATTCTCACCGAGATCCGGCAGCTCCGCTTCCGCAATCTGCCCCTGAAGGTGGGAAACCGCCTCATGGAGCTGTTTGGCAAGATCGGCGTCGGGGAATGGTTCGCACGTTGTTTCCTTTTTATCGCCGTGCATTTTATCGTCCCATTTGACGGTCCCCAGCACCATTTCGGGATGACCGACAAAATAGCTGTTGACGGGAATTCCGTCCCCGGTCTGGCCGAGATGCACCCAATCCGGTTCGATGACGATGGGGCGGTCGCGCTTTTGGAGAAAAAGGATGTCGGTGGTGACTTCCGTTCCGGCGTTGGCCTTGAAAGCGTTGCTGGGAAGCCGGACAGCCCCCAGCAGCTCCGCGCGCTGGGCGATGTACTTCCGCACCTCCGGGAACTGTTTGTCCATCGTGTAGCGGCTGGTGACAAACGCGATCACGCCGCCCGGACGCACCTGATCGAGCGTTTTGGCGAAAAAATAATCGTGAATGGGAAAACCGAGCTTGTCGTAAGCCCGGTCGGAAACCTTGTAGCTGCCGAACGGCACGTTGCCCACGGCCAAATCGAAAAAGTCGCGCCGGTCGGTGGTTTCAAAGCCCGCCACGGTAATGTTGGCATTTGGATAAAGCTGTTTGGCGATCCGGCCCGTGATGCTGTCCAACTCAACGCCGTAGAGCCGGGACGCCGCCATGCTTTCCGGCAGCAGGCCGAAAAAGTTTCCAACGCCGCAGGCCGGTTCCAGAATGTTTCCGGTTTGAAAGCCGAGATTTTTCACGGCCTCATAGATGGCCTTGATAACGGTGGGGCTGGTGTAGTGGGCGTTCAGGGTGGAGGCCCGCGCCATTTCGTATTCTTCGGAGGTCAGCGCGCCGACCAGCTCCACGTATTCTTTTGACCATGCGGCGTTGTCCGGGTCGAACGCCTGCGGGATGCCGCCCCAGCCGACATAGCGGGAGAGTGTTTCCTGTTCCTCCGGCGTCGCCGTGCGGCCCTCGGCCTCGATCTGTTTCAGGGTGCGGATGGCCGCGATATTAAAGCTGTACTTGGTTTTCGCGCCGCCCTCGCCCAAATGATCGTCGGTGATGAGGAAGTTCCCAGCGGCGGGCTGCTCCGGCGCGATGTGATCTTTTACGGTGACAATTTCTCCGGGGAGAGCCACGCCACTTTCTGGGCTTGTCTTGCCGGACGGCTGTGTAGCAGTTTCCGGCAACGTGACTTCTGTCGAAGGATGAATATCATCCCGGTCCGCAGATTCCCGCAGAACCGGTTCATGGGAAAAGGCGTCCTGCTCCCGCTGATACAGGGCGCGGAGAATTGGGGCGATTTCTTCCCATGAAGCGGTGCGCTTGCTGTTGAACTTGTCGTGAATATCGACCTCGAAACCCGTGGTGGTGGCAAAGAAATCCGCCGTCTCGCCGGTGGTCAGTTCCATCGTATCGGAAGCCCCGGCGTAGGTATCGGAAAGGCGCTGGGCCACGCGGGTGTTGCCCTCGTTTTCGCGGAAATACCCCGCGATATGTTCCTTGTCCCGCTGTTCCAGCAGGCCGGAAGTCAGGGCATCCCGCAGATCGGTGTCCGTGTGTTCCAAGTCCGCAGCCAGAAATTCCGTGATGGGGCCGTTCCGGGAATCCCGGCGCAGCAGATTTTCAAAATTCTCCCGGCTCTCGGCGCGGAAGATGGGATAGGCAAGCGTCGGGTCGCGGAGCTGGATGTCGTAGTCCTTGATTTCAGTGATTTCAAAGGGCTTATTGTCCAGATATACCGTGTCTCCCACCTTGTAGGGAAGTTGGATTGCGGCACTGTCGGGAACCGCCCGTTGTAACGCCGCCCACTGCTCGTCGGTGAGCGTCACATCCACTTCATGGGAAGCGTCGCCGTTTCCGATGGTGATGGTGTCGCCGGTGCGGGTGATCGGCTGGCCGCTCAGATCGGGCGGCGTGGCCTGTTCTTCCTGTGTGTAAAAACGTTCTTCCCGGATGAGTTGGGCGATTCGCCGCTGCACTTTCGGCCAAGGCAGATCCGTCGATGTGTGGCCCACGGTTACGGGAAAGGCCGGAAGATCGTCGCCGTACTCGGCGCGCAGAAACGCCGCCGTGTCCTTGTCGCGGGCATGTTCCCGCATATACTCGGCAACGGCCCGTTTGCTTTCAATGTCGCCGTTCCATTCCTGAAGGGCGGCGTCGATGTCGGCCTGTGTTGTACTGCGCTTTTTCGGCTTTTGCGGTGCGGGCATGGAAAAAGCGGAGGGCTTTTCGCTCTCCGCTTCATCAATCCGCTGTATTTGTTCCTGCTCCGACGGAAAGAAACTTAGCTGTAGATAAGCTCCGTCAGAATCGTTTCCTCGGCCTGCGCTTTCAGGTCGTTCATGAGGCCCACCCAGCGCATCGGGTCGGAGGCTTTCAGGCTCTCCGTCATGCCCGCCGATTTCATCAGCTCTGGCATCATCCGTTCCAGCCGCGCCGTCGCCGTCCGCTCGATCTCCAGCAGATGCGGGTACAGTTTCTCCGACAGCAGCAGGCTGTTGTACAGGATCGGATGGTATTCCTTCAGGTAATTCTTCCGCATCCTCCCGTATTTTCCGATGCTCTCCGTCGGCTCCGTGATCGTCAGGTCGGGAATCAGGTAATCCCCGTTCCGGCTGTAAGTCAGGTTGTTCTCCATGTGTGGCGCTCCTTTCCGCGTGGTGTTCGCGTTCGTAATTTTTGACGGTGACTTCGATCTGCCGCAGTACCCGTTCACTTGCTTCGCTGACCGCCGTGCCGAGGGCGGCGACGGTATTGGGCGTGTTGAAATCGAAGATGCTCAGAAAATCCTCATGCTCAAAGTATTCGTCGGGGTCGAGGCCGCAGCGGGACAAGACCGCGTAGGTGATACTGACAGAGGCGGCGTTTCGGAACTGTGCTCCGATGTTGAACTCATCATATTCCTCCAGAAAGCTGCCGTCAACGATGTGGAGGATGTCGTACTGATGCTCTTGCCAATATCCATTCGCCAACTGTCCGGCGATCTGCTCCAACTGATCGGCAAGACCTTTTTCGCCGGAGATTTCATATTCCTGTTTTAACGCCGCCGTAACCGCGTCCTCATGCTCCGGGCGGTACTCCCAAAGGAATGGATGGCTGGAATTTTCCCGGCTTCCTGTGTCGGAAATATCAAAGACATACCGGATTCTCGGCTTGTCGCCGGAGGCGTCGATGAGTGCGATTCCCTTACTGCCGTGCCGGATATACCGGCGCATTTTTTCGTTCCAAAGCTCATACCCGGCGCAGGCCGTCGCGTCTGGGCGCTGGGCAAAAATCATGAGCTGTTCGTGGTACGGATATTTGTAGAGCCGCGCAGCGGTTTTCAGGAAATCCGTCCAGCTTTCATGACTGGCGGTGATCTGCTTTGCGATTTTCTCCGCGATCTGCTCGCAGGCTTGCAGTTTTGTCGGCATACATTTACAACTCCTTCCTGTTATTCAAATGAGTTTTATAATAAAATGTCACATAAACTAGTTTTCAATATGCTAAAATGGCCGTTACAAAACGGAAGTTTTGTAACGGCCATCATCTTTGGAATTGCACTGTTTCTCTGAATTAAACTTTTTGGGAAACGCTTAATTGTTGATTTTTTGCCCATCAACGATGATATTGATTGACTTATATTTAATTTTTTGATAACTTAGTGTTTTTTCAAGTGATTTTAATAAAGCCGTGCGATTGCTCTTGGTAAGACAATCCGTAAATTCGTTCGACAATGTCACATTTAAGGTAAAAACATCCCCAACAACATACGTGGCGGTACTGCTATTCCCTGATTGTTCATACCCATTCGAATCGATTTTATAATCAACCATGCTTACACCATCAGGAATGTTATTCAACTTTTTCCATTCTTGAAAGATATTCTGTGGAGTGTAATCTAACTTCACCGATTCTTTTTTTATTTCAGTTGTGCCATTTTTAAGATAGTATATATCAACATAGTCATTGAGAATGGCGTTTGTGGTCTTTTCCTGATGTGCCTCTTTGCTTGATATTAAAGTAGGAAGAAATTTGGGTATGATTACAGAAGCACATAAAACAAGCGCAATGCATGCGGCAATTCCAGTGAAACGTTTCCAATTGAAGCTGACCACATTTTTTTTGAGGGTGACAGCTTCATCGGCCTCTTGTATGAAGTTATCATCAATACTGTTAATGGCATCATACAAATTTTTTCCTGTCATGCCATAAAACCTCCTTTTCGTAAATAGACTTTCAATTTATTCCTTGTCCTAAAGAGAGAGGATTTAACTTTGCTTTCACTGATTCCAAAACGGACTGCAATTTCTTTAATGGAATCTGTATACCAATATCGCCTAACAAATATAATTCGTGATTCACGATCAATAGTATGGAGAAAACAGTTAACTGATCTTCCAAGATCCTCGGTATCATATTGTCCTTCCACACCTTTTAATCCGACAATACATTCTTCCAGTTCAGAAAAGGCGATTTCTAATTCCGTGTTCCTTTTTTTGGCTGAATAATATTCATATCGTTGCAAGGCAAGATTGCGAACGATCTTCCCAAGATAGGATTTTAACATACTGGGTTTTTGGGGAGGAATAGCATTCCATACCCTCAAATATGCGTCGTTTTCACATTCCTCTGCATCCTCCTTGCTTTTTAGGATGTTGTTAGCAATACAAAAGCAGAAATTTCCATATTTTATTTTAGTTTTGTTGATTGCTTCTTCGGAACGCTCAAAATACAACTGAATAATTTGGGAATCATCCATGCTTTTCCCCCTCTCTTATTTAATGAAAGCTTTCACTTATTATAGATCGGAAAAGAATAAATTGGTTGCAATGTCTTGAGAAAAATCATGTAAGAAATTGATAATCGTATTTTTCATTCAGTCTCCACATCAAAATCCGGAAGCAGATCAAGCTCTGCATACTCGGCGTCGCTCATGTGCCGGAACTTTTCCAGCGTGGAATCCGTCAGGGACAGAAGCTCCGCTTCCTCCGCACCGAGATAGCCGCGCATCTGCTCAAGCTCCGCGATCAGGCCCTCTCGCGTCCCGGTATTGTAAATGCACATCAGGTTGATTTCATCGTTTGTAAACATATCACCGCTCCATTTCCGCGCCTCTGTCGGGCGCTGCTTTTTTGTGTTCCCGGCTGACCGGCTGATTTCTGAGCCGTTCCACGACGGATTTTTTCTTTTCGTCGTTTTCCCGGCGTGACGCCTCGGCAAGCTCCAGAAGGGAAATCGGCTGACCGGTTTTGGCTTGCTGCTCCAGCTCCGCGACGGTGGGATTTTTTCCGTTGTCGATGATACCGTCGATCATGTCGTAATCATCTTCCACCGCCATTTCTGCGTTTTTCAGGTAGTTTTCCGGTTTCAGAAAGGCCGGAATCTCCTGAAAACCGAAGCTGTCCACGTAATGACAGGATACAACGCCGTTCTGCTTTAGCGCAACGATGTCGCTGACGGACAGGCTCGGCCTGTGATAATCGGTGGAATGCTCGTTGTTAAACCTGTCCCACAAAACGGACAGCCTGTCATCCGTGCTGCCCTGATCCGCGAGCGGCGCGGTGTAAGCGAGGTCGTAGTTGCCGTGATCCACGGAAACGCCTTTGGATTCCAGCCAACTGAGCGGTTCAAAGCGAATGTCGCGCAGCTCGTCGCCGCTTTTGACCTGATAGATAGCGAAAGCGTCCTGAGAGGTTTTCAGAAAAGCGGCTTCCCGCTGCTCCTGATGCTTCATCCGGTCCTCTATGGCAGAGGAAAATTTCCGGCTTTCCTCCCATTCCTCGCGGCTCACGGCGAAAAGGCCGCTGTGGGCCTGAATCTCATCCGGGTCGAACGCCATGCTTGCGCTGCCGTCCTCAATCATGTAAACGGTGAGGTCCTGCTCAAAAAGTTCCAGCGCCCGGTCTTTGGAAAGGGGAAGCAGATCGCCGTCCAGATACCCGCAGGCTTCCAGATCGGCCACGGTCAGTTCCGAATCCGGCATGGGGTATTCGTCGAGCGCCTGCTCCGGCGCATCCGGCAGCATACCGGCCACTTTCGGTTGGTCGGGGGCTGTCTGCGCTTTCGGTGCGTCCGGCTCATGATCGCCTAAATTATTTTTACGGATATATTCCTGTACATCCTGTTCACGCACGGCGGTAATCTTGCTCAAAATATCAAGCGACACCTTTTCCGAGGCCGCTGGGGTCAGGTGTTCAAGGGCAAGCGCCTGTTCGTAAGCGGTCGGGATGGAGCTAACGCCCTCGTCGGCAAATCCGTTTGCCGTTTCCCGCAGGCTTTCCTTATCGTAAAGGATATAGCCGTATCCGTCCTCATTTTCCTTCAAATAAAGATAGGCGGCGTTGTCCAGCAGATACATCGCCTCAGTTTCCCTCCACGGGTAGATTTTTTCAATTTCGTCCAGCCGCCGCAGAAGCTCGTCCGGGGACGCCGCGGCCGCGACCTTCGCAGCATTAAGGATGGCGTTACGGGTGTCTTTTCCGTAACCGCTTTTCAAATCTTCCACGGTGGCCGGGACTTCTTCTTCCATGGAGTTGAGAGGGAACGGCGGTTCCATGACGGAGGCCGTGTACTGATACACGTCCCCGGCGAACTGTTCCAGAACGGTATCATACTCTTTCAGGACCTCGCGGAAATTTTGGTCGATGTCGGAGATCAGACCGGAGGCGGTTTTATTGATGGTTTCCAAAGAGGCCCGCAGCTCAGGCAATTCCTTGCCACGGCTCCATGTGGCAATATAGCCGAAGCTGTTCTCGCCGGTCTGAATGCCGTAATACTGGCAGACGGCGTAAGAAACGCTCTCGGCCTCCACTTCCTCGGTGTGCCGGTCTTTCGGCTTGGGCGGTTCGGCGGTTTCATCACTCTTGGCGGCGGCAAGGCGGGCCTGTTCATAGTTATGCAGCGTGGCGTGGGTGATTTCGTGGACGGCGGCGGAGACGGTCTGTACCTCGCTCATACCGGACCGGATGGCAATACGCTGGCCTTTTTCGCTGAAATAACCGTCCGTATTCAGCTCCATCGTTTCAAATGCAAGCGGAACGGGGGACGAACGCCGCAGCGCCTCCATGAAAATCTCATACTGCTTCACATTTCCCGTGAGGCCGTTTACCAGCGTCGGCAGCGGCTTCCCCTCGGTCTGCGACACGTCAAAAACGGAAACCACCTTATACATAGGGATTTTGATTTCCTTTTCCTCCATGATGATGTTGCCGTCCGCGTCCCGCATGGGAATTTTGGTATCTGGGTCGAGTTTTTCTTCCTCGATTTTCTTTTTGAACGGAGTGGGCGCGATGATCTTGATTCCCTTTTCGCCCCGCATGACGTTTCGGCTGAACTGATCGCGCCATTTGTTGAACCCGGCCACAAGGGTGGCGCCTGGCTTCTGCATGTAGATGAGCATGGTGTTGTTGACGGAATAGCGGTGGAACCGGGACATGGTGCGGAGGTACTGTGCGTATCGGTCGCTCTGAAACAGGTTTTGGATGCCCTGTTCGATGCTGTCGGTGATCTCTTTCAATCGTTCCTTATTCTTTTCGGCCATAGTGTGCTCCTTTCGCAGATCATAGAATTGAAAAAAGCGCACCCCCGCACAGGCCGGAATAAACCCATGTGGGAGCGCGCCCGTTATTCATTTTCGGAGCGTATGCTCCGGTCAGGAGGGCGTATTTTCGCTGCTTTGGCCCGCAAACTGTCGGCTTCACGCCGCCGGTCGCTGTACGGTTCCCGGACGGAAACACAGCCCTTGGGAACAAGATAGCTGACGGCCCCGCGATGCTCCGAGTGCTCCGGTTTCACCTTGTCTGGGTATTTTTCCGAGAGCCGTTTGAGCTTTTGGATAAGCTTTTTATTGTGCGTGTAAACGCTGGCCGTCGCTTCTTCCTCGTTATAGCAAATGATCGTCTCCCGCTCATATTTGGTAAGTTTCATGATCCGCCCCGATTTTTCGTCCCCGAATCAAATTCCAGCTTGAAATTGACGTGCTCCCCGGTGTCCTCCAAAATCACCGTCGCGTCGTAGGTTTTGCCGGTTTTTTCGGAATAACAGCCGGTGAGCCTCACGCGCCCATCCTTCAGGAGCGCTGCGGCTACAGCTTTCGTCAGAACCTTTTTCTTGGCGGCAAAAAACCGGTTGTCCTTCCAAAGCCCGAAGCGGCAACCGTCATTTTCGCAGAAAAAGCCTTTCTTGCTTTCGGTCACACTGCCGCCGCAGCGGGGGCATTTGCCGACTGCCTCACGCCCGGATGGGAACAGCACCTCCGCGCCCTTAACCGGCGTATAGGTTTTTATAAGCTCCCGGAGCATGGAAGAAATCCCGTTCATAAAGGCGTCCGGCTCCAGTTCGCCGTGCTCCACCTGTTTGAGCCGGTTTTCCCATTCGGCGGTCAGCAGCGGAGATTGAAGCTGTTCCGGCAGAACCGTAACAAGCGACACGCCGACCTGAGACGGAATGAGATTGACGGTTTTCTTCGCCTTTTTCCGTTCCACGAATCCGGTGGTAACGAGTTTTTCCAGAATGGCCGCGCGTGTGGCGGGGGTGCCGAGGCCCTTGCGTTCTGCATCGTCCGGCATCTCCTTCGCGCCCGCCGTCTCCATCGCGGAAAGCAAGGTATCCTCCGTGTAATGCTTGGGCGGCGAGCTTTTGCCCTCTTTGATGGAAACAGAGGAAACAGCGATGTCCTGCCCCTCTGCCAGATCCGGCAAAGGCTTGTCGGCCTGTTCCTGCAAATAGATTTTCCAGCCCGGAACGAGTATCGTCTTGCCCTTGGCGGCAAATCCATACCCGGCACAGTCCAGCGTGACGGCGGTTTCGGCGTACTGATGCAGTCTGCCGACCGCGCAGAGAAGCTGCCGGGAAATAAGCCGCAGAATTTCACGCTCCCCGGCAGGCAGCGCGGAACAGTCTGCTTTGCCCGCGACGGAGGTGGGAACGACGGCGTGATGGTCACTGACTTTCGCGCTGTCGCAGACCTGACCGGCGTAGAGCTTTTCGGGAATACTCATGTCGCAGATCGCGGCGGCAACGGAGGCAAGCGCCGGGACGGTTCCTTCCATATCGTTCGTCAAAAACCGGCTGTCGGTGCGGGGATAGGTACAGAGCTTCTTTTCATAGAGCGATTGCAGATAATCGAGTGTCTGCTGGGCCGTGTAGCCGAGCAAGCGGTTGGCGTCGCGCTGGAGGGTGGTCAGATCGTAGAGCGCGGGCGGCTTCTCGGATTTTTCTTTCCGCTCCACGGCCCTGACGATAGCCGTTTTGCCTTTGCAGGCGGCAGCAACGGCCTCGGCCTCCGGCTTTGCTTTCAGCTTGTCGCCGGTAGCGGCAAAACCGCCGCAGTCGAGATTGACGGTATAGAACGGCTCCGGCTGGAACGCGGAAATTTCCGCTTCCCGCTGCACGATGAGCGCCAGCGTCGGAGACATGACGCGCCCGACATTCAGAGTGCGGTGGTAAAGGACGGAAAACAGGCGCGTCGCGTTGATGCCTACCAGCCAGTCGGCCTTGGAGCGGCAGAGCGCGGACTGATGCAGACCGTCGTAATCCCGGCCCGGTTTCAGTTCGGCAAAGCCCTGCCGGATCGCCTCGTCCTCCATCGAAGAAATCCAGAGCCGTTTCATCGGCTTTGCGCAGCCTGCCATGTCGTACACGGTGCGGAAGATCAGTTCGCCCTCGCGTCCGGCGTCGCAGGTGTTGATAACTTCATCCACGTCGTCGCGGCGCATCAGAGCGCGGAGAATACCGAACTGCTTTTGTTTGTCTCTGCTTACGGTAAACCGCCAGTTTTCCGGCAGGATAGGTAAATCTTCACGCCGCCATTTCGCGTATTTTTCATCGTAGGTGTCGGCACTTGCCAGCTCCGCGAGATGACCGAGGCACCATGAAACGAGGTAGCCGCCGCCCTCTAAATACCCGTCACCGCGCTGTTTCGCGCCGATCACGGCGGCAATGCTTTGAGCGACCGAGGGCTTTTCACTGATTACAAGCCGCATTTTCATTCCCCTTTCGTTTGGGCGTGATGATAAGATCGCGGTAACAGTCACGGGGATGGTCTGAACGATCTTTCGGTGGGGCGGGAGGCCGTTCCTCCCGCCTGTACTGCGGCTTTTGCACCATCATCCGCTCAAAAGGACTGTCGGTGAAAAAGGTCATTCGTCCTCACGCTCCGTTTCCTCGCAGGATGATTCGGAACCGCCTTTTTGCTCGGTTTCTTCGTCGGGTGAATCCGGTTCATCCTCCGACTCGGATTCCTCATCCCCATCATCGGCGTAATCGTAATCGTCCGGGTCGGGCCTGTTTTTGTCCTTTTTATCCGGCTTGCGGAATTTGAAGAACCAGACCGCCGCGCCGACGAGAACGGCTGCAAGCACGGCGACTGCCGCGATTCCGGCGCTGTTATTCTGCTTTTCCGGCCGGGAAACGGATGAAACCGTGGGCGTCGATGCGGTTGGTGCGGAGGATGTCTCCGGTGCGGAAACAGTCTTGGACGAAGAAGAACCGGATACGTCCTCGTTATCACTTTTTGCCAGCGCAAGCAGGTCCTTGTCCGTCACGGCGTCGAGGAAGTAGACGTTTTCAGCATTTTTCTGCCGGTCGATAATCAGGTAAAAAACGTGCTTGCTCGGTGTGGTAATCGTGAAAAATTCCTTGCCGTCCTCGTTGGTCACGTTGTCGATCACCGTCCCGGTTCCGTCCGGCGTCAGCGGTTTGAGAGATGTTCCGGACGACGTTGACGTTTCGGACGAGGCCGACGACGATGCGGCGCTGCTCTGCGCGACGCTTGAACTGCTCAAGGTCGGAGAGGTTTTCCCTTCGCTGTAGGCGAGGGCATTGACGGAAAAAGCCGCCGTGCAGGACACGGCGGCCATCAGGCAGACGAATATGCGGATTTTAGATTTCTTCATGAGTGGTTCCCTCCTGTTTGTTCTGATCGGACACGGGGCGGTTTTCGCGGGACGCTTTCATGAGCGCGGAGAGTTCCTCCGCCGTCATGCCCATGCCCCGCACAAGGCCGACAATATCGAGATTTTCCAGCTCCCGGCGCTGCTTTTCCAGTTCCTTCTGCCGGTTTTGCAGCGCGGAGATTTTCGCCGCGTTTTTTGCATACTCGACGTCGATTTTTTTGAATTTCGGATTCACAGTAATTCCTCCAATCTGTTATGGGTTCGGTAAACGTCCGAACGTGTAAAAATGGCTCTGCCAGTAGCTTGTGTTGAGATTCGAGTAGCCGATGGGGTCTCCCGCCGCAAGCATCATGCCGTTGCCGACGTAGATGCCCACATGGGACACGCCGGAAGCGTCATAGGTTCCGACGAAGAAAACAAGGTCGCCGGGTTTGGCATCGGCGGGAGAAACCGGTGTGCAGATGTCACAGAGGTCCTGCGCCCCCAGTCGTCCCACGTTCCACCCGCTGTGATTGATCACCCACGACACATAGCCGGAACAGTCGAACGAGGTTTTCGGGCTGCTGCCGCCCCAAACATAAGGGTAACCGATGTACTTCTGTGCCTCCGTCATCATGGCGGCGAACCGTGTGTCCGCCATCTCCTCCGGGGGAATGTCATATTGCGTCGGCGTCTTGAGGGTTGAAGCGTTCGGATAGGCCGATGTGGGAAATAGGTCGGGCCGGTTGCCGAGGGTCGCCATATACATTGAATACACGCCGAGCTGATCCTCGTTCATGATGGATACGGGAAGATGGGACAGGTCCTCGTTGTGCAGCTTCACGTTGCAGATGGTGTAAGTATAGGGGACCTGCCGGGTTTCGGTATGGGTCGTGCCGTCCGGGTCCGTCACCGTATCCGTTTCCGTGCGGGTTCGGGTTTCCGTCTCTACGTTCTGCGTCAGTTGATATTCTTTTGCAAACAGCGCGGAAAGCGTGTCCCGGACTTCATCCAGCGTCCATTCGCCGCCGTGCCATGCCGTCAGAATGGAGATCAGTACATAGGGGTCGTGTCCGATTTTATCGAGAGCGTAGTGATATTCATCGTACCCGCCGTGCCTCTGCTCGTAATGGTTGATTTCGTCTTGAAGGTTTGCTTCCTTTTGGGCATAAACGGATTCTGCACCGAGCATGGCGTTGTCCGTGGAAGGATAGGTGGATGCGGCGACGCCGGACAGCCCGCCTTCCAACAGAACCGAGCTGGAGGACAGGACATTCAGAAGCAGAACCAGCACCAGAAAAGCACCTGCGGCGATCAGAAAACCGTTCGGGTGCCTCGCGACAAAAGCCGCCGCCCGTTTGCTCTCCCGCGCCGCCGCCTTTGCCGCCTTTGCGGTGTTCCCGGCGGCTTTCCCGGCAGAACCGGTAAACTGTCCGGTCCGTTTCGCGGCGGCATACTGTTTTTTGATGGCCCGCTTCTGCCGCCGGTGGGCAAAAGGATTGCCGAAGGGCTGCAGATTGTCCCGCGCGGTCTTTTTCTGTAAATAGCTTAGGCTGGCGCGGTCAAGCTGCTTTTCCGCTTTGGCCGATTTCCGGTAGGGTTTCAGCTTGCGGGAACGATGGGCGCTGCGAACCAGACGCCCGCCCGTTTCGGCGGCTTCCTCGCTTTTATGCGCGGCCTCCACGCCAACGTTTTCATCCTCCGACTGCCGAATTTCCCGGTGGAACTGCATCAAAACGGCGTTTCCGGGCGCGTCTCGGACAGCGTGGGTGAGCTTGGACGGTTTTTTCTTGTCCGCTTCCTCAAAATATAAGCGCACCTTTGTTTTACCCGTAGGCTTATCAAAGGTGCGCTGCTTGCGAAGAACTTTCTTTTTCGGTATTTTCTCCTGCGCCTGATCCGCTGCCGCCGCCGCTTTCTTCGCCCTGCGGACAGACTTTTTTAATACAGGGTCGGTTTGTTCCTCCTCTGTAAATTGTAGGCGGGGCGCTCGTTTTTCCATCGTTGTCACCTCCTGTCCCGCCAAGCGCGGATGCTCATGTTGCCGCCACTTCCTGCGGCTTGGTGGTCATGATGCAGTACAGCTCCGTGTCCTTCGGAAAATGATCGATAAACGGCAGGATGACGTTGCCGTAAAACAGCAGCCCTTCACCCTCGCCGGAATGAGTGACGTAGGAAAGCTGGTGCGGCGAAATGCCGAGCTGCTTGGCGAGAATCTGGCGGTCGCCTGACGCTTGATTGAGCATGTAGATGTAATCCGAGTTTTCAAAGATGTTCTCGATTTCGCGGGAAGAAAGCAGATCCTTGATGTTCTGCGTTATTCCAGTCGGAATGCCGCCCCACTTGCGGAACCGCTTCCAGATTTCCACGGAATAGGCTGCGGTCTGTTCTTCTTTTAAAAGCAAATGGAATTCGTCGATATAGTAGCGCGTTGATTTCCCCACGGCCCGGTTGACGGTTACACGGTTCCAGACCTGATCCTGCACGATGAGCATCCCGATCTTTTTGAGCTGTTTGCCTAATTCCCGGATGTCGTAGCTGACGACGCGGTTTCTCACGTTCACGGTCGTGCGGTGGTTGAACACGTTGAGGGAGCCGGTGACGTAGATTTCCAGTGCCGTGGCGACGTACTGCGCTTCCTTTTCGTCCTGCCGCCGCAACTCGTTATACAAATCCTCCAGAATCGGCATGTTCTCCGGGCGCGGGTCGCTCAGGTAATTCCGGTACACCAGCCGCACGCAGCGGTCGATGACCGTCTTTTCCACCGGCTGCAAGCCCTCCTTGCCGCCGACTATCAGCTCGCAGAGCGACAGAATGAAATCCGACTTCAAAGATAACGGGTTTTCTTCCTCGGAATAGTTGAGGTTGATGTCCATGGGATTGATATAATCGGTGGAAGCGGGCGATATTTTGATGATTTGCCCGTGCAGGCGCTCGATCAGCGGACCGTATTCGGCCTCCGGGTCGCAGACGATAATATCGTCGTTCGTGACAAGAAACACGTTGGCGATTTCCCGTTTTGCGGCGAAGGATTTGCCCGCACCCGGTGTGCCGAGAATCAGACCGTTCGGGTTTTTCAGCAATTTCCGATCCACCATGATGAGGTTGTTACTTAGGGCGTTCAGCCCGCAGTACAGCGCCTCGCGCCCGGTCTGGAACAGTTCCTGCGTGGTAAAGGGGATAAAAATAGCGGTGCTTGATGTGGTCAGGCCACGCTGAATTTCCACCTGATTCAGGCCGAGCGGCAGGCTGCTCATCAGCCCTTCCTCCTGCCGGAAGTCGAGGCGGGTCAGCGCGCAGTTATATTTCTGCGCGAGGGAACTTGCCTGAAATACGTTGTTGTCGAGCCTCTGCCGGTTTTCGGCCACGTTAAGGACAAGAAAGGTCACGAGGAACATGCGCTCGTTGCGGGACTGTAAATCCTGCAACAGCTTTTTGGCTTCTTCGCCGTAGGTGGCGAGGTCGGAGGGGATGATGTCCATGTCGTAACCGGAACGAATGGCCTTTTTCTGTTCCTGAATCTTCATGGAATCCAAATCCGTAATTTTCCGTTTCACCGTCTTGATGGCGCTCACCTGGTCGATGGACTGGATGTGCATGGTAACGATGAGGCTGGATTCCATGTCGAGAAAATCGGCCAGCATCCGGTCGTTCAGCTCTGGCGCGAGAATTTGCAGGAACGACACCGCCCCAACCTGACGCCCCATGCCGAATATGTTGCCGCTTTTAAACTCAAACGAGCTGGGGGCAATGAAGTCCTTGACGGAGAGGCCGGAAGGAGCCAGCCAGTCCCATGAAAAGCGGAACGGTTCCGGTGCGTCCATGCGGAAAATGTCGTGCAGCAGTCGCAGGCGATCCGCACCATTCATGGAAGCGGCTGTCACGCCGAGATGTTTGAAGTTGTTGAGAATGTCGATCTCGATACGCTCCAGCCGGGGCTTGGCCGCTTTCAGGCTGTCCGCTTCGATGCCGAAGGTCAGGTATTTGGTTTTTATGAGGCCGTTGTTGCCTTTGGCAAGTTGGTTCCGGAGCATTTCTGTGTACTCTGAGCGCAGGCTGTCGAAATCGTCACCCTGCGGCGGGATGGTGACGCTTCTTTCAAAGCTGTCCCGTGTCGCGGAGAGATTCAGAAACGAGAGCTGAAACTTGATGGAACTGTCAAAATAGTTGAGAAAATCGCACCAGCCCTCGAAAATGGCGGTCTTGTCCTCGTTTTGGTTGAGCTGATAGTTGATGTCCTGAAACTGAACGGTTTTCGTGTAATAGCTGTCGGTCACGCGGCAGATGCCGTCCGGGAACATACGCTCAAACGGGATGCTGTCCTGAGCCGACTGCTTTTTCTTATCGGTCTGCCGCGCCTTTGCGACGGCGGCTTCGATCTGACGCCTCTCGGCGCGGGACAACAGCCGCCCTGCGGCCGGTTTTTGCTTTTTTACCGACAATCCGACGCACCTCCTTGTCGAGTTTGCTTTGCCGCGCGAGCACGGCGTAAAAATTGTTGGTCTGATACGGCCGCTGCTTTGGCCGGAGGAACAGCACCCGGACGATGTTGCGGACGATTTTTTCCATCGGCAGGCCGTTTTTTTCATAGACGGCCGTCAGGAAAAACGGCAGCATGACGAGCACCATGCAGAGGGATGCGGCTCCAGCGCTGAAACCCGCAGGCCCTTTGAGCAAAAAGAAAAGCGGTACGCCGACAAGCGCGCCGCCGCTGAAACAGACAAGCTGCCGTTTTGTTAAGTTAAACAGAACCTTCGTTTTCACGGCAGTCAGGTCCTTGGGTACGGGAACATAGGCCATTTATCGCGCCTCCTGTTCTTTTGTCGGGCGCGCGGTTTTCCCGGCAGTCTCGGCGGTATGATGAAGCTGTTCCAGAACGGACGGTTTTTCCTTCCGTTCGTAATCCCGGAGCGCGTCCCGCTTGTCGAACACCTCGTCGAGCGCAAAACTGAAATCGCTCAGATCTTCCGTGCGTTCCAGCCACTTGTCCGCGACAACCTGTAAAGGGTTTTCAAACAGGAGAAGGTAGTCGATTTCCTCCGGTTCAAAGCCGTGGCTTTCGGTCAGATAATAATGGGCGTCCTTAATCGCGGTGATCTCGCGGGAGCCGTCGATCAGCTTCGTTTTATCGCTGGATTCCCACGTCTTCCGAAAATTCTCAAGATTGGCGTCCAGCCGGTCAAGAAGCTCCTGTAATTTGTCCTGCATTGAAATATCACCTCCGTCAATGCACGCTAAAAATTGTTTTCGCAAGGCTTCCGGTCTTGAAAAGCGTAAAGCACAGCAGCACCGTGTAGCCCATGCATGTCCAGATTGCTTTGCTGACATCCGTATCCACAGCGATTCCCCGTACCAGAACGGCGTAAATCGCCACGCAGACGATGATGAGAAAGCCCTGAAATCCCAGCGCGAACAGGGAGCGCAGATAATTCTGCCCCATGCCGCCCGATTCCCGGTTCAGCATCGTCGCCATCGGGATCGGCGCAATGGAAGTGGCTAAATAGATCTCGATCATCCTGCCGTAAACAATGATGAAAATGCAGATCGTGAGCGCCCACATGGTAAAGCCCACGAAAATGCTCTGGAACCACAACCCAAACAGGGGGCCGAGATCCATTGCCATGAGCCGTGTCTGAAGGTTTGCCGTGACGGAGCTGATGTCGATGGACGTATCGGAAACGATGATTCCCGCCGCGCTGTTGACCACGCTCTGTGCCACGTCGAATATGCCCATGACGATATTCCATGTGTTGGTCACGATGAGGATGGCGCAGGCCGTTTTGAAAATCCAACGGAAGAAAACGGCGCTTTCGATGTCGTGAAAATTGTTCTTGTCGGTGATGATCTGAATCAGCTCCAGCGTCATGACGAAAGCGAGAATCAGGCCCGCGATGGGCATCATGACGTTTTCGGACAGGGTTCGGATCATATTGTAAATGCCGGTATTCCATGCCTGCGGCGTCGTTCCCACCTGAGAGGCGATCTGCCCGACCTGCGTATTCACGTTGTCGAACATGCCCGACAGGTTGTTCACGATGCCGCCGACAAGTATTTCTTTCAGCCATTCGGTAATCTGTTGCTTGATGAAATCCAAACGGCATCACCTCCTTTTCCGCCGCCTGTTTTCACCATGAGGCGGTACGAACGGTAACTAACGCGCCTCATGGGACACAGACCGGGACTTTTTGGCGGCGGGTGCGGATCTTTGCTCCCGCGCGATTTTTTCGCTGAAAGCGTGGATGCTCTGCTGAACGGAGGGCTTCCGCTGCGCCGATTGTTCCAGTGCGGTCAGACGGAGAAGAGCTTTCTCCACGCCCTTTTTCATGGAGGACAGGCAGGACAGTTCCGCTCTGAACGGAGCTTCCAAAGACTTTGCCAGCTTTCCCATAGGCTTTGCTTCGGCAGCAGCCTCGTTTCCCATCAGCGTCCGGCCCATATTCTTGATGTGCCGCCCGGCCTCATGGTACTCCGCACTCACGGTTTCAATTTTATCCATCGCTGATCTGTCAGCCCGAATGCTTTTATCCAACTCCGTGCGCATAGTTTCCAGCACGGGCCGCAATTTGAAAAAGCGGGTGATATTATCCAGCGCGGAAATCCCTTTTTCCCGAAAAGCATCCAAGACATTTTTGCAGCCGTCGATCACGGCCTGTTTTGTTGCATCCAGCCGGTCACGCACAGTTGTCACGCTTTTTTCCATAGCTGCGCCCGTATTTTGCAGAACGGCTTTTACGGGGTGGGCCTGTTTCTGTGACGCGCTGAGTTCCCGTCGCAGCGCGGCCAGCTCCGTGACCGCTGTGTCGAGCTGGCGTTCCATCGCGCTTACCTGATTAAAAACGGCCAGCAGGTCCTTCACGGCAGGCACACGGTTGGCTTCCATGACGGCTAAAAGTTCCTTGACATACTCGTTTTCCAGCAGCGGTGCGGCAGTGGTTGCCGTGTTTTCCATACGGTCATCTCCTTTCCCGCGCCCCGAAAATGGGGACGCGGAGTGTTATGTTTTGGCGTCGGCATCAGCCGAAAAGGTTGGAGAGCAGCGGAACCAGCGTAATGCCGATCAGAGCTACGCCGCCGCCCGCCATGAGCTGTTTAATGCCTTGCGATTTCGCTCCCGGATTGTCGTTGCCGTAACCTTCCAGAAGGTTGATCGCGCCCCAAATGGCAAGGCCCGCGCCGAGGGCGATCACGAGGGTCTGGAGAACGCCGATTGCGGAATGAAAGAAACTCATAATTCTACCTCCATTTTTTAAGATATGAAAAAAGCCGCTATTCTGCGGCTTTCGGGTCCCCGGAGAGGTCAACGGAATATGTGTTGAACACATCGTCCGGTTTCGGTTTCAATTTGGTGGACAGGAATTTTTCGATAGGAAAGGCGTTGCGGGAATCATAGTCGGACAGATATTTGTAATTCGGGTGCTTTGTGATGTCGTACTTGTCCGAAAGGAAAGGCCGAACGCCGCGAAGCTGGAGGATACATTTTCCGCCGTCAAGGACGGACAGCTCATCGACCGAAGCTAAATCCTTTCCCAATTTTTGATAATTGAGGCTGTGAGAAACCTC
Source organism: Oscillospiraceae bacterium (assembly GCA_022650485.1). GTDB lineage: Bacteria > Bacillota > Clostridia > Oscillospirales > Acutalibacteraceae > Caproicibacter. The sequence continues at coordinate 274,212 of JALCPP010000003.1, read as the reverse complement.
CCGGCCCCGACTTTCGCCAGTGTTGTAGGTGTCGATCGTCTCCTTTCCAAGGGATTCGGTCAGTTCTTTCAACGTCGTGCGTTCCTTACCGCCGAGGAAGATGGCGCTGTCGCAGTTGCCGATGATCGTGTCGGCGTTGTCTTTGTACAGCGCCTTGAGCTGGCTCTGCGCCTGCAAAACAAGGCAGGCCGAGATTTCACGGCTGCGAATGGTGGCAATCAGCTTCTCGAACTTTGGAATCTGCCCGATGTTGGCAAATTCATCGAGCAGACACCGGACATGGACGGGCAAGCGCCCGCCGTACACGTCGTCGGCCTTTTCGCATAACAGGTTAAAAAGCTGCGTGTAGGCCATTGAAACTAAAAAATTAAAGGTGTCGTCCGTATCTGAGATGATAATGAACAGTGCAGTCTTGCGGTCGCCCAGCGTGTCCAGCTCCAATTCATCGTAGGCTGTCAGGTCACGAAGCTCCTGAATGTCGAAGGGGGCCATTCTTGCGCCGCAGGAAATAAGGATGGATTTTGCTGTTTTGCCAGAGACAAATTGTCAAGGACTTTTTCATCAAAAAATCAAAAAGCTCTGCAACGGTAAAAGCATTTCCGTTACAGAGCCTTAATTATTTTAATATTCCTGTTGTCATCATAAACGGGCAGATGGAAAAAATTCAACAGCAATATTACTGCAAAACTTGTTAATTTCACTCTGACAAATAGTCCATATCTTCACAATATAATGCCATCGATTTCTTAAAATTTTTCAACTTCTCTTGATATTCTCGATGCTGTGTAATCAATGTGTTTACACTCATTTCATTGCATACAAGTAATTCATTTACTGAAAGCTTAAAATTTTGAATCATTTGCTCAACGATGAAATCTTTGGGATCATCATAGGCGTCATATTTGCCAGCACAAAAACTCAACAATATTTCAGAATACCATTTACGGATTTGCGCCTGCATACACTTGTGTATTCCGCTAAATGCTAAAAGCACATTCTTTACTTTTGCGTCGAAAATTTCTTCTGTTACTATTTCAAATTGGCCTGTTGCGTGAACCATATAATCACGATCGCATACCAAATCTTTTATTCTTTTAACTTGTGACTTGTCCAACCCGATAATTCTGAAAATCTTTGCAATGTCTTTTTCGGGAATTAAACTGTATGAGAAAATTGATTCAGCATCTTCAATTTTCAAATCATTTTCTCTACCAGCATATGACCGTGCAAATACAATAGCGTCTTTATATCTATCAGGTTCTATTTGACTTATCTTCCATGCTGTGCAATATGTATATGTCATTAATAGAAGATGAATTCCAAAGTATGCAAATTGATACTGCCCATACTTGTAGTTAACGGCAATGAGATTTGTAATATTTTGAATATAATTGATTACATCTTCCTCATCAATCGGATCAATTGGCAAATAACGTAAAATTTCTTGGAGATATGGTATCTCTGAATAATCAGGAATCTCTGACATATCATTTGCCCCATTCCACTTCAATTCTATGCTTGATTTTTTCTACAAAGATTGAAATAATTCGCTCTGACGGTTTAATAAGATTCTGTTCCTCTCTAATCTGTGTAACTATAGTCTGCTGTTCCTTAATTGGGACCTCTGGTATTGGCAAGTCTAAGAGATAATTAACGTCCACTCTGGGAAGCTGTCCGCCACTTACACCGTTAAGGACTAATGTCTTGAAGTCATTATTTCGCATAATTATACTATAAAATTCAGACATTACCTCGGCTGATATTGGGTGTAAAACAATGATATCAGTTGAACAAATACCATCATAGGGTACAAAAGCGACCTTGTTGAGGGCAGGGCGCAACTTGCCAAAAAGCACGTCTCCATTTCTAAAGACTCGCTTTGTGCTTTTTATTGCCTGTATATCACTTTCGATATTCCCAACTATTTTTCCAGTTTCCGATTCTATATTTTCTAATCCAATGTAATTAACGATGCCAGACTGTTGCTGGGGATCAACAATCTCCGAACTTGACACAAATAAATCCCTTATCTTTGCAGTATTCCATCTTTCACTGATATGGATTGAAGGAATGTAGGTCAAGATAAGGCCTTGTGCATGCTGTATTATTTTTTCATAGTTTTCTAGTTCAACCACAAGCTTCTCTTGGTTTTCAAGAGGTGGCAATGGAATCTGAATTGAACAGAAGTTTTCTTTGGATATTTCTTTGAATGTTGCCCCACTTGCAAGATTAATCATTTCATCTCTCTTTGCAGTAAGGATGAAGGCTAAATATTCTGGAAGAATTACAGATTGATTTTTAATTATTATGTTTTTGAAACCCTGATTTGTTGCCAATTCTGTTCTTGCAATGCCAATTCTGCCAATTGTAGCACGAGTTGATACTACAACAGAATTTACGGGGAGCAATTTCGCATTTGAATTATTAAGCCCTTCTTCGGATATGGTACGTTCTGTTTTCTCAATGTCAGTTACAAAGTCTCCAGCAGGAAGGTCAGCAAGCGTGATCCAGTGAATATTGCCGTTCCAATACTCAGGGTTTGTACTGCTCGGGGTTCCACCTGAGCAAATAGAAAAATAATGTTCATCTCCCAAGCTAACCATTGGGTATGCTGTAGTCTCCATTTTGGAAGTTCTATATCTACTGCCAACGAGGATAAACGAATTGTTACGAACTTTATCAAGCGGGATTATCTCAAACCCCACCTTCATCATATCAACAGTTTGGTCTTTATCCAATTTGCGGTATTCCTCATATTTTGACAAATCACTAGGTATGTCAAGCTTACGACGGTGATTATCAAGTGAATAGCCATCACTTTTTACATTGAAATACCAGTAATCTTTTTTCTTATCGGATACCTTTACCTTCTTGTTGACTTTTGTGGCATAGATAATGTCAGTCTTTACCCCTGTGTATGGCAAAAAAACTCCCTGCGGCAAAGAAATTATACTCTGTAGCTGACAGCGCTCTAAAAGATACTCACGAGTTTTTGCTAAATCCTTTCGAAATAGAAAGCCTTCTGGCACAACAAGTGCCATTCTCCCATTTTCAGAAAGACTATTAATAGCCCTAATACAATGTTGCACGCATATGCTGTCACCATTTGTGCTTGGAATATCATATAAATTCCCATATTTGGTTTTCTGCGAGTACGGCATGTTTGTTATGACCACATCGTAGCCATCATAATTATCATCTGACAATTTTATTTTGTCATGGCCATCTCTGCAAATCTTTCCTTTGCCATCTCTAATAATCTTATCAATATATACAGGATTTGCCAAGCTGTCTCTCATATGAATATTACTATGTCCATCACCAGCTAAAATCATATTCATTTTTGTTATGCGAGCAGTATTAGTTATCTCATTTCCATAAATAGTTTCTTCTCTAAGCATCCTTTGCAGCTCTGGATTACCGCTGACCATATTCCTTTCAATATGCCTAAAAGTTTCTATCAAAAAACCACCTGTCCCGCAAAATGGGTCATAAATTTTCTCGCCAATTTGCGGGTTCACAAGGCGTACCATTGTCTTAACAATATGGCGAGGTGTGAAGTACTCACCAAGGTCATTCTTCGTTGACGTGGATGCTTTCAGAAAATACTCAAAAGCATCACCTTTTACATCACTATCTACGTCCGTGAGCATAAGCGGGTCAAGTTTATCCATAATTTCCTTTAGAATTGTTTCGTCGCGAATGGTAAGTGATGTAAATATTTCAGTTTTATAAAGATCGTTAAGGCGCTTATAAACTGTATTATTAATGTATTCGATACGTGCAGAAGGGGCAATATTTTTAATACTATCCCAACTGCATGATGCTATGTCGAATTTAGAAGATATACCACTTTCCTGCTTGATTTGTTCATTTTCGCTGACGAGTTTCAAAAAAAGGATGTTTGCAAACTCACCAAAACGTTCAATACCTGCACGTAAGCCATCACCGCGCAACATATTATTAGCTTCATCGAAAATTCTGATAAGCTCTTTCCGGTCATATTGTACTTTTGGGCTGACCGTATTGACTTCAAAAGATGTTAAATAACGTAAAGCAAGAGCTTCACGAATAAATTCATCAATTTCCTCACCATTTAAGACAGGAGGACGGTTGGCAACAGTATGAAACGTTTTGCAGAAAACGCCATCAGTTGCAAATACCAATGGGGCTTCAATAGCTCTTGCATAGTTGATTCCTTGCTCAAGTGCAGTATCAATGCGAACCCCTTTCTTCTTTGCTTCAATAACAATAAGAGGTTTATCGCTCCCTTTAGAATATAAAACATAGTCAGGACGCTTGCCACCAAGTTTCCTGCGCTCAGCCTCTGTTCTCGGCTGCTCAAAGAAGACATTCTTATCTCTGCCTGTTAGTTGCCAGCCCAAATTAGTAAGATTGTTATCAATAAGTACTCGGGTCTCTGCTTCTAATGGCATAGTATTTGTGTTCATTGTGCCGCCTCTTTACTATTGATTTTTGTCAGCTCTGCTTTCGCTTTTTCAGTCAAAACGTATTTCCCACGAGAGCTACGCTGAGCAATATATCCATTTTGCTTAAGTTCTCCAATAATGGTATTTACTTTTGTCTTGGTAAAGTTTAAAATATCAGCAATTTCTTGTTGCGACAACTTTATAATCAGCTCATTGCTTACTGAAATTTGTCGTTTTGCCATACATTCCAGTACTCTGTACTTATCATTCATAAAGAAGTCCGACATAGCGCAATCCTCCCACTTGTTACGGTCTAAATATTATACCATATTGGTCTTAATGTCAATATAATAGGGGGCTTTTTACGATATTTAGTTCCCTTCGAATTTAGCACACCTAAATATAAGTTTTTATTTTATAAGAAACTGCCACTCACAGGGTTGCTCCCGCAGACAACGTTGTTAAGCGTTATTTAAGCTCAACTTTAAAACTGTCTGCATTCCGTGAACGACACTCAAGTACTTATCTGGCTCTTCGTTCAGAATCAGGTTGCTTATATTAAAAATTAAACATTACATCTGGCTGATCTCGTTACGGAGCATCCGCTTGATTTTGTCGCTCATGGTTTCCCGGCTGGTGGTACTGAAATGGATCGTCACTCTGTAGGTGGTTTTACCGATTTTCTTCACAAGCGCGGGGCATTCGTTCTCCTGTGCAATAAGGGGTACAACACTGTCGGACATGGTGGTGCTGTTGACGGATTTTTCGTTATTCATAGGCGCTCCTTTCACAATCATCGAATGGGAATTTATCGACTGTTGGGAGCCACTTCCCGGACCTTGGAATACAAACACACAGGCCCCCTGTTGACATGCACCCGGAAAGCCTTGATTTATCAGACTTTTTCCTGCTCTAAATGCGTAGAAATTGCGTATCGTTTCCGCTGCCTTGCGGCCTCCTTGTGGAGGCGCTCCCGTCCGGCGCAGTCCGGGCAGTATTTCGCCCGGTTGGAGCCGGGAAGGAACAGTGCCCCGCATATGACACATCGCTTTCCATCCTGTCGGTGAAATAGGGCGGTTTCCAGCTCCTTGTCCAACGGGAGGACGGCAGTTCGGAACCACCGACATAACAGAGAATAGGAAATACTTTGAACGCAAACGCATTCCTCTCCTTCATCCAGAGCGATGCAGTTGCCGTCATCGTAGTTGCAGCACTCATGCACTAGCTGACGCATTTGGCGGTACTGGTGGTAGTTAATGGTAGGACCAGGTTCACACGGCTCTGTCGTTTTCATCGGCGGATTGTTCCCTTTCTTCCGGTTTCATAACTGCTCCGAGCGCTGGCGGTAAGGGCGGCTGGATAAGAATATGAATCGTGATAGTGACGGTCAAAACAAACTCTTTCATAAAACAACCTTCTTGAAAGTCAAATATATTGATTCTTTTTCGTGCCTTGTATTGTATTTATCGTGCAAATAGCATATACTATAAATACCAGAAAGAAGGAGTTGATGATATGGCTGGAAATACAACGAATATCAGCATCCGCATGGATTCGGATTTGAAAGCGCAGGCCGATGTTCTGTTCGGCGAGCTTGGCATGAATCTGACCACGGCTTTCAATATCTTTGTTCGCCAATCGCTCCGGGAGGGCGGCATCCCCTTTGATATCAAATTGGATCAGCCCAACAAGGAAACGATGGCCGCCATGCTGGAAGCGGAAAGGATTGCAAAGGACCCGTCTGTGAAGGGTTACACTGACTTGGACGAGTTGTTTGCAGACCTGAAGAAATGAGAAAGATAAAGTACACGGTCAAGGTCACCACGCAGTTCCGAAAGGATTACAAGCTGGCAATGAAGCGCGGCCTGAAAATCGAATTGCTGGAAACGGTTGTTTCATTGCTGGCGACAGGTACGCCGCTGCCGGAGAAAAACAAAGACCATGCGCTGTCCAGCGATTGGGCCGGGCACCGGGAATGCCATATTCTCCCGGATTGGCTGCTGATCTACCGCATTGAAAACGATGTACTGGTACTGACTTTGGCCCGCACCGGAACGCACAGCGACTTATTCGGAAAATAACGGAGCGCCGTATGGGGAAACCTGTACGGCGTTTTTATCGTTCCGGCTCCTTCGTATAATTTCGGGACTTCTCCGACCGGGCAAGCTCGTCGGCGGTCTTGCGGATTTTCTCTACGACCTGAATATCCGTGCGCATGTGTTTCATCTGTTGATACAGGGTGCTGTTTTGGGCAGTAAGGCGTTCCACTTCAGACTGCCAATGCTTCGGGGTGATTTTCTCACCGGACGATTTCAATTCGTCCAGATACCGCACAGAAGCGTCATACAGAGCAAGTTCCACACTGTGCGCGTTCCGGAATTTTTCCTGTGTCCTTGGTTTCAGTAGGGCAAGCCGCTGGTGAAAAGCTTTGTTGTCGGAATATTGCTTACACATGGAAAGCCGTTTGTCCAATCCGTCGATCTGGCGGGCAGTAACGGCAATCTCGCCACGCAAGCCGTAATACTTCGTCTGCATAGCGGCCACTTTTGTGTGAAGCTCCTGCATGGAAGAAATGCCGTTTTCCTGCAAAAAGCTGAATAAGGCGGCGCTCTCCTTGAGGGCATTGACCTTGCCGAACCGGGTGGTGGGCCGTGCTGCGGCCTGCGCCTGTTGAAGCTGTTCCCAAATGCTTTGCTTTTGTTCCGGCTGTGCCGCCTGCTGTTTCGTCCAGTTGTAGAGACGGGTAATCCGGGCCTTGATTTCTTTTAGAAGCCGATTCTGCGCTGCAATCTCCCGATTGACGGCACCTTTTTCGGTGGTAAGACCCCGGTGCTCCATCTGTGTGGCCGCGACGCCCATGTGGACGGTTGGAATTTTCTGTACGCCCTGCCGGATATAGCTGCGGTGGTCGATTCGCTCTGGCCTTCCGATCTGTTCCATCGCTCGGTTACAGGTATCGGCCCAAGCTGCCCGCCACACTTCGGCTTTGCCCGGATCGTTCCAGTCGGTGGTATTGACCCTGTGGCTTTTGAAACCACCGTTAGGGAGCCGGATGCGCTGGCCGCGCCCATCAAGATCATACTCCTTACGGCACTTCGTGCCCCACTCGCCGTTTCCTTTTAGCGGACGGAGAGTGAGCATGATGTGGACATGTGGGTTTCCGTCGCCTTTGTCGTGGATGGAAAAATCCGCGCACATGCCGGAGTCTACAAAAGTGTCCCGGACATAGGCGCGGACAAGCGTAATTTGATCTTTTCGGTCAAGCTCCGCAGGCAGGGCAATTTCGATTTCGCGGGAGAGTTGGGCATTGCGGTTTTTCTCGATTTTCTCCACGCTATTCCAGAGGGTGGAACGGTCGGAAAATTCGGGTGGGGCATGGGCTGGAAGAAGAATTTCCGAATGCACCACGCCGCCCTTTTTTGTATAGTCGTGCGTAATGCCGTCCCACTCGTTTGTGAGCTTTTGCCCGCTGCGATAAGCGGCGGCGGCAACGGCGCTCCGGCCCTGACTGCGTTTAATAATCTTGATACTGCAATGGTAGATGGCCATAGGCAAAAATCCTTTCGACGGTGGGCATAAACGAAACCTCACGCCGGGTCGTATTCTCCGCAGAGAATTCGATGCGGCATGAGGTTGCGCAAAAGGTTTGGGGAGCGCAGCTCCCCATCGCGTCCGAAGGACGCAACGGCCTCGCAGAGCGCACGGCACCCGAAGGGTGTATAAGTGCGCCCTTGGTAATTACACCAAGGGAATATGACGGCAGCTCAGCGCCTTTGCTTCAGAAATGCCTTGAGCTGTTCGCCTGTCATGGGGACGATTTCGGGAAAGACGCTTTCCAGAATTGCTCCATGCTCAATGAGACGGTGCGTCCGCGCTTTTTGCTCTGCGTCGGCTTTCCGGTTTAGTAGAATTTTCTGCCGGTTTTCAAGCTGGTGAATTTTATCCCGCACGGCCTCTGGTCCCTGTGACGCTGCCATAGTATCAATCACTCCATCCATTTTTTCTTTTCAAAATAGCGTCTTAGATTTTTCATGCCTTTCTTCACGGAATCACAGACGCCGCTGCTGTTTACGCCCTCGGCGCGGGCAATATCCACTTTCTTCATGCCGAGAATATAATGCGCATACACCCGCCGCGCCTGAATGGGTGGCAGATAGTCAAGCGCTTCGTAAAGCTGTTGCATCGAAACTTTTTTCATGAGGATTTCTTCGGGCGACGGCATCGTGTGAAGAATGCTGTTTTCGATGCCGTCGTTGCAATCCAGAGAATAGTAGGCTCTGTGCCTATATGTCCTCTGGTGGTAATTGTTTTCCTGACGAGTAGCTAAAAGAAAGGCTCCGGAAATTTCGTCGCTGACCTCGACAAAACAGTCTTCATTGAGAAACGGGTAATACTTGCGCAAGTTGATGGTGGGCATACGGCTAACCTCCAGACAGCAAGAGAGACAGACAGCTTAAAACTGCCTGTCCCTCTTGCTTGTGTGATAGGGCAAATGCCCTTCACTTGATTAGCCTGAAAAGCCCTTTTCGTACGGTCAATATGCAAAGAAATATCTGCATTTTTTACGTACTGCTTCAATGCTGCCCTGAACGGCAGATTTGGAACAATTGCAGAGTTTTCCAATCGCTGAATAGCTTAGTCCATGCAGCGCGAAAAGAAGAAACCGCTGTCGCTGAATCTCTGTGCAGTTTTCCAACGCTGACATGATTTCCTGCAAGGTTTCTTTTCGGCAGAGCCACTGTTCCGGCGTTTCGGAATAACAGCATCCCTCACGTGCGACTATGTATTCATCGAATTCCCGCTTGTCCCAATGACGGCGCTGTTCATGGACAAGATTTTCGATTTTATGCTTGGCTTGGTCAAGATATTTGCAGACCTCAACGGTAACTTCAACTGACACGGCTTGTCCGCTGATTTTGATAGATACCTCCATAATTTTCTGTCCTTTCTGAAAGATTTGAAATTTCAGAAAGGATTGGGAGGCGAGCGACAGTGTGACGAAAAACCGGCTGAAAACAAAAAAATGCCCGATGGGAGAGTGTCCCAAGGGGCAAGCGGTAACTGATATTTTCTGTTGGTATAGATTGAAAAAAGGCCGGAATTATCCGCTGAATGATTTACGCTTTTTTTGAAGCATCAACGCCTATTGGATAAAGTCTGTTGTCCGCTTCATCACGCCCGACCGCTGATTATCAGCGGTCGTCCAATTATGGTACACTGAGCACACATGAAAACGCCCTCCAAACCCGTAAGTCTGGAGGGTGCGCTATTTATTCAGGCATGAGAAAAAGCCCGCCAAACTCGCGTTTTTTTTGTTCGGCGGATACGTCAAAATTTCAATTAACTTTGAAAACTTGTAACCAATTCAAAAATCACTTTATCGGTATATCCTATTTGACGCATGGAATGTAAAAACTCATTTAATATGCGCATTGTAGCTTTCAGTTTTAATTTTGTAAGACAGTTTGAATCAGAGATAACAAAAAAGCCATGAGGAGAACGTTTTTCAATAAAGCTCTCATGTTTTATTACGTAAATAGCTCGTTGAACTGTGTTTGAGCTTACCCTGATTTCTTTCGATAGTCTGCGTATCGGGGGTAATTTCGTACCAGGAGCGTAAACGCCTCTAAAAATTTCACTTTTTATTTTTTCAGCAACCTGTAAATAAATCGGCATTTTAGAAGCATTACGTGTTATATCCATCGCATAGTTCAATTCACAAACCTTCCTTTTCTGATGAAATCGCTAACTGATAGGGATCTCAATTGTTACCTGCCCTCCGCCGGAAATCGTCGAGTTTGTAATAGTAAGAGTACCGTTATGCTGTTCCGCAATGGATTTGGCTATAAACAGTCCCATTCCATAATGGGTGTTAGATGAACGGCTCTTGTCACCCATATAGAATTGCTGTGTTGCCTGCTTTAGATCATCTGTGGAAAAGCCCTTGCCGCAATCAGTCACGCAAAACCGGATACGGTTTTGCGTTGCATCTGCAATGAAATCAATTTCACCGTTTTCCGGAGAAAATTCAACGGCGTTGGAAACAATATTTAAAATAGCCCTTTGAAGCAAGCCGCTGTCTATGTCAAAAGATTTTGGCAGATTAGATGTTTTGCAGTGAACCGTTACCTTTTTGACAGCGCCTAAGGCAGTTATTTGGCTGAGGATGTTGTCCATAAAACTCTTACTATCAATTAACTCTCTGTTCAGAGAATATCCAAGTTCTGCCTTTGATATTTCAATCAATGATTTAATATATTGCTCCATTTGGTGGGTACTTTCCTCAATATAAGTCGTATATTCTTTTTGTTCTTTGGTTTGCTCGGTTTCTAATAACAAATCCACATTTCCGCGTGCAATTGTAAGAGGTGTCTTGATGTCATGCGCCAATGCAGACATCTGTTCCCGCCGCGCCTGTTCCAAGTCCCACTGCTTTTTCAGTGATGACTTTAAGGCACCTTTCATTTGGTCCAAAGACCGGAGCACATGATCTATTTCAAGTACTCCGCTGGACTGGACGTTAAATTCCAAGTCCTGACTTTGTATTTTTTGCGTTGCATGTTGCAGACTGCTCATTTTTCGCGTCAGCTTTTTCCCGAAAGCGGAAGCCAAAATTAAAGCGCCTGTGACCAGACCTAAAATAAATAGGATAAAAATCACAGTATCGATTCCCGGCAGATATTTTCGCAGGACGGGGGACTTGTACTGTGGAGAAAGGGAATAACGGATCACGCAGATCTGATTCTTTCGATTGATTTTAACATACTGATAAAAGAGATTCTGCCCCGTCTCACCCGTCGAAACTTCGCGCCATGCTTTTTCCGCATCCTGCCTGTTCAGGTTTCCCGAAAGTTTCGTCCCGTTCAGGGCATAGACAGCATAATCGCATAATTCAGGAATTTGTTCGGGGGTCACAGTATCGCTTGCGGCAATGGCATTTTTTACTTTTGAAAGCTGCTGTTCCGCATAATTTGCCGGATAGATTCTTCCAGACGATACAATAGCGGAATAAGAAAAGAGCAGAATGAATACCCAGCAGATCGTGCCGATACAAAACAGCAATAAATAACGAATAAAGATAGTACGCAGTTTTATAACCTTGTGTTTTCTTTTCAGTTCCATTTGTATCCAATCCCCCAAACCGTTTCTATCGGCGAAACCTGAAACTTATTGAATTTAGCGCGGATATTCTTGATATGCTCTACAATCGCCGAACTGTCGCTTTCCCCGTCAATTCCAAAAACCGATTCATAAATTTTTTCTTTTGAAAAGACTTGGCCACGGTTCTCAGCCAAAAATTCGCAGATTTCGTATTCACCTTTTGTAAAAGGGATCGGCTTATTGCAAACTGAAATTTTCCTCCCGGATAAATCAAAATGAATATTGCCCAGACAAAGCACATCGCGCCGTTGACGACTTTCACGACGAAGATGGGCGTTTACGCGCGCGCGAAGTTCCTTTGCACCAAATGGTTTCGAAATAAAATCATCCGCACCTTCTCCAAGCCCTACCACGATATCATTTTCCATTGACTTTGCCGTAAGAAACAGAATGGGACAGTCCACTTTGTCGCGTATATCGCGGCAAAGCGAAAAGCCGTCGATACCGGGCATCATCACATCCAGTAATATCAAATTGAATTTTCCAAGCTGCATTTGCAAGACTTCATTTGAGTTCAAAACGACAGTGACAACATGGCCGTCCTTTTGCAGAATATTTTTGATAAGGGCCAGAACGGCCTTTTCATCGTCGACCGCCAGTATATTTGCCATATGGCCTGCCTCCTTTGCCCTTATCAGTATAGACGCTCCGTTTGCGGAAGGCAATTTTTACAATGCCTTGTCAATCTTCCGATTTTTGTCCTTCCCAGCGGGAAAACCATACGGATGCGAAAAAAATTGATAAAATGGTAGCAACGATACAAATCAGAATTCCGGTAGTGAGTTCTGCCGCCGTCTGAGAAGCCATCATGTTTTTAGCTGCCTGAAGCGCCGATTTGGAAGCAATATTTGTCCAGGTGGTTACAAACCGGATTCCCCATGTACAGGGGAAAGCGACCCAAATTTTGTCTCCTAAATCCGTATTGAAAATAGCCGACAGCAAAAGTTCCGCGATACCGACGCCGATGGAAGCGCCTTTTCCGAACCTCAGGCTGAGAAACAGATGAAAAATATAACAAAAGAGAAAACTGCCCGTCAGGATCAGAGTGGCTGTCAGGTAAAAAGTCCATGGGAAAAGACTTTTGTGCAGGACAGCGGAGATTCCGCCCGCATAGCAGAAAACGGCGAGCAGAGCAGCCCCGAACCCGAGCAGTACCAGAAAAATAAATTTGCTTAAAAGCGTAAGAAATTTGGGCTTGGAAGAAGTGAAAAGTACCTGAAATTTCCCTGCCTGAGATTCCTGCTCTATGCATAGGGAGCAGATAACGCCGATCAGAAGAGGAAAAGCCATTGCCAGCAATTGCAGGTAGCCGCCGACGTTTGAAACACTGTAAACGGAATGAGAAAAGGAATCGTAACATACCATTGCTGCCGCCCCAATCAATGGTATGACAAGATGTATCCACAAAAGCGGCGTATGTTTCGCCTTCTTACAATCCGCACTTATCAGCCTGACAATCTGCATGTTTTATTTCGCCTCCTGCCTGTGGAACCATACCGTTGTCAGCGCAGAGAGCACAGCAAACAGGACAATGGAGAGCAGGACTTCCGGCATGACATAACTGCTGTTGAGGAAAAAACTTCCCTTATCCGGATCAAGTCCGTTTGGCAAAATTTTCAGTACGGGCCCCACCGCACAGAATGGGATAGCATATGGAAAAGCCCACATCTGTTCATATGCGAACGCAGCGCCGCCAATAATATTTCCAAGCATATTTAAAATAATCGTTAGAAAAATTCCAAATTTGGCGGAAAGAAACAGGCAAAACGGGATTTGCCATAGGAGAGTAATGAAAAGCAATGCGCTTGCCGCAACCAGCCTCGCGGTTGAAATATATCCGATCCGATTATAAGGAGGAATCAATCCCCAAATAAACATCAGCACGAAAAAAATAGTGCAGGCAAGAAAAAGCAGTACGCTGCAAGCCATCACTTTTCCCATCCATGCTTTACTTTTACTTATGGGAAGTGAAAAGATACCATGGTATTTCAATTTGGAATCTTTCAGCATCACTAAGGAACACATGATGGTCAACGCACCCGGCAAAAAAGCACAGTACCAAAAATAAATGCCGGAACGCTGCCCGCTTCCATATGCGCAAAGCAATGGCACCAGCGGCGCAATCCAGAGCAATTTCATGGTAAAAGTCCGTTTCATTTTTTGCATTTCGGCACTCAGATAACGCAGCATTTTATTCACCCGCTTTCCGGTTCATCGCAACGACCTGCATGAACAGTTCTTCAAGATTCTGCCCCGGTGTGACGGCGTCCTGGTATCCCAGAATACCGTTTGAAATAATGCCAATATGGTCGACAATCTGCTCTACCTCAGACAAAATGTGGCTTGATAGAATCACTGTGATTCCCTGTTCAGGGAAAGACTTGATCAGTTGACGCAAATCCTGAATGCCGATTGGATCAAGGCCGTTGGTTGGTTCGTCCAAGATCAGCAGCTTCGGGCGGTTCAGCAAAGCTATGGCTATTCCGAGCCGCTGTTTCATGCCCATCGAAAACTGGCCCGCGCGTTTCTTTCCGGTATTGGTCAAATCTACGGTTGTAAGGACTTCTTCGATACGTGAATCGGGAAGTCCCAACAAGGTTGTACGTACTTTCAGATTTTCCCGGGCAGTCAGGTTCTCGTACAAAGGCGGGGACTCAATCAGCGCACCGATGTTGTCGAGATCTCTCCGACGCCACGGGTGACCTTGAAACAGGATTTGCCCGGATGTTGGCCGGAGCATACCGGTTATCATTTTTAGTGTCGTTGATTTGCCTGCTCCGTTTGGACCGAGCAATCCGTAAAGCGAGTTCTCTTCAATGGAAAGAGAAATGTGATTGACCGCTTTCTGACCTTTAAATGTTTTGCAAAGATCTTTCGTTTGTAAAATAATATTTCCCATAGATCCTTCATCCTTTCATTTGTCTGCTGTTATTGTAAAAAGAAATTATAAGGATTCTATAAGGACTTGAAAATTCCTACATAATATTTTTGTTTGGAACAAAGGCATTATATGATTTTACAATGGAGGCGAATGCTCAATGATAGATGCAACAAATTTCTGCGGTTCTGCTTTCAGCAAAACACCGGCTGAAGCGAACACTCCCTTGGCCATATCCTCGGCGCGCAGAGCCAATTTCTTTGCCTCGATCTCAGCCTTTTTCGCCGCCTTGACTTTATCCTCGTATTCCTGTTGCTTGCCATTTGCCTTGCGACGCAGATAATTCCGGTGCAGCCTGTCCCGAAGTTCCGTCTTTTTGCGCTGAGTTTCCTGTTCCTCCGGGGTCAAGCTGACTTCCCCAAAATGGGGCGGCACATATTTACCCACAAAATTGAAGTAGATTTCCACTTCCTGCGTGGTGTCCTGACAGCCCTTGCGTTCGCGTTCATGGACAACAATTTTCTCCACAAATTCATTGAGCATGGTGGTGGTCAGCGTATCGAAATTCTCGTACTTGTCGATCAGGGCGATAAACTTTTCTGCGGACTGTTGCTTGTGCTCGTAACCGGAAACGGCCTGTTCCAGTTCTTCAATTTCACCGGAAAGTTCATCCTGTTCATCGGCGTACCGCGCGTCAAGAGTGGCAAAGCGCACCTCCGGCAGCTTGCCGAGAATTTTATCCTCATAGATTTGGCATAACAGCTTTTCCAGTTCTTCAGAGCGCTTTCGGGCTTCTACCAACCGCTTCTTTTTCTGCGCGATGCTGCCGGATTGCTGGGTAACTTGCGCGTCCTTTACCGTCTGGATAAACTCGGCCCGGTCATTCTTGGAATACGCCGCAATGGCACGGAGCGTATCGGCAATTAAAGTCATGACTACGTCGGCATTGATACGATGCTGGGTGGGGCAAAGCGTCCCGACAGGAATTTTACTGTATTGGGAACAGGTATACTGCGGGATGCGCTTTCCGTTGTTGGTGCGGTGGACATACATCTTGCCGCCGCAGTCGGCACAGTACATCAGGCCGGTCAGGGGTTGGGCTTCGCCCCAGCCGTCCGGGTAACGCCGGACATTGCCCCGGATGCGCTGAACATTGTCAAAAGTCGCCTGATCAATAATGGCCTCATGGGTGTTCTCAAAAATTGTCCATTCACTTTCATCAACATAGTGACTTTTCTTGTCCTTGAAGTGCTTGCGGGTCTTGAAATTGACCGTATGGCCGAGATATTCCCGCTTTTTGAGGATGTTCACAATGGTGGAAGAACCCCAGCCGTAAGTATCCTTGAATGTCTTGTTTTTGTTCACACCTTCGCCGTGACGCGCCAAATGAACGGCGGGGATTTCCACCTTGTCGGCGGTCAATTGCTGAGCAATCTGATAGGGGCCGTGACCGTCCATCGTCATGGCGAAAATGCGGCGTACTACCGCTGCGGCTTCATCGTCAACAATCCATTGCTCCCGTTTTTCGTCTGCCCATAAATACCCATAAATGACCGTGCCGGTCAGGTGTTTTCCGGTCATGCCCTTGGCCTTGAACGTAGACTTGATTTTTTTGCTGGTATCGCGGGCGTACCACTCGTTAGTGCTGTTTGCATAAAGCAGGGTATGGGGCTTACCCTGCTTTATCGACCAAATTGTAGTGAATCACCACATCCCGGCACTTCTGCCCATCTACCACCTTGCGTTCTCCGATTTCGATGTACTTGATGAGTTCCAGCAGCATTCCCCGGTCAAGCTGCTCCACCGCCACATATTTTTTGATGCTGGCGATATACTGCTCAATGTCACGCTCGTCCTGTGCGGTATTGGCAATCTTCTGCTTCAAAGACTGCACCAGCATCTGCTTTTCCACACGTTCTGCTTCATACTTGACCATCAGATTCTTGAACACCGCTTCAGGAACGGTGCCCAGCACCTTGTCCTCGTACAGCGCCTGTGTGAGCTTCTCCAGCTCCGCAAGGCGCTTTTCTGTGGCCTTGAGGGTGGATTTATCGGCTTTCAGCTGACGGTCGCTCTGCTTGGCTTTCTGCTCCAGAAGCTCCCGGCGTACCCTGTCCTCGTCCTCCAGTACCCGCTTTGCCCGGTGGCGGATATCATCCAGCACCAGCTCCGACAGCGGATTTAGGTAGATGATATGCGCCGAACAGGCGCTTCTGCCGCTTCTGGCGTAGCTGCCGCAGAAATAGGAAATATACTTGACCTTACCTTTCTTGGGGTAGGTGTGGGTTTCCTGACTGTAACGCATTTTGAAGCCGCAATCCATGCATTTCAGCAGACCGCCGAACAGGCTGATTTCACTTTCCTTAGTCGGGCGGGGCTTGTAATTCCTCGCGTCAACCTCCGCACAGGCGTTCCAAGTATCCATGTCGATAATCGGCTCATGGGTGTTTTCCACCTTGATCCAATCCTCTTTGGGCTTGTCAACCTGCTTTTTGTTCTTGTAGGAAAGGGTGCCCCGCTTGTTCTGTACCATGTGGCCGATATAGACCTCGCTGCGCAGCATTTTCTTGACTGTAACATCATTCCAGAGGTGATTCCGATACCCTTTGCTCTCAACGCCTTTTTCCTGATAATAGTAATCTCTCGGCGGCAAAATGTGTTCCTCATTGAGCAGCCGGGCAATTTTGCGGAACCCGAACCCCTGCCTGCGGTACGCGAACATTTTCCGCACCACCCCGGCGGCGAATTCCTCAACGACAAACTTGTGCTTATCATCAGGGTGCGCCTTGTACCCATAGGGCACATAGCAGCCAAGGTAATTTCCCATTTTGGCGTGCGCCTGCTTGACCGCCTTGATTTTTTTGCTGGTGTCTTTACTCTGGAACTCGTTGAACAGATTCCGGAACGGCATAATATCATTGTCGCTGTGGATGGTGTCCACGCCATCATTCAGAGCAATAAAGCGGCAGCCGATCATGGGAAACAGATAATCTGTAAACTGCCCCACTTGAATGTAGTTCCTCCCGAAACGGCTCAAATCCTTGACCAGAATTAGGTTGATAAGCCCCTCTTTCGCATCCTCAATGAGCTTGGAAACGCCGGGGCGGTCAAAGGTAGTGCCGCTGACCCCATCGTCGCAATACACAGAATAATCGTTCCAGCCCTGTTCCTCGCAGTATTTGGTGAGCATCAATTTCTGGTTTTCAATGCTGACCGATTCTCCCACCCGTTCGTCATCCTTGCTCAAACGGACGTAGATGCCGACCTTGTAATTATTTTGGACTTTTAACATTTTCCCTCACTTTCCGCAAGCCCAAACTGTCGGCAGTATTATCAGCATCAGTATACCGTATATACTGCCGACAGTCCAGACAACACAGGTGAATTATGCTTTTTCCTGCGGTTTGGATGGATCAATTGCGTTCTGAATCGCCAGCCGCTCCATGGTTTTGTCAAGATCCTTGGTGCCCTCGAACACACTGGTAAGCCGGTAGAGCACCTTTCCGATGGTCACCTCCCGGTAGGAGGTGGACTTTCGACTGCGGTTTGCCGCCTGCCAATCGGCGGCAAGGGCGTCAAGATCCAATTCCGCATGGTCGTCTTGCACCAGAGCCCAGAATTTGCGCCAAAAATCACGAAAAGTAAACGCCAACCAAAACACCTCCTACATGCTTTGCTCCATGTCCTGCTTGTACTCAGGACTGTAACCGTGCTTCTGCTTTTTCTTTTTGCCGGATTTACGGCGCATACGCTCCTGTGCGTATTTCTGCCGTTCGGCATCCGGGTCATAGGGATTCATAAAATCTTCAACAGACTTAGCAAGGTATAGAGCACTGTTGAGGAGAGCAGCCCCACGGCTGTCCACTTGATTTTGAGTTTCCACGGCAGCACATCCCGGTGCCGCAGTAACTCCGTCTGTTCCTTGAAGCCCTGTTGCATCTTCCGGTCCAGATTGTTCTCCTGCTTCGAGAGCATCTCCGTCACCGTCTGCGAAATCCGACTGTGCTGGTCGTTGATCACCCGGCACAGCATATCCCCCTGATTGTCGTATATCCCCTGACAATAATCCCGGATGGCTTTCTCGATTTGCGGTGTGGTCGGCAGGGTCGAGATATATTGCCCCAGAGCCGCCATTCGTTCCAACAATACGGTCTGGCTGTTCAGCATGGCATCCCATTCCTCTGTCGGAATGGCGCTGACCTGCGGCAGATAGGGCGTGGTCAGCTTCTGTGGTATCTCCTGCGGCTTGTTCAAAGCCTTGAGTTCGTTCAAGTTGGGCAAAATGCTGTTCCATCCTTTCCTTGAGATATTTTTCATCATGGAGCTTGTTGTCCCTGCACCGCTGGCCTGTGGGGGCGGTGTAGGTGATGTATTTGTGCTGTGGTATCCATTTCACCCCATAACCCATTTCCCCCATGCAGGCGGTGAATTCGGCCTGTGTGCGGCTTTGGGAGAGCGCCGTGTCAATGGCGTTCATCAGCTGGAATTTGTAGCTCCCGCCCCGCACAGCCGAGCGGTATTCGCCTGCGCCCATCGATTTCATGGCGGGTTTTTCGTAGGGCTTCAAAATCTCCAGACCATGCGCTGCACAGATTTCATCGGAGAGGGTGCGCAGCTGCTCCAAATCCTTTTCATTGAATTGCAGCTTCAGCCCGGTTTCACAGCTGACGGAATTGACAATCAGGTGATTGTGCCAGTGGTCACGGTCGATGTGGGTGGCAATCTGAACTTCAAAGCCCTCAAAGCGTCGGGCAAGCTCAATTCCCATCTGGTGGATTTCCTGCGGTGTGACGCCGCAGTCCGGTTTGAAGCTCTGCACATACTGGTAGAAATACACGCCTTTTTCTTTTCTGTACTGCTTTTTCGTTACCATGAATTCCTGAAAGGCGGTTTCTCCGCAGCAGTTCTGCCCGGACAGCAGCCTGCATTGTTCGCCGTTCTCATTTTGAAAAAGGGTTTTATAATCCTGCGCCACATAATCCATCACCTTTTTCATGGCGGTGCGGCTCTGCGTCTTTTCCTTGATGGCGGTGACGATTGCCATAGGCTCACGCCCCTTTGTCCATCAGTCCGCAGATGGAATCAAACACCGCCCCGAAGCTCCGTTTTGTTTCGGTGAGGTCGGGGCAGGTAATCCTGCCCATATTGCAAAGTACTGTCAGCTGGTTTAGATTTTTCCCGATGGCTTTCAGCTGTACGGTGACAGCGTCCAAGCCGTTGACCACAATGATTTCCTTACCAAGTGCGGACAGGGTGAGGAAATCCGTCATGGTCATTCCCGACAGCTGCGCTTTATTCTGAATACGGTCATAGTCCGCTGAGCTCATACGCATGGCGAACATTTTATCTTTTTTCAAGCAATTACGCTCCTTTCGTTCCGGGGGCTTGGGGGCAGCGCCCCCGACCAGCTGTTTGTATTGGCGGCGGGCGAAAGCCCGCTGTCAATACAAACAATATGCTGGCCTACCCTGAAGGGTAGTGAGCGTACCCCCGCCCCGCAAATGCTCCCTTGCTTTTTCGCTCCCTTTGGGTTACAATGAGAGCAACCAATTTTTGAAACCGCTTCGGTTTCACGAGCCGTCATTCCATTGCCGTGGAGTGGCGGCTTTTGCTATATTGCAATCATAGGCGTCATCTCCTTTGGCAAAAGACTAAACAATAAAATATATAACGGTAAGTCCATATTTATATAGTAACAAAACCTTGCAATCCTGTCAAGACTAATGTATAATAATTTTAACATTAAGTCGTTTGGATGAGGTGATAAAGGATGCGTTACACATACAAGGTTTGGGTTGCAGATGGCAAAGAGCATTTTGAATATGGAAATGAGCAGAAAAAGAAAAAAGACCTGCCCTTCGGGACAAGTCTGATGGAACTGCTCTATTTGGATGTTTGGGCATATGGCGAGTTATTTGACGGTATGGGCAAGGCACTCGTGGAACTGTATTCCTCTAAGGAACAGCGGTATGCGGAGGAGGTTTTGGCGGCGCTGGACATGATAGCCCCCAAGCACATTTACTTCGAGCTGCTTCGTCTGGAATGGCAAGATAGGCTGGAACAGGCCAAGCGGCAGAATTATGCGAATGTGCATGACCTGTTGCCTCGTAAGGAACTGACACACATTCCATCCAATGTTCACACGATGCAGGATCAGATTAAAACACTCTTTGCCCATGTGCTGGATTTGGACACCAGCCCCAAGGAGCCGGTACAGAAAAAGATGGTGCGGTACTATAACTACCGTGGAAGTGACCAACTGAACACCTTTCAGTTTCAGCCCCAGCCCATGAGCTTTGAGGTCATTGACCGTAAGACCTTTTCCGAGGTGCTGTATCCGAAAAACATCTATGATATGGTTGATTACTTTGTGAGGGAGTTCGTGAAGCAGGAACAGCCTGTGCGCATCTGCAAAAACTGCGGAAAGTATTTTGTCCTCTCCGGGCGTTCCGATGCGGAATATTGTAATCGTCCGATTGATGATAAGGGGCGCACCTGCAGGGATGTAGGGTCAATTAAGGCTTGGACGGAAAAGCGCAAGGATGATGATATCTTCAAGGTCTATCGCCGGGAGTACAAAAAACGCTTTGGCTGGATTAAGGCCGGGAAGATTGAGCAGGAGGATTTCTACGCATGGAGCGAAAAGGCGAGGGAAGAAAAAGCCAAATGTGATGCTGGAGAGATCAGCTTGCAGGAGTTTATGGGTTGGCTCACAAAATATAGTTAATTTATTTTGTCATAAACAGGCAGAGAGGAAGTGGAATATTTGAATGTGATTATTTCAAAGCTTAAAGAGGTTCTGTATTCGGTTCTACCGATTACTGTTATAGTGCTGATCTTACATTTTACGATATCTCCAATTGATACAGCATTACTAATAAGGTTTCTCATTGGTGCGGTACTTATTATTTTGGGTTTAACAGTTTTTCTCATTGGAGTGGACATTGGAATTACTCCAATTGGAAATAATCTGGGCGCAACGATCGCAAAGGCCAATAAAATATGGATTGTAGTGATTTCCGGAATCATTCTTGGCTTTTTTATATCTGTTGCTGAACCTGACCTTCATATTTTGGCAGAGCAGATTAGCTCGGTCACATCAGGCATGATTTCAAAGTGGAGTATTGTTGGTATTGTATCTGCTGGTATCGCTATAATGCTTTCAATAGGACTTATAAAAATTGTTTATAATTTTCCACTATATAAATTACTAACAATTCTTTATGGTATTATTTTTGCGCTTGCGATATTTACAACACCGGAGTTTTTAGCAATATCCTTTGACGCATCGGGAGCGACAACAGGCGCTTTAACCGTACCGTTTATTTTATCTCTCGCAATAGGCGTTTCAAAATTAAAAAAGGATAGTAAATCATCTGAAAAAGATAGTTTTGGACTGGTGGCAATTGCCTCAACAGGCGCAATAATTTCGGTCATGGTCATGAGTATCTTATCAAAGACAGATAATATAACAGGTGATCTTTCTCAGGAGTTAACATCAAACTCGATACTTTTTCCTTTCCTTCATGAAACTCCAGATGTGGCTTTAGAAATAAGCCTGGCCTTACTCCCCATTATACTAATTTTTATAATATTTCAAAAAGTATCTTTCAAATTGTCCAACAGAGCCGTTCGTAAAATTCTGTTTGGCATATTGTTTACGTTTCTGGGCCTTGTTTTGTTTCTGGTTGGGGTTAATGCCGGCTTTATGGCTGTAGGAAGTACGGTTGGCTACAATATAGCATTATTGAATAACAAGGCTTATGTCATTATTGTAGGGTTTATACTTGGCGTTGTTACCATACTTGCAGAACCGGCCGTGTATGTGCTAACACATCAGATTGAAGATGTCACAAGCGGCTACGTAAGCAGAAAAGTTGTTATGGTCACGCTTTCTATCGGGGTTGGTATCGCTGTGGCGTTATCCATCGTCAGAATTCTGATTCCAGATTTACAATTATGGCAGTACCTGCTTCCGGGATATATGATTTCCATTGCGTTGATGTATTTCGTTCCCAAACTCTTTGTAGGTATTGCCTTTGATTCGGGCGGAGTGGCCTCCGGCCCAATGACAGCTACATTTATATTGGCATATGCACAAGGAGCTGCCGAAGCTACAAGGGGGGCCAGTGTTTTAGTCGATGGGTTCGGAATTATCTCAATGGTTGCAATGACCCCGTTAATCGCCTTGCAATTGTTGGGTTTGGTTTATAAAGTTAAGACAAAAAAGGAGGTGTAAATCCCATGAACAACGAGTCTAAGACAACAGAAATAGAATTGATATGTGTTATCGTTGATTTTGGATTTGGGAGCAAGGTGCTAAAACGAGCAAAACAATACGGGATTAAAGGCGGTACATTGACTATAGGAAAAGGAACTGTTAGCAATCGAATCTTAAATTTTATTGGACTCTCTGATATACGAAAAGAAATTTGTTTTATGTTGACTGATACGACAACAGCGTATCAATCTCTTGAAGGGCTCAATAAAGAATTTGATTTCAAAAAGCCGAATCATGGCATTGCTTTTACAACTTCAGTTTGTAAAATATTGGGGACAAAAAGCTTTCCTTGTGAAAGTGTAGATCATGAAAAAGGAGTGGAGAATACGATGTATCACATAATAACAACAATTGTGGAAAAGGGTAAAGCCGAAGATGTTATTGATGCTGCAACCAAAGCAGGTTCAAAAGGAGGAACCATTATGGGAGGCAGGGGTTCCGGTATTCATGAAACCAGCAAGTTGTTTTCCATGGACATCGAACCCGAAAAGGAAATCGTTCTTATCGTATCGGAAGCAGATATGACAGATGCGATTGTATCTTCTATACGCGCACAGTTAAAAATTGACGATCCGGGGAAGGGTATTATTTATATTCAAAATATTAATAGGGTCTATGGAATATATAAATAGGACATAGCAGCTTTTGCTTTATATTGCAAAACAACCGACAGCCACTGAGTGATAGCTGTCGGTTGTTTTATTCAATAATACTGCCTTGACTTGCTGTAAATATTTTACCATTCTTTATAAAAGCATTCCGTTCATGATGTTCCGGAACGGCGTAAAATCGTCGTCGCCTTTGAAGCTGTCCACGCCGTCATTGAGGGCAATTAACCGGACATTCTTCTGTCGCAGAATCTCCATGATTTGACCGACTTTGAGATAATCTCGCCCCAAGCGGCTCATATCCTTGACAATGATGGCATCAACATGTCCCGTTTCGACTTCCTCCATCATAGCCGTGAATCCGGGACGGTCGAACCGGGTTCCGCTTATGCCGTCGTCGGTGAAATGGGTCGGACGTGGGAAACCGTTCTTTCGGGCATAGTCTTCCAACATCTGTTTTTGGTGAGTAATGCTGTTGCTTTCGCCGTCCAGTTCATCGTCCCGGGATAGCCGCTCATACAGCGGCGTAATCTTATTTTTCATCATGTCCGCCGACCTCCTGCATGAAAAATGCTCTAAGAAATGTACCTATCAACCATGACAAAAATCATGATAAATAAGCCTCTTAGAGCATATAACACCCGCCGCCAACTTGTATTTCTTATATTGCCGGACGGCGAAGTGGTTCGGATTTTCTTTTTCCAGAGCCTCGAACATGAGATCCACGGGATTTTTGAATTCCTCATCGTCCTCTCTTACTTCCGAGGCGTTGATGAATTCGATCAGCGTGGCGAAATTCTGTTCCTCGACCGGGGCCTCATAATGGATGTAGCCGATGAGCGCCGTGTAAAAGAGGGTCTCTGCCTTTTCCCAGAAGTCATCTCCGGATTTGCCGTTCCCCTTGGTGTTGGCGATCAGCGCCGTGACCAGCTTCAAAATGTCCTTTTCACTGTGAATGTAGGCAAAAGGGTTGTAACGCATCGATTTTTTGAAGTTGATGGTGTTGAGAATTTTGATGCGGTAGCCCCTGCGCTGCAGAAGATTTCCGCATTCCACGACGATGCTGCCCTTCGGGTCCGTAACAACGAAGCTTGTCGGATAGTCCTTGGAATCGCACTGCATCAGGTTCGACTTGATGAAAAACCGCGTTTTGCCGGAGCCGGAGCCGCCGATGACCAGCACGTTTTTGTTCCGTGACGTCTTAGGGTCCTTCGGTCGGCTGTTCATGGTGAGCCGTTCCGTCTGCGTGAGAATGACGTTGTTTTCAAAAACGGGGTCAATGTACGGCTTGATGTCCTCGGCCTTGCCCCAGCGGGCCGAACCGTATTCCACGTTTTTGCGGAATTTCTTGGCGTTCCGGCCCTTAACATAGACCGCCAGCCGGAGCGCGGCGGCGAGAAGGACGCCAACGCCGAGGTCAGCCGGATCAAAGCTCGGCAGCGGGGAAGAAAACGCGGCGGTAAGTCCGTCCATCAGGTGTAGGAGCTTCCCCGAAGCGTCCGCGCCTCCGGCCAGCCGCCACGCCTGCCCGAACTTGGTGGCGAACAGCGCGATGAACAGATACGGCAGATTCATCAGGAGCAGCTTTTTTGTTTTTGTGTTCATCGCGCCCGCTCCTGTTCCTTATGCCTTACCCGGTCAACGGTATTCGCTTTGACCAGATCCTTGAACTGCCGGAGCCGCGAGAGGACGGAGGGCTTTTTCGCCCGGTTCACCGTTTTGGCCGTGAACTCGGTAAAAGCGGCGGTGAGCGCGTCCGCGTCCCGCGCCTTGAAAAAGACGAGATATTTCGGCGGCGACACGCTGCGGTCCTTTTTGACGGCGTAATCCACGCCGTATTTCCGAGCCACGCGGTCAAAGGAACGGATGTTGCTGTCGGTGATTTCCATGTTGGACACGCCCGCGTTCTGTCCGACGAGCTGCTTCACCGTCTGCCTGCCGCGCGGAACCACGGGACCGGCGCGGGCCTTGGCGTTTTTCTTTTCCTTTCGGTGGGCCAGATACTTGGCAATCGCCGCTTTGAGCACCCGACCCGTGAGCTTCGTGCCGCTGATGATGAGCGTCACGGAACGGTTTTCGATTTCTTCCTGCAAACAAAACACCTCCTGTCATGAGAAAACCGCCCTCCTTACCGTTCGTCGTGAGAGGGCGGTTTTTTCTTTGCCGGGGCCGGTTTCCGGCCATTTTTCTGTTCCTCACTCTTTTTCAAAAATGGGGTAAGAACGGTTTCTTTGCTGTCCATGTACATTTCCTCGGTTTTCTGCTGCGCCTGCTGGAGCTTTGAAATGGCGTCGGTCACGTCGTTAAACAGCGAGTGGTACATTTTCTGATAATCCGGCACGTTACCTCCGCTCCTTTTCCGCGTCTTTTTCCCGGCCCTGCCCCTTGATGGTGAGGATGCCGTCCAGCGTGGTGGCGGTGATGTGCAGCCGTTCCGCCGTGGCAATGTCGTTTTTCACGGTTTCGTCCACGTTCCTGCCGCAGACCACCAGTACATGGGCGCGGCGCAGAAAATTGCAGGCGATGTCAACGCCGTCCTTGTGCTCCTGCGGGATGGCGTCGTTGAGGAAAAGCGGCAGGAACAGAACCGGGCAGATGGGCGAAAAGCCCGCGTCATAAATTTTGCGGCAGTACCGCGCCGCATCCTCGGTATTTTCCATTTCATCCGCACTCCACGGGGCGGTGATATATGCGAGGGGTCGTTTCATGGTAAAATTTCTCCTTTCCGATTTTTGTCGGGGATAAAAACAGCCCGCGCGGGACGTTTACCGTCCGGGTGGGCCGCTTCCGTACATGTCGTGATTGACCAGCGCCGAATAATAGCTGCTGATAGTGGTCGGAGCCTGATACAGCGCGGTCAGAATGTAGCTTCGGATGTTGCGGACGTCGGTGGTGTTTTTGTCGAGACACTCAAGCACATATTCGATGTGGCTGTCGTCGAGCTTCAAAAGCCTGCTTTTCACCGTTTCGGCGGACATGTTCTCACCGGCGATCCGAATCTCCTTTTTCCGACTGCACACGGTGTCGAGCATAATGCCCACGATTTCATCCAGACGCTCCGGGTCGCATCGCTGACGCAGGACGTCGTAGGAAATATTCTCCTTGATGATTTCGCGGTAGGCGTCCGTCGCATCCATCGTATCAGCCGGATTGGATTGATAAGGATTTACTCCATACGTATTTGATTTTTTAGGGATATTAGTTCCCTTAGTATTTAATTGCGAGGGCTTTTCCGTATCCGGTTTTTCCATATCCGGGTTATCCAGATCCGGCTTTTCCGTATCTGGTGAATCCGTATCCGGGAAAGGCGTACCCGGCGGCTTGCGCGGCTGCTCATAAATGGTGTATTCGGTGTCCGTGATGCGCCCGTCTTTACCGCGAAGCTGGCGGCGCTCCATATAGCCCGCGTTTTCCAGTTCCTTGAGCGCCTTTCCGATGGCGTCCACTCCCTCGCGGCAGATGGAGGCAAGGCCCCGCGTGGTGTAATCCCAATCGTCCGGAAGGGAGAGCATCACGGACAGCAGCCCTTTCGCTTTCAGGGACAAAGCCCTGTTTTTCAGGTGATGGTTGCTCATGACCGTGTAATCCCGCGTCCGTTCCACACGAAAAACCGCCATATAAAACATCTCCTTTTTGGCGGTAGGCATAAAAATAGACGTTCCGGTTGAAAAAACCTGAAGCGTCGTGAATTATCGCTCCTGCTCCCGCTGCCGCTTTTTCTGCCATCCGTCCAGCAACCGGATAATGACCTGCTCCATTTGCTGCGGGGTATACGATTTGGGAAAATACTTCTGGAGCTTATCCGCCTTAATGGTTAGGTCGTTTTTCTCCGGTTTCTTTTCCTCCGACATAATGGCCAGCATACTGTCCTCGTTCAAATGCCCTTCCTGACTAAACTTTTTCAGTCGCTGGGCCTGCGAGAGCGAGGGGGTAGCCTGTTCGCTTTCGATGGTGTCGAGCAAAAGCGTCTGTTCCTCCGGTTTGAGGTACGACAGCTCCACGGCGGGGGTCATGGCGATTCTTTTATCGTCCACCATCTGTTGAAGTTGCGGCGTTAGCTCATTCAGCCGAATATATCGGCGCACAGTATCGCCACTGATATTAGTGCCTTCTGCCACTTTATCGTCACTGCGGAACTTCGCCGCAATTTGCGGCGAGGTTAAATCCGTTCTCTGCCCCTGATGTTTTATGGCGTCCAGCTTCATTTTGTACGCCTTGGCCCGCTCGCTCGGCAGGATATTTTCACGCTGAATATTGCTGTCAACCATGATGATGGTCGCGGCGTCATCGTCCAGATCGCGGACAATAACCGGCATGGTGGAAAGCCCCGCCAACTCACAGGCATGTTTGCGCCGGTGGCCGGAAATAAGCTCATAGCCGCCGTCCGCACGGGGACGGACAATGGCGGGAACCAGTACGCCGTATTCTTTGATACTATCCACGGTTTCTTTCATGGAATCATCATTCCGCACCTGAAACGGATGGTCGGGGAATGGGTGCAGTTCCGAAAGAGGCATGTCCGTGACCTTTTCTCGCTTGGCATCCTCTCGGGTTTCCTCCGTGGAGAAAATATCATCGTAGCTGTTCAGACTTATGTTTTTGGCGCTGCTTTTCAATCTTCAACACCTCCTTTGTCAGTTCCCGGTATGCTTCGGCAACCTTGCCCTTTGGGTCGTGGGCAAAAATGCTCTTGCCCTCCGCACTGATTTCGGCGGCACGGACGGAATGAGGAATCTCCACGTCGAACACTTTCAGCTTTGAGCCGTAGGTGTCCCGCAGCAGGGCGCTGATTTCTTTGGTGTAGTTGGTACGGCTGTCCACCATCGTCAGAAGAATACCGTCGATTTTGAGCTTCGGATTGGTCTGTCGCCGCACCTTGTTGATCGTCTGCAAAAGCTGTTCGAGGCCCTTTGCCGGAAGGTACTGCGCCTGAACGGGAATAAGAACGCTGTCGGCTGCGGCCAGCGCGTTGACGGTCAACATCCCCAGCGAGGGCATACAGTCCAGAAGCACATAGTCGTACTGACGCTTCACGCCGTCCAGATACTGTTTCAGAATCTTTTCACGGCTCATTGCGTTGACGAGCGAAACCTCCATGCCGGAAAGCTCGATGTTGGCGGGCATCAGGTCAACGCCTTCGTCATGATGCAAAAGGCCCTCACCGGGGACGATGGTTTCCTCGTTCAGCACCTTACCCATGATCGTCGCCAGCGTCACGGGCAGTTGGTCAGGCTGGGGATTGCCCAAACTGATGGTCAGGGAACCCTGCGGGTCGCTGTCCACCAAAAGCACCTTTTTCCCTTCCTGCGCCAGCCCGATGCCGAGATTGGCACAAGTTGTGGTCTTGCCGACGCCGCCCTTTTGATTGGCAACGGCAATTACATTGGTCATGTGATTTTTTCACCTCCCGCTGAAATAGAAAAAGGACGTTCCTTTTTACGGAACGCCCTTAAAATATGATGAACTTATTCGATTTTTGGGGGTAAATACTGCTTCTTAATTGCCCGTAAGCCCTTGGTATTACTGACTTCTTTGAATAAATGCCGTAAGAACACTCGCACCAAACAAAACCCAGTAGCCATGCGGCTGCTGGGTTTTTTCTTTTGCCATAATAATATCAAGGCTCTATGTCAATAGTTGGGGTGACCCTAAAACGGAATGGTTAGGGAGCAGCGTCAAGCTGGCTGAAATATCCTGTAAGCTGATGGCTGTAACGGGTCTGTGAGGATACATTGATATTTTTCTCTGCCCGTATTGCCTTTGAATTCACCGATGGAGACAACTGCGGGCAGCTGCCTTGGTTTTCCATAATCGATATAATCAAAGATACGGATAACGGTTGAAACAGAAAGGTTACTTTCACGGGCTACGCTGGTAAAGGAACGCACATCCGTGAGCTTTGAAATGATGTATGCAGCAAACCGGTTTGTTATGCGGTAATATCGTGGCAGAAATGAGTTCTCTTCAAAGAAACGTTTTCCACAGGAAGGGCAGCGATATCGTCGCTTTCGGAATATCAAAACCGTGTGTTTTCCAAAGGCGGGAATATCTTTTACCGTTTGCCAACGGTAATCATGAATATTGCTGGTTTTATGTCCGCAGCATGGGCAGAGATGCGGCTTTTGGGGCAATTCAATGACAATCTCTGTCCGATCGGGCAATTGCCTTACATTTTTTACGATTACCTCTTAAAGGTTTTTCATCGAATATGCTCTACTTTTTTTGTTTTTTCTCCGGCTCTATTCAATATACCCCAACATTTATTATAGAGCTCTTTTTTTGCTCAAGTACGCGCTTGTTTCCCTCGTACTCGGTGAGCTTATCCCGCACAGCGGCACTATTGAGGCCGCCAGAGAGATCATCGACTAAATTATTTATTTGACCGTCAAGGCCGGAAAGTTTTTTTCAGTGCGTCCAATTCGGAGCCGTTATTTTCCCCGCTGACAACCGAAAGAAGGGCGTCGGCGGTAGCCTTTGTCTGGGCTTTCCATATGGATTTTCTCGATCTTTTGGGAGAGTTGTTCATTTTCGAAAGTCCTGCAGCTCTGTTTGCCGGAAACCCACTCGTCATAGGCGGAACGAGCCACATGAAGCAGCTTGCAGGAACCTTTAATGGGGGATCCATCGTGTTCACACGGCATTCTTTTATCGCCCTGTAAATATGGCCTTGCCTCACTTGTGAAAGGCATCTCCCCTTTCTATTCTTACATTTTTTTGACATAGCAATGCTCCCTTCATAATTAACAGCTGTTTACTGTCTCTCATAAAGGGAGCATATCACTGAATGAATGACCGAATTTAAGCTATTTTATAATCGTCGCAATGGTGCGCGGTGTCTTTTCACCGTTCACATAGAAACCGGCGCCGGCGCCAACTTTACCAACAGCCGTCACTTTAAAGAAATAATTGTTTCCTTTAGAATAGGTTTCTTTAACTTGAAAAACAGCGCTGTTACCGGAAATGAAAGTTGGTTTCCGGGAAGCCGTTACCTTAAATTGATAGCTTTTTCCGGCTTTGACCGAAAGCTGTCTGCCCGTATCCAGTTTGACCGGAGTTACGGCAGTAACCTGTGCCGGAAGCAGCACATACTTTGAGCAATGGCTGATTGGCATGTGCGCATAACAGTTCGCATCAATTTCCAGTTTGTTATTGCCAACTGTTTCCAGCTGCTTCGTATCCTCATTGTAGTAATACAGATACGCTGGCTGACCAGCGTGGAAACCCTGATCTCCAACATAAACACTGATATTTGCCACAGCCGGTAATACTCCGTTATCTGCAAAAGACAGAACAACGCCCTTTACAGAAGCCGGAATGGTTCTGCTAACCTCGGCATCCAGTGTTGTGGTCAGCGTTGTTGCCGCAAGGTTGATACTTCTAAATGTGTTTCCGGACTGAGCCAAATCACTGCCTTTAAAAGTCCATGTATAAGCAACTTTTCCGGTTGTTTGATCCAAAATGGAAATCGTAACATCCTTCTTCGCTGCAGCAGCGGCTTGCAGAACTGCTGCATCCAGCATAATGCTGACATCAACATTCGGGGCTGTACCATAAGCAATGTTGGAAGGTGCCTTTATCGTCATGACCACCGACTGCACAGCGCTGTTATTCAGCTGGCTGATAATCGTGTCATTCGGCAAAGTAACATCCACCCGGGCATGCTGCTGAACTGTCCCGGAAGATATGGCGGCAGACGCCGCGTTGGTCGGGACTGTCACGCTGAATGTGGAAGTGTTGCCGCTGACCGTCGGCGTGGAATCCGGCACACAGGTCACTGTAACAGTTGTGACGCCATCCTCGTTTTTAGTCGGGGCAATTGTGCTGGGGGTAAACGGCTCCGCAGTGATGAAAGAATCGTTGTCGGAAGAATCGTTTGAATGGTGATGCTTTGATGGTTTTGATGGTTTTGATGGCTGTGATGGCTTGGTTGGTGTAAAGCCTGTCTGTCCGTCCGTTGTAAACGCTTTCAGGCAGACATTTCCATAACTTTCGTCTCCCATCTCGTTAATATCTTTTAGATCATACCAATTTGTTCCATTATACAAATAGCTTTGATTTTCCTCGATATCGGTTACTGACCAGTCCTCTTCGCCATATTCAACAGCAACAGGATATGCACCTCCGCCGACGTTCTTTAAGGACACGACAACAGAGTATTTGTCGCCCTCTGACAGATTGACTGCCCGGTTTAAACCAATGGTATGATATCCGGCATATTCTTCCGTACCGGACTGTTCCGTTTCGTAAGCGGCGATTCCATGGGTCGGATCACTTCCGCTCAATTCAGTATAAACCTGAATGCTGTATTCTGCACCCGGATCTGTGGTGTAAAAAGACACCGCGTCAAGAGTTTGATCTCCGGTTGCTGTAAATACATTTGCCATTTTGACCGGTGTTGTTTCTTCGCTGATGCCTATTTGATTGCACATACCAAGTCCATCATACTGGTAATTATGTGCGTACCGGTTTTGCTGTCTGTCCATATCAAGAGTACAGAACATAGCCATAGTTGAATCTTCATAAGAAATATAAAAATACCCGCATCCATGGTCGTCCTGTTCTCCCCAGGAATTTCTAATCAGCCAGCCGCCGTCCCCGTCAGGGGAATTACCGGATTCATCTGAAAAATTTTCCGCTGAAATAGTGTCATCCCAGCCGACAATTTGAACCAGATGATTATTAAATGACACACGGTTGTTATTGAAATAAGTGGGATATTCCACATCATCTACTTTTTGAACAAGATATGGACGCATATAAAAAAGGAATACACTCACCGATGTGCCGCCGAGCAAAGCCTGTTTAATGGCTGATCCGTCTAGATTTCCATCAGCATCTTTATTGGGCAGAAAATTTGCTTCTTTCAGCTGATAGACGGAATCAAATTGATACTCCGGATCTACCGTATTGAATTCGGGAGCATCAAAATCATCATTAAAATCACTCGGTGCAGGATAAGGAACCTCACTTTCCAGCTCTGCCCCTTCTTCCCGTGCGAGAGTAGCAATGGCCATATAAACGTTTCCACCATTTTGAAATGGATCTTCAGCCCAATAAGTATCTCCCTGTGTCCCATCCTCCGGCACATCAGGATTATTAGCGCTGTTATAAGTGAAATACGCTAAATGCCGTGCAGAAAACTGGGAATCTTTCAGGTGTTCCTCATCATAAAGCGAAGATTCAGCAGAACCTAATGCACTAAATGCCCAACAGGTTCCCCAAGAGGCCTGATCTCTTAAATTCGGGGTCATTCCGCTGTCTTTTACAAGGTTGTAACTGTCTTCGAAACTGGCATTCTGGCCAAGACGAGAGTGCTTCCCTGAACGAAGCATGTTGGAAGTATCAAACAATGGAACAATCCCGCCGCCTGACTGATTGGGCGAATATGATAATTCAGCGCTTGCCAAATCAAGAGAACCCTTGTCTGCTGCAAAAGCCGTGGTTCCGGCAAACGAACTAACCACCATTGCAACGGACAGCACAAGCGCCAGAGCCTTCTTTGAAACTTTCATTTTTTCACCTCATCATTTTTAGCCGGTAAATCATATTTTTTTGACGTGTCACATCCTTTCTATAAGTAGTAGAAAGTAATTTCATACTTTCTTAAGCATACTATCAACCGGCCAATATTTTCATCATTAGAATTATTATAATAGCAAACACTTATTAAATAATTCTATTTTCCAATAAATAATTCTATTTTTAAAAAATATTTGACAATGAACTTGAACGGCTGATAAAATAGGATTTAACAATTTCTGCATTGTATGCCATGGTGTACTCACAACGATAGAGTCAAAAAGTTTGCAATTTATAAATGGGTAAAGAAAATCATCGGGAGCTCCCATAGAATGAATCGTACGAATAAACATTCAAAAGGAGAGAAACCCGATGATTCAAAAAAATCTACCCCAAACCTAACAGAATTGCTACTGAAATGTGTCTCACTGCCCAATCCGATGCTGACCATGCTGGAGTGGCTGTGCGACCGGCTTATGGGAGTCGTTACTGGCCATTTCAGATACGACTGCGGGCATGGGTCCCGCAATTTTGCCCGCGCTTTCTTACAACGATCCCACCATTCTTGCAGACAAGAATGGTGGCTATTTTTATTTACTCGAATTTTAACATATGCTTCTATTGCTTTGCATCAATAAAAATTAAAAAATGTTCAACGTTTGACAATCCAAGGCGCATTGTTACTTTTCACCAGATTTTCAAGGTACAACTTATCTTTAATCGTATCCATCGGTGACCAAAAACCTTGATGATGATAGGCGGACATCTGACCATCGTCTGCAAGTTTTTCGTATGGCCTCTGTTCCAACATACTGCTGCCATTGCCCAAGTAATCAAAAACATCTGTGGAAAACACGGCAAAACCAATATTCACCCAAGACTGATCAACACGCGCCTTTTCTCGGAAACCCTGTACCAAACCCGTCTGGTCATCAATTTTCACGGCGCCGAATCGACCCTCTGGTTTCGTCACGGAAACTGTTGCTATCTTGCCGCTGCTGTGATGATATTGCAGCAGCTCATTGATATTCACATCACCCACTCCATCCCCATATGTAAGCATAAACGTGTCACTGTCAATATATTTTCTCACTTGCAGCAGTCTTCCAGCAGTCGGAGTATCCAATCCAGTATTAACAAGCGTCACTTTCCACGGTTCAACAGAACCAAAAAGCCAGTGAAGTTTGCCAGTCTGAAGATCAATTCGAACGCTGGAATTTTCCATGAAATAATTTAAAAAATATTCTTTTATCATCTTTCCTTTGTAGCCACAACAGATGATAAACTCTGTATATCCAAAAGATGCATACCAGTTCATAATATGCCACAATATTGGCTTCCCACAGATTTCTATCATAGGCTTTGGCTTGTAAACCGTTTCTTCTACAAACCTCGTCCCTTTACCGCCAGCTAAAATAACTACCTTCATCTTTTCACCTGTCAATCATTCCAGATTTTCCATGGTGCTTTTTTATGATTCCAAAGAGTTTCTACATAGTTTTTGTCCCTTACGGTTTCCACGGGGCACCAAAAGCCGTGGTGGTAGAACACATTTGTCTCATGGACAGCCGCAAGTTTTTGGATTGTTTCAGTTTCAAATATATCATCATGATTTAAATAATGAAAAATACGATGATCTGCAGCCATAGTACATGCATTTGTCCAGGAAGTCGTTGAATCCGCTTGATTTTTTTCTACACAAATATTACCAGAACTGCTGATATTGAGCACTTTATTCCGCCCTGTTGGCGCGGCCGCCGCAACCGTCATCGTTTTATGGCTGCTTTTAAATAAATTTTTTAAATCAATCACTGAAATATTAGAAAGACAGTCACCATATGTAATCAGAAATACATCATTCTCCACATAGTCTTCCACCTGTTTGATGCGGGAAGCAGTCGTTGCATGAATCCCTGTGTCAAGCACTGTAACATACCATGGCTCGGTTATTTTATTATGGAGCTCAACTTTATTTTTAGACAAATCAATCGTTATATCAGAACGATAGATGTAATAGTTCAGAAAATATTGTTTGATCACATCCGACTTATATCCTGCACAAATAATAAAATCACGTATGCCAAACTGAGAATAATACTTCATAATATGCCAAAGCAAAGGTCTTCCCCCTATATCAATCATAGGTTTCGGAAT
This sequence comes from Oscillospiraceae bacterium, assembly GCA_022650485.1. Lineage (GTDB taxonomy): Bacteria > Bacillota > Clostridia > Oscillospirales > Acutalibacteraceae > Caproicibacter. Next base: position 239,181 of record JALCPP010000003.1, on the reverse strand, counting down.
TTGCTGTGGATCGTCATTGATGGAGCTTGGCAGTCCGCCTGCCAATATGACCAATTGTTCCATATCAATACCCCCATTTCCGTTTTGTTCCGTCTCTAAAGAAATTCTATTTAGCAGCCATTACATTTCTCTAACTGACAACTCATACGAACAAATACAGCAGCAACCAAGTCCTCCCCGTCCTGGAAGCGCTTTACGGGCTACTATTGGATATAAAAACATTTCTTCCCCGGAACACTTTATCACGACTCGCACCAAATTGGTCTTCTTCAAAAGCAGCAGGAAAATATACATGGTTTTTGAATTATACCAATTCCTTTCTGATCCATTCTGCTGTCTTTTTGATTCCTTCCGCAAAAACAACCTTCGGCATAAAGCCGGTATCATCCGTCAATTCAGTGATATCGTAACATTGTTTCGGAAGATAAATACCATTGAACTCCATCTCTCCAAATCCAAGTTCAGCGTTCGGCGAAACAATATTGCGAAGCTGAAAAAGAAAATTTTTAAGCGGCTGCGCTTGCCCGGAGCCGATTACATAACGCCCTGCCGTTTTTCCACTCTCCCCTATGTCAACAAAAGCTGCTGCTGCATCTGAAATATATATGAAATCATAATACTGATTCCCCTCGCTCAGCGATTGCCTCTTTCCTTGAATCAAGTTGCGTATCATCGTATTAATCAGCCGGGGGGAATTCTCTCCCGGTCCGAAAATATTTGTTATGATTGGCCAGATAAAGCTGATTCCATTTTTTGCAGCAACACTAAGCCCCATGTACTCACATGCAGCTTTTGCAGCTTTGTAAACCTGGTGCTTATCCCTCCGATCGACCTGACTTCTGCATCTTTCCAGCTCATACTGAGATATGCTCCCTGCGCCTATAAACTTTCTGCAGTCTAGTTTTGCCGCAGTTTCTACAGCATCCATCGCATACTTAACATTCATAATCTGCGTTGTATAGTCAAGCAAAGGACCATTAAATAAACCATCCCAGGCAAATTGATACCAAACATCAACCGGGCTATCCGTAAAAATATCCGTCATATTTTTGATATTTTTCAAGTCACACTCGATGATATGTACATTTAATCCATCCAATCGGTGGTTCGCTTTTTTTACCCCAAACCCTGGTCTGACGACAGCCCACGTTTCAACGCCGCGAGCAATCAGTTCCCTTACCACAGCACTGCCGACAAAACCGGCTCCACCTACTACAATTGCCTTTTTCATATTCTGTAAAATTTTTTCACCTGCCCTAAACAAATATCCCGCTCCGGCACACCCGCCTGCTGCTGCTGAAAGAAATTCACAATTTCTGAAAACAACTCCGCACAGCTCATTTCCGGTTTCCAGCCGAGGCACTGAAGCGATTTTGAAATATCCAGACCGAGGGTGGAGGATTCTTGCACCTCAATCTCATTTGCAAATTCATAATCAGAATAGTTGTGATAACACTGCTGCATTTTTTTCACTACCCAAAATACACTTTTTATCCCATCTTTTACCGGACCAATATTCCATTGGCTGGAATATTTCTGGGGCGATTGTACCATTTTTCTTGCAACAGTCAAGTAACCATTCAGCGCATCCAAAACCGACTGCCACGGCCTTGTTTGGGAAGGATGGCGGAGCTTGATTTCGCTTCCGTCTGCAAAAGACTGAAGTAAAGACGGTATCAGCCGCGTCTGAATGTGGTCACCGCCGCCCAAAACATTACTGGCTCGAACGGTAGACACGCCCGTCATCCTTGTATTGGTCTGCAAATAAGAGTGTCGATAGGCATTGACAATATATTCTATACATGTTTTGCTGCTTGCGTATGGGTCATTGCCGCCCAAAGGATCGGTTTCTTTGTAAATCGCACCGTCCCCTTTATTGTCATAGACTTTATCGGTCGTTACAATGACCACACTTTTAACATTTTCGCACGATTTCACCGCTTCCAGCAGATTGACCGTACCCATTACATTGGTTTCATACGCATCTCGTGGATACATATAACATTCATTTACCGTTGCCATTGCTGCAAGATGTATTACAATTTCCGGCTGAAAGCTGCACAAAGCAGTGGTTAAAGCATCTCCATCACGCACATCGCCATAAATATTGTCAATCAGTTGATCCCCTGCTATTTTTTCATACAAGCTGCCCTTTTCCGGTTTTAAAGCATATCCTCTGGCTTTTGCTTTCAGTTCGTGCAAGATTGCGGTCAACCACGCACCCTTAAACCCGGTATTCCCAGTTACAAAAACCCGTTTTCCGCAGTAAAATGATTTATTTACCTCACTGGCGAGAGTCATTTAAGTTTCTCCCTTACCGCAGCCGCCACTCCTTGCGCATCGATGCCATAATGAACATGAAGCCATGACTGAGTACCATTTACATCACAATACTCGTCCGGAATACCAAGTCTTTTCAATTGGCAGGAAACATTCTTCTCTTCCGCAAGAATCTCTGCAACGGCTCCTCCAAGCCCCCCAAGGACATTCTCCTCTTCGAGGGTAAAAATCAAGCCGCATTCTTTTGCGGCCTTGCGAACAGCCTCTGCATCAAGCGGTTTTACCGTGTGCATGTTATACACGCTCAAACCAATACCATCTTTTTTCAGAATATCCGCCGCCCGCACCGCAGCAGGAATCATGGAGCCAAAGGCGAAAAGTGCGGCATCTCTTCCAGGAGTCAACTGAATGGCCTTTCCAATTTCAATGGCACCCGCATCATAATTTGGCTGATAATCCGCAGACGCGCGCGCAAGGCCGATATAACACGGGGTGTTTCGTTGAAATATTTTTCTCGTCAAAGTTCTGACATCCGTTTCGCACGACGGGTAAACCACCGTCATATTCGGAAGAATCCTCATCAGTGCAGTGTCTTCCACCGCATGATGGGTAGTTCCTGAATTTCCATAGCCAAGCCCCGGGATAACACCGGCCAACACAACAGGAAGATTCTGATAGGCGACATCATCCCTAATTTGCTCATAGGCACGCATGGCAAGAAACATTGCCATGGTATACGCAACCGGCCTCAGCCCCCGCAGAGAAACACCGGCAGCCGTACCCACCAAACTTTGCTCTGCTATGCCGGTATTGAAAAACCGCTCAGGATATTTCCGCTCTATCTTTTCGACCACGTTAAACCCGCATTCAGCTGTCAAAAAGACAATCCCGCTGTCCTCGCCCATCATTTTATAAATCTCATCAACAAAAAGATTTCTCATGATAGTTCCTCCATTGCAGCTGAAAATTGCTCATCATCCGGAGATTTGTAATGCCATTCCAAACGATCTTCCATGAAGGAAACGCCCTTGCCCTTCACCGTGTGTGCAATAATCGCTGTCGGCCGATCCTGATGCAGTGTGGTTGCCTGTTGAAACGCATTTTCAATTTCTGCGTAACTATGGCCATCAATATCAATTGTGTGGAATCCAAACGCGCGGAACTTTGCCCCCATATCCCCATAATTTAAGATCTGGCTGTCTCTCCCACATCCCTGAAGACCGTTGCGGTCTACAATGACAATGAGATTGTTCAGCTTTTGAAAAGATGCAAAAGCCGCATTTTCCCAAACCGAACCTTCGTTGCATTCGCCGTCTCCCATCAGAACATAAACTCTGGCATCACAACCCAAAATTTTAGCAGCCAGTGCACTGCCTGTTCCCAGCGGCAAGCCATGGCCAAGAGAGCCGGTGCTGACTTCTACCCCAGGATATGTTCCACGTTTCGGATGAATAAACATCCGCGTACCGTTTTTTCCATATTTTTTTAATTCATTTTTTGGTATTAACCCAACTGAAACAAGTGCCGCATACATAGCAGACGAACAATGCCCTTTGCTGAGAATAAACATATCTCTCTGCGGATCATTGGGATTTTGGGGATTGACCCGCATAAAACTGTTAAACAGCACGGTGATAATATCTGTACAACTCAAGGCTCCTCCGCTGAATGATCCATTTGCATCATGCAACATTGTAATAATCGAGCGGCGTAACTCTTTTGCTTTTTCTGCATAATCAATCTTCATCTTATCCGCCTCCATCTTCATGGTCAATTGCTACATCACTTTGCTTTTCAATAACATATCAAACATTTCCATGGCACGCTCAACGGCATCGTCCATATTATAATAGCGAAAATCCGCGAGTCGGCCGCACGGAAAGAGATATGAATATTCAGAGGCTTTCCTCCTGTAACATTCAAAAGCCTTTTCCGAGTTTTCAGTCAGCACCGGATAATAGGGAATTCTACCCTGTTCCGTCCCATACGGCTCAGGATATTCATAAGCCACTATTGTATTACCGTGACCGTCCTGGTATGGCAGCTTTGTAAATTCGGTAATTCGTGTAAATCCGTCCGCCATGGGATAAGCGACCCCCGACGTTTCCTGAAAGCTGGCCATATTCAGCGTTTGATATTTGAAGCGCAGGGAACGATACGGCAGTTGGCCAAAACAGCATCCAAAGAACTCGTCAAGCGCGCCTGTGTACACAACCGGTATTTGGAGAGGCTCACCGTCAAAAAGCAACGTTCCCCCCGCCCCGGGGCGGATATGGTCTAAAGCATCTTCCCCCGTCTGTACAGTAATCAACCGGTTTTTCAGCATTTTCCTGAAAAATGACGTAAATCCTCCCTCAGGCATCATTTGATACCGGTCATCAAAATATGCGTCCGTATATGACAGCCTTACAGGCACTCTTTTCAATACAATCGGGTCAAGTCCTTCAGGAGAAATCCCCCATTGTTTGGCTGTATACGGCTTGTAATCATTTTCAAACAGAAACTGCGCATACTCCTTGATAACCGGGTCTGTACTGTTCAGCATCTGTAAAATCGTTACTTTAGGTGCGTAGTCAAATTCATCGACAAGATGTTTTTTGATTTGTTTCGCACGATCGGCTGAATAATAGGTATCAATTGTTTTAAAATTAAAGGGAGACGGGGTCAGCCTGCCCTTGATCCTAACTCTGGCACGCAACGTATATGGTTCCCAGCCGCCCACTTCACACATCAGACGATACACAGCCTTTTTGTCTGTATGAAAAGAATGAGGGCCATATTTCTGCACTACGATTTTTGTGTCAGGGTCCGTTTCGTCGTACAGATTCCCCCCCACATGGCTGCGTTTTTCTATTAAAAGAACATGAAGGTTTTTTCTGTTTGCTGCAAGATAAGCAATTGTACTGCCTGTTAATCCACAGCCCACAATGATCAAATCATAGTTCAAAACACGTCTATCCTTTCGCTTTCCACCACTTGATTGTTCTCCGCAGACCTTCCCTCAGCGATATTCTACACAAAAAACCTATTTGATTCTGCAACAACGACGTATCCGCTACCAACGATTCACTTTGACGATTCTTGGAAAAGGCAAGCAATTCCTCACAATCCATCTGAGCCGCAATTTCATGAAAAACATCGCGCATTCTCAAAGGAATCCCATTGGCAACATTGATGCTTCCGGTAAAACCGCTTTCTAATATCTTCACGGTAGCTTCTGCCGCATCTTCCACATAAATAAAATCCCACACGTTTTCCGGGGCTTTGCATAAAAAAGGCTTTCCCGCCATAAAGCTGCGGATTGATTCTGGAATCGCGGCTTTTTTCCGGATGTCTTTTTCACCATAAACCGGAAAATATCTAATACTTGTAAAGCTTAAATTCCTTTCTTTACAGGCATTTACTGCTGTTTCTTCAAACGAAGATTTGCACCTGCCGTAAAGATTTTCCGGTTTCAACAAAAGATTTTCCGAACACTGCCGATACATTGTACCATACTCTGCACTGGAACCGGCAAACACAAATTTTGTTCCGCCGTGCTCTATAAAATTATAAAGAAGCTGCAGACTAACTTCCTGCCACAACAGATTTTGCAACGCATTTATAAATTTTTCATCTGACAAATCCCATGCCAGATGAATCAAGATATCCGGTTCAACCGTTTCTATCATTTGACGACACTGGCCATTCCGGAGCAAATCGGCCGTAATGTGGTGAACATTGCCGGGAAAATTTCGCTGTCGGTAACCGGAAGTTAAAGCATAAAGTTCAAAATGATTATTTATGGACAACTGCCTGACAAGTTCACTGCCGATCAGGCCACCGGCGCCGGTAATCAAAATTTTAGTTTTTGACACATAATCACCCGATTCCACTTTTCTAGGACTGATTAATCTAATTTCATTCACCTGAATAAGGTGAAGAGCGTAATACACCGTCTTGAAATCCCAAGTGATTATCTTTTAAAGAATCCAGGATAACCGTTTCCAGCGCAATCACCTTGCACTCGGCATTTACTTCCCGGGTAACTTCTTCACTCACCCGTTTAACGTCATTCAGTGAGCAGAGAACAACTGCGTCTACCTTCGGGAGCGCATCCTCATGCAGGCGCAGAACCTGCAACGTCTCATGGACTGCCGCCAGATTTTCTTTTTCAATTGCATAGCTGACTGTTACATTCGTTCCTTCAATTTCTGAGATAAGCTGACGTCCCTGCGGTGACAGGTCCATGACGGCAACACTGTGGATTTCCCTGTTTTGAAAGTATTGGTCCAACCCGACACGATGATGTTTCAAAAGAATCCAATGATAATAGAGCCAATATTTTTTTTCGTTTTGTTTCACAAGCTTGTTTTCTTCTCTGTACTTCTGCTTCCATAAGTACTTTACCAACGCACCTGCTCCTAAAGCGGCGGCTCCAGCGAGTAACGCCGAATTTCTAGCCTTCATCCCCGCTCACCAGCCAACTTTGTTAACTCCTGAAACGAAAGAATTTTACCGGTGTAATGACTGTTTTGGATATCTTTTGAAACTTTTTCCAGATGGTAATCATCTGTAACAAGAATCATATCAACCGCTTGAAAATCCATATCTGGAAAACCGTAAACAGGCAAACCATTTTTTTTCGTCTCTTTTGGAAAAAATCTTTGCAAAAAACATTTTGGAGTCAAACCGCCCCTCGTCAGAAAGTCGGCAAGAAGCACCCCCATTTGATCCTCCGGGGTATAAACGGCCACCTTTGTGCATCCAAGTTTTTTAAGCGCCGCGCAGAGCTGTGTACCGGCATCCGGAACTTTTATCAGCTCTAGAAGAATATCCTCATTGATTTTGTACTGGTATGCCGGATGGGACTTGGAAGCTGTCATATTTTTTCTATTGCCCCAGAAAAACACATGCCGATCATCAAACACCGGATCCCGAAGCATCTCTCTGTATTCATTAAAATAAGGATGAAGCGGGTTGCGGACATTTTTAAACCAGTAAACATCCTCTTTCATACCAAACCATTGATAAACAGGCTTAATGACAACTTCATCAACATGAAATTCTTCTAAACACCGTTTCGTGAAAGAGGGAAGCTCTCTGAAATTGCGGTCCTGCACAACAATGGAGACGAAATAATGATTGATTTTTCCGGTATCCCGTAAATCCCTGATAAAAGCAAGATTATGAGTCAGTCTGTCCACATCGGCATCCCCGCCGCTTAAATATTTAAATGTATCCGTTTCAAAGCTGTTCGGAGTCACAGTCGTACTGATCTCGTACTTTTCAAGATGAGAGATTTGTTTCCAATGCGCTTCATCAAACAGCGACCCGTTTGTTTCAAGATTCAACTGAAAATCCGGGTTTTCAGGCTGCAATCTCGCAAGCATTTCCATGAGCTGCTTGCTTGCAAATACCTCACCGTTGCCATTAGTAGTCATTTTTTTGAACCGATTGATATACGGAAAAAGCCTCGAAATAATTGTATGTAAATCATTTTCATATTTTTCAGTGGGTTGAAATATTTCTGACCGGCAGGACGGACACATATGATTGCAGGTAAAGTCGCAGGCGATGCTGCCCTGTGAAGGAACCTCCGTCAAAATCGATTGATTTCTTACCTGTTCTTCATTAAGATCCGGCAAAGAATCATTTTCAAGAAACGGACAGGATTCCTTGCGGCAATAGCGAAAGGAACCGTCTAAAATGGACTCTCTGGCTTTTTGGGCCATTTTGCTGTTCCACACTTCCGGAAGACTTTGACTAACCAGGTTACCAAACTTCAAATGCATCCATCCACATGCCCAGACATCACCTCCGGGTAAAATGTGAATGCTGTTAAAGGGCCGGTCACAAAATTTCATTGTTTTTCCCCTTTTATATTTGTTATGATTCATTACTTAATTACTTTAAAATAAAATACTTTCCTATCAGATTCATACAGTGCAATGGCCTGCCGCTGCACACAGTCATCTTTGCAAAGTGCTTCAACCGTGTCAATGTTGGCTCTTTCATGATTGTGTCAAGCAGCGAAACATAATGATAATCGCGCCTTGGTCCAATATTAGCGTGGATTCCAAGAGTCTTTGCATACTTTTGCAGTCTCACCGGTCTCATAAAGGCATCACACTGCCAATTGGGATTTGAGTGATGAATGGAAAACCAGTTCTTCCCATCTTTTTTGATGACAAACCGGTACGCACTCATCACTTTATTCCAGCAATAATAGTTCCCTTGCGATAAAAGCATCAGAGTTCTTGTCTTATCCCCTACGATTGGATGCACTCGATAAAGCGCCGTGTAATCTTTGCTTTTGTCCAGAAAAATGTTGCGAAACACTTCCGTGCTGGACTGACCCGGCGTTTCTTCCTGTTTTAAAAAATCATCAAGCGTAAATATTTTTTTGGGAATGGTCCAATGAGGCGACGCAGTATAATCCGGCCGTTCCTTCTCATTGACAACGACACATTTGTGCGCACAGCCAATAAACCGGGGATGGCTGTCTAAAAAATCAACCTGTGTCTGCAATTTTTCAGGGTCCGTCCAATAGTCATCCCCCTCCAGCATTGCAATATACTGACCGCGGGCCCGCATCAAAAGGTCATACGCATTTCGATTCGCGCCTAAGTTTGTCTTTCTGAGCGTCACTTTGAAAATGTCTGGATAGTTACGCGCATATTCTTTCAGGATTACCTGCGTTCCATCTTTTGACGCATCATCCCCAACAAGCACCTCATACGGAAAGTTAACTTTTTGCATCCGTATGCTTTCCAGTGCATGGCGAACATATGGCTCATGAAAATAGGTCAGCATGACCACACTGACTTTAGGCTGACTTATGTTTTTCATTGTTTTCCACTTCTTTTTCTCCGTTTGCAAGCACGCTCCAGCATAAACTCTGCATTTCACGATCGGCAGGCCAAAGAGCAATGCCAGTGCCGGCAAGGACATACAGAACCGTATTTTTTTCATGGGAAAGCTGCATCAGTTTAATGAAATAATATATTGCCGTACGATTAAGTGGATCCGTCATCATAATTTTCTCATATAGTTTTCCAAAATCATCAAAATTTTTCCTATGAAACGCCTCTATGAGCCGCGCCTCAAGAAGAGCAGTCTTCTTCTGAATTGATAAACTATCGGGCCAAAAAGCTGGGCAGGAAACACAGGAATGCATTTCCTTCGCCTGATAATCGCAAGCGCCGGCAACCAGATCAGCAAATGGGCGACTTGTTACTTCCTGCAACAAATGATACCCTATTTTGTTCCGATTTTCCCGGTCATATAAACATCCGCACCAGATCGGATACAGCAGCAAACTGCGGTTTCCAGAATGGAGTTCATTTTGGATATAATACAGCCGGGTCAAATACGATGTATACAGACTCCTGTCATCCGGCCTGCGTGTCATCACTGATTCGACAGACTGCATCAGTTTTTGATAAACTTTGTTAATGCTTTGCTGATAATAAACAGGCAGCACTGCGCTGTTTCCAAGAGCCGCAAGGCCCGACAGTTCCTGCTGAGCCGAAAAGCCTTCGTGTGGATACCGAAGCGTATCCATAGCCTCACAAAGATAGACCCAGTGAATTCGGCAAAGCCAATGAATGTTATTTGCATTGCCTGCCTTAAAATTTTTCAAACAGTCCAAGCTCTGCGTAAATAGCTCGTCCGCTTCTAGTACACGAAAAAAATTAACCGGTCTGCCAATTGAATACGTCGAACCGGGTGACCGATAAAACTTATATAAAGGATCCGCTACACCAACAATGCTTTTCGCCTTGCACAGGTACCGCAGCATCACCGCGGTGTCAAGGACATCGCCGTTTTTGCCGCCCACCGCTTTCCAAACATCATCGTAGTTTGACCGAAAAAATTCTGTTTTAAAAAGTTTGCCCCACCATGTTCGCAGTGAATTGTGAAGTTCAGGATAACGGTCTTGCACCACCCTGCCGATTTCCTGTTCTCCGTTTGCAGAAAAAACAGGCGGCAACCGGACCCCTACGCTTTTATTTTCATCAGCCATAAACTCATTTCCGCATATTGTCATATCCGCATCATTTGTTTTTGCAGCATGATACATTTTAGAGGCAAATTCCGGGCTTAGCCAGTCATCGGAATCGACAATTGAAATATATTCTCCGAGTAATTCCGTATTTTCAACGGACCAAATCCGTATCACTCCATCTGATGTAAAGGATCTGCCCTCTTTATCTTTCCAATTTACTTTGTTTTCAACAACATGCAGGCGCGGATCTGTTTTTGCCGCTTCGTTCAAATATTCCCCCGTCCTGTCCTCTGACCCGTTATTGCGAACAATCAGATTGATCTCTCTTTCCGTCTGGTTGAGAATACTCTTGACAGCCCTGTTTATTGTATTTTCTGAATTGTAAGCGATCATCATAAATGTTATTTTTGGCTTTTTCATAAAATAACCAGCCTTCAAAATTGACGTTGAATTTTTATTCTGAACCTGAAAAACATCTACCGCTGCTATCATTACTATTTTTTTAAAAAGTCATATTTCATAAGATATCGGAAAATAGCATCCGCGATCATTTGATTTCCTTTTTCATTCCAATGGATTGGATCACCATGTCGAAAACAATCTGTTTGATTGTCAAAGATGCCGGTTAGATCGACAATATAAGGATACCCCTTGCTAACAGTCGTTATGTGCTCATAAAACTGTATTGCCTGTTTACAATAAGATTTAGAAATAGGGTTAAGTAAAATTTTATTTTTTTCTTCCATTGCAAGCTTATTATTTTCATATAAAGCATAAGGCTGCAGGAAGCATAAAAACGGAATATTAAATTCTTTGCAACAGGCATACATTAATCTCACATTATTGACCCAGAAGTCGTAAAATTGCTTATTTTTTCTCCCACTTCGGAGCAAACTCTTCGTTATATTGCAGAAAAGAGCGCTTTAAATTCCAGTTGCAATGCGACGATTGATAGCATTTTTTGCAAGCTTCATCCATTTTCAAAGAATCATTTACATGTTTCCTGTACGATTGATATGCTTTGTCATTCCACATATCCATAAAGCTTCTATCTGTATCAAACTTAAAAAATTTAACATGCGTAGACATACAGGGTCTTACATATCCGTCGGAGCCAAGGAAAAAATCGCGCCACGAAACGAAACAATCCCGGTGATTTTTATTAAGCGCTACATCGTGGCCTTGTATATATGGCAGTTTTAATGCCACTCCCAGCTTTTCGCCTAATTTTTGTGCTTCGTGAAATACTTTTTCAACCTCACTCTGGCAGTTCCAAAGGCTCTCTCCCATAAGGTTCGAGTCAAAAGCGGTCAGGTAAACCACCTTGACTTCTTCGAGGCCAAGCTCACCCGCAAGTTTTACAACACCCGGCAGTTCATGAAGATTTGATTTCATTGCGCAAAAAACAAAATTGATATAGGGATACTTTAAGCTTTCCCTATGTTTAATATCGACAATATTTTGCAAATTGTTAGCAATCTGATTCAAATCGGACCCTTTTCGTATTTTAGCATTGGTTTCAGCCGTGGCTCCATCCACACTTACTGCAAATACATCGACTTTATATTGAAAAATCGCATCGGTTATGTTTTTTAAATTCATTCCATTGCTGCAAAAATACTTTCGCGCTGAATGTCTGTTGATAATTTCCAGCATTTTTGTAAAATCAGGATGGATCGTAGGCTCTCCCCACCCCATCAGTGTTACTTCTTCTATATCATCCAAAATTGGCTCCAGCCACTGAAGCCAGTCAAGATGAAATGCTGTAGGCTGAAATTTTGCGGCATTTCTGCCGCACATGACACAATTCAAATTACACGCATTGGTCAGTTCTAGAACCAATCGGCGTGGCAGCGATTTTAAAACTGTACATTTCCTGTCTATCTCAGATAAATTCAAGTCACTGTTTTGTTTTTGCTTTTCCGTTAATGTTTTGCCTTCAAATAGAGTCTTCGTTTTCGCTCTTAAAATCATTTTTCCGCTTCCTCCCATTTCTAATTAATTTTTAAATTTTAACTTTGTCCATTACATATACCAATACCTAAAATAAAGCTCCAATTCACTATAACTTTCAGCAAGCAGATGTTACATATCTTTTGTTTTTTTACTTATTGCTAATCGAACTGTTTCTGTCATACTGTCCAAATAATATATTTGTAGTATATATATTTATTATTATACCATTTGCCACATTTGCTGTATATAGGTCGATTGAGCCTTTCGAGATTTACCGGAAAGAAAGAAGTAGTGCAAGCGGCCTGTGTTTATCACCGGGTTGCACATGCGCATGTTAAATCATCTGAAGCTTGATCATACTGAGCCTTTAAGAGACTTTCAAGCGCACCAAATGTGATAAAATTAAAAAATACAGGATGGTGTGCTATGCGAAAATGGTTTCGATCCAGTACCCGTTCTGTCAGCTACAAGGATATTAAAAGACCTGAAGCTCGTCTATAAGAGCCGTGACCGAAGAAGAAACCCTGGAAAATCTCAGCCGTTTCAAAGAAAAATGGGGCAAGCCTTATCCTTCTTGCGTGAAAAGTTGGGAATACAATTAAGAGGGCTGATTTCAGTCCTCCTTTCGTATTATGTTATCTTTTATTGTAAAATGTTCTGTCACCTTTAAAGAATTGGCAACCCAGAGTGCAATTTTTCCAGAAGATAAATCAACCGAATCGTCAAATGCTCCGGTAACTAAATAAGGAATATCCTCTCGATAGCATTGTATTATGTTGGTCTTTTTACCGTTGTAAGTATAGGAATATTGAACTTCTGTTATGTTACCATCAGTACCGTTGTAATGTTGATATTTAAAATCAACTTTTGGCGGATTCAATGTACTCGATGAATGCGAGCTTAACATATTTGCGGTATTCGCAAACGATTGTTTCATATGTTCTTCATATGCGCTGGTTTTACCAGCAAACAAGTACCGATACATTTGCTTGTCTTCTTCAGATATTGCCAAACCTGGATAATAGTAATTGCTGATCGTTATGGTATAAGGCGAGTAATCTTGTTCTGTTTTAAATTTTTTATAAACGGTATTCTCAGGACAAGCAAGAACAGCTAAATTATATTTAGGGCCAGAAGTCCACCCTTCGGCAGCAGAAATTCGAAAGTTGCCAGACCTTCATTGCTGTTTTGTGTAACAGTTTTCATTGAAACAGGTGGGTCGCCAATGATGCTTTTTTGAGTGTGGCACCCAGTCAAAAGGAGTAATAGGGTAACCATGATAAGCATAATAGATAATGGTTTCTTTCTATTCATTTCTTCCCTCCTATATTTTATTTTAATCAGTCTGATTCTAAGTTTCCGTTCCGATAAAGCTGCAAAACAAGGAAGTTCCCATGCCGCCTTGTTTTCCTTTTTTCTGTATTTTGCAAAATTGGTAATTCCCATGCCCGCCGCTTCATATATATGAAAGAAATACAAATCTGCAATCAATGCTTATTGATTTAAAGGTGGAATCGGCATGGTGATTTACAGAATCAGGCCGGGGGACAGCATCTATCAATTGTCCCGGCTGTACGGCATACCCGAACAAAAAATTCTGGACGACAACCAGATTCGCGACCCAAAACAGCTTGTGGTCGGCCAGGCCCTGGTACTGATGACGGACAGCGTAGAACACACGGTTGGTTCCGGTCAGTCCCTCTATTCCATTGCGGCACTGTACGGAATTTCCATCGACCAGCTGCTTGCAGCAAATCCTCAGGTGACTGACCCGGCACGGATTCAGACGGGCCAGGTATTGACCATCCCGGTTACATCAAAAAAATTAGGTTCTATGATTGTCAACGGCTACGTATACCCTTCTGTCAACCAAAACACGCTGGAACGCACACTGCCATATTTGACCTTTGTCAGCATTTTCAGCTATATGGCAAAAGCAGATGGTTCGCTGATCCCGATTGAAGACCAGCCCGTTATTACCACCGCCCGGGCACAGAACACGGCGCCGCTGATGGTGGTCACCAACATGCAGCCGGAAGGCGGATTCAGCAGTGAGGTTGCCGATGCAATTCTGACCAATCAGCAGGTGCAGGACACCCTTCTGGACAATATTGTCCGAACCATGCAGGAAAAAAATTATTACGGACTCAATCTTGATTTCGAATATATTTACCCGGCGGACAGAGAAAGCTATAATCGCTTTCTTCAAAACGCCGTTGAAAAGATGCATTCACTGGGCTATATCGTTGTGACTTCCCTCGCCCCGAAAAACAGCGCGGAACAGCCCGGCCTTTTGTACGAGGCGCACGATTATCCCGCCCACGGGGAACACGCGGACTATATCATTTTGATGACCTACGAGTGGGGATACACCTATGGCCCGGCGCGCCCGGTCGCTCCGCTGAATCTGGTGGAAAAAGTCATTCAGTACGCGGTTTCCGTCATCCCTCCCGAAAAAATTCTGATGGGCATGCCCAACTACGGCTACGACTGGACTCTCCCCTTTGTCCGCGGCACCTCCGCCCGGTCGCTGACCAACCCCGGCGCCGTGGAACTTGCCGCAAAAGTCGGCGCCAATATTCTCTTCGACGAAGAGGCACAGTCCCCTCATTTTAACTATTTCTCCGCCGAAGGCAAAAAGCATACCGTATGGTTTGAAGACGCGCGGAGCATCCGTGCCAAGCTGGAACTCGCCCATCGGTACGGCCTCTCCGGAGTCAGCTATTGGACCGCCAACAGCTATTTTTCACAGAACTGGCTGGTGCTTTCCTCTTTGTTTGATGTCACCAAGGTCCTTTAAGCACCAAAAAAAACGATTTCAAAAAGGTCCGGCTGCATTCATCGTGCAGCCAGACCTTTTTATTTCAGCATAATCGCGCATCTATCTTCGCAGAGCCTCTAAGAATCTGCGGGACAACACGTCGTACTCATTGTTTTTGAGAATATATTCGCGGCCATGCCGGCCCATCTGCTCCAGTTTTTCTTTCGTGCAGGACGAAAGCTGTTCCGCCGCCCGCGCGATTGCGGCGCTGTCCTCCGGCGGGATGGAAACACCGCACCCGGCCTCGGCCACCATGTCGTTCGGCGCATCAATGGCAAAAATCACCGGTTTTCCAGCCATCATATAATCCATCAGCTTATTGGGGCTGACGCCGAACCGGAACAGCGGCTGGCGCTGCAGACCGATATAAAGAGCATCCATCTGACTCAGCAGCTCCGGAATCTGACCGCGCCCCACCGGCGGCAGAAAGGTAACCACATCATCCAGATTTTTTTCTTTTGCCTTCTGAATCAGCCGTTCACGCTCCGGACCGGGGCCGACCAGAAGAAGCCTGATCTTTTTACCGCGAAGAAGATCACCCGCATCCACAAAGCTGTCAAGCGCATTCGCGATTCCGTGAGCACCGGCATAACCGATTAAAAACTCGCCCTGCTCATGGTACCGAGAAAGCTGCTCACTGTACACCGGCGGCTCCCCAAACGGCTTTTCCCAGTCCGCTTTTTCAATTCCATTCGGAACATAGAAAAACTTTTCCGGCGCCAACCCGTGCTCCACCATGTGTGCCTTTGCATTCGGCAAAAGCGAAACCACACGGTCACTGTGCCGGTAGCAGTAGTTTTCTGCCGCCTGCATGACCTGAATGTAGGGATGCTTCGGGCTCATGCCGCCAAGCTCGATCGGGCTGAGCGGCCAAAGGTCATGAACCTCGTAAATGAGCGCCGCACCGTATTTTTTTGCAATATGATGCGCGGGGTAAATATCAAGCGGATACGTGGAAGAAGCAATCACCGCGTCGGGAACACCGTGTACCGTCAGCTCTTTCCCATAGCGGTACAGCCCGCTGAGAAACGACAGCATATTTTTAATCCGCCCAACTCCGTTGCCGTGGTATTCGGGTCCGGAAATCCAGAAATAACGAATACCATCCACTGTTTCCTCACTGAATTTTTTTCCGTTCAGATCGGGATTCCTCGTGCGCAGATGTGAATAAGAGCTTGCCGCAATGGTGACGTTATGCCCCGCCTGCGCCCACCGCTTTGCCATGAACCAAGGGCGAAATTCCATGCCGTGCCTGCGGGAACCGGCATAATGATTAATATACAGAATATTCACGTTGCATTTTCCCCCATCCGGGATAAAGCGTCCGCGATTTTGCCGGAGGCATTTCCATCGCCGAACGGCTTTTTCATGCGCGCCGCGGGGTCCACTTTGGTGTTGACCGCCTTGTCATAGATTTCGTCCGTGTCCAGCGCGGAAAGCACATTCCAATTTCCGGCAAGGGTTTCCAACCACTCGGTTTCGCTGCGCAGCGTAACGCAGGGAACCTCCAGAAACCACGCCTCTTTCTGCAGCCCGCCGGAATCGGTCAGAACCTGGCACGCATTGGACGTCAGCAGCAGCATTTCCAGATATCCGACCGGGTCAATCAGCTGAATATTGCGGAACCCATACTGGGAGACCGCCTGCTCCGCCAGCGCGCGGGTGCGCGGATGAATCGGAATGACAACCTTCTGCGGCAGGCGCTCGAACGCACGGAAAATGCGGGCGATTGCCGGCAAACCCCCGTCCGTCGTTTCCGCACGGTGCAGCGTTGCCAGCCTGTACTGCTTCGGCTGAATGCCAAGCTGGGCAAAAATGGCCGTCTTTTCCGGATTGTTCCGCGCCAGTTTCGAAAAATGCAGAACCGAATCGAGCATCACGTCGCCGCTGTTCTGCACACCCGCCGTCACACCTTCTTTTGTAAGGTTACGAACGGCCGTTTCCGTGGGGCAGAACAGCAAATTGGATATATGGTCCGTTAAGACACGATTGATTTCCTCCGGCATCCGGCGGTTAAAAGAACGCAGACCCGCTTCGACGTGCAAAACAGGGATATGCAGTTTCACTGCGGCCAGCGCCCCTGCCAGGGTGGAATTGGTATCCCCGTAAACAAGCATGGCGTCCGGCTTTTCCCGCATCAGTACCTCTTCAATTTTAATCAGCATCTCGCCGGTCTGTTTTCCGTGCGTTCCGCTGCCCACCCCCAGGTTGTATGCGGGTTTTGGGATGTTCAGTTCTTCAAAAAAGACATCGGACATATTGTGGTCGTAATGCTGCCCGGTGTGAACAATCACTTCATTACAGACATCCGCCAGAGCCATCGACACCACCGAAGCCTTGATAAACTGCGGCCTTGCGCCGACTACGGTTACCAGTTTCATAGTTTGACTCCCCTTAATTGACCCGAACGTCTTCGTGTGACATGTCCAGCGTGGAAAAATCGAGGTCGTCGAATTTTACCGGCAGACCCGTCTTCTGTGATTTGTAGGCCGCAAGAATGATCTTCATTCCCTTAATGCCTTCTTCGCCGCTGACCAGCGGAGACGTATGGCTGTCGATCGCTTCGATATAATTTTTATAAAGCGAGTTATGGCCGCTTCCGTAAACATCCTTCGGGTCGGTTCCGGCCAGCTTTTCCACTTCCGCGTCCTGCGCGGCGGGAGAAGCAAAGTTCCAGGTCTGAATACGGTTGACCGCCAGCCCGCCAATCACGGCTGCTCCGGACTCACCAAACACGGAAAGCGTCTCTTCCAGATTTTTCGGATAAACGCAGGCTGTCCCTTCCACAATTCCGATGGCGCCGTTCTTGAAACGGATCAGAATCGAGCCGAAATCTTCCGCTTCGATGTCGCGCAGATAATTCCCGGTCATCGCCATAATGGTGTCCGGCTCGCCGCCCAGGCTCCACTGCAGCAGATCAATGCCGTGAATGCACTGATTCATCAGCGTTCCGCCGTCCTGCGCCCAGGTGCCGCGCCACGGTGCCTGTTCGTAATAGGGCATCGAGCGGTTCCACAGAATACGGGCAGTACCGCTGACCAGTTTGCCGAACCGACCGTTTTCCAGTGCTTTGTGCAGCTGCTGCACCGGCGCATTGAAACGGTTTTGGTGGCATACGCCGACGGTCACATGATGCGCCTTGGCTTCGCTGAGCATCAGCTGCGCGTCCCGGGTGGAAAGCGCCATCGGCTTTTCCACCAGCACATTTTTGCCCGCGCGGATACAGTCGAGCGCGATCTGCGCGTGGTAGCCGCTCTCGGTCGCGATGGAACAGCAGTCCAGTTCCAGCTCTGCAAGCGCCTTGTGATAATCGGCGTACACCTTCGGCCGATATCCGGCAGCCTGCATACAGTCGTCCGCTTTGCGTTCCGCTTTTTCCAATACCGGATCGCAGACGGCAGCCAATTCCATCATGTCGCGATTCGCCGCGGCGGCGGCAATATGATTTTTAGAGATTCGGCCGCAGCCGATCAGCATAAAACGATATTTCTTCATTTTAATCCCCTGTTCTTTTGTTATATCTTGCTTCCTGAAGTCTTTCCTATTCAGAAAAATATAAAACTGCAGGTGACACAAAAGGGCCGAAATACTCCGGCCGCACACACATCCAGCAAATGCCTGTCTCGAATCATACACGAAGGTCATGGGATGCGGCATCACACTGCCGAAAAATCCCCCGCTTTCGCCGGAAAACGGGGGAATATTTGATTACAGCAGTTCAATCTTGGAACGATCTTTCACATCTTTCATGGCGTTGCGGGTATCAAAGACTTCCTGCGACAGCTTTTGAATTTTGGAATAGTCGAAACAGGAATGAGCCGTACACACAATGACGATGTCCGCTTCGCGGAGCATGTCGTCCGTCAGCTCTTTGGCGCCGGTATGGACCTTTCCTTTATGCTTGTACTGCGGAATATACGGGTCGTAGAACGTGGCGTCGGCCCCTTTGGAAAGCAGCAGGTCAACCACGTTGAGCGCCGGGCTTTCACGGTAGTCATCGATATCGGCTTTGTAAGCGACGCCGAGGACTAAAACTTTCGCACCATTCAGTGCCTTCTTGTCGCGGTTCAAGACTCCCATGGCGCGCTGAACCACGTATTCCGGCATGCTTGTGTTGATTTCGCCGGAGGTTTCGATCAGCCGTGTGTGGTAATCATATTCACGGGCCTTCCAAGCCAGATAGAACGGATCAAGCGGGATGCAGTGACCGCCGAGACCGGGGCCCGGATAAAACGCCTGGAATCCGTAGGGTTTTGTCTTTGCAGCCTCAATCACCTCCCAGACATTGATGCCCATGCGGTGGCAGATAATCGCCATTTCATTGACCAGGCCAATATTGATGTTGCGGTAAGTGTTTTCCAGCAGTTTTTCCATTTCGGCCACAGCCGGGCAGGATACTTCAAAAACTCCGCCGGCCAGCACACTGCGGTAAAGCGCCGCCGCAACCGTCGTGGAATCCTCACCAATTCCGCCGACAACCTTCGGTGTGTTTTTCGTCTTATACTGCTTGTTGCCCGGGTCGACACGCTCCGGTGAAAACGCAAGGTAGAAGTCCTTGCCGCAGGTCAGGCCTTTTTCTTCAAAAATCGGTTTCAGCAATTCTTCGGTCGTACCCGGATAAGTGGTCGATTCCAGAATCACCAGCATGCCGCCGTGGGCATATTGGGCGACGGATTCGGTAGAGCCTTTGACAAAGCTGATATCCGGCTGCTGATATTTATCCAGCGGGGTCGGTACGCAGATCGCCACAGCGTCCACTTTTTTAATGAACGAAAAGTCAGAGGTTGCGGAAAGTTTTCCGCTCTCCACCATTTTTTTCAGCGTATCGCCCACAATATCCCCGATATAATTGTGGCCCGCGTTGACGGATTCCACCTTTTTTGCCTGAACGTCAAAGCCGATTGTCCGGTAGCCCGCCTTGGCAAACTCAACCGCGAGCGGCAGCCCGACATAACCTAGGCCGACAATGCCGACCACGGCTGTTTTATTTTCGATTTTGTCCAACAGTTCCCTTTTTACATTCGACATTTTACTTTCCTCGCTCCATCAAATTAAAGATTATTGAGTGCCGTGCAGACCAGCCCGATTTCTTCCTCTGTAATATAGCCGTGCATTGGCAGGCTGAACACAATATTACAAAGCCGCTCCGCGTTCGGCAGATCGCCGGCTTGATACCCGAGAGGCTCGTACACCTTCTGCAGGTGAAGCGGTTTGGGGTAATAGACCATCGCCGGGATACCGGCCGCTTTGAGTCCACCCACAATTCTTTCCCGCTCTTCCGGGCTTTCCGCTTTCAGTGTATAGTACCCAAATCCGGACGAAAACCCCTTTTTGATGACAGGGGTGGAAAAGCGGTCTCTTAACTGCTTTTCATAGAGCGCCGCCGCCTTTTTGCGGTGCTCGTTTTCCTGATCAAACGCATGCAGTTTCGGCAGCAAAATAGCCGCCTGAAGGGTATCAAGGCGGGCATTGAGCCCAATGCGCACATTTTCATATTTAAAGCTTCCCTTTCCATGCACACGCAGGGATAAGAGCAGCCGATAGGCCTCTTCGTCATCGGTAAAGACCGCGCCGCCGTCACCGTAGCAGCCCAGCGCCTTAGCCGGGAAAAAGCTGGTACCGGAATATTTTCCGAACGAACAGGCTCTCTTGTCTCCGATTGCGCCGCCAAAGCCCTGTGCGGCGTCTTCCACTAAAATCAGGCCGTACTGATCACAAATTTGTTGAATCGCCGGGAAGTCCGCCGGCTGACCGAACAGGTCGACCGCAATGACCGCCCTGGGTTTCAGCTTACCATCGCCCAGCGTCTTCTTAATCTGCTTTTCCAAAGACTGCGGGCTCAGGTTAAACGTGTCCGGGTCGGAGTCGCAGAAAACAGGCGTTGCACCGCACAGGCTGGCGACCTCCGCCGTAGCAAAGAAAGTAAACGCCGGAACAAACACCGCGTCTCCCTTTCCGATTTCTTCCGCCATTAACGGCATCCGCAGCGCATCTGTGCCGCTCGCAACCGAAACACAGTACTTTCTTCCCACATAGGCGGCCAGCTCTTTTTCCAGCTGTTCCACCTGCGGACCGGAGATGAAGTGGGAACCCGCGATTACATCCGCAATTCCCGCATCAATTTCTTTTTTTAAATGGCGGTACTGAGCGCCAAGGTCATTAAATGCAAGTTTCTGCATTATTTCTGCTCCTCCTTCAGGCCGTTTTCGCCCTGCACATAGTGTCTGCCGCATTTGGGGCAGACAAGATCCTCGCCCAACTTTTCCCCGCATTCGCAGGCCCATCCGCGCCGGCGCGCCGGGGTCCCCATCATAATCGCGTGGTCAGGCACATCTTTGGTCACAACGCTTCCCGCCGCGATAAAAGAGTTTCTTCCAATCCGATGTCCGCAGACAATCGTCGCATTCGCGCCGATGCTGGCACCGTCCCCAACGGGGGTATGGGCGTAAAATTGTGATCCCCTCTGCGGATAGTGGCAGCGGGGACGCTGCACATTGGTAAACACCATAGACGGGCCGCAGAAAACATAATCGCCAAGTTCCACGCCCTCATAGACGGACACATTGTTCTGAAGTTTGCAATGGTCCCCGATTTTCACACCGGGCGCTACAAACACATTCTGCCCGATGGTACAGCCGCTGCCGACAGAGCACCCGCCGCTGATGTGACAGAAGTGCCAGATTTTCGTCCCGGCGCCGATCTCGGCGCCTTCGTCTACGCAAGCGCTCGGATGAGCAAAATATTTATCAGATTCCTTCACAGACAATCCACCGTTTCTATACATATCAAATTAAATGAGCCGCACCAAATACCGTTTCCAACGGAGAATATTCCACCTTAACCCGTATATTATATCCCCAAGCACCCTCATAGTCAATCAAAACCGACACGGAATCCACCTTTGATTGACTTTATCGGGGATTGGTACTATATTTATTTATATCTTTTGAGTTTTCCGTCATGATAAACAAATTTCGGAGAAAAATAACAAGGAAAATGAAAGGACAAGAAATGAGCAAATTTCAAAAAAGAGAAACCTTTATCCCATATAATCTTCCGGATTTAACCCAGGCCGAGGTTGACGAAGTGGAAAAGACCCTGAAATCGCTTTGGGTTGCCAAAGGCCCGCGCACCGCTAAATTCGAACAGGAATTTGCGGAACATCTGGGCGCCAAACATGCGGTTGCTATGAATTCCTGCACAGCGGCCCTTCACGTGGCGCTTTTATCCGCCGGGATCGGCCCCGGCGATGAAGTCATCACCACACCGATGACGTTCGCCTCCACCGCCAACACCGTCATTCACTGCGGCGCGACACCGGTTTTCGCAGACATCGACTATAAAACCGGCTGCATCGACCCGGATGAAATAGAAAAGAAGATCACCGGCAAAACAAAAGCAATTGTTCCGGTTCATTACAGCGGGCAGGTCTGTGATTTGGACCGCATCTATGAAATTGCCGACCGCCACGGTCTGTTTGTTTCAGAAGATGCCGCCCACGCGCTTGAAAGCCGCTACAAAGGCCGTTTGATCGGCAACAAGCTGAAAGGTGCCGCTTCCTACAGTTTTTACGCAACGAAAAACCTGACCACCGGCGAAGGCGGCATGCTGGTTACCGACAGCGACGACATCGATGCAAAAGCACGCATCTGGGCCGGGCAGGGCATGAGCCACAATGCCTGGAACCGTTACGCAAAAGGCGGCACCTGGCAGTACGACATCTGCGAACCGGGCTTTAAATATAATATGTTTGATATTCAGGCCGCACTCGGCCTTGTCCAGCTTTCCCGCATCGGCGAAATGCAGGCAAACCGCCTGAAAATAGCGGAAAAATACCAGCGTGAATTCGGAAAAATCGACGCGGTGGAAACGCCGTTCGTTCCGGATTACACCACCCATTCCTGGCATCTGTACGTTCTCAGAATCGTTCCGGAAAAGCTCACCATTGACCGCGACCGGTTTATCACCGAACTGAACGACCGCAACGTGGGCACCAGCGTACACTTCATCCCGGTTACGGGCATGAGCGCCTACACCAAGCGGTTTGGATTCAAAGCGGGCGATTTCCCCAACACGGAAAAACATTTTGAGCGTATTGTTTCTCTTCCGCTGTACCCGACTTTGACGGAGGAACAGTCGGATTATGTCGTTGCCGCTGTCCGCGATATTGTCGAAACATATCATAAATAAGCTGCACGGCACAGCTTGCAATGGCACAAAAGCAAAAGGGTTTTCCCACTGGGAAAACCCTTTTCTTTTGTCTTCAGACCGTCACATGACCCGGACGGCGCAGCCGGAGCGTTTCCATCACGGAACAGAACTTATCCGCAAAACTGACAAGAAAACTTTCGCGGTATTTCGGGGGAATCGGCGTCAGCGGCCACATATGCCGCAATATGATATCCTTTTCCCGCTCATTGAGCTGAAATTGATGCTGTGCGTTTTCTAAAGCCGTTCTGGGATGTGTAAACCCGTGCAATCCTTTTCTGTTACTTTTCTTGTGCCAGTCATACAGAAAAAAGTCGTGCAGCAACGCGCCCCGAATCATACTGCGCCGGTCCACCGAAATGCCAAGCCGCCTGCTCATCCAAAAGCTGGTGTAAGCAACTGAAAGGCAATGGTCCAGACAGGAAACATCCGCATGCTGGATAAACGTATCCATCATGCGTACCTGTTCCGAACAGAGCAGTTCTGAAACACACTGCTTAAAATATGTTTTTTCGCTCATCGACAGATCCATAGGTCATTTCGCCTCTCCGGTTATCAGGAGCTAACAATTGCCGGTGGAAAGCAAATGCGCCAATCGATTTATTTCGACTCGTCATTCACTTTTTTCGCCAGTTTTTCAAGACAGTCATGGCAGATATTATGCCCGCCAAAATTGATAATCCCGTTCATTCCGTTGCAAAAGACACACGCAGGCTCATATTTTTGAAGAATGATGCGGTTATCGTCGTCTACAAAGATTTCCAGAGGGTCTTTTTCATGAATATTCAAAGTTACCCTCAGTTCCTTCGGCAGCACAATGCGGCCTAATTCATCAACTTTTCTTACGATTCCTGTTGATTTCAATAATAGTACTTCCTTTCACCAATAATGCGCTTTTTTCTACTGGGACGGAAAGATTATAGTATAATTTTCCAATTTTGTCAATTGGTTACACTAAAAAACTTAAATTTTTTCTTACATGAATAATATTAAATTTAAGTCGCGAATAGTTATTATACAGTCAAATTTCATTAAGGGGATGAACAAACTGTTAAATTATATCTGGGCGGGCATGATTCTGTTCAGCGTAATCTGCGCCGCCGCGACCGGAAGAATGGAGCAGCTTTCCACTTCCGTTTTAAGCGGCGCTTCCGATGCGGTGACTCTGGTGTTATCCATGACCGGCATGATGTGCGCCTGGACCGGCCTAATGAAAATTGCGGACGAAGGCGGATTGACTCTGCTGTTGTCAAAGGCTTTGAACCCGCTGATGCGCAGGCTTTTTCCAGACTGCAAAGCGGGCGGTCCCGCCGTAAAGGCCATGTGCATGAACATCACGGCCAACCTGCTCGGCCTTGGCAACGCCGCCACTCCCCTGGGGATTGCCGCCATGCAGGAACTGAAGAAAAACAACCCGACACAAACCGCGGACAATTCCATGGTAACATTTGTTGTCCTGAATACGGCGTCCATCCAGGTGATTCCCACATTTCTCGGCACCATGAGGGCACAGTACAACTCCGCAGCGCCGTTTGACATTCTGCCCGCTGTCTGGGTTACCTCCCTGTGTTCCGTAATTGTGGGGCTGGCGGCGGCGAAGGTAATGGAGGGCTTTTCCAGTGGATAATCTTGGAATTTGGGTAATTCCCGCCGTAGTACTATGTATTATTCTGTTCGGATTTATCCGGAAAGTGCCGGTGTTTGACACATTTGTTTCCGGTGCCAAAGAAGGTCTGCTTTCCACCGTATCGATTCTTCCGTCACTAATCGGTCTGATTATGGCCGTTTCCATGCTCAGCGCATCCGGCGCACTGGACCTTCTTTCCTCTTTTCTGGCCCCTGCCGCACGTCTGATCGGTCTGCCGAAGCAGGCAATGCCGCTTGCACTGATCCGGCCCATCTCCGGCAGCGGATCGACAGCCGTTCTGCTTCAAATCTTTCAAGACAGCGGACCCGACAGCTTCATCGGCCGTGTTGCTTCCGTAATGTCCGGTTCGACAGAAACCACGTTCTATGCCATTGCCGTCTATTTTGGCGCTGTCGGAATCAAGAAAACCCGTCACGCTATTCCTGCCGCACTGACCGCCGACCTGACCGTCTGTATTCTCGCCGCCCTCACGGTGCGGCTGTTTTTTTCATCATGATGGAACAGACTTTGCGGCAGCCAAAGGCAGTTTGGACCCTGGCCGGAAACCCAAACAGCGGAAAAACGACGCTCTTTAACCGGCTGACCGGTTCCAGCGCAACCGTGGGCAACTGGCCGGGCGTCACGGTGGAAAAGAAAAGCGGTATCGTCCGGTTGGGCAGCAGCAGCGCTCGCGTTGTCGACCTGCCAGGTGTCTATTCCCTCGTTCCCTACACCCCGGAGGAAAAGCTGACCGAAACGTTCCTTCATCGTGAAAAGCCTGACCTTATCCTGAATGTCATCGACGCCACCCGTCTGGAGCGCAGTTTGTATCTGACCACTCAGTTGCTGGAGCTGGGAATTCCGGTCATTGCCGCACTGAGCATGACGGATGCACTTGCCCGGCGCGGCGGGAAGATAAACTGCAGCCTTCTTTCGGCCCTGCTCGGTGTGCCGGTCATTCCCATCTGCGCAACCCGCAGTCAGGGCACGGAAGCTCTTTTGAAAGCGGCATTCCACGCAATGGATTCCCCGCGCCCACCGGCGTGGCACAACCGACTGTCTTCCGGCGGGCGCGACCCTGACCTTGATGCCGCCCAGTCCCGCTATCGGCGCATTCACGCCATTGCCTCTAAAACTGCTTCCACCGGTGCCGGTCAGCACACGGCAACCGAACGAATTGACCGGATTGCCACCAACCGCTATCTGTCCATTCCCCTTTTTTTTCTTATCATTATGGCGGTTTTCGCCGTAACTTTCGGCACCGTCGGGCAGGCTCTGGTATCTGCCATGGGCTGCCTGCTCACCTCCGTAACCCAGATGCTGGGTGCCTTGCTGAAATCCGCCGGGGTTTCGCTCTGGATTCAGGGACTGGTTCTAAACGGAATTCTCTCCGGTGTTGGGGCGGTGCTGAAATTTCTGCCCCAAATTGCCCTTCTGTTCCTGCTTCTCTCTTTCCTGGAAGACAGCGGATATATGGCACGTGCCGCGTTTATCATGGATGCGCCGATGAGAAAAATCGGGTTATCCGGCCGGTCGTTCATTCCATTATTAATGGGGTTCGGCTGCACGGTCCCGGCTGTTATGGGTACGAGAATTCTCGAACATCAAAAAGACAGGCGCCTGACCGTGCTGATGGTCCCGTTTATGTCATGCAGTGCAAAAATGCCCGTCTATTCCCTGTTCCTCGGCGTTTTCTTTGCCGGGCATCAACCGGCGGCCATGTTTCTTCTCTATCTATTGGGGGTCGCGATGGGTCTTCTGTCCGCCGTCTTTTTCAAAAGCACGGTACTGCGCGGCGAGCCCGCCCCGTTTCTAATGGAACTGCCGGACTACCGGATGCCCTCGCCCGGCAACATCCGAAAACATGTTGGTATGCGGGTTCGGGATTTCCTGCGCCGAGCCGGAACCGCCGTTTTCCTTGCAACCATTGTCATCTGGCTGCTGCAATCCATATCAATCGATTTCCATATCACTTCCGACAGTTCCCAAAGCCTTCTCGCAGCGGCAGGACACGCCATTGCGCCGATTTTCTCCCTCTGCGGCTTCGGGGGATGGCAGCAATCCGTCGCACTCCTGACGGGACTGGTCGCCAAAGAATCCATTGTGGGGACCTACGGCGTTCTTTGCCCCGGCAATGCCGCCGATGGGCTGAAAGAACTGTTCAGCCGGGCAAGTGCATCCGCTTACCTGATTTTTATTCTTCTTTACACCCCATGCTCCGCCGCGCTTGCGGCGATCCGGCGCGAATCCGGTCTGCGTTTCGCCCTGTTCAGCGCCTTTTACCAGTTTGTAACCGCCTGGTATGTTTCCGCACTGTTTTACCAGCTGGCACGGCTGTTTCAAAAACTACACTTTTGACATTGGTCAGAGCCATGGGTCCGGCACAGCCTTTGTCAAAGGGGTCAGCAAAACTTCGGGATGCCTTAAAATACGCCGGAAATGGCGCATGGCCCGCGCATAATAATAGCCGTCGCAAATCCGCTCATCCACAACAAAGCGAAAATTGATGGTTCGAACCGGCCGCACGCTCCCGTAACGCCCCCGCCGAAATGATGTTTCCTTTTTTCCGATGGACAGAAAAGTAGAGCAGGACCCGAAATCGTAAAGGTGATGATAGACGGAACCGATGCCGGTGGAGCCGATATCGACCACAAAAGCGCTTGCGTGAAACGGAGAAACACCGTGAATTGCCTGAGGCATCACGCCCCCTTCATCCATATGCCATAAAAGGAACACAACAAACCGGAGCATCCAAACAGGCATCCGCTTTAAAAGCTCTGCGGTGCGGTATGTATCGTTATTCTGTGCGGAACATTTGACCGCTTCAATCTCTCCATGAAGTTTTTTCCAGATATCCTCCAGTGAATCTGTGGGCGGAAAATCCAGCTTCAGGGTCGTTTCCTGCCCTTTTTCACTCATTGTATTTTTTACGGCAATAGAAAGGGCAATCTGATTTCTTGCATACAGCTTTCTGCCGGATATATAGCGGTTCAGGCCCGGATGCATTGCAAACAGCCGCACCGCCGCAGCCATAACAACATGCAGGGTACTTAAATCCGTCATTTCAGTTTCCCTGCGCATGCGGCGAATGAATTGTTCCAAACGGGTAATTTCGATACTTTCCTCAAAAAGGACCATGCTGCCTGTTCTGTTCTTCATCACATGGGGAATGACCGCAAAGAACGGGTCCCCCTTGCGAATACGGAACGCATCATAGTGGTCACCAAACCTGCGCTTTCGGCCGGGGTAAACAGTGTTCTCCATACATTGCCCTCCTCCTCGCCTTCTTTTATTCTGTATTATAAATCACAATCCGCAAAAAATCCAATAATTTTCCCGGTGCCGCACGTTGCATTTCCGCACGTCCTTTGCTATAATATGGGTATTTTATGACGGAAACGGGGACATAAAGGGCAAAGGACTCTCCGGTTTCCTCAGCAGGAGCGAATGGAATATGATTTTGGTTCTGGATATCGGCAACACCAACATCACACTGGGCGTCTATCAAGAGGACAAGCTGCTCTTCGTTTCGCGTATGGCAACGGACCGCATGAGGATGGAAGACCAGTATGCAATCGAACTGCGGGAAATTCTGGATATTCACGGCGTTTCCTTTCAGCAGATTGAAGGCACGGCAATCAGTTCGGTCGTTCCTTCCGTCAATCTTTCTCTCAAGCGGGCAATCCGCCGCCTGACCGGAGCAGACCCGGTCTGTGTCGGGCCGAAAACAAAAACCGGCATTCAAATCGACATCAATTCCGAAGTGGTGGGCGCAGACCTGATCGTCGGTTGTGCCGCTGCCGCACAGCTGTTCGGCGGGCCCTGCATTATTATTGATATGGGCACCGCGACCACCTTTGTGGTACTGGATGAAAACCGGCGGATGCTTGGCGGCGCAATCGCCCCGGGAGTCGGCATTTCACTGGATGCCCTGACCAACCGCACGGCACAGCTCCCTTCCGTCAGTCTGGAAGCGCCCGCACACTTTATCGGCGGCAACACAGCTGAATCCATGCGCTCCGGCCTCATTAACGGAACCGCCTGCATGATTGACGGCATGTGCGCCCACATGGAACGGGAACTGGGAAAAAAATGCAGCACGGTCGCAACAGGCGGCCTTTCAAAGGAAATCATTGAACAGTGCGAACGAAAAATCATATACAGTGACACCCTCCTTTTGCAGGGGCTGCGAATGATTTACGAAAAGAACAAAGCCTGATTGCTTTTTTAAAATCCGGCATTACAAAAGCCGCCGTTCCGGTTTTACCGAAACGACGGCTATTTTAAAGTTGGAACAGACTATGCGTTGTGAACAGGTTCGTCCTCGTCGTGGAATAAAAACCGTAAGCACCACAGTGCAGAGATTGCCACCACAACAAAGACGACACGGCTGCCTGCCGTAAGCTGCCCGCCGAAAATCCATGAAACAATGTCAAACCCGAAAAGGCCGATGGAACCCCAATTCAACCCCCCGACAATAACAAGAATCAAAGCGATTTTATCAAGCATGATATTACCCCTTTCGTCATGTAATATTTCCGCGTATTTACAATTTATACACATTTTCAAAAATATTTTTCCTCCTGCTCCATAAAATAAAATGCACTTTACAAAATCAATAATCCATGATAATATGCTAATGCAAATTATTCGCATTTGAATGGAGAGAGATTGATGAAACGATTGTTAAGTGCCGCCTGCGCATTGCTTCTGCTTTTAACCACACTGACGGCTTGCACATCCCGTTCAAGCCAAAACGCAGATTCATCTTCAGTTTCCGGCAAAAAGCCGGTCGTAGCCGTCACCGTTGTACCGGAAGCAACTTTTGCAAAAGCGGTCTGCGGAGATTTAATGACAGTCATTACCTCGGTACCGCCCGGATACAGTCCCGAAAATTATGAGCCAACCCCGAAAGAAAAAGAAGAGCTGGCCAACGCCAGCCTGTATTTTGCAGTTGGTGTGCCGGCGGAGGAAGCAACGATTCTTCCAGTCGTTGCAGACCAGAGCAGCACCAAAATCATCCGGCTGCAGGACGCGGTTGCAAAACAATATGAGGACCGCACCTTTGCTTCCGGCGAACGCGACCCGCATATCTGGCTTTCCCCAAAGCGGGCAAAGGTTATGGTGGAAACCATTGCGGAACAATGCGGCGAGCTGGACCCGCAGAACAAAGACCAGTATGAGGAAAACGCGAAAGCATACTCTCAAAATCTTGACTCATTAGATCAGGAACTAAAGCAGATTTTTTCAAAAATTGAAAGCAAAAGCTTTCTGGTGTTCCACCCGGCCTTCGGCTACCTTGCCGAGGACTATGGCCTGACCATGTATGCGTTGCAGGAAGAGGGAAAAGAGGCAACTCCCCAGCATTTGCAGAAAATGGTTGACCTGGCCAAGGAACAGGGAGTCAAGGCTATTTTCTATCAGGATGAAATCGACAGTAAACAGTCCAAAGCTTTTGCGGAAGAAATCGGTGGAAAAACCATCGGCTTGTCCCCGCTTGCCGCCGATTATATTGAAAACTTGAAAAAGATGGCGGCTACCATGGCGGAGGCTATGAAATGACAGTACAACCCAATGAGGAAATCATTCACATCCAGCACCTTTCGGTGCAGTACGGCTCACTGCCTGCCTTAACCGATGTAAATCTAACGGTAAAGTCCGGCGAATACCTGGGAATAATCGGGCCGAACGGGGGCGGCAAGACCACCCTGCTGCGTTCCATTCTCGGTCTGGTTCCCACCTGCGCCGGCACAATCCGGATCTGTGGAAAAGCCCCGGGAAGAACCGGGACTCTGGTCGGTTATGTTCCCCAGTTCGCATCTGTCGACCGCCATTTTCCCGTCACCGTGCAAGAGGTCGTTTTGACCGGCCGCCTGACGCGGGGTCATCTCCCGTTTCACCGTTACACAGGCGCGGACCGCGCGGCTGCCGATTCCGCCATGCGGCAAGTCGGTATTTCAGGCCTTGCCCGCCGTCAAATCGGCGGCCTGTCCGGCGGGGAATTTCAAAAGATGCTGGTTGCCCGCGCATTGGCGGAAAACCCAAGAATTCTTTTGCTCGACGAACCAACCGCAAGTGTAGACGCAAAATCGCGCAGACAAATTTTTGACCTGCTCGGAAACCTCAATCGCAAAATGACCATTTTACTCGTCACACACGATATGATGGCGGTATCGTCACAGGTACACAGAATTGCCTGTCTGAACAGACGGCTGGTATACCACGGCGAACCGGAGCTGGACCGAAAAACGGTGAATGCTCTGTACGGCTGCCCGGTCGACCTGATCGCGCACGGTGTACCGCACCGGGTTTTGAAAACACATGGGGAGGACCAGTAAATGATTTCCGCGCTGTTAAAATACCAGTTCCTTCAAAATGCCATGCTCGCCGGGCTGCTTTCCAGCATCGTCTGCGGCATCATCGGCGTCATCATTATTGAAAAAAAACTTGTCATGCTCAGCGGCGGCATCGCGCACACTTCCTACGGCGGTGTCGGGCTGGGCTACCTGCTGGGATTCGAGCCCATTCTGGGTGCCTTTCTGTTCGCAGTCGGCGGTGCCCTTGCCATCGGCCGAATCAGCCGGAGAAAATCAACCAACTCCGACGTTGTCATCGGCCTGTTCTGGTCGTTCGGCATGGCGCTGGGCATTCTTTTCATCGCACTGACGCCGGGGTATCCGCCCGACATTACATCCTATCTGTTTGGGAATATTCTGTCCGTCACACAAAGCGATATCCTTTTGATGCTCTGCCTGACCGCACTGGTCGTAATTGCGGTGGCCAGCTTTTACGATACCTGGAAGGCGTTTTTGTTTGACGGCGAATTTGCCGCCGTTATGGGCATCAACACCGTGCGCCTGAACTACATTCTTCTGGTTCTGGTCGCAATGACCGTCGTTGTCCTGATTCGTGTAGTCGGTATTATTCTGGTTCTGGCACTGCTCACCGCTCCTGCGGCCGTGGCGGGATTGCTGACAAACAGCTTTGGAAAACGGATTTTTTTGTCCATCCTTTTCGGAGCTGTGTTCTGCCTGGCCGGACTTTGGATTTCCTACACATTGAACATTGCATCGGGAGCCTGCATTGTAATCCTGTCAGCTGTATGTTACCTCATCGTGTACATACTGCGCGGACGGCGCCGGGCCGCGCAGCACAAAGTTGAATCCAGGAGTTGATTGTATGGAAAACAGCGAACGCCGCTTGAAAAACTGCGGACTGAAAATTACACGCCAGCGCCGTGAAATTATTAAAATTCTGGAACAAAGCACACGCCCCGTTTCCGCAGAAAACATTTTTTTAGCACTGCGCCAACAGGGCGGCACGGTCAGCCTTTCCACCGTTTACCGTGTTTTAGAAATTTTGGTCAATAAAAAGGCAGTGCGCCGCCTGAACACCGTGGATGAGTCCGGTGCCTTATTTGAACTTGACGATACACACCGGCATTACTTAGTCTGTCTGGGCTGCCACAAAATGTTTCCGCTTGACGACTGCCCGCTGGAAACGTATGAAAAAAAGCTAACCTGCCAAACCGGCTTTGATGTAACGGGCCATAGTCTTGAAATTTACGGCTACTGCCGGGACTGCTGTAAGAAGAAGAAAAACTGATTTTTCGGTGATCCTTTCTCCCTTCCTATTGACAACTGTCAACGGAAAGATTAATATATATAGCATTCGTTACGAAGTGGATAACTATATATTGTCTAAGAGAGAAGTAAAAGGGGAGGATGGTTCATGCTGAAATACATTATTAAAAGGGACCGTTCCAGAGTGCCGTTTCAAAAAGAGAAAATCGTCTGGGCGATTTTTAAAGCCGCAACCGCAGTCGGCGGCGACGATTTTGCGACCTCGGAACGTCTGGCAAACAAAGTTGTGCAAATGGCGGATCAAAAATACCCGGACAGGATCGCCGAGGTAGAGGGAATTCAGGATATTGTAGAAAAAATTCTGATTGAGGAAGGCCACGCCAAAACGGCAAAAGCCTACATCCTTTACCGTGAAAAAAGGCGTTCCGCGCGTGAATCCAACGCTCTGATCGGCGCAACCATCAACATGTTCGGCAAATACTTAAACGACAGAGACTGGAAAATCAATGAAAACGCCAACACACAAAAGTCCATTAACGGGCTGAACAACTATGTTCGCGAGGCGTTCACAAAGAACTACTGGCTGCATGAAATCTATCCGCAGGAAATCCGGGATGCTCATCTTTCCGGTGACATCCATATCCACGACCTCGGGTTTTTCGGCCCGTACTGCGCCGGATGGGACCTGCGCCAGATTTTGCAGGGCGGCTTCGGCGGGGTTCCCGGCAAAGTGGAATCCAGGCCGCCAAAGCATCTGCGCGCTTTTCTGGGGCAAATCGTCAACTCCACCTTTACAACACAAGGTGAAACTGCCGGTGCCCAGGCCTGGTCTTCGTTCGACACCTACTGCGCGCCGTTCGTCCGCTATGACAATCTGGATTATAAATCCGTGAAGCAGGCTCTTCAGGAATTTATTTTCAACCTGAATGTTCCGACCCGCGTCGGTTTTCAGTGCCCGTTTTCCAACCTGACGTTCGACATCGTCGTGCCGCGCACCCTTCGCGACCAGAATGTGACGGTCGGCGGAGCCATTATGCCGGAAAAATACGGCGATTTCCAAAAAGAGATGGACCTGCTGAACCTGGCTTTCTGCGATGTGATGATGGAAGGCGACAGCAAAGGTCGTGTGTTCACCTTCCCGATTCCGACCATCAATGTAACAAAAGATTTCCAGTGGGACAGCCCCGTTGTCAACCGCTTTATGGAAATCACCTGCAAATACGGAATTCCCTACTTCTCCAATTACATTAACTCAGACCTTTCGCCGGAAGACGCACTTTCCATGTGCTGCCGTCTGCGCATCGATAAAAGCGAGCTGCGCAAACGCGGCGGCGGACTGTTCGGCTCAAATCCGCTGACCGGTTCGATCGGGGTCGTTACCATTAATCTGCCGCGCATCGCCTATGTTTCAAAAAGTGAATCCGAATTCCGCATGCGCCTGTGGCGGGAAATGAATATTGCAAAAGAAAGTCTGGAGATTAAGCGCAAAGTGATTGAGGAACAGACCGAGCACGGGCTGTACCCATACTCCCGCAATTATCTGAAAGACGTTAAGGCAAAAACCGGGGATTACTGGCACAACCATTTCAACACCATCGGATTAATCGGCATGAACGAAGCCTGCATGAATCTGTTTGGCGCCGATTGTGACCTGACCACCGAAATGGGTCAGAAATTTGCGATTAAAACTCTTAACTACATGCGTGACTTTATGCGTGACATCCAGGAAGAAACCGGCCACTATTATAATTTGGAAGCAACGCCCGCCGAAGGGGCAAGCTACAGCTTGGCCAGACTGGATAAAGCGCGGTATCCGGAAATCATTACAGCCGGAGCAAGCGAACCTTATTACACCAACTCCACCCAGCTCCCGGTTGGCTACACGGACGATATTTTTGAGACACTGGACCTTCAGGACGAACTGCAGTCCCTTTATACGGGCGGAACCGTGCTGCATTTCTACCTTGGGGAAGAAATTCATGACACGGAAGCCGCGAAGCGCCTGATTCGCAAAATTTTCACGAAATACAAGCTCCCCTATATCTCTCTTACGCCGACTTTCTCCATCTGCAGCGACCACGGTTACCTTCCTGGGGAACATTTCACCTGCCCCCACTGCGGTAAGCCCGCAGAAGTCTGGAGCCGTGTTGTCGGTTATCTGCGTCCGGTTCAAAACTTTAACCGCGGCAAACAGGAAGAATACCACGAAAGGAAAAAATACGTAATTCGGGAGCAGACATTATGATTTTTTCCGGAATTCAAAAAAGTTCTCTGGTTGATTACCCCGGGCTGGTTTCCTGTGTGCTGTTTGTACCAGGCTGTAATTTTGACTGCTTCTTCTGCCACAACCGTTCACTTTTCAGCGGTCCGCACGAAATTCTTGACCCCAATGCGGTCTGGGCTTTCTTAAAAAAACGTGCGGGTCTGCTGGACGCCGTCGTGCTGACGGGAGGAGAACCGACTTTGCAGTCCGACCTGGTGGAAACACTGCAAAAATTCAAATCACTGGGATATCAGGTAAAGCTGGATACCAACGGTTCCAGCCCTGAGGCGGTCTCTGCCGTACTGAAAAGCGGCGTGTGCAGCTACTATGCGATCGATTATAAAGCTCCGGCAGCGCGCTACCATGAAATCTGCGGCCCGCATGCCGACGCGAAGTCGGTTCAAACAACCATCAAAATGCTTTTGGACAGCGATGTTTCTTTTGAAATCCGCACCACCGTCATTCCCCAGCTGACAGAGAAAGATCTGCTGCAAATGGCTTCTGAACTTCCGCCCGTTCCCCGCTGGTCGCTGAACCGTTACCGGAAACCGGAACAGTTCAAGCCCTGTGACACAGCGCGAATTAATGCCCCTGCCTGGACGCAGGAACAAATTGACGGCTTTGCGGAACACATGACCACAATTCAGCCTTATATGAACCGAAATAAATAAGTAACCGCCTTTTCCCTCTGCAGGAAAAGGCGGTTTTTAATGTAAAAATACTTTTCTCATTCATGGAACGCTCATGATGAAAAAACACCGATTGTAGCCGTTTAAAATGGATTTTTACTTTACAAAGGATTCGATCACAATACCACCGCCTATGCCGCAGAGAGTCTTTCCGCAAAACAGCCTGCTGTTCCGTAAAAAGGACCCCCTCCGTCAAACCGGGCTTTGGCTAAAGAAAAATACGATAAATGCGGTCCCCCACATTTATCGTACCTCATTACCGCTAAATCAAATCACGGAAAAACCGTGTTTACATTTTTAAATTAGGCTTCTTCCTTCATTTTCGCGAAGCACTCACTGCAGTAAACCGGACGGCCTTCCGTCGGCTGGAACGGAACTTTGCACGGAGCTCCACAGGCAGCGCAAACAGCGTCAAACATCTCGCGCTGGGGCTTCTGGCTCATTCTGCGAGCCTTACGGCAGTCTGGGCAGCGTTTCGGCTCATTGGTAAATCCTTTCGCAGAATAAAATTCCTGCTCGCCGGCAGTCCAAACAAACTCCTTCCCGCATTCCTGACAGACTAACGTTTTGTCTTCAAACATATTCTTTACCTCACTTGTGATAATTTTTTGCCCTGGGACGGAGTTGAACCGACGACCTTTGGAAGTACCAATGCTCTTGCGTTCAGCTACTGGGGCATATAACGAAGGATGTTTTGCACTCCTTACGCAACCTAGATTATACCAATTCTAAAGGAATGTCAAGCGTTATTTTTGATTTAATGAAAAATATTCAAAATATTTTATAATTAGTCACTAAATTTAATTTTTTTTTCATGGATTATGCTGATTTTAGGAAAAGCAACCTGTTTTTTTTAAAAAGCAATTCAGCAGCCTTTATTTTTTTATCTTTGTAAATTTAAAACAGCAAAAAACCGGCGGGAAATTCCGCCGGTTTTTTGTCTTGTTCAGCCATGCGAGGATTCCTGTTTTTTGCTCAAACATTCCGGGCAGACACCATGAAGCAGAATATCGGTTGAATCAATCTGCAAGTGGTATTTCCGCTCCGCCTGAGCAACCCGTTCTGAACTGATATATTCGTCTGGAATGTCTAAAACGCACCCGCAGTTTGAACAGACAAAATGCGTATGCGGCCTGACATTTCCGTCAAATCGTTCCTGACCATTTACAACACCTACGCTGATAATAGTCCCGTCCTGCTTAAATTGGGCTAGGTTTCTATAAACCGTGCCCAGACTTAAGTCAGGATATTCCGGTTTCAGTTTCTCATAGACCCAGTCTGCCGTAGGATGCGAAGTTGTGGAACGTACGGCGGCCAGAATCGCTTCTCGTTTTCGGCTGTAGTTTCGTCTTTTTTCCATAGGTCACCTCTTGGCAAGCACAATAACAATAATTCTTCTCAATTATTCTAGCATGCTTTTTGTCATTTGTAAATAGTGTTCACGACTGATTCAGTATCATCTATCCTATCACACAAAATCATGTTATAATGACTTTCATAAAAAGCATCCCCAATTTTTGAAGGAGCCACCATGAAAAAAAGCATCATAAAAGAATACGCTATTATAACCGTCAGCACATTAATTGTATCCGCCGGTATTTATTTCTTTAAATTCCCAAATAATTTTACTTTTGGCGGCGTATCCGGACTTTCCGTGGTCCTTGGCCGCATTACACCTCTTTCCCCGGCAGGCATCAACTTCGTTTTAAATACGCTGCTGGTTGTCTGCGGATTTCTTTTTCTGGGAAAAAGTTTTGGAATCAAAACGATTTACACCAGCTTTCTGCTTTCCGGAACCGTGTGGGCTTTCGAGCGGCTGGTCCCGTTGAAAATACCGCTGACCGACGAACCGATGCTGGAACTTGTATTTGCGGTACTGCTGCCCGCTTTCGGCTCCGCGCTGCTGTTTCACGAAGGAGCCTCCTCCGGCGGCACCGATATTATCGCCATGATTCTGAAAAAGTACACGAGCGTCAACATTGGAAAAGCGCTGTTTTTCAGCGATCTGCTGATTACACTTTCCTCTTTTCTTGTGTTCAATATCAAAACCGCCCTGTTCTCATTCCTCGGTCTGGTGGCAAAGTCCCTGATTGTCGACAGCGTCATCGAAAACATCAACCTGAATAAGTATTTTAACGTCATCTGCTCCAAACCGGAACCCATTCTGGACTACATTGTTAAAAACTTGAACCGAAGCGCGACGGTCTGCGACGCAGTCGGAGCCTTTTCGCACCACCATAAATACATCATTTTTACCGTTATGAACCGCGCCCAGGCGGTACAGCTGAGCCGCCACATC
Source organism: Oscillospiraceae bacterium (assembly GCA_022650485.1). Taxonomy (GTDB): domain Bacteria; phylum Bacillota; class Clostridia; order Oscillospirales; family Acutalibacteraceae; genus Caproicibacter. The sequence goes on along the minus strand of JALCPP010000003.1, from coordinate 201,465 downwards.
CGCAGAGTCGAACCAAACGCATTTCTCCTCATCTGCAACACAAGCGAAATTATCGGCAGGGGATTCCACAGTGAATAAAAAAGCCGGGCGAAAATTCCGCCCGGCTTTTTTTTCAACACAAGAGTACTTATTTGTGGAAAATTCTCATCACCATAGCAAGTTCGTCCCGATTCGGAATCAACAACCGATAAAACGGTGTGTGGGAAAAGCGGCAGAAAATCACAATACAGGTAACCGCCTGCGCCGTCATCGAAATCGATGTGGCAAGCGCGATGCCGTCGGTTCCCATCAGCGGCAGCAATATCACACTGGCAGCAATATTTAAAGCAATTCCTGTTGCAGTTGGAATGATATTCAGCTCCGGATGACCGTATCCGGCAATCGAATTTCCCAGCACATTGGAATAGGAAACAAAGACAGACCCGATCAACAAATAAGCCAGCGGCCCAAGCGCCCCTACATAAATCGGAAAAAGAACCGGCACCAGCAGTTTTGCAACCCAGTACAGCGCAACGGCACCCGCTGTCGTAAGATAAGTTACAACTTTTGAAGAAAGCAGTGTCAGCCGGACTTTGTCGTTCCAATTATTCATGCCGGAAATCCGGCTTAGAATAACCTGGCTGACGGAATTCGGCAACACCCAAACCTGCTGCATCATGGTAACCGCCGTATTGTACACACCGTAATCAGCAATGGTATAAACCCCCTGTACAATATAGCTTCCCAAATTTGTATTCAAATATGTCAGCACGTTGCTGACATGGGATTTCAAGCTGTACCCCAGCATACTTCCCCCACTTACGGGAAGATCGTTTTCCGGGGACGGAACCGGCTTCGGTCCATTCCAGCGCAAAACTCCATACAAAGCAAACAGCATCATACAGAATGAAACCGCCACGGCGCTCCAAACCCAGATATAAGCGTTGGGATGAAAAAAAATAAAAACCGCTAACCCAGCCATCAATACCCGCTGAAAAAGGTTTACGAGATTGTAAGATTTAAACTTATTCTCTCCGCGCAAAATGGCCATGAAAACGTTGGAAAGAAACGACAGCACGCTGTAAATGACGATTGCAGCCAGAAACTGCCTCGGCGTATCCGCAAAAAAAGAACTGTCCCGCAGAAGAAACACCACCACGGAACCGATCAGCACAATGCCCGACAGGATCGGCACACTCAGCCGCCAAATCGCCCGTTTTGCATTCTGGACCGAATTGTGGGCTACATAATAAATAATCGCGGAAGTTACACTAAGGGCAAGAATCGTAAAAAAGCCCGACCCCCAGAACTGCATCTGATTAAAAAGCCCCTTGGTAACCTTATCGACACGACGAAGCACAATAAAGGAAGAAACCAAACTCAGCGCGGCGCCGAATACATTCGTCCCAAACGTATTAATGGAATCGCGCACCACCGCGCTGCGTATTTTCTTTTCTTTTTTCTCTTTCATTCTAATGAACTCCACCCTTTGCATTCCCTTAGCATGGAGTCATTATAGCATCATCTACGGCGAATCACAACCGGATTTTCAGCCACGCCTTCCCACGGCGGGCAGGCTGCGCTCCAGCGCCTTTTTCACGGCAAAGAAAAGCGGAACCGCAATGATATCCGCTGCCACGGCATTGGTCAGCGTTGCGCCGAGTTTGGTCAGCATAATCATCTGCACGGACTGCGCCGCGGAACCAAGCATGATTCCTTTGAGCGCGGAATAAGACAGGTACAGCACGCAGTAGGACAGCGAGCCGGCCACTGCTGCGGTAATCACGCGGGATAATTTTTGGCTTTTTTCGTGCCCGCCCCATGCAATCAGACCACAGATCCATGCCATCGCGAATTTTGTCACAAGCGTAACGGGGGCACTGGAAGCCCAGCCCCCAACCAGATCAAACAGGCCGGAGCCAACCCCCGCGGCAAGGCCGCCGTAAAGCGGACCAAGCAGCAGTCCGGACAAAATGCAGAACACATTGGCAAATCCGATCATTGTGCGGTCCCCCGCGACCGGAATTTCAACCTTAAAAAACTGAGTCGCTACAAAGACGAGCGCCGCCATCAACCCGGTCATTGCAAGACGAACTGTTGGATTTTTGCTTTTCATAATGAAGTTTTCCCTTTTTTCTACTGCTGTTTTACCAAACCGGACAGACGATCTTTTAATTTCAGCCGATCAAACGCGCGCCCCAGCAAAATGTAAATCACGGCGCTTGCAGAAGCCTGAACCAGATTGCCTGGAATTTCTGCCACAGGAGCCAGAAAGCTGCCCAGTAAAAAAACTTCCACCAGATAATACCCGGCAATACAGATACCGCCCGCCGCCACACAAGCAAACACATTTCGTTTGGAAACGATCGTCTTGGCCGATGAAGCAAAGCACAGCGCCATCGCCGACTTAATCAGAAGCGTGGGCAGCGCATAAGCGGCACTGCCGGAAGCAACGTCGGAAAGAGCTTCCCCGATTCCACCCGCGGCCACTGCGTAAGGAGCCGGCAGAACGCTTGCCGCAAGGTACAGAAAAGCGTCCCCTAAATGGATATATCCACCGGTTGCCGGAGTCGGAATATGGAAAAGATACGCCGTCACGACAAAAATCAGCGCTGCAAACAGCGCAGACAGCACAGGCAGACCTGCAGATTTTGTTTTTTTCATCACTTTCACCTTCCATGGGATTGATTTGCAAAAATAGCGTTGCTATAATAATAGCGAAAGACTGTTTGTATTAAAATATACAGTTTGAAAAAAAACGTTCAGTACAGTTAGGACGCTTGATAGCGAATGACTTATGATTTTTTACAACTGAATCGCGAACTGCCCGCACCGCTGTACCAGCAGCTTTACCATTCGATTCGACGAGCCGTCGAATCGGGGCACTTAAAAGCCGGCCAGCGCCTTCCGTCCATCCGCGCACTGGCAAACGATCTGCAGATCAGCTGCACCACGGTCGAAAGCGCCTATCAGCAGCTTTGCGTAGAAGGGTATCTGCGGGCACAGCCGCAGCGGGGATACTTTGTGCTGGAAGCACAGAGACCCGAACCGATTCGCCTGACTGTGCCGCCGGGCTCCCCGCGGCGGGTGGCAGGGCCTCCTGTGCGTTACAATTTCGGCAGTGACTGTGTGGACAGCGCCAATATCGACTTAAAACTGTGGAAACGGCAGATCAGAGATGTGCTCAACCGGCAGGAGATCATTGCCTCATACGGCGAACATCAGGGGGAATATGCTCTTCGGCACGCCCTCTCCGCTTACAGCTACGGAATGCGCGGCGTACTGGCGTCTCCTGATCAGATTGTCATTGGCGCCGGTACTCAGCCGCTGCTCTCCATCCTTTGCGGTTTACTCGGTGACAAAGACACAGCCGTTGCCATGGAAGAACCCGGTTTTCGCCAGGCAGAACAGGTTTTTTCGGACTGCGGATTCAAAGTTATAAAACTGCCGGGCGACGATGACGGGCCAAAGATGGAAGCACTCCTTTCAAGCGGCGTTAAGCTTGCATTTATCAGCCCGTCCAACCGAATCCGTACCGGAATGAGCCTGCCGATCAGCCGGCGGATGGAACTGCTGCGGTGGGCCTCCGAGTGCGGAGGTATCCTGATTGAGGACGACCACAACGGAGAACTGCGCTACCGCGCCCGCCCAATTCCCGCCCTGCAGGGCATGGGCGGAGGCCAGAGCGTGGTTTACATCGGGTCGTTTTCAAAACTTCTGCTGCCGTCGGTCCGCATCGGCTATATGGCGCTGACACCGGAGCTGCTGGAACGCTACCGCCGCAGTGCCAAGAATTACAACCAAACTGCCTCAAAAATAGAGCAGCTCGCATTGGCAAATTATATCCGGAGCGGACAAATGGAACGGCACCTGCGGCACCTGAGAAAACTGTACAGCTCTAAATGCAGCCGGCTCAGCCGCGCACTGAAACAAGCATTTGGAACGACTGTCAGCATTCTTTTGCAGGAAACCCCCCTGAGCATGATTTTGACCGTTCAGTCGGACATGAAAGTGGAAATGCTCTGTGACCTCGCCCTGCGGCGGGGAGTCCGGGTCGGAACCACGCAGAACGGTAAAAAAATTCTGCTGGGCTTTGCGGGAATCCCATCCGATCAAATCGAGGAGGCGGTCCAGTGCCTGTACGCAGCCTGGAAAGACGTTTTAAAAAAGGAGAAAAATAAAAAATGAAGGCTTCTGAAAGACTGATTCATTACACATCGTTCGATACAACGTCCCATCAAGACAGCACAGACTGCCCCAGCACGCCCGGCCAACTGATTTTCGCGGACGCGCTGGCGAAAGAAATGAAGTCTCTTGGTTTTACAGATGTGCGCAGAGATCAATACGGATATGTCTACGGCATGCTGCCGGCAAATTGCAGAACGGAACTGCCCGCAATCGGGCTGATTTCTCACATGGATACCGCAGAAGATGCTCCGGGAGCAGGGATCAAGCCGCGCATCGTCAAAAATTACGACGGCGGAGACATCGTGCTCAACCAGGAAAAAAACATTGTCATGCATACAGCGGACTATCAAAACCTGACTGACTATACCGGCGACGACCTGATTGTGACCGACGGAACCACCCTGCTTGGCGCGGACGACAAGGCGGGCATTGCGGAAATTCTGACGGCCGCGGAAAAAATGAACCGCGAAAGAATCCCGCACAGACCCATTGCCGTGGCATTTACCACGGACGAAGAGATTGGAAGCGGAGCAGACCATTTCGATGTAAAGAACTTTGGCGCCGGATTCGCCTATACGGTGGACGGCGGCACCGTCGGGGAACTGGAATATGAGAATTTCAACGCTGCTGATGCCGTTATTTCTGTTCACGGCATCAGCGTTCATACAGGCGACGCAAAAAACCGGATGCGAAACGCCGCGCAGTTCGCCATTGAATTCCACTCGATGCTGCCCAGTGCGGAAACGCCGGAACACACCGAAGGCTATGAGGGATTTTATCACCTGACACGCATAACCGGGGATGCGGAACATGCGGAACTTCGCTACATCATCCGTGACCACGACCGTGCGCAGTTTGACAAACGAAAAGAAACCGTGCGCAGAATTGCCGATTATCTGAATGAAAAGTACGGTGCCGGAACCTTTGAGCTTTCCCTTTCCGACTCTTACTATAATATGAAGAAAAAAATTGAAGAACATCCAGAGCTGATTGAGCATGCCATGCGGGCCATGCAGGAAGCGGGCGTAAAGCCAACCGCCGTGCCGATTCGCGGCGGCACAGACGGAGCCCGGCTCTCCTTTATGGGCCTGCCCTGCCCAAACCTGCCCACAGGCGGCCAGAATTTTCACGGCCGGTTTGAATTTATTTCGGTTCAGGCGATGGATCAAATGACAGAAGTATTGATTCATCTGGTAAAAGTTCCGTCTGAAAACCAGTAATACTTCCACCTTTTTCTGTGTGCAGAACGCAGCACAACCTGCAATTTTGTATCGCATTTTATGCAGGAATGTGGTATGATAAAGCAGTAAAGGAAACATGTAGTTTCAGCTGCAAGCCACAGGTTGCAAGCGGGAAAACTCAGGAAAGCCCCGGCAGCCGCTTCTGACAGCCGGGGCTTTCCCCATACCCATGAAAAAGAATTCTTCTTTGGCAAAACACGCTTTCCATTGGACCACCGGATTTTTTATGGTATAATTAGTTTTTATAAAATAAAAATTGCATTTAAAGGGGATTAACGGAACATGAACCTAGCCAACCAATACCGCACGCATTTCTGCGGAGAAGTCAGCGAACAGGAAATCGGAAAGGAAGTCCGCGTCGCGGGATGGGTTGAAAATATCCGCGACCACGGCGGAATCAAGTTCCTTGATCTTAGGGACCATTCCGGCGTGGTGCAGATCGTCGTTTACGACGATTCACTGCTTCAAGAGGTCGGCCGCGAGTGCAGCCTGACCGCCAGCGGAACCGTCCTTCTGCGCGATGAAGAAACCATCAATCCGAAAATTCCGACGGGTACGGTTGAAGTAAAAGTGAAAGAGCTCACGGTGCTTGGAAAAGTGCTGGACAACCTCCCGTTTGAGGTGCCCCTTTCCCGGGAAACCAAGGAAGACGTTCGCCTGAAGTACCGGTATCTGGACCTGCGCAACCCGAAGGTCCACCAAAACATCGTCCTGCGCTCACGGGTCATTTCGTTCCTGCGCCGTAAAATGACGGACCTCGGCTTTCTTGAAATTCAAACACCGATGCTCTCCGCCTCCTCGCCGGAAGGCGCGCGTGATTACCTGATTCCCAGCCGGCGGCATCCGGGCAAGTTTTATGCTTTGCCGCAGGCACCGCAGATTTTCAAGCAGCTGCTGATGGTTTCCGGGTTCGACCGCTATTTCCAGGTAGCCCCGTGCTTCCGGGATGAAGACGCGCGCGCAGACCGTTCGCCGGGAGAATTCTATCAGCTGGATTTTGAACTTGCGTTTGCCACGCAGGAGGACGTGTTCAAAGTTGCCGAGGAAGTCATTGGAGAAACATTCGCCGAGTTTTCAGACAAAACCGTCACCAAAGCGCCGTTTCCGCGCATTCCTTACGCCGAATCCATGCTGAAATACGGTACCGATAAACCGGATTTGCGTAACCCGCTCGTCATTCTCGACATCACGGATCTGTTTAAAGGCACCACATTTAAGCCGTTTCAGGGAAAGACAGTGCGGGCCATCAGCGTGCCGGACTGCGCCGGACAGCCGAAAAGTTTTTTCGAAAACATGCTGGGGTTTGCCGAAAGCATCGGAATGAAGGGCCTGGGCTACATTAAAGTAGCGGAAAACGGGCAGTATCAGGGCCCGATCAATAAATACCTGCCGGACGAAAAGCGTGATGAACTGACAAAACGTGCAGATTTGAAACCCGGCACCGTCATCTTTTTCATCGCGGATGAAGCCGACACGGTCGCTGAACTGGCAGGTCAGGTCCGCACGGAGCTGGGCCGCCGCCTGGGCCGGATTGACGAAAGCCGCTTCGATTTGTGCTTTATCGTCGACTTCCCGATGTTTGAGCCGGACCCCGAAACCGGAGAAATGGCCTTTACCCACAATCCGTTTTCCATGCCGCAGGGCGGCATGGATGCGCTTTTGAACAAGCGCCCGGAAGAGGTGCTTGCCTACCAGTATGACATCGTCTGCAATGGTGTGGAGCTTTCTTCCGGAGCCGTGCGGAATCACCGGATCGACATCATGAAAAAGGCGTTTGAGATTGCCGGTTACACCGAAAACGACCTGAAAGAAAAATTCACCTCGCTTTACCATGCGTTCCAGTTCGGCGCGCCGCCGCACGCGGGGATGGCACCGGGCATCGACCGCATGCTGATGCTCCTGACCGGCGAAGACAATATCCGTGAGGTCATCGCGTTCCCGATGAACTCCAATGCGCAGGACCTGATGATGGGCTCGCCGAACGAGGTAACGGAACAGCAGCTGCGTGAAGTGCACATCCGGCTGCGCAAACCGGCCGAAAGGAAGATTTGACAATGGTTACGCATGAAGAAATTATGAAAATTGCAAGGCTTGCCAAACTCTCCGTCAAACCGGAAGAGCTCGACGGCCTGACAAAAGATATGAACAGTATCATTAATTTTGCAGACACCGTGAACTCGGTCGCCGCCGCGGACTCCGATTTCGATAACCTCAATAATCTGGCAAACGTGTTCCGTGAAGACACGGTTGTCCCCTCCTTTGACCGGGAGGAAATTCTGAAAAACGCACCCAATCAGGAAGACGGTTACTTTCTGGTTCGGCGAAAGATGTAGGAGGGCCGGATGGAACAGTACTCATTGATTTTAAAACTTGGAAAACTGCTGCGTTCCGGCGAAATCAGCTGCACAGAGCTGACCCAAAAATTTCTGTCTGCCGCTGAAAAAGAAAACAAGCGCCTGAACGCTTTTGTAAAACTGACACCGGAAACCGCGCTGAAAACCGCGGCGGAAGTAGACCGCAAACTCGCCGCCAAAGAGGAACTTCCTCCGCTGGCCGGAATTCCGATGACGCTGAAGGACAATATTTCGACCAATGGAATGGAAACCACCTGCTGCTCAAAAATTCTGAAGGGTTACGTCCCCATATACGACGCGACCGTCTGGAAAATTTTGAAAGAGCAGCACGCAGTGTTGCTCGGCAAAGCCAATATGGACGAATTCGCCATGGGTTCTTCCTGCGAAACCTCCTGTTTCGGCGGGGCAAAAAACCCGCATAACACACAGCGCGTCGCGGGCGGAAGCAGCGGCGGAGCCGCCTGTGCGGTTGCGGGTAACCTGGCCGCATTCAGCCTCGGCTCCGACACCGGCGGCTCCATTCGCCAGCCCGCCAGCTTCTGCGGCATTGTGGGGTTAAAACCAACTTATGGAGCCGTATCACGCTACGGTCTGATCGCCTATGCTTCCAGCTTTGACCAGATTGGTCCCCTCACGCAGAGCGTGGCGGATTCCGCGCTGGTTTACGACGCAATTGCAAAATATGACCCAATGGATTCGACCAGCAGCAAAAAGGCACTTCCCGCCTTTTCCTCCCTGGGAAAAGACATCCGCGGTATTAAAATCGGCGTGCCAAAAGAATATCTGGAAGGGATCCGGGAGGACGTCAAATCCGCCCTTCAAAGCGCTTTGAAGGTATACGAATCCCTCGGGGCGGAGATTGTGGAATTTTCCATGCCTTCCATCAAATACAGCCTGCCTGTTTACTACATTCTAGCCTGTGCGGAGGCTTCCTCCAACTTGGGCCGTTACGACGGGATTCGCTACGGTTACCGAACGGACCACTACGCCGACCGCAACGAAATGATCTGCAAAACACGCAGCGAAGGTTTCGGCGCCGAAGTCAAGCGCCGCATTCTGCTGGGCACTTATGTATTGAGTTCCGGCTATTACGACGCGTTTTATAAAAAAGCGCAGAATCTGCGCGGCACGCTGATTAAAGCGTTTGAAGACGCGTTCGCGCACTGTGACGTCATCGCCGCGCCGACCGTCCCGATGACGGCGTTCCCGCTGAACTTCACCGCGCGGGACGCGGTCGAAACGTATCTGACCGATATCTGCACCGTTCCGGTCAACATCGCGGGTCTGCCGGGCATCAGCGTTCCGTGCGGGTTCGGCAGTGACTCCATGCCGGTCGGGCTGCAGCTCATCGGCGCCCGCTTTTCGGAACCGGCCCTGCTCAACACCGCGTTCCAATACGAACAGGCGGCGCGAAGCGATGTCTTCCGTGCTGTGGAAACGGGGGTTGCGCTATGAATTACGAACTGGTCTGCGGGCTGGAAACCCATGTGGAACTTTCCACCAAAACAAAAATTTTCTGCTCCTGCTCAACGAAGTTCGGCGGCGAGCCGAACACGCACTGCTGCCCGATTTGCATCGGTCTGCCGGGCACTCTGCCCAAGCTGAATAAAGCCGTGGTGGAATACGCTGTGATGGCGGGCCTTGCCACCAACTGCAAAATCAGTCCGGTTTCTAAAATGGACCGGAAAAATTATGTGTACCCCGACCTTTCCAAAGCATATCAGATTTCTCAGTATGACATGCCGTTGTGCCGAAACGGCTGGGTCGAACTGTCGAGCGGTCGGCGCATCCGTCTCAATCGCATCCATATTGAAGAGGACGCGGGCAAGCTGGTGCATGACCGCGGCAACACCTTTGTCGACTACAACCGCGGCGGCGTTCCGCTGATTGAAATCGTGACGGAACCTGACCTGCGCAGCATTGCCGAAGTGCAGGAATATGTGGAAAAGCTCCAGATGATTCTGCGGTACATCGGTGTTTCCGACTGTAAAATGCAGGAAGGCTCCCTGCGGTGCGACGTGAACGTTTCCGTGCGGCCTGCCGGTCAGGAGCCCTTCGGAACACGCGCCGAGATTAAAAACATGAACTCCTTTGCTCACATGGCAAAAGCCATTGAATATGAATACGACCGCCAGGTTGACCTGCTGATGAGTGGGGAAAAAGTTGTGCAGGAAACCCGCCGCTACGACGAAAGCTCCGGCTGTACCGAGGGAATGCGCGGCAAGGAAGATGCTGACGATTACCGCTATTTTCGCGAACCGGACCTTGTCACCATTCTGGTTTCCGACGAAATGCGGGAAACCATTCAGAAAAGGATGCCGGAAGACCCGCAAAAACGGATTCAGCGCTTTCTTTCGGAATACCAACTGCCGGAAGCAGACGCCCGCTTGCTGATTGAACACCGCCGCATCGCAGATTACTTTGAAGCGGCGGCAAAGGGCACAAAAAATCCGCGTACCGCTGCCAACTGCATCTTAGGGCAGATTTTCGCCCGTCTCGGCACGGAAGCGGAAAAGGAACAATTCAACGTTACGGTTTCCCCAGAAAACCTGCATGCGCTGATTCTGCTGCTGGACACGGGAAAAATCCGTATGAATCTTGTAAAATCCACATTGGAAAAGATGCTGGACTCCGGCAAACCCGCGTCTGATTTTCTAAGTGAAAAAGACCTTGCGGGTATCAGTGCGGATGATTTAAAGGCAATCTGCGAAAAAGCAATTTCAGACAACGAAAGGGCCGCCGCGGATTACCGCGCCGGAAAAGAAAAGGCACTGAAAGCGATTCTCGGCTCCGTCATGAAAGCGACGCGCGGCCGCGCCAACCCGCAGGAAACAGAAAAACTGCTGGCGGACATTATTCGGCGTTGATAAAGATTTCACCGAACGCTTCAAGATACAAAATGAGAGACTGCCTTCATGACAGTCTCTCATTTTTTTAAAGTGCATTTATGGGTGGCTTACCGTGATAGAACCCGTTGCTTGCCCTCCATCGTTAGGCTTGCTTATCGCAAATGCTAAGCGTTCGCTAGGATTACAACCGCTAAAGACAATATTTGCTCTATATGTACCTTTACCGCCGCTCCAGCTTGCACCCTCACCATTGTTATCCTGAATAGCAGTGACTGTAAACGCACCTGATGTATTCGTGTATCCATCATCACCTACAAACACATCTGTATAGTAAGAAGAATAACCAGTAAAGCGGTAATTAGTATAAACCTTTACTTTAACTTTGAAATCTCCAGTATAGGAACCTTCAGACCAATCCCATACAGAAGATGTTTTTGGAGGATTCGCTCCATTTGGAGCGATAACATTACCAGACGTTGAGGATGTCGTAAAGGTGTTATTAGGATTATTGTAAATCTCATCTAAATTATAAGTACCATTATCGCTCTTATAAGTCCTCACATCAATAAAAATAGTTTTCCCTACAGTGTAATAACCGGGCTCATGGCAAATAATACTTTGGCCTGTTTCCTGAGCCATTTTCTTAGCCTCATCAGGGGCCACATTAAGTGCTTTATCACTCACTGTGGTCGCAGGTCGCATAAGCCAACAAACTCACCGAAGCAATCAATACGGTAAAGCAGCCATAATAGACAGTAATGCTTTCTTCATTTTTAGACACTCCTTTTTTCGTAAAATCATAACAAGAAATAATTCCTTGTCATTCTCTGGTATTATAGTCGAGCTTAAAAAAACGAATCTTAATTAGCTTGGCTTATAACGAACTTAACCTGCAAATTCAGCAAACCAAAAATCTTTTTCAACAGGCAAGACAGCAAATAACCAACCGCTAAACCGACAGCGTACAAAACAAAATTGTTGCAGTCAATGACAATCAGAGATCTGGATGAAAAAGCCACAAGCAGTTCCAAAAGACCGATCACGCAAACAGAAGGCAATATAAAATATTTTGTTTTCACCTTTACAAGCTGAGAATAGTCCAATATTCAAGTAACCCCAAGCCCATAAAATAGGCAATCTTCTGTAGAACTTTAATCTCGAAAAACTCAATCATCCTAAAAAAATCTTTGAAGGGAATAAAATTAAAAGCATATTCTTTCCCGGAGAGGCCCCACTGATAGGCACCGCCTATCCGAACATTATTATAGAAAAGCAGCATAGATAAAATGAGTATAACGCCGCCAACCAAAAAAGCCACGTTCTTTTTCAATACTAATTCCTCCAAACCTATTTTTATATTTTAATTTAGAATAAATCTTGATTTTAGAATATCACCAATATCTGGAAACGTCAATTGTTCTTTTAAAAAAATATACTCATATTACTTCAACCGGTAAACAGCTTCGGAAGATTTTATGCTTCAAACCCCGCCAACCCGCAGGAAACGGAAAAGCTGCTGGTTAAATTTCTGAAAATATAATTCACACTGAATCAGCTGAATCAATTAAATTTTTAATCAACAGCTGATAGAACGCAAAAATCCCCCGACCGCAGGAAACATCCTGTCATCGGGGGATTCCTTTTTACTCTTCTCCGTAACCTTTCTGATTCATTCCTCCACAATGTTCTGCACGCGGCCGACCTGATCCTCTTCCTCCAGCATCACCTTAATGCCGTGCGGATGCGTCGGGCTTTTGGTCAATATCCGCTTTACATGCCCGCGCGTCAGCTTCCCGGTTGGCTGGTCTTTTTTTAATACAATATCAACCAGCGCCCCTATTTGAATGCGGCTTCTTACCTTACCGTCCATTTCATTCGCCTTCCATTTCTTTTTTTTGAATTTAAAACTTACCGTTCCCTTTTTTGCGCCGGTTTTTGCGATTCATTCCGGCTTTGTTTTCTCTGCTTTTTCATTTACTGTAATTGATTTAAAAATGAATGTCAAGGAACCAGCAAACCACACGGGCGGGACTGATGCCAATGCATCCGCCCCGCCCGTGTGGTTTGAAAATTGAGGAAGGAATAAGTTATGAAAAAGGATGCTATCCCATGATAGCCAAAACATGATGTACTCTGCCGTCGGCGCAATCCGGCAAAACGGTTCCATTAACTGCGTTCCCGTCCATCATTAACGAACGCACACCCTTTTCGACACCTTCGGGGTTTTGCACTTCAATTACATACTCTGCCCCGCGGAACCGACGCATTACCGTAAATCCCCTGCAGTTTTGCGGAATACACGGATCAATTTCAAGTCCGTCAAACTGCGGCCGAATGCCGAGGATAAACTGGGAAATATCATAAAAGGTCCATGCCGCTGTCCCGGTCAGCCAGGAATTCTTTGCTTCCCCGAACCTTGGCGCATCACGCCCCGCAATCATCTGCGCATATACATAGGGTTCGGTCCTGTGGATTTCGCTGATATCCTCCAGATAAGCCGGGCAGGTTTTTCGGTAAATTTCAAACGCACGTTCTCCGCGGCCAAGCATGGTTTCCGCAATAGAAATCCACGGGTTGTTGTGGCAGAAAATTCCGCCGTTTTCCTTGTATCCAGGCGGATAAGAAGAAATTTCACCCAGATTCAGCCGATACGATGTATAAGAAGGCCAATTTAATACTATGCCGTATTTTGTATCAAGATATTTTTGAACGGAATCGAGCGCGCGCTTCGGCAGGCCCTGCTTTAACCCGATGCCCGCCATGGCACAAAACCCCTGCGGCTCGATAAACAGCCTGCCCTCGTCGCATTCTTTTGAGCCAACCGCTTTTCCGAACGCATCATAAGCCCGCAGATACCAGTCCCCGTCCCATCCATGGCGGATGACGGCCTGTTCCATTTCCCGGGACGCATTCAATGCATCCTGCGCTTCTTTCTCAAATCCGCTGCGGCGCAGGATTTCCGCATAAGACGGAGCAATATATACAAACATTCCCGCGACAAACACCGATTCTGCAATACCGCTTTTCCGGTTTTCAACCGTTTGAAAAGACTCCCCCGGCACACTGGAAAAACAATTCAGGTTCAGGCAGTCGTTCCAGTCAGCACGGCCGATGAGAGGAAGTTTGTGCGGTCCCAGATTCTTTAAAACATGGCCGAAAGACCTTTTAAGATGTTCCAAAAGAGAGGCCGACCGGCTTTCATCATTATCAAACGGCACGCATTCGCTCAGAATCGACCAGTCCCCGGTTTCTTTTAAATATGCGGTAACACCGAAAATCAACCAAAGGGGATCGTCGTTAAAGCCGCTTCCCACCTGCAGGTTTCCGCGCTTGGTCAAGGGCTGATATTGATGATAAGCGCTTCCGTCCTCCATCTGCGTCGCGGCAATATCCAGAATGCGGATTCTTGCCCGTGACGGAATTAAATGCACAAAGCCGAGCAGGTCCTGCGCTGAATCACGGAACCCCATACCGCGCCCGATTCCGGATTCAAAGTAAGACGCCGAGCGTGACATGTTAAAAGTAACCATGCACTGGTACTGGTTCCACACATTCACCATCCGGTTCAGTTTCGGGTCACCGCTCTGCAGGCAAAAACGCGACAACAGACTATTCCAATACGATTTCAGCTCCCCGATCGCCGCATCAATCTGCTCCTCCGTTCGGAATCGGTCCAGCAGACGCTTCGCCGGCTTTTTATTAATCACACCCGGCGATTCCCATTTTTGATCCGCCGGATTTTCACAGTAGCCCAGTACAAAAATATAGCTTTTTTCCTCGCCGGGTTTCAAGTTCACCTCAAGATAGTGAGAACCGATGGGCGCCCATCCGCTCGCCATTGAATTGCCCGGTCTGCCCTGGAAAACGGCGTCCGGGTGATCAAATCCGTTATAAAGCCCTAAAAAGCTTTCCCGGTCCGTGTCGAATCCGTCGATGGGAGCATTCACCCCAAACACCGCGTAATGGCAGCGGCGCTCACGGTATTCCGTCTTGTGGTAAATGACGCCGCCCTCAACTTCCACTTCCCCTGTGCTGTAATTGCGCTGAAAATTGGTCATATCATCATACGCATTCCACAGACAGAATTCCACAAAAGAAAACAGCTTGATTTGTTTTACCGCATCACTGTCATTTTTCAGCCGAATCCGGTGAACTTCGCAGTCCGCTCCCATTGGCACAAACGAAAGCTGGCTGGCATAAAGCTGATTTTTTTCTGACTCGATCACAGTATATCCCAATCCATGGCGGCAGCGGTAAGAATCCAGCGGGGTCTTTACCGGGGCCCATCCTGGATTCCAAACCGTGTCCCCATCACAAAGATAAAAATACCGACCGCCGGCATCCGTCGGTACCGAATTATAGCGATAGCGCGTCAGCCTCATCAGGCGGGCATCTTTATAAAAGCAATAACCACCGGATGTATTGGAGATCAGCGAAAAGAAATTTTCATTCCCAAGATAATTAATCCATGGATAGGGCGTATCCGGCCTTTTAATCACATATTCGCGACTATCATCATCGAAATATCCAAACTTCATAGATGTCGTTCCTCATTTCCGACAAAATGTATTGCAATCAGCCTGAAATCGAAAACGTTTTCGCTTTTTTCAGCTGAACTCTGTCAATCTTTTTTACGACTTTAGTTTATAAGATATTTTAAATAAAATCAAGTATATTTCACAATTTCGTCATCTGTCACAAGGATATCATCGTGATTTTGTCGTGCATTAAGGATTTATTATTCTGTAATATAAAAATTCAAATTATCTTAGCTATTCTTTCCGACCACTTTCAGAGCAAACATTTCCTAAAATATTTTCGTTAATCGTTGCGTCTTTCATAAAGCATGAAATATAAAGCTGCTATAATTCTTATACTTATTTTATATCTTCGGGTCATTAAACTATTTTACATATTTTTTTAAATAAATGTATTGCAAAATTGTATATAATATATTATACTGTGGTTACGAAAACGATTTAGACCTTTAGGAGGGATTCCTGTGGCAAACATCAAGGACATTGCAATGAAATGCGGCCTTTCCGTTTCTACCGTCAGCAAAGCGCTGAACAGCTACAGCGATGTCAGCAGTTCCACGAGGGAACGCGTTTTAAAAACAGCGGAAGAGTTCGGATATTTTCCAAATTCGCTCGCCAGAGCGCTGAAGACGAACCGAACTTATAACCTTGGTGTCTTGTTTGCAGATGAATCCAACAGCGGATTAACCCAGGACTATTTCGCCGCCGTTCTGAACGGATTCAAAGAAGAGGCGGAGTCGAGCTCCTATGACATCACTTTTATCAACCACAATATGAATGTGGGCGGCAGCCACCCGATGACTTACCTGGAACACTGCCAATACCGAAATGTCGACGGAATCTGCATCGCTTGTGTGGACTTTCTTCAGCGGGAAGTGCTTGAACTGATCAACGGCAGTCTTCCCGTTGTGACCATCGACCATGTCTTTAATAACCGCACCAGCATCAATTCCAACAATGTGGTTGGAATGCATGAGCTGGTTTCTTATCTCTATCAAATGGGGCACAGAAAAATTGCTTATGTGCACGGCAAAAAATCAGCCGTAACGGAACAGCGTGTCACCAGTTTCTGCCGAACTCTCATGGAATTAGGAGTCGAGGTTCCCCCGGAGTATTTGATTCTATCCGCTTACCACGACACCCAAACAACCAAAGAATGTGTCAGCCGGCTTCTGGCACTGCCCAACCGCCCCACCTGTATCGTCATGCCTGACGACTATGCCGCAATGGGCGGGATGGAAGCAATTGAAGCCGCCGGCCTGAAGATTCCAGATGATATCTCTATTGCAGGATACGATGGAATCGCATTATCCCAAGTAATTAAACCGCAGCTGACCACTCTGCAGCAGGACACCGACCGTATGGGGCGCGAAGCTGCCCGCAGATTGATTGAATTAATTGAACATCCGCTGACCACTATTGCTGAAAACGTAACCGTCAGCGGCCACCTGATTGAGGGAAAATCCGTAGCAAAGCTATGCTAATGAAGCAGTAATTGGCAGCGTAACTGCCATACTGATATTTTGGCGGAATGCCCGCCAATGATGAAGGAGGATGTACTCAATTATGAAAAATGCAAAAAGGTTCGTCTCATTGGCCTTGGCGCTGGTGATGGGCACCAGTGTTCTAACCGCCGCAACAGGATGCCAAAGCGGTCCGGAAAACGCTTCTGCCGCACCTGTTTCTTCCAAGGCAGACTCCTCTTCCGGAACGCCCGCCGCAGCGGAAGGGAAAGTTCTGAACATCTGGTGCTGGAACGACGAATTCCAAAGCCGCTTCAACTCCTACTACCCGGAAGTCAAGACCGTAGCGGATGATAAATCCACGACCACGCTGAACGACGGCACCGTGGTCAAATGGACCATCAACCCCAACGACAACAACAACTATCAGAACAAACTTGACGAAGCACTGCTGAAACAAAACACTACTGCGGATGATGACAAAATCGACATATTCCTGATTGAAGCCGACTACGCCACCAAATACACCGATTCCGATTATACTCTGGACGTAAAAGCAGATCTCGGCCTCAGCGATCAGGACCTTGCCCAGCAGTATCAATACACAAAGGATATCGTAACGGTGGACGGCAAACTGAAAGCCACCTCCTGGCAGGCAACCCCAGGTCTGTTCGTCTATCGCCGCAGCATTGCCAAAGATGTCCTGGGCTCTGACGACCCGACAACGGTTCAAAAATGCCTTTCCGACTGGGATAAGTTCAACGCAATCGCTCAGAAAGCAAACAAAAAAGGATACCAGATGCTTTCCGGCTTTGATGATTCTTACAGAACCTTCTCCAACAACGTTTCCGCTCCCTGGGTGGATGGAACCACCGTTAAAGTGGACCCGAACATTATGGAGTGGGTTGACCAGACAAAGGAATACACCGAAAAGGGCTACAACAATAAATCGACCCTGTGGAGTGACACATGGGCTGCCGACCAGGGCCCCAAAGGCAAAGTCTTTGGATTCTTCTATTCCACCTGGGGCATTAACTTCACACTGCTTGGAAACTCGCTGGCCACACCGGTTGCAGAAGGCGGCAAAGAAGAAGCCGGCAACGGCATTTACGGCGACTGGGCCGTCTGCGAAGGTTCTCAGCCTTATTACTGGGGCGGCACCTGGATTTGCGGCGCTGCCGGGACCGACAATAAGGCCCTTGTAAAAGACGTGATGGTAAAGCTGACCTGCGACGCCAATATTATGAAATCGATCACGTCAGACACACAGGACTACACCAACAATCAGAAAGCGATGGAAGAAATCGCGGGCAGCGACTACCAGTCAGCCTTCCTCGGCGGCCAGAACCACATCAAACTCTTTGCAACAGCGGCAAAGAAAATTGATATGAGCAACGCCAGCCCTTACGACCAGGGGCTGAATGAAAGCATGCAGAAAGTATTCCACGATTACTTCAACGGCACTGTTGATCTTGAAACCGCAAAAACAAACTTTGAAAAAGACATTAAAGAAAAATATCCAGACCTTACGGAAGTCAAATGGCCTGAATAACGCAACGATCCGGTCAATCTCAGCTATTTTAAACGGGGCGGGCAAATGCCCATCCCGTTTCTTATTTAAAGGGGCATAGGAATTGCTATGAGTAATAAGAGACCAAACCGAAAGAAAGGCTCCGTCAGCTACGCAAAATGGGGTTACATATTCATTGCTCCCTTTTTCGCGGCCTTTGCAATTTTCCAGCTGATTCCGCTCGCGTCAACTTTCTTTTACAGCTTTTTTGAATTTTACCGCAGCGGTTTAAAACAAATAGGCCCAAATTTTGTGGGACTGCAGAATTACATTCAACTGTTCTCAGCAGATTTGCCAAAATACCTTGGGAACACCCTTCTGCTCTGGATTGTTGGTTTTATCCCGCAGATTGTCATTTCCATGATTTTGGCTGCGCTGTTCACCAGTTTGAGCCTCCGGCTGCGTGTTCAGGGATTCTTTAAAACGGTAATTTACATGCCAAACCTGATTATGGCCTCTGCATTTGCCATGCTGTTTTTCGCCCTTTTTTCCGACAGCGGGCCAATCAACAGCGCACTGGTATCGCTTCACATCACAGCAGAACCCATCCGCTTTTTAGCAAACGTTTGGGGCACCAGAAGCCTGGTTGCGCTGATGAACTTTCTCATGTGGTTCGGCAATACAACCATTTTGCTGATGGCGGCAATCATGGGTATTGATACGGGCCTGTACGAAGCGGCCGAAATTGACGGGTGTTCCTCCTGGCAGATGTTCTGGAAAATCACACTGCCGCTGATCAACCCTATTCTGGTTTATGTCCTGATCACCTCGATGATTGGCGGACTGCAGATGTTTGATGTACCGCAGATTCTAACCAACGGTCAAGGCAGCCCAAATCGTACCTCCACCACTATTATCATGTATCTGAACAACCACCTGTTCAGTAAAAACTATGGAATGGCCGGAGCGGTATCCACCGTACTCTTCCTTTTGTGCGCCGTTCTTTGCCTGCTGGTCTTTAAAGTGCTGACCCAGGACGAATCCGGTCAAAAGAAACGCAAAAGCCACAAAGCTGCAAAGGGGGCGGTGAAATGAACCACCAGGAAAATTACAGAGTCAGAATTTTTCTCGCCCGGGTTGTCAGCTATGTTTTTCTGGCCGTTCTGAGCATTCTGTGTCTGTTCTTCTTTTATCTTTTACTGGTTAATTCGACACGGTCGAATTTTGAAATTCAGAAAGGATTTTCGGCTCTGCCGGGCCAGTCCTTTGCCGCCAACTTTAAAAATGTACTGGCAAATGCTAATATTCCGGTTTTCTCCGGAATTAAAAACAGTTTGATCGTTTCCGGATTAACCGCCGCCCTCAGCGTTTATTTTTCTGTGTTAACCGCATATGGAATTTATGCTTACGATTTTAAACTGAAAAAAATTGCATATATCTTTATCATGCTGATTATGATGATGCCGACACAGGTTTCCGCATTGGGCTTTCTTCGGCTGATTACCGACATCCACCTGAAAGACAGCCTTGTCGCGCTGTACCTGCCCGGCATTGCGGCTCCGGTCGTATTTTTCTTTATGAAACAGTATATGGAAGCCAGCCTGCCCATGGAAATTGTGGAAGCAGCGCGGATTGACGGCTCTGGAGAATTCCAAACGTTCAATCACATTGTCCTTCCGATTATGAAACCCGCTTTGGCGGTGCAGGCAATTTTCACCTTTGTCACAGCCTGGAATAACTACTTTCTGCCCGCGCTGGTTATTGACAGCACGAAGCATAAAACCCTGCCCATTTTAATCGCGCAACTTCGCAGCGCAGATTTTTTAAAGTTCGATATGGGCCAGGTGTATATGATTATTGCCATTGCGATTATGCCGGTAATTATCGTCTATCTGTTTCTTTCAAAATTCATTGTCAGAGGTGTCACGCTGGGCAGCGTGAAAGGATAATTTCAATTTTCAAAGCGCGAATGAGAATCCGTGACGGCGGCGAAAGGGGAACTCAATTTGGCTTTTGTGAAAAATTTTATGTGGGGTGCGGCCACCTCTGCCTATCAATTGGAAGGAGCTGCCGCAGAAGACGGAAAAGGCCCGTCCGTCTGGGATACTTTCAGCCATATGCCCGGCAAAATTCACCAAAACGAAACCGGAGATTTTGCATGTGACCATTACCACCGCTTTCGGGACGATATTGCCCTGATGAAAGAGATTGGACTGAAAGCCTATCGGTTTTCCATTTCGTGGCCAAGGATTCTTCCGGAAGGAACCGGACGAGTCAATGAAGCCGGTCTGCAATTTTACGAAACTCTGATTGATGAATTAAACAGCAACGGAATCATCCCGTTTGTCACACTCTTCCATTGGGATTATCCGGCTGCACTGCAAAGCCTGGGCGGGTGGCTCAATCCCGCCAGCCCCATATGGTTTCGCAATTACGTTCAAATCATTGCGAAAAGATTTGCCGGAAAAGTAAAATACTATTTCACTTTAAACGAGCCCCAATGCTTTATCGGGCTGGGCTGCGGAACAGGGGAACACGCCCCCGGACTTCACCTTTCCCCGCCCGAACTTCTCACAGCCGTTCACCATGTGCTGCTGGCCCACGGGCTTGCGGTCAAAGCACTGCGCGAATACGGCGGTGACGGACTGAAAATCGGAATTCCGCAGTGCGGCACCATCTACATTCCGGCGTCTGAAACACAGGCCGACGCAGAAGCCGCGCGAAAAGCAACTCTGGGAGCGGCGCAATCCCCCCGTCAGCTACTGATGGGAACGGCATTGTGGAGCGACCCCATCTTCCGCGGAAAGTATCCTTCTGTCCTTTGGAAAAAGCATCGCGATTGGATGCCGAAAATCGAACCGAACGATATGGCTTTAATCAGTGCGCCCATCGATTTTTACGCACAGAATGTTTATTCCGCCACTCCGGTCCGCGCGGAAGGTGACAGCTGGCGCGCTGTGCCTTCTCCCGCCGGCAGCCCCAAAAACGCCATGGGGTGGGCCGTCACTCCTTCCTGCCTGTATTGGGGCCCCAAGTTTTTGTACGAAGCGTATCGCAAACCCGTCATCATCAGCGAAAATGGATTTTGCGCGCTGGACGCCATGTGTTTAGACGGGAAAATCCATGACACAAACCGAATCAATTATGAACGGCGCCATCTGCTGGAACTGCGCCGCGCCGTTGAAGAAGGGGTCGATGTCCCCGCCTATTTTTACTGGTCGCTGATGGATAATTTTGAATGGAGTTTTGGTTACAGCGAGCGGTTCGGTCTGATTTATGTTGATTATCAATCCCAAAAACGGATTTTAAAAGACAGTGCGCATTGGTATCGCGACGTAATTCTTCAAAACGGAAAAAATCTTTAACCAGCAAATGGCTGTGCAAAACAGCCCAGAAAAAAAGGTCGAGGCAGCCATGCCGCAAGGTATTGGCTGTCCCGGCCTTTTCTTTAAAAATATATTTGTGTTACTAATCGGTCCTATATCTGAAAAATGGGCAAAACACTCTTCCAAATATTGCGGCTGAATTTTTTCTTGTATTAATGCCATCGTCAAATCGCACCATAAAAACGCTCCCTTACTTCATGGATAGAATCAAAATTCATACCCAATAAAGCAAGGGAGTTGATCAGTCTTACATTAAAAAACCGATTGGCTTATCCGCTGTTCCCACACACAATTTCAAAATATGCATTGGGGCAGGAACCTTCAAGAGCGGCTTGCGTACCAGGCTCAGGCCGTCTTCATATGAAGCCGGAGCCTGTCTGAAATCATAGCGATAAATTCGGAGTTGGTGGGTTTTCCTCTTGTATTGTGGATAGTATACCCGAAATAGGAATTCAAAATATCCACATCTCCGCGGTCCCACGCCACTTCAATTGCATGGCGTATTGCGCGCTCCACACGGGACGCTGTGGTGTTGTATCTTTTTGCAACACTAGGGTAAAGCTGTTTTGTTACGGCATTTATAATATCAGGAGTTTCAATGGCCATCATAATGGAATCGCGCAGATAATGGTACCCTTTAATGTGCGCCGGAACACCAATTTGATGAAGAATTTCCGTCACCTGAATTTCCATGGACGGTTCCGAATGAGAAGAAATTGGCGGTGTTTGTACCGGCGCGTTTGCGGAAAGGCCATTCATATGGCAGAGCTGAACAATCCGGTCTGACAGATCGGCTGCGTCAAACGGACTGATGGCAAAATAGGCAGCTCCGGACATCATTACCTCCCGCTCCAGTGTGGGACTTGTAAAATTGGAGACAATCACGAAAAGTGGTTTTGCCCCGGGCAGTTTTGTCCCGGTTGTTTTCATTACCCCGATTCCGTCCAGCCTTGGCATAAACAGATCGGCAAGCACCACATCAGGATGGACCGTTTCTATCTTTTCCAGAAGCTTGATTCCATCTTTCTGCGCATAAGCGACTTCTAACCCAGAATTTTCAAAAACTCGACCGTAGTCGTTATGAAACTCCGTACTGTCATTTGCAATAAGCAATTTTATACGCTTTTCCATGTTTGATCCCCCTAATTGATTTATTATAGCGTTATAATACCATATATTGGTAAAAATGGCAATAGATTGATGCTATTTTTTTAAATTAAGGGGAAAAAATATCATTAAATCACGATGCTTTTGAATTTACTGCGGAATCGACCGTTTTGGATTCCGTCAGCATGTTTTCAGCAAATACCCCATAACCGCGAGTCGGATCATTGACAAAGACATGTGTGACCGCACCAACCAGTTTACCGTTTTGAAGAATTGGGCTTCCGCTCATCCCCTGCACAATACCGCCTGTCTGGGTAAGCAGCTTGCCATCGGTAATATGCAGAATCAGATTTTTGCTTTTTACCTGATCTCTGTAATCAATCCTTTCAATTTCAGCATCATAGTACTGTGGCTTTCCCCCATCAATGGTCGTCAGAATCCGCACTGCGCCAGACTTAATTTCCTGCTTCATGGCGACTTTCATCGCGTGCCCTTCCGGCGCAGCATTCAGGTACCCGTACACTCCGTCTGTCACATTGGCAACCAATTTTCCCATTGCGCTGCTGTCTGTAAAATATCCGCGAAGCTCCCCGGGGTTTCCTTTCAGTCCTTTTGAGACTCCATTAATGGTAACCGGCACAATGTCTCCGCTTAAAAGCGGCATCAGTTCACCGGTGTCGGAATCGCAGATTCCATGTCCCAGTCCCGCAAAGCTTTTAGTTGACGGATCATAATAAGTCAAAGTTCCAATCCCCGCAGTACTGTCACGGACCCAAAGACCAGCTTTGTACAGTCCGTCGGCTTCTGACCTGACAGGCTTCAGGGTGACCGTAGAGAGAGTGCCGTCGCGCCGAATGCAGAGCTGCAGACTTTTTCCGCCGCAGTGTTCCACATCCTGCGCAACTTCACTGTTAGTCGTAACTTCCTTTCCGCCAACTTTGGTAATAATATCCCCAATTTTCAGCCCCGCCTGTGCTGCGGGATTTACGGAACCGGATGAGGTCTGGATATCCGCAAGCCCCACAATAACCACACCGTCTGTAAACATTTTAATTCCAAACGGTGTTCCGCAGGGCACGACGCAGGTCTGGTCAACAATGCTGACATCCACGGATTTAATCGGTATCAAATGATAAAGCATCATCGTTCCTTGATAAGTCTTGGGATAAGGTTCGCCCGTGCTTGCCGCTACGTTACCGGCACCTGCCACCGTAATCGCACCGGACAGCCACTCCAGATGGTTTCCGCTGGTCACGGTATAGGAATCGGGCGTAAAGTAATCCGCTGTGAAAAGAACCACCGCCAATACAACTTGAAGAATGGCGGCAAATGCGGTTAGCATTGAAATGATCTTTTTCAAAATTTCACCTCCCTTGCGCCGCACTATTACTCTGCTCACAAGGGAGGTCTTTTATGTTGTCAATTCTGTTTTATTTTTCCATAATCTAGAAAATTAAACATGTTTTCTCCATTCGCCGCCAAAGGTGCCGGATATTGCATAAGGTGGGAACAATTTGATGAAACCCGCCATGTATATTCCGCTGCCGCAGCGACATGTTATTAAAAGAAAGAGTCCCGTCTTATTTTCTGATTTTGAAACTAATCTACCCATTTCGCTTCTTTCAGCGCAGCGCAAAATGGTTTGGACTTTACACCCAAAGCAGGCCGACATTTCCACGAGCGCAAACGCTTTTCACGGGAATACTATCCCATGGGAGGCGATAAGAATGGACTTCCATCCTTACGGCGGCGTTTCGGGCGGCATGGATGGCTTTGCTCTGCCGATTAACCAGGACTTTGACGAAAGCTATTTTTTATCCCTGCCGGAAGAGACGCAGCAAAAACTTTTAAAGCAGAATTATTCTCAGCAGGAATTTCACAATGCGTTGGAACAGTTAAAAGAAAAAGAATAAGAAAAAGGCGGCCCCCATCACAAAAGGGGCCGCCAATTTTTGATTATTTTTCTGAATTTGGAATTGTGAAACCACCTGGGTCATCAAACCGGCCTGTGCGCTCAATTCTTCGCTGGAAGCCGCGCTTTCTTCCGCCGTTGCCGAATTTGACTGCACAACGGACGAAATCTGTTCCACCGAACGGGAAATTTCCGTGATTTCCTCCGCCTCTTTCTGCGAAGCCTGCTCAATTTTCCGAATGGTCCGGCGAATCCGTTCTTCTTTCGATACCGCATCCTGAATTGCCTTTGACGTGTCCTGTGCAATGCCGGAACCTTTCTCCACCGTTTTCATAGAGCGGCCAATCATATCCGCGCTCTGCTTTGCCGCCTGTGCGGAACGCGCCGCAAGGGCCCGCACTTCCTGGGCAACCACGGCAAATCCCTTTCCGGCTTCTCCGGCCCTCGCCGATTCCACCGAAGCATTCAAAGCCAGCAGGTTGGTCTGAAACGCAATCTCGTCGATTGTTTTAATAATCTTTTTGATTTCATCGGACGCTTCACTGATTTCCCGCATCGCGCCCACCATCTGTTCCATCTTCTTGCTGCTGTCATCCATGCTGTCAGAAGCAGACCGAATATCCTCCGTAATGTTCCGCACCGCACCCGCGGTGTCGGATATTTTACCTGAGATATTTTCAACGGAAGATGTAAGTTTTTCGGTAGTTGCAGCCTGTTCCGTCGCTCCGCTGGCAAGGATCTGCGCTCCCGCGGCCATCTGGTCCGCACCGGATTTCACTTGATCCGCCGACTGCTTCACCTTGCCGACCGCACTCCGCAGTGAATCAGAAATTCCGTTCATAGAGTCCTGAATTGGGATGAAATCACCAAAATAATCCATCCCCGCCTGTGTTGTTAAATCGCCGCCCGCCAAAGCAGACAGACGGTCCGTAATATCTTCGATCATCCCGTGTAATGTCTGAATCGTCCGTTCACAGGCCTTTGCCAAAACCTCTATTTCATCCCCGGTACGCACCTGCGGAACCGGGGTCATTAAATCCCCTTCGGAAAGCAGCCGCAGGCGCTCTGTAACCGCCTGCATCGGCTTGGTAATCCTCTTTGCCATTCTGGCGGCCAGTAAAATAGAGATGAAGATAATCAGGATTGTTAACCCGGCTAATTCTGCCAGTGTCCGCTTTCTCGCCTGATCGAACGATGCCACCATGGTATCGATGTCATCCTCATAAACACCGGTGCTGATGTACCAGTCAAGCGGTGCAAATTTCATGGTGAAAGTACGCTTGAACACCAGACCGTCCACACCCGGCTTCTCAAAATAGTATTCCGAAAATCCGCCGTTTTTCTGATTTCCGGATGAAATTATATTTTTTATGTAATAATTCCCCTGGGCATCCTGATAATTCATGCGCTGACGGCCTTCATATTTGGGATTATGATGGGCTACGCAGGTCCCGTCTGACGCATCCGCCCAAAAATATCCTTCATCCCCATTGTACTCTGCAGCATGCACAATGGAAATACATTCTTCGCATGCTTGAGCTTTTGTCAATTCACCTGTTGAGCATCGGTCATACTCCGCCTGAAGCAAACTGAGTACCGTCTGGGTTTCGCCCCGAATTTCAGCATCGTAATCATCTTTCATCCGCTGAATGGAATCGCCATAGCTCTGATCGAGCGAGTAATAAGTCAATGCAGTGTGAATCAGCATTGTTACACAAATCAGCAAACCTGTTAAAAGAACCAGCTTACCCCTCAGATGAAAAGATCTTTTTGTCGACATAAAATTGTGTTGCAGCCTTTGTTTCATTCTTCAAGTCCTTTTATTGTATTTTTTGCAAGCAAGAAAATTTTCCCGAAACTATTATGTATGTGTTTATTAAATAGTAATAGCACTTTATGGTTATTATTGTCAATAACTAAAGCTATTATTTGGTGGAATACACAATTTTATATTATAAAAAAATTAAAAATGTGAAAAAAAGCACCTTTTATAAAAAGGCGCTTTTTTTCACAACTGCATTTTTATTTAAGAGAGTCTGGTTTTAAAATCTTCATAATCAAATTTTCGGACTAAGCGAAAACCCTCGGATTCCCCATACAAAAGGATGGACGGGAGTCCGATTCCATTAAAGGTATTATTTTTCACCATGGAATAAATTGCCATATCGCAGAAGACCAGCCTGTCACCGGGCTTTAACGGCTCCCGGAAAGAATAATCCCCAATGACATCCCCCGCCAGGCAGGTGGGGCCGCCAAGACGATAGGTAAACGGCAGTTCACCCGCTTTGCCGGCACCCACAATCTCCGGCCGGTAAGGCATTTCCAGCACATCCGGCATGTGGCATGCCGCGGAAGTATCCAAAACAGCAATTCCAATTCCGTTTTCCGTCACGTCAAGCACGGTTGAAATCAAAAAGCCCGCATTCAGCGCAACTGCCTCGCCCGGCTCCAGATAAACCTGCACGCCGTAGCGTTCCTGAATCCGGCAGATACAGTCTTTTAACAGGGGAAGATTGTAACCGGGTTTGGTAATGTGATGCCCTCCGCCGAAATTAACCCATTGCAAGCCGGATAAAAAGCGCCCGAATTTTTCTTCAAACACCCGCAGTGTGCGGTCAAGCGTTTCCGCACCCTGCTCGCACAGTGTGTGGAAATGAATTCCTTCCAGCCCGCAAAGTTCTTCCGGATGAAAATTTGGCAGCGTCACGCCAAGGCGCGAAAACTTCCCGCACGGGTCATAGATTTCGGTTTCAATTTCGGAATATTCGGGGTTCACACGAATCCCGCAGCTCACTTTTCGCGGGCATTCGCGCACCATGCCGCGGAATTTCTTCCACTGGGAAAATGAATTAAACACAATATGGTCGCTGTATTTCAAAATTTCTTCGAATTCATCTTCCCGGTAAGCGGGAGCGTAAATATGGACTTCCTTCCCCATCTCCTCCCGTGCCAGCCGGGCTTCAAACAAAGAGCTGGAAGCGGCGCCGTCCAAATATTTTCCAATCAGCGGATACACGGAAAACATGGAAAATGCTTTCTGCGCCAGCAAAATGCGGCACCCTGTTTCCCGCCGGACAGAGTCTAAAATCTGAAGATTCTTTTTCAGAAGCTGCTCGTCCACCACATAGCAGGGGGTGGGCGGAATCATCGGGTCAAACATGTTTTCTTTCTCCATTTAATCAATCAAATCCGGGTTGAAATTTTCCTGCCAAGGCAGCCCGCAGTGGTTCATCGCATCCATGAACGGGTCCGGGTCAAATTCTTCTACATTGTGCACCCCGGGTTTTTTCCATTTTCCGGTCAGCACCATCATGGCGCCGATCATGGCCGGAACACCGGCTGTGTAAGCAACCGCCTGACTGCCGACTTCGCGGTAGCACACCTGATGGTCACAGATGTTATACACATAATAGGTGCGTTCTTTTCCATCTTTTACACCTTGAAAAATACAGCCGATATTGGTCTTTCCCTTTGTGCTGGGGCCAAGGGTGGACGGGTCCGGCAAAACGGCTTTTAAAAACTGAAGCGGTACAATCTGCTTTCCTTCAAACTCAATCGGCTCAATCGAAGTCATGCCGACGTCTTCCAGCGCCTGCAAATGGTCAAGGTAGCTCTGTGAAAATGTCATCCAGAAGCGAATCTGTTTAATGCCCCTGATATTCTGAGCAAGTGACTCCAGTTCCTCGTGGTGCAGCAGATAAATGTCTTTCGGCCCGATTTCCGGCAGGTCGTACACCCGCTTAATTTCCATCGGTTCTGTTTCAATGAACTGTCCATCTTGAAAATAGCTGCCCTTGGCGCTGACTTCGCGGATATTGATTTCCGGGTTAAAGTTTGTCGCGAATTTATATCCGTGATCGCCGGCATTCGCGTCGACAATGTCGATGGAATGAATTTCATCAAAATAATGCTTCTGCGCGTAAGCGGAATATACTCCTGTCACGCCGGGGTCAAACCCGCTGCCGAGCAGTGCGGTGATTCCCGCCTTTTCAAAACGGTCACGGTACGCCCACTGCCATTTATACTCAAAATGCGCGGTCTCCGGCGGCTCGTAATTCGCCGTGTCCACATAATCGACTTTGGTTTCAAGGCATGCGTCCATAATGGTCAGGTCCTGATACGGCAGTGCAACATTGATGACGATATCAGGTTTTACACGCTGAATCAGGCGAACCAGTTCCTCCGTATGATCCGCGTCCACCTGAGCAGTCTCTATTCTGGTTTTTCCGCCATCCAGTTCCTTTTTCAGTGCATCGCATTTGCTCTTGGTACGGCTGGCAATGCAGATTTCTTCAAAAACATCCGGATTCTGGCAGCATTTGTGCGCGACGACACTCGCAACGGCCCCCGCGCCGATAATCATAGCTTTTCCCAACAGTTACCCTCCTCTGGTTTCATCTTCTTCTTTCATCGGCTCCACTTTCTGAAGCAGATCATTGACATAGGTCGGCAGTGAAAATGCACCGACATGCAGCTTCGTATTATAGTATCGGGTGACAAGGCCCAGACGATTCCATTCTTCCGCCTTTAAATCTTCCACCGGTTTTAATTTTTTCGAAGCAAACCCGAACAGCCAGTGCCCGGAAGAATAGGTCGGAATATGGGCCTGATAAACACGGCTGATGGGAAACGACTTCACAATTCTCTGGTGCGCGCGCTGCATGGCGACCGCATCGTTATGGTAAAACGGACTTTCCTGCTGATTGACCAGAATACCGTCCTCAACCAGCGCCTTAAAACAGTTTCCGTAAAATTCCTTGGTAAAAAGGCCCTCGCCCGGCCCGAACGGGTCGGTGGAATCCACCACAATCAAGTCGTATTCGTTCCTCTTATCACGGACAAAGCGCAGCCCGTCCTCATAATAGATATGCACCCTGGGGTCTTCCAGGCGGCATGCAGTCTGCGGCAGATACTTCTGGCAGGCCTGCACAACTTCGCGGTCAATTTCGACCAAATCAATCCGCTCAATTCCGGGGTAACGCGTCAGCTCGCGAACCGCGCCGCCGTCTCCGCCGCCGATAACCAGAATTTTTTTTGCGAAAGGATTGACGGCCATCGGCACATGCACAATCATTTCATGATAAATAAACTCGTCTTTTTCCGTCAGCATCATAAACCCATCCAGCGTTAAAAAGCGGCCGAACTCCGGGGAATCAAAAATATCGATGCGCTGAAATTCACTCTGGCTGCTGTAAAGCTGACGGTCCACCTTGATGGAATAATTGACGTTTTTTGTATGTTTTTCGGTAAACCACAATTCCATCGTCAAATCTCCTTCAAAACCTGTATCGTTTTCATTTCCACGTCCCGCATCCCGGTCATCATGGCGCCCTTTTCCCGGGCATAACAGATATACTCCACAATTTCCGGTGTAATCCGCTCACCCGGGGAAACGACCGGAATTCCGGGCGGATAGCACATAACGGATTCGCCGCTGATCCTCCCTGAACTCTCTTTGACCGGAACCGGCTCCTTTTCCGCGTAGAAAGCCTTTTGGGGGCGTTCCACCACCTGGGGCGGAATGTATTCCTGTGTCAGCAATCCGGCCTTGTCGCGCCTATAATGCCGCTTAATTTCAGAAAGCGCCGCAATCAGCCGCTCCCCATCCAACGCGCGGTCCCCCATGGAAATATAGGCGAGGATATTGCCGATATCCCCCAGTTCAATCTGAATGTCATATTCGTCGCGCAGCAGATCATACACTTCAATCCCCGCCAGACCAATATCCAGCGTATGAATGGAAAGTTTGGTCACGTCGAAATCATAAACGGTCTCTCCGTTAATCAGTTCGCGTGAAAACGCGTTATAGCCGCCGATGCGGTTCACCTCTGCACGCAGATATTCCGCCATGGAAACCACGCGCCGAAAAATCTGCCTGCCGCGCAGTGCTAGGTTACGGCGGGAAATGTCCAGCGACGACATCAGAAGGTAAGAAGCGCTGGTGGTCTGCGTCAGGTTGACGATTTGGTCCACATAGCTTGCATCCACATTCGGGCCGGTCAGCAAAAGCGAGCTTTGGGTCAGGGAACCGCCGGATTTGTGCATGCTGACCGCCGCCAGATCCGCCCCCGCCGCCATGGCGGAAACAGGAAGCCCTTCTCCAAAATAAAAATGTGTGCCGTGTGCCTCATCGGCCAGCACCAGCATGTGATGTTCATGCGCCAGCTTTACAATCGCCTTTAAATCGGAACAGATGCCGTAATAGGTGGGGTTGTTGACAAAAACGGCCTTTGCCTCAGGATGCTCCTCAATTGCCCGGCTCACATCCGCAAGCGACATTCCAAGAGAAATGCCAAGCCGGCGGTCGATTCCCGGGTTCACATAAACCGGAACCGCACCGCAAAGAATCAGCGCGCTGATTGCACTGCGGTGAACATTGCGGGGCATAATAATTTTTTCACCTTTTTTACAGACGCTCATCACCATGCTCTGCACGGCGGACGTGGTGCCGTTTACCATGAAAAACGCATGGTGCGCGCCGAATGCCTCAGCCGCCAGCTGCTCCGCTTCCCGAATCACCGAAGACGGGTGACACAGGTTGTCCAGCGGTTTCATTGAATTTACATCAACCGTCAGACATTTTTCGCCGAGAAATTCCGTCAGTTCCGGGTTTCCCCTGCCGCGCTTGTGCCCGGGAACATCAAACGGCACAATGCGCATTTCTTTAAAACGGTTCAGCGCCTCCAGAAGCGGAGCCCTCTCCTGCCCCATCAACATGGGGCTCCCGCAGCTGTGTCATAAACATTCGCGCCGCTGAAAATTTCTATCATTTCCCTGCGCAGATTTTCCGTAATGGTCAAACGCAGTTTGGGTGGAAGCTCATACACATCGGTGTTAAAGAGATAATTCTGAAGGTCAATATCCTTAATCAACAGCTTGGTGTGAAATAAATTCGCCTGATAGACGTTGATATCGATCGCGTCGTATTTTAACAGGGTGCTCGCGTCAATATAATCCTGAATGGAAGTGATCTTATGGTCCATAAACAGCTTTTTTCCGCTGAAATCACGCGTAAAGCCGCGGACACGGTAATCGGCCGTGATGATATCGGAATCAAAGCTGCCGATCAGATAATTGAGCGTGTTCAGCGGAGAAATCTCTCCGCAGGTTGAAATATCGATATCCACGCGGAACGTCGCGATTGAATTGTCCGGATGATACTCCGGATAAGTATGCACCGTTGCGTGGCTTTTGTCCAAATGCGCAACGACCTCATTGCCTGCATTGTGCAGCACCCCGCTGCCCAGATTACAGGAGCTGTCGATTTGATCAGGAGCAAATGCCTGCTCTGCAATCAAAAAAGCGACACTGGCCCCCTGCGGGTCATAGTCCTGCTTGCTGACATTCAGCACCTGCGCACCAATCATTTCCGTTACATGGTACAGGATATCCGTCAGGCGCTCCGAATTGTACTGTTCGTCGATGTACTCAATATAATCCCGCTGTTCGCGCGCGCTTTTCGCATAGCAAACATCATAAATATTAAAGCTGAGCGATTTGGTAAGATTGTTAAAGCCATAAAGTTTCAGCTCATTTTCCAACCGTAACACCCGACCTTTCCCCCGAATTAAAAAAAATTATGTAAATCATGAATTTCTTAAAAAAACGGCTGAAAAATCATTGAATTTCATGAATTTTACAAGTTAGTCTTAAAAAATCTTCCTTATTCTCTGATTTTCATGTTTTTCTTGATGAATTCTCTTTAAAAATCAATATATATTATATACAGAAATCGTTATTAGTCAAGGGAATTTGCCGCATTGACTGGTAAAATTTTAAGGATTCGGCACGCTTTTTTTCAAAGCCCCGCACAATAAGCTTTACCGAACCGCTGTCATTCATTCTGCATTCCTTTCTCATGCACCCCCTTGAAACCGGACAAATCGCGCAAAATCTGTTGGAAAGTGCCGCCGCATCGAATGGAAGCATTTGATAAAACCATGCTATAATTATCATATCATACCTGTTAAATTGAAAGGGAGGAATTAGAATGAAACTGGCACAGTTTTGCCTGGGCGGGACTCCGCGGCTCGGACTTCTGACAAAAAACGGCCTGATCGACGCCACGGCGGCATTCAGCCAAAAGGCTCCCCATACCATGTTCGCACCGGTGGGCCCGTACCTTACAACCGCCGATGAAGTTGACCCACAGTCACTGAACATCGAGTGCCGTGTCAACGGCGAGCTGCGCCAATCCGCCAATACCCGCGACATGCTTTTCAGCTGTGCGGATCTCGTCAGCTACATCTCTCAGTTCATGACTCTGAAGCCCGGCGACCTCATTTTCACCGGAACGCCTGCCGGTGTGATTCTGGGGATGCCCCAAGAAAAACAGCAGTGGCTGAAACCCGGCGACAAAATTGAGGTCACCATTGAAACGCTGGGCAGCCTTCTTAATATTCTCTCCTGATTTTTTCGCAAAAAGCGTCTGTAACATTTTGAAAATGGGTATAAAGAGCCGGCAGAATTGATTCTGCCGGCTCTTTTACTATGGAAACGCGCTGCCTTAAAATAAAATCATTTCGCCCTTGAAAAAGGAAAATTCTATTGCTTATACACCCATGAAATCAGCAAGCGCAGGAAGGTCACGGATAAATATTTTATGCCGCCGTATTTCAATCACGCCGTTTTCTTTCAACTCATGAAGAATGCGATTCACGCTGTTTCGGGTTGAAATCCCGCAAAAGCCCGCAATATCCTCATTGGTTACCGTAAAATCAATTAGCCTTCCCCCCGGAACAGCAACGCCGAAGCGGTCGTTCAGCAGAAGAAGGAACCCGCACACAGCGCCTTTTTTTCCATTCATGGTCATAATGCGCTGGCAGTGTATGCTTTCCGCAAGCCGGTTCCGGTAGTAGTCCTTCACATAGTTTTGCAGCCTGGTGTCATGATTGACAAATTTCCAAAACGCCACCCGCTCCACCTCATAAAAATCCGCGTGTTCCGTCTCTACACGCACATTGAACGGCGCCGTCGTATACTGTGAAACTTCGTCACGAAGCAGCGAGATAATATCGGGCGCTTTCAGGTAAGCAATGTTAAATTCGCGCCCGTCCCGCATAATGATACTTGTTTTTACAACCCCTTTTTTCAGTACATAGGTGTATTGCTGCTCTACTCCGTAATAGGTCAGGTACGTGTGTCTTGCCTTTCTGACCACCGGAGCATATTTTTTTTGCAGAAAGAACAGCAGATACTCTGCATCCGTCATGGGAAAGCCCTCCTAGGAAAGATTGAAAGCAGACAGGTACCCAGCCCCTTCCGCAAAAGTCAGGAGGGGTCGAACTCATCTGCTCTTTACAGCTATGAAAAATAGTTTTCACAATGATGTTGTCAGCATTACTGTGTTACAAATGTTAACATAAAATGAGGTATCATACAACCGGATTTAGATATACAATACCGCTGCAGATATATAAAGCACAGGAGGATGAATCATTCTATGGATATTACATTACCATACGATAAAAAGACGCTGGCAGCGCACATCCCACAAGAAAATCTGGCGGGCGTGCTTTCCTCCCAGCAAGGCAGTTTTAAACCGGAAATGACCGGGGCACAGCTGGTGGAACGGTCCCTAAACGACCCCATTGGAAGCGCTCGGCTGGAAGCTTTGGCAAGAGGGAAGAAAAACATTGTCATTATCAGCTCCGACCACACACGGCCGGTGCCCTCTCATATCATTATGCCCATCCTGCTCAAACGGCTGCGCGCCGCCGCGCCGGATGCACGAATCCGCATTCTGGTCGCGACCGGATTCCACCGCGCTTCTACGCAGGAGGAATTGATTGCCAAATACGGGCGTGACATTGCAATGAACGAAGAAATCGTGATGCATGTCGCCACAGACGACAGCGCGATGGTCAAAGTCGGCCGTCTGCCCTCCGGCGGTGACTGCCTGATCAACAAAGTGGCCGTTGAAGCCGACCTGCTGATTGCAGAAGGATTTATTGAAGCCCATTTCTTTGCCGGTTTCTCAGGCGGACGCAAAGCCGTTCTGCCCGGAATTTCCTCTTACAAAACCATTCAGGCAAACCATTCAGGCGAATTTATTGCCTCTGCCAACTGCCGCACCGGAAATCTTTTGAACAACGAGGTTCACAAAGATATGCTGTACGCCGCGAGGGCGGCAAAGCTGGCGTTTATCGTCAACGTAGTTCTCAATGAAGAAAAAGAAATCATTGGTTCTTTTGCCGGGGATTTGGAAAAAGCACATCTGGCGGGCTGCAACTTTGTACGCGACCTTGCCTGTGTCAAAAAAGTTCCCTGTGAAATTGCGGTTACCACCAACGGAGGATATCCGCTGGACCAAAACATCTATCAGGCTGTCAAGGGAATGACTGCCGCTGAAGCGACACTGAAAGAGGGCGGCGTCATCATTATGGTGGCAGGCTGCCGCGACGGACACGGCGGACAGGCCTTTTTCGACAACATCGCCAATGCGGAAAGCCCAAAGGCTTTTCTGGAACAGGCACTGCATACTCCCCGGCTGGAAACCGTGCCGGAACAGTGGACTTCCCAGATTCTCGCCCGCATTCTGGTTCATCATCCGGTTATTCTGGTATCCGACCTTGTGGACCCTGAAATCGTTCGCAAATTGCATATGGAACTTGCGAAAACCGTTGATGAAGCGCTTGCGCGCGCCTTCGAACTGCAGGGCAGCAACGCCCGCGTAACGGTTATCCCGGACGGGCTTTCCGTTATTGTACAATAAACAATAAACATTCTGTCTAACAGGTCACTCCAACACCAATATCCGGCTGAATGCAGTTTCTGCACCCAGCCGGATCATTAAAAATTTCTTGAAACAAGGAGCAATTACATCAATGCTGTATCATCTCCTCGCAGAGTTCCTGGGCACCGGATTAATGATTGTCTTCGGCGTGGGCGTCCATTGTGACGAAGTGCTGTGCAAAAGTAAATACAGGGGTTCGGGCCATCTGTTCGCCATTACAACATGGGCCTTTGGCATTACCATCTCCCTTTTCATCTTCGGCGGAGTCTGTATCAACCCGGCCATGGTTTTAGCCCAGGCCATTTTGGGCGATCTTCCATGGAGCGCCGTCATTCCTTACTGCATCGCAGAATTTTTGGGCGCTTTTTTCGCCGCCATGATTGTTTATGTGGTGTATGGCGACCAGTTTCATGCTTCGGAAGGAAAGATTGACCCAATCGCAATCCGCAATATTTTTTCCACAAACCCACCCATTCGCAATCTGCCGCGGAATTTCTTTGTTGAAACTTTCGCCACCTTTATCTTTATCAGTTCGATTCTGGGAATTGCCCACAATGCTCCCACTCTTCTGCCTGTTGGCGTTGGCCTGCTTGTCTGGGCCATCGGCATGGCCTTGGGCGGCCCGACCGGATTCGCCATGAATCAGGCCCGTGACCTTGGCCCCCGCCTTGCCTTTCAGCTTTTACCCATCCCAAACAAAGCGGATAACGACTGGCAGTATGGTCTGCTGGTCCCCGGAATTGCTCCGTTTGTCGGGGCGGTCATCGCCGCTTTTTGCATGAAAGGTTTCGTGTAATTTCTAAAATATTTTATGATAGTCCGGACTCCACGTGAAGCGTGGAGTATGAATAACGGTCCCATAGGGACCACCATACCAACCGCCCTCCAAATGGGCGCATAATGAAGTGACGCCAACCGCACGTTGACGTCACTTTTTACTTACTCATTTCACTTGCAGCCGGTACTTCCGGTAAGCCACCTTTTCCCCTGTGTATTTTCAAAACTGCTCGCCGCTGTTCGAGTCAACACGTACCATCATTGCCGCACCTGCTTTTGCACAACCATAAAAGCGCAGAAAGGAACATCCCCCAAAACAATAAAATCAAAGAAAACCAGCATGGCAGCCCCGCAAAACGAACCGTGTTTCCTTTGTCAAAGGACTTGCCAAAGCGCCGAAATCGTGTTACAGTAGCATATGGTTGTATACTTGTATGCACCTATTCATCATAAGGAATGGGGAGTCGGTGAAACCGGCTGAGAAATGGGCTGATTACTGCCCATGACCCGTAGAACCTGTTGGGTAATGCCATCGTAGGGAATACCGAATTATTTTTGCGCTTGGATCACTCAACAGGGTTGAGTGTTTTTTTATTTTAGGGGGAATTTTAAGTGAAGCAAAAGCATTGGGAATTGAAAGACGTTATCATGATGGCAATTCTGGGCGCAGTTTTCGCCGCGGTTTATCTGGCTGTATTTGAAGGCGGGCTGGCACTGTCCACGCTGTTAACCCCGTTCGGCCTCGCGCCCTACGGCTTTGAACTGATTTATGGGGTCTGGTTCATGGCGTCAACCCTGGCCGCGTATATCATCCGCAAGCCGGGCGTGGCACTCATTACAGAAGTGCTCGCTGCCGCCGTCGAACTGCTGTTGGGCAACTCCGGCGGAATGACCGTAGTCCTGACCGGTGTCATTCAGGGGCTTGGTGCGGAACTGGCTTTTGCCGCTTTCCGCTACCGTAAATGGAACCTGCTTTCCATGTCGCTGTCAGGAATTTTTTCGGCCATCCTGATCTTCTGTTTTGAGCTTTACTACCTCAGCTACTATCTGGTCAGCCCGTCCGTACTGGCAGGCCAGCTGGCGGTTCGTTTCCTCAGCGCCATTGTCTTTTCCGGCATCATCTGCAAACTGGCGGGAGACGGTCTTGCCAAAACCGGAGTTGTCAAAAGCTACGCGATCGGCGCCACGGTGAAAACCGCCAGAGTTTACGATGAGGAGGAATGAGTAGAATGGAAAAACTAAAGGTTGTGCTGGACTGGTTTCCAAATACCAATCACACCGGATTCCTGCTGGCGCAGAAGCGCGGTTATTTTACCGAGGCGGGTCTGGACGTGGAATTGTTCGGTGAAGTTCACGGCAGCATGGAACTCCATGGCGGAGATTTTGTTCTGGGACCTGAAATTGCCATGCTGGAATGTATGAACCGCGGGATTGGCATGACCGGAGTGGCGGTGCTGACCCAGAAATGCGACTCCGGCATTGTCTCTTTAAAAGAGGCGGGAATCACCAGCCCCAAAAAGCTGGAAGGAAAGCGCCTGACCCACTGGACTCCGGCTTGGTTTCATGCGGCGATCCGCCGCGTGATGGACGCCGACGGCGGCGATTATTCCAAAGTAAAACTGGTCAATCTGGATGTGGGGGACATCTTGTCCACCCTGGGAACGCTGGCAGATGCTACCTGGGTTTATGAAAACTGGGAAAATCAGGTATTGCTGGAAGCCGGAAAAGAAATCAACTACTTCAATCTGGGGGATATCGACCCGATATTCGATTTCTGCGCCCCCGCCATGGCCGCCACCCACCGGGTTCTGGAAGAAAAGCCGCACGCGGTGCGAAAATTTCTGGCTGTTCTCGACCGCGCCTACCGTGAAGTAGCGCAGGCGCCGAAAGAAACTGTTTTAGAGGTGCGCGATCAGCTGCCGGATGATGCCACCGACTCCCTGCTCATCCGCAGTCAAACGCATCTGGCTCCGATTCTGCTGGATTCGGAAGGACGCTGGGGTCGTATTGCACCGGAACGCTGGAACCGAATGGCTGATTTTCTGGTGGAAACCGGAGTCATCCGGGCCCGGATGCAAAACGAATTTACGAACGGCTTTTTCACAAAATGAGCATTCGGTTTGAACAGCTGCAATTTTCCTATTTCAAAGACGGACACGACGTCATCCCCGGCCTGACCGCAGAATTTCATGCTTCGAATATCACCGTGCTGACCGGCGTTTCCGGCTGCGGGAAATCGACTTTGCTGTATCTGGCCGCCGGCGCGTACCCGCACAACGCCGGAATCCTGCGAAGCGGAAAAGTTACTGTGGACGGAATTGCTCCCGCAGAGCTTCTTCCGCCGGAACGCTGCCGGCTGGCAGGGATGATGTTTCAGAATCCGGAATTACAGTTTTGTATGGATACGGTAAAAAACGAACTGGTTTTCTGCCTGGAAAACATCCGCACCACCCCGTCTGAAATGGAACCCCGCCTGAACGCCGCACTGCAATTCTGCGGCATTGCCCATTTAAAAAACAGAACTCTTTTAAGTCTGTCCGGGGGCGAACGCCAAAAGGTAATGCTGGCCTGTCTGGTGGCCCTTCAGCCCAAATGGCTGCTGCTGGACGAGCCGTTCGCTAATATCGACGACCGCTCCGCAAGTGAAATTGCTGAAAAGCTGGGGCAGCTCCATCAGGAAAAAGGAGTCGGAATTCTGGCCGTAGACCATCGGCTGGACAACTGGGTCAATGTGGCAAGCACCGTGCGAATCATGGAGAAGGGCCGCCTGCTGCCTGAAACGCTTTCCCCCAAAAATCTGGACTTTCATCATTTGGAAGAACGGGGAATCATTGTACCGGGCGGGTCCTACGGGGTCCATCGCTGTTCCGGAATTGCCCAAAACAAAGTGCTTGAACTGCGGGGACTTACCTTGCGGCACGGCACCACACAGATTCTGCGGGGTATCACGGCAAGTTTTTACCGTGGACGCGCATATGCCATTGTGGGGCAAAGCGGCTGCGGCAAAAGCAGTTTGTTCGGCGCCCTTCTGGGAATGTACCGCTACGGCGGGCAGGCTCTTCTGGATGGAAAAGATTTAAAGAAACTGCGCCGCAAAGAATTGGGACACATTGGATTCGTCACACAAAATCCACAGGACCAGTTTGTGGGCGGCACGGTACTGGAAGAGATTCTTTCCAGTCTGCATGGAAAAGCCGGCGCAGCAGAAACGGCAGAGAAAATTCTGAAAAGCATCCACCTGTGGCGGTACCGTGAACTCTCCCCTTATCTGCTCAGTCAAGGGCAGCAGCGAAAGCTGGGGGTAGCGACTCTGATGGCCTACGACTGCCGCGTTCTGATCTGTGATGAACCCACATACGCACAGGACCGGAACAGCACTCTTGCAATTATGGACACCCTGTGCCGGCAGGTGAAAGACCACCACGCGGCACTGATTTTTTCCACCCACGACCGGCAGCTTGCCTTGGATTTTGCAGATGAGATTTGGGAATTAGAAGGAGGCAGACTGCATGCGGTCACTCAATCCGGCCTTTAAACTCATCGGTCTGCTGGCGGTCACTTTTCTGCTGGCGGCACGGCATGATCCCCTGCTGAGCCTGTCCGCCTTTGTCATCAGCCTTATCGCCATGCTGGTTTCCCGGGTACGGCTAAAAGCCATGCTTCTCTTGTTTCTTCCCGTCTTTCTGGCGGCCGCCGGCATGTTCTTTACCGGGTACCGCTTTGCCGCGGGGAATTCCATGCCGGTGCGCGCTGAAATTCTGCACATTGGAAGCAGTGCCGTCTGGAACGGGCTGACTCTTTCCAGCCGGGTTCTGGCCTATGCGGGGCTAGGCCTTTTATTTGCCCTGACCACAGATCGAATCGAGTTAATCCGCTCTTTCCAAAAACAGCTTCATGTGCCCGCCATTTTTGCCTATGGATTGTTGGCTGCCTGGGGCATTTTCCCCCACATGGCACTGGAATATCGAAGAACCAGAGCCGCTTTCCGCGCGCGGGGAATCCATGTGTTCCCCATGTCCCCCTCTCTCTTAAATCCATTGCTGGTAAAATCGGTCCGCTGGTCGGAAGAGCTGGCCATCGCCATGGAATCCAAAGGATTTGACGGCAGAACAACGCGAAGTGAATTTGCGCCCGTACTGGTGCGTACAAGCGACTGGGTCTTTCTGGCCGTGTGCTGTCTGGGTCTGCCCGCCGCTGTTTTTTTCTTGTAAGACCAGCACTGCAAACCGAATACAACAATCCCCCTACCACAGGAGAGAAACCGGTGGCAGGGGGATTTCAAATTGCAGGCAAAGCGCCCTTCCGGCGCTGGGCTTTGCTAACCCGGACGAAACGATATCTTCCGCTCTTACAGGAGGAAGAATCTCTATGTATGATACAAAAATTCAATGATGCTCCCTGATCGTTAAAGAACCGGCTGCTGCACCTCTTCTTTGATTTTGTGCCGGTTGGCATAGGAGGTCAGAATCAAAGTCAGCGCACCGTCACCCGTGATATTGCAGGCGGTTCCGAAACTGTCCTGCAGCGCGAAGATCGTCATCATCAGCGCCGTTCCGGTGGAATCAAAGCCAAGCACCCCGGTAATCAGGCCAAGCGAAGCCATAACGGTTCCGCCGGGCACACCGGGTGCTCCCAAGGCAAAAATACCAAGAAGCAGACAAAACAGCACCATGGAAGCGGCGCTCGGCAGTTCCCCGTACAGGACTTTGGAAATTGTCATGACAAAGAACACTTCTGTCAAAACCGAACCGCATAAATGGATGTTGGCAAACAGCGGAACTCCAAAATCAATCATGTCGCTGCGAAGAATGGATGATTTATGAGCACACTTTAAAGAAACAGCCAGCGTTGCAGCGGACGACATGGTCCCTACCGCCGTAAGATAAGCCGGGCCATAGTATTTTACGACTTCAATGGGATTTTGCTTTGCATAAGCACCGGCAACCCCATACAAAAGCGTTAGCCAGACATAGTGACCGACCATGACAATGAGAATGACTTGCAGGAAAATCGGAATCTGTTTTGTAATGCTGCCCGTATACGCCAGCGTGCAGAATGTAGCGGCAATAAAAAAGGGAAGAATCGGAATCACGATTTTCGTAACAATCTGCAGAACAATATTCTGAAACTCGCCAAGCAGCTGAATTGTTGTTTTTGATTTTGTCCAGACAGCCGCAAGGCCCAGAAAAACGGAGAGGACCAGTGCGCTCATAACCGGCATAATCTGTGGAATTGACAACTCAAACACAACTTTCGGCAATGCCTGAAGTCCTTCCGCACTGCTGGAAATATTCATGAATGGAATGATTCCAAAGCCTGCTCCCATTGACATAAATGCCGCGCCAATGGAAGAAACATAAGCAATTACCAGAGCTAATCCCAGGATGCGCGAAGCGTTGGAACCAAGCTTTGTGATAGATGGCGCAATGAACCCGATAATAATGAGCGGAACGCAGAAATTGATGACTTCGCTGAGAACATACTTGATGGTAACAACCACATTCATCACGGCCACATTGGCGGCCAATCCGATGATAATACCAACAATTACTCCCATCAGCAGTTTAAACGGCAGACTGCTTGAAAGTCTTTTCATACCGCACACTCCTCTTTTCCCCGGTTGGGGGTAAATTTTGATTAAATCTTTCGTATCCGCTTTTGCTCAATATCAAGAACTGCAATTTTTCAGGGATTATTTTATACGTTTTTTTCTTTATGAAGCATCATGTTCAGAACCAGGGAATCCATGGCGGCGGAGCCTTTGTTGCCGAGCGCGGTGAAGTTGTCGATGGATTTTTCAACGTCATTTTCAACGATACCGTCCGTTTTCTGAACGCGTAACCCCTTCATCGCCATATAAGCCGACTGAATCGCGGCATTGGTGCAGGTGCTGATTTTTAACGCACAGTCCGCCTTGGCCCCGTCGCACAGCATTCCAGTTACGTTGCCGATCATATTCTGAATGGCATATTCAATTGCCTTCAGGTCACCGCCCAGCAAATAGGTGATTCCGCAGGCCGCCCCGGTCCCGGCTACCGTCGCTCCGCATAGTGCCGACAGCCTTCCGAACTTTGATTTAATATAAATGGCTACCAGATTACTCAATGTAACGGCTCGAATCATCTTATCTTCCCCGGATTTCAGCCATTTTGCGGCTGCGACGACCGGCATGGTCGTGGTAATCCCCTGATTTCCGCTTCCGGAATTACTAACTACCGCAAAGGGCGCGCCTGCCATTCTTGCATCTGCGGCAGCCGTGGTCACAGTAACGGCATTGGTTACCATATCGTCGCCAACAATGCCTTTTTCCTTCTCTTCCCGAAGCGCTTTTCCGATTTTCAGCCCATAATCGTTTTTCAGGCCTTCCTCAGAAATAGCCGTGTTGACAGAGATGCTTTGCCGTATAATATCCAAGGGGTCGTTAACCGGATCCATCTTTCCTACAAATTCATAAATTTTCTGAACAGACAGGGTACGGTGAATCTCTTCCGGACCAATGCCCGCAGCAGACGTTGTTTTGCCCTTATTTTCAAAAACCGTTTTTCCATCTTCCTGAATCAGCACAACATTCGTGTGCGCCCCGGAAATGACCGCCTTTGCGGAATGTTTTTCTCCCTGGACCTGAATGTCAACGTAAAGTTTTTCAGAGGTATGGGCCACTTCAACGGTAACGCTGCCCGATTGTACAAGCTCTTGTGCTTTAGAGTAAACAGACGAATCAACCCCAGTGATCACCTGCAGCTTTTTTTCCGGATTCCCGCCAATAGCACCGATTGCGGCAGCATATTCCATGCCTGTATAGTGGGTTCCGGGAATGCCTGCGGCCATCGCATTCTTAATCATATTTCCACTTGCAAGCGTGTGGATGCTTTTCACCTTTTCTCCATTCAGATGGTGAGCAGCCACAGCAGCGGTAAAAGCAATCGCCGCAGGCTCGGTACACCCGGTTGCTAATTCCATTTCGCTGTTCAGAATATCAATTACCTTTTGCTTATTCATCACAACAGTTCATCCTTTCTTGATACAATCCATTCTGTATATGTTCCGCCCCAGTTTACTTAGACTCCGCGCGAACCGCTACTGCTTCTATTTCCACTAAAGCCCCCATCGGAAGCTTCGCAACCTGCACTGCCGATCTTGCCGGAAAATCTCCTGTTCGATTTTCACCGCGTGGTCAAAATTAATTATCACACATAACCGGTTTGGTCCACTTTCTATAAAACAGGACCATGTTTTTCATTTTATACGAACTTTTTACAGATGGCAATATGAAAATATTACACAACGGATCATGAAAAATACCTTCAAGCCTGGTGCGCCACTTCCCGCCTTCCTGTAAAAAGCTTGCATGGAAAATAGACAAGAGCCCCAGCACGCAGATTGCATGCTGGGGCTTTCAGCTGATTCAGGGTATTTGAATCGGTTCTAATCACTTAAATTGCAGTACATTCTCACGCCGGCCTAATCGTGGCGCTGGTCTGCCTCATCAAATGTTTCACAGAATCTGGCCGCGAAGGACGGTTCTTCCCCCGCCGCATACAAATGGGAAATATCACCGAAAGAATTGATGCGAAAAAGAGCGACGCCCTTTCGGCGTTCTTCCGTCACCAGCGTTGTCACAGAAGCGGGGGCGGCACACATTCCATGCCAAAGGACCATAGGCGAAACACCGATTAAATGCCCCAGCATGACACATTCCACACCAAAATGACAAAACAGGATAACGGTGTCTTTGTTTGGGCAAACCGCACGATACAGCCGCCCTTCCCGCTCATATCCGTGCACTTTAAGCAGTTCATCAAGACCGGCGTATACCCGTGCCGCTTCTTTTCCCACATGACCCGCCCGCATAATCGGGGTAGTATGCCAAAGATTCTGGTCGTAGTACTCATCCACCCGGGTCCATTCCGAAGGAAGCCAATCCCAAGGGATCCGTTTTTCTCCCGTCCTTTCGTCGGTAATCGGTGCTTGGAATTCCCT
Source organism: Oscillospiraceae bacterium (assembly GCA_022650485.1). GTDB lineage: Bacteria > Bacillota > Clostridia > Oscillospirales > Acutalibacteraceae > Caproicibacter. Next base: position 157,446 of record JALCPP010000003.1, on the reverse strand, counting down.
GAGCCATGGAAGAATCACAGCACGACGATTCATTTTTTTCAATGTAATGGATGCCGTATCTTTCGCCCTGCCCAGCGGTGAAAGGTAAAATGCCTTGATATCCATGCCAACCAGCCGGCGGGATAACAATTCCGCTTCCCTCCATCCTTTTTCCGTGAGGGAATCAATAGAATAGTCTGGATCTCCATGGCGAATCACAATCAATTTCATGTATCCGGGTTCCTTTCTATCATCATAAATATGAATGTACCGCTATTCATTCTGTTCTTTGGCGTCTAACTCTTTTTGAATTTTTGCCTGTTTTTTGTTGTTCAGATAATGAAGGCCGGACAGTACGACAAAAGCCGCGGCGGCTGCACTGATAAAAGTAACCCCAAGCACGGCAATAAAAGGGCCCAGACCATCTGCCTTATATTTTTCCGCATACTGCATATAGTTTAAAACACCGTTAATCACTGTTACTACCGTTCCGGTCACAATACTGTTTATAAAAAGGAAGGTTTTAGACCGTTTTCCTTCGCCGTATAGGTCGATTCCTAAGGTTAAGTGCCGTATGATTACATAAAGGAACACTCCAAAGAAACAGATCAGTTCACCGGCATATTGCTGAAACGGAGCATTCAGCAGGAACTGCTGTACGAGCATTGAACAGAGAAGCGCGAGCATTAAGATTCCGTAAGCTTCGCTATTTATTTTACGGCGTTGCGCCACAATTCTTTCGTCTTGCGCATTTCGCTTTTTCATTTTGATTCCTCCCAAAATAAATCATTTAAAGTTTTATCAAGCGCCCTGCAAATTGCTATACAAAGATTTAGCGTGGGGTTATATTCCCCTGATTCTATCAGCCCGATTGTTTGGCGGGTAACGCCTACGGCCTTTGCCAAATCCTCTTGCTTCATATCGACTTCCATTCGGGCAATCTTCATTCTCTTGTTTTTCATGGAATGCCCCCTTTGATAGTCATATTATACATTATACATTGCATAATGTCAATTATATATTGCATTTGTATTTCTAGTTTTTTTATCCCGTCGTAAAGAATAATCCCCACAAGAGCAATTCTAAAGGCTCTTGTGGGGATTATGTCATTTAATGAAAATAAAAGGCCATGTTGCGCTCAAACAGCACCGCTGTGCGATCGCCATATGATTTACGCCTGCCCGTTATATCAATCATCGGACTGTCATTTTATCTGAATATCGTAACGATTAATATTCAATCCTGATTCCTCACCATAAATCGTGTCAACATACACACCGCCGTTGGCAAGAATTGTTTTATTGCTGCCAATGTTTCTATCACGACAAATCATTCGCACTTGATCAAGTCCGAATGCTTTTGCTTTCTGCAAGCCAAGCCGCAACTGCTCTTTTGCATACCCTTTACCACGTTCGCTTGGGCGAACCGAATAGCCGAAGTTTGAGGCAAACTCAATATCATCATCATCATATTCGAGCTTGTGACGAAAAATAATGAAACCGACAATCTTACTGTCGCCTTCACGAAATGCCATATACCAAGTTAATTTATCAGACATAGTTTTGCAAAACTGAAACCAATCAAGTACATTGTCGTACTTTTCAAGATAATCCATACCTGGAATTCTGCTTGGGTCATATGTAACTCTTCTACGTTCAGCAGGAAATTCCGCTCTATATTCCGCAATTTTCTCCGCATACTCTGCAGATGGCTTCATTAACTTAATTTCTCTCATTTTAATGTTTCCTCTGTCTTATATCGCTGCCTTTACAATCAAATCATTGAGCACTGTTTTTTCATTTTCAAAGCTTTTATCAGCCTCACTGAGCATCGCGGTTAAACGGCTTATGACATGCTCAATTTGGCGTTTGGTCTCCTGTACCTGAGCTTGGGACTGATTGATTTTATCCAGCACAGCCCAATCTGTAAACAGCCCGTCAAAAAAATAGTCCGCAAAGCGTAAAAAGCCATCAATACTAACCTGTATATCCGTGTACACCGTCACATCGGTCAGCTCTGTTTTAAAACGACGCAGTTGTACCTGCAGACACTCAACCTGCTGCTGGGCTTCATCCAAATGGCTATGTTTTTCCACATCTGACAGAAGCCCTCCACCCAACAAATCCCAAGTACCCCAGCCTTCCGCACGATCAAGGCTGGACAAAATACCATCGGTAGTCTCAAGTGCCTCCTGACCGGCCCCAAGCGCCTCTTTGATTTCTTTCATCTGCCTTTCCAGATAAGACAGACGTTTCTCAGCCTGAAGGATTTTCTCTGCATCTTGAGTGCCGAGGGATTTAATCGCTTCAAGCTTATCCTTCAGCATTTGCTTATATTGCTGTTCGCATCCCCGCAGTTTAACCAGCTCTGATTCGCAGCGTTTGATATCTTCTTGGACCGCAGAAAGTTCACGCGCGGCGACATCATACTTGACGCTGGCAGCATAGGCTTCTTTGCGCTCTTGGTCCAACTTTTCATCCATCTTGCCAATGACTTCATAGAAGAAAGCCGCTAAACTATGGCCTTTCAGACAATCAACATCGGCTTGTTCATCCACCTTATCTTTTCGAAGCATATCAATTTTGGCACTCAAAGACTCGCGTTGCATGTACAATTCTCTTAACTTGGACTCTTCGTGATTTTTTTGTTCAGCCTGCCGTCGAAGAAGTTGTATCTTTTTATTATAATTTTCCATAAAAAACTCCAATATCAAAACATAAATAATCGAATCAAATTTTCTTTACACAAGTGCAGACAACCTTCAAAGTTCAAACCTACCGCTCAATCATGTTTCGTGCTGATAACCCTGTTTTAAATAGAATACGCCATACCAGAAGCAAATGCAATCACCCATGCGGCAATCAGTTCAAAAATCACCGAAGACCGATTGTATCTGCCTGTCAGCAACCTGCCTGAGCCGTTTTTTTCATTGACAAGCTGCCGGTACCGCTCTGGCAGATTAAAGATCGACTGCGTAAACATACCGAAACGAGATAACGTGCGGAAACGCTGCTCCGTCCATACCGCCGGTTCAGATAGGCTTTGTATTCATTTTTCTTATCTCCCCTGTTCCTCTTGAATCTGTAAAGGGTCAGACCGTTCCTGCATGGAAACCCGTGCTGAATCAAGACCAGCCGGAGTAAGATATTCCAGCACCGCGCGAGGGGAAAGTTCGGGCAGAGCAAACGTGTTTTCCCGCTCGCTGATTTCCCCGAGCCGGTGGGCATCCGAATTGTACAGTACCCGGTACCTTTGCAGTTCCGCGTGCTTGCTGAAAAAAAGATTTCGGTCGCAGGAGGAGGAAACCTCCAGCGCAGAGTAACCTGCGTCAGGAGGAAAAACACCGAGAACGCCAAGAGCGCCGAATGCCTGGCGGTCAAGATGTGCGGGAAACGCCGCGCCGCCAAAGGATTTTATCAGCTGAGCGACCCGGTCGAATCGGAGGTCTGCCGCTCCGAGCAAAAAAATCTCTTCATGACCCTTGACCGTGTCACGGGAATCCATTATGACCTGACTGCCGAAAATATCCGGCCGATTCGGAACAGGAGGCAAAAGGGAACGCACCTTGGCGGAACAGAGCAAGGCCGCCGTCAGCGTTTCAAACAGGCAGATGACATGAATATTTTCCTGTGTGCAAAGCTCCATCCCCGGCAGAACCAGAATTCCGTACCGGGCGCCTGCTTCCATTGCCGCCGCACAGTTCAGGCAGCTGTTGTGGTCTGTGACGGCAATGACGTCAAGGCCCTTTAAAAATGCCATGCCTGCAATGTTGCAGGGGGTCATATCCGGGTCGGCGCAAGGGGAAAGACAGGAGTGGATGTGCAGGTCATAATAAAATCTTCTAGGGCTGCTCATGGCAGAGAGCCTCGTGTACCGCAACCGCCAGTTCACCGGCAGTGCGCCCGCAGCACAGCACAGCAATGTTCTTTTCACGGGCTTTTTCCACCGCGTCCGGGTCCGGATTGACATTTTCCGCAAGCAGAATACAGGCGGCTTCCGCCATCAGCGCCACCGCAACCGCGTTTACATTTCCCATTACGGTAATCCAGGCGCAGCCTTTCGGGGCATTGGCCATCACCCGGCTGAGCAGATCTCCGCAGTAGTATCCGGTCACGTTTTCGTTCATTGCCGCCCCCCCCGATACAACAGTACCGCCCAGTGCTTTGCACAGCTTTTCTACCGTCATGAATCAGTCCTCCTTTTCTGCCCCGTCCTCGTCTTCCGGCTTTCGAAAGGGAGGAGGAAGATAGTTTTCCAGTGATGAGAGTTCTTCCACCAGCCGCTGCACCTGTTCGCGGCGTTTAAAAATGCAGTCCCCCCTGCTGGCAAGGCCCCGCACCACATCTTCTGAAAATGCCCGGCAGGCCGGCGCGCCGCAGGAACCGCAGTCCAGCCCGGGCATTTCCTGAACCAGATCTTCAATCTGCTTCATCATTTTCATGGCGGTTGCCACGTCATCGTGAAGCTTCATGACCGGCACATATTCCAGCGGAACGGTCCACAGGGCCGAAGAGGGAACCTCGTCCCTGTGCTGCTGCCGGGAAGACGGCAGCGTTTTAAGCAGCTTTTGAATGCGCGACTTTGCCACATACGGATTTTCCACCGTCAGAACACCGCCCACGCATCCGCCGCAGCAGGCGTCCAGTTCAATAAAATCCAGCGTGTCCAGTTTGTCATCTTCAATTTCACTTAAAACTTTAATTACATTTTCAATTCCGTCTGCCGCAAGGTAATTGTCGGAGGGAAGCACAGAAGCCTCTCCGCCGGAACCGGCCCATCCCACGCCGATTCTGCTGGATTGAGACAGCGGCTCAGGATGCTCGATGCGGCTGATAATCCCTACAATTTCAAGGTAGACGTCATTGATCGACAAAACCCCGTCAATTTCCGACTTTTCGGTACCGAGCGGCATGTGAATGTACGTGGCTTTCGCAGGGCAGGGCGAAATAAAAAAAATGCCGATTTGTTCGGGGTTCAAGCCGGACTTTTGAACCGCTTCTCTGCGCGCCATGCGCGCGGCAATTTCCACCGGCGGCAGCAGCGGCAGAACATTCCGGCAAAGATTCGGAAAGCGAACGCGAATCAGCCGGGTAACAGCGGGGCACGCCGAGCTGATTACAGGTCGGTTCAGCCGGTCGGATTTCATCAGCTGCTCGGTATAGCGGGAAACGGTTTCCGCCGAGCGGCTGACCTCAAAAACATCCTGAAAGCCGATCTGTTTTAGTGCAGTCAGCACTTGGTCGAGGCTGTCCAGATTTTTAAACTGCCCAAAAAAAGCAGGTGCGGGCAGTGCAACGCTGTAGGGGAAGTCTGAAATCCGGCTCAGCGGGTCAGAAACCGCCTGCTTTGCGTGATTGGGGCAGACCCGGATACATTCACCACAGTCGATACAGCGTTCTGTGATAATGTGGGCTTTTCCGTTCCGCACGCGGATTGCTTCAGTTGGGCAGCGCTTCATGCAGTTATTGCAGCCCTTGCAGGATTCACTGTTGAGTGTGACGGAATGGTAAAATTCACTCATGGCGCATTCCTCCAGTTCATCATGGACAGCGTCAGCCTTGGTTTCGCGATACCTTTGTTAAAATACTTACTGTGGTTCCCTTTCCCACAGCGGTCCGAATTTTTAAATCATCGGCATATTTTTTCATATTGGGCAGTCCCATTCCCGCGCCAAATCCAAGTTCCCGCACCGAATCCGATGCGGTGGAATATCCCTCACGCATCGCCAGATCCAGATTTTTGATTCCGGGCCCATGGTCGGCCAGGCGGATTTCAATTTGTTCCGGGGTGATTTTCACATCCGCCGTACCGCCTCCGGCATGGATAACCATATTGATTTCCCCCTCATACATGGCGATGGCTGTCCGACGGATCAGGTTGGGGTGAAAACCGAGCCGTTTTAAAATATTTTTTACATGGCCGGAAGATTCCCCCGCGTGAATAAAATCACCGCCCCGAATCTCGTAGTGCAAAAGAAGAACTTCATTCATTGGGGACCGGCCCTTCCAGTAGCCCGTGGGAATATAACAGGCCGCATGCGGTGTACATTCGAAATGATGTGGACAGAAGTTCAATGCCACACGCCTGCGCAAGGCGCACCAGGTCGGCTTCCGGCTTTTTGCCGCGAACAAATACAATGCACCGGATATCCATCATTTCCGCCGTGCGAACAACCTGAGGATTGATCAGCCCCGTGAGAAGAACGGGCTGATTTTTCGCAAAGGCCAGAACATCGCTCATCATATCGCTTCCGCAGGCGGAATGGATGGTAACATTCTGATGTTTCCCATCCGTTAACAAAGCGGCAGCCAAAATCTTTCTGATTTCACGAATTGTCATGAATGAATCCCTTCCCGATTATGATGAAATAAGAAATAATTTTATTAAAGTTTAACATAATTGTATTTCTATAACAACAAAAATAAAAATATCTCCACAAAATCTTTTGATCCGTTTATGATTTTTTCTTTTATTCCTGAAAATTAAGCTGTAAATCATTCGCAATATATTGACTTGTCTGCACAAGAGCCATATAATAAATTTAATTTAGCAAAATTACTTATATTAGTTAAAGCATAACGACAAATTTTAGACATTTCGTGACATATAAAACACATGATTCCATCGTTATGACCCAGACCGGATAAAATCTGCGGCTCCTTTTTCATTAATATTTGTCAGGGGGAAGAGCTATGAAGAAAGGCAAAACAAATATTGTATTTCAGGGAACCAAAGAGCAGGAAGAGCAGCTTTTGGACTTTATTTCGAGATGGAAAGGAGAAAAAGGGGCACTGATGCCCATTCTGCAAAAAGCCCAGAGTATTTACGGCTATCTGCCAATTGAAGTGGAAGAAATGATTGCGGAAGAGCTGAATCTTTCACTGGAGGAAGTGTATGGCGTAGTCAGCTTTTATTCGCAATTCACGCTCAATCCGAAGGGAAAATACGCCATCAGCGTCTGCATGGGAACGGCATGCTATGTCAAGGGAGCCCAGCTGATTTTAGATGAACTTTCGAAAAAGCTGGGCATCAAACCGGGAGGTATTACTCCTGACGGCAAGTATTCGCTGGACGCAACACGCTGCCTTGGCGCCTGCGGGCTTGCACCGGTTATGGTCATCAACGGACAGGTGTACGGAAAACTGAAGGTGGAGGATTTGGACAAAATCCTCCAAAAATACAACTGAGCCATGGAAGAACTATCGCTGCATATTTTGGATCTTGCGCAGAATTCGATTGCGGCGGGCGCTGATCAAGTCAAACTTACCGTAGAAGAACAGCCGTCGAACGATACGCTGACAATCACAGTTCTGGACAATGGGTGCGGTATGTCTGCGGCGCAGGCAGAGCAGGCGGCTGATCCTTTTTTCACCACAAGGCACACGCGAAGTATCGGATTGGGACTTCCGCTGTTCAAAATGGCAGCGGAGCTGACCGGCGGAAGTTTTTCCCTTCACTCTGCCAAAGGCAAGGGGACACAGATTCGCGGTGTGTTCCGGCTTTCCAGTATTGACCGGATGCCGCTGGGCGACCTGAACGGTACGCTCCTTCTTTTAATCCAGTGCAATCCGTCGACCGATTTTATTTATACCCGTATTTGCGGAAACAGAAATTTTGAACTTGACACACGCCGTATCCGCCGAATCCTTGGAGAAGTCCCGATTAACCGCCCGGAAATTACCGTTTTTCTCAGAAAATATCTAAAGGAAGGCGATTTGGAACTGAAAGGAGGAGTTTACCTTGATGAGTCTGGAAGAGCTTGCTCAAATCAGAGACAAGGTGAGAAGTAAGATGAACATTCGGGAAGCGGACCCAAATAACATTCGCGTTCTGGTCGGTATGGCAACCTGCGGAATTGCCGCCGGCGCACGCCCGGTTTTAAACACATTGGTGGAGGAAATTCAAAAGCGGAGCCTGCAAAATATTACCGTCACGCAGACCGGATGCATCGGCATCTGCCAGTATGAGCCGATTGTTGAAGTGCTGGAGCCGGGCAAAGAAAAGGTGACTTATGTCAATATGACGCCGGAAAAGGCCGTGCGTGTTGTGAGCGACCATTTGGTCAACGGCAATGTGGTCGACGCATTTACGATCGGCGCAGCAGAATAAAGAGGAGGGTTCTTTTCATGATAAGATCTCATGTCCTTGTCTGCGGCGGTACCGGATGTGTCTCTGGAGGAAGCGGGAAAATCATCGCCGTGCTGGAACAGGAACTGAAAAAGCAAGGGCTGAACCAGGAAATCAAAGTGATTGAAACCGGCTGCTTCGGCCTATGTGAACTGGGTCCCGTGATGGTCGTTTATCCGGAAGGGGCATTTTACAGCAAGGTCAGGCCGCAGGACATCCCAGAAATTGTTTCAGAACATCTGCTGAAAGGCAGAATCGTAAAGCGCCTGCTTTACCAGGAAACCGTAGGTTCCGATTCCGTTCAATCTTTAAATAACACCGTCTTTTATAAAAATCAACAGCGGAATGTGCTGCGCAACTGCGGTGCCATCGACCCGGAAAACATTGAAGAATACATAGCGTTTGACGGTTACCGCGCACTGGGAAAAGCGCTGACGGAAATGACGCCCCGTCAGGTGATCGACACAGTCAAGCGCTCCGGACTGCGCGGCAGAGGCGGAGCAGGGTTTCCGACCGGCCTGAAATGGGAATTTGCCGCCAAAAACGACGCCCCGCAGAAATATGTCTGCTGCAATGCGGACGAAGGTGACCCGGGGGCATTTATGGACCGCTCCGTTTTAGAGGGCGACCCGCATGCCGTTCTGGAAGCCATGGCGATCGCGGGTTACGCCATCGGTTCTTCGCAGGGATATCTTTATGTGCGCGCTGAGTACCCGATTGCCGTCGAACGCCTTGGCATCGCCATCCGGCAGGCGAAGGAATACGGTTTACTGGGCAGCAATATTTTTAATACCGGCTTCAATTTTGACCTTGAACTGCGCCTTGGCTCCGGTGCGTTTGTCTGCGGGGAGGAAACCGCGCTGATGACCTCGATTGAAGGCCGTCGGGGCGAACCGCATCCGCGCCCGCCGTTTCCGGCGCTGAAGGGTCTGTTCGGCAGACCAACCATTCTGAACAATGTGGAGACATTTGCTAATATTCCGCAGATTATTCTGCGCGGTGCAGACTGGTTTGCATCCATTGGGACGGAAAAATCAAAGGGAACAAAAGTGTTTGCGCTCGGCGGAAAAATCAATCATACCGGTTTGGTGGAAATTCCAATCGGCACCCCGCTGAGAAAGATTGTGGAAGAAATCGGAGGCGGAATTCCCAACGGCAAAAAATTCAAGGCCGCGCAGACAGGCGGTCCTTCCGGCGGATGTATTCCCGCCAGTTTGATCGACACCCCCATCGACTATGAAAACCTGACCGCCATCGGTTCCATGATGGGCTCCGGCGGACTGATTATCATGGATGAGGACAACTGCATGGTCGATATGGCGAAATTCTTTCTCACTTTTACTGTGGATGAATCCTGCGGCAAATGTATTCCGTGCCGCGTGGGGACGCGGCGCCTGTACGAACTGCTGGAAAAGATCACAAGCGGACGCGGCGAACTTGCGGATTTGGACCGGATTGAAGAACTTGCAACGTACATCAAAGCCAACGCCCTGTGCGGGCTGGGGCAGACCGCGCCGAACCCCGTGCTGTCCATGCTGAGGTATTTCCGCGAAGAATTTGTTGCCCATGTGGTGGAAAAGCGGTGTCCGGCGGGCGTATGCAAAGATCTGCTGACCTATTCCATCGACCCTGAAAAATGCCGGGGCTGTACGCTCTGCCTCAGGGAATGCCCGGTCGGCGCGATTACCGGCACAGTCAAGCAGCCGCACCGCATTGATATCAACAAGTGCATCAAATGCGGTTCTTGTCAGGAAGTCTGCAGATTCGGCGCCGTGATTAAGGCGTGAAAGGAGTGTGCCAAACATGGAGCTAGTGAACATAAAGATCAACGGCATCCCCCTTTCCGTGCAAAAGGATTTTACCATTCTGGAAGCGGCACGGCAGGCGGGAATCCGGATTCCAACCTTATGCTACCTGAAAGGAATCAATGAAATCGGCGCATGCCGAATGTGCGTTGTGGAAGTAAAAGGCGCGCGCAGCCTGGTCGCTTCCTGCGTCTATCCCGTGTCAGAGGGAATGGAAGTACAGACCAACACACAGAAAATTCACGATTCCAGAAAAAAAACGCTGGAACTGATTCTTTCCACCCATAAACGCGAATGCCTTTCCTGCGTGCGCAGCGGAAACTGCGAGCTGCAAAAACTCTGCCGTGATTATGGCATTGAGGACGAAAGACATTATGAGGGAACTATGCCGGAACCCTATTATGACAGTTCAACTGGGGTGATTGTCCGGGACAACAGCAAATGTATTCTTTGCCGGCGCTGCGTTGCGGCCTGTGCGCAGCAGCAGGGAATCGGTGTGATTGGTGTGAACGACCGCGGCTTCGACACGCACATTGGCTGTGCCTTTGACAAACCGCTGGCGGCGGTTCCGTGTGTTTCCTGCGGGCAGTGCATCGTGGCCTGCCCCACCGGCGCACTGCACGAAAAAGACGATACCGGGCTGGTTTGGGAAGCACTGGCGGACCCGAGCAAGTATGTCATTGTCAATACGGCCCCGTCCATCCGCGTAACGCTGGGTGAATGTTTCGGTATGCCGGTCGGCACAAACGTAAAGGGGAAAATGGTTGCCGCACTGCGCAGAATTGGATTTAGAAAAGTGTTCGATACAGACTTTGCGGCGGATTTGACCATTGTGGAGGAAGCGACGGAACTGATTCATCGCATCCAGAACGGAGGGACCCTGCCGCTGATCACATCCTGTTCCCCGGGCTGGATTAAATACTGTGAATATTACTGCCCTGAATTAATCAAACATCTGTCCACCTGCAAGTCCCCCCAGCAGATGTTTGGGGCCGTTACCAAGACATGGTTTGCTCAAAAAGAGGGAATCGACCCGGAAGATGTCTTTGTCGTTTCCATCATGCCTTGCACCGCAAAAAAGTTCGAATCCCGGCGCGATGAAGAATCCGCATCCGGATATCCGGATGTCGACGTTGCCCTGACAACGCGCGAGCTTGGCCATATGATTGAACGCGCGGGAATTGATTTTATCCGTCTGCCGGATGAAGAATTTGACCGGCCGCTGGGGGATTCCACGGGTGCCGGAGCAATCTTCGGCGCAACGGGCGGCGTGATGGAAGCGGCTTTGCGCACCGCCGCGGAAATGCTGATGAAGAAGCCGCTGACAAAACTGGATTACCGGGAGGTGCGCGGTACGCAGGGCGTAAAGGAAGCCGACTATCAGATTGCCGGTCTTACCTTGAAAGTCGCGGCAGTCAGCGGACTGGCCAATGCAAAAAAAATCCTTGAGCAGATAAAAACCGGCCAATCAGAATATCAGTTTGTTGAAATCATGGCGTGCCCCGGCGGATGTGTGAATGGAGGGGGCCAGCCCATTCAACCCGCCGATGTGAGAAACACCACCGATCTGGCGGGAACACGCGCCAAAGCTCTGTATGAAGAAGACCGCAGTCTGCCGCTGAGAAAATCGCATGAAAATCCTGCCGTCAAGGTTCTTTATCAGGATTTACTTGAATACCCCGGCAGCGAAACAGCGCATGAAATTCTTCATACGTCTTATGAAAAAAGGCAGAAATACTGAAAAACTTAGAATGCATAAAAACCGATATTCCTGTAAAAAAGATGCCGGCCTTTTGGCCGGCATCTTTTATTCATCAATATCTTTCGCTTTCATTTTGTCAAGTTCCTTTTGCTGTTTTTTACGCAGATGTTCTCGACCGTCACTCCAGATAAACAGAAGCACCAGGAGCAGTCCCACAAAGGGAAACAGCGTGTCAAAACAAACCGGCAGCGAACGATTGATAATGACCCATATCGCAAAGGGGATTGACAGAACAGGAAGGATTCCACCCCATAGCCAATTTTTTCTGGTGCTTAAAAGATGCTGTATGGCCAACAGTGCAATTACAATGACAATTCCCAATACATATTTCATAACGTTATTCCCCTTTATGTTCTGCGGTGTATTTTTCAATAATCAGTTTTGCCGTATTCAAAGTAATTTCGGAATCAACCGCCAATCCCTTAATAAACGCGACAAACGGTTTGTCTTCTTTTTGGTCGTTAATTTGAATTTTCTGGATCAGTTTGTTTAAACGAAGTCTGACAGTCGGGTATGTTACCTCATATTGCTTCGCAACATCTTTTAAAGAACCGGATTTTAAGATAAAATTCTTAATAAAGGAAACGTCTTCCGGTTCCAGTGCCAAAATCCACTGCGGGATTTTATCGATCTCGATTTTAATCACTCTCTTCCAAAAGCTTTAATAATATTAATTATAACATTAATTATATTGAAGTCAATAGTTAGTATATAATTAATTTTATTTAACATAAGTCGATGAAAAAATCGTCTGGCTCAAAGAAAAAAGGCGGCGAACGGGCGGCGTTGTGCGCATCCCTCATGCCGCAGCTTGACGGGGTCGTGACAATCTCTTCGCTGCACTGCATCTGGGGCGGGGTCCGCGGCTTGATTCTGCACGGTCAGTTTGAACTGTCCTACATATTTGAAAAGACGCACCGACGCATTTAATAAAACCATTGATTGGATATTAAGCAGGGATAAGCGGCACAAAGCTGGAAAGTTTTAAATTTATATTTGCAGCCCTGCCCTTCTTATACCTAAACAGCAAAAAGCAAGGCGGTACTTTCCCGGTTCTTCCCGGTCAGTACCGCCTTGCTTTGTTTCGTGCCATTCAATTCTTGGTAAAAAGGTGACCAAAAGCGCCTGTTTTGCGAAACCTTAACCCGCGAAAGCCTCTTCGGCCTTCTCTTTGTAGTGGTGGGCTTCCTCCAGCATCATGTCCTTGACCTTCATCAAACGAATCTGCGTGGAACGCTCGTTTTCGTCAAGCTTCATCGTAATATACTTGATGTTCTCCTGCAAATCCGGAATCATAATGTGTTCAAGGGCATTAACACGGCGGCGGGTCTTTTCAATCTCGGCAGCCATCAGGCGGCAGGATTTTTCCACTTCCGCCAGCTTCAGCATATCCGGAAGCAGATCGGCGAGGGACTTGACCGCGTCGTCCAAATCGCCGGACGTAAACGCAAAGCCGTAGGAATAAATGTCGTTCGGGTCGGATGTGCGGGTCTGATACTGAAAGACCGGGACCTCGACACTCATGACATTGCGCTGTGAAACTTCCAGCGAAACCTCCTGCTTGGGCGCCATCAGAGCAACGTTGACTTCCTCATCCGGCATTCCCGCACGGGCCAGAACAAAATTCTGGTTGGCAGAGCGGATCCCCTCCTCCACCTTTTCTCGAAGAGAGCGGTTCAGGCGCACCAAATCCAGGTACTGCCGCATCAGTTCGTCGCGTTTGTCTTTTAAAAGCCTATGCCCGCGCATCGCCGTAACCAGCTTTTTCTTCAGCCGGGTCAGCTCCATACGGGTCGGATTCACATGTGTGGCGGCCATACCGTCGCCCCCTTCCTATACCTTGCCGTAATACTGGTCAAGGTATTCATCCTTGATTCGTTTCAGCTCGCCGCGGGGCAGAATGGAAAGCAGCTTCCAGCCGAGGTTCAGGGTTTCCTCAATACTGCGGTTGCTGTCGTACCCCTGCGAAACATACTGCTTTTCAAATTCATCTGAAAACTTCGCATACAGCTTATCAATATCCGTCAGCGCAGCTTCGCCCAAAACTACCATCAGTTCCTTGGCGTCCTTGCCGCGCGCATATGCGGCAAACAGCTGGTTCATGGTGTCCGCGTGATCGACACGAGTTTTCCCCTTGCCGATTCCCTTATCCTTCAAACGGGACAGGGAAGGCAGAACATCAATCGGCGGCGCAATGCCCTTACGGTACAGCTCACGGCTCAGAATAATCTGACCCTCTGTAATATACCCGGTCAAGTCAGGAATCGGGTGGGTCTTATCATCCTCCGGCATGGACAGAATCGGAATCAGCGTAATACTGCCGCTCTTCCCCTTCTGCCGACCCGCGCGTTCATACAGGGACGCAAGGTCCGTGTACATATAGCCAGGATATCCGCGGCGGCCCGGAACTTCCTTACGGGCCGCGGAAATTTCGCGCAGCGCGTCGGCATAGTTCGTAATATCCGTCAGAATGACCAGCACGTGCATATTCTTTTCAAACGCAAGATATTCCGCGGCCGTCAGCGCCATACGCGGCGTTGCGATACGCTCAACCGCAGGGTCGTTCGCCAAGTTGACAAACACCACGGTACGGTCGATTGCGCCGGTTTCACGGAAACTTTCAATAAAGTAATTCGATTCCTCATAGGTGATGCCGATGGCGGCGAACACCACCGCGAACGGCTCATCCGTCCCGATTACCTTCGCCTGCTTGGCAATCTGTGCCGCCAGATTGGCATGCGGCAGACCACTGGCGGAAAAAATTGGCAGTTTCTGCCCACGCACCAAGGTGTTCAGTCCGTCAATGGCGGAAACACCGGTCTGAATAAATTCCTGCGGATAGTTACGGGCCGCAGGGTTCATGGGCAAGCCGTTGATATCGAGGCGCTTTTCCGGAAGGATTTCCGGCCCGCCGTCAATCGGATGGCCCAGGCCGTCAAAAATGCGGCTGAGCATATCCTCTGAAACGCCGAGTTCCATGCTGCGCCCAAGAAAGCGGACCTTGCTGTTGTCGAGGTTGATACCGGTGGAGCTTTCAAACAGCTGAACCAGCGCGTTTCCCCCATCGATTTCCAGCACCTTGCAGCGGCGTTTTTCGCCGTCTGCCAGCTCGATTTCTCCCAGTTCGTTATAGGCAACATCTTCCACGCCGCGAACCAGCATCAGAGGACCTGCAACCTCCTGAATGGTTTTATATTCCTTTGGCATCAGAAGTCCTCCTTCCGGCTGATCAGATCTTGAATTTCTTTTTCAAGCTCCGTTGTGATTTTGTCGAATTCCGCGGCGACTCCATCCGCCGAAACATATTTAAAGCGGCCGATCTGCTCGCGGACCGGCAGACTGACAAGGCCGTTCACCGGTGCTCCCTGTTTCAAAGCCTCCACCGTGTCGTCATAGAACCGCAGGACCAGCTTCATTGTCAGATACTGCTTTTCCAGCGGCGTAAACATATCGACTTCGTTAAATGCGTTCTGCTGCAGGAAATCCTCTCGCACACTTCTGGCGGCTTCCAGCTTTAGGCGGTCCGGCGCGGAAAGGGCATCCATGCCGACCAGCTTTACAATTTCATCCAGTTCACTTTCATCGTGCAGCAAACGCAGAATGCGCGCACGCATTTCCGTCCAATCCGGATGCACGTTTTCATTGAACCATTTGCCGAGCGAGTCCACATATAGGGAATAGCTTGTCAGCCAGTTGATAGCCGGGAAGTGACGGGCATATGCCAAAGCGGAATCCAAACTCCAGAACACCTTTACGATTCGCAGTGTCGCCTGCGAAACCGGCTCTGAAATATCGCCGCCCGGAGGGGACACGGCTCCGATAACGGAAAGGGAGCCCTCTCGATCCTCTTTGCCGACGGTCTTGACACGTCCGGCGCGCTCATAGAACTGAGCCAGACGGCTGCCCAGGTATGCCGGGTAACCTTCTTCACCGGGCATTTCCTCCAAACGACCGGACATCTCACGCAGTGCTTCCGCCCAGCGGGAGGTCGAATCGGCCATCAGAGCAACGGAATAACCCATATCGCGGAAATACTCCGCAATGGTAATCCCCGTGTAAATGGAAGCTTCACGCGCCGCCACAGGCATATCGGAAGTATTGGCGATCAGCACAGTACGCTTCATCAGGGAATACCCTGATTTCGGGTCCTTCAATTCCGGGAATTCGTTTAAAACATCCGTCATTTCGTTGCCGCGCTCGCCGCAGCCGATATAGACCACGATGTCGGCGTCCGCCCATTTCGCCAGCTGATGCTGCACAACGGTCTTTCCGCTTCCGAACGGGCCTGGAACCGCAGCGGTGCCGCCGCGCGCAATCGGGAACATCGTATCAATAATTCTCTGGCCGGTAATCAGCGGCATATCCGGCGACAACTTTGTTTTATAAGGGCGGCCGATACGAACGGGCCATTTCTGCATCAGAGTAATTTCCCGCTCCCCGCCGCGCTCCGTTTTAATCTTAGCCACGGTCTGTTCCACCGTGTAATCGCCTTCCTGAATAGAAGAAACGGTGCCCGTCATTCCATTGGGAACAAGAATGCGATGCTCGACAATTTCCGTTTCCTGAACGGTACCGAGGACATCACCGCCGGTCACCTGGTCACCCACGGCAGCCTTCGGGACAAAATGCCATTTGACGTCGCGTTTCAACGCGGGAATTTCTACCCCGCGGTGCAGACTGTTCCCGGTCATTTTCATGATTTCTTCCAGCGGGCGCTGGATTCCGTCATAGATACTGCTGATCAGGCCGGGGCCGAGTTCCACGCTCAGCGGAGCGCCGGTGGATTCCACCGGTTCGCCCGGTTTCAGGCCGGAAGTTTCCTCGTAAACCTGGACAGACGCCTGGTCCCCGTGGATTTCTATGATTTCACCAATCAGGCGCTGCTCGCTGACGCGCACCACGTCGAACATGTTCGCGTCGCGCATGCCGTCGGCAATGACCAGCGGTCCGGCAACCTTTTTGATTGTGCCTTTGCTCATTTTCCTTCTCACCTGCTTCTTTCGTTTTCGCTGTTAAATATAATGTCGGAGCCGACCGCCTGCTCCACCGTCTTTTTCACGTTAAGCATTCCGATTCCCGTATTTCCGGAAACACCCGGAATCGGGATGACGGCAGGAATCTGCTGGGATTCATACCGGCTGATTTCAGACGCAAGACCTTCAAACACAGCTTCCGTCACATAAATCACGGCATAATCCTCTTCCGCAAGGCGTTTCAGTTTTCCGGCGGCTTCGGTAAGATCCTCGGCCGGACAAACGTCCAGCCCCAGCGAGGCGAATCCGTAAATGCTGTCGCGGTCACCCAGTACGGCGATTTTATACATACGTTTCCCTCAGCCTTTCCCGGACGGACTCATCCGAAAGCCGGTTCAGCTTGCCGGACAAAATAATCCTGACCGTTTTGATTTCGTTCTCCCGCGCCAAAAGATATGCCGCAATCGGCGCAATGGTAAACGGATTATACTTTTGCGGGCGAATTTGTTCAATCAGCAAATTATCACACCAGCGCTCAAACGCCGATACCGACTTTTGAACGGCGGATACGGCGCCGGCATACGGCGTCATCGCCAGATAGTCCGTAATAGAATCCACCCCGGAAACCGCAGCGCGCGCCAGTTTTTTAACATCCAGCGTTGCACATGGAACAAGTGCGCTCACAAGAAACTCCAGTGTTTTACCCGTACGTGCAGAGCGTACCGCAATTCGGATATTTGCTGCCGCCACCGTCAACTCCGCGTATTTCTGCATGACTTCGTTGTCGGACTCTGCACCGGCCTGCAAAATTGCTTTCAGCGCGGCATGGTCGATGATAACATCGCACATTTGACCATCATGGTTCTGAAGAAGCACTTTGCATGCCCGCTGCGCGGCATCGCGCATCGGTTCAGGCAGCTGCGTAAAGTCCTGCTCCTTGACTGCCTTTAAAATCAGCTTCGGGTCAACTGTCCCGCTTTCAAAATAGATGTGCGGCGTATTCGCGCTCATGCAGACTTCCTTCACGGCCGCTTTCAGGTTGTGATAGTCATTTGCATAAAGGAACACATCGAACACCGACAGATCGCCGACCAGTTCCCGTGCCAATTTCCACGTTTTTTCTCTTTCCGCAGACAAGATCTCTCCGGCGGAACCGGAGGAGACGTCCCATCCTTTATCAGACAGAACGCGCAGGCAGTCTTGATAGGTTTTGCAGGCCATCAACTGCTCTAGAGTCTGCTCGCCGAAAAGCGACAGCTCTTTTGAGCGGATGCGGGCAACTGCATATACATAATCCTGTTTTTCTGCCATTTTCACCCCTCCGCAAATACGAGCTGATTCACCTTATCCTGCAGCTCGTCGCGGCGCTCGTCAAACAGAGCGGAAAACGAGCAGTTTTCCTCGATGCCGCCATAGGAAAGGATAAATCCGCCGTCAATTTCCCTGGTCTGACCGGAAATTTTGAGTGACGCACCCAGCCCTTTCACAGCAGCATTCAGATTCGTTTCAAAATCTTTGGGAAGCCTTTTTCTATCCTTGGGAGAAAAGAGGATTTCTCCCGTGCGGGGCAGCGCATATTTGGCTGCCATTTTCAAAATAAGCTTAAAATATTCGTCGTCGGGCAGGGCATACAGAGACTGCTTTGCCTTTTCAATGATATCCGCAATCAGCTGTTGCTTTGCGCCCAGAACCGCCTTGCGAACCTGCAGGGCAGCCGCAGACTCAGCCCGCTCCCGGATCATGATCGATTCCTCTTTTGCGCGCCTGCCAACGGCGGCGCACCGTTCAGCCGCATCCTTCCCGGCCTGGCTGCGGATCTCTTCCGCCTGCGCACGTGCTTTTTCAAGCCGCGCGTTCACCGCCGCGTCGGATTCGGACGTGATATCCTGTATGATTTTATCTAACCCTGTCATTGACAAGTTCTCCTAACTGTTAAGCATTCAGTCCGCCGACGCCAAAAATTGAAAGGATGGAAACCAGAAGAGCAAGAATGGCGTATGTTTCAACCATCGCGGGGAAAATCATTGATTTACCAAACTGGTCCGGGCGCTTGGAAACAAGCCCGATACTGGCAACTGCCGCGTTGCCCTGATGAATTGCGGAATGATAACCGACAATCGCCATCGGCAGGCACGCCGCAAGGTACAAGAGGCCCTGCGAACCGGACATGGCCGATGCTCCGCCGCCAAGGATGCCGGTCTGGGAAAGGGCGATAAATGCAATCAGCAAGCCGTAGATGCCCTGCGTGCCGGGAAGCAGCTGCAGAACAAGAACTTTACCGAACATGGACGGATCCTCCGTCACCACTCCTGCGGCCGCACGGCCTGTTTTTCCCACTGCAACCGCTGAGCCGATTCCGGGAAGCAGTGCCGCCAGTGCAGCGCCCAAAAGCGCAAGGGGAAGCCCCAGACTGTTAAAAAAGTTCATGATTCATTTTCCTCCTTGAATTGATAATATTTGGTATGAGCGCTTGCGGAAAATGGATGGAACTTCCGCCCGCCGCCCGAATAAAACTTTCCGAAAAATTCCACATACTGAAGACGGTTGGTGTGAACATACGCACCCAGCATATTGATTGCAATATTCAGCGTGTGCCCCACAATAAAGATCAGAATAAAGGCAATGGCACCGACAACGCCTCCGCCTGCCATACTGCCCATCTTGTTGACCACGCTGGCGATAACACCGGTTGCAAGCCCCAAAGCCAGCAAACGGGAATAGGATAGAACATCACTCAAATATCCCGTTACATTGTAAAGGGAATAAAGACCTTTCATAATCCGTTTTACCGGATTACGCGAATCGCGGCCGCCGGTCAGAATAATACCGACCGCACCCACGCACGCAACAATGGTCGCTGCTTTCGCGGCTACCGGCGAAATGACAAAAGTAAGGCTGAACATGTCACGCATCATGCTGGTGGACAGCAGCAGTACGATCAGCCCGCCGACCAGCATGTACCAAAGCACAATATCGTACAGCGCATCTTTATACCGCCGGTTGTGAATCGCTTGGTACAGCCCTGCGCCAAGACCCGCAAACAAGTGGATAATTCCCACCAGCAGGCAGAACACCAGCAGACGCATTGGCTGATTAATCGGTGTAAACCAAAGGGCCGGAATGGTGACGTTAACATTGAAAAACGTTTTGCCCACCACATCAACCACATCGCCGAAATAACTGCCGAACATCACGCCCCAGAAGGCCGTGGAAAGGCCGCAGTAGAAAAACATGTTCATCATTCGGTGCATGGACGGCTTCATACGCGGATACTTTTTCATAAGGATAAATGTGACCAGCGCGATAATGATTCCGTATGCCGCGTCCCCCAGCATCATGCCATAGAGGAAATAGTAGAACGGAGCCATCAGCGCAGTCGGGTCAATTTCTCCCCTTGCCGGAAGACTGAAAGACTCAAGGACATCCTCTGTGGGGGTGGCAAACGCGTTGTTTTTCAGAAGGACCGGAACATCGTCCTTCTCCTTCGGGTCGGAAAACTCGATGGCCAAATCGAACTTTCCTGTCAGTGCCGCTTCCAGACCCGCGGCCTTTTTTGCCGGAACATAACCGGCCAAGAGGAATGTCCGCTTAGACTGTGACAAGTGCCCGATCATTTTATACTTGTCGGAACGCATGGCGTCATAGTCTTCCAAAAGTTCCAGATCATCCCGGTACTTTGCATAACTTTTTATTTCAGACTGATCCTGTTCAATTGTCTGCCTGCATTTCTCCGCCGCTGCTTTCAGCACTTCCGCCTGCTGTGCAGGCGGTTTGTCCGCTTGAACAGCGGGCCTTGCAAAGCCCAGAAAGTTCAATGCGGCGGCATACGCTTCCCGGTCCTTTTTTTCGCAGAAAAGGAACAGACAGGTCTGGTCCTGCTCCGTGCTGACAATTTCCGCGCTGAACGGTCCGGCCTGCGGTGCCGCCTGCGCAATCTTTTCCGCTAATTCTTCCTGCGTCAGGCTTCCGGGCAGGGTACCGATCAATGCCGCCGTCTTATGGGTTCCCTTAAAATCCAAAGGGATATCAAGCCCCAGCCACGGGGACAAAGCCTCGCGCTCCAAATCCGTGCGCACAATCTCCGCTCGGTTTTCCGCCATTTCCTTTTCGAGTTCCTCAAGCCGGTCGGCAGCACGGAGCGTGTCATCGTGTCTTTTTGCAAATTCTTCGTACTCCCGCACGGTCAGCGCTTTTTTCCCTTCCAAAGCAGACAGCATGGACTGATCCTGCGGAACAGCACTGTTCAGGATTTCAAGGGCCCGCCTCGCGTCCGCTACATTCTTTGTAAAAATGGCGCGAAAATCCGACAAGTTACTTTTGTGAAAAATATCATCTTCCAAACCGGTGTCGCTGATCTCAACAACACCGCGGCGCTGAAGATCTTCTAGAAGCTGTTTGCGATTCTTTTTAAGCGCGCAGATTACCACACGCTTCATTTGTATCACTGCCAATTGGATATTCCCTCCTCGCGTCCGGCACCGGCAGACATCAAATCAGTTCGGACAACACCAGATGGACCGCCTCATCCTGCCGGCGCAGCGCCGTTTGGCGCATTGATTCGATCTGGGAGTCGATTTTGGCCTGAGCGCCCTTTTCAACCGCTCCGCCCCGGCTTCCCGCTTCGGAAAGGAGCGTCTGCGCTTCCTGCTTTGCTTTTTTCAGCATTGCCTCGGTCTGCCGTGCAGCCTCTTGGCGCGCTTGATTCAGAATTTCGTCGCACTGCACGGTGGCCTGTTCCTCTGCTTTCTGCGCATCTGATTCTGCTTTTTTAATCACATTTACGATTTCCGTTGCCATTTTTTCACCTCGAACCAATCCGGCAATTTCTGCCGTTATTTTTTTATAAAATCTCGTTTCAATTCCTTATTTTACATCTAAGTTAAAAAATAATCAATCTTTTTTGAAGTTTTTTTTATGCAACACCGCCTAAAACTTGTTTGAAAAAAAAGTTTTTAACATATACTTAAAACAGTACAAGAAAACCATCGTCATTTCTTTCAAAGAATTGCCGTATATTTGCATATTTACTGGTCAAGACGACCATGCCGAACCTGTAAAGCGTTAATTTTTTTGCTGATTTTCATTTAATATTTTGAAGTTTTTTTAAAAATGGATGCGTTTTGTCCAAATTGTTTTTTACGCGCATAATTCGGCGGCTTACTCTGGAAAATCAGGTGAATCGAGGTGAGAATGAATTCATTTTCCATTCCATAACACGTTTTATTTTTCCACACCGTCCCTCATAAGATCGTGCTATCATAGTAGTAAAATACGTTATGGCAAAAGAAAGGATCGTGATTTTCTTGGCTGTGAACGGAGCATTCATCGTACCCCATCCCCCCGTTCTCGTTCCGTCCATTGGGAAAGGGGAAGAACGAAAAATCCAGAAAACCGCCGATGCCTACACACATATTGCGCAGGAAATCGCGCGGTTGAAACCCGAAACACTGGTGATCCTGTCCCCCCATGCCACCGCATATGCCGATTACTTTCACATTGCGCCCGGCGCAAAGGCGAAGGGTGATTTTTTTAAATTCGGTTCGGGAGACCCGCCGCTGGAGTTTTCCTGCGACACCGGCTTTGTCGATGTTCTGTCAGACGAAGCCGCCCGGTGCCGGATCCCTGCCGGCACCTTTGGGGATCGACACCGCTCAATCGATCACGGGGCACTGGTTCCGCTGACTTTCATCACCCGCGCCTACCGTGATTTTCAACTGGTGCGATGTTCAATTTCCGGTTTGGGGGCTTTCGCTCATTACCGATTTGGACAGTGCATCGCGCGGGCTGCGGAGAGACTTGATCGCCAAGTCATTCTGATTGCAAGCGGAGACCTTTCCCACAAGCTAAAGGAAGACGGACCCTACGGCTATGCGGCAGAGGGACCGGAATTTGACCGTGAAATAACAGCTGCGATGAAATCCGGGGATTTCATGCGCTTTCTGACCTTTGACGGCGAGTTCTGTGAAGCCGCGGCCGAGTGCGGTCTGCCGTCCTTTCAAATTTTAGCCGGTGTGTTCGACGGCTTTTCCGTCAAATCGGAGTTTTGTTCCTATGAAGGTCCGTTCGGTGTCGGCTACGCGGTGTGTGCATACACCCCGCAGAAGCCGGACGCAAGCCGCCGATTCGGAAAAAAGCTGGAACAGCAAACCAAAGAAATGCTGCTGGAAACACGAAACCGCGAAGATGACTATGTCCGGCTTGCGCGGATGTCTTTGGAAAACCGGATTTTGGAAGGCAATCGTCTGCCGCTGCCGATGGATTTGCCCCCGGAGCTCACACAGCGCCGGGCAGGCGTATTTGTTTCACTGAAAAAGAACGGGCGTCTGCGCGGCTGTATCGGAACCATCGAGCCCACGCAGGGCTGCATGGCGGAAGAAATTCTTCAAAATGCCGTCAGCGCCGGCCTGCGGGACCCCCGGTTTGATCCGGTCTGTGAGGAAGAACTGCCGGAGCTGATTTACAGCGTTGATATTCTTGGGAAAGCGGAACCCGCCCATTCTTTCCATGATCTCGACCCCATCCGTTACGGGGTCATTGTCCGCAGCGGGGAACGGTGCGGACTGCTTTTACCCAACCTGCCCGGTGTAACATCCCCGCACGAACAGGTTTCCATCGCTCTGCGCAAAGCCGGGATTTCAGAGCACGAGCCTTATACCATGGAGCGGTTTGAGGTGGTGCGGCACCAATGAGCAAAATCACCTGCGCGGTCTGCCCCCACGCCTGTTCCCTGGAGGAGGGACAGACCGGTTTCTGCGGCGCCCGGTCGAACCGGGGCGGCATGATCTGCGCAGACAGCTACGCCAAAGTGACGGCCATTGCGCTGGACCCGGTGGAAAAAAAGCCGCTGCGCCGGTTTTTCCCCGGCAGCCACGTTCTCTCCGTCGGCAGTTACGGCTGCAATCTGCGCTGTCCGTTCTGCCAAAACCATCAGATTTCCATGGCAAAACGGGAAGAAGACCATGCGGAGATTTTATCCCCCAAAACGCTGACCGATCAGGCACTGAAACTAAAAGCACGCGGGAATATCGGCATTGCCT
Source organism: Oscillospiraceae bacterium (assembly GCA_022650485.1). Lineage (GTDB taxonomy): Bacteria > Bacillota > Clostridia > Oscillospirales > Acutalibacteraceae > Caproicibacter. The sequence goes on along the minus strand of JALCPP010000003.1, from coordinate 133,763 downwards.
TTACTTACAACGAACCGCTGATCTGCCCGGAGTACGTGCTGGACTGCGCCCGGCTCAACCATCAAAATGGTCTGAAAAACATTGTAGTCAGCAATGGGTATACCAACCCGAATACACTGGAACAGCTTTTGCCCGTTCTGGATGCGATGAACATCGACCTAAAAAGTTTCTCCGCCGCATTTTATCGAAACATTGCCGGCGAATTAGAAGAAGTAAAACGCACCATCTCCCTTGCCGCCGCAGTTTGCCATGTGGAAGTAACCACGCTGGTCATCCCCGGGGAAAATGATTCCGTAGAAGAGATGGACCGCCTGTCCGGATGGCTGGCGGAACAAAACCCGGAGATTCCGCTGCATGTCACACGGTTCTTCCCACAATATAAAATGTCTGACCGGCTTCCTACCCCAGCACAAACCATTCATCAGCTGGCGAAAACCGCTCAAAAAAATCTTCGTTATGTCTACGAAGGGAATCTATAAAAAAACAGGGCGGTCCACCATGTTTCTTGTGGCCCGCCCTGCCCGTCTGTTCGGCTGATTACTAAACTCCTTCAATCTTTTTAACAAACATTCTCTGGGAATTATTGTCCTTGTAAACACCCGTATAGGTTACTTTTATGTTCTGGCCGATTTTGAACCCGTCTTTCAGATTGGTTACTTCCACACCGAACCTGCGGATGGACAAATCTTGCCCGTCGGTCGTATGAATCGACACGCTCATCATCGCGCCGTCTTTGATAACACCCGTAACGGTGTGCTCCGTCTTGTCAAACGCAGGATCTTCCGCCGCCGGCACAGGGGCATCGTCGCCGGACACATAAGCGTATACCTTTCCGTCTTTCGGGCTGTACAGAAGAAGCGGGCCTTCCACATAATCATCGTCCCAGACAGAATACGTGCGGTAGGTAACGCCGTTGAAATTCACCGGGTTGTCCGTTTCTTCCTTCAGTGCATATTTCTTCCAGTCGAGCGGGACTTCCGCCTTGATCTGCTCCGAAATCTGGTCATCCGTCAGGCTGGAAACCGCCTGCGACGACACAGCGGAAGATGCCGCCTTGGAAGAAGATGCCGCGGACGACGGTGCGGATGACTCCTCTGCACTTGCAGAAGAGGAAGAAGGACTCTGCACAGGATTTTTTCCACCGGTGAACAGAAGGACTCCCCCACAAACAGCCACAACAAGAATAATTAAAATAATCCAACCCGTCTTTTTCATAGATGATGCCTCCTGTAAAACATTTCCTGATTTATATTTCTCACTATAGCGTATTTTTTAACTAAATTCAATAAATAAGACAAATCTGTAAGGAATCAGACACAATCCGCATCACAGAAACATTGCAAAGTTCCCGCGCCATGTTATAATAAAACCGAAAACTGAAAACAATAAATCAAACGGCAGTTTCCTGTTTTGCAAACCGGGAAAGGAAAGATGGATGCACTGGAAAAAAATGATCGCGCCAATCGTAATTACCATTCTTGCGATAGCTGTGCTTTTACTTTGGCTGCTGGGCTTTGCCTTAATTCCAGATCTTCCGGTTGGGTTTAAAATTGCAGCGGGACTCATTCCGGCCGCATTGATCGGCGTGGCGATTTTCGTCCTGATGGAACGAATCAAAGAGATAAGGAGCGGTGAAGAAGATGATCTTAGTCAATACTGATTATATTACGGGCAAAGAGCTTGAAACAATCGGTCTGGTTCGGGGAAGCACCATTCAATCCAAAAATATCGGAAGAGACATCACGCAGGGTTTTAAATCCATCGTGGGCGGGGAACTGACCTCTTACACAGAGATGATGAACAAGGCCCGCGCGCTTGCTACCAAGCGGATGGCAGAGGAAGCCGAACAGCTCGGCGGAGACGCGGTTGTCAATGTGCGTTACGTTTCTTCCTCCGTCATGCAGGGAGCGGCAGAAGTGATGGCATACGGCACGGCGGTAAAATTTAAATAGTAAGAATTGAACAAACATCAATACAACAAAAACGGGCGCGGCAAAGTGCTGTGCCCGTTTTTTAATGCGGGGAATCATAATATGAATCAAAATCGTAACTATCCAACACTCAGCGTCACACAAAAAGCGGAACGAAGCATTCTTGCGGGGCATCCGTGGGTTTACGGCACGGAAATCACCGGCGGCGACCCGGGGAAAGACGGTGAACTGGCCGATGTGGTCAGCAAGCGCGGTTCCTACCTCGGCACCGGATTTTTTAACTCTAACTCAAAAATCCGTGTACGCCTGATTTCACGCAACGCAAACGACCGGTTTGACGAAGCGTTTTTCGAACGCAGACTGCGCTACGCGTGGGAATACCGCAAATCGATTCTGGGAAAAGAGGAGTTAAGCTGCTGCCGCATTATTTTCGGAGAAGCGGATTTCTTCCCGGGGCTGACCGTAGACCGGTTTGCAAATATTCTGGTCGTTCAGACATTGTCGCTCGGAATGGAGCGAATCAAACCGATGCTTCTGAATCTTCTCTACCGGATTCTGACGGAGGACGGACAGAAAATCGACGGAATCTATGAGCGCAATGACTCCGGTCTGCGTGAACGGGAAGGAATGGAGCAGGGACGTGGTTTTTTCCCGATAGAAGGGCTTCCAATTCCCCAAACCGGCAGGACCGTCATTCGGGAAAACGGAATCGAATATGCCGTGGATTTTGAAAATGGTCAGAAGACAGGCTTTTTCCTCGACCAAAAGTATAACCGCAGGGCAGTCGCCGCAATCAGCCGCGGCAAAAAAGTTCTGGACTGCTTTACCGACACTGGAAGCTTCGCGCTGAACGCCGCCGCGGCGGGGGCGGAACACGTTCACGCCGTCGATATTTCTGAAAGTGCGGTCGCCATGGCAAATGAAAATGCCCGGCGCAACGGTCTTCTGGACCGCATGACGTTTGAAGCCGCCAATGTATTCGATCTGCTGCCCGCCCTGGCGGAAAAAGAAAAAGGAAAATACGATTTTGTGATTCTGGACCCGCCGGCCTTTACCAAATCCCGGCACACGGTCACAAATGCCTCGCGCGGATACCATGAAATCAACTACCGCGCCATGAAACTGCTTCCCCGGGGCGGATACCTGGCGACCTGCTCCTGCTCCCATTTTATGACAGATGAACTGTTCCGCAACGTCATCCGCCGCGCGGCAAAAGACGCCCAGGTGTCACTGCGGCAGATTGAAGCCCGGCAGCAGGCACCGGACCATCCCATTTTATGGAACGTACCGGAAACCTCCTATCTGAAATTTTATTTATTTCAGGTTGTCTGACCCACCCAGCCCGTCCGCTGTGTTCCGCGGCATCGGTCCTGTTGTAAAATTCATCGCTGTGCTTTATAATAACTTTTATACACAAATGGAAAAATCCGGATTGCCGCAAACGTTTTGTTGAGTGGTGCCCCCCTGTATTCGGCAATTGGAACAAACCATCAGGCAGGGTGAATAAAAATGTTTACAGCAACCGATACGCGCCGTCAATTTGACCTCATGACCAAAACGCCGATTCCCCGTTTAATCGTTTCCCTTGCGGGACCGACCATCGTCGGCATGCTGATTACGGCAGGCTACAATCTGGCGGATACCTATTTTGTCGGTCAGCTCGGCACCAGTGCCACAGGGGCAGTCGGCGTCGTATTTTCGCTGATGGCAATCATTCAGGCGGTGGGGTTCACACTGGGCATGGGGTCCGGCGGTGCCATCTCCCGTTTTTTAGGAGAAAAGCGGAACACACAGGCAGAGCAAGCCGCTTCGACCGCCTTTTTTTCCGCCATCGCCGTCGGCTTTGTCATCATGGTGCCGGGGCTGATATTCCGGCACGGTCTGATGCGGCTGCTCGGCGCAACGGACACCATCCTGCCCTATGCGCAAAATTATGCACAGTTTATTCTTTTCGGCGCCCCGATCATGTGTGCAACGTTTGTCATGAACAACGACCTGCGCGCGGAAGGAAAAGCATTCTTTTCCATGATCGGCATTTCCGCCGGATGTATTTTAAACGTCGCGCTGGACCCTCTTCTCATTTTTACATTTCATCTGGGCATCGCCGGCGCCGCGCTGGCAACGGTTATCAGCCAGTCCTTCAGCTTTCTGATCCTGGCTTTTCACTATATCCGCCGCCGCACAATTGTCGGAATCAACATCAGATCTTTCACATACAGATGGAGTATGCACCGGGAGATACTGAAAACCGGAATGCCTTCCTTCTTCCGCCAGGGACTTGCCAGCGTTGCGACCATCGCCCTGAATGTTGCGGCGGCAATGTACGGAGACGCGGCGGTCGCGGCCATGTCGGTTGTGGGCCGCTCGTTTTTCTTTCTGCTCGCCATTATGATCGGCTTTGGGCAGGGATTTCAGCCGGTCGCGGGCTATAACTACGGCGCAAAATGCTACGCCCGGCTGAAACAGGCATACTGGTTCTGCGTTCGGACCGGTTTTTTCGGGATGCTGATTCTCTGCGCTCTCGCCTTTTGGTTTGCGCCGGAAATCATGGCACTGTTCCGCCGGGACGACCCGGAGGTCATCGCCATCGGAGCACTTGCGTTTCGCGCACAGTGCGCCGTTATGCCGTTTCAAACCCTGGTCATCATTTCCAACATGCTGTTCCAGTCCATTGGAAAAGCCAAGCAGGCCACCTGGCTGGCCGTCCTTCGGCAGGGATTATGCTTTCTGCCGATTATTCTGACCTTTCCCACAATGTTCGGACTACGCGGCGTACAGATCAGCCAGCCGGTTGCCGACTGCCTGACCGTTGTAATCGCGTTGTTTATCACCGTCCCGTTTCTGCGCCGCCTGAATAAAGCAATCCGTTCCAATACCATTCCAAAATCTGAAGAAAATCCGGATACAACGGAAAATATTGAATGGTAATCACGAAACAATATTATAAACCGGAGGTGTACCGCTGTGTCGCTGAACGCATCTGACCTGACTTTTTTGCAACAATCGCTCCCGTTCTGGAACCGTCTGCCGGAACAGGAAAAAAAACTGGTGGAATCTTCGGCATCGGTCAGATCCTACCAGGCGGGCAGCAGTCTGCACAACGGCTCGGCGGACTGCACCGGCTTATTCATTGTAAAAAGCGGACAAATCCGCACCTTTATCCTGTCGGATTCCGGGCGGGAAATCACCCTGTTCCGCCTGTTTGAGCGCGACATCTGCATTTTCTCCGCCTCCTGTATGCTGAAAAATATCCGGTTTGAAGTATTTATCGAAGCCGCCCAGGACAGCGAAACAATTCTGATTCCAACTGCTGTTTATAAAGAACTGAACCACAGCTCTATTGCTGTTTCGAACTACACCAATCAGCTTCTTTCTTCACGATTTTCCGACGTCGTGTGGCTGATGGAACAAATTCTGTTCATGAGCTTCGACCGCCGGCTGGCTTCGTTCCTCATCGAAGAATCCGCCATCAGCGGCGGGGATATTCTGCCGACAACGCATGAGGAAATCGCCAAAAACATGGGGACCGCGCGTGAAGTGGTCACGCGCATGCTCCGCTACTTTCAGTCCGAAGGACTGGTCCGGCTTTCCCGTGGTAAAATTAAAATTCTGAAACGAAAAAAGCTGGAAGCTCTCTCCGTTCAGGCATCCAATTCCGATAAGAACTGAAAAAGCGCTCATGTGCGGCTCCTTTTCCGCACATGAAATCAACCAATCCCCTTTCCGGCGGTTCTTTGCCGAAAAGGGGATTGGTTGATTTCAGATATAAAACATATAACACGACTCCTGCTGCTTTTCCGCCTCGTTTTGCAAATCCAGCAGCGTAATCGGCTCCAATGCCTTTCTGACCGCTGTATCCAAAACAGAAAAAACGGAAGTCTGCATCGCTGTTTCCACATTTTCCGCTTTCTGCTGAACAGACTGCGCCGTCTTTTCAAACAGGGACTGCTCCAACGCCCGCAAAATTTCATACACTGAAATGTCCTGCGGCGGTCTGGACAATTTGTATCCCCCCTGCGCGCCCTTCATGGCGAGGACCAGCCCCCCGCGTTTCAGCAGGGAAAAGACCTGTTCCAGATAAATCTTTGAAATTCCCAGCCGCTCCGAAAGGCTGATAATGGTAATGCAGGCATCGCTTCCGTAATTCTCCGCCATGCAGGTCATGGCGGCCAGCCCATATCTTCCCTTGGAAGAAATCCTCATAAAACTTCTCCTTTGGCATTGTGTTTTCTTTTTTTATCATATCTAATCCCTTTGGGGAAGTCAAGCCTGCTTTTGATTATTCATAGTATTTTTATATTTTTTGTTGGTTCTGCATTGACAGCCGGCGCAGCAGCATCCTATAATGAGAAAAAACAAACTATATTACAATAACAGAGGTGGGTATTTTGACAGCAAAAACCGTCACAGACCTGATTGGAAACACCCCGATATTGGAGCTTACCAAATATAACCGGAAACATCAACTGGGCGCTTCCATTCTTGCAAAGCTGGAATATCTGAATCCGGCGGGAAGCGTGAAAGACCGCATTGCAAAATTTATGATTGAAGACGCCGAAAAAGCAGGGCTCTTAAAGCCGGGTTCGGTCATTATCGAACCGACAAGCGGCAACGCGGGAATCGGCCTCGCTTCCGTCGCGGCCTCCAAGGGTTACCGCACTGTTTTAACCATGCCGGAAACCATGAGCATCGAGCGCCGCAAATTACTGGGGGCTTACGGTGCAGAGGTCGTTCTGACCGACGGCAAGCGCGGCATGCAGGGCGCAATTGACAAAGCGGTTGAACTGCAGAAAAAAACACCGAATTCCTTTCTGCCCGGCCAGTTTACCAACCCTTCCAATCCGCGGGCGCACTATGAAACCACAGGCCCGGAAATCTGGCGGGATACCGAAGGAAAGGTGGATATTTTCGTTGCCGGAGTTGGGACCGGTGGAACCGTTACCGGTGTTGCGCGATTCCTAAAGGAGAAAAATCCTGAGATTCGCGCCGTCGCAGTAGAGCCGGCAGACTCTGCGGTATTGTCGGGTCAAAAGCCTTCTCCGCACAAACTGCAGGGCCTTGGGGCGGGGTTTGTCCCGGAAACACTTGATACCAGCCTGCTCGACGAGATCATTCCCGTGCGGGATGAGGATGCCTACCAGACCGGCCGGGAACTGGCGCGCTGGGAAGGCATCCTGACCGGGATTTCCTCCGGCGCCGCTGTCTGGGCCGCCCGATTGCTGGCCCAGCGCCCTGAAAACCGCGGGAAAAAGATTGTGGCTCTTCTTCCGGATACCGGGGAGCGCTACCTTTCCACACCATTTTATTTTGACTGACGCGGAGGAAATCTATGCTGGACCAATTTTCACGCTCCCAGCTTTTGCTGGGCGGCAAAGCAATGCAAACATTCAAAGCCGCATCGGTCGCTGTTTTCGGGATTGGAGGAGTCGGCTCATACGCCGTGGAAGCGCTGGCGCGGGGCGGAGTCGGAACGCTTGCCCTGTTTGACGATGACCGTGTCTGCCTGACAAACCTGAACCGTCAGATTCACGCGACACGTAAAACCATCGGCACCCCAAAAGTGGAGGCGATGCGCGACCGGATTCTGGACATCAACCCTGAATGCCGCGTAGAAGTTCACCCCTGCTTTTACACGCCGGAAAATGCTGGTGAATTCGATTTGTCCCAATACGACTATATAATCGATGCGGTCGACACCGTCACTGCAAAGCTGGAACTGATTCTGCGCGCAAAGCAGGCAGGCGTTCCGGTCATCAGCTGTATGGGTGCGGGAAACAAACTGGACCCGACCCGGTTTGAAGTTGCGGATATCTACAAAACCAGCGTCTGCCCCCTTGCGCGCGTCATGCGCCGGGAGCTGAGGGCGCGCGGGGTAAAGCACCTGAAGGTCGTTTATTCGAAGGAACCGCCGATTCAGCCGATCGACGACTGCGAAATCAGCTGCCGAAACCATTGCGTCTGCCCGCCGGGAACAAGCCGCACCTGTGCCGAGCGCCGGGCCATTCCGGGCAGCGTGCCGTTTGTCCCGCCGGTCGCGGGGATGATTCTCGCGGGCGAAGTTCTGAAAGATCTTGCCGGGGTCAAACCGTCCGCTACCTGAAAAGAGCAGACGGCCCGGCACTTTTAACAAGCCGGTGGATTCCGCATAAAACAGGGCCCACGGGACCTCAACTTCACAGAAATAATATGATATAATGATTTTAACGATTGATAAAACAAAGGAGGACCGCACACATGAACTCTCGATTTCTGCACACTAATTTTACCGTGCTGAACCTTGAAAAAAGCCTTGATTTTTACAGCAGCGCACTGGGACTGAAAGAAGTTCGGCGCATCGCACCGGAGGATGGGGCATTTATCATTGTTTTTCTGGGGGACGGTCAAACCGATTACAATCTTGAGCTGACCTGGTACCGTGACCGCAAAGAGCCCTACAACCTCGGCGACAACGAAATTCATCTTGCCGTAAAAGTCCCGGACAAACAGGCGGCCTATGCCCTGCACAAAGAAATGAACTGCATCTGCTATGAAAATCACGACATGAATCTGTACTTCATCTCCGATCCAGACGGATACTGGATCGAGATTCTGGACTGAGCCGATGAAACTGCTTCATCTGGCCGACCTGCACATCGGCAAACGGGTCTGTGAGTTCAGTATGCTGGAAGACCAGCGCGCAATTCTAAATCAGATTCTGAAGATTGCACAGGACGTGCGTCCGGACGCCGTTTTGATTGCGGGCGACCTTTATGACCGGAGTATTCCCGTCGGTCAGGCCGTTACGCTTCTGGACGATTTTTTGACGGAACTGGCGCTGCAATCCATCCCCGTTTTTGCAATCAGCGGGAATCATGACTCGCCGGAGCGCCTGGATTTCGGCAGCCGTATCATGCGCAGAAACAACGTGACGATTGCGGGCTCTTTTCAGGGCATGGTCCCCCACGCCGTCCTTACCGACGAATTCGGCCCCGTCCATATTTATCTGCTGCCGTTTCTGCGCCCCGCCGCAGCAAGACCTTTTTTAGGCGATGAACAGACGGACAGCTACGACCATACGGTCCGTGCGGCGCTGAACACCGCCGTGCTCAATCCTGATGAGCGAAACGTTCTTGTCGCGCACCAGTTTGTTGTCAGCGGCTCAGCAGAACCGGAACGCTGTGAAAGCGAGACGGTCTCCGTCGGCGGGCTGGACAGTGTGGATGTTTCCGCCTTTGACGGGTTTGATTATGTCGCGCTCGGCCACCTGCACGGCCCCCAGCGAATCGGCCGCCCATCGGTGCGCTACGCCGGCTCTCCTTTAAAATATTCCTTTTCAGAGGTACATCAGAAAAAGAGCGTCACTGTGGTTCAGCTCAGGGAAAAGGGAAATCTGGAACTCACCCGAATCCCGCTGAAACCGCTGCGCGACATGAGGGAAATCAAGGGACCGATCGCGGCGCTGACCGACCCGGAAACCGCGGCGGGGGCAAACCGGGAAGACTATATCCGCGCGGTGCTGACCGACGAAAAGGAAATCGCGGACGCCGTCGGAAAGCTGCGTGCCGTTTACCCCAATTTAATGCAGATCGATTTTGAAAACAAGCGAATGAGCACCGAACATACCGGCACTGCCGCCGAGGGAGACCCCTCCCGCAAAACGCCGATGCAGCTGTTTGAAGAATTTTACCGCGACCGCAATGCGTCGCCGATGTCCGCGCAGGAGCGCAAAATCATGGAAGAAGTCATCGAGCATGCAGGGAGGGATGCCACATGAAGCCGCTGAACCTTGTCATCAGCGCATTCGGCCCCTATGCCGGTCAGGTGGAACTTCCGCTTCGAGAACTCGGCTCCGGCGGCCTTTTCCTGATCTGCGGGGATACCGGCGCGGGAAAGACCACCATTTTCGACGCGATTTCTTATGCTCTGTTCGGGGAAGTCAGCGGTTCCACCCGCACGGTGGACACGCTGAGAAGCAATTTTGCCGCGCCGCAGAGTAAAACCTTTGTGGAACTTCTCTTTTCGCACAACGGAAAAGAATACAAAATTCTGCGCAACCCAAGTTACCGCCGCCCCAAAAAACGAGGCACCGGAGAAGCAACGGAAAGCGCGGACGCCGTCCTGACCCTGCCGGATGGCTCCGTGCAAACGGGCAGTTCCCATGTAACGCAGGAAATTGTGCGCCTGCTGGGCATTGATCACCGGCAGTTTAAACAGGTGGCCATGATCGCACAGGGAGAATTCCTGGCTCTGCTGCTTGCGGAAAGCAGCGAGCGGGCCGAAATCTTCCGCCGTGTGTTTTCCACCGATCTGTTCCGCCGCATGGAAGATCTGTTGAAAAAACGCGAACTGGAACTCAAGCGCAAATGGGAAGACGGTGCGCGCAGCATTCTGCAAGACGCCGCCCTCATCCAGCCGGAAGCTGAAAAGCCGCTGAAAGAAGCGCTTACCGTCTGCCTGAACGAAAACGATATCAACCAAATTCCGCAGCTATTACAGCTTCTCATCGATGAAAACACCACGGATACTGAAAATTGCAAAACCGCCGAAGCCGCGTCTGCCGAAGCGAGGAGCCACACGGAAAAACTCATCGCCGCTCTGGCTGAAGCGCGGCAGACGGCACAGGCATTTTCCGCTCTGAATACGGCGCGCAGCCACTATGAGCAGCTGCTGAAACACAACGATGAAATGGAGCGGCAGGCAGCGGCTCTGTACGCTGCTCAACAGGCGGAATCGCGGGTTACCCCCGCCCACTCTGCCCTGCTGCGCAAACAAAAAGAACTGCAAAATCTGGAAACAGAGATTACGGCACTCACCGGCAAAATTACGGCCGCAGATCAGTCGCTGACGGAACTGAAAAAGGCAGCGGAAGCAGAACATGCAAAAGAAGCGGAACGCGAACAGCTTTCCGGTCAAATCGCCACGCTTTCCTCCGCGCTTCCCAACTACCAAAAGGCTGCCGCGTTAGATCAGCTCGCCGCGCAACTGGCGCACTCCTTTGCTGAACAGGACAGCCTGATGACCCGGCTCAGCGAAAACAAAAAGAAGCTGACCGCGGAACGGCTCCGGCTTCGTGCGGAACTGGAAGCCCTCGCAACCGTTGAAGTGGATCGTCTGGCCTGTCAAAACGAAGAACAAAACGCACGCAAAATCTGCGATACACTCACCGGGATTCTGGACTCGGTTCAGAAAATCCGAACGCTAATCACCGGCTATCAGGCCACCAAGTCCGGATATTTAAAGGAGGAAACCTCCTATTGCAAGGCAAATGCCGCCTACGATTCAGCGGAACAGGCTTTTCTGCGGCAGCAGGCCGGCATTTTAGCTTCCGGCCTGAGTGACGAAGCCCCCTGCCCGGTCTGCGGTTCGGTCAGCCACCCACACCCGGCAAAGCTGAGCGGTTCCGCTGTTACGGGAGAAGAGCTGAAACGCCTGAAAACAGCGCGCGACCAGCACCACAGTGCTCTGGAATCAGTCGGCTTAAAGCTGAAATCTGCCGAAACCCGCATCCTTTCCGACCGGGAAAATCTTCGCAGATCCGTCAACGATCTGCTTTGCGGCGTAACAGGGGATGAAAATGTTCAATCCCTGCAGCAAAAAGCGCTTACAGCCCGAAAGCAGGCTGAACAGAACCGTTCTCAGGCACAGAAGAAACTGAGCACGCTGGAACAGCAATGCCAGAGAAAAATCAGCTGTACTTCTCAACTGCAAGAAACCGAAGACAGCCTTGCCAGTACTGACCAAAAACTAGAAACTGTCCGTGAAAAGAGAAATGATCTGACGGCTTCACTGGAAGCAAAACGTGCGGAAGCCGCGTCGCTGCGCACTTCCCTTCCCTATCCGACCCAAAAAGAAGCAAAGACAAAACTGGAACACTTAAGTCACAGGCTCACCGCGATGAAGCAGTCCCTGCAAAAAGCGGAGGAAGCCTACCGCGCCTGTCTGGGGGAACGGGAAAGCAACGCCGCAGTCCTTGCTGACAACCGCAAAAGACTGGTGCTGACCCGCACGCAGGCAAGCGAACTGGAACAGGAATATCATCTTCGTCTGGCGGAATCCGGTTTTCACACCGAGAAGGAATACTTCGACAGCATCCTGCCCGCTGAAAAAATAAAGGTCTTACAGCAGCGCCAGACCGACTACCGGGACGACAGGGTGCGCACCGAAGATACCATCCGCCGTCTGGAAGCGGAAACCGCAGGAAAAGCTCCCGCAGACCTGACGGCAATGGAGCAGGAACTGACCCGAGCCCAGCAGGAACAGTCGGCTAAGGAAAAAGCATTTCACACCATTTCAGTTCGGCTGGAAAATAACCGCGGCGTGGAAACACGAATGAAAAAAGCCTTGGCAAACCGAAAAACGCTGGAGGAAGAATATGCCTGTGTCCGGGGGCTTTCCCGCACCGCCAACGGCGAGCAAAGCGGCAGGCAGAAGCTGGATTTCGAACAATATGTTCAGGCAGCGTACTTCCATCGCGTACTGCATCAGGCAAACCGGAGGCTTTCCGCTATGACCAACGGCAGATATGTTCTGCTTCGCCGGGAATCACCCACCGACCTTCGCTCCCATTCCGGCCTGGAACTCGATGTGCTGGACCATTACAACGGAAAAACGCGCGATGTGCGGTCGCTGTCCGGCGGGGAATCGTTCAAAGCCTCTCTCTCCCTTGCGCTGGGCCTTTCCGACGTAGTGCAGAGTTTTGCGGGCGGCGTGAAAATTGAAACCATGTTTATCGATGAAGGATTCGGATCTTTGGACAGCGAATCCCGCCAACAGGCCATTGCCACTTTGTCCGAACTGGCAGAAGGAAATCGACTGGTTGGCATCATCTCCCATGTTGCGGAACTGCGCGAGCAGATTGATCGCCAAATCATAATACAAAAAGGAGTAAATGGAAGTAAAATACAAATTGTTAAATAAAAACTTACTTTTACTTTTAAATTTGCCGAATCAAGCTCTGTTTTAGCAGAATTGCTTTTATCCTTAAAAAGTACAGGGCTTTGGGCTCAAAACCGCCTTTTTATGTTGTTCTCAGTATAAAAATGTAATATTTTAAATATTAAATACAATTTGTAATGCAAAAAGCCGGTGCTACCTGTTAGCACCGGCTTTTTGTTTCAGTTTCCTCAATTAGTAAAAGTACTGTACCAAAATGGGAAACAGCGGCATGGTCAGCGAAGAAAACAGCGTTGTTAATGCCACCGCTTTCGAGGCCAAGCGCGTATCTCCCCCAAACTGTGCCGCAAACATCACGGAATTTGCGGCGGAAGGCGCTGCGGCAAGAATCAGGACGGATAAGAATATGTTCCGATCCACATGCATGGGAAGCAGAATGAAAAAGCACAGCAACGGAATTGCCAGTAACCGAGCCGCAGAGACCCAGTACAGGCTGACATCTGTAAACAGCTCGCGAAACGGAACCTGAGAAATATAAACACCGACCACAACCATGGCAAGCGGTGTATTCATTCCGGCAAAGCACTGCACGGGGGATAATATCACTTCCGGCAGATGAATCGAACACCCAAAGAAGGACATTCCAACCACAAACCCCAGCACACCGGGATTTAAAAGCGCTTTTTTGCAGTCAATCTGACGTTCCTGCTTCATACTGGAAATTCCATGCGTCCATACCGACAAGTTGAAAACAGCGATAAAAACGGAAGCATATGCCACTCCGCGCTCGCCTAAAACCGCCTCCACCAACGGAAGGCCCACAAAACCGCAGTTGGAATATGCTACGGCAAATCGAAGAATTTTTCCGCGTTGCGGCGATACTTTTCGAAACAGCACATGGCTGAACGCCACGCAGACCACAAGGCAGGCAAAAGACAGCGCCCCCGAAAGGAGGATACTCCCCATACTGACTTTTCCTATCATATCCTGCAGAGAAGAGATCATCAGGCAGGGCGTAACCACCCAAAATAAAAAGGAAGTCATTTCCTTTGCTCCGCCGTTTGTAATCCAATGTACTTTTCCACAGACATAACCGGCAGCAACCATGAGGAACAGAATGGTCACTTTAAACAAAACATTGCAAAATAACGATATCATGCTAAGCCACCCTGTTAGTGAAAGACAAAGTCGAATTTCCTGTTTTCAGCAGTGAAATGTTCATATCATGTGTGCCGCGCCTTGTGACAAGTATTATGCCTTTACATATGAGTCGTTATCAACCAGCTTACTAGAAGCCAACCGAACCGTAATACTATGCCTCCCGTCACAAGCGTGATATAATAAGGGCAAAAGGAGGATGACAGGATGAACGCTGAAATCCGGTATTTACACCACAGTGCTTTCTCACTGGAAACCGATCATCATTTTCTTATTTTTGATTATTATCTGGATGTCCCGAAGGGATGCGGGCTGTCAAAAGGTGTCGTAGACCCGGAACAGATACGTGATAAAAACGTCGTTGTCTTTGCTTCTCACAGTCATCCCGACCACTACAGCCCCAGAATTTTCAGCTGGCGGAAAACAATTCCCACTATCCGGTACCTCCTCGCAAGCCAGATCCACCCACCGGAAGATGCTGTAAAAATTGCGCCGAACGAAACCATCAATCTGGGAGATCTGTCGGTACGCGGACTGGAATCGACGGACGAGGGCGTTGCGTTTCTCATCCGGATGGACGGGCTTTGCATCTACCATGCAGGCGACCTGAACTGGTGGCACTGGGACGGTGAACCGGAGGATGCCAATGCTGAGATGGGACGGCGTTACCGGGAACAGATCGATACGCTGCGCGGCGAAAAAATCGACGTGGCCTTTCTGCCGGTTGATCCCCGTCAAAAGCAAAATGCGCTGCTCGGCTTCAATTATTTTATGAAAACAGTCGGTGCAAACGCCGTCATCCCAATGCATTCTTTTGGGAAAACAGAATTTTACGAGCCGATGAAAACCGATCCTTACCTAAAGCCGTGGCGGGAAAAGATCTTATTTTATCAAAACCGCGGGGACATCATGACGTATTAAAAGACGGCTCTGAAAACGGATAAAAAGGGAGGCACCCGGCCAGGAGCCTCCCTTTTGCTATGTAAGAAAATCAGCTGTTATCCTGCAGCTTTAACTGGCTGAGCGTAGTCTTCAGCATCTGGGCAAGCCGGTTCAGCTCCTGACTGGTTGCTGAACTTTGTTCCGCCGTCGCAGAATTCGACTGAACCACCGCTGAAATCTGTTCGGACCCCTGGTTAATCTGCCCAATAGCTTTCGCCTGTTCCGACGATGCTCTGGAAATCGACCCAAACAACTGTGCCATCGATTCGACCCCGTCGACAATTCCATTTAAAGACGCCGATGTGTCGTCTGCAATTTTGTGGCCTTCCGCCACGGCACCAATCGAATCCTGAATCAGTGCCGAAGTATCTTTGGCCGCTTCCGAACTCTTTCCTGCCAAATTGCGAACCTCATCCGCCACAACGGAGAATCCCCGCCCGGCTTCCCCGGCGCGTGCAGCTTCCACCGCCGCGTTCAACGCCAGAATATTGGTCTGGAAAGCGATATCCTCAATGGTTTTATTGATCTTCTCAATTTTACCGGAAGATTCTTCAATCCGCGCCATCGCCGCAATCATCTGTTTCATTTGCTGACTTCCCTGCGTCACCTGCCTGGTTACGTTAAGGACAAGCGAATCGGCTTTTTGGGTGTACTGTACGCTGTCATTTACTTTTTGGGTAACTTCTTTCATCGAAGCCGCAAGCTGCTCAATCGTACCGGCCTGCTCTGTTGCTCCCTGCGCCAGCGCATTGGCACCTTCGGCCGTTTGCTGCGCCCCGCCCGCAACCTGGTCTGCCATCTTGCGTATCTCACCAAACATCAGATTCATGGAAAGGAGGATAGAATCCATGGCCTTCTTGATAGCAGCAAAATCGCCCAAATATTCGCGCTGCGGCATCACAGTAAAATCTCCGTCTGCCATATTGCCCAGCACAGCGGATATCTCTTCAATATACCCATTTAAAGACTTCACCGTAGAGCCGAATGTTTGGGAAAGCGATTCGACTTCATCTTTCGTGTGAACAACAGGGACTGCTGAATGCAGATCTCCGTCTGCCAAAGTTTCGATTCTTCCCGCCAACGAAAGAATCGGTTTGATGATGGGCCCGGCAATCCCACCGGAAATCAGAATGGACAGAAGAATAAACGCGGCGACAAGAGCAAGCGTAATATAAATGGCCGTGTACATTCCGCCCAGCATTTCAGATTTGACCGCCACCATGGCAATGGACCAGTCGTCCGCATTGGAAACCGGCCGATAGGAAATATAAACCTGCTTTCCATCCAGCGTCGTTTCCTGACCGCCGGTTTTCATCTCCGACATCTGCTGAACAACTTTCCCCATGCCGGAATAGGACGCATCCTTCTTCGCCAACTCAATATAATTGACGGCATCCAGCACATGGCCCACATCCTTGTCTGCCACAATTTTCCCGGTGCGGTCCACGATAAAGCCATAACCGGACTTGCCAATCGTAACCTCATCAAGCAAGCCGTTCAGCGTGCCGACCGAAATCGAGCAAGTCAACACTCTGTTAGAAAGAATATTGGCAGAATTGCTGGGCGCACTCATTGGAACCGCCATCGTAACCAGCATTCCGCTGTCTTCTTTAGAATAATAGGTGCTGGAGGTTGAAAAACGCCCGTTCGATGCTTCTTTGAAATACTCTTCGCCGCTAATATCATCGCCCTTGAGCGTTTTGCCGGAGTCATCGGCCAAATCAACCTTGAAAAAGCCGTGAATCATGCTCTGATAATCCAATTCCTGAATCAGATCTTCTTCCGACAGCGACGCATCATTCAGCTTGCTGTCCTCCGAAATATCAGTAACCGCAGTTCGATATTTTCCCAGTGAATTCATCACAACCTGGCTGTAGGCCTTGGCGGATGCGTCTACTTCCTCCTTCATAAAATTCACTGAATTTTGATAAATCAAAAAGACCGTCGTTCCGCCAAACACAATGCAAATGGATACCGTAATCAGCATAAACCGCAAAAGCAGCTTTCTTTTTAACCCTTTCTGATTCAGTCTTTTTTTCTTCCCGGTTGCATTGGATTTCGCGTGAACAAATTTTCTGTTTTTCAGATGCGATTGTAGAATTGTTTTTAAACGAATTTTTTTCAATTTCAGCAACTCCCGGTAATGATTTATTTTATGTGAAGGATAATCAGATCCGCAATTTGCTGTAAAGGTGCCTGCTGTACCACAGCACCGATTTCAAAGGCCTCCCGCGGCATCCCGTAGACAACACAGGTGGACTCATCCTGGCCAATCGTGTAAGCGCCTTCCTGCTTCATGTGCAGCAAGCCCTGTGCGCCGTCTCTCCCCATACCAGTTAAGAGTACACCAAGCGCTGCCGGGCCTGCCGTTTTCGCTGCGGAGTCAAACAAAACCCCAACTGACGGGCAATGCCCGTTTACGCGTTCTCCCCGAACGCATGTCACATAATACCCTTTAGAATCTTTTTTCAGCAAAAGATGCAGACCGCCAGGCGCAATCAAAGCCGTTCCGCGTTCCACGCGGTCTCCGTCCTGTGCTTCCGACACATGGATATCGGTCAGGCTGTTCAGCCTCTGGGCATACATTTTGGTAAAACCCGACGGCATATGCTGAACAATTAGAATTCCCGGCAGATGAGGCGGCAGACGTTTGATAATGTCCGCCGTTGCATCGGTTCCCCCGGTGGAAGCACCAATTACAATAACCTTTTCATGCTCTCCGGCCGGGGATTTCGCCTTCGCTGGAAACACATGAGTTCTGGCAGGCATGGCAACAGCGGCAATTTTTACTTTGACGCAAACTTCACTGCAAAACACCTGCCAACTTTTCAAACTCTGACTGCTGGGCAGTCTTACATAATCTGCGGCATTCCCCCCCTGAATTTCTGCTGCATTCTCACCGGCACGAAGCAAAACCACCACCGGTACCCCGCTCGATTTCATAAAGGATGTCTCGCTCTTGCTAAGCAGACACGCTCCAACAACCATAACATCAGGGTGAAATGTATGACTTAACGCAACCAATTGTGAAACACTGTCTGCTGTTCTGATCTCTCCAAATGCAGAATCCTGCTCCATTCCGCTCATAAGAGTAGAAAGAAAAACTGTGGAATCATCTGCAATCAGAACTTGAACCGGTCGAAAGGGCATAATGCTTATCCTCTCTGATAAATGGAAGGTTCGATATATTGGAACGGAACAACATCACGCTGAACGGTTTCAGAATGACCAATCAGCAGATATCCTCCCGGTTTTAAAATATCATAAAACTTCTGTATTAGTTTATTTTTAGTTTCCTGGTCAAAGTAGATCATTACATTCCTGCAAAAGATTAAATCAAACGGCCGATGAAACGGAAAAGGATTCATCAGGTTCAAGCTGCGAAAAATGACCTCTTTTTTAATCTCATCACTGAGCAGATATGTCTGCCCGTCCTGTGTATGAAAGTATCTGGAGCGCCACCCAGCGGGAAGATCCCGCAGAGACTCCGCAGAATAAACGCCGTGCTTGGCCGACTCTAAAACCCGTGTGGAAATATCGGTTGCCAGCAGCCGGTAATCCCAACCGGATTGCAAACCAAACCATTCCCTCATCACCATAACCGCCGTATAGGCCTCTTCCCCCGTGGAACACCCCGCACTCCAGATGCGCAGGCATTTGTCCCGCCGATTTTCCGTCAATTCCGGAAGAATCACATTTTTTAAATATTCAAAATGCCTCGGTTCCCGCATAAAATAGGTATGGTTGGTTGTTAAGCGGTTCATCATTGTAATTAATTCTTTCGAATTGCCGCGAATCAGATTAAAATACTCTGTAAAGCTGGAAACATTTTTTTCAGCCAGAACAGAAAACAGCCTTGCTTCAATTAAAAGCCGTTTTTTACTAAGGTTTATCCCGAAGTTTGTGCGGATAAAATCGACAAGCTCCTGAAATTCCCGGTCGGTTAAATGGATCATGCCGTCTCCCATAACTTTCGTGTCAACTTGCATTGTAAAGGCTCTGAACATTCAGGATCAGGCTGATGCTGCCGTCACCGAGGATTGCACAGCCGTCTATCCCGTCTTTTTTCACTTTGAATTGATTGAGATAAGCCGGAAGCGGCTTGACCACCACCTGCTGCTCGCCAAGCAGCGCATCTGCAAAAATACAGAAGGAATTATCATGCGTTCCTACTAAAATCATAATGCCGCTGCCGATATCCGTGACATCCGTCTGAAGATGGTATGCCTTGTGCAGCCGCACCACCGGATAATAACGGTCCCGCACCATGATAATTTCGTGCATATCGGTGTCATACATAATATTCTCATCCTTCGCCTTGAAGGACTGAAGGATATTTTTGATTGGAATGGTAAACATGGTATCCCCAACGGAAATTTTCATCCCGTTAACAATCGCAAGGGTCAGCGGGATTTTGAAAACGACTTTGGTTCCCTGCCCCGGTGTGCTTTCCACCGTCACGTCTCCGCCAATCTTTTCCACGTTTTCCTTTACAACATCCATTCCGACACCGCGCCCTGAAAACTCCGTCACCACATCGTTTGTGGAAAATCCAGGCATCAGAATAAACTGATTGACCTCGTGGTCCGTGTATTCATCCGCCGGTTTGGTTAAAAGGCCCTTTTTCTGGGCTTTCGCAAGAACACCCTTCCGGTCGATTCCCGCACCATCGTCGGAAACGGTAATCAAAATCTCTCCGCCGGTATTCTGTGCAGCAAGCGTAATGGTTCCCATTTGCGGCTTTGAGGTTTTTGCCCTTTCCTCTTTTGATTCGATTCCGTGATCCATCCCGTTGCGGACAAGATGCATAATAGGATCTGCAATGCTGTCTACAATGGTCTTATCAACTTCGGTTTCCTCACCGACCAGAACCAGCTGGGCATCTTTATCCAATTTCTTGGTCATGTCGCGCACAATGCGGTTCATTTTTTGAAAGACCGTGGAAACAGGAACCATTCGGATCGACATTACAATTTCCTGCAGCTCATCCGTCAGTTTGCGCAGCTGGCGCGACGCTTTTGTAAAGTTATTGTCAAGTCCTGCCTGCTGAAGTGCCGGGGTAGAGGTAACCATCGACTCCGTAATAACAATTTCACCCATCAGATCCATTAGGTTGTCCAGCTTGGAAAGATTGACATTAATCAGGCTTTGTTTAATCGGCGCGTGTGTCTGTTTTGCCGCCTTGCGCGGCTTCTTTCCGCCGGCATGGGAAGCTGCGGCAGTTTTGTCCGGCTGCTGTTTTTCCGGTGCAGTGCCAAGAAGCGAATAGTTCTTCGTGTATGTAAATGCCTCAATTGTTGGGATTGCCTTATCGCGCGCCTTCGTTTCACGGAAAAACAGGTAGAATCCGTCTTGCTGAATTTGCTGAGCGGTCGCTTTGTCCGTTTCGATATCGAGGGGATAAAACTCGAACTCGCCGCCGGAATCCTGAAGGCTGTTTACCAGCATAAAAGCGCGCAGATTTTCCATCTGCGCGTCCTCGTCAAAGAAAACATGAACGGCAAACGGAAACCCCTTGTCCGACTCCCCTTTCAGCAAGTCAGCTTCTTGGCTGGTCGGTGCCGACACGCTCGGCTGTGCGGCGGGCTGCGCCGTGTTGGAAGGCGCAGCCGCGGCGGCCGTATCCGCTGAAATCTTTTTGAGAAAATCGTTAATTTCCTTCTCCAATGTGCCGATATCTGTTGTAAGAGGCTGTCCATCCTGAACTTTGCCTGCCTCCGCCTTAAGGAAATCCCCTGACCGGAACATCAGGTCAAACAGATCTTCCAGATCCTGCTCATTGATTCCATGTTCCCTTACGAATGCGAAAAGATCTTCCATCTTGTGGGAAATAACCGCCAAACTGTCAAACTGCATCATGGCGGAAGAACCTTTGATGGTATGCATGATTCGAAAAATCTCGTTGATACTGTCTTGATCCAGCGCTTTATTCTTTTCACTTTCGATCAGAATATCGTCCAGATGTTCCAACAGATCATTGGTTTCAAACAAATAAACGTCCAACATGGATTCGTTTCCGCTTTCCATATATGTTTCGCTCCCATCCTGTTAGTGAAAACTTACAATTTTTAGAATCAAAATAACTGCTTTCCTCATGATTCCTAATTAATTATTTATTATTATATCGACCATTTTTCAATAAAATTAACATATTTCTCCTTATTTTATGAAAGAGGTGCTTTTATGCCGGAAAACCTGCGCATTACCGCCCCGGTTCCCCACAGCGACGGGGTGCTGAAACCGAATCCATCGGCCCAGCCTTCCCCGGTTGAGCCGATGGAACCCACCAGGGTGAACCGGCCCAATACACAAAACCAAAACACGGATTCCGCATCCCTGAATCTGCTTTTGAGCAAAGAGTCCGTGTTTGGCAAGTTTATTCAACAGCTGCGGCAGACGCCCGGCCTTGCGGAAACGCTGGGCAAACTGCTTTTTACAACCGCGCGCCGCATGGAAGCATCCCCCGGCGCTCTGCCGGAAGACCCCGAGCTCAGGGCATTCCTTGCAGAACTGGCAACAGAGCAGGACGGTCTGGCGGGCGACCTGCTGCATCAGCAGAAAAGCGGCGATCTGTTTTCCGGTCCGCTGTTTCAGCTGCTGCGCCACATGACGGAACAATTCGGGGACCCGCAGCTGGACCTACGGGCTGCGTCATTTTTGAAAGCCTTCGATGGCTTTTCTTCCACCAAAGACACAGCAGAAGCGATCCTCTCCAATCTAAAAATGATCGGGCGGCAGCTTCCCGCCCATGAATCAAAACAGCTGGCGCTTCTGTGCGAACGATTTAACACGACGGAACCGGCTGAATTTCTGGAAAGCAATATGGGCCTGCTGAAAAAAGAGATAATTCCTTTTTTGTCGGCATATATTTCAAAGAACAGTGATTACGGCAAAGTGCGCGAGACAATCTCTCTGCTGCTTCAAAACATGTCAATTTTAAACGTGAGCTCCCGTGAAAATCTGGATGCAAAATTTCATCAGCTCATCGACTACTGCGGCCGACGCGCAGAAAAGCCCACAATTCAAATGATGCGCTCGCTGTATGAACAGGCCATTCAGTCCGAACCGCAAAAAACCGAAAGCAAATTTTTTCAATCCCTGATTTCCATGCTTTCCCACAGCAGCGGACCAAACGCGCCGGAAGCTGACAAAGCGGTCTGTGCCGATATCGGCCGGTCGCTTCTGCTCGACAACAGCGTCTACATGCCGTTTGTCCACCTGTTTTTGCCCGCGGTTTTACAGGGAAGGTGCCTGTTTTCTCAAATCTGGATTGAAAAAAAAGACAGCCAAAATACAGAAAGCAGCCGTTCCGGCTCTGCTGTAATACCAACCCGCCTTTACCTGACATTTACCATTCAGAACCTGGGCTATTTTGAAGCAAGAGTCGAGCTGGCAGGCAAAAAAGTCGATTTGTCCCTTTCCTGCCCGGAAGAACTGCTTGCGCACAAAAGAGCCATCACGTCTTCTCTGGGGCAGATTCTGGTGAAAAACGGTTTGTCTTCCGGCGATATCAATCTGACCCGCTGCGAAAAGCCCAAAGTTCCGGAATTAATTCTTCAAAAAGTGATGGAAAGGAAGCGGATGGTTGATGTCACCATTTGAAAAGCTCCAAAAAGCAGCCGCCCTAAAGTATAACGAATCCTCGGACGGCGCCCCCGTCGTGGTCGCATCGGGAATGGGCGAAACCGCCCGGCAGATTGTAAGCCTGGCGGAAAAAAGCGGCGTACCGGTTTTTCGCGACGACTCCCTCGCTACTCTGCTTTCTCGGCTGGACGCGGGCGTGGAAATCCCGCCGGAACTTTACCAGGCGGTTGTCGACATGTATGTATATTTTTTGGGCTTTCGCGCTGATTCGGAAGGCCGCGTAACCAAACAGCCCGATGCCGAACAGGCAGAACCCTGAATTTCAGGAATTTATTAAGAATATTTCGCTTTTTCTCTAACATTTCAACGGAAAAGGACGATATATTTCTATAGATATAGGGAATTTTAAACGCGTTCGATAAAAAGCGAATCAGGTGAATAAAATGAAAAAAACAAAACGGAGCGCAAAAAGCAAGATTTCCGTCATGGAAAATATTCCTTCTGAAAAGTATTTGACTTTCTTTATCGACCAGCAGCTCTACACCTTACCGACTTCCCACGTGGTCGAAATCATTCGGCTGCAGCCGATTACCCTGATGCCCAATCTTCCCGATTATGTCAAGGGGGTTATTAATCTAAGAGGAAAAATTGTGCCGCTGATTGACATGAGACTGAAATTTTCAAAAGAGCCCATCGAATACAATAATCTGACCAGCACCATCATTGTGGAAAACGGCGACATGACAGCGGGACTGATTGTGGATTCGGTTAATGATGTAAGAGATATTGCCAAAAGTCAGATTTTCGATGCCCCTAAGTATAAAAAAAGTGTTGGGGACCGTTATGTCGGTGCCATTGCATCGCTGGAAAAAGAATCCGCCATGGTTCTGGATATTACAAGGGTTCTTTCCGAACGCAGTGCTGACTCCGCGCAGGGAAAGCAGGATTCCGGTCAAATGCTGAAAACCGCGGCGGAATAATTTCAATGCAGAATACACCAGGGGAGGCTTATCATCGAATGTTGCCGATTTCTGAGGATTACCTCCGATCTCCGTGCGAAGTAAAAGCTATGGACAATAAACCAATTCTAACGGGTTATCTCGCCTGGGTTGGCAATAATGAAATTCAAATTATGAACCAGCAGGAGGCACTTCCCATCATACACTGCAATACAACTGTAAAAATCAGCGTATTCAACAATGCATTGGGGTTTCGTGTCCTTGTTGGCAATGTATATCTTTCAGCACCGGAATTTATAAGAATCTCTGACGTACAGAGTCTGGCAGACTATGAACAAAGAAATTTTTTCCGTGTCAAGGTTCAAATCGACACGGATGCCCGCCCTAAGACCGATGCAGATACGGAATCGGAGGACCTCCCTCATTTCCCGATTCAAATTCGCGACCTCAGCCTGAGCGGACTGTACTTTACCTGTGCCAAAGAACTGGAAATCGGAGACCTCATATCCGTAAGGCTGGCTTTTTACAGCTTGGTTTATTTCTACGACTGTAGAATTGTACGAAAGCTCATTATGGAACGGGCACAAGCAGACGGCTACGGTTGTGAGTTTTTAGACAATTCAGGCCCTAAAGGCGACCTGCTGTGCAAATATCTTTTTGACTGCCAGCGGGAACAAATCCGTAAAATCAAGGAACAGCAGCTGTAAGGCCTTCTTCCATATCGCTTTACGGTTGGGCATTTTATAAAATTATTTAACTCTACGAGGTGAATTATATGCCAAGCATTTTGGAAGAAAGCGAAGTTACCCAGGATGGCGAACAAGATGCCGTTTTGACGAAATATCTCACTTTCTGGACGGATGGGGAACTGTTCGGCATTCCGATTTCGGATGTAGTGCAGATCATCAGCATGCAGGGGATTACACCGCTCCCGGATTTTCCTGATTATGCAAAGGGAGTCATCAATCTGCGCGGAAACATCATACCGGTCATTGATATCCGCATCCGCTTTAACAAACCGGAAGCCGAATACAATGAAAATACCTGCATTATTGTAACCAGTATGGAAGACACCTATATGGGCTTTATTGTGGACGCGGTGGACGAAGTAACCGATCTGGATGAAGACAGTATCTCCCCGTCCCCGAAGGTTTCCAAAGATATTACTAACCGCTACCTGACGGGAATCGGGCAAATTGAGGACAAGGTTGTTCTTCTTCTGGACGTTGCAAAAATTCTTTCTGAAAATGAATTGACGGAAGTAAATGAAACAGCCGCTTTAAACGAAAACCCCAATGAAACGGACAAGCCCCCGGTGAATCCGGTGGTGCAATTGCAGACCGCTGCAACTGAGAAAGCTAATAACAAGGGAGAGTAATCGGACATGCGTTTTTACCTTAATATGAAAATCCGTGGAAAACTGATTTTAAATATCTCTATCATTTCTCTGCTCTTTGTAATTCCTTACATTGTTCTGTTTGCCATGATCTCTGCAAACAGCGGAAATGCAGACAATGTGTTAAAAGTTGTGCGGACTATGGCTCCCATTATCATTGCCGCATTTGTTGTAATCTGGATCGCCGGTATTTTTATGATCTCCAGCTTTTCCAAACATCTGGATGCTGCTATTCATAAAATTGCCGCAGCCGCAGAGCAAATCAATCAAGGGAAACTAAATGTAAAGGTGGATTACCACTCGAAAGCGGAACTCGGTCAGCTTACCGACTCCATCAACGCTCTTTCAAAGCACCTGACAGGTTCTGTTGAAGAAATTATTTACCTTTTAGACGGAATGTCAAAAGGCGATTTCACCATGGAATCCAAGGTCGTGTGGCCTGGGGACTGGGCAAAAATTAACGATTCAATGAAAAATATTTTTGAAGCGTTCAACACAATTTTTGTCAAGGTCAAAAACGCAGCGGAACAGACCGCGAGCGGTTCCGACCAAGTTGCAAGCGGTTCGCAGGCTCTGGCGCAGGGCGCTACGGAGCAGGCCAGTTCCATTGAACAGCTTTCCGCAACAATTCTTGAAGTTTCAGACCACGTGAAAAAGAATGCCGCCAATGCCGGTGAAGCCAACCGTTACTCCAGTGAAGAATCACAGAAGCTGAAAGATGCCAACGTAAAAATGGATGAAATGCTGACCGCAATGGGACAGATCAGCGACACATCTCAACAGATCAGTAATATTATCAAAACGATTGACGATATCGCGTTCCAGACCAATATTCTTGCGCTGAATGCCGCCGTTGAAGCCGCCCGTGCGGGCTCTGCCGGAAAGGGCTTTGCCGTTGTAGCGGATGAAGTGCGTAATCTTGCCAGCAAGAGCGCGGAAGCGGCGAAAGATACAACCAGCCTGATTGAAAACGCCATCAAAGCTGTCAGCAACGGTACAAAAGTGGCGAACACCACAGAGCAGACTCTGAAAGAAGTCATTCAGTCCGCAAGTTCCACCAACGACTTGGTAAACGAAATTGCGAACGCATCCAACCAGCAGGCAACCTCCATCGGTCAGATCACGCAGGGTGTTCAGCAGATTTCCGCCGTCGTTCAGACCAACTCCGCCACAGCAGAGGAAAGTGCGGCTGCCAGTGAAGAGCTGGCCGCGCAGGCGAAAGAACTGAAACGCACCGTATCCAAAGTAAAGCTTCGCGGCAGTGCGCAGAATAAGCCCTCAAAAGCGCAGGCAGCCCCGGTGAAAGAAACCAGCGCCCCAAAAAATACTAAAAATTCTGAAAGCAAAGACAAATCCCAACTGCAGCCTGCCTCCGTTCCGGCCCATGCTCAGGCCGTCGGCGACGATAAATACATCTAAATTATTCTGACTTTGTCAATGAGGGACGTTTTCCAAAATTGGAAAACGTCCTTGTTTTATAACCACAGCGGGTAAAACCGGAAAAGAAAAGATTTTTCATAAAGATTTCGGGCTGTGTGCCGATATATGTCATAGACCGGTTTTACTGAAAATCAACCCGGTTCTAGGAGGAATCCGCATGAGTTCAACCAGTTCAGTGTCTTCTTCAGCAAATCTTCAAACTTCATCGGTATACCGCCTGACCGGTTCCAATCTGTACTCCGGGTTGGATACGGACAGCATTGTCAAGTCCCTTGTGTCACATACACAGAGCAGAATTGATAAGCAGGAACAGTTAGAGCAGACTGCCGAGTGGAGAAGGGATTTATTCCGCGACGTCACCTCTGACCTGCAGGATTTTAAAGATACCTATTTTTCTTATGCCAGCGAAAGTAACCTGTTAAGCCCAAAGTTTTTTGAATCTTCTAATGTTGACAGTTCTTCCGGCGTGGTAACAGCGACCGGCAATGTTGACAATGCTCAAAACCTTGTGATTAACAGCATTTCTCAGCTTGCTTCAACAGCTTCCTATAATTCCGCCCAGCAAGTGTCAAATAAAACGATTACCTCCGGCACAATACAGAACACCTGGCAGCAATCCGATGTCGGTGGAAAGTCCCTTGTGGTTACTTATAACGACACCGATTACACCCTGACACTGGGCAGTTCCGTCACTCTGGACCCGGATAATATAAACAGTGATCCACAAACCGAGCTGCAAAAGATTGTGGATGGTCTGAATAGTCAGATCAGCCAAAACAGTTCTCTCAACAGCAAGGTCAAATTTGAACTGAATGCAGACAACAGCATTGCGCTTTCATCCACAGACGGAACCGATACAGTCGGCATAAAAGCCTATAAGGCGTCTGACGACGATACCAGCGGAGTGGATTTTTTAAATGCCATCGGCCTTCAGGAAGAAAGCGGAACCGGTTCAGTCGCCGGTACTGCCATTACGGATACAAGTGCTCTATTTAAAAATGCTACGCTCGGCGATACCCTGTCCGGCAGCACCGTGACATTCACACTAGACGGTATTTCCAAAGAAATTTCATTTGACGCCGGCGCCGACGCCAGTTACGACACATCTGCCGAACTGGCAAGCTATTTGCAGGGGAAACTGAACAGCGCATTCGGAACGGATAAGGTCAACGTTACAGACAATTCCGGAAATCTTCAGTTTACAACCATCGACTCGACTTCGGTCTTGAGCATAGACTCTTCCAGCAATTCCAATGTACTGGGGCAGGACGGCGCTCTGCGCATTGCCACAGGCACAGCCAACCGCATCAACACCGGCAAAACACTGGCTGAGCTGGCCGACAAATTCAGCCGAGCCTTGCAGGATGACGGCGATGGCAACTATAAGATGAACATAAATGGAACAGAACTTTCCTTTACCGGTGACACCACGCTGTCGGATGTCATTTCTCAAATCAACAACAACGAAGACATTGGAGTTACCGTCGCCTATTCCCAAACAACCGACTCGTTCCGCATTACGGCAGACGACAGCGGGTCGCAGGGGAAAATTGAATTCAGCGATGTGAGCGGAAAACTTGCCGCCACACTGTTCGGCACTTACGACAGCACAAAACTCACAGCAGGCCAAGACCTGAAGATGAATGTCACCATTAACGGAACCAAAATGGACATTGTAAGGTCCTCTAATACTACTACTCTGGACGGTGTAACTCTGGATGTAACCGGTGAAACAACTGAGCCTGTTTCATTTTCCACACCCAGCAATGTGGATGACCTTTCGGATAAAATTGTCGACTTTGTCAACGCCTATAACAAAATTATTGATAAAGTCAACACCCTGAACTCGGAATCCCAGGAAAGAGACAGCGATCATCAAGTCAAATATGAGCCGCTGACCGATGCGCAAAAAGAAGAAATGACGGACGATGAGATTGAAAAATGGGAAGAAAAGGCTAAAAAAGGTCTGCTGCAAAATGATTCCGCTCTCAGCGGAGTTCTGAATGACCTGCGTGAAGCCATGACAACCAAAGTAGAATCTGCCGGATTGTCTTTAAGTCAGCTTGGAATTTCGACAAAAGCTTATGATTATAAATCCGGCGGTCAGCTGGTGGTGGACACGGACAAGCTCAAACAAAAACTGCAGAGCGACCCGGACGCCGTCACAGAACTTTTTACGGCGGAAGACGGCGTTTCGTCACGTGTGCAAAAAGCGCTTGACAAATATGTCGGCACATTCGGCGGCGACGGGATACTGCTTCTGCGGGCCGGCAAGGAATCGTCCGCAAATGATACCAGCCAACTGACCCTTCAGATCAAGCAGTATCAGGACACGGTGTCCAACCTGAAAGAGCAGCTGGAAACCGAAGAAACCCGCTACTGGAAAAAATTCACCGCCATGGAACAGGCACTCAGCACACTGACCGCGCAAAGCGACTATCTGGCCTCCATGATGTCCGGCAGCAGCAACTATTGAGTCCGGCACCGATCAAAAGATAAATATAGGAGGGCACACTGAAATGGCGGATCCAAACAACCTGATTATGCAATATCAGGAACAGTCAATCCTCACCATGTCACGCGGAGAGCTTGTGGTTAAGCTGTATGACGAACTTTTAAAAAGTTTGAGACACGCTTGCATCCTTTTCGATCAAAAACAACCGGAAGCCGCAAAAAAGCAGACTACAAAAGCCAAAAATATTGTCAACTACCTTTTCGCAACTCTGGATGACAAATACAGTATTTCGGCAAATTTAAAACAGATCTATTCCCATGTGCTGGGGCAGATTATCAAAGCAAATGTTTCGGAAAGCTCTGACAGTTTAAACAAAATCATCCCCACTTTACAGGGTCTGCGCACTTCCTGGGCACAGGCGGAAAAAGCCACCCGAATGTAAAAGCGATAGAAATGAAATGAAACGAAACAGGCCGGTCTTTTAAAAAAGACGGCCTGTTTTTGAAAGGTGTAATGATCAAATGACGGAAGAATTGCAGAACTGCCTAAAGCAAAAAGAAATTCTTCTAACACGGATCTATCAACTTGCCCTGAACATTGAATCGGAAAGTTTAAAACCAGACGGTCCCGCACCAACAAATGAAATCCTGCAAAGGCAGGTCCTCCTGGACCGCCTGAAGAAATGTTCCGCTCACATTTCCCAGCTTTGCGGGCAGTTAGCCCCGGAAAGTCAAAACCGAATCCGCAAGGTGTTGGCGGCCGGTCTTTCAAAATCAGAGTGTACCGAGGCCGAAGTGGAAACCATGGCCCGGGAAGCGAACTGCCGCTCTTTGCTCAAAAAAATCTGCGCTTGCGATTCAAACAGCAAAAAGCAACTAAAAAAGGAGTGCGACCGGCTAAAAAAGCAAGTCAACAGCTCCCGCAGCAAGGGGAATCAGGGTTCCCTGTTTCCCGATTATATCATTTAAAATTTCTTTTCCCCCTTGGCGAAAGATTTTACCACCATCATACCCGTTTCGGTGTAAAAATAGACGGTGCGGCCATAGTTTAGCCCTGTATCCTCCGCTTGAATACGAATTCCAATCCCCGCAAGCGTCTGTTTCACCGCGGCAATATTTCTTGCGCCAATGTTGCCGAACGCACTGTCGTTCGCAACTTCAAACATCTTTGCGCCCCCAGCAATTTTAGCCTGTATGCGTGCCCGAAGACACCCCCGGTGCTCCATCTCTCTGACCATCACCGGCAGGCAGGAATCCGCGTAACGGTTAATCTGGTCCTCCGCATTGTTTTCCGGTTGATGGGGCAGCATAATATGAGCCAGTCCCCCAATTTGTAACGACGCATCATAAAGACAAATACCAACGCAGGACCCCAGTGCGTAAGTAACCAGCGCACCGGGGTTTTGCGTTATTTTTACATCTGAAATACCTACCGTAATCAATTCGCTCATAATTGAATCCCCAGACTGCTCATCAATTTATTCAGTGAGGCAATGTCCGGGATCAGCATCATGTTCGCTGAAATCGTCTTGCTTGCGCTGAGAAAGTCATCCTCGATAAAAATTATTTTATCTGACACGGTCCCCATTTCGGCGGCGGGAACCGTGAGCAGAGCCCCGGCCATATCGGCTGTCACGGCCGGCACGGAAATTTTGATTTCAAGACTGGAAAGGGTGGCAATGGACGCTGCGTAAGACCCGATCATAATATTCCCAATTTCAGAAAGTGCGGAACATTCCATTTCGGAAAGGTCGGCACAATCCGCCCGGCTTTCCCCCAGCAGCGCTTCCAGCAAAGACTGCGTAAAATCCTGCTCAATGACAAACATCATGATTCCGTTAATATCACCGTTCAGTTCCGCCAGAATGGCAACAACCGGTGTTTCCGGCCCACCCAGCGCACGATCAGCCTCACTAATATCCAGGATACGAACCACCGGGGTCACCATGTCAATTTCACGGTTCAGCATCTGCGCAAGCGATGTAGCGGCGTTTCCTGCTCCAATGTTTCCAATTTCTTTTAAAACATCAATATGCATCTCGTTAAGCTGACTTAGATTTTCAATTGCCATCGGCGCACCTCGCTTTCAGAATTATGTACGATCAGCCGGTTGAATTGTTGCAGTTACAATATGTTCGTGGTCCGAATAAAATTTGGTTGCACTATAATCGGTTGCAAGATTTTCGGTGAAATTTCCAATTGTAATCTTCGTCCCCATGTTGGCAACACGCAAAGCAGAAATTTTAAAATCCAAAACAGCCAATCCACTTTGATCCGCCTGCCCCATGGCAGAAATTTTAGTATTTAGATATTGAATTCTTGATTCAGCCAGCTTCATCTGGGAACTGGCACTTTTCAACAGCTTCCTGCCTTTTAAAGAACGTGGGTCTTTCTTTAAAAACAAGGCAATTGTTTCCGCCTGCGAATGCAGCGTCTGAAGATTTTTCTGTTCTTCCGCAAGTTCGGCTTTCACAGAATCGAGACTTTCCCCTTTTTTACCGGTAAGAAGGCCGTCCAGCACACCGGACAAAATCATCAATTCCGTGCGGGCTCCCCCGCTTCCAATCGTATTGGCGGTAATCGACCGGCCCGCCTGATAACGCCCGCCCGCCAAAAGGCCTTTTCTGCCGCGGGCTAAAATGGAGTTCCCAGCCTTCACCATACTGTTGAAAAGAACATCGGCGCGCACATCTCCGGCACATTCGACCGTTGTGTTTTCAATATATTGAGCGGAAACGCTTCCCTTGGCAATCAATTTTCCTCGGCTCATTCCATTCATACCGCAGGAAATAGCGATATTGCCCCCTGCTTCCAACAGAGCACCTTCCACCATGCCGCGAACATTGATATCCCCGCCTGCTTTTACAGAAAACCCTTCCAGAACATCCCCTTGAACAATCACCGTGCCAAGGAAATTAATATTTCCCGAAGAACTGTCGACATCGCCGCGCACAATAAAGGTTTCACTGATATTAAGGGTCGCATGTCTGTACTCAATACAGCCGTCCAGCGCCGCCGTCAGAGTCAAACCATCCTCCGAAACTTCCGTGTTTTTCCCCTGCGGAAAAGTCGGTGTTTTACCCTTTCGGTAATTTACCGGTTTCCCATAAACGTCAATTCCGTTTTTACCGGGCAAAGGAGGGGTAATTCTGCACAAAACATCCCCCTTTTTCACATTCTGCACAATTCCAAGGTTGCGGTAGTCCACCGTACCGTCTTCGCGTTCCACCGGCATCACATTTTGTTCTTTTTTGAACAGATATTCCAGTGTCCCGTCCTTTTCGTCTACGGGCGCTAAACCCCTTGCACAAACAGGCTCAATAAAATATTTTTTATTTTCACAAAAATCACGGATTACACTTCCCAGCACACCGTATACAATCCCATTTTCCTTTAAAAAGGCCATAATCTGCTCAAATGTAATTTCCTGTCCCTGAAAGGCGGGCTTCACTCGGATACTCGCTTCAAGCCGGTTGGACGTGACACTCAGCTGCATCTCCGGCTGTTTCACTTCTTCATCCTTTTTGACTTCTTCTGCTTGGTTTGCCGTGTGCTCCGATGCATTCATGTTCTCTCCCCCTTAAAAACACAAATAAAACGCTCAGCGCAAGCCGTTGACCGTTTGTGTAGTGTTGTCCGACATAGAAAGTATGTTTGCATTAAATGCAAACGCTTTCTGCGCATTGATCATCGCCGTAATCTGATCCGCTAAATCAACCGCGGAAGCCTCAATGCTGCCCTGCTTCGCCTGAACATTCGACACGGCCGCCGGTCCGGAAGTTGCGGTCGGTTCCAGATAATTATCCCCTGTTTTCACCAGACCGTCACAATTTTGAAAAGAATAGACCCCAACGTCCTGCCTGTCATTTTCATTCTCTACCGAAATCGCGTTGCCGGAACGGTCAAGCACAATTCCGCCGTGCGCATCAGACAGAAAAAAGCCGCCATCGACATTTTCTGAAAGCTGAAATCCACCGTTTCGTGTGTATCGAACGGCACCGTCCGTGCATCTTACGGCAAAAAAAGCGTTTTCGGCGGTCAGAGCATAGTCAAGCGGGCGGTTGGTCTGCTCGATGCTTCCCTGACTAAAAATCGTATCCGTCTTGTCCACCCGGCTCCCGTGACCCACTTTCAGACTTTCTGCCGTCTCCGGTCCATGCACGCCCGTGTAGATCAGGTCGGAAAACGACACTTGATCCGGTTTGTAGCCCTGTGTGGATACATTTGCAATGTTGTTGGATGTGACGCCCAATTTCTGCTGCTGTGCGATCGCTCCGGCAGCAGCGGTGTAAAACGATGTCATCATGGCCTTTTTTCCTCCCCTATCTTAAAGTTTTGAAATATCGACCGCCTGATTGAGAACGGTGTCGTACATCTTCAGCGCCTGCGAACAGGTCTGCAATTGACGCTGAGAAGACAGTGCATCTGTCATTTCTTCGGTCATATCCACGTTGGAACCCTCAAGCGTTTTCCATAAGACATTCGAATTTCTGACGGGAGCAGCGGCGTCCCCCTGAAACATGCCTTCTCCCACTGTTTTCAGTGCGGCACGATCCGTAAAACGGTAAATGCCCAGCCGCCCTGCAAAGCGCCCGCCTGCGGTCAAACCGCCCTGCCCGTCTGCGCTGATCTCATCCGTTCCAAGGTAAATGGGATTTCCGTCACTGCCCAAGACTCTTCCCTGACCCTTCAGAATCAGATATCCATCTTCGTCCAGATTAAAGCTGCCGTTTCTGGTATAAACCGTTTCTCCGTTCTGCTGAACGGCAAAAAAGCCGTCGCCTTGAATGGAAAAGTCCAGCTTTCTGCCCGTATTTTTAAAGGTTCCCCCGGAATAATCCGTAACCGCCTCGTCTGCGGTATTCATCAGCGAAGCCGTTCCGACAGGCGTTTTTTTTCCATCGACCCGTTCCAGCACCATACTGCCAAATGTTTTTGGCATCACGCGCGATTTTTTAAACCCGTTGGTGTCGGCATTGGCCACATTATTACTAATGGTATTCAAGACTCTGCTCTGCGTCAGCATACTGGAGCCCAGCATATAAAATCCTCTGACCATATCGCGTTTCCTCCCTGTTACTGTTTCAGGTAACCTTCCAGACTTTTTTTCAGTTTTCTCAGCGCACTGGAGTGAATCTGCGACACACGCGACTCACTAATCCCCATGACGCCGGATATTTCCTTGATTTTCAGCTGTTCTTTATAATAAAGAGAAATAACCAGCTTCTCTTTTTCTTCCAACCGTTCAATATCGAGCTGCAGCATCCGGCTTAACTCTTTTTCCGCCATTGCCTGCTCCGGTCCATCCACAGAGCCAGCCCCGTGCAGTGCAAGGCTTTCCATTCCCTTTTCATAAATAAGCTGTTCAAAAGAAAGCATATTCATGGAACAAGTTTCCGCCAGCATTTTTTCATACTCCGGAATACTGACCTGCATGTAATCCGCAATTTCCTGCTCCGTCGGACTGCGGCCAAGCTGCTGATTCAAAACCTCGTCCGCACGGTTAATCTCTTTTGCCTTTTTCTTCAATCTGCGTGGAAAACAGTCCTGCCTGCGTATGTAGTCGATCATGGCACCGCGGATTTTAATGGACGCAAACGTTTCAAATTTTACATTTTTTGTCAGGTCAAATTTTGAAACCGCATCCATGAGTGCAATAACGCCCTCACTTATTATATCGTCCAAATAATTAAAATACTGATAGTGCCCCACAATTTTTATTGCAATACATCGAACAAGGTAGCTGTATTGACGGATCAGTTCATTTCTCATCTCAACGTCTCCGGTTTTTTCGTACCGGACCCAAAGCTCCCGGGTCGGAAGTTCCCGAACCCCGTAATTCTTTGTCATACAGCTCCTCTCCTCTCTGTAAAATTACTGTTCAGTCCAGCGTTACGTTGGCAACCGCCTGAATCTGGACATTACGATCAAGTTCATTGAAGGAAAGAACCACCGCACGCGGATAAAACTGCTGCAAAAGCCGGCTGAAATAAATGCGAACCACCGGAGAAGTGAGGATGACCGGCGTCGTGACCACGTCCTTCACTTTGGAGACACAGTCGGTCAGCTTCATAATAATCTTCTGAGTCGTATGCGGATCGAGGGACAAATAGGTCCCATGTTCGTTCTTGCTGATTGAACTTACAATGGCCTTTTCCACCTCGCTGTCGAGCGTGATCACTTTGATTTGGCCGCCGTCCGCCCATTTGCGTGTAATGGTACGGCGCAGTGCCTGACGCACATATTCCGTCATCATATCCGGGTCGCGTGCCGCAGCCGCATTGTTGGAAACGGTCTCCAGAATCGTTTCCATGTCGCGAATCGGCACCCCTTCTTTTAAAAGCGAACAAAGCACTTTCTGCAGGTTGCTCTGCGTCATAACATTCGGCACAACATCGGAAACCAGGGAAGCGTCATAGCCCTTGACACTTTCGAGCAGCTGTTCCACTTCCTGACGGGAAAGCAGCTCATCTGCATGAAGGCGTACGGTTTCAGACAGATGGGTCGTGACGACGGACAGAGGATCAATCACGGTATACCCGTAAATTTCAGCCATATCCTTCTTATCAGGAGTAATCCACTTACTGGGAATTCCATAAGCAGGCTCAATGGTGTCGATTCCGTCGATTTCACCCGTCAGATTTCCTGGGTCCAGCGCCAAATAGTAATCCATTAAAATCTCGCCGCGGGCAACTTCTTCTCCCCTGATTTTAATGACATACTGATTCGGGTTGAGAAGGCCGTTGTCGCGCAGGCGGATGGACGGCACCACCAAACCCATATTCACGGCAAACTGCTTGCGGAAAGTGACCAGGCGCTCGATAAAGCTGCTTCCGTTTGACTCATCTACCAGAGGAATCAGGCTGTAACCAAACTCCATTTCAATCGCATCCAGAGGAAGCAAATTGTAAATATGATCGATATTTTTGTAGTAAGAAGCTTCGTCTTCCTGCTGCGCGGCAGCCCCGCCGGGGCTTTCTGCCTGTTGCGCGGTCGCTGCGGCCTGTCCCAGTTTTTTGCGCAGCATCACCCCGGAACCGATCAGGAAAGCAGAAAGCAGAATCAGCTGAACATGGGGCATGCCCGGAATCAGGTTGAGTGCAAACACACCGCATCCGGCCAGAAAAATCACCATCGGCTGGGAAGAAAACTGGCGTGAAACATCTTCGCCCAAGGTGGAACTGGAAGCCGCACGGGTCACAATCATGCCCGTCGCAGTGGAAACCAGCAGTGCGGGGACCTGTGAAACCAGCCCGTCGCCGACTGTGGCGATGGAGTAGACATTCAGTACTTCTCCAAACGACTGCCCCCCCTGCACCATTCCGACAATTAATCCGCCGATGAAGTTGATGGATGTAATCACAATGGACATAATGGCGTCGCCCTTGACAAATTTGCTGGCGCCGTCCATAGAGCCGTAGAATTCCGCCTCTCTTTGGATATCATCACGGCGTTTGCGTGCCGTCTGCTCGTCGATTAATCCGGAGTTCAAGTCCGCGTCAATGGCCATCTGCTTTCCGGGCATCGCGTCCAGACGGAACCTTGCCGCTACTTCGGAAACACGTTCCGCGCCTTTGGTGATAACCAGAAACTGTACAAGGACGATAATAAGGAATACCACAAATCCAACGACGATGTTGCCCTGCAAGACAAACGTACCGAACGTTTTAATCACCTGACCGGCCGCACCGGACTTGGACAAAATCAGCCGCGTTGATGAAATGTTCAGTGCAAGCCGAAATAGGGTCGTAATTAAAAGGATGGATGGAAAAACGGAAAAATCCAGCGCGCTTTTTATGTACATGGTAAGAAACAGGATAATCAGGGACAAAGAAATATTGATGATAAACATCATATCCAGCAAAGGGGCCGGAAGAGGAATCATAATGAGTGCAATAATAACAATGACAAACAGTGAAACGAAATGATTAAGTAGTTTCATCTTTCCTCTCCTTCCTGTTTAAGGCGGTAAACCCAAGCCATAATCTCTGCCATAGCCTGATAAAATTCCGGTGAAATCTGGTCGTTGACTTCAACCGCCGCGTAAAGGGCATGTGCAAGGGGCCGGTCCTCTTTCATTGGAATCTTGTGCTGCTGCGCAATTTCAATGATCTTCATGGCCAGGTAATCCTTCCCTTTCGCCAGTACAATGGGGGCTTCATCCTTTTCAGGATGATACCGCAGTGCCACAGCGATATGGGTTGGGTTTCGAACAATCACGTCCGCCTCCGGTACCTGCTGCATCATGCGGCGGCCGGAGATCTTCCGCTGCTCCTGACGAATTCTCCCCTTAATTTCCGGATTGCCTTCCAGTTCCTTAAACTCCTCTTTCACTTCCTGCTTCGTCATACGGATATTGCGCTCATAATCCCACCGCTGAAAGAAATAATCCGCGGCGGCAATGGCGGCAAATACAAGCGTCATCTGAATGACCATATCCATAATGTCATTGAGCAGATTAATGGAGGACTGTAAAACATCGTTATTCATCATCGCGACACAGCCCGCACAGATTTTCTTGATCTGCAGATAAATCACAAAACCGATGGCGGCCGTCTTGACCATGGATTTCAGC
The DNA here is from genome assembly GCA_022650485.1 of Oscillospiraceae bacterium. Lineage (GTDB taxonomy): Bacteria > Bacillota > Clostridia > Oscillospirales > Acutalibacteraceae > Caproicibacter. The sequence goes on along the minus strand of JALCPP010000003.1, from coordinate 96,452 downwards.
AGTTCGGCAACCGACCGAAGTGAAAACAAGCGCTTAAACCCCTGAATGATACTGATATTGGAAAGCTTAAACTTCATCTTTTCGCCGGAAAACTTAAATTTGGTCTGCACGCCGGTTGCCAGTACGGCAGCCAGCAGCGCCGCCAGCAGAATGGGGGAGCAGATCAGCAAAACGGCAACCCCAGCATTTCGAAGAATATCCATGGCGCCCGCCTGGGTCAGGGTACTGGTTGTGCCGGCGCTCGAAAGAGATGTGATGATAAAATTAGACAAATAACGGTAAATATAGGGAATTGTGATTCGCAGCATGACAAAAACCGCAAGGATGGATAAGGAACTGACCACGTCGGCACTTTGAAAAATATTACCTTTTTTTCGTTCGTCTTTCCGCTTTTTCGGCGTTGCTTTTTCTGTTTTGTTTTCCGACGAAGCATCCGGCACAGCAATCCCCCCTTGTCGCTAAGCCAATACGGTGTACAGGCTGCTGATCCGGTCAAACATCAGCGTCGTCATCTTCTCCAGAAACGAAGCGTAGGACGGCACCAGAATAAGCATCACAAAAAAGCCAAGCAAAATCTTAAGCTGAATTTCAACGGTAAACACATCAATCTGCGGAACCGCACGCATCATCAATCCGGTCCCGATTTCCCCAATCAACTGAACCGCCACCATGGGAAGCGACATTTTCACCGCATACACCAGCATCTGCCCCAGCATAGCGGCCAGACTGCCGAACAAACCCGCTTTCATCTGTAATTCATCGCCGTAGGGAACGGCTGAACCGAGCTTGACAAACACCTGAATCAGGGTTAAGTGTGCATTGGTGGCAAAGAACATCAAAAAATAAATGGCATTGATCAGAGAAGCGGAAAGCGGCATGGAAACATTGCTCTGCGGATCGTAGATTTTCGACATGGAAATTCCGACCTGCACGTCCGACATTTCTCCGCCCATCACAATGACGGCGAGAAACAGCTGAATGATATAACCAATCGTAAACCCGACCAGCAATTCTTTCAGCCCGCAAATGAAAAGGACCAGAAATGAGTGAATCTGAAGGGAAAGGTCCGGTGTCAGGCGATAGACAAAAAGCGTCAGCATCAGCGTCAGGCCGATTTTAATAAAGTTTGGTATATTTCGCCTGCCCAAAATCGGGTTGAAAAAAATACAGCCCGTCATGCGCAGAAAAATTAACATCAGAAGTGTATAGTTGTAATCCAGTTTCATATCCGCCGCCCCATCATTAGTTCAGGGAAACAATCAAGTCAAAAATATACTTCATAAAATCGTTCATAACCTGCATAATCCACGACCCCAAAAGAACCATTACGGCGGCGATGGCAAACAGCTTTGGTACAAAAGAAACCGTCTGTTCATGGATTTGGGTCGCCGCCTGCAGGATAGAGATGACAAGACCGACCAGCATACTCGCAATCAAAATCGGACCGGCGATTTTGAGAATGACAATCATAGCGGCCTGCATAACCTCCATGGACTTTGCAACGGTCATCGTTGAACCTCCTTAAAGCGCCTACAAGTGAAATCCCGTGGCCAGTGTCTTGAACAGCAGGTCCCATCCGTTTACCAAGACAAACAGCAGCAGCTTGAACGGAAGAGAAATTGTCGCCGGCGGCAGCATAATCATGCCCATGGACATCAGCGTGCTGGAAACAATCATGTCGATAATCATAAACGGAATGTAAAGAAGGAACCCGATAATAAACGCTCGCTTCAATTCACTGGTCATAAAAGCCGGTATCACCACCGTGATCGGCATTTCCTCCGCCTGGGTGGAGCTGTCCTGTTTAGACAGATTGACAAACAGGTTCAAGTCTTCCTTTTTGGTGTTTTTCAGCATGAATTCCTTCAGCGGCTTTCCCGCCTTTTGAAGAAATTCCTCCTGCGTAATCTGTTCCGCTTTATATGGCTGGTAGGCCTCTGTGTTAATTTTAGAGAGAACCGGCGACATGATAAACAGGGTCAGAAACAAAGAAACACCAATCAGCACCTGATTTGGCGGAGTCTGCTGCAGGCCCATAGCATTGCGCAGGAAAGAAAGAACGATGACAATACGTGTGAAGCAGGTTGTCATAATCAAAATGGACGGCAGAAGCGCCAAGATCGTGAGCATCTCGATAATTTCCAGAGTGCTTGAACCGTTGCCGTTGATATTGACATCTACCGCAGCCGCCGAGGCCTGCATTGGCAGGAAAACCGCGGCGAGAAAAAAAGCTCCCAAAACAAGCAGCGTCTTTTTCATCACTTTGCGCCAAAGCGGCTTTTTATTTTGATTTCCTGTTGATTTTATGATTTTTCTCATTGCCATGGCCAGTCAAATCCAATCTGCCCTTGAGCACAGTATTCAGGGCGTCCACAAAATTTTGCCCGGTTCCGGGCTGAGAAGAACGAAGTTCCGTTTCATCAATTTCCTTCAATAATTCGACCCGGTCGGATGAAAAACCGATCAGATAGCACCGGTTGCAGATGCGCGCAAGGGCAAGGCCCTTGTCCGGCGCCAGCGCCACACGCTCCAAAATGCGTATATTGGCCGTACTTGCGACACTGTTCGCCTTTTTTGCCAAAAAGCGGCTGAAAAGGTAGCACAGGTACAGTACGGCAGCAATCGCAAGCAGTGCAAAAAACAGCGGCAGAATATCCGATGCATTGCCCATGCTCAAAGTCATGTTAATTCCTCCGCGGTCAACTTCATTCCAAAATGCCCTTAACGGTTTTCATAATGCGGTCTGCCTTAAACGGCTTCACAATAAAATCCTTGGCACCCTGTTTGAGTGCATCGACCACCATCCCCTCCTGACCCATGGCGGAGCACATAATAATGTTTGCGTTCGGGTCCTGCGCTTTAATCTCTTTAAGGGCCTGCAGACCGTCCATAACGGGCATCGTGATATCCATAATAACTAAATCAGGCTTTTCAGTTGCATAATTTGTAACTGCAACCTGCCCGTTATTGGCTTCGACAATGTTGGTATAGCCATTTTTTGACAAGGTGTCTTTAATCATCATCCTCATAAAAGCGGCGTCATCCACCAGCATAATTTTCTTTTCCATCGAGTATCCTCCTCAAAACTTTGGAATAAATGTATTGTTGATTAGACCAGCTTCATAATTTCTTCGCTGTTGATTACTTCGGTAATCCGAACACCGTAAAAATCATCCACCACCACAACATTTCCTTTTGCTATGGCCTGCCCGTTAACATATACGTCAACTTGGGAACCGGCCTGTTTATTCAATTCTACAATGGTCCCCGCGGAAAAGTCCAGAATATCTTTAATTTTTTTGGAAGTTCTGCCAATTTCCACCGTAACCTGCAGTGGAACGGACATAATCATATTTAAATTATTGCTCTCACCTTTGGTCAGGGGCGGCTCCGGCTCGTCAAAGCTTTGATAAACAGCATTGTGAACATTGGCCTGTACCGGAGCGGTCTGTGCGGCTGCCGGCGCAGCCGCAGGCAATGGCTGCTGCGGGACAGGCTGGGGCTGCGCTTGCGGCGGGGCAGCAACCGGCTGAGGTACAGTATCATCAGCGGCAGACGATGGTGCCGGGGCAGCGGACGGTTCTTCAGAAGCAGCAGGTGCCTGTGATTCTGCGTTCTGCGCCGCACCGCTTTCAGCCGATGCGGATTCCAGCCCAAAGTTGGAAACCAATTCCTTTGCCAGCTCAATCGGCATCACATTGATAAACTGACTGTTAACAACATCACCGATCATCAGGTTAAAATAGACCGCGACAATATCTTCGCCGCTTTCCAGATACTTTTCTTTGAATTGCTCTGAATTGTCAATCGGGAAAGAATTCGGCGGGGAAATATTGATGCTTCTGTTCAAGAACTGAGAAAGTGCCGTAGCGGCCGCACCCATCATCTGGTTCATGACTTCGCAAATCGCGCCGACATTCATCTCATCCATAACGAATTCCTGGTCAGAAAAATCCGTATGCAGAAGCAGGCCCACAATCACCTTCACATCCGATTCTTTCAGAATCAGCATGTTTTTTCCGGAAAGTCCCTGAACATAATTAATTTCCACCGCGATCGCGGGTTCATATGTTTTGATATCGAATTCACTGGTCTTCATCAGCTTGACTTCCGGCGTCGTAATGTTGACCGGCTGCCCAAGCAATTCCGAAACGGAAGTGGCAGATGAACCAAGACTGATATTCAAAATTTCGCCGATCGCGTCTGTTTCCATATCGGACAGCAGCTTTTCTTGCGTTGGCTCCAAAACAATCACCTTTTTTCAAAAAATAAATTAACGAAGGACTTTCTCTATTTGAACGGCATAATTTTTCTTTTTTACGCCGACTTTGCCGCGAAACCATTTCAGCTTTTCCACCTGGAGGACTACGGGATCGCCCTCCACCGGGGATTCGAGAGGAATAACATCTCCGCTTCGAAGTTCTAACAGATCTTTCACCGTAATATCCGTCTTACCCAGAATTGCGGAAACGGTCAGCGGCGTGTCTTCCAAACTGTTGAGTATCTGTTTTCTGCGAATCTTTTCCTGCTCCGGGTCAAGCTTTCTGTTGACTTTCACATACTTGGAATCAAATATTTTAAAAATCTCTTCCAGCGAACTGGCCGGAAGACAAATGTTCAGGTTACCCTTCAGCTCGTTGAGCGTTACCTCGATTACAACAATGGCCGCCGACTCATCCGGCTGGATGAACTGGATCAGCTGGGAATTGGTTTCAATCCCATCCATTGTATGCTCCACATCGACGTAATTGCCCCACGCGTCTTTCAGAATCGGGGCGATCTTCCGAAAAAGATACTCCAGAAGCGACAGCTCAATTTCGGTGTAATCGCGGTCAATCTGATACCCGGTCCCATTTCCTCCAAGCAAACGATCCATAATGCAGAAGGAAATCGGCCTGGACATTTCAACAATAATCTGCTTGTCTTCAATGCCGTAGTCGGCATTGTGCAGCCCCATGATTCCAATCAGAACGGACTCGTTGAGCGCATTGCCAAACTCCTTGTACTCTTCTTCTTCAACCTGAACCACTTCCGCTTGGCAGTTCATGCGCAGAACCCCCGAAAGATGCAGGCTGAACAGTCTGGAAAAGCTTTCAAATATGTTTTGAAGCAGCTTGATTTGCTCTCGTGTGAATTTTTTCGGGGACAGAAAATCGTAGTCTTTCACCTTTGGTCCGGAGGTTTGCTCCTCAATCTCCTGAAAATCCATACTGCCGCTTTGCAAGCTCCCCAACAGATCGTCTATCTGCTGCTGCGATAAAACTTCCGCCATATGTACCCACCATTCCTTGCTAGGATTCTGTCACTGCCGGCCGCATGACCGGCAAAGCAAACACAGATCACCCTGTACTGCTTGCCGCTTTACTGGAAGCGCTGATCTCCTCATAAACCCGATCCAATACATCTGCCGTTTTCCCTGTTTTGGAAAGATAAATTTCAACCCTTCGGTTTTTTGACCGGGTTGCCTCCGTGCCGTCATCCGGGACGATCGGGCGGTATTCGCCGTACCCTTCACTGACCATTTTCGCCCCGCTGATAATTCCTTTCGTCTGAACATAAAGCAAAACATTTTTTGCTCTGTCATCGGAAAGACCTCTGTCAAAAGCCTGCCGTTCCGGCGTGTTGGTTTCCGATACCTTCGCCGTATGCCCGTAAAAACGAATTTCACCAATCTGGTCAGGAATATTACTCATTGCATCACACAAGTAGTTGAGAATCACCTTGCCCTGCGCACGCAGGACCGAACTGTCGCCGTCGAAAAAGATGCTGTTTCGAAAGGATAGGAACGTATACCCGTCCCCTTTATAAATTTTAACACTGCTGTCCAGATTGTTCTTCTCAATATAATGCTTCAGGTACGCGTAAAGCTGATCAAAATCTGTTACCTTGTCCACCACAGGCTGAGATTCCAAACCCAGCCCCTCGTCCTTCGCAGCCGCGTCCGGTGCTGCGGATTCAGAGTAGGAAGAGGGGTCAATCACCACCTGCTGCTCGCTGTTAACCGGCGTTTTGGCGACATTCGCAGTCAGTGCGACCACCAGCTTTTGCCACTTGCTGGAACTCATGGTTGACATGGAAAACAGGAGAACAAAAAATGTAAGCAGCAGCGTCACCATATCTGCATAAGTATCCAGCCAATTCGGCCCCCCAGAGGACTCATCCCGTTTCTTTTTTCTCATATTGCCACCTCATTCCCCAAGCTCCATTTTAATGATTGTCATTTTTTGCTCTTCTTTTCTTTTCTGGACTTTTTGCCTTCTCCCGATTCCTCTCCCCGCTTCTTTTCGCAAAGGAAGGCTTCCAGGCGCTGTTCAATATGCTTCGGGTTGTCACCTGCCTGAATGGCAATGACCCCCTCTACAACGATTTCTTTGCAAAGGCGTTCCTCGTTGTGCCGCATATGCAGCTTGTGGCCGATTGGCGTGAGAATCAGGTTGGCAATTAAAGAACCATAAAAGGTTGTGACCAGCGCAATGGCCATACCCTGCCCCAAAGCATTGGCCCCGTCAGAAGAATCCATATTTAAGTTCCCCAGCATATTGATCAGCCCGACCAGCGTACCAATCATTCCGAATGCCGGGGCAAACGTGGCCGCTTTTTCAAAGAACTGCCATCCTGAAGCGTGACGCTCATCCAGGGAATCCAGTTCATTGTCCAGCATTTCCTTAACCTTTTCCGGGTCAATCGCGTCAACAATCAGTAAAATACTGTTTTTAAGGAAAGAATCGGAATTATCCAGCCCGTTTGCTTTTTCTTCCAGAGAAAGCAGCCCCTTTTTCCGGGCTTCCTGCGCAAATTCCACAATCAGTCCTATATACTTCTGGGGGTCATACCGGTTCTTCTTCAACGTGATTTTCAATTGGGACGGGATTTTCTTGAAATAGGTGATTGGAAAAGCAATTAAGGTGGAAGCAAAAGTTCCGCCAATGGTAATTGCCATACTCTGAAAATCGATAAAGCCCTTAAGCGCGCTCATATCGGTAAAGCTGGTAATGCCGAAGAAAATCAAACCAAAGCCGGCGATCAGACCGATAATTCCTGTAAAATCCATGAACAAACACTTCCCTGAACCTTAGATTTAATCCTGAGGCCTTAGCCCGTCAATACAGATCATATTTTTATAAATCATTCGCTGATAGGCAACGATTTTTTTAAGGACTTCCTTTTGTTCTTCCTGAACCAGAAAAAACTTTCCGGTCGTAAGCGAAATTTTGGTCTCCGGTATGCTTTCCACGGTTTCAATCAGATTGCAGTTCAGCATAAACGTGGTTCCGTTCAACTGCGTCAGTTCAATCAATTTTCTTCCCCCATTCACAGAAATCGCCGTCCCTTCCCGCTATGACGGGAAGGGGTGGCGCGTTTCTTAACGGACCATGTTCACAAGGGTTTCAAGCATGGTGTCGGCGACCGTAATAATCTTGGAATTCGCCTGATAGCCGCGCTCCGTCGTAATCATGTTGGAAAATTCATTGGCAAGGTCCACATTGGAGGACTCCAGCGCGCCGGTCACCAGCCCGCCGGTGGAACCGCTGCCGGGAGCCGCGTAAGTAGCGGTGCCGGAATTTTCAGTGGCTGAGTAATAATTTCCGCCTTTCTGTTCCAGACCGGCGGGGTTTGCAAAATGAGCCAGTGCAATCTTACCGACCTTTACAACACTGCCGGAGCCGGTTGTCGCGGTAATCATACCATCTGAAGCAATGGAAATATCGCTCAAAGTCAACGTGTCGGAGGGGGTGTAGTGAATATATCCCGGCTTTGTAGCACTGTCGATATCTTCCACATCGCCGGTTAAATCAGCAGGGGTAGCGTTCGTGGTTCCGCAGACATAGTTGCCGTTTCCGTCAACCAAGTACCCGGCGCTGTCGAACGAGCAGGCACCGACACGCGTGTATTGATAGCTGGAAGGAACTGCGTCGGTCGGAGTCCCGGAGCCGATGACGAAATAACCCTCGCCGTTAATGTAACAGTCCCCCGAAAAGCCGGTGGTTGCCATGCCCGCGCGCCCGGTATCGACCGCTACCGAAGACGCGGTGGAACCGTAGCCAACCTGGCTCGGGTTGCTGCCGCCCTGTCCGGTTGCAGCATCCGGCTTTGTTGCGGAAGAAAGAGTTTGGTACAGCACGTCGCTGAACAAAGTGCGTGACGCTTTAAAGCCGTAGGTATTAACATTCGCGACGTTATTGCCGATTACGTCCAGCGCCGTCTGGTGCGCCTTCAGTCCGGCCACACCGGAAGACATTGCTCTCATCATAGCCATAGTATTTTACCTCTCCTTTATTGGAACCGCCCGGGCTTCTCTGTCATTCAAAGCCCGATAACCCCCTTTGAAAGGTCCGGTTATAAAATAACGGCTCCGTCAATATTCGTAAAAATATTTTCTTTCATTTCCCCGCCGTGCATCATGGTAACAACCGTGGAATTCGGAACATTGACAATAAATGCGGTGCCCTTGTTCAAAATCAACGCGTCGCGCACACCTTTTGCCTTTGCCTTTTCCACCGCGCCGTTCATCTTTGCCATTAACTCCGGGGAAACTTTGATCTGTCTTGCATCCATACGCTGCAGTGCATGTTTTGAAAAAGTCAGGCCGCCCTGTACATTTTTAAGAACTTCTGAAAAACTTTCGCGTCCGGTGGCACCGATTTCTTTGGTATTCGGCTGATTGCTGTTCTGCTGAGCCGGATAGGCCGGACTAATCCATGCGGAATAATTTTTCCGAAACTCGATATCATTCATGATTTCGCCGCCTTTAATATTGTGCCGCCTGTCCTCAGGCTTTACCTTCTTCCGGGGCCTGTGGGGCCGGCGCCTCGGCTGTGTCCTGAACCACCTGAACCACGGACGAAAGATCATAGGCCGTGTCTGATCCGGAAGCATTGACCACAATAGAGCAGCCGTCTGAGGAAAAAGACGCGCTTTTTACAGCGCCCTGTTTGGTTACATATTGCCCCGCCTGGTCATACCCGCCGACCACAACGGTTTTTCCAACCAATGACGACGCATATTGGCGCTCGGAATACTGGCTTAGCTGGCTCATTGCCTGAAGGGAAGAAAACTGTGCCAGCTCCGCGATAAATTCCGTGTTTTCCGTCGGATTCATCACATCTTGATTTTCAAACTGTGCTGCCAAAAGCGACAGAAAGTCATTCATATCCAATGCAGAACCTGACGCCTGCTTCGACGCCGAATTGGCTGCTGAAGATTCCAGGCCGGATGAATACGTACGGCCAAGAGTCCCATAATTTGTAATTCCAAGACTATCCAATTTCATCCTCCTTTTTGCTACCCGGCAAGTACACCGATCCGCTGAATCATAGCGAGAAAATCGCCTGCACTCAGGTCTGTGGAAACAGAGCCGACTTTATCCTGGTGATTCTTTCGCGGTTCTTCCTGTTTTTGCCGCTGGTTTTCTGAATTTCCGCCATCGTCCTGCGGCTGCCCGTACCACTGCTGTACCTGCTGTTCCGGAACAAGCGTCTGCACATTCTGGCCGGTGCAAACCTGCAAAATACTGCGGATTTCAGAGGAACCTGAAAGCAAAAGACTTTGAGTTTTGGGGTCTGCAGCCGCGATTTCCACGGTCAGCAGTCCATCCTGAGAAGTCAGTTTTACGGACACCTTGCCCAGCGACTTTGGATAAAGGTCCATCTGGAACTCGGTTTTTCCGTTTTGCAGCTGGTGCAGTGCCATCTTTCCGACCTGCATGGCAGGGGAGGCTTTTTCCGAAGCCGTTTCACCGGAGACCTTAATGACAACCTTTCCGCTGCCGTACAGGTCCGTTACCCCGCTGTTGAAGACATCTGCTCCATCCACACTGAACTCCGTGGAATCCGAAGGCTTTTTCTGCATCACACCGGTCTGCACTGCCAAAGTGTGTTCCGATTGCTCCGCTGCATGAATCAAAGAGGGTGACGCTGCTGAAGCTGCTGACGCCGCTTTACGGTCATCGGCATTCGAACTCGTTTGCTGTTGATTCAACGGCTGCTCATCAGCTTTTAAAGCCTTGAAATCGGGTTTTTGTAATTCCTGCGACTCTAAACCTGCCGGAACAGATGCCGCATGTTGTTGCATGTTTCCATCTTGCAATACCGCAGACTGAATTTCTTTGGTTGCGGCTGCCTTTTGACGGGAGTCCAGCACCGGTGCCGATACCAGCACGTTATCCCCAAGTACATATTCATGTACGGTCTGCGGTGAATGTTCCGCCGCCGAATTTGAAACCGAAGCAATCCCATCCTGCTCAGCAGCGGCCGGACTGCTTTCTTCCGGCGATTGTTCCGCCTGCACGGTCGGTGCAGAAACAAAAAGAGCGGACTCATTTGACAGAAGCGACATCGCCGGCTGAAGTGTACTCTGCAACACCTGTCCGGTACTTGCCCGATTCTGGTCAAATTCATCCGTTTCTTTGTTCTGTTTCTTTGTCAGCTCTTTCAGGCTCTGCTCTGAACTGGAAGCGCTGTGAACATCAGCCGTTTTCTTCTCGCTGTCTGCAGATGCGTTTGAAGCTGCCTGCAGCGCGGAACGGAATTCTTCCGGATTCTGTGATTGGTCGGAAGCAATCCGCCCTGAAGACGGGATATCCGCCCTCCCCGTATTGATCTGTTGTATCATGACCATTCACCTCCTTTCAATGAAGTAATCTATCTAAAAATGAATTCAGACAGCCATTTTGTTAGGCCATGCAGCGATCTGACTGGTTTTGGCGGGAAACAAACTCCTCAATAAGCTGTTCCTGTTCTTTTCGGCCCTGGGCTTCATATTCTTTCTGCTGAGAGTCTCTGAGCTTTTCCAATCCGGAAATATCGCTTTTCATGCGGACAATTTCTTTCTGTTTGGAGGATGCCGCCCGACGCACGGTAAATTTCTGTGTCTCCAATTGATGCACCTGATAGTCCAGGTTAGCAAAATATCTTTTATAAACCGCAATGCCGCCGGGCTCCACACCCGCTTGCATTTCAAGCACCAGCGTCCGGTTCAGCCCTGCATACTCCTGTTTAATCCTGAAAATGTTACTTTCCAGCTCATGAATTTTCATTTGAAGCTGTGCCATTTCATTTTTAAGCATATCCAGCGTTTCTTTTTTATAACGCAAAACGCTTTCAAGGGAAAAGACAAATTTTTTCATTTTATATTCCCTTCATCTGATCTTCGGTTTCTTGAAACGAAAATGTCTCATCCACACGCTGCACGAGGAACTGATTGATCTGATCTATTTTTCCAACCGCTTCGTCCAATTTTTTATTCATACCCGGCTTATAGGCACCAATCGAGATTAAATCGTAATTTTGATCATAAATGGAAAGAAGATTTCTCAGCCTCGCCGCAATCGCCTGATGTTCTTGTGACGTAATATCAGTCATCAATCGGGAAATACTGGCCCCCACATCAATGGCAGGGTAATGGTTTTTAGCTGCTAAAATTCTGGAAAGCACGATGTGCCCGTCCAAAATGCCGCGCACCGTGTCTGAAATTGGTTCGTTGGTATCGTCCCCTTCCACCAGAACCGTATAAATTCCGGTGATGGAGCCGGTCTTAAAATTCCCGCTGCGTTCCAGCAATTTAGGAAGCTGCGCATAGATGGAAGGCGTATAGCCTCTGGCGATCGGCGGTTCACCGGCAGCCAGACCGATCTCGCGCTGAGCCATGGCAAAACGTGTCAGCGAATCCATCATCAGCAGAACATCTTGTCCCTGATCCCGGAAATATTCCGCAATGGCTGTTGCCACGGCTGCGCATTTTGCCCGGAACATTGCCGGCTGGTCAGAAGTAGCCACAACCAGAACCGAACGGGCAAGTCCTTCTTTTCCCAGGTCTTTCTCGATAAATTCCTTGACTTCCCTGCCGCGCTCGCCGACCAGGGCAATCACGTTAATATCCGACTTGACATTTTTCGCAATCATTCCCATCAGCGTGCTTTTTCCCACGCCGCTTCCGGAAAAGATGCCCACTCTCTGCCCTTTTCCAATGGTCAGCACCCCGTCGATTGCTTTTACGCCAAAGGTCATGGGTTCGCTGATTCGGGGCCGTTCCAAAGGGTTGACACAAGAAGAGTCCACATCGTAGTACGCTTCCGGTTCGAAATCCCCGAGACCATCAATCGGCTTTCCCGTGGCATCCACCGTTCTGCCCTTCAGACCTTCCCCAACGGGAACACGAAGTTTATGCCCGGTTGATTCAACAATGCTGCCCGGACCCACCCCACAGATATCACCGTAAGCCATCAGCAGCACGTTGCTGTCACGAAATCCAACGGCTTCTGCGTAAATCAGCGGTTCTCCGTTCTGGCCGCCGATCTTACAGATATCCCCGATCTTTGCATCAAGGCCGGTCGTTTCCATCATCATGCCGACGATGTTTTTTACTTTTCCCTTGTAGCAGAGCGGATCAATTTTTGCGACCATCTCACAGGCAGCCCGTAAATCAACCATCTGGTTCTCTCCTTCCCCGAATTATTCCATTTCGGATCGTCCGGATTCTTCCAGCGTAGACTGTATCTTTTTCAGCTGGGCGTCAACCCCGGCATCAATAACCTGGTCCGGCATTTCAATCACGCAGGATTCGTCGCTGATGCCCGTCGTGACAACCACCTTCACATGGTCGGAAACATCTTTCAGCTCCTGTGCAATGGAAACATCCGCTTTTGTCAGCAGGTTTGCCGTGTCCCCTGAAACATAAATGCGCACCCATGCCTGATTGCGGTAAGAGTCAACCGCATTTTGAATAATGGTATGCAGGGTTTTCGGCTCCATTTTTAACTCTGTTTTCACAATGGCCCGCGCAATGGTAAATGCAAGATTCTGAAGGTCGGATTCAAACTTTGATAAAACTTCGGTTTTTGATTTTTCAACGGACTGAATCATCCCGCTCAGTTCATCCAGGCTTTTGCGATTTTCCAGTTCGGATTTTTTAGTTCCTTCCGACAGTCCCTGCCGCATCCCGGCTTCAAGGCCTGCCTTCCGGCCTTCTTCCCGGCCGCTCGCAAAGCCTTCCTGATACCCTTGCTTCTTGGCTTCCTGCAATTCATGGTTTACGCGTTCCGCGCAGTCGCGAAGCTGCTCTGCACGGTAACTTTGCGCCGACTCCACAATTTTTTTTGCCTTTTCAAACGCCTTGTCAAGCGCTGCCTGTGATTTAACTTCCGGTGAAACACCCGGGTTGCGAACAACATCAGGCTGTTCCGAAAACGGACTGTACTGGGAAGCTTTGATGACCTTACTCAATGATCTCATCCTTCCCGCCCTTAGAGATAACCAGCTCGCCTTCACTTTCCAGGCGGCGGATTACGCCGACAATGCGCTGCTGTGCCTCTTCCACATCCCTGAGGCGAACATTATGCGTATACTCCAAATCGGACTTGACCGTATCGGCCGAGCGAGAAGACATGTTTGCAAAAATTGTTTCGGCAACTTCCTGGTTGGCCCCTTTGAGGGCATAGACAAGGTCTTTCGGGTCCACTTCGCGTAAAAAGCGCTGAATAGACATGTTGTCCAGAATCGTAATATCTTCGAACACGAACATCTTCTGCCGGATTTCTTCTGACAAATCCGCATCCCTGCGCCCCAATTCGTCGAAAATCGACTTTTCATTGGTGCGGTCCATGTTATTCATAATATCCGCAACGTAGTCAACACCGCCAAACTGAGTCATGTCTACGCTGAGTACATTGGAGAATTTATCGGAAAGATTGTTTTCCACAATTTTGACAACATCCGGAATAATGCGGTCCATTGTGGCAATTCTCTGAACCACATCCGCACGTTTTTCGGCAGGAAGATCTGCAATGACGGTCGAAGCCTGGTCCGCACGCACATAAGAAAGAATCAGCGCGATAGTCTGCGGATGTTCATTCTGGATGGCGGCCAGCAGGTTTTTATAATCGGCCTTCCTCAAAAACTCAAATGCCTTGGACCGCAGAGACTTGGTCACCCGGTCCAGCAGGGAACTTGCCATCTGTGTGCCGTAGGCTTTTTCCAAAACGTTGCGGGCGTACTCCACCCCTCCGTCTGTAATCACCTTCTGTGTCAGGCAAAGATTATAGAAGTCCCCCAGAATATTTTCCGCCTCATCCGGAGGCATACTGCGTGTCTGGGCAATTTCATAAGTAAGCTGTTCGACTTCTTCTTCGTGCAGATATTTATAAATTTTTGAGGCAGCATCAGACCCCAGCGCAATAATAACGGAAGCGGCCTTTTGTGCCCCGGTGATCTTGCGTTCAGGCATGGTCGTCCTCCCCCCTTAGCCAGCTGCGAATAAGCTGAGCCGCAATTTCCGGATTTTTGGAGGAGAATTCCTGAAGATCCTGCCGGACCTTTTCTTCTTTTCCACCGGATGACTGGCGAATCTGCTCGATGGATTCCATGGGAATGTCTGGAACGGGAGGCCCCCCAAGGCCGGCTCCCTGTGCCAGATTGGCCTCCAGCTGTTTCATCCGCTTTTTCCTGCGTTTTGTAAGAAGCACAATGGTCAAAACCACAATCAGAAGGAAAGCACCCGCACCTGCCGCAAGGATTTTCCAGTCAATCGGCAGATCGTAACCGGCCGGTTTTGCATCGACAGGCTGATCAGGGCTGTAAAAGTTCTTGCTCATCACATCGACTTTATCCGCGCTGACACCCGAAGCAAACGCAACCGCACTTTGCAGGTCGCTCACTTCCGCATCCGTCATTCCCGAATCATTGACAATGACGGAAACCGTTACATTTTTCAGTGCCGCCGCATCGCCCTGAACCTGCTCCTGAACCTGGCTGACAAGATATTTATAAGACTTGCTGTCCTTTGTCGTGATGGTGTTGCCGTCCACCGTCACACCGGGATAAGTAGTCGTGGTTTCCGTGTTGGACTCGGTCCCCGTGACGCCGCCGTCAGAAGACCCGTCCCGCGTTTCTTCATGCTGTTCCTGACTTTCGCTGACCACCCCTTTTCCATCGCTGGTAGTCGGCTCATAGGTAACAATATTCTTGATGGTCTTATCAAGATCCATCTGGCTTTTCACGCTGACACTGATGTTGCCCTGCCCGTAAATTCCAACCAGATGGTTTAAAATTTTATTCTGAAGCCGGTCTTCATACTGCTTTTCAATTTTCAGTTTGAATTCCGTCAGATTCATCTGCACACTGCCGGAACTGTCGGAATCAGCGGATTCCAGTTCTTCTCCCGTCGAATTGTCGATGACGGAAACATTCTCCGCTTTCATGTTGGGGACACTTTTAGAAACCAACTGCTTAATTCCGTTTACCTGTTTCGCACTCAGGGCCTGCCCTGACTCCAGCGTAACCGCAACCGATGCCGTAGGCGTACTTTCCGTATCGTCCCAGGCATAATCCGACTCTTCCGGAATACTGATGGTCACATAAGCATTTTCAATGGCGTCCTGTGTGTCAATGACATCTCCCAGTCTTTGATCCAGCTGATATTTTGCAATGACTTTTTTCTCGTAATCCGTCGTCATCACATTAATATTGCTGGTAAAGAAATCATAATTTGGCGCCGTTTTCGGGTGACCCTCATTGGCAAGCTGCATCCGCACGGAATCTTCTTTGTCCGACGGCACATAGATCGACTCGTTGTTTTCTTTGCAGTCAATGCCGCTGTCTCTCAATTCGGACATTACTTCAACCGCTTCGTCATGATCCAGCCCTGAATACAGAACCACATACTGCGTACGGTTCAAAAGCAGCCCCAGCACAACCGAAAGCAACACAACGCCGCCCAAAGAGATAAAAATAATTTTTTTCGTCTTTGAGGATAGTTTCATCCAAAAATCTTTTATTGGCTGTAGATATTTTTTTGCTTCACTCATTATTCATCATTCGGTTCCGAACCGCCCTTTACGAAAATTCGTCAGACGCTCATTCTCATAATCTCATTATAGGAATCAAGAACCTTATTCCGCATCTGAACCAACAAATCAACCGACAGACTGGCTTTTTGAGACGCAATAACCACATCATGCAGATTATCCGTCTGCCCGGTCGCCATCTGATAGACCTTTTCGCTTAAAGCGGCATCCGTCTGTTTTACATTATTTACGGCTTCCTGAAACATAGATTGAAAGGGCAGCCCTTCCGGCTTAGCCTGAGTGCTTCCGGATGTCGCAAGCTCTGCCGGAGAACTCAGCCTTTGAATTGGAACAATTTGATTCATTGTTTATCACTTCCCGATTTCCAATGCTTTGGCCGCCATATTCTTAACTGCGCCAAGTGCATTAATATTTGCCGAATATGCCCTGGTAACCGACATCATATCCATTGTTTCCTTTGTAACGTCGACATTCGGCATCTGAACATATCCCTGCGCGTCCGCATCCGGATGTGATGGATCGTAGACTGTGTTAAACGGTGTCTGATCCTCCACAATTTTTTCCACCTGCACCCCGCCCATGGCCTGGGAGTCAGGCTCCAGTTTTTGGTCCAAAAGGGAACGGAAGCTGTCTTTTTGATCTGCCGAACGATAAACCACCATTTTTCTGCGGTATGGACCTCCGGCTTGCGTTCGAGTAGTAGACGCGTTCGCAATATTCTCAGAAATCACGTCCATTCGAAGCCGGCTGGCTGTCAATGCCGACCCGCTGATATCCAACGAGCTGAGAAAAGCCATGAAACACCCTCCTGTTATCTTAAATTACGTTCCTTTGATTGCAGTCTTCAGTCTGGCAAAAGCATCCGCAATCTCTGAAATTGAATAATAATAATTAAGCTGCGTTCTGGCCAGCTCAATATTCTGCTGTTCCAAGTCTACTCCGTTGCCGTCCGCGCGGAACATCTCATCTTTCGCTTCAGTAACGGAAGGCTGCACACCTTCAATTCCAACAATTTTTTCGCCCGTTGTTCCATCTTGTGCAATCTGCGCGCGAAGCTGGTTTTCAAATGAAACCGTCTTGGTTTTATAGCCCGGAGTTTCAAAATTGGCAATGTTGTCCGTAACAGCCTGCTGTCTTGCCCAAAGGCCGTCCAAATTCTTATCAAGAAGCGACGTTGTTACGCTGTCAATCCAATTCACTTGAGTTCACCCTCTTTCTAAAATTGTTATCTATAAAAAAGCAATATATTTTTTTGCATATTAGTGAATATTTATTGGCGTGAAATGATTTTTTAAAACAAAATTGCTAAAAGTCGTATATTTATATGTTCAGCTATAAACGACTGCTTTTTCGACTAAATCTATCCAAATATAGGACTTATTGCAATTCTTTGCCGGATATTATGTTCTTTGCCTTATCTCCAAAAGTCGTATTTTCTTGCAATTCATTAAAACCGGCTTTTTTTACAATTAAATCTATCCAAATATTGAGTTTATTGTCAGGAAAAATATTCTTTTAAGATATATTATCATACAGTATACGACAAAAGTCAACATCAATCTGAATTATTTTCTTATTTATTAGTAAAATAAGCATTTGCTAAAAAGGAATAATTTGAAGCTTCTGAAAACCTGCTCTTATAAATCTGACTTTTTCCTTCCGGCACACTAAATTTCTGAACGAATCAGCCGATAAAAGGTTCAGAGGTGAGCGTCGGATGCGAATTAAAGACACGGGCTTTTTTGCTTCCCCTTATTCAAAAATGAGAAGGACAGAAAATGCGGTGCATACAGAAGCTGCCAAGAACGGCACAGATACATTTAAAAAGGACATGACACAGGCTGTTCGCGCCGACAGGATTGAACTTTCCTCTCGGCAGGAAGAACCCACTGATCAATTGGTCGGCAGCCTGAAGGACAGCATCTGCCAGGAGCTTGGCAGGGAAACCGGCGCAGTGCGGCTGCAAGAGCTGAAAGATGCCGTAGCATGCGGAAACTACTTGGTGGATTCCAGTGCTTTGGCCAAAGCGCTCCTGTTTGATGAATAATTCCGCCATAAACACAGAAGGAGGAAACAACGGGATGCTTGATGAAGAAACATCCGACCGCTTGATCTCCTATTTCAAGCGGCTGCTGGATTTTTACCGTGAATTTTTGGAATTTGAAACGAAAAAACATGGGTATCTGGAACAGGACAGACTGGACCAGCTGGATGCATGCATGAAGCGGGAACAGGCCTTTGTTCTAAAAGCACGCGGTCTGGAGCAGGAACGCGCCGCAATCATGCAGAATACTCCAACCCCCAGCGCGCGTTTTCGAGAGATCATTCCCCTCTTTCCTTCCGGTTGCCGGCAGCAGATCGAAACATTATATGAAAATCTTTCCTCTGTTCTGGTAAAATTAAAAGAGACCAACCGGAAAAGCAATCTGCTGACGGAGCAAAAACTTCGTCAGACATCGGTCGTCTTAGACCGGCTGAAAGGTCACACAGAACTGAAGAAAATTTACGGACGCAAACCCACAGATCCTCCTGCGGGGCTGTTTTCTAAAAAAATATAAAAAGGGCGGTGTGTGCCATGAGTTCAACCTTTAATGGTTTATATATTGCAAAAAGCGGAGTTCAGGCAGCGCGGACTAATTTGAACACCACAGGTCAAAACATTACCAATACCAACACAAAAGGCTACACGCGTCAGCGCGTGGATCAAAGTTCCGTTGCCCCCACCAGCATCAACATGCTTTACGCAGGCACCGGCGCCATCGTCGGGGAAGGCGTGACGACAACCGGAATCAGCCAGCTTAGAAATAAGTTTTTAGACGGTCAGTACCGCACACAAAACGCGCAGTACGGGTTAACTTCCACTCAGCTGAGTGCCCTGCAGAATATTGAGGAAGCGCTGAACGAAACGACATCGGATGGCATCAGCGCAGCCTACGGCGATTTCATTGAACAGCTGGAAGGCCTGACATCCACCGGCAGTTCCACCGCGACGGAAAGCACCGTCAAGGAAGCCGCCTCCCTTCTTGCCACCAAGCTCAACACGGCGGCAAGCCAGCTTCAAACCATCCGGAATCAGCAGTATGACTATCTGGATGAATACGGGGTGGACAAGGTAAATTCCCTGCTGAAAAGCATCGCAAGCCTGAGCGACCAGATCAAAAGCGCAGACATTGCCGGGACCCCCGCGCTGGAGCTGATGGACAACCGGAATATGATGATCGACGAGCTGTCTGAATATGTAAATATCAGAGTTGTGGAAACACCGACCGACATTGGGGCGGGCAAATCAGTCGACACCCTGTCGATTTATCTGGCGGATAACAGCGGTGACACACTCAAAAGCAGCACGTTTGAAGCGGACGGCACCAAAACGCCGGAAGAAAAAGCAGTCTGTCTGGTCGACGGAAATCAAGTCGGCAGCCTCAGTCTTTCGAATACCAGTTCTCAAGACCATGCCGTCATCGTTGTGAAGAACACAGACGGAGAAACCTGCGGAACCACAGCGGACGACAGTAACAGTCTGATTCAGGGCGGCAGTTTAAACGGATACCTCAGTCTGCTCAACGACAGCGGCGAGTACGACACCCCCTCCGGAGAGATTACCGACACAGAGCGCGGCATCGGCTACTATGACAAAATGCTGGATACCCTCGCACAACAGCTGGCCAGCGTCATGAATGCCGACAACAGCACAAACGACGCCGGGGACAACAAACCGATGTTTACCGATTCCGACGGCAAAACAGATGCCATCACCGCGGCGAACATCCGCATCTCGCCCAGCTGGACCAGCAATTACCTAACCCTGTCGAAAGACACCGCCCACGCGGGCGATGACACGAGCGGCTCCAACAGCAACATCACCAAGATGATTTCCGATCTGACCACAAGCCAGTATACGCTTGCCACGCCGAACGGCATCGACCTTTTTACCGGAACCATGCAGGAAGCCGTCGGCAATGTTTCCCTCACACTCGGTCAGAATATCGATGCGATTGACGCGCAGGATTCCGCCAACTCCGCCATGCTGGACAATATCGATACGCGCAGGCAGTCGCTTTCCTCTGTGGATACAAATGAAGAGGCGATCAATCTGGTCGTCTACAATCAGGCACTGTCCGCTTCCGCCCGATTTATGACGACGGTGGACGAATGTCTGAATACGCTCATCAACAACATGGGCATTGTAGGAAGGGGTTAATCCAACATGAGAATTACAACCGGGATGATATCGCGCCAGTATAACAGCAATTTAAACCGCACCACCGCTCAGCTGAACAAGGCCGCGACCACTGCTTACGACAATCGTGCGTTTGAAAAGCCTTCCGAAGATCCTTTCCTTGCCGGGCAGACCTTTCAGGTGCGCCGCCAGCTTGCTTTGAATGAAAATTACACTTCTAATATAGAAAATGTAAAAGGAGCCGTATCCTCGGCCGAAACCGCGGTTCAAACGGTTGCCAACGTTTTATCCAATGCCTACAGCAGCAGTGTTCTGCGTGGAATTAACGGCACTTCCAACCAGTCGGACCGAAATACAATTGCGGATCAGCTGCAGACCATGCAGCGGGCTATCGTGTCCGACATGAATGCCGAATATGGCAACCGCTACCTGTTTTCCGGTGCGGGCGGGGGCGGTCAGGCTCCGTTTTCCGTGGACGAAAGCGGCAATCTTCTGTACCGCGGCATCAATGTCGACACCGGCGAAAACACCAATGGCGCTTCCACCACGGTCAGTTATAATTATAAAGACGCAGCCGGCGTCACAACGGCAAAATCCATGCAGATTAATTTCGGGTCCGGCATTGGCGACAAACTGAACGGCTACACCGTTTCCATTACAGCCGGCGGCGCCGGGAACTCTGCCGCCGTCGACACGACTGCTAAAACCATTTCGGTTACGATGAAAACGGACGCGACAAAGCAGGATCTTCAGGATTACCTGCAAAGCGGCACCTTTCAGTCGTCGCTTTCTTCCATCGACTCGAGCATTACCGCCGACGACGTAAAGGAGATCACCATCAGTGGAATGGAAGAAACCGGTGCGGACGCACTGCAAAGCAGCACCTCCTCAACGCAGATAACAGATATGGTCGACCTGGATACGCTGGCAGGCGAAACCTCCTATGTCGACGTTGGTCTCGGTATGAAAACAGATGAAAACGGGAAAGTCATCGACCAAAGCGCTTACAATGTTGCGATGCCCGGTATCAATTTCCTCGGCTACGGTACTACCACGCAGGATGGCGAAACCATTCCGAAAAATGTTTACTCCCTGTTGGGGGACATGGCCGACATCCTCAAAGACGACAGTCTCAGCGGAGAAGCTCTGATGGATAAAATCAGACCGTATATGGACAACTTCAGCAATTCGCAGGATGAGTTGACGGCTCAGCAGTCACAGCTTGGAACCAATGTAAACTTTCTCGATTCCACCACCACTTATATCACGAATGTCAACTTAAACCTGACCACGAGAGATGAAAGCGTGGAATTTGTCGATTCCTCGGATGCCATTACCAACTATTCCATGCAGTTGTTCAGTTACCAGGCGGCGCTGCAGGTCGGCAGCAAAATTCTGCAGCCGACTCTGCTTGATTTCATGAACTGATACGCCGCACACTTCGGGAGGAAAGGCCATATGCTGATCGCCATAGAACACCGGGACTGCCCGGTCTGTGAAACCCTCAGCCAGAACCAGCCCGAGTCCGGCATTGCGTATCTGCCCGCCGTTTCGGTCCGCTTCCTTTTGGACCCCCGCGAACTTCGGCTGCAGTATGAAGCCGGATGCCTTTGCCGCGACCTGAATTGCGGCGACGGTATTTTCCGCCCAGCGCCGGACGACGCGGCACGTCTTTACCGAAAAAATGCGAAAGAAACGGCAAACGAACCGCAGCCGCCGGAACACAAATTTTTGAATGAAATTGCCTGATTTTCAGCCAAACGGGAACGGCCCGAGAAGGAGAAACCCATGGATTCAACTGCCTCTGCGGCAAAAACAAACGCACTGTACCCAAAAAACATCATCCGTTTTCAGGATGGAATTTACGGATTCGAATCCGTGAAAGAATTTATTTTGCTTCAGCAGGATAAAGAGCAAACCATCTGGTCGCTGCAGGCGGCAGACGCCCCCTACCCTTCCCTGATTGCGGTAAATCCGTTTTTACTCTTTCCGGATTACAGCCCGTCCCTTTCCCAGGCGGACCTTACCTTGCTTGGAAATCCAAAACAAGGCGATCTGTGCTTTTTGGCAATTGCGGTCATAAAGCGAAATCTGAAAGAATCCGTCGTAAACCTGAAAAGTCCGGTTGTCATCAATGTAACGGACAAAATCGGCCGGCAGATCATTTTGGAAAACAACCGCTACCCCGTCCGCTGCAGGCTGTTTCAGAATACCGCGGCGGGGAGGAACTGACATGCTGGTAGTGACAAGAAAAGTGTCCGAATCCATCCTGATCGGCGACCAGATTGAAGTGACCGTGACCGATATCGGTTCGGAACGGGTTAAAATCGGCATCAGCGCGCCGCGGGGTATTCCCATCGTCCGAAAAGAGCTTCTCGAAACACAGGAGCTCAACCGGGAAGCAAGCGCCGCTTCCGGCCCCAAAGAAATGGAAGAGCTGAGCCGGATATTAAAATCCGTTTCTGCCACCGATAAAACAAAAACGCAAAAAAAATAATGAAAGTTGTCTAAACTTATCGGCCGGACGGCCGATATAAAGGATAGAGTCCAAAGGAAGATTTTTCCCATTGGCCCCGCTTTCACAAGGGCCCGTGGAGCGGGACATGGGAAAACTTTCAAAGGACAAAGACGGAAAGAGAAAGGATTCTCTCTCCCCGCGAACGGCGGATACGCCGCGCGGAAACAAATTCAGGAGGAATAAATTATGCGTATTAATCACAACATTATGGCTCTGAACGCTTCCAACCGTCTGCACTCAAATGACAATGCCATCAGCAAAAACCTGCAGAAACTGTCTTCCGGCTACCGCATCAACAGCGCTGCCGACGACGCCGCAGGCCTTGCGGTTTCCGAAAAAATGCGTGCCCAGATCAATGGCCTGAACCAGGCAGAAGACAACGCACAGAACGGCATTTCATTGATTCAGACAGCTGAAGGCGGCCTGAACGAAACTGAAGCTATCCTGCAGAGGATGAACACACTGGCCGTTGAATCCGCCAACGGAACCTACGATGATACCAACGACCGCGCCAATCTGAATATGGAAGTAACCGCTCTGACAACAGAAATCGACCGTATTGCCAGTTCCACAAACTTCAACGGCACGAATCTTTTGGACGGAAAGAGCATTGCTACAGACGGCGTAACCTTCCAGATCGGCTCTGACAATGCAACCAGCCAGCAGGTTACTTTGACAATTTCCGACATGACTGCCAGCGGTCTTGGAATTTCTACTGTTTCCATCGGAACTCAGGGTGATGCACAAGGTGCAATTGACACCATTAAGGCTGCAATCAACTCTGTTTCTGCCGCACGTGCAAACCTCGGTGCTATGCAGAACCGCTTAGAGCACACCACCAACAACCTGTCCACGATGAGTGAGAACCTGACCAGTGCGGAAAGTATGATCCGCGATGTGGACATGTCCTCCGAGATGGTTGACCTGACCAAGAACCAGATTCTGGAACAGGCCGCAACCTCCATGCTCGCCCAGGCAAATGCAGCACCGCAGAGCGTTCTGTCTCTGCTCAAAGGCTAAGTTCTTACCTAAAAAGCAATACAAAAAAGAGCTTCCGGGTTTTCCGGAAGCTCTTTTTATCTGTTTTCTCTGTATCATTGGCATAGCAAAGACCTGAATTTGACGACGTCCGGGTCGTCCGGCATCAGTGCGGCCAGCTGCGCCGTGAACCGCCCAGCCTCTTCCATCCTGTTCTGCGCAATCAGCGTTCGGATGTTGCATTTGGCCTGCAGCGCCAGTGCATTGAATTCCTCCGCCTTCTTCTGCTTTTGCTGGTCTTCCCGTTCAAACCGCTCTAGCAAAGTGGAAATCGGCCGTTTCATCGTCGGATAGCTGTGCACCGCAAGTCTTAGATTCGAAAGATAAGAGACATTGTCCGCTTTCTTTCTTGCCGAAAAAGCACACCCCATAAAATAACCAAATCGGTGTGCACGCGGCAGCACGGAAACCCTCTCCTTCGAAAGCATTTCCGGACAGTAAAGCATTCTTACATATCGGGCGGTCTCTCTTGCAAATTCTTCAAAAAACTGGATTTTCTCATTGTCCGTTTCTTCCATATACTCCTCAGAAAGCAAATCTCTTCTGATACAAATAGTCCATCTAAGCCCCGTGACATTATTATAGGAGAAAGACTCTACATAATTTTTCATAACTTCTTTAAAATCGCTGTGCCACTTGTGCATCTGGCTTACATAGTACTTTACATCCTCTGTTTCAATGTTCAGGAAAAGCGGCATCAGGTTCCTTTTGTCCCGCATTCCGTAATATATCACATCGAAAAGCACCGGATCCCAGTCTCTATTCCACCGAAAAAACCAATCCAGCTCCCGTTTAATCGCTTCCCCGTCTTGCCCCTCTTCCGCCGATCTCAGGCGGCAGAGATGAACATAAGCATCGTCTTCACTCTCAATTGCAGCAATGGCTCTGAATGCCGCCGCTCGATTTTCAGGGTCATCCGGAAGGGACGATTCCATCGATTTTTCCACTGTCCCCTGGTATTCCGGCTCTAAAGCGGAAAGAACAGCATGGTAAAATTCCGGCAGTTTCGACCAGTCGTCCGTTTCGGTACACAGTCGGCAGGCAAGCAGAATCCCCCTCTCCACAGATTTTTTGTTGGAAAAGTCCAGTTCATTAAGAACCTTTTCCGTCTGATCGTAGCGCTCTAAATGCAGGTAAGCATCTCCCAAAAAG
Source organism: Oscillospiraceae bacterium (assembly GCA_022650485.1). GTDB lineage: Bacteria > Bacillota > Clostridia > Oscillospirales > Acutalibacteraceae > Caproicibacter. Next base: position 71,765 of record JALCPP010000003.1, on the reverse strand, counting down.
CAGAGAACCTGTTCCCGATGTTTCGGCTGATTAAAAACCGGAATGATGACCAGTGTTAAATCCGTGTCAAGACCGCCGGCCCGGTATTGCTCATACACCCGCAGATAATCCTGTGCAAAATCCACTGAGCGCTCATATTCCCCAATCGCAGACGCGGCAAGCTGCGCAAGGCCGTAAAAATCCAGCCAAACCACTTCTGTCTTTGAATCCTCACGAAACGTCTGTTCCACCAGACGGATCAGCTTTTCATATTTTTTTTCATTGAAATACGCACGTGCCAAAATCTGCCGCAGCGCAAGGTGCCAAATCCGATTGGAATTTTTTTGTTCCACTTGCAGTCCTCGGATACAATATTTTTCCGCCAGATTCGCGTCGTCCTGCACATACTGCCTGGAAAGCTGGCAATACACTTTTAAATTTTCCGGTTCTCTTTGTAACTCGGTCTCCAGCAGTTTCCGATTTCGGCTATATTTCTGATTCTTCTCCGCAGTACTATGGTAAACATATCCGTAATGATTGACATAGTCGTTTAGATATTTCGTCGGCACCGCTCTGATTAAGTTTTCATGCACCGCATTTTGAAAACAGATTTCTTTGAACATACGCGAAATACGAAGCGCATGAAAATCAGAATAATTTTTTCCTTCAAAATCCACATAATTTCTAATTTTATAAGCTGCCGACCCATACTGGTCGCACTCGCCGCTGTTAAAAAATTCAATCAGTTCATCCGTGTTTTCAAACCATTCGTCGGCATCTAGAAACAGAAACCATTCCCCGCGCGCCGCTTCCACCCCGGTATTTCGCGCGGCGGCAAAGTCGTCGCACCACTGAAAATGGATAATATGGTCCGTGTATTTTTTCGCGATCTCCATCGTGCGGTCCGTGCTTCCGGTGTCGGTGATAATCAGTTCGCTTTCCACCGCTTCCATTAAGGGCTTTAACGAACTCAGGCAGCGGTCCAGCGTTTTTTCTTCGTTTTTCACAATCATCCCGATGGTCAGCCGAATCGGGTGCCCGTGGTAGGGGCCGGTTCCCGCCGGAAAATGAATTGATTTTTTAGAATCGTCTTTTTTTATATGTGCCTTCATAAAAGAGATACCCTCCCGATTGCTCAAAAAATGTGTCTTTATTTATATATCGGCACAAAATGACAAAGTCTTATAAGCTTTTCAAAACAACTCCCTATTTTAAACTTTCCCGGCCTTCATACACTTCATATAAATTCAAAATAAGTTCATAGAACATTGCTTGACTTCACATAATAGGTATGCTAAGGTTATGATAAAAGTAAGTTTATGCTAACTTTCAGGTAACGGAAAGAAGGATTCATGTATGTCTGATTACAGAATTAAATCCGTGCAGGGTTTGGAAATCATCGATTCCCGCGGCAACCCGACCGTGGAAGCGACGGTAGAACTTGAAAACGGAATAACAGGGCGCAGCGCGGTTCCCAGCGGTGCTTCCACCGGTAAGTATGAGGCACTGGAACTGCGTGACGGGGACAAGTCACGCTTTGGAGGAAAAGGCGTTCTGCGGGCAGTCGCAAACATCAACGGGCAAATTCAAAGCGCGGTTCACGGTCTGGACCCAACTGACACGGCTGCCATTGACCATGCTTTGCTGCACGCGGACGGTTCCGCGGACAAATCCAATCTGGGGGCCAACGCCATTCTGGCTGTTTCCCTTGCGGCTGCCAAAGCCGGCGCAAATACTCTGGGGCTGCCGCTGTACCGTTTTCTGGGCGGCGTTAACGCAAACACTCTGCCCGTGCCGATGATGAACATTTTAAACGGCGGCGCACACGCGGCGAACAACATTGATATTCAGGAATTTCTGATCATGCCGGTCGGCGCCTCCTCTTTCAGGGAAGGTTTTCGCTGGTGTACGGAAGTGTTCCACACCCTGGGCGATATTCTAAAATCCAAGGGACTGTCTACCGCTGTCGGCGATGAAGGCGGATATGCCCCTGACCTGAAGACCGATGAAGAAGCAATCGAGCTCATCCTGCATGCCATTGAAACAGCAAATTACCGTCCCGGCAAAGACTTTGTTCTTGCCATTGACGCCGCCGCCAGTGAATGGTCCGCCAAAGAAGGCTATCTGCTTCCAAAAAAGCAAAAGCGTTATACCACAGACCAGCTGATCCGCTTCTGGAAAGAACTTTCCGGCAAATATCCGATTCGTTCCATCGAGGACCCGCTGGGCGAAGAGGACTGGCAGGGCTGGTCGAAAATGACAGAAGAAATTGGCGCTAAGGTTCAGCTGATCGGCGACGATCTTTTTGTAACCAACACTAATAAGCTGGAAAAGGGCATTACCATGCACTGTGCAAACTCGATTCTGATCAAGCTCAACCAAATCGGCTCCCTGACGGAAACAATCCGCGCCATCAAAATGGCGCACAGCGCGGGTTACACCGCCGTTGTGTCCCATCGCTCCGGTGAAACAGAAGACACGACCATTGCCGATTTTGCCGTTGCCATGAATGCCGGTCAAATTAAAACCGGTGCCCCCAGCCGCAGTGAACGTGTTGCCAAATACAATCAGCTGCTGCGCATTGAATCCCAGCTGGATATTGGTGCGGTCTATCCGGGAATGAACTGTTTTCACCTTAAATAACAGCCAATATCAAAACAGAAACGATGCGGACAAAAAAGCACTCCCGGTTTGACCGGGAGTGCTTTTTTCACAAAGTTTACAGAAAGACGGCCTGCTCTGCCTGAACTGAATCGGGCCGCCGTTAAGCAGAAACCTTCTTTTTCAGGCGGAAACGATTGATTTCCTGTTTCAAAAGACCCGCCTGCTCGGAAAGCTCCTCGCTCGCTGCGGCACTTTCCTCCGCCGATGCGGAATTGGTTTGAACCACACTGGAAATCTGCGTAATCCCCTGCGAAATCTGCTCGGCGGCTGAAGCCTGCGTATTTGCCGCACGGTCTATCTTTTTTACTGTATCATTCACCTGTGTAATCCGTTCAGAAACCTCTTTTAAAGCTCTTGCCGTGTTTTGGGCAATGCCTGTACCGTCCTGCACTTTGGTAATCGTGCCTTCAATCAGTGCCGTCGTCTGGCTGGCGGCATTTGCCGATTTGCTTGCGAGTGCCCTCACTTCGTCGGCGACAACCGCAAAGCCTTTTCCCGCTTCTCCGGCGCGCGCCGCCTCCACGGCCGCGTTTAAAGCAAGGATATTCGTCTGAAATGCAATTTCATCAATTGCCTTAATGATTTTACGGATTTCATCGGAAGACGAATTGATGTCCTCCATCGCGGCAAGCATCTGCTCCATCTGGTCGTTGCTCATCTTAATATCGTTCATAGTGTCCGCCATGTAAGAAGTCACCTGGTCAACATTCCCAGACGTTTCCTGAATGCTGGCGGAAATTTCCTGTGTGGAAGAAGCCAGTTCTTCTACGGATGCCGCCTGCTCGGTCGTCCCCTGTGCCAGCTGCTGAGCAGCTGATGAAAGCTGCTGGGCACTAGTGTCCACCTGACTGCCCGTCTCCTGAATGACCGCAAACGTGTTGTTCAGCTTTTGAATAATATCGCGGAATGAAATGGTAATCTGGGATAAATCCCCCACATAATTTCGGTCAATTTCCATGGTATAGTCGCCTTCCGCCATCCGGTTCAGCGTGTCTGAAATTTCACCGACATCATTTCTCAGCAGTGCAAATGCCGTATTCAGGGACGATGACACCAGACCGATTTCATTCTTGGAGTGATATTCGATTTCATGCCTTAAATTTCCCTGCGAAAAATCTTTTGTTACCTCCGCAATCGTCTGAATCGGCTTTAAAACCGTTTTGGAAATCCATAAATAGGACAATACCGCCGATGCGACGAATACGGCGCAGAACACAGCCATCACCACAATCATCCACGACGCCGCCCCTTTGAGCTGCGTAAGATCCTGCCCGTTCAGAACGCGGCTTAACGCGTACATTCCAAGAACCGCGGTTAAAACGCCGATTCCAGAAAGAAGATATTGGGCCCCTGTAAACACTTTAGAAATTTTCATATTCAGAATGCTGCTTTTCATTTTCATTGATCGTAACCTTCTTTTTAATCAAAATACGAATTTCATCCATTCTGACAACAGTGCGATTACAAAATACGAGTTTTTAATCCAAGTCGTTTCATAATCTGAATTTTTCTAACTGGTCACACCTTCTTGTATTATATATTCACAAATTTAATGTGTCAATATATGGTATCAATTTAATCAATATTGTATTTCTTTTTAAGCACGCACTTTGTAAAATAAGATCAAAGGGGCAGATAGGAATGAACAAAATTCGTTTCCTGCGTCTGCAAAAAGCAATGAAGCAGGATGAACTCGCAAAGATTATCCATGTCAGTCAGTCCTCTTTATCGGGTTACGAAAATGAAAAATACGAGCCGGATAAAAAAACTCTGTTACAGCTTGCAGCCTATTTTGGGGTATCGATTGATTACCTGTTGGGAACGGACCGCACCTATGCCCAGCAGAAAAACTGCTGCGCAAAAATTCCTGTTTACGCCTCTCTGCGGTCAGAACCGGGGCCAGACAACTGCGGCACAATTTTGTACTTCTTGAATTTTGAACCTCACCCGGAAGACAGCAGTGAATACTTCGGGATTCTGGCACGCGGCGATCTGATGGAACCGCGCATATGCCACGGCGATATCGCCATCGCGCATCGGCAGACTTTTGTTGCAGACGGGGACGTGGCCGTCGTTCAGGTGGCAAATAGAAACGCGGGAATCATTCGCGTGGTGACCAACAGGGACGGCATTATGCTGCTCCCTTATAACCCAAACCGTAAAATGTTTTTTTATACGACAAAAGAAATAGAAGAACTCCCCGTAAGAATACTCGGCAAAGTGATTGAATTTCACGGGAAATGCTGAAAAGCACTTTGCCTCTGCATGCTTTACCGCCTGTGTTTTCGGCTCATGAACCGATGACAAACAGCTCCTACCACTGCACGATATTGCAGTGGTAGGAGCTGTTTGTTCAGACTTTTGTGAATTTCAATGCTTATGGTTTCGGCCCTTTTTTGCGTTTTTGCATATAATAGGCAAGCCGCACAATTGCCGACTGCGGCAAAAAGCGTTCCCCGAACAGAGCGGCCTTCATCTGCATTCCGGGCACAATAACAGTTTTATGCGCGAACATCTTATCCAGCGCATAACGGGCAACAAATTCGCTTGAAAGCCCCTTCAGGCTGAATCGCACATTGGCAACGGCATCAAATTCCGTACGAACCGGCCCCGGGCAAAGCGCCCCAATATAAACTCCGCTGCCGTCACGGCGAAGTTCTTCCGCAAGAGCCTGCGTCAGCCGCAAAACATAGGCTTTGGAAGCATAGTAGCTGGAAAGCAGAGGTCCGGGCTGAAACGCAGCCGAAGAAGCAACATTCAAAAGGTACCCAGAACCTCTTTTTTTAAAATCACGGTAAAACAGCTTTGTCAGAATATGAACCGCCCTGATATTGACATCGATCAGTTCAAGCTCCCTGTCAAGATCCGTCTCATCGAACGGGCCGAAAAGTCCGAATCCGGCACAGTTAATCATCACGTCGATTCGGTCGCCGCAGACTTCCCGGTACAACTCAAAGCACTGATCTTTGCAGGACAGGTCAACCCCCACGACCCTGACATGCGTCGGAAGCTCCCGCGCAAGTTCTTCCATGCGGGGAACACGCCGGGCCGCAAGAATCAAATCAAACCCCCGTCGGCTGAGCTGACGCGCAAAGTCCCTTCCAATACCGGAGCTCGCCCCCGTAATCAGCGCCTTCATCTTGTTTTCTCCTGTGAAAGCATCTTTTCATAGACAGGGGTATAACACAATTTTCCCCCGGGTCGTTCCGACTGGAACAACGTGATTTTTTCCACCAGCATTTTTGCAGCCGGGACTACAAAAGCTCCGTGATCATACTCCTGCTTTAAGGCTGCCTGACGCGCCAGCGTCAGATGAGGACGAAACCCCCGCCGTTCCAGCGAAAACCCGCGGCTGCGCAGCTGTGAACTCAATTGGCGGTGAAGGAACGACAAAGGCTCCGACCGTTCCACACCGGCCCAAAAAATATCTCCGCTTTGCCGGCGGAAATACCCAAATCCGCCGACATGCAGGGGAAACGGAAAAACGCTCACCGCGTCCATCGCCTCCCGCGCAAGTTCTGCTTTTGCCGCAGAAACCTCGCCCAAAAACGTCAGGGTCAGGTGCAGATTTTCAGCCTTAGTAAATCTTCCGCTTTCACAGCAGGGCCGCAGCCTTTGAATCACATCTTCCAGGGTGTCCCTGATTTCCGGGCTCAATGCAACGGCAATAAACAAACGCGTAAAACCACCCCATTTTCAAGCATGACTTTTCTAATATTATATCACAGTTCAGGTCTGATTCTATAAGGAAATCTGCCAAATTATAAAAATGAACGGTGCTCGCCTTAGGAACTAATGCCATGGTATCCGCCGCAAACAAGGCATACCCTGCAAAAGGCGGCGTGGAAACCACGCCGCCAAATAAAATGGAACCCGTTACGGGGCCCGCTGTTCAAATGTGATTGCGCCCTTCAAAACTTCCGCCGCGCCTGGGAACGAAGCGGTCCGGACGGCAGACTTTCCGATTAGGGAGTTTCAGATACTGTGCCGCGCGGTCCCGGCGGTCCGGCCAGTAATTGACACGGTCTGTTTCCAGATAAACAAGTTCATTTCCAAGATAGTTCATAACTGCCTCCCTTATACGGAAAGTTTTCCGATGCTCATTGTCTGAACGGGGCCCGTCATCGCGGTGGGGTTTAAAATTGCCTTTAGCTTTTCCCCGCTCAGGACCTTCCTGCTTTCCACCAGTTTCAAAACCGGCACGCCGGTTTTCAGCGATTCTTTGGCAAGCTGTGCAGATTTAGCATACCCGATATAAGGGCAAAGCGCGGTGACAATTCCAACGCTTTCCTCCAAGTGCCGGCGGCAAATATCGCGGTTTGCCGTAATTTCCTTCACGCAGTTGTCCACCATCGTTTTGACCGCACCCGTCAGACTTCTCGCGGACTCAAACAGATTATAGAACAACACAGGCTCAAACGCGTTGAGTTCCAGCTGGCCCGCTTCCGCAGCCAGTGTCGCGGTACTGTCGTTCCCGATAATCTGGAATGCCACCTGAGAAACGACCTCCGGAATGACGGGATTAATCTTTCCAGGCATAATAGAGGAACCGTTCTGCCGGGCTGGAAGATTAATTTCCATCAAACCGGTTTTCGGCCCGCTGGAAAGAAGCCGAAGATCATTTGCTATTTTAGACAAAGTCACCGCGCAGGCTTTCATTGCTCCGGACACCGCCACAAATCCATCAAGGTTCTGTGTGGCGTCAATCAGATTTTCCGCCTGCTTCAACGGCAATCCGCAGACTTTCTGAAGATTCGGCACAATATTGCATTGATAGGCGGGCGCCGCGTTGACGGAAGTCCCAATTGCCGTACCGCCCATGTTGACGGTACGCATCTCATCCTGACTTTTCTGCAGCCGGTCCATACTGCGCCTGACTGCTGAAGCCCATGCGCCGAATTCCTGCCCCAACCGAATCGGAACGGCATCTTGCAGCTGTGTGCGTCCCATTTTCAGCACATCATCAAATTCCGCTTCCTTTTCTTCCAGCGCTTCCGCCAAACGCTTCAGCTGATGCAGTACCTGCGGAAGGAGTTTCAGCATGGTCAGCTTTCCCGCCGTAGGAAAAACATCGTTTGTAGACTGCGACATATTCACATGGTCATTTGGATGGAGGATGGAATAATCCCCTTTTTCTCCTCCCAGCAGCTCGATCGCCCTGTTGGCGATTACCTCGTTTGCATTCATATTTGCAGAGGTTCCGGCTCCGCCCTGAATCGGGTCAACAATAAACTGGCTGTGCAGGTGGCCCGCCATGATCTCGTCACAAGCGGCGATGATCACGTTCGCCGCAGAAGCCTTTAAATTTCCCGCGTTCCTGTTTGTCACCGCGGCAGCCTTTTTAATCTGCGCCAGCGAAATAATAAAATCCGGGTCCATGCGTCTGCCTGTTATGTGAAAATTATTTCTGGCCCTCATCGCCTGAACCCCGTAATAGGCTTCCGCCGGAACATTCAGACTTCCGATAGAATCTGTTTCCGTTCTTGTTTTCATGTTTGTGCCGCCTCATTCCCGGACCCTGGAACACATCCGAATTGATTATGATGGATGTACTGTACCATGTTCCAGCGGCCCCGTAAATAGCTTTTGCACCTTTCCTTGATATTTTTATTTTTCACGATGTTCTCTTTATCCAAGTAAGTTCTTTCGCCTAATACTTAATAATATTAGTAATTTCCAAAATTCTATTTTCACTACATCATTCACCCCGTCACAGTGTTGCAGAGCATTCCGTTACAAGTGACGGCAGCCAAGCGAAAACAGATCATTTTTCAATCTTTTTTTCTTTTCGGCATTGAAAACAGATGGAAAGTGATTATAATTAATAAAGTTAAATGCAAAGGAGCATGTCAGTTTGATTATCTGGCTCGCTCCTTTATTTTTTAATATTTCATACGAAAACAATACATAATACGCATCTTCTATGAGGTGATCAACCATGGATAAAATCGATGCCACATTACTTGCCGCTTTGCAGGAAAACGCGAGAATTCCCATCAAAGCACTGACAAAAAAAGTCTTTCTGTCTTCCCCCGCAGTTTCCGCCCGAATTGAAAAACTGGAAAAGCAGGGACTGATCAGCGGTTATCACGCGTGTGTGAACCAGTATAAACTCGGATATCATATTAAAGCGTTTATCAACCTGCAAATGTCCCCGAATCAAAAACCGGAATTCTACCCGTTTATCCGCTCCTGCCCCAACGTGGTGGAATGCAACTGCGTCACCGGCAATTATTCCATGCTGATCAAAGTCATTTACCACAGCACCATGGAATTGGATGAATTTATCGGCAACCTGCAAAAATTCGGCCCGACTGAAACCCAAATTGTATTTTCCACCCCGGTGGAAGCACGGGGCGTTACCGTACTGGAAAGCGACTCCCTATAAATCAGCAACGGAACATCCCCTTCCTACATGGTCAGGACGGGGATCCGCCAAAGATACAGAAAAAGGCTCCTTTCCGCTTTTGCCTGCCGCAGCCAATCAGACGTCGCTCGGCAGGGCGAAAGCGGAAAAGGGCCCTTACATATCAACTTTGCGGTCCGCTCCGCAATGGTTTTACATTGTTTTTTTATATTTGAGCCGCGTGGCAATGCCGCCACGAATATGGCGCTGAGATTTATTAAACTCCAAAATAACCTTAACCTTTTTGTAAAGCTGCGGGTCAATCGCCTTCAGGCGCTGTGCAACGTCTTTATGTACGGTACTCTTGCTCACGCCAAATTTTTTTGCGGTGCTGCGCACGGTTGCTTTGTTGCGCACAATATATTCGCCAAGCTCCACGGCACGTTCTTCCACAATACCTTTCACGACTCCACCCTCCAAACGAATCCGATTGCTAATAGGTATGCGGGCAAGAAGGAAATTAGTACTGGTCCTTTTCCCATATTGTCCGGCGAATCCTTCCGCGCGCCGCCGGGTGGAATAACGCACCAAAACAAAAAGCTGTTCTTCCGTTTTTCATATGGCCGTCCCACAGAAAGTACAACCGTCCTTCTCTCGAACAAGCCTTCAAAATGCGGCAGAAAATCTACTTAAATTCATTTTTACATCTACGCAAAATTCTACGGTACCTAAAGGAGTTTCTCATGAGTCATCCTGTTATCGGATTAATTTCCAGCCTGAACAGCAGCGACCCAAACCTTCAAACCATCAAAAAAGTGGTGTCAGTCAACCACTCCTATGTGCTGTCCGTCCTTGGTGCCGGAGGTCTGCCCCTCATCCTGCCGCCGGCGGAACAGGACCGTACCATCGTTGAGATGGTACGGAAAGTGGACGGACTGCTGATTACCGGAGGAACCGACTTAAGGTCTCAGCTTTATGGGGAAGAACCCTGCTGGAATCAGGGCCCGTTCAGCCCGGAGCGTGATCACCTGGACTTTGTTTCCATCCGGGCGGCTTATGAGCAGAAAAAACCGATCTTTGGAATCTGCCGTGGAATGCAGGCCATCAACGTGTATTTTGGCGGAACGCTTTACCAGGACCTGCTCCAGGAAAAAAGCTGCACGGTCAAACACGCACAGGATTCAGAAGCATCTTGCTGGAGCCATACGGTAAACATCAGTCAAAACAGCGTTTTATATCCGCTTTTGGGAAAATCCGCAAAGGTAAACAGCTTTCATCATCAGGCGGTTAAAAAAGCGGCGGATGGTTTCACCGTCGGCGCAGTGGCAAAAGACGGTGTAGTTGAATCCATTGAAAACGACCGGGGCCCTCTGATTCTAGGCGTTCAATGGCACCCGGAACTGATGGCTGCCTGCGGCGACCCCGCGATGAAAAAAGTTTTCAACTTTTTCATCCGGTCCTGTGGAAAATAGTTGCTGCCGCTTGTCTGTCTGCCGGGCAGAACACCGCGCCCTTAAATTTTACTTGTGATACCCGTGTGAATATTGTAAAATAGATTAGATTGATTATTTTATGATTCATGGATGTAAAAAGTGATAACGAATAGGTGATTTTTTGTATCGCGCTTGTATTTTTGATTTAGATGGAACTTTAGCAAACACGCTGGATTCCATTGCATACTTTTCTAATCAGGCATTAAAAGAATGCGGCTATCCTGTGATTGCAGAGCAGGATTACCGCAAAATCGTCGGCGACGGGGCAGACATGCAGATTCGACGCATGCTGGGCGTTGTTTTAAAAGGGCAGCCGTTTACGGAACAGGAAGCCGCCCAATTAAAAGAAGTGTACAGCAATCTTTACGCCGGCAATCCGGTGCTTCGCCTTCATGAATACCCCGGAATGCGGGGAACTCTGGCAGAGCTGAAAAAGGCAGGGGTTGCAGCTGCGGTCCTTTCCAACAAACCGGATGCCTGGGCAAAAAAAATCGTTGAATTCCTGTTTCCGAAAGACACGTTCCGCTTTTGTTTTGGTCAACAGTCCGGCATTCCCCGCAAACCGTCACCGCAAGGCGCACTGCTCATTGCGGAAAAGCTGGGAATTCCGCCAAAAGAAATTCTTTATGTTGGCGACACCAATACGGATATGAAAACCGGAAGAAGCGCCGGGATGGATACGGCCGGGGTCCTGTGGGGATTCCGCGGCCGCAAAGAGCTAAAAGAAAACGGCGCCGTCTATCTGCTGGAAAAGCCGGTCGACATTCTACCTGTTATAAATGGTATGAGGTGAAGTATGAAACGGATTTTCCGTTTTTTCCGGACAAATCTTCGGCTGGGTCTGCGCATTATTAAAACGGGAATTGCCGTAACCGTTTGTATCGCAGTTTCCAGCCTTCTACATTTAAATCAGCCTTTTATCGCGGTCATCGCCACCGTCATTTCCATGGGAAAGTCCATTGACCTTTCCGTGAAAGCGGGAAAGAACAAAATGGCCGGGGTCATCATCGGTTCCGCCGTCGGCACTCTGTTTGCCGCCATCTTGCCGGGCAACGCCGGTCTGTGCGGGATCGGCGTGATTCTTTCGCTGTATCTGTGCCATTTGTTCCATTTAGAAAGTGCAGGGGTGCTTTCCAGCTTTTCCTTCGCCGCCGTGATGTTCGGCGCCGCCCAAAGCGCGCCGCTGGAATACGCCCTGCCCTGTCTGGGCGCCGCACTGCTTGGCATTGCCGTGGCGGTTCTGGTAAATTTAACCGTCATGCCGCCAAACCATGCCGTGGAAATTAAAAAAGCACACGCGGAACTAAACACAAGAACCGCCGCGGCCATTAAAAATGCTACCGCACGAAAGGCAGTCGGCAGCAAAGCAGTCGCGGAAGAGATTGAGGCTTTGCTGCGCACACTTCGTCTTTATGCTTCCGAAGCAAAAATTCTTCGCTGGAACGACGAAGAAGTCTCCTGTATTTCCGCCAGTATTCCGCTGTACCAGCTGGTTTTGGATGAGCTGAAAGCAGTGGAAGCCATGGAACTGACCGAAGACCGTGAACCCAGCGAAGAAATTCTGACGGTTTACCGCTACCACATCAAGCGAATGCAGGAACTGTTTCAGCGCACGCTGAAATCACAAGACACCTGACTTGCTGTCTTTTTGAGTTTTCTGCACGGAAAAACAACAGCCTGAAAGCACCGCAAACGGTGTTTTCAGGCTGTTTGATTAAACCGAAATTTTCATTTTTACGTTAATCAGGATTAAAATGCGACATCCTCGCCGTAATACGCGCAGGTCAGAACTTTCAGCATCTCTTCCACGCTCGTTGTTCTCGGGTTGGAAGACGTGCAGGGGTCCTTCACCGCATTTTCGGCGATGGACTGCGCATGTGCCTTGAAGTCCTCTTCGCTGACACCGTTTTCACGGTAGGTCGGCTGAATGCTCAGCTTTTGATTCATCGCGCGAACCGCTTCAACCAAAGAGTTCGTCAGCTGCTTATCCGTTGCCCCAGGCAGCCCGAGCATCCGTGCAATCTGCGCATAGCGTTCCATGCACACTCTGGAGTTATACTGAATAACAAACGGCAGCAGGATTGCATTGCAGCAACCGTGCGGAATGTGGAACACCGCGCCGGTCTTGTGCGCGATGCTGTGAGCAATCCCGAGCAGTGCGTTGGAAAACGCCATTCCTGCCAGGCACTGCGCAATATGCATCTTGCCGCGCGCCTCTTTATCCCCGTAATAGGAATCAAGCAGATTGTCAAAGATATCTGAAATTGCCTTGAGCGCCAGCGCATCCGAAAATTCGGAACGGACTCCGGCCACATAAGCCTCTATCGCATGGGTCAGCGCATCCATTCCGGTGTGAGCAGTCAGCGTTTTCGGCATGGCCTGCGGAATATCGGTATCCAGCACTGCGATATCCGGCGTAATCTCAAAGTCAGCCAAGGGATATTTAATGTTTGTGGAATAATCCGTAATGACGGAAAACGCCGTCACTTCGGACGCGGTTCCGCTCGTGGAGGGAATGCCGACAAAAATAGCTTTTTTCCTCAGTTTCGGCATCGTAAACGGATCTTTGATATCATCAAATGTTTTGTCCGGATATTCATAAAACACCCACATGGCTTTCGCCGCATCCATGGGCGAACCGCCGCCAATGGCAACAATAACATCCGGTTCAAATTCACGCATGGCCTTCGCGCCGTCAAACACACGCTCTATGGAAGGATCCGGCTCGACCCCTTCATAAATTTTCGTTTCCAGCCCTGTTTTGTTAAGAACGCCTTCCAGCTTCTGCAAGAACCCGGTCTTTCTCATGGAATGCCCGCCGGTTACAATAAAAGCCCTTTTGTAACCCTTCAGATTTTTCAGCTCTTCAATCGCTCCGGCCCCAAAATAAATATCACGAGGTAAAGTGAATCTCGCCATGGTAATGCCTCCCTTTAAGTTGTTTGTTATTTATTAAACAATCGTTTGTGATTATTTTAACATAATCCTATCAAGACTTCAAGCTTTTAAAAAATTATTTTTTTCCATTGATCAGCCTGCGCAGTGCCTCCGGATTTTCCACCGGCGAAAAGCACATATGCCCCGTGCAGACATGGGCACTGGGCGTTCCCCGCCCCTGCCCCGTACCTGGGGCATCCGGATTCACACGAACGGTCAGAAACGGCCGGTACCCCTCATGTAAAACGGCAAGCATCGGGTCAAAATCCGCCGTTCGCGCCGCCGTCAGCCCAACGTCCGTTCCGCCTTGCCGCAGGTACAAAGCCGCGCAGGCCGCAGTCGGGCAGGCAGCGGGAATCTGCGAAAGTTCCAGTGGGAAAGCCTCCAGAATCCGCACTGCACGCTTTTCCAGCTCCGGCTTTTCCGCAATGCGGGACAGCCGAATGAGCTGACAGGCATGCATCGCATTGGCAGACGGCAGAGCCGAGTCTGATATTTCCTTGCTTCGTGCGGGCGAACGGACCGCCCTGCTTTCCGCCAGAAAAAAGCCGCCGGACTTTCGGTCTTCGAACCGCTCGGTAAAAACTTCTTCCAGCCGAAGAGCGGAATCAAGCCAAACCGTTTCCAGACCTGCTTCGTACAATTCAATCAAACCCCAGAGAAAGAAAACGTAATCATCGGCAAATCCGGGCAGATCCGCAGGGCTTCCCCGGTAAACAGAACACAGCGAGCCATCCGCTTTTATCATATTTTTCAGGACAAAATCCGCCGCTTTACGGGCACCTGTCAGATACTTCTCTTCACCAAATGCCCGCGCCGCCACAGAAAGAGCAGCAATGGCCAGCCCGGTACGGGAAACAAGAATTTTGTCATCCAAAAACGGCGGGACCCGCAGGTTCCGGTACTGAAGCACTCTGCGGCGGCAGGAGTCGGCAAATTCACGACGCTCCTCCGGAATGTTTCCATGCAGGAGATTCGGAACGCTTTTCCCTTCAAAATTCCCGGAATTGGTAATGCCGAACAGGCGGCAGAATTCTTCAGAGTCAGAACCAAGCACCGGGCGCAGTTCATCCGGTGTAAAGGTATAGTACTTTCCTTCCTTATTTTCAGAATCCGCATCCTCCGCTGTGTAAAATCCGCCGTTTTTCGCCTGCATCCGCCCTTGCAGATACGAAAGAATCTCTTCCGCGGCGCGCCGGTATTCCCGTTTTCCGGTCGCCTGCCAGCACTCGGTATAAACAATCGCCAAAAGGGCATTGTCGGTCAGCATTTTTTCAAAATGCGGAATCAGCCATTTCCCATCCGTCGAATACCGGCAAAAGCCGAATCCAATCTGGTCACAGATACCGCCGCGGCGCATCCGTGCCAAAGTGGTTTCGCACATCCGCAATGCTTTTTGGTCCCCAAAAGCGGCGGAAAAGCGCAGCAAAAAAAGCAGGTTCTGCGGAACGGGGAATTTCGGCGCGCCGGAAAATCCACCGAATTCCGCATCAAAATTTTGTTCCAGCGCATGAAAAACACGCGTCGGAAACTCCCCGTCCACCGGTGCCGGAAGCTGCGCGCGCGGTGCGGTTTCCCGCCGGACATGGTCCGAAAAATCCGTAATACGTGCACGGTCGGTCTTCCACAGTGCATCCACTTCCCCCAGCAGCGTTAAAAATCCGGTCATTCCGGGGCGGTCCTGTTTGGGGAAATACGTGCCGGCAAAAAACGCCCCGCCTTCCGGGTCCAGAAACACGCTGAGCGGCCATCCGCCCGACCCGGTCAGCCGCTGACAAACTTCCATATAGTAACCGTCGACGTCCGGACGCTCCTCACGATCCACTTTAATGCTGACAAATCCACGGTTCAGCGCCCGCGCCACCTCCTCGTCTTCAAAACACTCGTGTGCCATCACATGGCACCAGTGACAGGCGGAATACCCTACGCTTAAAAAAACGGGCCGGTCTTCCCGCCTTGCTTTCTCAAAAGCCTCGTCACCCCACGGGAACCAGTTAACCGGCTGATCAGCGTGCTGAAGAAGATACGGCGATTTTTCATGAATTAATCGATTGGACCTTCTGCTCGGATTCGTGATATTTCCCCCTTACGATAAAAATTATTAGGACGTTCCACGGCTTCCCGACAATATTGTTTCACTTGATCTGCCATCCTATGAAAATAAAAAAGACTTTCTTTCAGTCCGGATGATTTCCCCATCCTGTCTGAAAGAAAGCCTGCTGTTCAGCCGGCACCCAAAATTTATTTTTTCTTATTGCATATTCCTAATGCAATGCCCAGGCACGTTCCCATAGAAATCCCGAGTGCAAGATTGTGAAAAGCAACCCCGAAAGCGATTCCAATCCCCATTCCGATAGGCAAAAAAATTGCTATCCTATTCTCTTCACTATGATTTTCTTTTTTCTTGGCAGAGGATTCCTCCGGTTGATTCTTTTCATTTAATTCCGGTTCTTTTGGTTCTTGATTCATTTCCGTGTAGCTCCTTTGTTCGTCTTAACGGAATGTACTATTAAAAATATCTTTATACCTCATCCTGCGTCTGAATCCGCTCAGCCAATTCGTTTAAATAAACCCAGCGCTCCATTTTTGCATTCAGTTCCGCTTCCAGCGATTCTTTTTCCTGCGTCAGCTCCGTTAAGCGGACGTAATCGCTGGAGTCCCGCTTGATTTCTTCATCAACTAAAGAAATCTTCTGCTCCAAATCCGCAACAGCACCGTCGATTCCGTCATATTCCCGCTGTTCGTTAAATGAAAATTTCAATTTGCGGGGCTTTTGGCGCGGTGTTTCGCGCGATTCCGATTTTATCGTTTTCGCGGAAGATTTTGGTGTTTCCCGCGAATTTTCTTTTTCCCGTTCCAGATACTCAGAATAGCCGCCGATGGAATCTATGATTTTGCCGTCCGGTTCAAACGAAAAAATATGCTCCGCAACCTTATCAAGAAAATACCGGTCATGCGAAACCACAATGACAGCCCCTGAAAAATTCTGCAGATAATCTTCCAAAATTGTCAGTGTTTCAATATCCAGATCATTTGTCGGTTCGTCAAACAGCAGAACATTCGGCGCCTGCATCAGAACTCCCAGCAGGTACAGCCTGCGGCGTTCCCCTCCGGAAAGGCGCTGAATCGCCGAATACTGCAAATCGGGCGAAAACAAAAATTTTTCCAGCATTTGAGAAGCCGTCAGGGTGCCGTCCGGTGTTTCAACGACCTCTGAAATCTCTTTAATATAATCGATCACACGCAGCGTCGGATTCATTTCTTCACACTCCTGTGAAAAATAACCGATCCGCACCGTCTCACCGATTTCCACGGTTCCGCTGTCCGGAGCAATTTTTCCTATAATCACCTTTAAAAGGGTTGATTTTCCGCATCCATTCGGGCCGATTACACCGATGCGGTCCCTGCGGAGCAGGTTGTAAGAAAAATCCTGAAACAGCAGCCGTTCCCCGTACCGTTTGGAAACCCCGTAAACTTCAATAATCTTTTTTCCAAGCCTGGTACTCATCGAATCCATTTTCAGGTTTTCCTGCTCCGCGGCGGTAGACTGAGCGCTCATCTTTTCAAAGCGTTCCACCCGGAATCTCTGTTTCGTTCCGCGTGCGCGCGCGCCCCGCTGAATCCACTCCAGTTCCTTTTTCAGCAGACTGCGGCGTTTCCGCTCGCTTGCGGCAGCCATATCTTCCCGCTCCGCTTTCAGTTCCAGGTATTTCGTGTAATTTGCCTGATACATGTAAAGCGTTCCGTCGTGAAGCTCCGCAATCCGGTTCGTAACGCGGTCCAGAAAATAGCGGTCATGCGTCACCATCAGCAACGCGCCCGTATAGCGGGCAAGATACTGCTCCAGCCAATCCACCATATCATTATCCAGGTGATTGGTCGGTTCATCTAATATCAATACCTCGGCGGGGGTTGCCAGCGTACTGGCCAGCGAAACCCGTTTCTTCTGTCCGCCGGAAAGCCGGTTCAGCGGTTCGTCAAAATCAGAAATTCCAAGTTTATTCAGAATCGCCTTGCATTCGTACTCTTTCCGCTCGCGCTGCTGCCCGGAAAGGCCGCGCATCACCTGCTGCAGAACGGTGGCGCCGGCCTCGAATTCCGGATTCTGCGGAAGATACGCGACCCGAACCCCGGTGGATTTCGTAACCATGCCGCTGTCAGGCGGTTCCACTCCCGCTATCATTTTCAGCAAGGTGGATTTTCCCGTGCCGTTCACACCGATTAAACCGATTTTATCCCCGCTGTTAATTCCAAGGACAACATCCTTGACCAGCTGTTTTTCAAGGTAACTCTTACACAATTTTTCAGCAGTTAATAGTAGCAAATTTTTATCCTCTTTTGCATGATCTTATTTTCATTATACATTTTACATCCGGAATGAGTCAAATACTGATAACCGGAATTTTATTTTTTCTTCTATTCAAAATGACGTAAAACCAGCTGTATACAGCATTTACCAGCAAAGAATACTATTTCATCTCAATGCCATAAATGTATGATGCACTTATTTAATGATTATTTTGTGTTATGCTAATAAAATCACAAGCCATTTATTCGGGCAGATAAGAAAATGAGGAATATGAGTCATGCAATTTAAAGAAATGAATTTAATCCCTGAAATTTTACGCGCGATTGAAGAAGTTGGATACACGGAAGCCACCGATATCCAAAGCGGCGCGATTCCCGTACTTTTAAGCGGAAAAGATTTAATCGGGCGTTCCAACACAGGGACCGGAAAAACCGCCGCGTTTGGCATCCCCGCTGTTCAGATGGCCGCTCAAGGCAACCACGGCCGGGGGCAAATCCTGATTTTAAGCCCTACGCGTGAACTTGCTATGCAGACCGGCGCCGAGGTAAGAAAATTTTCCAAATATCTGCAAAGCGTCAAAGTCGCGGTGATTTGCGGCGGCGAATCCATGCCGCCGCAGATTCGGCAGCTGCGCACGGCACAGATTATTGTCGGCACACCGGGCCGGATCATGGACCATATGCGCCGCAAAACCCTGTCTCTCAAGAATCTGAAAACGGTTGTTCTGGACGAAGCGGACGAAATGCTGAACATGGGTTTTGTCGAGGATATTCAGACAATTCTCAGGCAGGCACCGGAAAACCGCCAGACCGTTCTGTTTAGCGCAACCCTGCCCGCCGCCATTTTAAAGATTACAAAAGAATTCCAGACCGACCCGCAGATGGTTGCGGTGGACAAAGGGCAGAAAACAGTGGATAATATCGCGCAGTTTTACTGCTATGTTCCCAGAAATGAAAAGACCAACGCACTGGCCCTTCTGCTGGAATATCACCGCCCAAAACAGGCTCTGATCTTTTGCAACACCAAAAAAATGGTCAACGAACTGTGTGAAAAACTGGGTGAAAACGGATTTCAGGCTGCCGGCCTTCACGGCGATTTAAAACAGAATCAGCGGAACCTGGTCATGAGCGATTTTAAGCACGGGCGCACCCGGCTTTTGGTCGCAACCGATGTTGCGGCGCGCGGCATTGATGTTGAAAATGTAGATTCCGTATTCAATTACGATATTCCGGACGATGACGAATATTACATTCACCGCATCGGCCGCACCGGGCGCGCGGGGAAAACCGGCACATCTTACACACTGGTCACCGGGCGGGCACAGCTGAAAAGAATCCATTGCCTGGAAAAATTCATGGGGCTGAAACTGCAAGAGGCCTCTCTGCCCAACACAGACGACGTAAAAGAGCGGCACTTAAAAAAATTCCGCGGCAGCATTAAGCAGTTTCTGGATGAACAAGGCGGCTCCGACTGGGTTGAGTTTGTTGATGGACTGGAACAGAGCGGCTATGACTCAAAAAAAGTAGCGGCGGCGCTCTGCCAGATGCTTTACAATAAAAACAAAAGCCTTAAAACACTGAAAAATGTTTCAAAAGTGGAGCAAAGCCATGTTGAACCAAAGAAAAAGCGGTTTAGCATCGACATGGGTGCCAGCAGCAGAATCAACGCAGATTTTATTGTTGGAACCATTGTAGAAACCACTGGGTTACCCATCAGCGCAATCGGAAAAATTGATATTGAGAAAGAACATTCCACCTTCGAAATTGCGTCGGAATATGCAGGTTCCGTTTTAGAAAAAATGAATGGATGCCGCATGAAACAGCGTGTGGTACACATCAGCGAAATAAAAGGCAAAAAATCCAAGTTTTCAAAAGACAAAGGAAAACCGCATTCTTACGGCTCAAAGCGGCACTCCAGCGGCAAAAAGCGCTATTATTCCGGCCCTGCCCATCACGGTCATGGAAATAAAAAATGAATTTAATTTAAAAAAACTTGCAGATTTGTTAGAAAAATTTGTGTTTTTATCTTGTAATGTCTTCTATTTAATATTATAGTTATTAATAGTAAAAATGCAGCTGCGGTAACCCGAGCGTTTAATTTAATAACTGGAGGAAACGGCATTGAAAAAATTACAAGGCATCTATAACCAGGTACTGAAACGTGATTCAAACGAACCTGAATTTCTGCAGGCGGTAAAAGTGATTTTCGAGTCACTCGAACCGGTTGCGGAAAAATATCCCGAATTTCTTGAAGACGGTATTTTCAGCCGGATTGTCGAACCGGAACGAACCATTATGTTCAGAGTCCCGTGGGTAAACGACAAGAACGAAGTCGTTGTAAACAGAGGATACCGGGTTCAGTTCAACAGCGCAATCGGTCCCTATAAAGGCGGCTTGCGCTTTCATCCCTCCGTTAATTTAGGAATTATCAAATTTCTGGGTTTTGAGCAGACATTCAAAAACTCTTTGACCGGCCTGCCCATGGGCGGCGGTAAAGGCGGCAGCGATTTTGACCCCAAGGGCAAATCAGACCGTGAAGTAATGCGTTTCTGCCAGAGTTTTATGTTTGAACTTTCCAAGCATATCGGAGAAAACACCGACGTACCGGCGGGCGACATCGGCGTTGGCGGCCGTGAAATCGGTTACCTGTTCGGCATGTATAAAAAGATGAACAACAACTTTACCGGCGTTTTAACCGGCAAGGGACTGCCTTTCGGCGGCAGCCTGGCCAGAACGGAAGCGACCGGATACGGCCTTTGCTACTTTGTAGAGGAAGCCCTGAAAGACATGGCCGGCAAATCGTTCCAGGGTTCTACTGTCGTTGTGTCCGGCGCGGGCAACGTTGCAATCTATGCAACTGAAAAGGCACAGCAGCTTGGTGCCAAGGTCGTCGCCATGAGTGATTCGTCAGGATATATTTACGATAAAAACGGAATCGACCTTGCCGCTGTAAAGAAAATTAAAGAAGAAGAGCACAAACGAATCAAAGAATATGTGAAGGATCATCCGGATGCCGTGTACACACCGGGATGCTCCGGAATCTGGTCCATTCCATGTGATATCGCCCTGCCGTGCGCCACACAAAATGAGCTGGATGAAAATGCCGCCAAAACCTTGGTGAAAAACGGCTGCTTCGCGGTCGGAGAAGGCGCAAATATGCCCTCGACTCCGGAAGCGATTGATACCTTCCTGAAAAATCATATCATTTTCACCCCTGCCAAAGCATCCAATGCCGGCGGCGTCGCGGTTTCCGGCCTTGAAATGGCACAGAACTCCATGCGCCTTTCCTGGAGCTTCGAAGAAGTGGACAAAAAACTGCATGACATCATGATTAACATTTACAAAAACGCAAGCACGACCGCAAAAGAATTCGGATATGAGAACAACCTTGTGATCGGTGCAAACATTGCCGGATTCATGAAAGTGGCCCGCGCAATGAAAGCCCAGGGAATTACATATTAAAAGCTGACTGACAACAGTTGAAGCTCAGCTTTCATAGTAAAGGATATTCGGCACGTTCGTTTCAGGAATGTGCCGGATATCCTTTTCATTTGCTCAAAATACCGCAATGCCGTCAATCCGGCCCCCTCTTCTCCAGCGGAAGAAATGCGGGATTCTGCAAAACGTTCCCGTTCACGTCAAACCGGGAACCGTGGCAGGGGCAGTCCCAGGTCTTTTCCTCCGGGTTCCAGCGCAGCGGGCAGCGCATGTGGGTGCATACCGGCCTGATTCCGTGCAGGCTGCCGTCTTCGCTGCGGCACGCCCCGATTTTCGCCCCCTCAAACTCCACAATT
The DNA here is from genome assembly GCA_022650485.1 of Oscillospiraceae bacterium. GTDB lineage: Bacteria > Bacillota > Clostridia > Oscillospirales > Acutalibacteraceae > Caproicibacter. The sequence goes on along the minus strand of JALCPP010000003.1, from coordinate 50,244 downwards.
CCGCCCTGTCCGTTTTTTAATTCGGCGACTCCTCCTTTGGGAATTTCCATATACCCATGCAAAAAATTCGCCGCTGTGTCTGCCGTTTCACGAAACAGCTTTCCGGCCTGCATTCCAAAATTCTGCCGCCGGGGAGAGAACACGCCGCCGCCTTCGCTTTTTCCAGAAACGACCAGGTCCGACAGCAGTTTCGCCGCCGCCATGCTTCCCGTCATCCCCCATTTTCGAAACCCAGTTGCAAGATAAACCCGGTCGCCGAACTGGCGGTACCGCCCCACCAGCGGGATTCCGTCGTTTGTTTCGCAGTCCTGTGCAGACCAAAGAAAAGTGACGGAGGAATCTGGATAGAGCTTTTTCGCTTCCTGCTTCAGCTTCTCATAATGAGGCACATCGGTTTCATGCCCGGTTTTATGCGCCCCCCAGCCCAGCAGCAGCATGTTTTCACCTGAAATGCGGGCACTTCGAAACGACAGGCCCGCCTGCTCACAGTCCAGATACATCCCGTCAAGCCGCGGCGCCCCGCGCAAAGCCGCCAGATAAGACCGGTTCTGCACGATGCGCGCAAAATAAAGCCCCCGCAGGTTTGTGAACGGATAGTGGGAGCAAATCAGCACACTTTTCCCGTATACATACCCCGCGCGGGTTAAAACCCGGTTGTCGTCCAGGGCGACCGCCGCCGTGTGTTCAAAGATTTTCACACCGCGGTCACGCAGTATCTCCGCAAGGCGGCAGGCAAACTTCATCGGATGAAACCGAGCCTGACCGGAAAACCGCACCGCACCGCTGACCGGAAACGGAAGTTCTTCGCACTGTTCTGTAAACGACGCGTCAATTGAAAGCCGTCCGGCTGCCTCCGCTTCCGCTTTCACACGCTGCGCCCCTTCCGGCGTGCAGGCATAAACATAGGAGTCACAGGGAACGAAATCACAATCGATATTTTCCTCGCGGACAATCTGCGCAAAACGCGAAACCGCCGCCTCATTCGCGCCTGCATACTGCGACGCGGCCCGAACATGCAGATTTTTTTCCAGTTCGGCATACATCAGACCGTGCTGGGACGTAATCTTTCCCGTCGTCTTTGCGGTTGTACCGCTCAGAATTCTGCCGGCCTCCAAAATCACAATGTCGCGCACATTCTTACACAGCAGCTCATACGCGCATAAAAGGCCGCACAGCCCCCCGCCGACAATCACCGCGCCGGCATTGCAGTCGCCTTTCAGCGCCGGGAACTCAGGCGGGGTGACCGCCTGCCAGCAGGACTGGAACCGGTTTTCTTCCATTCTTCCGCTCACATCCTTTTCCCATATTTTGACCGGTTTCATACAAATCATTCAACCCAGAACCGGCCTGGCGGCTTCCCTTTATTCCTCACTTCTAATATTTACAATTTTTATGCCGTTTCAATTTTTCATTTAGTGAAAACAATGAATTTAATATAAAATATTGACTGTTAGTCATTTTTAATCTATACTGACATTGAACTGATAAATGACTTATGGTCATTTTTTGAAAGGAGCGGTTTGTAATGGGCGGAAAGCTGCTGGAAAATAAAAAAATAAAGATGACCAAACTTTATAATGCGGCCTACGACCTGTTTACCTCAAAAGGTGTTCACGCCACTGTGGTGGATGAAATTGTACGCCAGGCAGGTGTGGCAAAGGGAACCTTTTACCTTTATTGCAGAGACAAGTATGATCTTGTGAACAAGGTCATACTGAAAAGGACTTCCGCCCTGCTTGAAAAGAGTATGGCGGCTCTGGCACAGGAGCAGAAAAAAAATTCGCTTAGTTTTCAGGAAAGCGTCATTTTTTTCGTCGATTCCCTGATTCAGGCATTCCGTAACGACACTCCTTTTCTGGAACTGATTTTCAAAAATCTTTCGCCCCAGCTTTTTGAACGCCTTTTCGGCTGTGCGGAACTTGAAGATGTGCGCAACGCTTTTGTAGAAAACTTTACACTCGGCGGCGGCAGCAGTGAAGCCGCCGGTCAGCGCCTTTACCTGATTGTCTGCATGGTTGGGGCCGTCTGCTACAGTTCCCTGATTATGAAAACACCTTACGGGTTTGACGAGGTACGCCCGGAGCTTTACCGTTCCATCGAACGGATTCTTACCTAGAGAACCCCTATCGCCACCGGCAAAACGTATTTACACGAAACGGAGAGATGCTAATTGCTTTCCAAATTTTCCAAAATTTTAACCCGCCACCCCTCGGTGGTCGCCCTAATTGCCGTTCTTCTTCTGATTCCAAGTGCCCTTGGCTACTTGAAGACGAAAGTAAATTACGACATTTTGTCCTATTTACCCAAAAGCCTGGACTCCGTCCAGGGGGAACAGGTTCTGGAAGACACCTTTCATGACGCCGCCACCTCTATGCTGGTGATTGACGGAATGCCGAAAAAAGATATTTCGGCGCTGAAAGAAAACATCAAACAAGTGCCCGGCGTAAACAGCTGCGTCTGGGTGGATGATTTGGCGGATTTGAGCGTACCGGCTTCTATGCTGCCTGACAAAGTCACCGACTTTTTCTACAGTGACAGCAGTCAGAACACCACCATGATGCTGATTACATACGACGGCTCGACCGCATCGGAAGAAACTTACACCGCGATTGCCAATATTAAAAAGCTGCTGAACAAACAGTGTTACCTCAGCGGGTTTTCCGCCATGCAGCGCGACATGAAAAACCTGCTGGAAGGCGAAATGCCGTTTTACGTTCTGTTGGCTTCCGGGCTGTGCCTTGTGGCGATGTCCGTCTGCCTGGAATCCTGGTTTCTCCCCTTCGTTTTTCTGCTTGGCATCGGCTTCGCCATCGCCTACAACCTGGGGACCAACATTTTTCTTGGTGAAATTTCCTACATTACCAAGGCGATTGCGGCAATTCTGCAATTGGGCGTGACCATGGACTACTCCATCTTCCTGATTAACCGATATGACGAAGAAAAGCCAAAGTTTGAAGACCGTCGCGACGCAATGGCCAGTGCGATTCAAAGCACGTTTTTATCCCTGACCGGAAGTTCACTGACCACAGTCGCCGGGTTTTTGGCACTGTGCTTTATGCACCTGGCACTTGGCAAGGATATCGGCATTGTCATGATGAAGGGCGTTCTGCTCGGCGTACTCAGCACGGTAACCGTGCTTCCTTCGCTGATTCTACTGTTTGACCGGCCGATTCATAAGTACACGCACAGAAGCCTGATTCCAAAGTTTGACCGCGGGGCGAACTTTCTGCTGCGGCACCGCGTTATTTCGGTTGCGATTGCTCTGCTGCTGATCGGCCCCGCATTCTACATGCAGTCCCACACGCAGGTTTATTACAACATCGACCGCACCCTGCCCGCGAACCTTGATTCGCGAGTTGCCACAGACAAACTGAAAAAAGATTTCAACATGGCAACGACTCACTTTATTATTCTGAGCGACGACCTGCCCTCTTACCAAACTAAAGACATGATCCAGAAAATTAAAAAGCTGGACGGCGTTGAAAACATTCTGGGTTACGATGACTTTATCGGCCCTGCCGTTCCGGATTCCTTTATTCCGGACAGCATGAAGGAAATCTGCAAGAAAGACGGGCGGCAGATTATCATGGTCAATTCCCAGTATCAGGCCGCCGACAACAATGAAAACGCCCAGATTGACCAGATTATACAGATTACCAAAAAGTATGACCCGACTGCACAGGTCACCGGAGAAGGCGCGTTAACCAAAGATCTTGTGGAAATTGCGGACCACGATTTCACCGTGACAAGTTATATTTCCATGATTCTGATGCTGATTCTCGTCGCTTTCGTTTTCCGGTCCGCCGCCATCCCCATCATTCTGGTTGCCGTGATTGAGCTGGCCATTTTCCTCAATCTGGGCATTCCGTACCTGACCGGCACCGTCATCCCGTTTATTTCGCCCATCGTAATCAACTGTATTCAGTTGGGTGCAACCGTCGATTACTCCATCCTGATGACCACCCGGTTCCAGGAAGAGCTGAAAGCCGGAAAAAGCCGGCTGGAAGCAATTAGAACCGCCAGCTCCACTTCGTTCCGCTCCATTATCAGCAGTGCACTGGTGTTCTTCTGCGCAACCACCGGCGTTTCATGGATTTCCAAGATGGAAATCATTCAAAGCATCTGCGAAATGCTGGCGCGCGGCGCCATTATCAGTGCCGCTATCATCATTGTGGTTCTGCCCGGTGTACTGTACATCACCGAGCCGGCCATCGAAAAACTCAGCTACCACTTTCACACCAACGGATGATCCTTTCTGCAAGGGAGGCTTTTCAAATGAAAAAACAGACTTATACCCGCGCAGGCCGGCTTTGCTGCCTGCTTCTCGCCGTTGTTTTCGCGGTGTCCTCTCCGGCGGCCGCCGCTGCCGGGGGCGAAGCAACCAAAAAAGACGAAACGGTTTATGTAAACCTGAGTGCTTCCGGCAATGTGGAAAGCACCACTGTTTCAGACTGGCTGCACGCCGATTTCAGCACCACACAAATTGCAGACCGGTCTAATCTGAAAGAAATTCAAAACGTAAAATCTTCTGACGAACCCCTGCGCACAGGCGACAGCCTGACCTGGGTGCTAAACAACAGCAGCACCGACGGAGCCGACATCTACTATGAAGGAACAACGGCTAAAACTCCTCCGCTCAAGGTTTCCATTACCTACACGCTGAACGGAAAAGCCGTTACACCGGAGCAAATCGCCGGGAAATCCGGGAAGGTCAGCATTCATATTGACCTGAAAAACACCGATTCACACACCGTAACGGTCAACGGCAAGAGCGTTGCGATGTACACACCGATGACCGCAGTGGTCGCCGCCACCCTTCCGTCAGACACCTTCCGGAATGTTTCCGTCAGTAAAGGCAAGGTGATCTCTGACGGAAGCAACCAGTTTGTCACGTTTCTCTGCATGCCCGGCCTTTCGGAAAGTCTTGACCTGAAGCACTGCGGCGTCAGCGGGTTCGATTCGCTCGATCTTCCGGAAAACCTGACCATCACGGCGGATGCAACCGACTTTACCCTTGGGTCCATCGCCATTGCGGCGACGCCGGAGCTTCCGAACGAAGACGACCTGGAAAGCGGAAGCAATCTTGACGAATTAAAAAATGACCTGGAAAAGCTGAGCCGGATACAGGACAATATCGAAAACGCCGACCCCAACAAGGAAATTCGTTCCCTGTTTACGAATCCGGACCGCACCGCGGCCGCGCGTCTGATCGTGGACGACGTATTCAATTTCTACAACCTCGACACCGCCGCTCTCGACCTGCTTCCAAAATATGTGACGGATAAAAACATCAGCCTGTATGACCGCGTCACTTCGGATATTGACAAAGCGGACCTGAAATACGTCATGGATAACCAGATTATCCGCGGCCTGAATGACCGTATGACCGATACCAATATTGAAAAAGCCAAAACGCTTTTAAAAGATTACGACGACATTGAAACGTTCCAGACCGGCAAGCTGGACCGCGTCATCCATGTGCTGAACCACTATGACAAAACCTACGACCATCTGGAAGATATCATAAAAGACGCAAAGCACATTTATTCCCGTCTGGACGAAAGTGACCTTGACACGCTGGCGGCACTAAGCGACTCCGGTGTGCGGAATTCGCTTTCCGAAACACTGGAAAGTATCAATGCGTTATCCGGCACCGGTTTGATTTCGTCCGACTTTCAGCTGGAAGAAGAGGACATAAAGCCATTTATGGAAGCGATCCTGAAAAATCACCCAGACCTCATGCAAAATATCCTGGACGAAAAGCTTTCCGATCTAGAAGATAAAAACGGTTATCTCCCCGCTTCCACTCTGCTTGCAGTTCTGCAAAAATCCGGGCTGGACAGCGCTAAAATCGACGCAATCAAAACTTCAATGATGAAAGATTCTTCATCCGATGCTGTCATCCCGTTAACCGATTTACAAACCGTTTTAAGTCCCATGCTGAGCCATCTATCCCCTGAGCAACAAACGGCAATAGCCCAAGGACTCGCTAAGATAACAGATAAAAATGGGAATGTCAAAGTTCAGAATCTGCTTTCCCTTGCCACGAAACTAAAACTTCCCCTGAACGAAGAAACCATAGCTCAACTGTCTCAATACGTTTTGATCCCTAAAAACGAAGTGGAAGCATTATTTTTACCTCTCCTTCAAAACGATGAAATCAAGGATGCTTTCCTCTCCAACATGATGGATTCTTCCACCATTTCCGGTCTCACAGATACCTTGAACAACCTACTCTCTAATTCCGCAGACCTGCAAAGCAACCTGAAAGAGGAACTGGGCAGCAATTATATTTCAAAACTGACGGACACAATGTCCAATATGGGCCGCCTTCACGGATCCATTGAAGACCTGAGGGATGACCTCGACGACCTGGACGAAGACGATGAAGCGGAAATGGAAGACGACTTAGACGACGCGAAAGATCTGCTTTTAAACAAAGACGACATGGATTACCTGACGAAATGGGCCAAAAAGCTCAAGGACATGAAGGCCGACATGGACGACAATAAGGAAAACATCTCCGTCCTGCGCGACCTGCTTCATCTGAACGACGACCCAAAAATTAAAAACTTCCGCGGTATGATTCCGACTCTGCAAACCGATATGGACGATGCCCGCCCCATTTTGGATGAAATCAAGGCTGAACTTGACAAACCCGCCAACAGTGCAAGCTTTCACAACATGCCGCAGACTTCAAAAGTTTTGACCCGCATGGAAAATGACCTGCGCCAAAACAGAAAGATTATGGATATCTTCCGCCTGGCGACACAGCCGAACACCGTATCCAAGTTCAGCGACACCTTTACGACTCTGGATGAATTCACACAGAAGGGCACAACGGACAGCATGCTGACCCTGCTGGATAAAAAAGACGCCTACATGGACCTTTCCGACCAATATAAAATTTTCACAGAAGCCGCGGACGGCGCTGAAACCAGTGTAAAATTCGTCTACAAAACAGCTGAAATTGATGAGCCGGAACAAGAGGAAGCAAAAGTGGTCAACACCGCCGAAGCTTCCGGCAGCGAAAACTCCGGTTCCGGATTCTGGGGCTGGATTCAGTCCGCGTGGAACAACGCCACAAGCACCATCAGCCATTGGTTTTAATGAAATTCGACATGTTCTCTAAAGCAAAGAGGGGACCGGTTTTTACACCGGTCCCCTCTTCTGTTTTTGTCAGTTTACTGTGACCAGCAGGCTGCAGCAACTGTCGGTCGTTGGATCAATTGCATAAATCTTAGCCGTCCCGGCGGCATACGCGTGAATCTTACCGGTATTTCGATCAACCGCCGCAATGGAATCGGAAGAAGAAAGCCAAAGCAGCGAAGCGGCGTCTACTGCTTCGCCATTCATGGTAATTCCGCTTATTGTTTGGTCAGAGCCTGCGTTCATCTCATCGGTCTGCATTGGAAAGACCAGCCCAACCGTTCTGGGGCTGATGGTCTGCGCCACCCCGGACATTCCGGAAACGGTCACGGGCAAAACCGCGGACACCCAGCTGTCGGATGCGGTTTTCTTGTACCAAAATCCAACCGTTGTTTGACCCTCGCCGACCGCCGTAACAACAACACGATTTTTGCTGTCGACAGAAGCACAGGCGACACTGGCATCGCCAACCTTCAAATGTAAAACACCAAAGTAAGTGTCCGACAGATAACTGGTGTTGGCCGCCAGGCTCACCGCCGTCAAATTCACGGTGGAAGCCGAACTTTCCGCCGCTGTGGCAGAAGCCGTCATTACGCTCCAGGTGCCAATTACAAACACCGCCGCCATGGCGCAAACCGCCAGTGGAATTAATTTTTTCAGGCATTGAATTCTGCTCATAAACTATTCTCCTCTCTGCTTGATCGCCGGTCACGCCTGCGCGACATCTTCCGCGTTTCCTTCGAATAATTCCCCGTCAATGATTTTAACAATTCTTTTCGCGCTTGTCGCAACATGCCGGTCGTGGGTAATCATGACAATTGTGTTGCCCATTTTGTTAAGCTGCTCAAACAGCCGAAGCACTTCCTCCCCTGTCGACCGGTCCAGCGCACCGGTCGGCTCGTCGGCAAGCAGAAGCTTTGGCGAACCGACCAGTGCCCTTGCAATTGCCGTACGCTGCTGCTGCCCGCCGGAAAGTTCATTCGGCTTATGCCCCGCGCGTTCCTTCATTCCAAGCAGCTCCAGCTTTTCCATGGAAAGAATCTCTGCTTCTTTTCGGGTCATACCACGGATCAAAAGTGGAATCATCGTATTTTGCAGCACGGTATATTTCTGGATTAAATGGTATTTCTGAAAAATAAATCCAATCTGCCGGTTCCTCAAAACCGTCAGCTGGGCATCATTCAGTTCATTGACACAGCATCCTGTCAGCCAGTACTTTCCTTCCTGAAACCGATCCATACATCCGATAATATTCATCAGCGTACTTTTTCCGGAGCCAGACGGACCAAGTATTGCAAGATACTCCCCTTCCAGAACCTCTAAAGAAATTCCTTTCAGAACCTCCAGGCACAGGTCGCCCTGGTGGTATATCTTTTTGATTTCTTCCATCCGGATAATCTCTTCCAAATTCATCCCCCCAACATGACGCTACTCGGACAGCACCGCAACGCTGACAATTTCCTGCGTTCCGTCACTGAGCGTTTTTTCTGTAATTTGCAAAATCATTCCTGTGGTAATGCTGGAAAAATCACGCGTCTGCTGAGGCATCTGCACTCCTGCGTCAGCTCCGCTTCCTCCCGGTTTAGCCGGGGACGTCCCCGGTCTTTTTTCATTTTCCCCGGTTGGCGCGCCGTCCTGCGAGTCTGCTTTTGCATTCCCCGATTTGGAAACAGCAGAACGCTGCCCCCCTGCCGCTTGCCCTTGTGACAGGGAAAGTCCAACAGGAATCAAAACCGTTTTTGTTTCACCCGTCAGACTCAAACCGGAATCCGCGTCTTCCGCCTCCCCTTCCGAAGACACGGACGATGATGATGCTGCCGCAGAGCTTGCGGACTCTGTGGAACTCGCTTTTTGATCTTTAGCGGCTGCCGAATTCACCTTCTGATTCAGCGTACCAACGGCAAGTGTAACCTGATTTCCGACAACCTCCGTCACTTTTCCCACAATTTGAGTTCCTGCATGGTCCTCGGATAATTCTTTGGTCTGCACGGTTTTCGATGTCCCGCTGGAACAGGCCGTCAAAGGCAGCAGCAGTAAAACGGCACACACGACCGCACATAATGTCAGATATCGTTTCATGTGGATTTCCTCCTATTCCTGTGTTAACGCTTCAATCGGCATTAGCGCAGCTGCCTGCCACGCGGGATAAAAGCCAAAAATCGACCCTGTACCAACCGCAAAGATCATGGAATAAACCGCGCTGACCGCAACCGGCTCAACTGTCATCCCGCTTAAGCGCACCAGCGGAATTAACCCAAATCCAGAAATAACACCCAAAATGCCGCCAAATACACTGATAAAAGTCGCTTCCAGTAAAAATTGCAGCAAAATCACTTTTTTGGAGCTTCCAAGCGCCTTTAAAATTCCGATTTCCTGCGTCCGTTCTTTTACGGAAACGAACATGACGTTCATAATCCCGATTCCACCCACGATAAAAACAATTGCGGCGACAATCATCAGCAGCATGGAAAGCGTTTTTGCGGAAGAAGTCGCCGACTCCAGCGTACTGCCCGCATCTGTAATCGTGAATGCATTTTCAGACAAATTGGAGTAATTTTCCATTAAAACCGACTTGATATCCGTAATCTTGTCGCTCACCATGTTTACATCGGATGCAATCGCCATAATCTGCGGGTCGGCATCTTTTCCATAGATATACTTAATTGCAGTCTGATAAGGGACAAAAATGGAATCATCCGGACTGGTACCGGAAGAAACGGAGCCCATTTCATTTAAAACGCCTACAATTTCATATTTTTTACCTTCGATAGAGATATTTTCACCCCAGGCCGCGTAGGCACTGCCGAAAATGTTCTGCGCAACGGTGTACCCGAGAACAGCCACCTTGCCCTTATCTTCATTGTCTTCTTCCAGAATAAACTCACCCTGCAGCAGCTCAAGATTGCACATTTCCTGATAAGCGCTTTCCACCCCAACCACCGTCTCATCGGTTTCTTCCGACAGATCGCCTCCATCCACAGCGCCGGTTCCCGACGTGTAAATAGAAACATAAGAAAGTCCGGAAACCAGCGCCTGAATATCCTCCTCATCCGATTCGGTCAGCGTAACCGACTTGCCTGCACCGCCCATGGGGCCCCCCATGCCGCCCGGCATGCCTTCACCGGCCTGCATGCCTCCGCTTTTATGAGCACCGCCCCCCTGTGTTCCTCTTCCGGGCATTTCTCCGCCAGGCATGCCTCCTCCGCCGGGAAACCCGCCGCCCATCATCTGGTCCTGCATCTGTGCTTCGGTACTCGCCGCCACATTGATACAGCCGGCATTCAGGGTTTTATACTCATTCTGCACTTCCACTTCGCCCCCGTGGCCGACGGCAATGACCAGAATAATGGTTGCGGAACCGACGATAACGCCAAGGGAAGTTAAAAAAACTTTGAATTTACTGCCCATAATATTAATCCAGACCAAATGCATAATCTCACCCAAACGCATTTGCTCCATCGCCAGCGTTTGCGTTGTCATTTGGCACTCACCGTGCTTTCCGCTAAAACAGTTTCTCCTTTCGTAAGGCCACTGGTAATCTCCACATAGGTTCCGTCTGAAAATCCGGTCTTCACCGTTTTCACAGCAGTGGTTCCATCACTGCTTTTTACCAAAACACTGGAAATACCGTCCTGAAAGCTGATTGTTCGATTGTTCACATACAGTACATCGTCCGCCGCATGCTGCACAATGGTCGCGTCGGCACTCATTCCATCATACACCGTTCCCATTTCCGCAGCGGTTCCCGTGCTCTTTACAACGACCGAATAAGTAACAGAAGAGGACCCGCTGCGGGCCGGCTGAGCCGTAATACTGTCCACGACCGCGTCCAACATGCGGTCCTCGTAAGCCGAAAGGCTGATGGTCGCCTTCTGACCTACACTGATATTTATAATATCATCTTCGGAAACAGAAACGGAAACGGACAAAGCATCGTTGCCCGAAATAACCATCATGGGGTTCTCTGCCTCAACACTGTCTCCGTCCGTGTACGAAACACTCGCAACTACCCCGTCGCACGGGCTGGTTATGACGCCGTCGTTGGAAAGGGCACTGTTGATTTCATCCATTTGCCGCTGCAGTTTATCATAGGAACTCTGCGCAGACGTAACAGCCACATTCAGCTGATTCACCATCAGATCATAATTGTTCTGAGCATATTGTGCGGTGTTCAGGTCCGTCTGCGCTGTCTGCTGTGCGCTTTTGGCAGATATGTCAGCACTTTTCTCTGTTTTTTCTAAGTTATATTGGTCTTCTTTCACCGTCGATTCCAAAGAAGCGACCTTATTGTCCAATTCCGTCTTGGACATTTCGGCGCTGCCTGCGTTGTATTTGTCGCTGAATATTTCCTTGAAGTCATTGTAGGCGGAAGAATAGTTGTTATATTCGGCGGTATACTGCGCAATCTGATCCTCCAGCTCTTTTTTCTGCTGAATTACCGTATTGGCAATCGAGTTGTAATACGCTTTATAGGAATCGCGTGCCTCATCCAGCATATCATTCCATGTATCTTCATCATAACCGTCAATGGTCGTGTCGCCTTTTTTCGCGGCAAGATATTTTTGCTCATCGGTTTCAACTGCGGATTTCAGACTGGTATACATACTGATCACGCTGCTGTTTTCTTCCTCAAAACTGCTGAGCTGAGTTTCATAACTGGTTTTGCAGTTCTCAGCATCTTCCATCCACTTTTTTAAATTCTGCAGCTTTTCATCATCCGCCGCCCAGCTTTTCTGCAAAGCCTTGTATTGTTCCAGGCTGGTCTGGTCATTTTCCAGCGTGGACTGCGCAGATGCAATCGAGTGCGCTATCTGCGCCTGTGCCAGTTCCAGCGTAACCGGTGCGGAAGTCGCCAGATATTTGTTTGCTTCATATGTAATCTTTGCTGTTTCCAGCTTTTGAGCCTGATCGTTCATTGCCGATTGAAGCGAAAGCCGGGCTGACTCCAGTTTTTCCTTTGTATCGGCACTGCCGTCGGCAACGCTGTCCAGATCAATCTGGAGAATGGGGTCTCCCTTTTTAACGGAAGTACCCGATGGAACCAATATGGAGCTGATTTCACAGTCGACGGGCAGAAAAATCGTTTCATCTGCCAAAGAAACGGTTCCGGATTCCGTTGTGCCAATCATAACATCGCCTTTGCTGACGGTATATTCCCGGTAAGACGTCTCTTTTCCGGATGAGTTCCCTTTCCAAAACACAAAAGCCGCAATCACAATTCCAACTGCGGCTGCCGCCCCAATCGTAACAAGAACGGTAATCCTCTTATGAAGTTTCGCAAAATCTTTGATTGACCGCATTTTCCCATGCATCCACAGAACCTCCGATTTCTCAATGACTTTAATTGGAATTTCTTACTAATATTAATGGAATAATATGAGTAGAAAGTAAAATACACATGAGAAAAGCATGAAAAAAGCCGAACCATAAAAGGTTCGGCTTTTTTGTTCCAGTTAGGAATGAAGTTCCTGCAAATTTGGCAGAGAAACGGTAAATCTTGTCCCTTTTTCCGGTCTGCTTTCCACCCGGATGTCTCCCTTGTGCCGCTCAACAATCCACTTTACAATGGCAAGCCCCAGACCGGAAGAGCCTTTTCCGCGTGTTCTTGCCTCGTCCGCCTTGTAAAACCGGTCAAAAATATGGGGAAGGTCTTTTTCTGAAATTCCGATTCCGGTATCCGCCACTTCGAGTTCCACACGATCCCCCCGCTTACGGCAGGAAAGGTAAATCGTTCCCCCAGGCGGCGTATATTTCACGCTGTTATCCATCATCGCTCGCAGAGCCTGCTTCAGCAGTGCCTGATCCGCCGTTAGAACCACATTTTCTTCTATGTGGTCTGTCAACCGGTGATTTCCGTCGATCATGCGGGTTTCCTCCGCAATTTCCCGCATCATTTCGGTCACGCTGAACCGCTCTAAATGCACGTGCTGGCTTTTTCGGTCCGCGCGGGCCAGAAACAGCAAACGGTTTACCATCTGCTGCATATTGCCGGTTTCCTCTATGATTTTCTGCACGGATTCCTCCAGCACTTCCGGATTTTTGCTGCCCCACCGGCGAAGCAGATTGGCATAACCGGACACAACGGAAAGCGGCGTCCGCAGTTCGTGGGATGCGTCTGAAACAAAGCGGTTCTGTTTTTCATAGGACTCCTGAATCCGGTCCAGCATACCGTTAAATGTTTCCGCCAATTCACGGAATTCATCGTGGGAATCCACCGTGTCGATCCGTGTACTCAGGTCGCTCACTGTAATGGAGCGCGCCGTTTGAGTGATGTCGTAAACAGGGCGCAGCATCTTGCGAATCAGGATTCCGCCAAACACGGCGGAAATCAGCAGCAGCAGCCCAATCAGCCCGATAAAGGCATGGTCGGACATCCCGGCAAATCCGGAAGCATCCCCGCTGACCACGCGAATCCGCAAATGACACTCCGGCGTATTCACTCTGCGCACAGCATCCATATGCCCCGACTGATTGATACTTTCATCACCATAAGAGGTCGTTTGGCTTTGGTCGTCATCCGTAATTTCAATAAAGACACCGTTGGCCTGCGCAAAATTTTCTAGTCCCGATTCCAAATCCGATTCCGCGGAAAATTTAAACTGGTGCCCGCTGAAACCGCCGTCCCCTTCCGGCAGCTTCGGCCTTTCATAGCGGCCGGCCACAAAGGACGCGAGCCGGTCAAGGTTCTGCGACCGCACGGCATAGGTCGTATAGGCGCTGGTCAGTCCGACCACCACCGCAACCAGAATCAGGCTGAACAAAAGCGTATAAACCGCCGCTGTCTTTACGGCAAACGAAATTCTGATCTTTTTTACCTGTTCCACACGGCGGCGAAAAAAATTATGCTTCATTTTTCTTTGTTTTCATGATATACCCCACACCCCGTATGGTATGGATCAGCTCAACATGAAACCGGTAGTCGATCTTATTGCGCAGATACCTGATATAAACGTCTACCAAATTTGTTTCACCGCTGAAATCATACTCCCACACCTTTTCCAGCAATTTGTCGCGGGAACAGACAATATCGTGATTTTCCATCAAATAGCACAAAAGGTCAAATTCACGCTTTGTCAGCTGAATCTGCTGCCCGTCATAGAATGCCTCGCGGGTCAAGCAGTCCACCGTCAGCAGACCGATCTGCAGCACCTTTTTCCTTTCGGCAGGCGCGTTCTTTTTCAGCACCGTGCGCATACGTGCAAGCAGTTCTTCAATGGCAAACGGCTTGGTCAAGTAGTCATCCGCACCGCCGTCCAGCCCCTTCACTTTGTCACTGACAGCGTCTTTCGCGGTCAGCATAATCACCGGTGTATCCGAACCCTGCCGAAGTTTTTGCAAGACCTCCATGCCGTCCAGTCCGGGCAGCATAATATCCAGCAAAATCAGGTCGAAGTTCTCACGCACCGCATGCTGAAAACCGTACAGACCGTCGTATTCCTTTTCGACTTCATATCCCTCGTGTTCCAGTTCCAGCTGAAGAAACCGCACGCTGTTGCGGTCGTCGTCAATAATCAGAACTTTGCTGCGAACCATTTCTCTTCCCCGCCTTCCAATACCATTACCGTTTCAGGATAGAAGAAAATTATGAGGAAGATATAAAACAATTATGAAAATCAAATGAGAAAAGGATTCTGACTGGTCTGCCGGTCTTCGTCCCCAGTCGATTGAAACAGCGTATTTTCCAGAAGATGCTGTGCAAACAGCGCCAGAAAGCGGCTGTAATCCTCCTGTGTAAAAGAAATCACCGGCGCCGCAAAGCCGTCTGTTGTCTTCACCCCTGAAGTTTCCGGTGCCTGCACCCCCGCAGCCGGGACGGAAACATCCCCGCCCGCATAAGCCATAACTTTCTTTACATAATTCTGCGTTTCACGAAACGGAGGAATGCCTCCGTATTTTTTCACGTTTCCGCTGCCCGCATTATAAGCCGCAAGCGCCAATTTCGCATCGCCGTACTTTGAAAGCAGGGAACCCAGATACTTTGCCCCGCCCATAATATTCTGCTCGGGGTCAAACGGATTCGACACACCAAGAGATTTTGCAGTTGACGGCATCAGCTGCATGATTCCCTGCGCGCCGCAGCTTGAAACCGCATCCGCCTGAAAACCGGATTCCGCTTTCGCGACTGCCTTAAGCAGATTTTCCGGCACGCCGTATGTTTGAGAGGCGCGGTCAAATACATCGTTCAAGCTGTTTCCACCGCTTACCGCCTGTTTCAGCGCAGCGGCAAAGCCGCCCTTTGCGGAATTTGCCCGAACGGTCTGAGCCGCCTGATACTGCCCAGAAGAAACCGCTTCTACTTTCATCTGGAATCTCCCTCTTTTTTCCTTTTTTCTTATCATACCTGAAATAATTCAAAAAATCAACGATGCAGCGAAAAGTTCGCACGCTTCACCTAAAAAAGATTTCCCTCATAGTATTAAGCAGTCACTTATTTAAGAAGGGGGAAACCGGAAATGTCTTTCGGAATTGCGATGGCCGGCGGAGGAATCCGGGGTGCGGCACATGTGGGGGTACTGCTCGCACTGGAGGAAAACGGTCTGCTGCCAAGGTCTGTGGCAGGCACCAGCGCCGGAGGAATTGCGGCGGGGCTCTGTGCCGCCGGACTTTCCGCGGCACAGATGAAAAAAATCGTTCTGGAACTTGCCGCCGGGGGGGCATCTCTGCTAGACCCTGATCTTTCCGGCCTGGCCACATTCATTCCGGATTTACTGATTCACAAAGCCCCCGGCTTTTCCGGGCTGCTGAAAGGAAACCGGCTGGAAAACTACCTGTACCGCAAAACCGGCGGGAAACTCCTTTCGGAGTCAACCATGCGGGTCGTCATCCCCTGCGTGGATCTTTTCTCAGGCGACACCGTCGCCTGCACCAACACACTGCGCGGAACCCATCCGCTGCGCCGGGTCAGATGGACCGATCAGATGCGCCTTTCCGAAGCCATGCGGGCCACCGCCTCCATTCCCGCCGTATTCCGCCCAAAACTCATGAATCATATGTGCCTGGTCGACGGCGGCGTGACGGATGTTCTTCCGGTCGATCTGCTTCTTGCGGCCGGGGAACGGAACGTTTTGGCCGTGGATGTCTCGGAAGACTATGAAATGCCGAAAAAAATCAGCCTGATTGAAGTTGCTTCCCACTCCCTTGCAATTATGGAAACCAGACTGCGCGAATGCGTGACACGCGGGGAAAAAATGCTTCTTGACCCGGACCTGCCGGATACCGACGGGGTTCTGAACTTTTCCCAAATGCCCATGTGCATGGAAGCCGGATACCGCGCCGCTAAACGGGCCATGCCGCGTATCCGCAGTTTGTTTGCATAAAAAAAGGTGCCGTCGGTTCGACGGCACCTTTTTTTATGCGCTGTGATCTTTATTTTGCAGCCGGATGATTCTGCAGATACAAAAGCGCGGAGTGCGCGGCGTTGGCCCCATCGGCAACGGCCGTAACAATCTGGTACAGCGCCTTCCTGCGCAAATCCCCGGCGGCAAACACGCCGGGAATCGACGTTTCGCAGGTTTCCGGCGCCTCTGCAAATCCATCTTTCAGCGGAAGAATGCCTTCAAGCAGTCCGGTATTCGGCAGAACACCAATCGCCACAAATACACCGTCGACATCCAGGATCTTCTCTGTCCCGCTCTCACGCTGCTTTAAGACCAGATGCTCCACCTGACTGGAGCCCCGGATTTCTTCCGTCACATGGCGGAACACAAACTCGATATTGTCGTGTTCCTTGGCGCGGTCGACCAAGTACTCCATCGCGCGCAGTTTTTCGCCTCGGTTAACAACAAACACCTTTTTGCACAAAGCGGAAAGCTCAATTGCGTCGCCGACCGCCGTGTTGCCTCCGCCGATCACCGCAACCGTCTTATTCCGAAAAAAATTGCCGTCACAGGTCGCGCAGTAAGAAACGCCGCGCCCTGCGAACTCCGTTTCCCCCGGCACGTTCAGCTTCCTTCGCTCCGTTCCCTGCGCCAAAATAACCGCTTTTGCCGAATAAGTCGTTTGGTTTGACCGCACCGTCTTGACGGGGCCGGAAAGTTCCAAAGACTCCGCGCTTTCCGCAACGGCCTTCACCCCGGCGGAATCGACATGCTGCGCAAGTTTTTGGGCCAAATCAAACCCGTAAACGCTCGAAAATCCGGGGTAATTTTCCACGACGTTGGTGTACGCCACCTGCCCGCCCTGCGCGGGGCCCGTCAGCATCAGAGTGGAAAGCCCCGCGCGTGCGGCATAGATTGCGGCGGTCATTCCCGCCGGTCCGCCGCCTGAAATCAATACGTCATACATTTCGTATCCCCTCTTTCCTGAAAAATCTGGTATTTGCTCTTTTGGTCTGTTACAGTGCAGCTTTTACAACGGCTTCCAGTTCCTTCGGCGTAACGGTCGGTTCAAACCGGCGCACACTCTCGCCGTCGCGGCCAATCAGGAATTTTGTAAAATTCCACTTGATACCGTCGCCGGTCAGGTTCTTGGGGTAATGCTTCTGAATCACGCCGTAGATCACCTTGCCCATTTCCTTGTCAAGTTCAAACCCCTGAAACGAGGTTTTTCCCTTCAGCCAGGTGTAAAGGGGATCGGCTTTCGGGCCGTTGACGTCAATTTTTGAAAAGAGTGGAAAGGTAACACCGTAGTTCACTTTACAGAACGAAGAAATCTCATCGTTGCTGCCCGGGTCCTGCTCTAAAAACTGGTTGCACGGAAAGCCCAGAATCACCAGTCCGCGGTCCTTATAATTCTGGTACAGCTTTTCCAGCCCCTCATACTGCGGAGTAAAACCGCATTTGCTCGCGGTGTTGACGACCAGCACCAGCTTTCCCTTAAAATCGGAAAGGGAAACTTCTTTCCCTTTGATTGTTTTGGCTTTAAAATCGTACAGGCTCATTTTACTCCAACCTTTCTTTCTCATTTGATTCTATTGAATGGGTGATTGTTTTCTTTCTGTATTTACTATAACACGGGCGAATCAATTTGTAAATAGTAATAATTATTATTTTTAAAATATTTATAAATGTAAAATATATTTGACATTTCGGCTTCCGAGTGATATCCTTTAAAATGTCAAAAACTTTTTACAATAGAGGGATATACACATGAGAAAAATGGATGAAATGGAAACAAAAATCGCGCTGGAATCCATTCGGTGGTGCTGGTTTTTTACGGTAGTCGCACTGTTTCTGTGGAGCGTACTCGACATCGTCAAAACCGGAAAAGCCACGCTGCCCTGCTATCTTCTGGCTTTTCAAAACCTGATTTATTTCTTTGCAACACAAATTGGAAAATGGAAAGCGGGAGATGAAAGAGGAAGAAAGGCTATTGTCTGGTATCTTCCGCTTTTCGTTGTCTTTCTGCTCGGCTTTGGCTTTGTCCTTTTCACAGTGAAATGAGGGTACCATGAAAAACAGGATTAAAGAGCTGAGAAAGGCGGGCGGATTTCGCCAGGAAGATCTGGCGGACCGGCTGGGAGTCACCCGGCAGACCATCAACGCCATTGAAAACGATAAATACAACCCCACGCTTGCACTGGCCATGAAATTGGCAAAGCTGCTGGGCCAGCCGGTGGAATCCATCTTTCTGCTGGAAGAATAGCATAACGCGCCGCCTATGATTATAAAAAATCCGCCCGTCCGGGAACACCAGCAGGCGGATTTTACTATAAATCCAGAAAATATGAAAATTTCTCAGCGTTCGAATTCGGTTCCCCCGAACTCTGAAAGTTTCAAGCCTTTGTTGTGGTCAAGTGCCCAGCGAATGCTCCAGTTGTTGCAGAACAGCAGCAAATTCGCGCCGCGCACATCCTGAACCCGCTTGGTGTCGCTGGTCAGGTCGAGCTCTTTCAGGTCCAGATCAGTGCTTTCAATCCACCGGATTTCCTCATACGGCAACGGCGACATGCGGATATCCACATTGTACTCGTTTTTCAGCCGGTACTGAAGCACCTCGAACTGAAGGGTACCGACCACGCCGACAACCACCTCTTCCAGTCCGGAATCCGGCTCGTGGAAAATCTGAATCGCGCCTTCCTGCGCAATCTGAGTCATTCCCTTGACAAACTGCTTGCGCTTCATGGTATCCACTTGCTGCACACGGGAAAAATGCTCCGGCGCAAACGTCGGGATTCCCTCGAACCGAAACGGTTTCGAGGCCGCGCAGAGCGTATCTCCGATGGAAAAGATGCTTGGGTCAAACAACCCGATGATATCGCCTGAATACGCCTCTTCAATCATTTCGCGGTCCTGCGCCATCAGATGCTGCGGCTGTGCCAGTTTCACCTTGCGCCCGCCCTGCACATGGGTCACTTCCATCCCTTTTTCAAACCTGCCGGAACAAATGCGGATAAAAGCGATGCGGTCGCGGTGCGCTTTGTTCATGTTCGCCTGAATTTTAAAAACGAACGCAGAAAAATCCGGGTCAAACGGGTCGATTACACCGGCATCTGATTTGCGGGGAAGCGGCGGGGTGGTAATCTGTAAAAATTCCTTTAAAAACGGTTCCACACCGAAATTGGTCAGCGCAGAGCCGAAAAATACCGGAGAAAGCTTTCCGTCCCGAACCGCCGCAAGGTCGAATTGGTCCCCCGCGCCGTCGAGCAGCTCCACTTCATCCTTCAGCTGTGACGCACAGTCCGCGCCGATTAGCTCACCGAGTTTCGGGTCATCCAGGGAAATTTTAGTGGACTGAACCTCTTTGGATTCAAAAACCGAGTCACTGTTCGCATGGAATGCCAGAATCTTTTTGGATGCACGGTCGTATACGCCCTGAAATTCCTTGCCGGAACCAATCGGCCAGTTGACCGGGCAGGTTCGAATTCCGAGAACGTTTTCGATTTCTTCCATCAGTTCAAACGGATCCCGCGCCGCGCGGTCCATTTTATTGATAAACGTGATAATCGGAATGTGCCGCAGCGTACAGACTTTAAACAGCTTGCGCGTCTGCCGCTCAACACCCTTGGAAGCATCCAGCACCATGACGGCGGAGTCCGCCGCCATCAGTGTGCGATAGGTGTCCTCTGAAAAGTCCTGATGTCCCGGAGTATCCAGAATATTGATGCAGAATCCGTCATACTGGAACTGCATCGCGGAAGAGGTTACGGAAATTCCTCTTTTCTTTTCGATTTCCATCCAGTCAGAAACCGCATGACGCTGTGCTTTTTTCCCCTTAACGGAACCGGCAAGCGTAATCGCCCCGCCGTACAGCAGCAGTTTTTCCGTCAGAGTCGTTTTGCCCGCGTCGGGGTGGGATATAATGGCAAAAGTTCTCCTCCTGCCGATCTCGCTTTGATAGTCAGACAATTGATTTCCTCCAGCCTTGCAATAGTATTCTTATTTTAAAACTTTCCGCTCAAATAATCAAATGTTACGGCAAAAAAATTTGAGTTTTCTGCATGTTCATTCCCGCTGTGCAGCCATTGAAAACCCCGCTGCAACATGCTAAAATAAAAATATTGGAAAGCACCGAGTTGGAGGAAAACTATGAACGGAACAAACAGCATTAATCCATCCCGTCAAGTGAAAATCACGGCGGACACCACCTGTGACCTTTCGGACGCCGTTTTAAAAAAGTACGACATCGACCTGGTGCCGCTGTATGTCACACTTGGCACAACATCTTACCGCGACAAATTTGAAATTTCACCCGGTGACCTGTACGCTTATGTCAAGCAAACCCGCAAACTGCCCAAAACGTCGGCAGTGACAACCCAGGATTATCTGGATATTTTCACCCCCTATAAGCTGGCGGGAAGAAGCGTGATTCACTTCACCATCAGCAGTTCGATGTCCACCTGCTACCAAAACGCGGTCTGCGCCGCGAAAGAGCTTGGGAATGTGTTCATCGTCGACAGTGCAAACCTTTCCACAGGAATCGGGCAATTGGCCGTCCGCGCGGCAGAGCTTGCCGCCTCCGGGCTGGATGCGGAGCGCATTATCGGCAGCATAACCGAAATGATTCCAAAGGTAGACACCAGCTTTGTAATTGACACGCTGACTTATCTGCACAAGGGCGGGCGGTGTTCCGCCGTCGCCGCGCTTGGTGCGAACCTTCTTTCCCTCAAGCCCTGCATTGAAGTGCGAAACGGCGCGATGGGCGTAGGGAAAAAATACCGCGGCAGTCTTGCAAAATGCCTTTCCCACTATGTTTCCGACCGGCTGCAGAACCGCTCCGACCTCGATTACCGCCGCATTTTCGTCACACACTCTCAGTTGCCCCCGCATCTTGCGGAAACCATTATCAAGCAGATCGGCAAGCTGGGCCCGTTTGAGGAAATTATCGAAACAGAAGCGAACTGCACCGTCTGCACTCATTGTGGGCCGGGCACGCTTGGCATTATTTATTTAAAAAAATAATTGTGATTAGAATTGTAAAGCAGAGCACCCGCCGAAAAACTCGACGGGCGCCCTGCTTTTTAATAGAAACCGGTTTTATCTCTTTTCTGTGCGCTCCAGCAAATAGTCTACACTGACACCGTATAGGTCGGCAAGCGCGCACAAAATATGAGGCGGTATCATTCTTTGCCCCGACTCATAATACGCATATGTTCTTTGAGTAACATTGATCGCGGCACCGACTTGTGACTGCGTCATATCATGATCTTCGCGTAAACTGCGAATCCGCTCATACTTTTTCATACTTTTATCACCATAAAAAGTATATCCTAGAACAAATTATTCTATTGATAATTAGACCATATTGTTCTAAAATGGATATGGGAGATGATGAAATGGCGGACTATCAAACTATGTACATCAGACTTTTCAACAGAGTGACCGATGTCATCGAGGAATTACAGCAGGTGCAAAAGGACACGGAGCAGTTGTACCTGGAAAGTGCCCGCGAACCACTGATGTTGAACACAGAAAACAAAAAGCAGGCGGGACGGTAAAAAGCAGAGCACCCGCCGAAAAACTCGACGGGCGCCCTGCTTTTTAATAGAAACCGGTTTTATCCTTTTGCTTTCGCGCTGACCGGAATGCGGATCACCTTGCTGATCGGCTTCCACGCAGCCACGGAAATTCCGAAGTCGACCATACTGTGAATCAAACCGCCAAGACCGACTAACAGAAAAACGGAAGTAATGTACCCACTGGAATAGGTCGCACTGGAAAGCTGACCACCGAAAAAGAAAAAGGTAACAACAACCACTTCACACGCAGCATGAATGACGCCCAAAAACAAACCGAACAGAAAACTGCCCACTGAAAAATTCATTTGAGCAGAACGCTTTTTCAGCACCAAAGCCCCGATCATGATAAAAACAATATGGCTCAGCGCACGCAACGTAATCACCAGCGGCAAACCGGACAGGAAAAAGCCCAGCGTCGTGCCCAGAGTAACGACCGCCGCCACCCCCGGGGAAATAAACATGGCCAAAAACACCGGCACATGGCTGGCCAGCGTAAACGAAGCAGGACCAACCGCAATTTTTGGGAAGGTCATTGGGATAACAATACCAACAGCGCACAACAGCGCTGCAATCGTCATGGTCTGAACCGACTGCATTGTGGATTTGCGGTTCATGGATTTCACTCTCCTTATTTCATTCCCGGTGTGGGAACATAAAGTCATTACATATGTCTTGACACCTGTTGTGACATATGATACCAGAAGAATGAAAAAAAGTCAAGCATCCCCCGCCCTAATGCTCAAAAAGAATTCCTTCGCATTTTAATTGTTCCAAAACCCGCCGGTAAGCTGCTTCATTCGGGCAGGAGATTGTGTGCAGATGCACACCGCCTGTCAAGTCACACAGCGGAAGCGCCTGTCCCTTTTCCAGCCGGCGCACAAAATCATCCGCGTCAAAGCGGGAAAAGACCTGAAGCCGCCCTGAAATCTGGCCGTAAACAGCATGCTCCACAATCACATCCAGAACCCCGCATCCATTGTCCACAATTGAGTACAGTTCTTGGGTGATTTTGCCCCGGTCATGCCGGCAGGCAACGGTTCTGATCAATTCCCCCGGCCGCAAATCCGGGCTTTCCAGAACATAGCCGCGCGGTGTGGCGGTTATCGGCTGATTTGCCGCACGTAACAGCGCAACGTCCCCCACAATGACCTGTCTGCTCACATTCAGCTTTTTTGCCAACGAGCCCGCGCTGATGGGCCGGTTTCCCTGTTTTAAAAATTCTAAAATCTGGTTTCTGCGTTCCGATGGATTCAACACCAATCTCCTCCTTTTTCGCGATGATTCAATTCACGGCATCGTCTGCGGAACCCTCGTTCACCGTTACACAATTGCGCCCGCGGTCTTTGGAACGGTACAGTGCCTGATCTGCCGCACGCATCAAACTGTCCAGCGTCTGGCCGGCAATATCCTTTCGGGCCACGCCAACACTCACCGTCACACAGAATGTTTCCTCCTCACAGGAAAAATCCAGCTGCTCCATATGTTTACGTACCTCTTCCGCATAAGCACACACCAGCCCGCTGTCACAGCCGGACAGCAAAACCGCAAATTCTTCTCCCCCAATACGCGCGATGAGATGCCCTTCAGAAAAAATTTTTTTTAGGATTCGGCCAAACGCCTGAACCACTCTGTCCCCCATTTGATGACCGTACCGGTCATTCACACGCTTAAAATAATCCAGATCCATCATTAACAGATACATGGCACAACCCGATGTTTCCGATTTTTGTATCCGTTTCTGCCCAATTTGAATAAAAGCCCGGCGGTTGCTCAATCCGCTCAGCTCATCCATCATGGCCTGCCGCCTCAGGTTTTTATTGAGCAAGGTCGTTTCCGTCACATCGCGAATGGTTTTGATTTGGCCCTGCTGTCCTCTGGCGACATCAATCTTCTTTGTACTGAATTCATAATACCGTTTTTCCCCGTCAATGGGAAGTTGAATCACACCGGTTTCCGTACTTAAAAGCCCTTTCAGCATCTGCGGGATATGCGGGAACATCTTGTTAATCGGCATTCTGGTAACCGTTACGTTTAATCGGTCAAAAAGGCACTTTGCATTTTTATTGTAATCGATGATTCTGTGATACTGATTCATCAAAACAATCGCGTTCCTGTCTGACTCAAACACCCGGCTTCTGGCAGTTGATTTTGCTTCGAGAAAATCATACCTCAAAATAGCAACACTAACCAATATGCCCGCGATCGGCAGACACAGGGCCATGTAGTCAATATGCAGCCCAAACGGTTTCATCATTGCAAGAGCCAGCCCGGTAACGGAGAAAAGGGAGGCCGCAACAATCAGCCTCACTTTATCCCTGACCGCTTCCTCCATCTGAATAGAATAGTGAAGAAGCAAACTCATCGTGATAAAAATCATCACGGTAGAATGAACCGCCTGCACATACATCCAAATACCCGGTTCCTTGACCAGCCGCAGCGTGCCGTATTCCCTGACAAAATCAATGGAAGATAGATAAAGATGATGATATTTGTTGGTAAGTCTGAAGATCAAAGTAAGAAACGGGACCGCATAAATTGCTGCAAACAAAGCATGCCTGTGACGGTTATAATGGCCGGTATACATCAGCCCAACCGCCAGCCACAGCGCGGATATAAACGGAATGCCCACATATTCCAGCCTGTTCCAAAACAAAATCTGCGCAACGCCCTCAGAATTCAGCTCCATGGAATATCCGATGATATAAAAGCAAACCGCAAAGCATAACAGCACAGACGTATGCGCATATTGGGAATCATTTAACGTTCTGATATGGGCACACGCATACACAACCGCTACAATCATAACAAAAAAATAAATGCTTACGACATTTACAAAAATCATGGGAAGTTCCTCTTTCGCTTTCACACACTGTCAGCGCTGTACCTGCTGAAACCAAGATATAAAAAAGCCCGAGAAGTGCAACCACTCCCGGACATTACAAGAATCTTTCAAGCTGCTTAGCCGCCTGCCAATCGGGAAATACGTTTAATCTACGCTCCATCTGAATAAACGCCCCCTAAACCTACCTGTATTATAACATTATCAGGCCCTTTTGTAAACTTTTAAACGCTGTGTGACGGGCATCTTCACCGCCGCACAGCGTTTTAATGCATCCGCGCTCCGGCGGTTCCTGCCGTCAGGCAGATAAAGAATCCGCCAAAATCTTCGCAGCCTGTTCAACCTCGTTAAAAAAACGGGTAATATGAAATCCATCCGCCGCCGCGTGATGAATTTGCATCGTCATCGGTAAAAGCATCCGATGATTCTTTTCCGTGAATTTTCCCCATGTAATAATAGGGGCAAGGTAAATCCAGTTTTCCGGAATATGCAAGCTCATAGCTGAATAGTTCCGCCATGGAATACATGACACATCAAAAATGTTTTTGGGCACATGCGGCACACTGCACCCCATCGTCCGCCTGCCAGCTTCCATATCCCTGCGGCAATCCGTATAAAATTTTATAAAATCAGGATGCCAGTCGGACCAAATCCTCGTGAAAGTTTCACTGCCCGAATGAAACACAAGGTGAGAGGGCACAACCTGGTCCCATAGAATCAGCTTTTTTTCCTGCCAAAGATAAGCCATTCGAAATTCTTCGTGGGCATTGATGACTTTACAAACGCAGTACAGCAAAGCGACGTAGAAACTGCGGTCTGCGGCTTTGCAAGCGCTTGAAAGGCCGGTCACATCAAGGTCAGACGTCATGCAGCAGGTACAGTTAACCTCTTTCGTAAAATGAAGATAATGTTCTTTTCGTGCCCAATGTTCAAGATCAATTTCTCGATACTGCATTGAATTTTCCTTCCAGCCCCAAAGTCCAAACAGGCACAGCGAAAACTGCCCTGCGCACAACTTCTTTAAAAGCAGCCCGTCCCATCACCCGGAGAATGGACCCGGACTGTCTTGTCTGCCGCCAAACAAGCCCGAACTCAGGTGCGAAGCCAAGTGTAGCTTAACACAATATAAGCGATATAAATAGCAAACAGCAACGAGCCTTCCAGCCGCGAAATTTTTCCGTCTTTCCCTTTGGTAAACAGCCGAAACGCAAGCAAAATCACAAGCATGGTTGGAATCTGCAGCCGATAGAAGTCAACCGGGACCGACAGTCCCTGCGGCGTTACAGCAGCAGCACTTCCCACGACAAAAAGGACATTTAGAATATCCGCCCCTACGATATTGCCGACCGCAAGTGCACCATGGCCCTTTCGAACCGCTGTGATTGCGGTGACCAGCTCCGGCAGGCTGGTCCCAAGTGCAACTAGTGTCGCAGCGATGATACTTTGAGGAATTCCAACGCGAATGGCCGTAATTTTAACGGCGGGAATCAAGACTTTAGATGACGCTATGACAAGAGTAATGCCTGCAACCAGCTTAAATATCTGAATCGCTACAGAACCTGTTTTTGCGCTTTGAGGAACTTCCCCCTCCGCACTGCCGGCTTCATCCGAAGGCTGCGCCGCAGCATCTTCATCGGCTGCCAATTGTTTCGGTGCAGGTTTTCTGGCCCATCTAATGGAAATCGTGATATAGGTAATCAGCAGCGCAATGAAAATCCACCCGACCCATTGCCTGATGTTTCCGTGATTTCCCGAAAAAGGAATACAGACAAAAGCCAGCAGGATTCCCGCCAACACCTGAAGGCGCCCCTGTCGATTGACAATGGTTCTGTCGACCGCCAGCTCTCCGATCATTGCGGCAAGGCCAATAATCAGGCCGGTATCCGCAATAATAGAACCAATCGCGTTCCCCAGCGCCAAGTCCGGGTTTCCATTGACGGCTGCCAAAACGGAAACCGTTACTTCCGGAAGCGTGGTGCCTAAAGAGATAATGGTTGCGCCAATCACAATTTCCGGAACACCCCAGCGAACAGATAAACTGACCGCCTGGTCTACTAAAAGGTCCGCCCCTTTACTCAGGACATATAGCATCGCGGCAATAATCAGTACCAAAACAAGTGTCGGCAAGGTTTCCAAGCTGCGATAAATGAGCTCATCCATAAATTTTTTCTCCTTAAAAAAATCCAAAATAAAAGACTCAACAAAGAACATACTTTGTTGAGTCTCACAAGGCATTTAGCCATTAAAGCCGGGAACAATGTTCCGAATTGACGACTTTAATCCTTAAAACAGGAAGTTACTCCCTCTAACCTAATTAGTATACCGAAATGAATCGAATTTGTCAATACAAGTTATTAACGCAATCGTTGCCTTACGGAGATGCCGGCCCCGCTCCTCCGAGAGATGCGGGCTGCTCCCCCGGCTGAAGCGTGATAACGGCCAGTTCCGGGCGGTTATTCACGCGAACAGGAGCAATGCTGTTCCCTAATCCGCGGCTCACCACCATCTGTGTCTGACCGCTTTCATACACACCCCCATCGTACCTGGGAAACAAGCCCTGACCCGGCGCCACAAGTCCCCCGGCAAACGGCAGTCGAACCTGCCCGCCGTGAGCATGGCCGCTCAAAACCAAATCAATGCGGTTTGATGCATATTCATCAAACAGTTCCGGTCGATGCGCCAATAAAATCGTATATGAATTTCTATCACTCAACGTATTTTTTAATGTAGTATCAACCAACCTCACACGTTTATTCGCATTGCCTTTTGCAATAAAATCCGGTTCATCCAGTCCCAAAACCCGAAGATACTCCCCATTCCGCTCAACTCTTTTGCTTTGATTTCTCAGTACGACAACACCAGCTTTCACCAGCTTTTTTTCAAACTCAGGATAGGCATCAATTCGCGCTTCATGGTTGCCGGTAACATAATACACCGGCGCAATTTTAACCGCACCGTCGATAAACTCCATCGCTTTCTGAAAATCGGTATGTCGCGAATCGACCAGATCACCCGTTACCGCAATCAGATTGGGGGACGCGGCTTTTACCGCATGAAGCAGCTTGCTTTGGCCGTGCCCAAACTCAGCATTATGTAAATCAGACACCTGCACAATGACAAACCCCTGAAAGGGCACCGGGATTTTCTCACTGCAAATCGTGATTTTCGTTGTTTGAATCGAAGTATTTCCCCAGTACAGCCAAACAAAACAGGCCGTCAAAACGGACAGCAGAATGATTCCTTTCATTTTGTGCTTCTTCCTTCTCTCACTCCTGCTTCTCGGCATAACCATTCTCCCCCCAAGCCCCTGTTTATTCCCATCATATCACATTCCGCCGTAACTCTTCAATTCTTTCGGGGCACGAAGCATAACAAAAGAGCCCCTTCACGCAAACTGCGCTTTGAGGCTCTTAACTGTGTGATTGATCAATTTCGGTACAGGCTTTCCATACAAATCTTGCGGTCTTTCCCATTAGTCACGGGAAGCTCCACATACATCTTCAGGTCATTTCTGCGACAAAATCAGATGCATCACCGATACCGCCGCAGTGATTCCAGGCTATGGTACTCAGCACCATTTCATCGCTTTTAGGACTAGAGTCAACTGAGTAAACACTTAAAATTGCTCTGCCTTCGTCATATGTCAGGATCCTGCGGATCATTCATTCGAAATTCATAGATCATAGCTTTTCAGGCTGAGATACCGTACGTAGTCGGGGCAAACCGTTTGCAGTCCATTTTCCCTATCGCGCGTCCTTCTGCTTCGGATTTCTTATTTTCACGGCGCTGTGATGTAAGATTTGACCCAAGTCCGGCATAGAAAGGGGAAATGCTCGACCGGCCCCTTCTGTACAGATTGAAAGTTCCGCTATGATGACTTCCTTATCATTGAGTTATCCATTTACCGGGGACAACCGGATTTACCGCTGTCATCTAGTCAATACCAGCGCCGTCCAGTGCTATGCCTCTTTTCTTGAATCCGTAATGGTAATTGCCCTCATCATATTTTCTTCTGTAATCTCAAGGCCAGAGAACTCGCCTGTGATTTGTCCCTGCGCAATAGTATAAATACGATTGCTGATGCCCATAATTTCCGGCATTTCAGAAGATATGACGATAACCGCAACGCCACTTTCCGCCAACTGCGCAATTAACTTATGAATCTCAGCCTTAGAGCCAACGTCAATTCCGCGTGTCGGCTCATCCAAAATCAGCAGCTTCGGATTCAGCGCCAGCCATTTGGCGATGACCACTTTCTGCTGGTTTCCGCCAGACAGGAACCCCACCCGCTGCTCTGGTCCCGGGGAGCTAATCCGCAGTTTATCATGGTATTCATTATAAAGTTCTAAACATTTCTTGTTGTCGACCATGCCATACTTCTTAATCCAGGGTAACATCGCCAAGCTAACATTTTCCAGACATGATTTGTCTACAACAAGCCCCTGCCCTCTTCGATTCTCGGTGACAAATCCCATATTGTTTTTAAGCGCATCCAAGCTGGAAGCAATCCGCGATTTTTCCCCATTAATGTAAATATCTCCGGAATCCGGTTTGCGAATTCCAAACAATGTTTCCATAATTTCCGTACGTCCGGCACCGACAAGCCCGTAGAAGCCAACAACTTCACGCTCACGAATAGAAAAAGAAACATCTTTATAGATGCCGCTAAGCGTAAGCTTTTCCACACGCAGCACTTCTTTGCCCGCTTTTGCCTGACATTTTGGATAATAATTGTCCAGCGTACGCCCGATCATGCTTTTAATAACATCGTCAAGAGTAATCTCACTTGTGACAAAATTTCCTGTTGGCTGACCGTCGCGAAGGACCAGCACACGGTCGCTGATTTCGAAAATTTCATCCATTTTATGGCTGATATAAATAATCCCGATTCCTCTGGATTTTAACAGCCGAATGATTTTAAACAGAGAGTTTTTCTCTTTCTCTGTCAATGAGGATGTCGGTTCATCAAGGATTAATACTTTCGCGCCCAATGCAATGCCTCTTGCAATTTCAACCATCTGCTGGTAGGCAATCGGCATGGACGAAACGATTTGCTGCGCCCGAATCGGAGAACCCAGTTCGTCCAGGGCTTTCTGCGTCGTCTGATTTAAGGTCTTCCAGTCTACATGTTTTCCTTTCATCGGCAAACTTCCAAGGAAAATATTTTCGGCAACACTCAAATCCTTTACAAGTGACAATTCCTGATAAACCATGATAATTCCGGCTTTTTTTGCTTCGTTGGGGGTCTTGAACTGCACCGGTTTGCCCTGATAAACAATTTCGCCCGATTCTTTATCAGGTGGAAAAACACCAGCCAGAATCTGCATCAATGTTGATTTTCCGGCACCGTTCTCTCCGCAGAGCGCCAGCACTTCTCCATACTTTAATTCAAGACGCGCTCCGCTCAGCGCTTTGACACCCGGAAATGTTTTATTGATGTTTTCCATCTTTAGAACATATTCATTCTTATTATCGCTCATGATTCTATCACCGGTTCCTTCTGTCACGCCGGCTTCCGCTTTCAGTCCGCTTCATGCGGACTGAAAACAAAGCCTGGCAAAGACTTAATTTACCATTTTTCAACATTCAGCGATTTGAGGTTACTCGGAGTTGCGACAGGTGTTTCAATACTGTTTTCAAAAGTATCAATCTTTTCGCCCTTGGCAACTTTAAGCGCGAAATCCATTGTCGTCTTCGCATCGGTAATCGGCGACTGCAACGCGGTTCCTGCCAAAGTACCATCTTCAATGTAGCTGAGGGTGTTATAATCGCCGCAGGCTACGGCATAAACCTTCACGTCTGTGCGCTTAGCGGCCTTCAAAGCATTAATCGCACCAATTGCTTCGTTGTCGTCAAAGCACATAACAGCGTCAACAGATCCTTCTGGATATTTAATTAAAAAGTTTTCCATGACCTGCTGGGATTTATCACGCGAAGATTGACCGGTCTGGGATTCTAAGAGTTCAACATCTGTGCCCTCGATTGCATTCTTAACACCTTCCTGGCGCTGTGTGCTGGTCGAATAGCCGGGTTTCCCATCAATATACAGGAACTTACCCTTGCCGCCAAGATCCTCGATCATCTGTTTCGTGGTTTCTTCACCCTCACGCACATTGGAGGGGCCTACATGGCATGTCAGATATTCCTCGCCGCTCTTATCGATCGGCGTGTTTGCGGTCATGACCGGGATATTAGCCTCTTTGGCCAGTTTAGCGGAAGCTACGCCGCCCTCTGAGTTACAAGGCCATATGATAAGAGTATCCACTTTCTTAGTAATAAGGTCTCTGACCTGGTTGGCTTGCTTCGTCATATCATTCTGTGAATCAAGAGCCAACAGTTCAATACCGAGCGACTCCGCATATGACTGTGCAGTGGAATAATAGGTTGTCATATAAGTATCGCCGGAAACATCATTGAACACAAAGCCAATTTTCGGTTTCTTGGAGTCGCTTTTTGATTCGTTCTCCGCAGTGCTGGGGGCCTCCGTTTTCGAACTTGCGCCCGTGGGGGCAGCGGAACTGGAACCGTCCTGACCACCGCATGCCGTAAGGCTAAAAGTAAGGACCGATGCGCAAATGATTGCCAGTATTTGCTTTTTCATAGCAGTTCCTCCTTAATAAAATAATTTTTTTTGCCTGTCAGAATTTAATTTTTACCAGGCAAGAATCAGCCGCCTATGTTTGTGCACTTATTACGAATCCCCCTTTCCCAAACGAGCTTACGGGAGTCATTCGAACCCAGTGTGCTGGCTGTTCTTGCCTGTAAACCACGAAATTACGTTTTTTTCCGCTTCCGGTTCATGTGCATAACCCGGTCGACATAAAGCACGACAATGATAATCAGACCGGTGCAGAGAGTAGAAATATATGCCTGAACATTGAGCAGATTCAGCACATTGCTGATCATTCCAAGAATAATCACACCGCCCAGAGAATACCATACATTTCCAATTCCGCCCAACAGACTGCATCCACCAACCACAACGGCAGCAATCACCATCATGTGCAAATCAGGCCAGCCGACACTAGGCGATGCCGCGCCCAAGAATGCTGCATAAAGAACGCCGCCAAGCCCGCCGGTAAACCCGCAGATCACAAAATTGATAAAGGTAGTCTTATCACAGTCAATGCCTGCGTTAAAGGCAGAACGCGCATTGCCTCCAACCGCATAGGTATTGCGCCCGTGTTTTGTGTATCGCAAAACAAAATGGGCAACGAACAGCAGAAGGATAAACAGAATCGAAATATACGAAACTCCAAGCACCGTGCCGGAGCCAAATGCCAGAAACCCTTCGGATTTCGGTATAATGGTTTTTTCACCGCTGTAAATATAAGAAGCACCGCGGCAGCCGAGCATCATGGCAAGCGTAGCGACAAACGCGTTAATCCGGGCCTTGGTTACAAGGAAGCCGTTGATTGCCCCAACCGCAGTACCAACCAGCAACGCGACTACGATGGCAAGCCCAGTGCCAAGGCTTGGCTGAAGCCCACTGGAAAGTGCGGCCGTTAAACTCATCAGCGTTACGATCGACATATCGAAGTAACCGTTAATAATGACGAAAGTCATACCAATTGCCATAATCCCCTTCATCGCATTTTGATTCAGAAGATTCA
The DNA here is from genome assembly GCA_022650485.1 of Oscillospiraceae bacterium. Classification (GTDB taxonomy): domain Bacteria; phylum Bacillota; class Clostridia; order Oscillospirales; family Acutalibacteraceae; genus Caproicibacter. The sequence goes on along the minus strand of JALCPP010000003.1, from coordinate 17,747 downwards.
AAACATTACTCATGCTGAAAAAAGTGTCTACAAAAATAGATGCGCCAAGAAAACAGATAATCAAAATCGGGACAACCGTGTTAGTCGCCATAAAAGATCGGATTTTATTGATATATGTACGGTTCACTCTATTTCACCTTTCCTTTGAATAGCCCTATTGGCGCACCAGACGGCTACAATCATAATGAAGCACTGAGCGATCCACTGTGAATAGTAAGGCAAGCCGATGACGACAAAGCCATTCTTTAGGATTGCAACAATCAGCATGCCGACAAAAGTCTTATACACATTGCCGCTGCCGCCCATCAAATTGGTTCCTCCCAAAATAACACCTGTAATTACGTCAAACTCAAAGCCCATGCCCATGTTATTTTGTGCGGCGCCGTCTCTGGAAGCCAGAAGGATCGCACCAATCGCTGCGGAAATACCGGACAGCACGAAAGTTTCAAGAATAACCCGTTTGTCATTGATGCCACTGTAACGACAGGTTTCCGCATTACTGCCGACCGCCAGCACATGATGCCCGAACACTGTCCGTTTTAGCGCGGTGGCAAAAACAACAATAACAACAACCATGATAATAGTCGAAATTGGAAGAACCCCAATGCTTCCCTGGCCCAGCGCCGTAAACCATGAAACGCGCCGAAGCGGAATATATTTTCCGTTGGAAACAATCAGTGTCAGGGCCTGCAGGACACTCATCATGCCCAATGTGACGATCATGGAATTCAGCTTTAAATAACCAACCAGGAATCCGGAAACCAATCCAGAAACGGCGCCGACCGCCAGTACGATCAGCATGGCCGGAAGAGGCCCAAGTACATTAACCAGACCAACGCAGACCACACAGCATAATGAAACAAGAGATCCGACCGACAAGTCAAAGTTCCCGCCGATGATAACAAGGGTCATGCCGCATCCCATCACACCGAATGTTGCCACTTGGCGTAAGATCAGCATGGCATTATTAAACTGACAGAAGGAGCTTGACAGCAAAGAAAACAAGATGAAAATCATGCACATAGCAAGCACGATTACCTGATTTTTTAGAAATACGCCCATTTTATTAATCGCTCGCAACTTCTCCACCTCAACTCAACTTTTTATGGTATATGCGCTTCACGCCCACTATCCTCTGCACAAGGCCGCAAAGCCCTCCACATAGCAACCACCAGATTGCCGGACACGATACAGCTTCATTCATCATATCTATCAAATTGAAACTGCAATGCAACGCTTTTAGAAATCTGCCACATACCAGTCTGTGCCTAAGAAGAATTCCATTTTTGCATCTTCATTCTAACAAACTTTGTTATCACATGGCATTCCTTCTTTCCCATATCTTGTTACGTCTTACAGCAAACATAAATTCGTAACTTGCATTCGTTTCTCGACTTTTAAAAACAGAATTGCATTCTTCCGTTTCCAAATACAATACCGTTCCGCTTTTCATAAAGCAGTGTTCAAAGAACTATAAAGCACGGTATTCCAAAAAAGATTTTAATAACTGAGAAGGGAATCAATCAAAAACCCTTCTCCATGAATCGATAAAAGCGATAACAAAGTTTGTTAAAATAGCGTCCATAGATGCTCGTCACCTAAGTCATAATCATTTTCCTGCACACAGGCTTTGACATTAAAAAGGACAATGTGCAACATCAAAGGCATCGGATTTGGGCAGCCCAAAGTCACACGGAATGAAACGCTTTTTCATGGCAACGCCGTACGCCAAATGCAGCTGCTGAAGCAGGACATATCCTGAAAAACCGAATGGCCGCAGTCTTTCTTGTGATTTGACCATTTTTTAATGTTGGGCCAAACGAACAACCATATTATGATGGAAACCCACCGCTGCAGATTACGGTTCCTGAAGCAGCCAGGCATGCTCAGGATCAAAGATTCGGTCCGTCCATGGATTCCCGTCAAAATGTCTGATCATCCATACATAGTACATGGGATAACCAGGAGCATTTACCTGCGGATGAGTCAATCCGCCCGGAACCGCGCAAAAACTGCCGTCTTTAATTTTTCTGACCTCGTCCCCAATGAAGCAAGCACCAAAACCCTGGGGCTTGTGAAAGCGGTAATAGTAGACTTCCGGCTGCGGATGCTGATGCGGCGGATAGCTGGACCAACCGCCCTGAGGAACGATAATCTCCCCCATCACCATATTGGAATACGGTGCCGTATGGTAGTCGAAAAAAGTGCGAACCGTGCGCTGAGCCTTTCCGTCAAACTGGCTCTGTCCGAATGTTTCTTCCACACAATTCTGGGGCGTATAAAGTTTACATTCAAATTCCTTGTCATTTTCCGTTTTCTGGACAAGGACTTCACTTTGGCTGATGGCCGTGACCGTTGCCTTCACACCTTTGGCAACATGCAGACAAAACGCCCCTTGTTCCAGAAAATTTTCACGGGATGCCAATGCGCTTCCATCCGGCCAGGTAAACACCACGTCACCTTGAATCAGCAACGCCGCACTTTCCTCGGAGTCAGAGTAAAGAGAAATCGATTCGCCTTTTTCCATACGATAAGACGTGATATTCATCATGGTATCCGCAAAAGGCCCTTCCGTCCTGGTTAAAATCTTTTTTCCACTCCGGTCAAATTCCGGATAGCCAAAAATATTATCCATATAAATCCTCCTACCAAAAGTGAATCGTCCGGAAATTTAAAGTCACAGTAACAGGGGGTCTTTATTTACCGAGCAATTCCTTTTCGATCCGCTCACGGGTTTCAGGGGCCTGCTTTGCCATTTTTTCCGGATAGCCAAAGAGAGAGACACAAGCAATAGATTCCCCGCCGACCGGGAATGTTCTATGCGCAAAATCCATTTTCCTCAGCGTTTCAAAAATCCCTTTAAAGTCCACGTCACCCTCGCCCAAACCAACATGCTGATGGATGGTGGCATCCACTCCCGGAGGATTCAGAATATAACGGCAGTCTAAGGTCTGGTTTCTGGTATCCGCAAACAAAACATGCGACAAATCGTCCCCCGCATATTGAAGCATATGGCGAACATCGCCTTTGCCTTGGTCATAGAAAAATCCATGCGGCGAAGAGTACACATATTTCAGATTATCACTGCGGTAAGATTTAACCAGATCACAGGCTTCGTCATTCAGTTCACAGAAATCATAGGGATGGGACTGAATCTCGACACGAATATTTTCTTTTTCAAACAAGGGAAGTAATTCATCCATGGAACGGAACCACATTCCATTGCACAATTCCTGCTGATTCGGGTCCCCGGATAATTCCGTATTGATAACCTGCACGCCCATATTAACCGCAATTTGAACAATCTTTTTCCAATTTGCAACCGCCATCTTACGCTGCTCCTCGGTGGGACCAGACCAGCGATAAACGCAGATAAAGGAAGAAATTTCGACCCCGGTCTCCCGTAATGCCTTGCGGTATTCGTTCTCGCAATCTTTAGAAAATAAGGGATGCTTATAGAACGGATTGATGCGCGGATGCGGAGACTGCTCAATATATTTGTAGCCCCAATCCGCCACATGATGAACCATGTCGCTAATACCCATATTCTTTGCCAGTACGTCCACGTCAAATGCAATTTTCAAAACGATTGCCCCTTTCTTAAGAACTGCCTGATAAAGTTTGGCAGCTTTCACAAGCAGTTCACAAATGATAGATCATGCAAAGTCTGATCTCATAAAGTAAATCAACGTCTTGATGCGAATTGATTATCCGGGCTAAGTCATTTTATTTTTGGTAGAAATTCGGTTGTTTGTCCATGTCGATTTTTACAACAGACTGTGTATCGCGGGCCTTAGAAGCAGCTGCCGCGGTAATGGAAGCAACATAACCGTCCCAAGCCGTCGGTCCGTCCACGCGGCCTTCCTTGGAAGCGTTAATCCATTCCTGAATCTCCACATTATACGCCTCCACAAAACGTTCCGACCAATCACGGCAAATCGGGGTAATGCGGGATGCATTGGAGCGTACCATCGCATTGGAAGGCTCCGGCAAATTTAAAATACCTTCTTCGCAGCACACCTCACATTTAATGTCATAACCATAGTGGCAATTTACAAATGCCTCCACGTCAATTCTGACACCGGATTTTGTAGTCAGTATCATAATCTGCGGGTCCTGCAGATTTTTATGTGCATACTTTGTTTTTTTTGGGAAAACAACTTCGGCAGTTGCATAATCCTCCCCCAGGAGCCATCTCAGCACATCAATTTCATGAATCATGGAATTTTCCACAGCCATTGGGGTGTCATAGGTTTCATCCACTTCATAGTTTCTGTGCGCACAATGCAGCATAAGCGGTTCTCCGTAAGTATGTTTTTCAACAAGCTTTCTAAGCTGACGGTATCCGGGGTCATATCTTCTCATAAATCCGACTTGAACCAGCTGTTTTCCGCCTGCTATTTCGGCTTCCACAATTCTCTTGCAGCCGGACTGCTCCGCAGCAAGAGGCTTTTCACAGAATACATACTTGCCCGCTTTAATGGCAGCGGTAACATATTGCTCGTGATAAGCATCAATCGTGGTAACGATAATTGCATCGACATCCGGGGACTGAATCATTTCCTCACCGTCGGCAAAAAACTTGCATCCATATTGATCTGCGATTTTCTTTGCAAAGTCTGCATTGATATCGGACACAGCCACTACCCGGCCGCCCTGTAATTTGGTGTTAATGCGTTCAATATGAGTCCGCCCGATCGCTCCTGTCCCCACGACACCGATTCTTAATTCTTCAGCCATTTAATTTCCCTCCTAATAATCTGCTGAACATTCTCATGTTTAAACTTCAGTGGAAAGCTCTTATATGTTGAGCTTTCCACCTAAATGAAGGAAGTGATACTATTGGCTAATTGTTTGTTTCAGCACGTCAATCGACGTCTTAACCCCGGCTTCCACAGACATGGTTAAATCTTCCATTTCAAGGGATACATAGCCGTCGTAACCCATCATATGGCAGACAGAGAAAAATTCTTTCCACCACTGCTGATCCCGGCCGCATCCAACCGCCACATAGTTCCAAGTACGGTTCTCAGAATCAGTAACCGGTCTGGGCTCCGGCAATCCATTAATGTCCGCTAATCCCCGTTCAATACGCGCATCCTTACCGTGGATATGATAGATGGCACCTTTCAACGCACGAGCGGAAGCAATCGGGTCCGCACCCATAACCATCAAATGGGACGGGTCAAGATTCATTCCAATCATTGGATCAACCGCGTTACGAAGCCGCCACAGTGTATCGGGATTGTAAACCAACTGGCAGGGAAATTCTTCTATGGCAATCTGTTCAATCCCATTTTCCTTGCAGTGCTTCACAAACTTTTTCCACCACGGAATAGCAACATCTTCCCACTCATACCGCACCGTTTCGACCATATAATCCGGCCATGAAACCGTGGAGGTAATCCAGTTGGGCGTTTTGTCACCGGGTGCGCCTGCCGGCAAACCACTCATCATAACCAATTTTTTTACACCCAATTTACCCGCAAGAACCGCACAGTCATATGTACTTTTCGTATGCAGTGCACCCATTTCACCGGGGCACAGCGGATTGCCTGACGTGTTGAGCGCCGCAATTTTCATCCCGCGGCTGTCAAGTTCGGATTTAAAGGCGCGAAGCTTGCTTCCATCCGCCAGCAGTTCAGCGGTATTCACATGTTTGCAGCCACCCCATCCGCCTGCGGTCATTTCCACCGCGTTAATACCAAGGGACTTTACCTTGTCGAGCATCTCCGTAAAAGTGAGATCACCGAATACATCGGTACAAATAGATAATTGCATGTTTCTCCTCCTATTCTTTTTTTAAAAATCGACCCACACGCCGCCTTTGTCGGCGGATTCTACACATCGAGTTACCCACCGGACACCCTCAACCCCTGCATTGATGTCAGGATAGACCAAATTTTTGAGGGTAGCCTCATCGCCGCGATTTTTCGCATCCATTGCGATCGCGAATTTCAAGTAAATATTGGCCCACGACTCCGGAAGTCCTTCCGCATGAAGTGCCCCTAAGCGCTCATCTGCGTTGCATTCGTCATAGAGGTACGGCATAGAGCGGATCATTTTCTGAATGGGCTTACCCTGAACCTCATAAAGCAGCTCATTGGGTTGATTGTCACTAAATTCAACGCTTGCTTTCGAACCGATAATACGGATACGATGCCCGTTCATACATCCCGCATTGACAGCTGAAGCCCACATTCTGCCTACCACACCGTTTTCATAATGCATCATTACATAAGCGTTATCCTCCAACGGAGCGCGGCTTTTGACAAAACTCTGGCGGTCACACAGTACCTGCTTCAGTTTTAAATCCGGGCAAATCAGCCGAGACATATAGTAAGTATGCGTGGAAAGATCGCCGAGGACAAAAGATGGGCCGGCAATTTTCGGATTCACGCGCCATTTCTGCCCTTCACTCACTTTGTCACCCATTTCATCGCAGGCAAAGCCATGGGTATACTGCAGCTCAATCATATGAATATCGCCCAGATCTCCGTTTTGGACCATCTGACGCATCTGCAACAACAACTGGCTGCCAGAAAATCCATAGGTCACTCCGACGATTTTCCCTTTTTTCGCAGCTAAAGCCTTAATTTCCTCGCCCTGAGCTATTTCGAAGAACAAAGGTTTTTCACAGATAACATGCAGTCCGGCATTCAGCGCCGCCTTACAGATTTCAAAGTGCGTCGCATTGGGAGTCGCAATGGAAACAACCTCGATACCATCCTCCCGTTTTGCCTCTTCCGCAAACATTGTCTTGTAATCCGGATAGCAGCGCTCCGGTGCTACACCAAGATTGACACCAAAATCTTTTCCGCGTGCAGGGTCAATGTCAAAAGCACCCGCGACCAGCCGGAACGCGGTATTGTCACGAAGAGCACCAAGGCGGTGCTTATACCCCACATTACCTGTTCGGCCACCCCCTACCATTGCCCAGCGAAATGGTCTTGCTATTTTTTTTTCCCCGTTTAACATGATGACTTTTCCTCCCTCTAAATCGTTCGTAAAATTTCCCACGTTTTATGAAAATATTATAGGCCTTTTTGAAAAATCATTTGCCATTTGCCAAATCAAGAGTCTTGTCTGTTTCTGCAAACATTGAATCTAACTGTCTTCATCAAAATAGAAAAGTCTTCGTTTTTAATATCTTCGGGAATTCCTTCTGTAACTTTCTTTGCGATTGAAGGCTTTTCTCTCAGCCTCCGTTCCCGAAGTACTCGCAACACCGACATGCCACCAGGAATCGTAATCATGCGTCATTGTCTTGGGCAAAGCTTTAATATCAATCAGTGTGGAAACCGTTTGCTTTTTACTGTCTTCCAAAGCTGCTTTCAATTCTTCCATCGTCCGAACCGTGTAGCCCTTTGCTCCATAGCCGGCAGCAATCGCAGCAAAACTGATCGGGACAAAATCACCCGACTGTTTTCCCGTCACAGGATCACGGAAACGAAACTCCGTCCCCAGATTTCCGATACCGTTCGACATCTCCAGATTGTTGATACAGCCGTTTGATGCGTTGTCAAACAGCAGGATGTTAATCTTCTGGTGTTCCTGAATTGACGTGACCAATTCAGAATGCAGCATCATGAAACTTCCATCCCCACACATGGCGTAAACTTCCTGGTCCGGCTTTGCAAGCTTGATGCCAAAAGCACCGGCAATCTCATACCCCATGCAGGAATACCCGTACTCCATATGGTAGGAATCGCGGGCATCCGTCGTCCACATCCGCTGCAGATCACCCGGCAGACTTCCCGCCGCTCCTATAATAATCGCGTCTTTTGCAATCCCCTTTCGGATTGCGCAGATGGCCGCCGTCTGGGTCACATTGCTGCCGGTCATTTTTATGTATTTCTCTATGCTGTCCGGTGCACGGTCCTCCACCATCGGTTCAAACTCTTTTCCATAGGAATAGGAGGCAAGCTGTTTCATTTCTTCTGCCCAAGCTGCCTTTGCATTTTCTATTTCGCCTTGATAAGCGGGGGAATACCCGTCTTTCTTTAACTGCTCTGTCAGCATTTCCAGCGTTGTTCTCGCATCCCCGATGACCGGAACCGCATCCATTTTGTAAGCATGGAACCGGGAAACATTGATGGAAACAATTTTCAGGTTCGGGTTCTGAAACAGCCATTTAGAAGAAGTTGTGAAATCCGAAAGCCGGGACCCAACGGATAAAAGCATATCCGCATCGCGCCCAATCGTATTTGCGGCAAGATTCCCGGTTACTCCAATGCCCCCCAGATTATACGGGGAACTGGACGGGCAGGCACTTTTTCCCGCCTGTGTTTCAGCAAAAGGAATATGAAACTGCTCACAGAATTTTTCCAGTATTTCTCCAGCTCCGGAATATTTAACCCCGCCGCCGCAGATAACCAGCGGTCTTTTGCTGTTTTGCAGAATCTTTTCCATATCGTCGATTTCTTCGCGCGAAGGGATCTGCCGCACAATGCGGTGCACCCGCTTCTGGAAGAAATACTCCGGATAATCGTAACTTTCTCCCTGCACATCCTGCGGGATCGCAATGCAGACCGCACCTGCTTCTGCCGGATCCGTCAATATGCGCATGGCGTTAATCATCGCCGTCATCAGCTGTTCAGGGCGTTCCACGCGGTCCCAGTATTTGCAGACAGCCTTAAATGCGTCGTTGGTTGTCGTCTGCAAACTGGTGGATTGTTCCACCTGCTGCAAAACCGGGTCCGGCTGCCGTGTGGCAAACGTATCACCGGGCAGCAAGAGCAGCGGAATATTGTTGACGGAAGCGCATGCCGCCGCAGTTACCATGTTCGCCGCACCGGGTCCAATGGAAGAAGAGCACGCAATAATCTTTTTCCGGTTGTTCTGCCGTGCGAAAGCCGTGGCCATATGGGCCATTCCCTGCTCATTTTTCCCTTGAAAATACTTCAGCCCGCCGGGATTCTCATCCAGCGCCTGACCGATGCCGCATACATTCCCGTGTCCGAAAATCGTAGCAATTCCTTCCACGAATTTCGTTTCCTGACCATCCATGCAGATATACTGGTGATCCAGAAAACGCACCAGCGCCTGCGCCATCGTCATTCTGAGCACACCCACACCCATAATTTCCGCTTCCTCCCTAACTTTTGTCAAATAAAACTCTATACTCTGGCAACTAATTCCCCATACTGTTTTTTGCATTCGGCAATATAGTGCTGAATCTTTGCAGCATTCGGCATGCTGTCGGAACAGGAATGGCTGGCAACCAGCAAAGATGCCGACGCGCTGCCGAACTCCAGACAATCGATAATGTCCCATCCTTCCAGCAAACCATACAGGAAAGCCGAAGCATACCCGTCGCCCCCGCCAAATCCTTTCAGACATTTGATCGGGAACGGCTTGATGCTAAAGTTCTGTCCGTCATTAGTATAGGCGGTGGAACCCTTTTTGCCATGCTTGATCACGACGATCTTGGCACCGCGTTTGTGCCAGTAAGAAGCCGTCTCTTCATCGTTCATCTCCGGCCGGATCAACCGCTGTGCAAAGTCATATTCTTCGCGCGAACCAAGGATCACGTCCGCCTGCCCTGCCACAATACCGTAATAAATTCCGACTTCGTCCTTCGACTTCCAGTTGTATTCCCGGTAGTCAATGTCAAAAACGACGGGAGTCCCGGTCTTTTTGGCAAGGAACAAAGCCTTAAGCGCAGCTTCACGGGATGGACTTTCCGCCAGCGCCGTGCCGGAAATTAAAAGCGCTTTGCTCTTTTTCACATATTCTTCATCAATATCATCCACACAAAGCTGAAGGTCCGCAGCCCGGTTGCGATACATTAAAATGCTGCTCTCCTGCTCGCTGAGGATTTCCGTAAAAGTCAGTCCGATCTTCTCCCCATGCTCACAGCGGCGAATATGAGATGTGTCAATCCCATCGTTTGAAAAGTATTCCGTCACATAATCTCCAAAGCGGTCATCCGAAACTCTTGCAAAAAATCCGCATTTTTTCCCGAGCCGGGAAAGCCCCACCGCAATGTTGGCGGGAGAACCGCCCAGGTACTTTTTGTACGTAGTGCTCTGTGCAAGTGTTCGGTAATAGTCCACGGGATTGAAATCAATGGTAACCCTGCCCAGCAATGTCAGATCGAGCGGCCTTGTTGCGTCAAATTGAAGATATTTCATTATGTCAGCCATTCCTTTCTTAAGATGAATGAATTTGTTTCAAAGGGACACGATTATTAAAAATCAAAATATGCTTTTTAACATTTTGATACATTCCAAGAATCATTGCCTCATTAAGTCCAAAATAGTTGTGCTCCCCATTTGACCGGAAGTACCGCCCCGCTTCCATCGTGACGGAATCAAAGTTTGCCGTCGCAATGTTGATCTTGCGTATGCCGTATTGGATACAGTGTCTGAAATCCCCGGGACTGATTCCGGAACCGCCGTGAAGCACCAGAGGAATATTTACTTTTCTATGTATCTCTTCCAGCACATCAAGCTGAAGCTTCGGAACTCCCTGATAATGCCCGTGCGCATTGCCGATGGCAACCGCCAAGGCATCCACCCCTGTTTTTTCCGTGAATTTCTTTGCTGTATCCGGGTCGGTGCAGACAATCTTTCCTTTTGTGCTTCCGTCCTCACTTCCCCCCACAACCCCAAGCTCAGCTTCCACATTTGCCTGTGCATGGTGGGCCATCTGCACGGTCTGATTTGTAATTTCTATGTTTTTCTCAAAATCAAACCGTGAACCGTCAATCATAACGGACGTAAAGTTTAAATCAAGCGCCTGCTTGACCGTATCCATCGTAAGCCCATGGTCCAAATGAACCGCAACCGGCACCTTTGCCCGCTGTGCGGCATGGACCATCATAGGACCCATTAAATGAAGAGGAGAATACTTCAGCCTCACCTGAGCAATCTGTAAAATGATTGGGGTTTCAAGTTCCTCTGCGGCCTTTATTGCACCGATGACCATCTCCATATTTCCCACGCTGAAGGCGCCCACGGCTCTATTCTCAACTGCTGCATCATTTATTAGCTCTTTCATGTGATAAATAGGCATGTTGTTCCTTCTCTCATATACTTTATGAACAAATTATGGCAATATACTATCACTAAATAATCTATTTTTCAATAGTTTTTAAATAAATGGGCACTATCGTCTTTATTTTTATATAAAGTGCTAAATAAAAAATTAAATATTGTATATAATTACAAATGTTGGAACTCTTATTATCTAATATATTTCGTATTTTGTCTGTTTTTTTATAGACATAAACCAATTTTGTATATAACCTGAAACCATACAGAAATCAATTTTGTGGTAATTTTTCAATTAGTTGTTGAAAAAGTTGAAATAATTTCATATAATATGGAATAACTTAGTCATTATTCTGGCGCAGAGAATACGTAAAAAAGAAAGAGGAGTCGCATCATGCGTACACAGCGAATTGAAGAGATTAAAAATTACATTTATGAGCGAAGAACGGCAACCCTGGATGAAATCTGCGACTATTTTCAGGTTTCCAAGAGCACTTTGCGGCGGGATCTTGACTCCATTCTGCAGTCAAATGATATTAAAAAAATTTACGGAGGAGTCACTGCGCTGCCCAAAAAAGAACTTGTTCCCTTTCAAGAAAGAAATATCTCACATCTTGAATCAAAAAGAAAAATTGCCGCTGCCGCCGCAACATTAGTGCAGGACAACGACATTATTTTTATTGATTCCGGGACAACGACCCTTCCAATCATTGACTATATTAAGGACAGCAGAAACATCACCGTTCTAACCAATAACGTAGAAATTATCTTTCAAGCGATTCCCTACGACAACATTAATATTATTTCTCTTGCAGGAACACTGAATCGAAAAACTCTCTCCTTTACAGGAAACAGTGCCGCTCAGACACTGCAGAACTATAACATCAGCAAAGCCTTTATGGCGGCAACCGGTTTTTCCATTGCCAACGGTCTGACCCATTCCTCCCCTCCGGAATCGGATATCAAGCGCATGGCGATCGAACGCAGTCAACAAATTTACCTGCTTGCAGACTCCAGTAAATGTGGCCATGTATCCCTTATTACCTATTGCGACCTGAATAGAATTGATGCTCTGATTACCGAGTCAGAGCTGCCAAAAGAATACGGCATTTATTTTACAAAGAATGGCCAGCAGCTGATCATCGCAAACAGGTAATTGTCGTATCCACTGTTTAAACCCAGTCTTGCTTCAGGTGTGTTTCTTTGATCAAAACATATTATTTTAAATATATTTAAAAATAGTACTTGATTTCTTTTATTTTTGTAATATAATGATAAACAGTTAGGTATTTTGAATTATAGTTGATTACATTTAGTCATAAATATGGAATGTATATTCAATTCATTCGTTTATTTTGCAGTTTTATTTCTACAATAATTAAAGCTTGCAGCGTTGTAATTGATTCATCGAATTTGTGTCAAAATTTTTAATTTGGTCAATCGGTAAAATAAAATCGCAGCCATAATTGGGACGACATACTTGATTATAAGATCTCCTTATTTTCTCCCAATCATAGATCAATACCTTCCCCGAAACTCCCCTGTTGTTCCTAACAACAGGGGAGTTTCACTCCAAAAGAATTAAGTGCGGCATTTCTCAAAATCGTTCTGTCTGGCATTGTTTGAAGCAAATGTAATCTGATAACCAATGATGATTTCTTTGCCATCATTTCGTGGTAACATTTTACTTTCTGCCAGCGTCTTTTGATTCATTTCATAAAAAATGAAACACTGTTCCATGCGGCTCTTCAGGGTAATCAATCTGCACTGTGAAAATCAAGGGAGGAGTAATCATGAAAATCAGGAAAACAAGCAGTATTAAAAAGTCGTTAACTGTTAGGATGGCCGGTCTGACCGTTGCCGCGAGCGTCCTGGTCGGGTTGTCTTCGGGAATCATCCTTTACTCTTTTTCCAGCGGCGCGATGAAGGACAGGATTCGTGAAAATGTTTCCGTTTATCGGAATTCCATTCAAAATGTCCTTGAACTCAATAAAGGAAAAGCGGAGTCAGTCTCAAAAAGCTCCATGATCACAAACTCCGGTCTGAGCGCTCAAAGCCGAAAAGCCGCAATCACGTCATTGGCGCTTGAGTATAACTTTTCCGACATTATTGTAACGGATATCAACGGCAAATCCATTGATGGCAGCAATACCGATTACAGTTCACAGGACTGCTTTCAGAAAGCAAAGGGAGGCACAACCTCTGTTTCCAGCACCGTAGCATCGGGCGATCAATCATCGCCCTTCGTGATGATTGCAACCCGACCGACCTATGACCGCGTCGTGATCTGTCTTCTTTCCAGTGATGAGTTCTGCAAACAGCTGGTTGATACGATATCCGTAGGGACATATGGTTATGGTTTTGTCGTGGATAAAACCGGAAAAATTATTGCGGACAAGAACAGAAAAAATGTAAACGGGTTTATCAACTATATCGAACTTGCAAAAAAGGACGCCGCCTTTTCCGATGCCGCCGAAATTACGAAAAACATGAAGGCACTCAAGCAAAAAATTCAGACAATCACATTAAACGGTACCCGTCAGTGCATCGGTTATGCTCCTATTCCGGACACCGACGGGTGGTCTCTGGGTATCAGTGCAAATGTCAACGAGATGATGACAGGGTTTTACACCGCCCTGCTCTTCACCGCCCTGCTGACTCTGGCTTTCATCCTGCTCTCCCTCTTTCTCGCAAAAAGATTTGCAAACACATTGGCAAATCCGATCATTAGTCTGGTGGGACGCATCGAAAGGCTCGCGCAGGGCGACCTTCAATTAGAAATACCTGAGATCTCCAGCCGGGATGAAATCGGCACACTCGCTGACTCCTTCCGTGTCACGGTTAATACACTAAAAAAATATGTAAATGAAATTTCTTCCATTCTAAACGGCCTTGCAAACGGCGACTGCACTTCCGAAATTCAGCAGGATTACATGGGAGACTTCAATCCGATTAAAACAGCCCTCGTTACAATTCTTTCCAATCTAAACCGCGTCTTTTCGGAAATTGACCGGGCGGCTGACCAGGTAACCATTGGCGCCAATCAGGTTTCCAGTGCATCGCAGGCACTTTCACAGGGCTCGACGGAACAGGCCGGTTCCATCGAAGAACTCTCCTCCTCTGTCGCAGACATCGCAGAGAAAGTTAACGGTACCGCATCCAACGCTGAAACTGCCAGAGCACTGGCACAAAGCGCAGCAAAAAAGGCTGAGCTTGGGAATCATCATATGGCACAGTTAAAAACCGCCGTACATGAGATCAGCGAATGCTCCGACGAAATCGGCAAAATTAACAATATGATTGGAAGCCTCGCGTTCCAAACCAATATTCTGGCACTAAACGCAGCCGTTGAAGCAGCGCGGGCCGGATCGGCCGGCAAAGGCTTTGCAGTCGTTGCAGAAGAAGTCAGAAATCTGGCCGGAAGAAGTGCAAAGGCCGCCAAAAACACAGCCGCATTGATTGAACGAACCTTAACAGCAGTCGAAAACGGCTCTAAAATTACAGATGAAACCGCCGCGGCACTCAAGCTTATGACTGAAGAAACGAAAAAAACGGCGCAGGTAATCCATGAAATTTCCGATGCATCCGGCAAAGAAGCCGCTGCCCTAAACCAAACCACAGATGGAATGGGGCGAATCTCAGCGGTAGTTCAAACCAATTCCGCAACCAGCGAAGAAATCGCCGCAACCAGTGAAGAACTGAACGGACAAGCACAAACCCTCAAAAATAACCTTTCCTTCTTTCAGCTCAAAAGTACTTCCTCAATCATTCCGCGCGAGGAAGACCCGGATACTCAGGAAACAGATTTTTCGTTCTTACCAGACAAACCTGAATCCCCATATTCCACTACTGCTACAGATGAAAACCTTTCTCCTTCTCTTAAGCCGGTCTAAGGCTTATATATAAAAATTTGAAGGGCAGAGTATACCTCACTGCTTTTACCGGAAAACGAAAGTTTCTCCGCAATTCATTTTCTTTTTACAACGAGACATGTACCGCTTCATCCTCAGGATAGTACCAGAGGCAACACCATGGTGCGCTGGTCAAAGGGTATTCTAAATTCTTTTGACTGTCCCTACACCAACGGCTTTACGGAAGGGTCCAACAATAAGATCAAAGTTCTGAAACGCAACGCGTATGGTTACCGCAATTTCCACCGTTTTCGCAATCGCATCCTGCACATGTTCCACCATTGGGCACAAAAAGGAGCAGCTTGACGCTGCTCCCCAACATTCCATTTTAGGGTC
Organism: Oscillospiraceae bacterium; assembly: GCA_022650485.1. Lineage (GTDB taxonomy): Bacteria > Bacillota > Clostridia > Oscillospirales > Acutalibacteraceae > Caproicibacter. The sequence continues at coordinate 2,503 of JALCPP010000003.1, read as the reverse complement.
ACCCTAACGATTGACATAGAGCCGTTTCTTCCTGTTCCGTCACTGCCTTTTTCCGCCACAGGCGGCGGCAATGCCGGAACCAGTTAACAGTCAATGCGCCTGCCGAAACACAAAATCGTTGATAGAACTCATACAAAAAAAGCAACAGCCCATGCGTTGCATAAACTGTTACTTTGGCTCCCCGTGTTGGACTCGCCCTGCGGGCCGCGTCGGAACGGCAGTCCACCGGACTGCCGTTTACGCTTTTCTCACGAAAAGCTGTCCTCCTGTTCGAGTCCAGCAAAACGACCAACAAAAAAGCATCTGCCTTACGACAGATGCTTAACCTTGGCTCCCCGTGTTGGACTCGAACCAACGACCCTGCGGTTAACAGCCGCATGCTCTACCAACTGAGCTAACGAGGAATATGAAAATGTTGGCACCACCTATTGTTCCGGGCCGTTACCAGCCAAGTATCTTCGGCGCAAATGAGCTTAACTTCCGTGTTCGGGATGGGAACGGGTGTACCCTCATCGCAATCGGCACCAACTAATCAACTAAATTAAATTTTTAAACACACTGCACTGAAATATGGTGACCCGTGCGGGATTCGAACCCACGTTAACGGCGTGAGAGGCCGCTGTCTTAACCACTTGACCAACGGGCCATATCAAATCCACACTTTACAGCCGGCACGGAGGTCAGGGTCCCTGACCCCTTTCCGACTTCCTCTGGTGCACCATCAGGGATTCGAACCCGGGACACCCTGATTAAGAGTCAGGTGCTCTACCAACTGAGCTAATGGTGCATACTGGTCTTTTGACCGGCACACAGACCATCTGGTCTTTGCGCGCCTCAGGCAGTTATCCTTCGGCTTCAGGCAATATGTTCTTTCAGGTACTTTTGTACCTTCAAAACTGAACAAAGCTTAAGAAGAGAAAAACGAATTGGTAGGGCGAACCAAAAATATGGTCAAGCCCTCGGCCTATTAGTACTGCCAAGCTGAACACGTTACCGTGCTTACACATGCAGCCTATCAACCTTGTAGTCTACAAGGGGCCTTACCAGCTTATGCTGTGGGATATCTAATCTTGGAGTCGGCTTCACGCTTAGATGCTTTCAGCGTTTATCCGATCCGCACATAGTTGCCCAGCTGTGCCACTGGCGTGACAACTGGTGCGCCAGAGGTGCGTCCATCCCGGTCCTCTCGTACTAAGGACAGCTCTCCTCAAATATCCTGCGCCCACGACAGATAGGGACCGAACTGTCTCACGACGTTCTGAACCCAGCTCGCGTACCACTTTAATCGGCGAACAGCCGAACCCTTGGGACCGAATACAGCCCCAGGATGCGATGTGGACTCTTGGGGGAGATCAGCCTGTTATCCCCAGGGTAGCTTTTATCCGTTGAGCGACGGCAATTCCACTCTCATACCGCCGGATCACTAACTCCAACTTTCGTTTCTGCTCGGACCGTCATCCTCGCAGTCAGGCTGGCTTATGCGTTTACACTCTAGCGCACGGTTTCCGTCCGTGCCGAGCCAACCTTTGAGCGCCTCCGTTACTCTTTAGGAGGCGACCGCCCCAGTCAAACTGCCCGTCTAACAATGTCCCCCGGCCGGATTCACGGCCGCAGGTTAGAATTTCAGCAACTTAAGGGTGGTATCCCAAGGGCAACTCCCCTCCAGCTGGCGCCAGAAGTTCATAGTTTCCCACCTATCCTGTACATAAATTACCGAAACCCAATATTAAACTACAGTAAAGCTCCATGGGGTCTTTCCGTCTTGCCGCGGGTAACCGGCATCTTCACCGGTACTACAATTTCGCCGGGTAGGTAGTTGAGACAGTGCCCAGATCGTTACACCTTTCGTGCGGGTCGGAACTTACCCGACAAGGAATTTCGCTACCTTAGGACCGTTATAGTTACGGCCGCCGTTTACTGGGGCTTCAATTCAATGCTTGCACATCTCTTCTTAACCTTCCAGCACCGGGCAGGTGTCAGCCCCTATACGTCATCTTTCGATTTGGCAGAGACCTGTGTTTTTGCTAAACAGTCGCCTGGGCCTATTCTCTGCGGCCTCATTGCTGAGGCACCCCTTATCCCGAAGTTACGGGGTCAATTTGCCGAGTTCCTTAACTACCTTTCTCCCGTTGGCCTTAGAATCTTCTTCCTGTCCACCTGTGTCGGTTTGCGGTACGGGCGCATCGGATATACCATAAGACTTTTCTCGCCCTGCTCTACGCATGCTTCCCTACTAAATTTCGGTCCCTTACGCCCGGGTCAACCAACGCCCGGGTCATGCCCTTTGCAGGTGTCATCTTACTTAAATCCTTTTGCGGCTACGGAATATCTACCGTATGTGCATCGGCTACGCCTTTCGGCCTCACCTTAGCTCCCGGCTTACCTGGAGCGGACGAACCTTCCTCCAGAAACCTTAGACTTTCGGCCAATATGATTCTCACATATTTCTCGCTACTTATTCCGGCATTCTCACTTGAATGAAATCCACCGGCGCTTCCGCTCC
>JALCPP010000002.1 GCA_022650485.1 Oscillospiraceae bacterium | reverse complement strand
CGTAAGTGGCAGACCGTACCAGCGCCTTGAGGCGCAGCCAGTAAAACAGGGCTTTGCCCGCATATGAAGAACCCCCGGCTGTGCCGGGGGGTAACTATTTGCGGAAAATGCGCACGGCGGGATTGTTTGAACACATATAACCCCGGATTTCATACTATGTTATAAAATAATTTTTCAACTTATTGAACTGGGGTGATCCAAAAATATGGCCAGCGATAGATTCCTTTTAATCAAAGCCTGGAGCTATATTTTGTGGGCTGACGTTGAATATGTTTTAAGCCAGCTGCTGATTGCGGAACTGACTGATCGAATTCCGGTTGTTTACTGGCCTACTCACTGCCTGCACAACGGATACATGCATACAAACGGATTTGAACTGTATTTTGAACCGGTATCCAAATATACGGTTTTTGATGTGGCAAAATCTGAATATTCCTATTATCCTCCGGTTTGGGATGAAGATAATCTCCTTATTGACGACCCTTCCAGGGACACGTGGATTTATCGGAATATCGGCGATATAATGACCTGCGAGACAAACGTTTTGGTCGGTGATGTCTATTTTGACATTCACAATTTACTGCCGTTTATCAAAAAAGAACATCCGGCGTATGGAATGACGGTGCGCCAGATTTACCGTTATTTAATTCAAAAATATATTCGGCTGAAATCGGATATCCAGATTGAAATTGAAGGATTTTATAATTCCTGGCTGAGAGAGGATGCCCCGGCGTTGGCGGTGCATGTCTGCAAAGTGGACCGGAACGAGGCTTTGGTTGTCAGCGGCGGCCGCGAGCGTTACCGGTTCCGTTCGAAAAGTTATGACAAAAAAACAAAAAATGCGACAGATAAAAAAGTAAAAGCGGGCTGGCTTTCATGGCTGCCGTGGAAGAGGAAAAGCCTGCTGCCCAACGCGCCTTATCACGAAGAGATTAAAAAGGTGATCGACCAGTACAACGTGAAAAAGATTTTCCTGCTGACCAACAGCGAGGAAATTTTGGAAGAGTACCGGCGCAAGTACGGCGATATGATTATTTCGACCCAGTGCAGACGGATGACACAGGAAGGCAACGAGAAAATCACTTATCTGGAAAGTCCCATGGTGAAACGGCGCAGAGGAATTGAAGTCTTGAAAGACACCTATGTCGCGTCAAAATGCCAGTTTTTTATCGGAAATGATTTTTCCAGCCTGTCACAGGCGGTTGTAAATCTGAAAGAATGGGCCGACGATAACGCAAAGCTGCTTTATTGGCAGGTGGGCAAAAAGAAATACCCGATCAACCGGAAATTTACCGTACTGGAAAGGTTTCGTTTTTTCCACTCCATTTACGATTTTGTCAGCAAGCGTATCAAAAAGAGTTAACTTATGAGTGTTTTGGAGATGAAGCAGATATGCCGAAAGACCGTTTTTTGCTGATAAAAAGCTGGGGCTGCGGCTTTTGGTCCGATGTTGACCATGTGGTTGGCCAGCTGTTGACGGCCGAATTAACTCACCGCGTGCCAGTCGTCTACTGGGGGACTAACAGCCTTTATGCCCAGTCTTTTCAGACAAATGCGTTTGATTTATACTTTGAGCCGGTTTCCGACTATGAAATAGGGGACCTGACTTGGCCGGGATACACGTTTTACCCCCCCGTGTGGAATGCACGGAACATTATGGTGGAAGATTTGGATAAGATTGCGTGGAAGTACCGTGACTTGGGGGATATGATGGCGAGTAACGCGAGTGTTTTGGTGAGCGATGTCCATTATTTTGTCAGGCCGATCATTCCCTATATTCCCAAAAATCACTGGGCTTATGGAATGACCGCCCACCAGATTTACCGCTGTTTGTTTGACAAATACCTGAAACTGAAACCGGATATTCAGGAAGAAATTGAAGAATTTTACGACGATTATATGGCGGAGCATCGGCCTTTGCTCGGCGTTCACATCAGGGGCGGAGACAAGGTCCGCGAAGTGGAGAACCTTGCCCGGCTTAACAAGAGGTATTACACCGAGATTAACCGCTATATTCAAAAATACGGGATTCAAAAGATTCTGCTTTTGACGGACTGTGATGATATTATTAAAAAATTTAAAAGGCTGTACGGCGATATGCTGGTATTTACCGATTGCAGAAGAAGTGACCTGAACGATACGCGCAACGCCGCCCACCTGCAGTCTTACCGTCAAAAAAGAAGAAAGGGCATCGAAGTGCTGAAAGACACATATCTCGGCGCAAAATGCGATTTCTTTATCGGCAACGGATACTCCAATGTTTCTTATGCGGTAAAACGGCTGAAAGATTGGCCGGAAGACCATATTCAGCTGTTTTACAGGAACTTAAAAAAAGAGAAACGGTTGGCAAAGAAACGGACGAAAAAAGACGGCCAGAAAAGAATTCGAGATTCCAAAAATCATCAAGTTGAATACCCGGAGTTTTATGGAGGTGTAAATACCTATGCCGACTGAACGCTTCCTGCTGATAAAATCCCTTGGGCATACCGTCTGGGGGGATGTGGACCATGTCATCTGTCAAATCTTTGCCGCTGAGCTGACCCGCCGGGTGCCGGTCGTTTACTGGGGAATGGAATGCATGTACAGCGCTTCTCTTGACACCAATTCATTTGAGCTGTTTTTTGAACCGGTGTCAAATTGTTCCGTGGAAGACGTGGTTCGCCAGAATTTTAGCTATTTTCCCCCTTCCTGGAAATATGAAAATGTCATGTCTGAGGATACCGATAAATTGAAAATGCAGGACCGCGGCTTGAAAGAGATGATGGAAAGCAGCGCAAATGTGGTCGTCAGCGATATCTATTACCCGATCCACGCCATGCTGCCGTGGGTGAAAAGCGACCACTGGGCCTATGGGAAAACGCCCATGCAGATTTATCGCACCCTGTTTCAGAAATATCTGAAATTAAAGCCGGAGACCAAAAAAGAAATTCAGAAATTTACCAATACACATCCTGATTTCCGCGATGAAAGGCCGATTATCGGCGTGCATGTGCGTGAAAAAGCAATTGTAAACGAAGTGGCGCAGCTGTATGACCTGAATGAACTGTACCGGCCGAGAATCTGGGATTTTATTGTTCGGTACAATGCGCGCCATATTTTCGTCATTACGGATTCCCCTAAAATTTTCCGAGAGTACAAAAAGCTGTATGGCAAGAATGACATGATGATGTTTACGGACAGCAAAAAAGTGCAGTTCCAGAAACGCATTTTGACCTGTCTGCTGGATTACCCGAATAAAAGGCATAAAGGCGTTGAACTGCAGAAGGACACGATCGAAATCATCAAAGATACCTATTTGGCGGCTCAGTGTGATTTCTTCATAGGAAATGGATATTCCAATCTGTCTAACACGGTCATGCGCCTGAAAGACTGGCCGGACACCAATATTAAATTGCTGTACTGAGAACACCGCAGAGAAAATTTGATTACGGCATCCCTGCGATTTTTTTGAACCGGATGCTGTCGTTGGGGGGAAAAGCAGGATGCAGTCAAAAGAAACAAAGTACCGGGACTATATTGTAAACCGGTTTCCCGGTATTCCGCCGGATTCTTTCCGGTTTGATTTTACAAGCTCACAGCACAGTGACCTTGTCTTTGCCGGAAAAGAAACTGTTTTTAAATTTTCAAAGTATGATTGGACCGCCGCCTATTTAAAAAATGAGTGGAGGACGGTTCAGCTCATCCGACATTTGACCACCATACCGCTGCCGGCCGTCGATCTGCTTGAAACCGGAGTCTTAAAATGCAGTGTGGTTCATGGAAAGGTGTTTCAGAGAAGCGATATTCTCCTGCAAAAAAAAGCAAATCAAGACATTCTTGCAAAACAAATCGGAACCTTTTTCAGGCAGCTGCATTCCGTTCCGGTAGAGAAAGCAAAACAGTCCGGACTGAATGACTGCTGCCGGAAAATGAACGCCGAATACTGGGGCTCTGAGTACGAAGCAATCTGCCGAAAACTGTTTGATTACTGCGACGATTATTCGAAAGAAACCATCCGACGGATTTTTGAACCGGCTTTGAAAAATTCTAGATTTTTCATGTTCACTCCCTCTTTGATTCATGGTGGATTTACCCCGCGTCACGTGCTTTATAATGATGCCACACTGAAGGTGAAAGCGGTAACCGGGTTCGGCGGAGCCTGCGTGGGCGATCCTGCCTATGACATGGGAACATTCCTTGCAGGGACGGGGGAATCCTTCCTTAAACGTGTCGGCAAGTACGATGTGTCTGTGGCGCAGCAGATTGACCGGGCCAGATTCTATGCCTTCGTTCAGCGCCTGATGCGTGCAAAAGAACTTGCCGACAGAATCACAACGCGCGATTTTTCAGGCTTCCAATTGTGCTTGGATGAACCGGATCTGCTTCCGCCGGGAAAGCCGTTCTGAATTTTCCGCTTTGGGCACCATACCATCTGCTTTATATTAACACGGCATAAAGAACGACATCATAGTATAGAAAAGCATGAAGTCAGACTTTCTCTCATGTTAATATAAAGGGGTATTTTATGAAAAAAGCATTAATTACCGGTGTGACAGGGCAGGATGGCTCCTATTTGGCCGAATTCCTTCAAGATAAAGGGTACGAAGTTCATGGAATCGTTCGCAGAAGCAGTTCGCCGAATACCCAGCGAATTGACCGTTTATGCCGGGAACGGAAAGATGGGATTCCAAAGCTGGCGCTGCATTACGGCGACCTGAATGATGCGGGCAGCCTTGCCCGGCTGATCTGCCGGCTGGAACCGGATGAAGTATATAATTTAGGTGCGCAGAGCGATGTGAAGATTTCCTTTGATATTCCGGAATATACTTCCGATGTGGATGCTTTGGGGGCTCTTCGTATTTTGGATACAATTCGCGAAGTCAACCCGTCCATGAAGTATTATCAGGCATCGTCCAGTGAGCTGTTTGGAAAAGTGAGGGAAGTACCACAAAATGAGAACACCCCGTTCTATCCGCGCAGTCCATATGCCGCGGCAAAGCTGTATGCGTACTGGATTACCGTGAATTACAGGGAAGCGTATCACTTGTTTGCCTGCAACGGAATTTTGTTTAACCACGAATCGCCGCGCAGGGGTGAAAATTTTGTTACGCGGAAAATCACCAAAAGTATTGCAAGAATTTTAAAAGGGGAGCAGGAAAAGCTGGTCCTCGGTAATCTGGATGCGAAAAGGGACTGGGGATTCGCCGGCGATTTTGTGGAGGCAATGTGGTTAATCCTTCAGCAGGAAAAGCCGGATGACTACGTTATTTCCACAGGGGAAACCCATACTGTGCGGGAATTTTGCGAACTCGCATTTCAGAATGTGGGGATTACGCTGCACTGGGTTGGGGATGGCCTGGATGAAAAGGGAATTGATCAAAAAACAGGAAAGGAACTGATTTGTGTCAGTTCGGAATATTTCAGACCGAGTGAAGTGGATCTGCTTTTGGGGGACTCCGGAAAGGCGAAGAAACAGCTGAACTGGCAGCCAAAGCTTTCCTTTCAACAATTGGTATCCCTGATGGTGGAAAGTGACCGGAAAAATGAAACGGCATTATCCCTAACCTGAATATACTGGGGGCCATTATTTTGGAAACAGCGAGTAAAATATATGTAGCCGGTCATACGGGCATGGTTGGATCATCTTTAATCAGAAGACTAAAAAATCTTGGATATCACAATATTGTTGCCAGAACACATAAGGAATTGGATTTAACGGATCAGGCGGCCACCGAACAGTTTTTTCGTAAGGAAAAGCCGGAATATGTTTTTCTTGCCGCGGCGAAAGTCGGCGGAATTTATGCCAACAGTACTTTCCCCGCCGACTTTATTATGGAAAACATGCAAATTGAATGCAATGTTTTAAAGAGCGCGTTTGCAAACCATGTTAAAAAACTGCTGCTGCCCGGCAGCTCCTGTATTTATCCGAAATTATGTCCTCAGCCGATTAAAGAAGAATACCTTTTAACTGGTGAGTTAGAGCCGACCAATGAGCCGTTTGCTCTGGCAAAACTGTCTGGAATCAAGATGTGCCAGGCTTACAACCGGCAGTATGGAACAAAATTTATTCCCGTTATGCCGGCCAGCCTTTATGGGGTTCAGGATCGCTTCGATCTGAATAATTCCCATGTCATACCGGCGATGTTTATTAAAATTCATCTTGCAAAATTGGAACAGAGGCCCGCTGTTGACTTGTGGGGGACCGGAAAGCCACTGCGCGAATTTTTATATGTTGATGATTTAGCGGATGCGTTGATCGAGTTGATGAATAATTATGAAGGCAATGATTTTATCAACATTGGGTCCGGAAGCGAAATCAGTATTTATGACCTGGCGGAATTGATTCGAAAGACGGTGGGATATTCCGGAAAGATTGTTTTTGACCCATCAAAGCCGGACGGCACCCCGCGCAGAGTCCTTGACAATACCAAGATATTGAATACAGGATGGAAACCCAAAGTGCGCATGGAGGACGGCATCCAAAGAGAATACGAGTATTTTTTAAACCATATTGCAGGGAGTCTGTAATTTTGAAATCGCTTGAAAGGAAAAAAGCTTCGAATCCGATGCTTCCGCACCGTGTTCGGAGCTTTTCTGGTTGAGGGACAGAACGATTACTCACTTTTCGATTCATTGTCCAGCTGGTTTAATACATCCAGCTGGGATTTCAGCAGCGCTGCACTTTTAAGTTTAAACGAAGAAATTTGTGCCTTTATGTTTTCATAGGAAAGTTTGACCTGGTTTGCCTGCCGGTAGGCATCTTCCACGACTTTTTGGGAGGTGGAGTCCGCCTGCGCCAGAATTTCTTTTGCTTTCGAATCGGCATTGTGAATCATTTCGTCACTGGTGTGCTGTGCGATAATGAGGCAGTGCTGCATCGATTCCTCAATGGTTTTATAATGCTGCACGGTCTCTTTCATAACAGATACCTGACTCTTTAAATCTTCCAGTTCTCGTTCTTTTTCGCGATAATCATTTGTGATTTTCCGCATGACCGCGTCCACCTCACGCTGGCGGTAGCCGCCCAGAAATGATTTATGAAGAGTAAGGCCCTCTAAGTCTTCCGGAACATAGAACATTTACTGACCCTCCCGTTTATAAGGAATACAGCCCCCATACACTGTATGCATGCTGCGTGAAATGTATGAATGTCCGAAGGCGTTTTGGCTTATGAGAAAACGAACAGGGCGCTTCCCAGAAAAGGAAAGCGTCCTGTTTTACCTCAAAATACCGGATTGAGCTTTGTGTTTGTCTTATTCCACGGTGACGGATTTAGCCAGATTCCTCGGTTTATCCACGTCGCAGCCTTTCTGCACGGCGATGTAATACGCCAAAAGCTGCAGCGGAATTACGGCGAGCACCGGAATCAGAATATCCTGAACAGACGGAATATACAGCGCCGATTCGGCCACGTTTTCAATGGCGGTTTTTCCCTCCACCGCCAGGCCGAGCACCTTTGCGCCGCGGGTGGTGACTTCCCGGATATTGCTGATCATCTTGTCAAACAGATTGCTCTGCGTGGCGAGCGCAACCACAACGGTGCCATTTTCAATCAGTGCGATCGTGCCGTGCTTCAATTCACCGCCGGCATATGCCTCTGAATGGATATAGGAAATTTCCTTGACCTTCAGGGCGCCCTCCATGGCAACGGCATAATCAATTCCCCTGCCGAGGAAGAACATGTTTTTGTGCATGTAGTTGTTAGACGCAAACTTCTGAAGGGTTTCCCGCTGACCGAGCATCTGCTCCGCTTTCCGGGGCAGCGTCAGCATGTCGCGTTTCACATTTTCCATTTCTTCGGTCGTCATGGTGCCGCGGTGCTGGGCAAAATACAGCGCCAGAATATACATGGTAATCAACTGGGTGGTATACGCCTTTGTTGAAGCAACCGCGATTTCAGGCCCGGCCCAGGTGTAAAGGACGTTGTCGGCTTCGCGCGCGATGGAGCTGCCGACCACATTGGTAATGGCCATCACTTTCACGCCGCGGCTCTTTGCTTCGCGCAGGGCTGCCAGAGTGTCCGCCGTTTCTCCTGACTGGCTGACTGCGATCAGCAGCGTTTTGTCTGTGAGAAGCGGGTCGCGGTAGCGGAATTCGGACGCAATGTCGACCTCCACGGGGATTCTCGCCATCTTCTCAATGACATACTTCCCAACTACGCCTGCGTGGTAAGCGGTTCCGCAGGCGATGATATAAATCTTTTCGATGTCTTTGATTTCCTGCGCTGTGAACGAAATATCATCCAGTTTGACGGGCTGCCCCGGCAGAATGCGGGAGGTCATGGTCGCCTTGATGGCGCCCGGCTGCTCGCAGATTTCCTTCAGCATAAAATGCTCGTAGCCGCCCTTTTCCGCCGCGTCGGCGTTCCAGGTCACATGTTTGACCGGCTTTTCCGTCTTTTCACCCTCCGGGGTGTAAACTTCCACCGAATCCTTCCGGATAACGGTAAACTCCTTATCTTCCAGATAGATAAAGTCCCTTGTGTAATTCAGCACGGCGGGAACATCCGACGCGATGAAATTTCCGCTTTTGCCCACGCCCACAACCAGCGGGCTGTCTTTTCTGACCGCGATGAGCCGGTCCGGTTCACACACGGACAGAACGCCCAGCGCGTAACTGCCTTCCAGTTTCGAGACCGCCTTCATGACCGCTTCCAGCAGATCGCCCTTGTAGTAGTAATCAATCAGGTTCGGGATGACCTCGGTATCCGTTTCGGAATAGAAATGGTAGCCCTTTCCCGAAAGAAATTCGCGCAGGTGCTGGTAGTTTTCGATGATGCCGTTGTGGACGACGCCGATGGTCTTTTTCGCGTTTGTATGCGGGTGGCAGTTCAGCTCCGAAGGCTCCCCGTGTGTTGCCCAACGGGTGTGCCCGATGCCGATGCTGCCCGGAAGCGGCGCATTTTTCAGCTTTTCTTCCAGGTTTGCCAGGCGGCCCTTGCTCTTGGCAAGGCCCATTTCCCCTTTCTGGTTTAAGACTGCGATTCCTGCGGAGTCATATCCGCGGTACTCCAGCCTGCACAGCCCTTTCAGAAGGATTGGCTGTGCCTCTTGATCTCCGATGTAACCGACAATTCCACACATGCTTTGTTTGCCTGCCTTTCTAAAAATAAAAAGTATTCAGGCTTTCAGGTACCCTGCTGCGTTTGTTCAGGGATCGCTCCCTGTCTTTTCTCAGCATTTCCGGTAGTACCATACCGCAAGGCATCCGCCGAAGTTTCGATCGTCCTTGTCCTCGTCAACTCGCGTTTTCTTTCCGCGCGAGTCCTGGCGCTGTTGTTTCCTTTTGAAAGCCATGCCCTATCATACAATACCATCTTAACATTTTCAAGTGGAATTGTTCCGAAATACGCCGGGGCACAGCTGGTATTTTCTTCATACTATCACTAGAATCTTCCCCTGCCGCCGTTTACTTTTGGAAGGCCGTGAAATCACTTGAAAACACAGCACGTCTATTCCTGCTTAATCGCGGTCAGTGCGCTGATCTTCATTGCGCGGTTTGCGGGCAGAATACCGGAAATAATGCCAATGAGAGTGGAAAATGCAATGGAGCCAAATATCAGCCAGATCGGAATAATGGAGATTTTTCCGCCCATGGCAAAAATACCTCCCCCGCCGGACGCCGACATCTGCGCCGCCAGAGAATTCAGAAAAGCGGAAATTCCGTAACTGATCCCGATACCCGCTGCGCCGCCCAGAAAACCAATTGCCCCCGCCTCCATCAGAAACATGGCGCGGATATTCCACACAACGCAGCCAAGCACTTTTATAATTCCGATTTCACGCGTGCGCTCATAGATCGACATCACCATCGTATTGGTGATGCCAAGGGCCGCCACCAGCAGCGAAATCGCGCCCAGCCCGCCTAAAATCAGCTGGACAGTGCGCAGCTGCTTTTCCACCTCGTTGCGCTGGCTTTCCATGCTGTAAGACTGGTAGCCCAGGTCCGTAATCTTTTGCACTGCCTCCGGCACCACGTCAATGGAATTCATCTTCAGAATAATCTGGTCATAAAAATCACTGCTGCCTTTCACCTTGTTCAGCTTATTGTATTTCTCGCGCAGTTCCTTTGCATAAGCGTAATCCATAAAGATACAGCTGCTGGGGCTTGGGTTTCTGCTAAAGTCCTCTTTTAAGGTACCAAGTACACGGAGCTTTTCCTCTTTGTTTCTGGCGGTGGAATCTTCCGGCAGATTGACGCTCAAAGTAAATCTGTTTTTTGTTAAATCCACAAACGGCTTTGGCAACTCGCCGTTTTTATTTGGAATGGGTTCCACGTAATTGTTGCTTTTTCTGCTGGTATCGCAGAAGCTGTAGGCGGATTGGCTTCCAAAAAGAATATCTGTGTTTTTAAAATCAGATTCAGGCAGGCTGCCGGTTTCCGCCTCGTACCCAAACTTTTCCAGCGTATCCATTGCGACCCCGTAGATCATACCCTGAAACTGGTATTTGCGGCAGTTTACGGCAACGCAGGAGGAATCCAAAAAATAGACCGGCGTAATGGCGGCGGCTTCAGGCAGCTTTCGCAGGTCTTTCAGCGCAGAATCATCCAAGCCCTCGGAACTGTCGGAACCACTGCCGTATACGGTGATTACCGTCAAATCCCCCATGCTTTTCATCAGGTCCTCCATGCTTTGGCGCATGCCGAAGCCCAGCGACAGCATGACAATAATCGCGCAGGTGCCGATTACGACCCCCATCACGGTCAGTACCGTGCGAACACGCCGGTGAAACAGATTGGCAAAAGACATTGAAATCATATCGCGGAACTTCATCTCAAACTCCCTCTCCGGGTTCATCGTCGTAATCGTCCGCTTCTTCCAGCAGGCGCATTTTTCTAGCCCTGCGCTTTTTCAAAAGCACGACGGTTCCAACCACAACGACAGCTGCTCCGGCCGCAATACCGGCCCACAGCTTCCATCCAGGCCCGCTCTGCACCTGATCGCCCGGCATACTTCCGTCGGGATTCATGCCGTCCATTTCATCCATTGCCGGAACTTCCGCCGCCTGAACCTCGGCAGAAAACTCTTTCACAACCTTCATCACCTGGCCGGTGGCGTCCTCAAAGCTGAAGGTAGCCGTTCCGGTCAGCGTCCCTTCCTGCCGGGGCGTGATCGCCGCCTGATAGGTATCACTTGCGCCGGAATCCAGATTCCCGATATACAGGCTTCCTTCTTCCGTATCGAAATCACCCGCCAGCTCAACAGCGACATTGTAGACCTTGCTTTTTCCCTTATTGACATAATCGATGCTGATCTCGCCGGATTCCCCCATAAAAAAGGGATTGCCCAAAGCAGGATCCCCCACTTCAAAGCGGGTCAGCTGCGCAAGCGGTATCGTGATTGTTTCCTCTGAAGTCAGCGTCTGGCGCTTCTCGTCTACAATCGCTTCATAACTGAAATTCACAATCACGCCGTAGGAATTCGGCGAAGCGTCGGCTTTCGGCAGCAACGCAATTTTCTTTTTCACCGTCGCGCCCGCGCCCAGCTTTGAAATAAAGAAAGTATTGGAAGACTGCGACGGTGTAAAAACACTGCCGACGGCCGTGTTGGAGTCCGAGTCCCCTGTGTCGGAACCCACCGTCATCTTGCAGTTCTCAATGGAAACGGAACCGGTGTTGCGCACATTCATGGTCAGGTCAAATTCCTGCCCGCCGGTCACGGCCTTCCCCCCAAAGTCGTAGCTTTGGATAATCAACTGCGGCTTACTGTCGCCGACCTCTCCGGTATCATCCTCTCCCGTTTTGGTGCCTGTAATGGGAATATAAATCTTCGACAAAGACTCGTTGGCATCATCGGCCGACAGGGAAATTCCCACCGGATAACTGCCTGTCGTCATCTTAGAAAGGCACGAAATCGGATAGGTCACATTTACCGTTTCACCGGCGTTCAGATTCCCAAGAATTTTGGTGTCTGTTTCTCCATTGATGCTCACTCCCGCCGCCCCGGAAAGATCCAAGACGGAACGTACCCCGGTGCAGGCAACCGTTCCCGCATTCTTCACGGTCAGTTCCAGGCCGACCGTTTCCCCTTCCTGCACCGGCGAATGGTCCAGCCGATAAGAGCTGACCGTCAGCTTTCCCTCGCTTTTCGTGTCGGAACCGGAGTCTAACTGATTGAATACCAGATATTCAACGGTGAATTTTAAATCATGATCGTCACTGGTAGACTCAGCAATTTCTTCGTCATCGGTACTGCTGTAATAGGTGATTTCAAACTTTAAAACTCCGTAATCATCACCGGACCGTTTCAAATACTTCTGCGGAATATGTAAATCATAAGAACAAACCGACATACCATCCTCACTGGGACTTTCCGATATATTTTCGGCATAATATCCTTTATGACTAACCGAAACAGAACCGCTGGCTTTCGTCACTTCTATTTTAATATGGTCAATATCCGCGTAATCAAAATTGTCAATCGTCTGAGTAAAAGTTAAATCTACCCCAAACGGGCTGCCCACTCCGGGTTCCGCCGGTGTGACCGCAGCTGAGGTGACACGCGGGTCCGGGGCTTGATCCCTGCTGTTGGCCGATGCCGGCACAGCGGCGCCGAACGCAGTCGAAACCATCAGCGCGGCCGTAAATAACAGCGCGGCCACCCTGCACTTGATTTTTTTCATTTTTATGACTCCTCCTTCGTTCCCATTGCTTCCGTGTTCCTTTCATCCGAAATTTTGCTGCCGTCGTGAATTTTGATGACGCGTCCGGCATACTTCGCAATTTCGGGGTCATGTGTTACAATAATGAGGGTTTCCCTGTATTTTCGAGCCATGGAAACCATCAGTTCCATGACCTCACGGCCGGTTTTACTGTCCAGATTTCCGGTCGGCTCATCCGCAAAAATCAGCCTTGGCCTTGCGACAAAGGCGCGCGCGATACCGACGCGCTGCTGCTGCCCGCCGCTCATCTGCGTCGGCCGATGCAGCATCCGGTTACCCAGCCGAACAGCGCGAAGCATCTTGACGGCTTTTCTGGTTCTGATCTCTTTATCCATCCCGCGGAACGCGAGTGGCATCGCCACATTTTCAAGTGCTGTCATGGTGGGGAGAAGATCGTAGGACTGAAAGATAAATCCAATGTTTTTTTGCCGAAACAGCGCCCACTGCTTTTCATTGTAACGCGTCACATCAGTTCCGCCGATCACCACGTTCCCACGAGACGGCCGTTCCAGCCCGGCCATAATATTGAGCAACGTGGATTTACCGGAGCCGGAGGTACCCAGGATACAGCAGATTTCCCCCTGTGCCACACTTAAGCTGATGCGTCCCAGCGCGACAACTTTTTCGGTGCCGATATGGTACACTTTTCGGATGTCCCGTATGCTGATAATGTTCATTCCCGCCCTCCTTCGGCAGCGAAAAATTACTAAAATCTTACAAATTTATTCTATTCTCATTTTATATTAGAATCAATGAACAATTTTGTAACATCTGTAATAATACAGATAGTAACTTATTCATACCCCATTCTCCCAAATCGCGTATAGAGAATTGCGGCCCGGCGAAAGATAACAGAAAGAGAAGAAAGGCAAACCGTGCAGAAAGAGGGATTTCATGACGACATTTGAAGATCTGTACAACAGACTGGTCAAGGCTTCCGTGCAGAACCAACTGCCAAAAGAGCTGGAGCACATCAAGCGTGAAGGCTATGACTCGCACCAGCTGGACTGCCTGCTGAACCCCGAAAAGCATCCCCCGGTCATCCGGATTGGGGACTGCGTCTGCTCTGAAGACGAGCGGGCGGCCTGCGCGGGAAAATGCCTGTTTGACGCTTTGTACCGGGATAAGAAAGGGAATCTGGTTGTCAATCCGGAGCTTTGCGTCGGATGCGAAAACTGTATTGAAAACTGCAAGGCACACAAACTGACGGAAAGCCGCGATATTCTACCCGCACTGGAAGCACTTCATCATACGGACACGCCGGTGTATGCAATGATCGCCCCCGCGTTTATCAATCAGTTTAGTCAGGAAATCACACCCGGAAAACTACGCGCCGCATTTAAGCGCATCGGCTTTGCAGGCATGGTGGAAGTTGCTTTGTTTGCAGATATCCTCACGCTCAAGGAAGCACTGGAATTCGACCGCAATATTTTGAAAGAAAAAGATTACCAGCTGACCAGCTGCTGCTGTCCCATGTGGATTGCCATGATTCGCCAGATCTATCACGAATTGATACCCCATGTACCCGGTTCCGTTTCACCCATGGTCGCCTGCGGCCGTTCCATTAAAACACTGTACCCAAAAGCCGTTACGGTATTTGTGGGCCCATGCCTTGCCAAAAAAGCGGAAGCACGTGAAAAAGACGTGGTCGATTCGACCGACCACGTCCTCACATTTCAGGAAATGCAGAATATTTTCAGCTTTGCCGGAATTGACCCGGCAAAAATGCCGGAAGACGAACGTGACCATTCTTCCCGGGCCGGCAGAATTTACGCCAGCACCGGCGGCGTGAGCGAAGCGGTTCAAAAAACGGTGGAACGGTTGAATCCGAACCGAGAAATCACCGTCAAAGCCGCTCATGCGGATGGTGTACGCGACTGCAAAGCCATGCTGAACGATATCTTAGAGGGTAAAATAACTGCTAATTTTATTGAAGGCATGGGCTGTGCCTGCGGATGTGTCGGCGGACCGAAAGCGCTGATTCCGGCGGAAGAAGGCCGTAAAAATGTCTTTCGTTACGGGGAAGAGGCACCTTATCCCACCCCGATTGACAACCCCTTTGTCATCGAGCTTCTGCACCGGCTTGGATTCGACACAGTCGAAAGCCTGTTGGAACACAGCGATATTTTTACCCGGAATTTTTAAAAACAGAATAAGCCCGGTTAAAGCCGTGACTTATCCTGAATAAGATTTTAGATACTTATCGTATACAATTTATATTATAATACTATTTGTTTTGAATTCGGCGTTGTTACGGTCAAAAGTCATACAAACAAAAAGAGCATGAGTGCTCAAAATTTACATCGTATGCTCCTGCCAGTGCTCAGACGCAATTGCGTACCCATAATCGCCAAGCTTACTGCGGAGACGGTCCGGGCCGGTTCCGGTCGTATCGTAATCCACAGAAACGCGGTCATGGTCCCTGCTGATACTGACGGAAAGGACGCCCGGAATCGAGTCTAGTCTTTGCTTAATTTCCGCGCAGTCGTGCTTGTCGCCGGGGTGTTTTAAACTAAAATAGATGCTTGCCTTGGACAAACGATCACCTCCCCGTTTAGTATGCGCGGCGAAGAGATTTCTATTGATGCCCATGGCAGAAAACAGGAGGAATCCTAAAGATGGAATTTCAATTTTGTAAAATAGAAATCTATGTGCCGAAAACACATCTGGAACCCGTCCGCAAAGCGCTGCAAAGTGTGGACGCGGGGCATATCGGAAATTACGACAGCTGCCTTTCTTACAGCGAAAGCACCGGCTGCTGGCGCCCGCTGAAAGGAAGCCACCCTTACAATGGCGACGAAAACAAGCTGTGTACCGCGCAGGAATACAAAGTGGAGGTTCTTTGCAGAAAAGAAAAAGTTGACGATACCATCCGTGCCATAAAAGCGGCCCATCCCTATGAAGTGCCGGTCATCAACGTCCTGCCACTGTACCGAACCGGTCTTTCCTAAATAAAATTTAAAAATCAGTTCGTCACAAACGATACAGAACCGGCGCGGAGTTTTGCTCTGCGCCGGTTTTGTTTCCGGAATTTATTCCAGATTGGCCCCCGCAAACTGACTGTTGTACAAATTTGCGTAAAATCCGTTTTTCTCCATCAATTCCCTGTGGTTTCCGGTTTCGACAATCGTGCCGTGGTCCATTACAAGAATCAGGTGAGCATCCCGAATCGTGGAAAGCCGATGTGCAATGACAAAATTGGTCCTGTCCCGCATCAGAGCACCCATCGCCTTCTGAATCAAAACTTCGGTGCGGGTGTCGACACTGCTGGTTGCTTCGTCCAGAATCAGCACGGCCGGGTCCGCCAAAATCGCGCGGGCAATGGTCAAAAGCTGTTTCTGCCCCTGAGAAATATTGGATGCTTCTTCATTCAAAACGGTTTGGTAGCCATCCGGCAGGGAACGGATAAAATGATCCGCGTGCGCGGCCTTCGCCGCAGCCACCACCTGCTCATGCGTGGCTTGTTCCTTTCCATAAGCGATATTTTCCTCAATCGTCCCGTGGAACAGCCAGGTTTCCTGCAGCACCATTCCAAACAGTTTGCGCAGATTGCCCCGAGCCATTCTCCGGATATCCACCCCGTCAAACGTAATGGCACCCGCGTTAATTTCGTAAAACCTCATCAACAGATTGACAAGAGTCGTCTTGCCCGCCCCGGTCGGCCCTACAATAGCAACGGTTTCCCCCTGCCTAAAGTCAAGGTTCATGTCCTCCATCAGCGGTGCGGATTCCTGATAACGGAATTTCACATGGTCAAATCGGATATTTCCCTTCGGGTCTATCAGATTCACAGTATCTTCCGCGTCTGGAATTTCTTCTTCTTCATCGAGAATTTCAAAGACACGCTCGGCGCACGCAACGGTCGACTGAATGATATTGGCGATGTTGGCGGTCTGGATAATCGGCATGGAAAACGACCTGGAATACTGAATAAATGCCGTGATATCCCCGATGTTCAGCACACTCTTTGTCACAAAGATACCACCGATGACCGAAATCATAACATAGCCGAGATTGCTTACGAAATTCATCAGCGGATACATCACGCCGCTCATAAACTGGGCTTTCCACCCCGCCTCGTAAAGGTCGTCGTTAACCTGCTCAAATGTTTCAACCGACTCTTTCTCGCGCCCGAACGCCTTTACGATGATATGGCCCGTGAACATCTCTTCTGTGTGCCCGCTGAGCTTACCAAGATACTTTTGCTGCGCTTTGTAATATTTTTGGGAATGCGACGCAATCAGCATGGTAACCCCAATGTAAAGCGGCAGGGTGCACAGCACAATCAGCGTCAATACAGGGCTGTAAAGCAGCATCATGATAATGTAGCCGAGAATCTGGCACACGGACAAAGCAAGCTGGGTCAGACTCTGCTGAAGTGTGCCGGAGATAGTGTCGATATCATTTGTCATACGGCTGAGAATGTCGCCGCTTGGGTGGCTGTCGTAATATTGAAGCGGCAGGCGCGAAAGTTTTCCGTTCAGTTCCTTTCGCAGGCCGTATACCGTAATCTGCGATACGCCCGCCATGATATACCGCATCAGAAACGTAAACAGAGCGCTGAACAGGTAAATCAGCAAAAGAAGCAGAAGGGTCTTGCCGATCGCCCGAAACGGAATCGCTCCGTTGGTTTCCCGGATATCGCCCAGATATTTCTGCAAATCGCCGTCGCTGATTTGAAACGACTGGTCCCTGCCGGACTGCGGCAGCAGTTTTGTCAGGGAAGCAAACCGTTCCACCGCCTCCGCTTTTTCCTCCGCGCCGGTCAGGTCGCCGATGCGCGTCAGCTGCACCAGCTCGCGCATCGCGCTTTGCTGCTCCGGCAAAACGGTTTGGGACAGCTGTTTGTCAAAGGCTTTCCCCGCGGCAGATGCCGCCTGCTGTTCCGCCGCCTCAATTTGATCCTGCGCGGCTCCCTTCTCCTCTAATTCCGCACGAACGGCCGCTTTGGCCTGCTCTTGAGCCTGTTCGCGGCCGGTTTCAATTTGATTTAACCGTCCGGTCAGAGCGGGAACCATCGAATCCTGCGCCTTGGTCACTTCAGAAACAATGTGCTTTGCAATCAGCCCGTCGGTGAGCTGATTGATTGAGTCACCGCTGATCCTTGGCGCCAGCACGGTAAAGGCAGTGGACAAAAGTGCAAAAAAGAAAACCATGGCAAGCTGGAAGGTGTGTGGTTTTAAATATCCAGACAGACGCTTGAGTGTCCCCTTAAAATTCTTTGCTTTCTGCACGGGTCTTCCAATTGCGCCTCCCGGGCCGCCGTGCCCCATGCCACCCGGACCGCCCGCCGGGCGGGTCGGCTGTTTATGATTGCTCATGACAGTTCCTCCTCTGAAAGCTGCGACGCTGCAATTTCACGGTAAACTCCGCATTCTTTCAGCAGCTCCCTGTGGGTTCCGATTCCAGCGACCGAACCTTCGTCCAAAACAATAATCCGGTCGGCGTCCATCACAGTTCCGACACGCTGCGCAACAATAATCACGGTCGCCTGTTTTGTGTCTTGTTTCAGCGCCGCGCGCAGTTTTGCGTCGGTTTTAAAATCAAGTGCGGAAAAACTGTCGTCAAATACATAAATTTCCGGCTTTCTAACCAAAGCGCGCGCAATGGATAAGCGCTGCTTCTGCCCCCCGGAAAGGTTCCTGCCGCCTTCCGCAAGCAGCGAATCGTACCCCTGCGGCATTTCCGAGATAAACTTTGAGGCCTGTGCCACTTCCGCGGCATGATACACTTCTGCCTGCGTCGCGTCCTCTTTCCCGAAGAGCAGATTTTCTTTCACTGTGCCTGTAAACAGGCTGGCCTGCTGCGGAACAAAGCCGATCCGCCGTCTCAAATCCTTTTGCGCCATCGCTTTTACATCGGTGCCATCGACCAGAATTTCCCCTTCGTCCGCTTCATAAAAACGGGAAATCAGTTTTAGCAGCGTACTTTTTCCGCTGCCGGTTCCCCCAATCACAGCTGTGGTTTCCCCCGGCCGCACGGAAAAGGAAACATTGCGAATTGCAGGCTGTTCCGCGCCGCGGTACCGAAATGTAACATTGCGAAATTCCACATATCCTTTCTTATTTTCCGCAGTTGCCGGGGAATCCGGATCTGTAATTTCAGGGGCAGTCCCCAAAACGGCATTAATGCGGTCGGCAGCAGCCTGTGCCCGCGGAATCATCACGAACATCATAACGAACATCAGCAGCGAAAACATAATCTGCATCGCGTACTGCGTAAATGCCATCAGCGCGCCGATATTCATTTCCCCGGTATCGATTCTTTTGCTCCCGAACCAAAGAATACTTACCGTGACCAAATTCATAATCAGCATCATCATCGGCATCAAAAACGCCATGATGCGATTCACGCGGATATAGGTATCGGTCAAATCACGGTTGGCATTTTCAAATTTTGCCGTTTCGTGGTCCTTTTTATTAAAAGCACGAATTACCCGAATTCCTGTAAGATTTTCCCGCAGAATCAGGTTCATCCCGTCCAGCTTTTGCTGAACCTGACGGAACAGCGGAATCACTTTTGAAGTGACAAACGCAATCACCAGAATTAAGACCGGCAGCGCGACGGCAAGAATCAGCGTCAGCATCCGGTCCTGATGATACGCCTGAATCACACCGCCGACACAGGTCAGCGGCGCCCGAACCATCATATTGATGATCATAATGGTCACCGTCTGCACCTGAATAATATCGTTGGTGGTCCGCGTAATCAGGGTAGAAGAACCAAATCGTTCAAATTCGCTCAGCGAAAAACTTTCAACGTGGCGAAAGAGCTGATTCCTTAACATTCGGCCCATTCCCACAGCGACTTTTGCCCCCAGGTAACCCGCCGCCACGGCGCAGACAACACCGCCCGCAGCGGCGAGAAGCATCACCGCGCCGGTTTTCCAGATATATGCGACATTCCCCTCTAAAATCCCGTTATTCACAATGTCCGACATCAGAGTCGGCAGATAAAGATCGGACATAACCTGAAGAAACAGAAGAAGCAGAATCCCCGCAATGGGGGCTGCAAATTTCTTCATGTTCCGATATATTTTCAGCATTTACTGACCCCCCGCGCCATGACCGGTAAAATTATTTTCTTTCTGTATCTGGCTGTATTCATATTGGTAGGCTTCGTCAAGCAATTCGGCTAACGTCATACTCTTTTCCACACCCAGATATTGAACCAACCCGTGGATATGGTCGGCCAGACGCTGCTTTTGAGCAATTAGGAATTTACGTCCTGCCTCCGTCAAAAAGATGCGGTTAATACGGCGGTCCTTTTCATCCGTACTGCGCCCCACCAGCCCCATCTTTTCCAGATGATAAGCAACCGGCGTGACCGTCGGAGATTTTAAGTTCAAATACCGGCTCAATTCCTTAATGCTGACCCCTTTCGGGAATTCAGGCTCTGTCTGTTTTAAAGCAAACAAAATCATCATGTCACTGTGCTTGCAGAGATGCCGGTGCGGCTTCTTTCCCCAATATGGAATATCACGCAAGCGGCGAAACTGAAACATCGCTTCCAGCAGCCTTTTTGTCGCCTCTCCTGTCTTTTTTTCCGGCATTATATCAAAATCCTTCTTTCTGACTATTAATTAGGAGTCCTATCTATTTGGCTTCCTAATTATATAGCCGCACCTTAAAATAGTCAAGATGCAATTGAGCTTGTTTTGCTTTTCTTTTAAAATGATCGTGACTTCACCCAACAACACGTGCCGAACGGGCCAGCATATTAAGAATACAATTTGGGTTTCAGCTTACTTTCTCCATGAAAAAAGCCCCTCTTTCACAGTCTGAACCTGTGAAAGAGAGGCTTTGATGCCATTCTGCAAGACGAATCCCGCATCATGCACTTGTAAAACAGTTCTTTTAAAGCCGAGAACTATGCAATCGTCGCAATAACAGCCGGGCTGTTTCCGGAATTGATATAGAACCCGGAACCGTCGCTGCTTTCCCCAACTGCGGTTATTCTGAAGAAATGGTCCTGGCCGACCGAATTGACAAATTCAACCCGGAATGCCGAAGGGGTTCCCGCAGTCAATGTCGGTACCGTGCCTGCAGTCAGCTTGATCATATAACTTGCGCCCGGCTTTACCTGGAACGGAAGCGTGGTATCGCTTATCACGCCGGAAGCATTCGCCCCGACCGTTACAACCACCACTTTCACACCGTTTACGTAAATGCCGACTTTCGCGCCAGGCTGACCAATTGCAATAATTTTAAAGAAATAATGGTTTCCTTCCTGCTTGACCAGCTGTGTTTTCACAACACCGGCAGTACCGGCTACAAACACAGGGACTGTGCCGTTCTCACTGGTAACCTTAAATACATAAGAATCATTGCAGGTGAAGTCCGTTGTTGTGTCGCTGGAAAATGTACCAAACGGCGATGTGTCCGTATCATCATCGCTTATGCTGTCGTTAGTTGAGTTATGATGGCTGTGATGATGATCGCTGTGGTCGTCATCGTCATCGTCGTCATGGTGATCATCGCTTGGATCGTCGTCATGGTGATCATCGCTCGGATCGTCGTCATGGTGATCATCGCTCGGATCGTCATCATCTGGATTTTCACCATTTAGATAGTACATATCACCGTCATCACTCATAAAGTCCCTAAACCCGTTCTCTTCTTCATCATAGAAAAGAGACAGCTGAAGCTTCTCCTCCTGCACGTTCAGCCAGCGGACA
Source organism: Oscillospiraceae bacterium (assembly GCA_022650485.1). Classification (GTDB taxonomy): domain Bacteria; phylum Bacillota; class Clostridia; order Oscillospirales; family Acutalibacteraceae; genus Caproicibacter. Next base: position 314,720 of record JALCPP010000002.1, on the reverse strand, counting down.
GTCGGGTTTTCATTTGCAATGCTGACGTCAATCCAATTGACTAAATTCTCTCTAACCTCAAATTCCAAGTATTGCCTATATACAAAGCCATAATCATCCGTATATGTGTCTTGATACTCTGGGGCCTTAATCTGATGTTCTGTTCCGGACGGATCCGTCCACCAAAACTCGCCCTGCTGATTGAATCGAAATGTTTTGGTCTGACCGTCCGAAGAGCATTGATAGGTACCAGCTCGTCCAAACGTAGGGTTCTGAAGATTTTCTTCGGAATTTTCATAGCAGATATCCCAGGATATGGCGGTCCCTGATGTTTTCGGAACTGCTCGAATAGCGATCTGATTATAGGGTTCCAACTGATCCAGCGGAATGGACACCAGTGTCTTGTCATCGCACTCTCTTGTCGTCACCCCGGTAACAAACTGATAATTATAGGAATCATATTTCATAAAAGTATTCTCATCGTTATAATTATCGTCCAGAACTGCTGTCGTTGCCTGAATATTGTAATCGCTGCTTTTAATCGGGACCTTCACGATCAAAGAACCGTCGTGAGACAATACGTCATCAACATTAAACTTATATTCAACCAAATCCAGATTTTCTTCACCGTCGCAGTCCCCTAACGAGCACTCAGACGGTGTTGGCAACGGTGTAAACGAACTGTCTCCCGAGTAGGAATAGGAAATTTGCGACTCTGGTTTATTTCTTACTGCTACAAGTGCGGTATCATTCAAATAGTCGCCCGCGCTGACAGTAATTGTGGCCACGCCAATGCCGACGGGGGTCACATCGCCGCTCCCGTCCACAGTGGCAACCGATTCGTTGCTTGACTGCCATGTGCAGGCCGGTGTTTCACCGTCATTTGCATACACACGAAACGGAGTTATCGGATCGTCGCTAAATAAATGCTTTTTCTCAATATCGTTAGGGTGTCTGTCATCTTCGTCATAAGGTCTCACAATGGAGAGCTGCTTGTTTTTCACGCGAATTGCAACCAGCTCACGCATATACCCCTGCGCAGTCAACTTAAGATACTGACATCCGGTCTTCAGAGGTGTTACAACAACACCGGCAGCCGTCTTTTCATACTGAACGACAGCTTTGTCTCTGCCCAAAAACTCCACAGTGTAATTTTCAGGGAAAGCAGCTCCGTCTTTCGGAATCATCGTCACAGATTCTCCCTGACCGGACGTTCCCAGATATAACCTGATATCGTCAATGTCCGGAAATTCTGGATATTCATCTACCTCAACGCGCCCGTAGAAAGTGTCTGACCCGGTTTGCGCCTGCAGCAAAACGCGCCCTGGATGCTTTGCTGTCAGGATATTGCCCTGAATGGCAACAACATCATCGTCAGTTACTTCATCTTCCACATCGGAATACGGATCCAGCTTGGACATTCCGTCCACGACAGACCATTCATATTCACCGGAATACCCTTCCAATTGTAGGCGATATGCTTTGCCCACTATAGCGTATGATTCACATGTGTCCCCCGGTGCAACTTCAAGAATTTCATCCGTTTCAACGGCAGGGCCAAAATTTGCAGTACATGCCCCGCTTGCAATTTCCAGCAGATTCGACTCGGTAGCTTCTCCATCATCTACGGTCCACCCGGAAAATGCATAGCCAGCATCGGTGTTTGCCATCGCTGTAGCAAAGTAATGCTGATTTGTTCCGCTGTCTTTGTACAGACCGACCCAGCCGCCAACGACCTCGGGCTCGACATCTGGATCAGCTGTTGCCGATTGAATTAAAATCACATTGCTGCCTTCTGAATTTTTTACTGCAATGGAAGTTGCCTTCGCATCAGCAAATGCCTCCGCAGCAACGGCTATTCTCATTATATTCTAATAAAATATTCCGTCAAGGGATAAAGCCGTTTTATTATTAAAATTTAGAATAATTAATTGAAAATAGGTAATTTTTAATCTTAAAAGTAATAATCTTTGTACACTTTCGTTAGGTGCTATCTGTAAGACATGAAAGCCCCTAAACGTAGTTTTTTTAAACTGCGTTTAGGGGCTTTCATAAGCATGTTCGTCTTGAACCGGTTTATCGCGGCCCCGGATACAAAACACTGCAAGCTAAGATTTTACTTTTAAATGCAACGAACCTCTTACGTGGTTCCTTCCCAATCCACCGTTTCTTTTGTGGAAGGATTGCGGGCTTCATCCATCAATTTCAGCATTTCCAGAGCGCTGCGAAAATTCTGTGTTTTTTCCTGTTCCACCCAAGTAATACTGCCCTGCCAAGTCGCATTCTGGCGAAATTTAATATGCACCAAAAAAGTAGCGCGATCCTGATTTACATCTGCTTCAATATCCGATTTCATAAAAATTTCCACCTTCCTGACAAGCGTTTTCGTAGACTTGGATTCAAACCTTCTTCTGTTGGAGGATGCTTGAGGAAACTGCATACTGTCGCACAGGTGGTCAATCGCAAAAAGGAGTTCGGTTTCGCTTTGAAAAGCATAAACTCTTCGGTAATAGCCGCTGTAAAGACGGCCCGCCAGCATAGAATCCGGTTTTGCATCCAAACATATCAATATCTGTGCTGGTGAAAGCTCCCCTTGATAATTTGAATTCAACATAATGTTACAACTTTCACTTTCCATATTTTAGCATTTAAATATTATATACGATTTCAGTCCGCCCTCTGGCACCCAGATGTCAAAAATGTTTCTTTTCAGCCAACTGCAGCAAAAAATCCAAGTCATGTGGCAAAACTGACTGACCAATCTGAATTAAACAGTCACCGCACCCGCCGTATGAATTCTGGTCCGTTTCAGCCTGCAGTAAAAGAAAATGCTTGCGGCAAGAGAAACGCTCTCTGCAATTGGGAAGGCATACCACACGGCATCCAAACCAATGTGAGACATCAAATACGCGCACGGAAGCAGCACAACCAGCTGCCGCAGGAGCGAGATAATCAGGCTTTTCACGCCGTCGCCCACCGCCTGAAAAGTTGTGGAAAACACAATACCGAATGCGGCCGGCAAAAAACACAGCGATATGGTGCGAAGCGCCGGCACCCCAATCTGAAGCATGTAGTCGGATGCGTTAAAAATCATTAGGAGTCTGTCCGGAACAATCCAGAAAGCCGCAACCCCGACCCCCATAATGGCAGCCGCAATGATGCAGCCGATTTTAACCGTGCTGAGCAGCCGGTGATTCTTCCCAGCCCCATAGTTATACCCCATCACGGGCATTAGGCCTTGGTTTAACCCAAAAACAGGCATAAACACAAATGACTGCAATTTGAAATACGCACCGAACACCGCAACCGCCGTGCCGGTAAAACCAATTAATATCGCGTTCATGCCAACCACCATGGCGGAACCGGTCGACTGCATTACAATCGCAGGCAAACCAACGGCATAAATATTGCGTACGATATTCCAATTGATGCGGAAGGACTGAAATTTAATTTCAACCTCATGTTTTTTGAAAAACAATACCAAAAGAGCAACCACCATGGCAAAAATCTGGGCAATCACCGTCGCAACTGCGGCGCCCTTCACACCCATTGCCGGCATTCCGATCAGCCCAAAGATAAAAATTGGGTCAAGCAGCATGTTGGTCACGGCCCCAATCAATTGAAACATCATGGGGAAAACCATATTTCCGGTCGCCTGCAGTATCTTTTCAATGTTAATCTCAATACATACCCCAAAGGAATACATGCAGACAATCCTCATATAAGTCGACCCCATGGCCACCAGTTCCGGGTCAGACGTAAAAGAGCTGAGAAACGGACCGGAACAAAACACGCCGACCAAAAAGAACAGCAATCCATTTAGAACGCCCATCAGCAAACCGTGAGTCGCCGCCTGGTCTGCTTCTTCCCCGCGGTTTTCACCCAAACGGCGCGCAATCAGTGAATTGAGTCCAACTCCGGTTCCGACCGCTACCGCAATCAGTAAGATCTGCACCGGAAAGACCAGAGAAACAGCAGTCAGCGCATCTTCACTAATCTGTGCGACAAAATAACTGTCTACAATATTATACATCGCCTGAACCATCATAGATAAAATGGCAGGGATCGACATCGTTACAATCAAGCGAAAAATGGGCATTGTCCCCATTTTATTTTGTCGATTTGCTTCCAAATATATTAACCTCCTTTAGATACCTTTTTATTTTATCTGATTCCGGCGAAACTTACAACCAATCTAGTCAAAATAAAAGCCAAAAAATCCAAAAAGGCAATAAAGGCACAAAAAACAATCTCCGGGCGGAGCAGAATTGTATCTGTCCACCCGGAGATCAGTATTTACCCGTGCAGTGACCTATGTAACACACCTATTTAAAAGATGCTAAACTACGCGCCATAAATCAAATTTGGTAAAACCAGACTCAATGCCGGAATAAAGGTTATCAGAATCAGCACCACAAACAGCGCCAACATGAAAATCCAGCTCTCACGAACAAAGTCGCCGATTTTGCAGCCTGTAATGCCGCAGGTAGTAAACATCATGGAACCAAACGGAGGTGTCAGACCACCAAGCATGATATTTACAATACAGATCATACCGAAATGGACCGGATTGATTCCCATCGTTGTCACAACCGGCACCAGAAGAGGCGCAATAATCATCAGCGCCGCCCCGCCTTCCAGGAACATGCCCATAACCAGCAGAATCACATTGCAAAGCAGCAGCAGAACATATTTATTCTGGGTCAGCGTCGTCATTCCGGAAGCTACCATCTGGGGAATTCCAACCCAGGTCAGGTAATAGCCGAACACGCTTGCCGACACCATAATCATGACAACTGCGGCGCTGCCCGCAATGGACTCTTTCATGATAGGAAGAAAGTCCCTGCGAATGTTCAGCTTTTTGTACACGAATTTTCCGATGATCACGGCATACAGCACCGCGATCGCGCCGCCTTCAGAAGGCGTAAACATACCGGCGCGCATTCCGAGGATAATCCCGAACGGGAAGAACAGTCCCCAGAAAGAGATCAGTGCCTGACGGCCGATTTCCCCTAACGTTGCCCGCTTTTCCCGGCTGGGCTGATAGTTGCGCTTTTTTGACACGACGGATACCGCCGCCATTAAAGCCAAAGCCATCAAAATGCCCGGTACATAGCCGGCGGCAAACACGCGCCCCAGGGAACAGCTTGCCAGAACAGCGTAAACAATCAGGTTCACTCCGGGTGGAATCACCGGCGTCGCCGAAGAGGAAGCGGCTGTGATCGCCGTTGCAAACGGCTTGGAATATCCACGCTCCTCCATCTGCGGCTCCAGCATTTTAGCCTCCATTGCGGCGTCCGCATTGGCGGAACCGGAACAGCCGCCCATCAGCATACTCAGTAAAACATTGACCTGCGCCAGTCCTCCGCGCATATGCCCGGTCAGGACCTCCGCAAAATCCATCATCTTTTCGCTGATGCCGGAATAGTTCATAATCGAGCCCGCCATAACAAAGAATGGAATGGCCAGCAGATTAAAAGACTGCGAACTGGTCAGCACTTTTTGAAGGATCAGATCCATTGGTGAAGTCGTATCAATAAATGCAAAGTAGAAAAAGGTAGAGCCCAGCAGTGCATACACAATTGGTATTCCGGAAAAATACAGAACAAATACTAATATGATCGGTAAAAACGATAGAAAATCCACTATGACTCTACCTCCCTTCCCTGTTCTTCTGTGCCGGCCGTTCCAATTGATTTCAGATCACGGAAAAAGAACAGAACCGCCCAAACCAAGGAAATCACAAAGCTGACGGCCACCGGTACGGTGTTCCACAGAACGGTCACCTGCATCACCCTTGAAAGATTCATACGGGAGTTCCACATATAAATCACGCTCAGCACAGCAAGCGTCCCAATAATCAGAATGACCAAAAGGTCTACAAAACAGCGAAACACGGCGCGGGGCTTCGGCGGCAAAAGTTTAACCAGAAAATCCACACCCAGATGCGCATGCTTGCGAAAACAAACCTCGCCGCCTGCAAAAATGCTCCATACAAAGAATGTTGTCGACACTTCTTCGCTCCAGACCAGCGGGTCATTTGCAAAATAGCGGAAAAAGACATTCAGCAATACAACCGCCGTCATTGCAAGCATGGCAAAACCGGTGATAATGGAATCAAAATTGTAAAGTATCAGTTTCAGTTTATCTTTCATAAGTTTCCTTCTTAGTGTTGAGTGTCAAATTTAATATGCTGCCGTTTCTTCGAAATCAAGCACGCATCTTTTTCAGCTCAGCCAAAAGTTTTTCATGGATATCCGGTGAACAGCCTTTTTCTGCAACCAGCCAGTCATAAACACTGTTGCAGGATTCTGTAAAGGCATCCATGTCAACCTCGTTAAACTTAACGCCGGCATCCTTCAGTTTCTTAACCGTTCCTTCATAATCCTTTTCCGACGCCGCGCGGCAGTCCTTTGCTCCCTGCGCAAATTCTTCATCCAATATCTTGCGGTATTTTTCCGGAATGCTGTTATAAACTTTTTCATTGATAAATGCGCCACGGGTTGCAATGAAATGGTTCGTCAAAGAAACATTTTTAACAACTTCATATGCACCGGTGCCAAGCAGTGTGGATTCGGAACCTTCAAATCCTTCCACCGTACCGGTCTGAATGGCGGAAATGCACTCTGTGAAAGCCATTGGGGTCGCGGCAGCACCCATTGCCTCAATTGTCTTAACAAACAGCGGGCTCTTTGTGCTGCGCAGCTTCATCCCGTGCAGATCACTCGGCGTTTTCACTGCCTTATTCGTGCAGACACTGCGGAACCCAAACACGTAATTCATAGACAGAATGTGGAACCCTTTTTCTTCCGCTTTCTTTGCCATGTCTTTATACAGTTCTGTTTCCTGCATTTTTTCCCACTCGTCGTTGTTACGATACAACATCGGCCCAACCAGCGCGCCAAAATCCGGGACATAAGGGCTTAAGTAAGAAGGCTCTTCCACGGCGATCCAGTTTGATCCGCGTTCAACCTGCTCCATACTGTCATTGTAAACGGACAGCTGGCCTTGGCCAAACACTTGAACTTTAATATGACCGTCTGTTTTTTCCGTTACGCTCTTTCCAATTGCCTCCATGGTTTTATAAACCTGTTCTTCCGGCTGAAACACATGGCTCAGTTTGATGGTAATGTGGAAATCGTCATCGGCTGCACTGGTTTCCGATGCGGCTCCGGCCGCGGCACTGTTGGCTTTGCTGGCACTGGTTGCACTGGACCCGCCGCAGCCGCTCAGCGTCCCCAGAATCAATGCCACACCCAGCACACTGCTTACGATCGCTTTCATTCGCTTGCGATAAGAGATCTTTGCGTTTTTCATAACAAAATCATTCCTTCCCCTTATTTTGTTTTACTCAATACAACCACATGGCTTAAGAAACCAAAATCTGCATCTAACTTTGTAAGCATTAAAAAAAAGCATCCTGCGAATAAGGACTGAGAAAATCGGTCCTACCGCACTCTGCTTTTTACTCATAACTCTCAAAGCATTCTGCATATTCAGTTTCATAAACTGTCTTTAGAATACCATAATATTCCTTCCATATCAAGGCGAAACATTGCACATACTCTAATTTTTTAAAATATTTCTTATTTAAAATTATTCATTATTGCCAAAAATATTCTTCTTTTTAAATTTAGGCAGCTTTAAAAGGCATTGACCAATTTCACCCAAAGACCGGTATACGCCGTCTGGAATCACTTCTGATTTTGCCAAATCCCCAGGACGTGTCTCCCCGGTCATTACCAAAATCCCCTTTGCCCCGTTGCGCACCCCCGTCGCCACATCGGTATAGATCCGATCGCCGACAAAAGCGATCTGCGACCGCGCACAGCCTGTTTTGTTTAAGATCATCTCCACCGTTTCTGCAAACGGCTTGCCAAGGTACTTGGGTTCCCGACCGGTGGAAAGACGGATTGCAGCACAAAAGCTGCCGCAGTCTGGGATAAAGCCGGTTTCCGTGGGGCAGTTAATGTCCAGATGTGTCGCCAGAAACAGCGCGCCATTCCGAATATAGGTACAGGCATTGGATAGTTTTTCATAAGTAAGAGTGGTGTCAAACGCAACTACAACAATATCCGGCTGCTGCTGTGTCAGTAAAATACCGGCTTTCTGAAAATTTTCCACCAGGGGCGGCGTGCCGACCAGGTAGACCGTTTTGCCGGCATAATGCGTTTGCAGATAACGGATGGTCACATCCCCGCTGGTCATAATCTGATCTTTTGTAATCGGGCATCCCATGTTTTCCAGCTTGCGGATATAATCACCGGGCGAACGAGACGAATTGTTGGTAAAAAACAGATAATCTCTTCCGGTTTGCCGCACTGTCTTCAAAAAGTCCGCCGCACCGGGCAGAATTTGATTGCCAAGATAAAAGGTACCGTCCATATCCAATACAAACAGCTTGATATTTTTCAGCAGTTCTAATTTATTTTCCAATGTATTCCTCCTATGATTTTATCAAAACATGAATCACAACCGCTTAAATAAAAAATCCACTCAAACGAAAAGCAGAAGCCAACAGAACACAGGGAATTCTTCCCTGCTCTTCTGTCGCCCCTGCTCTTTTCTCTCAAGGCGTATTCTTCATAAAATATGTACAAGTTTGGTACTGTCGCTTTTATTACCATAGCACTTGAGTCGTCCATTTGTCAAATAAAAAAAATAAATTTAAATAAATTTTGTTAATTTTCCCAAATTGTTCTTATTATCATTGTGCTATCTGATGATTTTATCTCAATCAGTTGATTTTTAATATTGGAAGTGTTAGGATATGAGCAGTGATCAAACAAAATTTTGTATATCATTCGCACCAGTGCGGCCTCAGAGTAAAGAGCAGGGGTAAAGCAGACGAAATGTAAATTTCGATTCGTTTGCGTTACTCTTTTTTGTTATCTCTTATCTTTTTGTTCCTGTTTCCGCTACGTTTTGAGTCCAAGGGAGGAGTTCTGAATCGATTGGACACTACCGCGTTTATCAATGCCGTCGTTTCCAACCCCATTATAGCTGCAATTAAAGATCATGACGGCTTGGAAAAATGCCTGGTCTGCGACAATGTTCGCATTGTCTTTGTTTTATACGGAGACATCTGTAATATTTCTGAAATTGTTGAGCGTATTAAAGGGGCCGGAAAGATTGCAATTGTACATGTCGACTTAGTTGCCGGCCTTTCCAATAAAGAAATCGCAGTTGATTTTATTCATCGCAACACACAGGCAGACGGCATTATCTCCACTAGGCAGGCTTTTATTCACCGAGCAAAAGAGCTGAACATGCACTCCATTCTGCGCGTATTTGTACTGGATTCCATTGCGCTTTCCAGTCTGGGAAAGCTGGAATCGGCTCACCCAGACTTTATCGATGTTTTGCCGGGAACGATGCCGAAAACAATCCGCAAGGTCTGTTCCATTGTTTCCGTTCCGGTCATGACCGGGGGGCTGATTGCCGACAAGGATGATGTCATTGCCGCGCTGGAAGCCGGCGCCGTCGCTATTTCAACAACCAATCAATCAATTTGGGAAATGTAACATAACTAAAAGTCCCATGAAAATTTCATACCGGTCTCACGACGAGTTAGAGAGATGCGTGAACCGAATAGATTTTGCTTAGCTTTCAAAAAGCGGCAAGATCTGTTCGGTTCTTTTTCTTTTATTAAAGTCTTCGTAAAAAGGAGCTGTCATTTTGTGTACGACATTGTAATTATTGGAGCCGGCGTATCCGGATGTGCTATCGCGCGGGAGCTTTCCCGCTATCGTGCCAAAGTCTGTGTTGTAGAAAAATATGAAGATGTCTGCTGCGGGACTTCCAAAGCAAACAGTGCCATTGTTCATGCCGGGTTTGACGCGGAGGCAGGAAGCCTGATGGCAAAGCTGAATGTGCGCGGCAATGAAATGATGGAACCGCTTGCCGGGGAGCTGGACTTTCCTTTCCTTCGCAACGGATCACTGGTCACCATGTATCAGGAGGAAGACCGCCCCAACCTGGTAAAGCTGTATGAAAACGGGCTTGCCAACGGTGTCAAAGGCATGAAAATTCTGGGGCAGCAGGAGTTGCACGCTATGGAGCCCAACATTGCTCCGCAGGCTGCCGCCGCCCTTTATGCCCCTACGGGCGGAATCGTCTGCCCCTTCGGCCTTACCATCGCACTGGCCGAAAATGCTTTTACAAACGGTGTGGAGTTTCGTTTCAACACGGAAGTACAGAAGCTGCAGCCGGTAAAAGGCGGATGGAGCCTAACCACTTCCACAGGAACAATGACAGCAAAATACGTGGTGAATGCCGCGGGTGTTTACGCCGATGTTTTCAACAACATGGTAAGCAAAGTTAAAATACATATTACACCGCGCCGCGGCAACTACTGCCTGCTTGACAAATCGACCGGCGGATTTGTCAAACACACGATCTTCCAGCTGCCCGGAAAATACGGCAAAGGCGTTCTGGTCAGCCCCACCGTTCACGGCAACACGATCGTCGGGCCAACCGCCGTCGATATTGCCGACCGTGACGGAACCAATACGACTGCCGAGGAGCTCAGCGAACTGACCGAAAAAGCCGGCAGAATGGTTCGCGGCCTGCCGATTCGACAGGTTATTACCAGCTTTGCGGGTCTTCGCGCACATGAGGAGCACCACGAATTTGTCATTGGAGAAGTGCCGGACGCACCGGGCTTTATCAATTGCGCCGGCATTGAATCGCCTGGTCTGACTTCCTCCCCCGCCATTGGGAAAATGGTGGCAGACCTGCTGTGCAACAAAATGGGGCTGGAGCCTGATCCGGATTTCAGCGGTGTACGCAAAGGAATTCTGGACCCCAAAAAGCTCAGCCATGAGGAATACCAAAAGCTGATTCGTGAAAAACCCGCCTACGGCAATATGATCTGCCGCTGTGAGATGATTACCGAAGGGGAAATTCTGGACGCAATCCACCGCCCTCTGGGCGCAAAAAGTCTGGACGGAGTCAAGCGCCGCACCCGCGCCGGCATGGGCCGCTGCCAAGCAGGCTTCTGCAGTCCGCGCACCATGGAAATTCTTGCCCGAGAGCTGGGCGTTTCACAGGAAAAAATCACGAAGTGCGGCGGCGCATCCGGCCTGATCGTGGGCACGAACAAGGATTCGCTGTGAGGAGGAAAAGCAAAATGAAACAATATGATATCGTCATGATCGGCGCAGGGCCGGCCGGTCTTGCCGCAGCCGTTTCCGCCTATGACGCCGGCGCACGCAGCATTCTGCTGCTGGAGCGTGACTCGCAGCTCGGCGGAATTTTGAACCAGTGCATCCACAACGGTTTTGGGTTACATACCTTTCACGAAGAGTTAACCGGCCCGGAATACGCAAAGCGGTTTGTCGATGAAGTCCGCAAAAGGAACATTGAATATAAGCTCAATACCATGGTAATCAACATCTCCCATGAAAAAGTGATAACAGCCGTAAATCGCTCAGACGGCCTGATGGAGATTCAGGCGAAAGCCATCGTTCTTGCCATGGGATGCCGGGAACGCAGCCGCGGTGCGCTGAATATTCCCGGATACCGTCCCGCAGGCATCTACAGTGCCGGAACGGCGCAGCGCCTGGTCAACATGGAAGGCTATCTGCCGGGGCGGCGCGTGGTAATTCTGGGCAGCGGAGATATCGGGCTGATTATGGCGCGCCGCATGACGCTGGAAGGCGCCAAGGTTCTGGTAGTTGCCGAACTGATGCCGTATTCCGGCGGTCTGAAGCGAAATATCGTTCAATGTCTGGACGACTTCAACATTCCGCTGAAACTGAGTACCACCGTCATTAATATTGAGGGAAAAGAACGAGTCACCGGCATCACACTGGCCAAAGTGGACGATCACCGCAAGCCGATTCCGGGTACCGAGGAACACTATGACTGCGACACGCTGATGCTCAGCTGCGGCCTGATTCCCGAAAATGAGCTGAGCCGCTCCATGGGTGTACAGATTAACCCAGTCACAAACGGCCCCTGTGTCAATGAAAGCCTGGAAACCAACATTCCCGGCGTATTTGCAGCCGGAAACGTACTGCATGTCCACGATTTAGTGGATTATGTCAGCGAAGAAGCGGCATCCGCAGGAAGCGCCGCAGCCGGCTATGCTGCCCTTGGAACCAATCGGTCAGCGCGCAGAGAAATTCCTCTGGAAACATCAGGCGGGCCGCGCTACACCGTACCCTGCACCATCGACCCCGACCATATGCCGGAAAAACTCACGGTCCGTTTTCGCGTTGGTAACGTAATCAAAAACAAAGCTGTCAGCGTATACTTTGATCAAGACCGTATCATTCACCGCAAGCGCCCTGTCATGGCTCCCGGCGAAATGGAAGAACTTGTACTGACGAAAAAATATTTCAACGAACACCCCGATCTTTCCAAGATCAGGATTTGTGTGGAAAGTGTGTGATGGCATGATAGAAAAGCGTAAACTGGTCTGTATCGGCTGCCCGCTGGGCTGCCCGATTACCGTCGAAATGAACGGCCAGCAAATTATTTCCGTTTCGGGAAACACCTGTCCCCGCGGCGAAGCCTATGCCCGCAAAGAAGTGACGAACCCCACACGTATTGTCACCAGTACGGTCCGGGTATCCGGAAGCAAAGTTGGTGCGGTAACCGTTTCCTGCAAAACACGGACGGATATTTCAAAGCAGAAAATTTTTGATGTGATTCGCGATCTAAAAAGCATCACGGTGCCCGCACCCATCCATATCGGCGACGTTATTATTCCAAACGCGGCCGCAACCGGAGTGGATATCGTCGCAACAAAAAACATAAGCTGATTGATGCCGGACCATTTTTCTCCGGCTTTCCATTGACCAAAATTTCAGTGCCGCATCCTCAGCTTCAAGGTTACATCCGTCCAGGCTGAGATGCGGCTTTCTATATTCCCTCATGGATCCTATTTCTTTGCGGGCCGAGCACTGACGGAAGACGTCCGTCAGACAAATGATTGGGAGGCGATTGTCATTGTATTTTTCTATTGCGCCGTATTTTTAATCTTCCTTTATATTTTCATTACCGGCTTTCACGACGAGGGAAATCTGATTGCCACCATTATAGCCTCGCGTTCGCTGAACGTTCCATTTATTTTTGCGCTTGCTTTTTTCTCACAGTTTTTCGGCACTGCCCTGCTGGGAACAAAAGTTGCACGAAGCACGGTATTCGGTTTATTTCGCATCGACCCGATTTTACAGAGCCCGGAGGAAACTTCAGCCATGATTTCAGCGGCAATGCTGGGAGCAATCACCTGGAATCTCATCACATGGATCAGCAAAATCCCCTCCAGTTCATCCCATGCCATCGTCGGCGGAATGTTAGGTCCTTTTGTAATGAAATTCGGCATTTCTGTCATCAATGTAAAAGGCCTTCTGTTGAGCGTCCTTCTTCCTCTGCTCACTTCGCCGATTATCGGATTTATCATCGGATATGCGATTTTCAAACTCAATAAGGTTGTCTTTGGCGGCCGCAGCGTGCGAATTAAAAAGCTGTTTCAGAAAGTCCAGGTCAGCACCTGCATTTTAATCAACGCCTTTCAGGGCTCCAACGACGCCCAAAAAGGCATCGGGGTTCTCGCCCTGCTGCTGATGGCTCTGTCGGGTTCCTCGACATTCCGCGTATCGCAAAATGTCATGCTGCTCTCTGCTTTTACCATCGCGCTCGGTCTGGTTTTGGGCGGAATGAAGATGATTAAAAGTGTGGGCACAAAGATTTATAACGTAAAATCACTGCACTCACTCAGTGCCCAGCTTTCCTCACTGTTTGTGATTACCACCGCATCGGTCATGGGGTTCCCCGTAAGCGGAACACAAATTGTAAATTCTTCCATTTTTGGTGTCGGCGCGGCCGACCGGCCCAACGCAGTCGGATGGCTTTACGCGAAAGACATGCTGACGGCATGGCTGATCACGATTCCCACTTCTTTTTTAATTTCAGCCGGGTTTTACTGGGTTTTTCATAAAATAGGAACAGGAGGCTGAATACGTATGAAATTCTTAAAAATATTTGGCTGCAAAGTCGACTTTTTCCAGCTATTGCGGGAACAGTCGGAATATATCCTGAAATCCATCCGGGCGCTTGACTCTTATGTACAAAATCTCAACCCTGACGACGCGGAAGAAGTGAAAACTCTGGAAGAACAGGCGGACCAGAAACGATTCGAACTGGTACAGGGATTAGACAGCACATTTATCACTCCCTATGACCGGGAAGACATCTACATGCTGTCTAAATCATTAGACGATATTCTCGACTATTACAAGACCACCGTAAAGGAAATGGAAATCTACCAGGTCGGCCAGTCCCCCGAATTGGCGGCATTTATCGCCGTATTAAAAGATGCAAGTGCAAACATCTACAACGCTGTCTGCAATATGGAAAAGAAACCGAAAGCGGCAATTCAATATGCTGTCAAAGCAAAAAAATGTGAAAATAAAGTAGAATCTATTTATCGCCATTCCGTCGCCGCTCTGCTGATGGGGGACGATATCAAATATATTTTAAAAATGCGCGAACTGTACCGGCATCTCAGCAACTGCGCCGACCGGATCGACGAGGCTTCCGATATGGTCTGTCACATTCTGATGAAAGAAATTTCCTGATTTAAAAAAGGTAAATCCCCCTTGGGGCGGCATTACGCCGCCCCTTTTTCTGTTTATGCAGCTGTTCCACCATTGTCCTTTTCAACTTGATAGTGAAAGGACTTGCAACAATCCGGGATTGTCCTGCATACACTGAGTGTACATGATTCCAAGGGGGGGAATATCTTGTTTGAGGCACTTCTGGGTCTGGCGCTTTCCGGTTTTCTGTTTTTGGTTCTGCACGTTGCCGGCTCCGGTTCTTTTCCGCGGCCGTTAACCTCGCAGGAAGAAAAAAAATGTCTGGAAAAGATGAAGGAAGGGGACCCAAAAGCCAAAGCAAAGCTGATTGAACACAATTTAAGGCTGGTTGCGCACATCATCAAAAAATATTACTCCAGTTCCAGTGAACAGGACGACCTGATTTCCATTGGCACCATCGGGCTGATTAAGGCAGTCAATACCTTCGACAGTTCCAAGGGAATCCGGCTTTCCAGCTATGCGGCAAGGTGTATTGAAAACGAGGTCTTAATGCACTTCCGTTCCGCAAAAAAAAGCGCACAGGATATTTCGATTAATGAACCGATTGACACCGACAAGGATGGAAACACCCTGACCCTGATCGACATCATGGCCACGGAAGACAATATTCTGGATAACCTGGACTACAAAATGAAGGCCGAGCAGCTAAAAATATACATAGACAATGTGCTGTCCCCCCGTGAAAAAACCATTATCCGCCTTCGTTACGGGCTGAACGGCATTGAACCACTGACTCAGCGTGAAGTTGCCCAAAGGCTCGGCATTTCCCGCTCGTATGTATCGCGCATTGAAAAAAAATCCCTGGCAGCGCTGCACAAACGCTTCTGCAAATAACTGGTTGTTTTGCAGCAATGAAGGACAGAAGGTCTTCTTCCAGATGAAAAAGCCGGCAGTTCGCAAAGAACTGCCGGCTTTATTATCGCATGTTTCAGGCACCCTGAACAACATTGGTTAAAAGCGGAACCACCTGTTTTTTCCGCGAAACCACGCCCTTCAGGTAGACCTCTCCGTCCTTCGGCTCCGCGCCGAATGCCTCTTGAATCAGGTCCTCGCCATCCCCTGCATACAGCAGGTGGGAACTTTCCCTGACGATATCCGTCATCATCAGCAGCAGCAGGCTGTAACCTTTATCCTTCTGCACCTGATTCATATGTTCTAACAAACTTTCTTTCAGGCTCTTGACACTTTTGGGATCACCTGCGTTAATCTGCCCGATTCCGATCTTATGGCGGCCAAAATTATACTCTTTAAAATCACTGTAAAGGATTTGTTCCGGAGTCATGTCATCCACGGACGCGCCGGCCTGAAACATCTTGGCCGCAAAATCATCCGCATCCAGCCCTGCAATTTCTGAAAGCTGCGCAACCGTCTCTCGGTCCAGGTAAGTTGTCGTGGGCGACTTCAGATTCAAGGTATCGGACAAAATCGCGGCGCAGAGAAGCCCCGCAATCTCTTTCATGGGGCGAATCCCGTTTTCCACATACATACTTGCAATCAGTGTCGCCGTACTGCCCACCGTGTCGTTGCGGAAATAGATGGGTGAATTGGTCTGAATATCTCCGATCCGATGATGATCGACAATTTCCAATATTTCAGCCTGATCGATCCCGTCCACTGTCTGCGTCTTTTCATTGTGATCCAGCAGAATCACTTTCTTTTTCCGCGGTGAAATCAAGTGATAACGATGTACAAATCCCTTGATGAGCCCGTCGTCGTCGATAATCGGGTAGCTGCGAAAACGCGTCTGCAGCATCTTATCCCGGATGGAGTCAATAAAATCATGTACATTGAAGCAGATCAGATTTTTCCGGGTCATCACATAGCTGACAGGGATGCTCTGGTTAATCAGACGAGCAGCGGTAAATGTATCGTGATTTGTCTCCATCACAACGCAGTTTTTCTGCGTTGCCAGTTCCAAAACATCTTTGTCAATCCGCCCGCCGCAAGTAGCGATCATGCAGCTGACTCCGGCCTTCAGCACCTTCATCTGGGTGTCTTTCCGGTTGCCGACCAAAACAATATCGTTCTTTTCCACAAACGGCTCAAGACTGTCCGGCGCCATGGTCGCAATCACGACTTTGCCGGCAGATTGGAATACGTCATCCATATTGCCGCAGACAAGTTTTGCATTCAGCGTCTCCGTCACATTGCGCAGCGGCGTATGGCTCGTGGACAATATACTGTTCCCCTGAGAAACCATGTAGCTGTTCGTAATGTCGGACAGGGAAACGATTCCAAGCAATTTTCCTTCATCGTCGGTTACCGGCAGAACCTGCTTATTGTTTTTCTGCATAATATTCCACGCTGTCTTGATGGAAATATCCTCCGACACAGGCGGGACCACGTCTAAGTCCAGATCCGAAACCTGCGTTTTCACGGTCTTCAGGTATTCCGGTTCCTTTACCCCTAAGTAGTCCAGCACAAACGCCGTTTCTTTATTGATGCAGCCGATCCGGACCGGCACCGCCTTGACCCCCAGGCGCTTTTTCAATTCAGCGTAGGCGATGGAAGAACAAATGGAGTCCGTATCTGGATTTTTATGCCCGGTGATGTAAACGGTCTCGTTCATTCAAAAAACCTCTCTAGAAAAAAATAGAGCCTCAGCGCAAGACTTCTTCAAACAAGAAGACAAGCCTGCTGAAGACTAACCACATACAGAATAAAACATTTTACCGGCCTCGTCAAGCGCGGAAGGAAAGAAGTACATCGTTTTTACATCTTTTTGCGCTTTGCTTAAACAATATCCGCCCCAAACGGCAACAAAGCAAGTTTCGCAATTTTAAAGCACTGCAGGCCAAAAGGAATTCCAATGATCGTCACGCAGAACAGCAGCCCAATCACAGCCGCTTCCGCCGCCAGCGCCAGGCCGCCGAAAATCAGCCAGAGTACATTCAGTATCAGTGAAACCGCCCCTCCGCCGAATCGAACTTCTTTTCCAAACGGAAAAAAAGCCAGCTGTGCAAATTTAAAGCATTGCAGACCAACCGGAATTCCCACAATCGACACACACCACAAAAGGCCGAGCAAAAGCCAGCTCAGTCCCATTACGCATCCGCCGAAAACAAACCATATCACATTGCCAAAGCACCCCATCGTACTCCATCCCTTCTTTGTTACTATATTTTTGAACGGGGTAAAATCAAACGGTGTCAAGAAACAAAAAAGGGCTGCTCATTGCAGTCCCCTTGCCGGGTCAGCCACGGCACGGATCAATCCGTGCCGCCAGCGTAAAATCAAAGTTCATAGTCCGCGCTCGTTCGCGCGCAGATTAGCGTGTGAATCACAGATTTAACGGCAAGGTGTGCAGGGTGAGTCTGATATGCCTGCGCCGCTTCCTTAGTAGCAAACATACAGTTTAAAACAAGGTCATAGTCGCCGCCGGCATAGTTGCGGCCCAATTCAACCGCTTCCAATCCGTCTACAACACCGAGCAAAGACTGAAACTTTTGTCTAAGCTCCCGTGCAATACGATCGGCATGATCTTTTTCTTCTGGTTTTAAAGCCCACAAAACAAGGTGCCTGACCATAGATTTCTCTCCTTTACAAATCAAATATATTTAAACCGGTAACAGGGTCGCGGCGGCGGTTCACACTGCCGTCCAGAATATGGATGAAAATTTCGCCGGTTCCACTGATCACGGCCTCATTCAAATGGCCGCCGACCACCTGGCCGTCTGCTTTTGCAAAATTGGCGTGCAGATGAAGATACGTATTTCCGTCCATCGCCGTTACATTGCCAACCAGAGAAGTCAGTTCCATCTCACCGTCGAACGTATTGGAATAATATTTCTGTTCCTCTACCCGGTACAGCCCGACCACGGCATGATCGACGGCGCCGAGTCCCGTAATAAAACCGAGTTTCACGTTTTCCTGTTCGCAGGCGCTTTGAATCGCTTTCAGGAGCTCCTCGCCCCTGTCGATTCTCAGTACCAGCGTATGGCCGATCTTTTGGCATTTCATGATAGAATCCCCTTTCCGGTTTATTTTCGATGTAAGCCTTCCAGCCCTATATCGTCTTTTAACAGCCCGCCGAATGTCACCGCATGGCTGCCGAACCGGTTCCGAATCGAATCCATCGCGGTTTCAATGCGTTCTACCCGTTCCGAATCCGCTTCATTTTTCTCACTGAAAAAACAGAGCTGGCCGCCCGGCGCATCATTCGGTACCAGACCACTTCCGGAAAGAGAGAGCATCCGAATCGGCGCGCCGGGATTCCAGCAGTCCGCCAGCAGCTTTTCGCCGGCCGCAGCTAAAGTTTTTGCCTGATGAGACGGAAACGCAAGCGTCTTCTGGCGGGTAATGTATTGGAACGAAGGGTTCTTGATCCCGATCTGCACCACCCAGCACTTCAATTTCCGTCGGCGCATACGGGAAGATACGCTGTCCGCCAAAGCCTGCACCGCCTGATGGATATCCTCCTGCCCGCTCAGGTCGCGGCGGAACGTCAGGCTGTTGCCGACGCTTTTGACTTCCCGCATGGTTCTGCCATCCGCGACCGGTATATCGTCCATTCCATTGGCGTATTCATACAGCTGCATTCCCGCCTTGCCCAGCCGGGAAGATAAAAACTCCGGGCGGCACCCCGCCAGATCACCGATGGTGTGAACCCCAATCCCAGCCAGAGTCCGCGCCGCTTTTTTGCCGCAGAACAACAAGGTATTAACCGGCAGAGGCCAGACAATCTCCCGATAATTGCGGCGGCTGATCACCGTCGTCGCATCCGGCTTTTTATAATCACTGCCAAGTTTTGCAAAAATTTTATTAAAAGAAACTCCCACGGAAATGGTAATCCCGATTTCAGTGCGAACCGTATCGCGCAGTCGGTCCGCAATCTGCCTGCCGCTGCCGAACAGCACACGGCTGCCCGTAACATCCAGCCAGCTTTCATCAATGCTGAACGGTTCCACCTGGTCTGTAAACCGGCGGTAGATATCGTTAATCCGGCGGCAAATACGCCGGTACTCCTGAAACCGGGGCGCAGTTAAAACCAACTGAGGGCATTTTCGTTTGGCCTGCCAGATGGTTTCTGCCGTATGAATGCCATAGGCTTTGGCCGGCTCGTTTTTTGCCAGAATAATTCCATGCCGGCTTTCCGGGTCGCCGCAGACCGCCATCGGAACCTGCCTCAGTTCCGGGTGCAGCATGCATTCCACGGATGCGAAAAAGCCATTGCAGTCACAGTGCAGAATCGTTCGTTCCATCACGTTTTCCTTTGATTCCTCAACTATTTTTCCTCGGCCTTACAGCCATTTCTGCTCTAATTCACACATCATGGTTTCGTAACGTTTTCCGCATTCTTCGGGTCTGTGATGCTTCAGTGCGGAAAGGCAGGGAAAAAGATACTCGCGATAGATGCGATTCCACTCTGCTTTCGCGTTGCCGGAAGTCTCTACCGACTGGACAATCAGCGGGGCAAACAGGTAGTACTCTTCAATCTTTCTTTTTCCTTCCGGGATTTGTGAAAGATATCCGTCACGGTATAACCGCAGTGCCTGCAGTTCCTCACAGTCGTCCCCTTTTCCTAATTCGGTGCAGACGGCGGTGGTAATAAAGCAAAGCTTTTTCCGGAATCCATCCTGAATATCCGCAACTTTCGCCTTACCGAGCGGCTTTTTATGCACAGCATTCCACTTTTGCAGGAACAGGTCCGCAAGTCGGTCGGCAGCCGGCACGTTCAGGTCAAGAATAGCGGGAATCAAGAGAGATGTGATGGAAATCCGAAGATCGAAAGTCCGCATGGAATTTCGCCGGGCAGCCCGCTCTTCCCTTTCAAAGCCATCGAACAGAGCAGAGGCAAACAGTTCCGCGGCCTGATCACCGTAGTCAGCTTCTTCCTGCAGATAAGCATGAAGTGCGGGAAGGACCGCCCCCCGGTACGTTTCAAAGACATCGGCATAATGTTTCGCGTTCAGCTGATTCACTTCGATCATAGTGGAAAACGCTTCCGGCGGAAGCAGCCCCGCCGCCTTTCCCAACGAAGCGGAGGCATCCGACGGCATGTCCGCTTCCATCGGCTTCGCGCAGAACGGACAGACCATCTTTCCTGCAATATCCCCGGGAATTTGAAACTTCCCGCCGCAGTGCGGGCAGTGCATGGTGCGACCCTTCATGTAACAAGCCCCCGTTCTAATTTCAGGCATTTTTGCCGTGTTCTATTAAAAATTTCTTCATACGATGAAAGCTCTTTTCGCTGATAATATGCTCCATTCTACAGGAATCCGTAACCGCTGTTTCATGGTCGACGCCCAGCACCTGCTCTAAGAACTGCGCGATCATGGTATGGCGTTCATAAACACCGCTGGCACGCTGCAAACCGGAATCAGTCAGAACAAGGTTCCCATTTTGTTCCATGACAAGAAGACCGGCCTCTTTCAAAATACTCATAGCCCGGCTGACACTCGCCTTGGAATAGCCCAGCTCATTCGCTACGTCAATCGACCGGACATATCCATTCCTTTGCTTTAAAATCAGAATTGTTTCTAGATAATCTTCTCCCGATTCCTGTATTTTCAATCCTGACCCCCCGTTCATGAAATTCACGAATTTATTTTTCATTAATTATATCATTATAAGGGTGAAATAACAAGTACGCGGCAGGGCGGCTTGCTTGACAGACCACAGCGCAAAGCCTATACTTTTTTTAATCTAAAATACAGAAAGCGAGCAGACATATGGAAAACGTAAAAGACAGAATTTCGGCGCTCCGCACTGAAATGAAACGGAGCGGCTTATCGGCTTATCTCATTCCTTCCTCCGACCCGCACATGGGGGAATATGTTCCGGATTACTGGCAGGCCAGAAAGTATTTTTCCGGGTTCACAGGGTCTGCGGGAACGCTGGCAGTTTTGCATAACCGATGCGGACTGTGGACGGACGGGCGTTATTTCATTCAGGCTGAGCAGCAGCTGGCCGGAAGCGGCATTGATCTGTTTCGCATGGGAACCGTCGGTGTGCCGACTCCCGCCGAATTTCTTGCCCAGTCCCTTCAAAAAGGTGACGTGGCTGGGTTTGACGGGCGGATGCTCTCGGCCGCGAATGTACAGACCTTGAAAGAAAAATTTCAGGAAAAAGGAATTGAAATCCGCTCGGTGGATCTCATCACGGCACTATGGAACGACCGCCCGCTTCCTCCTGCTACGGAAGTTTACCTTCACGGCGACGAATACGCCGGCCTTTCCTGCGCACAGAAGCTGGACCAGGTACGCGCGGGTCTGAAGAAGAACGGCGCAAGCTGCCAGATTTATGCCCGTTTGGAATGCGTGGCCTGGCTGTGCAACATCCGTGCGTCCGATATTGCATACAATCCGATGCCGGTTTCCTATGCTGCGGTTTTCGAAAACCGCGCCGTACTGTTTCTCGATGAAGAGCGCCTGCAAGGCGGTGTTCGCGAATATCTGGAGAAAAACGGAGTGATTCTGAAGAGATATGATGAAATCGGATCTTTTCTGAAGGATTTAAACGGTGACACAACCGTTCTGGTTGATCCGGACGGTATTAATTATGAACTGTACCGCACACTGGAAGAAAATCCGCACTGTACAGTAAAAGAAGGCCCAGATCTGGTCATCAACCTCAAGGCCGTAAAAAACAAAACGGAAATTCTGAATTTCCGGACCGCTCACGTCCGCGACGGCTGCGCAATGGTAGAATTCTGCGTAGAACTTGAAAAGCGGCTGAAACGCGGAGATCCCGTCACGGAATGCACCGTGTGCGATCTTCTGCGCGAAGCGAGAGCGCGTCAGAAAAACAACCGCGGCGAAAGCTTTGGAACCATTGCGGCCTACCGCGAAAATGCCGCGATGATGCACTACGCCCCGAAACCCGGCACCTGCAAGAAACTGGAAAGGGGCGGTCTGCTGCTGATTGACAGCGGCGGGCAGTACCTGGAAGGAAGCACCGACATCACGCGCACATTTGCCCTGGGCCCGGTGACAGACGAAGAAAAGAAGCACTACACCTGGGTTTTAAAAGCACATATTGCACTGGCGTCGGCTGTTTTTCTGGAAGGAACCACCGGCGGTAACATCGACATGGTCTGCCGCGGGCAAATTCAGAAACACGGCATTGACTACCGCTGCGGGACCGGCCATGGCGTTGGAATGTTCGGTTCTGTACACGAAGGTCCGCAGAGCATCCGCACGAAAAACGACGTTGTTTTGCGCAGCGGCATGAATATCACCAATGAGCCCGGCATTTATGAAGAGGGAAAGCACGGCATCCGCACCGAAAACATGATGCAGATCACCGATGCGATGAGCAACGAATACGGTCATTTCCTCCGGTTTGAGATTCTGACCTGTTTCCCCATCGACAAAGAACCCATTCTGCCGGAATTGCTGACAAAAGATGAAATTGCCTGGCTGAACGAATACCACAGCCGTGTTTACCGCACGCTGTCCCCGTTGCTGTCCGGCGAAGAACTGACATGGCTGAGGCAGAAAACTCTTCCGCTGATTGTAAAATAAGATTCGGTCGTTCAGAATTTTTAAAAACCCTTCCGTCAAAAAGGCGGAAGGGTTTTTCTTTTGGGATTGACGATGCCGAAAGCGACTCACCCGCTGTGTCATAAAAAGCGATTTTCGTCATACGTTTGCAGTAAACAGAGAATAAAAGCGAGGTGAAACAGGGTGCGGATTTTTTTAACCAGCCGGGCATCATTTTCCGTTCTGCTGCTCTCCCTGCTGTTTTTTCTGCTGGCCGCCGGGTGCGGAATAAACGTGACAACAATAGCAGAGGAAAGCGCCGCAGTCAATGCACCCTGGAAAGGGGAAAAATTTCTTCCAGTCAAAAATATTCAGCAGCTGCCGGAACTGCCGTCCGGATGTGAAATCACCTCTGCCGCAATCGTGCTGAATTATCACGGCTGCAAAATCAGCAAAACGGAGCTGGCGTCCTATTTTCAGATTGGCGGCATGCCGCGCCTGACAGGCGGTATCAAAGTCGGCCCGGACCCGTGGAAAGTCTTTGCCGGGGATCCCCAGGGCAGCGGCTACGGCTGTTTTGCTCCGGTTGTAACACAGGCGGTAACCCGATATCTGTCTGCCGCAGGGCGGCAGCTGAAAGCGGTAAATCTGAGCGGAACAAAAGCCGCCGCCCTGATTCCTTTCATCAACGCTGGTATTCCGGTGATTGTTTGGGCCACCATTTCGATGAAAGAACCTTACAGGGGCGACGGCTGGATTTTAGAAGGCACCGGCAAAGATTTTCGCTGGCCCGCACGCGAGCACTGCCTGGTCCTGATCGGATACTCCGGAAGCGATCTGCTGCTTAGCGACCCGCTTGACCCGCAGGGGACAGTCCTGTATTCCTTTTCACTGTTTGAAAAAAGGTACCGCCAGCTCCATTGCCAGGCAGTCGTGGTAGAGCCTGCGTAAAGCAATTACAGCAGCCGGGTCTCGTTGATAATCAGTTCAAACTGCAGCCCCAGGTACTGAGCCGCACGGCGGCAAAGGACCATACGGGACATAAAGATTTCAAAGTACTCCATCACGGGGCAGATGTTGGTATCAATGGTAATGTCCAGCGTTACGGTTTTGCGCTCCGTATCAATCAGCGTTGCGGCATGCTCCACCGCGTAGTTAACGCGGTCATGAATGTCCGCATTCACTGTTTCCCTGTCGCGGACGCGGGTGCGCCTGACATCCCCTTTATCCGAAAGAATCAACGCGGCGGCAATCGGGCTGACCGCGGCCGCCGTTTCTTCATCATGGTTGCCGATGGCAGCAGAGATCACCGCAACTTCCTGAGGCGGCATGTTCAGGCGGTTTAAGATGTTAAACGCCATCAGCGCGCCGCTGTGCGCGTGATTGTAACGGTTAACCACATTTCCAATGTCGTGCATATATCCGGCAATGCGTGCCAATTCACAGGTGCGTTCGTCAAACCCAAGCTGCTGCAGAATATTGCCGGCATAGTTTGCCGAACGCTTCGCATGGGGAAAACCGTGTTCAGTAAACCCGATCTCCCCCAGATTACGGTTTCCGGTTTTAATATACGCCTTAATTTCGTCATTTTTTAAGATATCTTCAAAAGTAATATGATTATAATTCTGCATTCATGTCCTCCATCAGGCTGTAAAAATGCGGTACATTGCTTCCAGGCAGATCTGTGCGTGGACCATGAAGCGGTCCATGTCAATATGTTCATCGGTGTTGTGCAGGCGGCGGTCAGGCTCGTCCGGAAAGAACGGTCCAAACGCTACCGCGTGCCCCTTCATAGCGCGCGCATACGTCCCTCCGCCCGTCGCATACAGTTCCGCCGGTTTTCCCACGATATCGGCATACGCCCCCTGAAGGATGGAAATCAAGCGGCTGTCTCCGGGCAGATAAAGCGGCGGAATATCTTCACCCCGTTCGGCTGAAAATCCGGCTTCTTCTGCGCGGCGTTTAATTTTACCGAAAATCTGCGCGCCGTCAGCAGTAACCGGGTAGCGGATATCAATCCCCGCCCGGGCCGCGCCGTCTTCGACACGAAGAATTCCCAAATTCAGCGTCAGCGGACCGGATTCCTCATCGCTCTGCTGAACGCCAATTCCGGAACCATCATAGTGAAAGCCAATGCTTCGGTTCAAAAAGGTCAGAAATCCACCAAGCTCTTTTTCGGAAAGAACTTTAGAAAGGAGGCAGAGCAAAGCGGCAGCCGCGTTCAGCCCCTCCTGCGGCTGCATTGCATGGGAAGCTCTCCCTTTGGCATCAATTTGAATGCCTGCCTCAACAGAAGTGAAAGTAAAACTGCCTTCCACCGAAGCGGAAGCCTTTTTCAGTGCGTCGACCGTACCGGCAGAGCAGCTTAAAACAGCTTCCGCACGATCCGGAACCGCGTTGTAAACAGCCCCTGCCTGAAATTTCTGAACCGCACCGCTGATTTTGCCGCGGGAAAGCAGATCCAGCCGAAGGATTCCTTTTTCCCTGTTGCAGATTCCATAATCGGAATCCGGAGTAAAACCCATCGCGGGCATTTCTTCGTTCTGGAAATAATGTTCAAGGTCCTCCATACCGGTTTCTTCCCCTGCGCCGAAAATGACGCGCAGGCGGCGGTTCCCCTTGATTCCCGCGTCTTTCAGTGCTTTCAGGCAATAAAGAGCAACTACAGCCGCCCCTTTGTCGTCTGCCGTTCCGCGGCCAAAGTAAAGGTTCCCCTTCTGCGTCAGGGTAAACGGGTCGCTGCTCCAGCCATCCCCGGCGGGAACAACGTCAACATGCGCAACCACTGCGGCCATTTCATCCCCGCAGCCGTACTCCGCGTGACCCGCATAGTTCCCCACATTTTTTACGGCAAGCCCCATGGACTCCGCTCGACTCAGCATCATGCCGAGCGCTCTGGCCGGTTCCTGCCCAAAAGGCTTTCCCTTCTGCGCATTTCCCCGCACGGAAGGAACCGCAACCAGTTCGGCCATATCCTTCGCAATTTCTTCCCGATATTTTAAAATTTGTGTTCCAAATATCATGATCATCATACCTCCTTGTCTGCCATGTCAATTTTCTTCATTATAGCACAGGGAGTCTGACAACAAAACAATTTTCATTCAGAATACATGCGTATATCTCTTGCCGAATCAAAACCGAAACGCCCCCTAAACTTTACCCGGTCGATTCCGGTCCGTTTTCCCGTACGAGCTCACTTGTCCTGCTTTTCTGTACACCGCTGAACACGGTGGGAACCTCTTCCTGCGGCACGGGACGGCTGATAAAATATCCCTGAATCAGATGGCACCCGGCGTCTGACACACAGCGGATCTGATCTTCTGTTTCGACTCCTTCCGCAATGACCTGCAGGTTCAATCTGCCGGCCAGCTTGATAATCATGCGAACAATATCTTTTTCAACATCTTTGGTCACAATTTCATCAATAAAACTCTTATCTATTTTCACCGCGTTGATGGGAAGATTTTTTAAATACGTCAGAGAAGAAAATCCCGTCCCAAAGTCATCCAGATAAACTAAAATGCCGTGGCGTTTCAACATCATCAGTTTTTGGGTTACTTTTTCAAACGACTCAATCAGGCAGGACTCGGTAACCTCTATCGCAACACTGTTTGGCTGCAGCCCGTAATATTGGAATCTGCTGATTACATAGTCGGCGTAATTTGCCTCCAGAAGTTCCATCGGCGAAGCGTTGAAAGAAACCGTCAGGTGGCGGCCCTCCATACTTTTTGCAAAAGAGAACGCGCTTTCAATGACATGCCGCCCGATTTCTTTGATAAATCCGGACTTTTCCGCCATTGGGATAAATTGACCAGGGGAAATCATTCCGAATTCCGTACTTTTCCACCTTGCCAGAGTTTCAAAGCCCGTAATTGATTTGGTAAAGCTGTTATATTGAGGCTGAAAATAACACGGCAGCTCCTCATTTTCAATGGAAAACTTTAAAGCGCGTTCCAAACGGATCTGCCGATCGATCTGATTCCCATAAGTTTCATTAAAAAGAATATAGTTGCCTTTCCGTGTCTGTTTGGCTTTGTTCAGAACAAATTCTCCCCTGCCCAAAATATCTTCAAACTTCCGCGGTTTTCTGTTTTCGTCACGGTAAGAAAATAAAAGCGCGCCAATACTGCAGGAAATTTGAACCACAAGCCCGTTAATCAAATAGGACTGGCGAAAAATTTTTGTAATTTTTCTTGCAAAAAATGCAAGTTCACTTTCTGAGCTGACGCCATGAACCAGAATAATAAATTCATCGCTGCCAATCCGCCCGAAAAGGTTCTGACTTCCCACAACTTTTTTCAGCCTCTCTACCGACTCTCTGAGCAGCTTATCCCCCGCATCATGGCCAAACGTATTGTTTATAGAACGCAGGTTGTCCACATCTAAAAGGACAGCGCCGCCGCTACTGCTTTCTTTGCGGTATCTATCTATCCAAACGTCAAACTGCCTGATAATTCCTTTTCGGTTGGGCAGATTGGTCAGCGGATCAAAAAAAGTAAAATACTTTTTTTGTTCTTCGTTGCGTATTTTGGTTTCATATTTTAATTTCTTCAATTTAAAAAAGTAAAAAAAAGCAAGAAAAAATCCAAAAATCAGAATCAGAAAGAGAAAGATGCTTGGCAAAAGCACTCTATTGGCCTTTGCAAAGATGCTTTTATAATCGTCGGCAGCCAAAAAAATCCAGCTGTCCGTTCCCTCAATGCCGGAATAAGAGACAACCATGGTCGTCTCTTTCATTTGCAATTTTTGAGTTTTGGAAGCACCCGAAATAAAATCCTCTTTGATTTTATTTAACTGCTCGAAGCCGTCGGCAGGCTGAATAAGATCAAAAAAATTGGCCATGCCCACTGAAAAGTTACTAAACAGAATCGTACCGTCTTCTTTCAAAATACAACGATATTCTGTTTTGCCGAAACCTACACTGCTTTCTTGAAAAAGCTGACCAATATCGTCAAGAGCGGCAATCAGCGCACCGGTAACGACGCCGTTGTGAATGACGGGCACAGCTAAAAGAATTTCTGTTTCAGTCCGAGAAATCTGTCGGTCAGAAATATTACAAATTCCCTGTAACGCTTTTTGAAAATAAGGTTTGTCCCCAACCGCCAAACGGCTTCCTGTATCCGTCACTCCCACACCAGATGGATCACAATACGCTACGACGCTGAAACAGCGTTTCACTTCTTTCTGCGAAAGGGCACTGATTCTGTCGCCAGCATTTGCTTTTTGAGAAAAAGCTGCATTGCTTGACAGCACGCGCAAAACATCCAGATGATCTAAAATTTCAGCATGAATTGCCGACGCTCCCTGAGCGGTTGTATTTTTTAGAAAATCAGTTCTTTCCCCGACTTCAGTCTTAAATACACTAGCCATAAAAAAAACGCCAAAAATCAGAAGAAGTATTGTTACAATTGTCATAGAAAAGAGAGCCTTATTCTTTTGTAGAAACATATCATCATCCTTACCATCTGGCATTTTTATTATTATACATTAAAATAGCAATTTTTGTAAATAGAATATATCAAAATTCACCTTAGAATAAATGCCGTCTTCTTTGTAAACAATTTTTACAGGAGGCGGAAAGATGAGAAAAAGATTATCACTATTTCTTACCGGAGGAGTTCTTTATCCCTTCCTGGAAATTATTTGCCGGGGTCACAGCGATATTTCAATGGCGGTAGCCGGAGGAATCTGCCTATGCTTAATCGACAAAATTTGCAACTACAGACTCAAATTCAGGCCGCTCATTGTGAGATGTGCAGCCGGCTCAGCAATTATTACAGCCATAGAATTTTTAACGGGAATTTTGGTCAACCTGGTACTGAAGCTAAATGTGTGGGATTATTCTCAACTTCCAATGAACATTATGGGGCAAATTTGCATTCCATTTTCTCTGTTGTGGAGCATTCTGACCATACCGGCAATGCAAATCTGCGGTTTATATGATCAGATGACAAAAAAGGTTGCAGAAAAAATAAGGAATTAATAAAACCGCGTCGGGATTTTTCCCTATGACGCGGTTTTATTAATGTGCAAGCTTTCCGCCCGTATCTGAATTTTTTCATTTTTTCTTGACATATTTTCTTGACACATCACCCATTAATATGATATCATTATGTTCGCACTTAACGGACATAGGTCTTGATATGGAGAGGTGTCCGAGTGGTTTATGGAGCTAGTCTTGAAAACTAGTGATCCCGCAAGGGACCAAGAGTTCGAATCTCTTCCTCTCCGCCAAATTGATTATATATTTTTTGTTTGCCATATTTGGAGAAATACCCAAGTGGTGAAGGGGCTCCCCTGCTAAGGGAGTAGGTCGGGCAACTGGCGCGAGGGTTCAAATCCCTCTTTCTCCGCCAAAACATTATGAACCATTTTTTCGGATTTGGTTCATAGTGTTTTTTTATTTGGGAAACAGGGATTGCTGTTTAGCTTAACACACCCACAAAATTGTATTTGACCTGAATACTCTGGTTTTTATGGCCGTTCTCGTCTATCTGCTCATGAACGTCAACATGGTCGATGAGCTAAAACGCCGTGGCGCGGTCGAGGCTGTTGATGGCATTCGATAAAAACGATATCCCACTGAAGATATTAAATGATAATCGGGCGCAGCAACTGCCCGGTTTTTTTATAAGATTGATATACATAGTGAAAAAATCCGTCAGCATAAAGAAAGAGCCGATAATCGTAGATACTTTTACGAATTATCGGCTCTCCGTCTTATTGTCTAGCTCTTTAAAACTAATACATCTGATTCCCGCACATTGATGAGTATTTCCTGTATACATTTCGGATGATATAAAGAAAAATTTTTAAAAACTGTATCCTTGCGAATTTGAATGTGAATTTTATTTCCACAAACAGGGTGCCGTATCCATTTTGTCTCTACCCTTCGCCCCTGCATAACGTATTAGATTATGACAGTATTTTTTCAAAGCGACCATATAATACTAAAATCCACAGTAAAGAAGTTAGAACAGCAGGTATTGTTAGTAAAAGATTTCCATCAACACATAACTTGGCAATCCAAAAGGATGGAAGAATGCAAAATAGATATTGAGTACGGGAAAACAGGAAAAAAGGAACAGGTAATCCGAGCATGATCATGCCGGAAAGTTTGGCCAACGCCATACCTTCCACGCGGTTATGCGAAAATGAAACAAGCAGAAGAGAAACTGCGATACTCAGAAGACTTGTCAAGAAGCAAGTTAAGGTCATAAACGGCGCTGACCACATAGTCAATGAAAAAAAGTGCATAAGGATTACCGAAACAATGAAAGCGATTGTCCCGGGGAATACCAGCCTCGACATGATATATCCCTGCTTGCCAACGGGAGTTACAGCCATGTATCGTGCCATATTCTCATCCAGTTCGGTCAGCATAACCATGGATGAAGCAAAGCAAAACATGTAAGGTGTCATAAC
Source organism: Oscillospiraceae bacterium (assembly GCA_022650485.1). Taxonomy (GTDB): domain Bacteria; phylum Bacillota; class Clostridia; order Oscillospirales; family Acutalibacteraceae; genus Caproicibacter. Next base: position 284,287 of record JALCPP010000002.1, on the reverse strand, counting down.
GGCAAGGAATAGATCAAAAAGCAGATAGTAACCGGATAAAATCGAAACTTTATCAAAGTAGGCGCAGAGCAGGACCTCAGCATACGGAATACCGAAGCGAAAAGCACAGGCTGTAAGAACCGGAGCAGTCAGTACTGCAAAAAGCATGCTGTCTCTTGATATTTGCCGCAAAAATATATGAAAGCAATGGAAAAGCGGTCTCACAGCTTAACACCTCCCACTGATCTCAGCATTTTTTTCACCGTACCGCACGCAAGGACGGTGAACAGCACCGCCCAAAAGAATAGAACCAGAAGCGCAGGCAAAGGCGCTCCTTCCCCCGAGCAAAGCGTCATGATACAGACACCGGGATGGACCAGGAGCCAGCTCTTTTTGTACCAGAAAAGCCAAATGAGGGCGGGAACGTTAATCAAAATCTCGGCAGGGATAGTTGCAAGGATAAACTGATTGAGCGTTGTGATTTTACAGGCAATCATCAACCCTACTGCCGAAAAAAGACATGAACAGAGAAACACGCCGAAAATAAAAAAGAATGGGTTTATAACAATACCTGCCGGTATCCCAATAGCAAGACTGACAACGGATGATATGAGACCAATCGAAAAAAGCTTCGATATGACATATTCCCAGGGTTTGACCGGCGAAACGGCAATGCTATTCAATACCCGCTCACTTTTTTCAAAGAGAACCATAGAGCCCATAAAATATAGTCCCATGGCAGACGGGTCTGTAAAAATCATTATTACTGCCGCTTTTTCCCGCCACATTCTCGGCAATGCAAAAAGCAGGCCGATATATAGAATCGAAAAAAATAAGTATATGAAGTAAAAACCGTATTTAAACTGAAAACGAACATCCCCCAAAAACAGCGACTTCACTTTCATTGCAGCTGCCTCCCCGTAAGCTCGACAAAAATATCATTCAGCGTCGGCTCACCCGAATGAATGGACAACAGGCAGTTGGTTCGTATCAGGCGGAGAAACGTCTCATCTTCCGAGGTTTTGTTCAAAGGAACTTCCATCTTGATCTCTCTGCCGCTATCGGAATAGGTATAGGCTATCTTTGATGCGCCTCGTTTCATAATCAGATTACGCGGCGTATCGAGCGCCTTAATATTTCCGTCCACAATAAACGCGACACGGTCGCAGAGCTCAGTAGCGTCATACATGTTGTGCGTCGTTAGAATAATAGTTTTTCCCTTTGCCTTCTCATTTAAGATCAAATCTTTCATAACGCGCGCGTTGGAAGGGTCCAGTCCGGATGTCGGTTCGTCCAAAAAAAGAACCTGCGGATCGTGCAGCAGCGCCTTTATAAAGTTCAGTCTTGATTTCATGCCTTTGGAAAAGTCGGAAACTTTTTTATTTGCGTCATTCAGAAGTCCAACCTTGGAAAGCAGCGTATTAATATCACGGTGTTTTTGATAAAGCGAAGCGAAAAATTTAAGATTCTCATACGCCGTCAGCTTTTCATATAAGCTCGGAAATTCAAAATCGACGCCGATATTTTCATAGAAACTGTTGTTATGCTGCCCAATCGCCTCTCCGTTTACCAGAACACTTCCTTTGAAACCTGTCAACAGACCTGTCAGTATCTTTTGCAGGGTACTTTTCCCTGCTCCGGAGGGGCCTAAGAATCCGAATATTTCGCCAGTCTTAACCTCAAAGCCTACGTTTTTAATAAAAGGTGTTCTTGTGTAACTAAAATTCAGGTTTTTCACGCTTATCATAGCTTTCCTCCCTCAAACATCTGGAGAACAACACCGCGGATCATAATGCGGAGTGCATCGTCAAAAACATCTTCGCCTATTTCCTGCTTATGAAGTAACGAAATGAAGATTCCGCGTATCGCCGCACTAAAAACCCGGATATTCTCGGTTTTCATGTTGGGCACCATTGAAACAAGCTCTTCCATGCGAAAATCATCCTTTTCAGAATGCAGTTTATTAAGTTCCGGCGGGAGTTTTCGAAAAAGCAGTTCCAGTTCACCACTCGTCATTATTTTCAGCAAATATGAACCATCAAGCGACTTATACAGTCTGAATATAATGTCCGTCAACTTTTCTGCATTTATGCCATCTTTCAGAACGGATATTTCAGACATCATTTTTTCCTGATACTCGTCATGCAGAGAACAGAATACATCAAAAAATAAAAGCTCCTTAGATTTATAAAACAGATAAAAGGTCCCCTTCGGGATTTTAGCCCGTTGAACAAGCTCATCTACCGTAGTTTTTTTAATGCCATACAAAGCAAGACATTTTTTTGCCTCCTCCATCAGGCGGTTCTTGATGCAGGCCCGCTCGCTATCAGAAAAAGTTTTAGGCATCCATTTCACCCCCTCTTAAAACTATTTGACTAATTTTGTTTTTATAGTCATTATAATAGCACGCACTTTTATTTCTGTCAACATCAGTTTGTGCTTACATCATTTGATTACCCGATTTCTCAGAAAATGTTCTGTGCGTAAAATACAACAGCTATAAAAGCACCGCCCATAGTCTCACTTGGGCGGTGCTCTGTGTTAGGTGATCCATCATCTCTCGAACATTCTTCTTCGACTCGAAATCTTTTCAATATTGCTATTGACTATCGCACAAAAAATGGAATAACACATTAAAAGTGACCTTATCAAAAAACGAAACGATGTGTTGTGTAAAAATACGCCAAAGGATTCCACAAGGAAGCGGTCAAGCTGAAAAAATCACTCAGTTTTTAATAAGCCCTACGGAAACTAAAAAGTCATGTGCGACATTCTGTGCCTTCAGGCCGTCAGAATCGACTTTTGCATTAAGGCTCCGCATGGTTTTCTCGTCCAGGAGGCCGCTCAGCAGGTTTAACGCATCTTCAATTTCAGGATACTGATCCAGCGTATCCTGGCGCACGATCGGCACTGCATCATACGGAGGGAAAAATTCTAAATCATCTTTTAATATAGCAAGATGATTCACTACTAATTGTCCATCGGTTACATATGAATCGATAACATCGACGTTGCCTTCCGTCAAAGCCGTATACATAATGCCATGATCCATACCTGTAACCTCTTTAAAGTTCATACCGTAGGCTTTTTTCAAACCGGGATAGCCGTCATCACGGTCCTTAAACTCAAATTCGCATCCCAGTATGAAATCCGGAGAAATGGAAACAAGATCGCTAAAAGTTTCAAGATTGTATTTCTTGGCGGTTTCCTGTGTGACCGCCAGAGTATACGTGTTGTTAAAGCCAAAAGGACCGGTGAGCGCCAGACCCTCCTCAGATGTCAATTCCACAGCTCGTTTCAGCGTTTCTTCAGAAGTATGGGTCTGTTCTTGATAATAATCTGCCACAATTGTTCCAGTATAGTCGGGGTAAAGCTGTATTTCATCGTTTTGCAGCGCTTCCCAGGCAATATTGGAGCCGCCAAGATTTTCCTTGCGCTCTACGGTAATGTCCGTTCGGTCTTCAATGATGTCGGCCATCAAATGCGACAAAACAATATTTTCGGTATAATTTTTTGAGCCTACGGTTATGGTTTTACTTTTGCTGCTGTTTGATGCACATCCAAAAAACCCCACCATAATTAGAATTGAAAGTGCCATGATTCCTATTCTTCTTTTCATGATTTCCTCCTTAATCTAATTTGGTTTACAGCTTTAATCCTCTTGGTATCGATAATCTTTCCAGTTTTCCCAGCAGCCAGTCGAACAAAAGCGCCAGAAGGGCAGCAGGAAAAGCCCCAAGTAAAACCAGAGAGTTCATCGCTCTTTGAATTCCCAGCAAAATAAAGTCTCCCAATCCGCCAGCACCGATAAATGCAGCCAACGTGGCTGTACCCACGTTAATAACAGTAGAGGTTCGAATTCCCGCCATCATAACACTGAACGCAAGGGGAAGCTCAATTTTAAACAGTATCTGCCAGTCTGTCATCCCCATCCCTCTTGCCGCTTCAATGGTTGCTTTGTCTACATCTTTGATTCCGGTAAACGTATTGCGTATGATTGGTAAAAGGGAATACAGAAAAAGAGCCGCGATAGCCGCTACACTTCCAATCCCAAAAAGCGGTATCATAAAACCCAGAAGCGCCAGGCTCGGAATGGTCTGCAAAACATTTGCAACCCCCAAAACAGGGCCTTGCAGAGCTCTGCTTCGTGTAATAAGAATACCCAACGGAACACCTATCAAAATTGCAATTGCCATTGAGATAAAGACCAATTCCACGTGGCATAAAAGCGCCTGAAGAAGATCTTGCCATCGCATAACAAATTGCCTGTAAATTTGTTCCCACAGCGGTAAATCAGTCATTTTCTCCCTCCTCTTCTTCCGTCCACTGATTCGCAAAAGCGGAAAGCAGCGACCCTTTTGTGACAATTCCAAGAACTTTCCGGGAATGATCCACAACTGGAATAATACCGAAGGGTGCCTGTGTTATCTGAACAAAGGCATCTTTTGCTGAAGCGGAGCGGTCAAGAACCGGTTTGGCGGGTTTCATATATTTTTCCACCGTGTTGGCACTATCCTGCTTGATATGTAAACCGTAAGCCGATAGAATACCCAGCAGAGCGTTGCTCTTATCCACAACGACAAGGGTATCTGTTTTTCTCTGGCGCATCAGACTAAGCGCTTTGGAAAGTGAAAACTCCGGCCTTATCACAGCGACATTTTCCTTCATGATATCCACAACAGGAATCAAAGCCGGATTCTGATAGATACGGTTTTTACCCACAAATTCTTCAACAAATCCATGCGCGGGATTCAGCAGAATCTGATCGGGCGTGTCCATCTGCAAAAGGTGTCCCTTTTGCATGATTGCGATACGGTCGCCCAGTTTCAGTGCCTCTTCAATGTCGTGGGTGACAAAGACAATCGTCTTTTGCATCGTACTCTGAATACGGAGAAGTTCATCCTGAAGCTGCCCCCGCGTGATCGGGTCAAGCGCTCCAAAGGGTTCATCCATCAGTATGATATCCGGGTTTGCGGCCAGTGCGCGAATAACGCCTACTCTTTGCTGCTGCCCTCCAGATAATTCCTTGGGATAGCGATTTGCATACAAAGACGGATCCAGATTAACCATATTCATCAGCTCATTGGTGCGGGCTTTTATTTTCTGCGGGTCCCACTTCTTCAGTTTTGGAATAAGACCAACATTTTCTGCAATGGTATAGTGAGGGAAAAGACCTATTTGCTGAATGACGTACCCAATATTGCGTCTGAGAATAACGGGGTCCAGCTTGTCGATATCCTGTCCTTCTATGAATATTTTCCCTTCAGTATGAGGTATAAGACAGTTAATCATTTTCATAGTGGTGGTTTTCCCGCACCCACTGGGGCCTATTAACACAACTAACTCTCCAGGTTCTATTTTAAAGCTCAAAGACTGAACAGCTTCAAAACCGTCATCATAAGTTTTGCTTACATCTTTAAATTCAATCAACAGATTATACCTCCTTGTGTCATGCATTTACGATGATTCTGAAAAGGACACCGTATAACACCTTGTTGTTCAGCAGGCTATATAGGAAAATAGAGCTGTACAATCCAAATACGCAGATCCTTTTTTACAGTTCAGTTTTCATGAAAAAATAAACTCCATGAGCCACCTGCATGGGTATAGCTCGCTTTTTCTTCCGCTTTTTCTTCCGCTTTTTCAATCACCTCTTACCATTTAATAACCGCTCTGTCAATAAGGTACAACGAAAGCATCTTGCTTCAGAGTAAGATGCTTTTTCCTAGTAATATATATTTTATTAAATAATAACATAATTGGGATTATATTGCAAATCGTCTATAATTTTCAAACAAAAAACGGTCTGAAAATAATGGAAATGATAAAATATGACTGAGAAAAAACATTTTGAATTACTGGGATATATACAAAGAAAGCGCCCGACCTCAATCGGACGCCTGCCTGTTTTTTGTATGGACATTATTCAGAGAAAAAAGATCAAAACGCCCAAAACAACCGATACGATTCCGCCAATCAATGCTACCTGAGAATTCCGTTCGTTGGACTTAACCATATCATCTTCAGACTTGGTTGTAACCAGAAACGGTTGTTTCTTGTCGTTCGGCGCACTGACATGGATTTCGTCACCAGATAGATATGCTTCACCCAGAACATAAAGCTGCTGATTTTGCCGAATGATCTTTTCTTTCATGCGAAAGCCCAAAGTATCTGCGCCATAACCCCCAAAGGAAAAAGAATTAAAAAACCGGTATCTTGAAAGATTTCCCCTCGGCTCGAAACGATCAAACGTTTGCGGAACGTCGAGAGAACAGCCGGGAGCATTGATTTCAAGAACCACCTTCTCATCGCCCGACGAATCCTTCATGGATATATACTGGCTTGATTTTTCATTGGAAATGATGTTTTCGCGCCGCACCATTCTTTCCTGCCAATGCCCGTCGGAATCCCGATATCTTTCGCGCTGCTCCGTCACCTGACTCAGCTGCGATTCACAGTAAACGGCCTGTTGGTTTGAAAACGGGGTTTCCACCGGCTGGTCACAGACGGCGGAACCTTTCAGTTCGACGTATTCCCTGTAACTGTCCTGCAGACCGTTTTCGCCCATCTGCGCAAACATCTTTCGCAGTTCTGCAATTGTCTTTGTCTGCATAAATTTCATTTCTGTGACCCTGTTATTCATCTTAGGCCGAATATAAAAGATGCAGAACGGCCCCGCAATGATAAGAAGAATCGCCACAATCTGTATTGGATGCATTCAGAATTTCCTCCCTTACTCTGCTGAACCCAATTCCTGTTTGAGCTTCTCCAATTCGGTATTGACATCGACATCCGCTTCCATTTTGGCAAATGGATCTTCACTCGCAGTTTCCATACCGGAAATCTGTGCAAAAGCGTCTGCTTTTGCCTCTTTATTAGAAATTTTCTGCTCCATTTTGTCCAGTTTTGCAAATGCGCTGCCACTGTCCATACTCCCCAGGGTTTTGGACATGTCCGACCTCGCATCCGCCATCTTCGACCTTGCAATCAGCATAGCCTGCTTTGACCTGGCTTCATCAAGCTTTCCCTTCAGCATGGAAACCTGAGAACGCAGCTCACTGACCTGCGCGTTCATAGACGCCGCCATTGCTCCGTACTGCTCAACCTGATTATCCTGCTGAACCTTATTGGCCAAAGCCTGTTTTGCAAGCTCTTCATTCCCTGCCTTCAGGCACATCTTGGCTTTTTCCTGCCATTTCGCCGACTGGGATTTGGCATTATTCAACTGCTTGTTCACCTGATTTTGACTTGCCATGGCGGAGCCGAGGCCCTGTGTCGCTTTTCTGAGCTGCTCCTCCATATCGATAATAATCTGCTTGACCATTTTTTCCGGATTTTCAGCTCTGTCAATCAAATCATTGATATTTGCTTTTACAAGGTCACCGATTCTTTCAAAAATTGCCATTCTTTCTTCCTCCTAAACTATTTATCTGATTTGAATAACACCTTAAACAGCAGGCCGCTCCCAGCGGCAATCATCCCTATAATTACAATGTACTCGTAAAGAGGAGTAGAAACAAAGGTCATACGAATGCTCATGATAAGCGAAAAAACAACCAGTGCAATACCCAAGACCGTAACGACTTTAGCTAAAAAGGATTTTTTATTAAAAAACATCCAAAAAACGCCAACTAAGAAAGGAAGCACCATAAGGCCCGGAGAAGCAGCATACCGCAGCGGGCCACCACCGAAGAAATAATCCGTTCTGACAATCACACGCCTGCTGAAGAGAAAAAGCCCCACACCAAGCAGTATCAATCCCAAAAAGAACTGGCCAAGCCCCGATTGAGCCGATTTTTCTTCTTGATCATTTTGCAAGCTTCACACCTCCCTTCAGAACAGCCATCATCAACTCACGTATGTTTTCTGCGTTAAATGCAGCAATTTTCTTGCTGATAATCTTTTAAAGTAAATTAAGTTCAATTTATTATATAATAGGAATTCTAATAAATAATTACTATATAGAATTTGTCGGATATTTCTACTAAAAAATTCTAATATGCTAATTTTTTATAAACGTACCCGGCCGTGATAATATAATTGTAAAAGACCCGCATGCCAAACACGATAGAGCAGAAAAAGGACAAGGCAAAGTTTTACGCAGAAATGCACCGGAACAGTATGCTGCAAGCGATACTGTGCCGGTGCATAAAAAACGAACCGCCGGGAAGCAATCCGGCGGTCCGTTTTCTTCATCTGCCCTTTTAGGCAAAATTATATTTTGTAACAATCTTTTTTCTTCCTGTTACCTGATCCTGATAATATTCATAGCAGCAGATTCCCAGGTAGGAACCGGAGATATTGAAAACATTGTCATACCCCAGGTTTTCCAATGCCATCACCGCATTGTAGCTTCTCTGGCTGCTGCGGCAGTGCAGATAGACCGGCCGGTCTTTCGGGATTTCATCCAAACGATCTCTGATTTCGCTGAGCGGAATATTGACCGCGTTAATCAGATGGCCGTTTGCGTATTCGTTTTTCTCGCGGACATCGATAATAAACGCGTTGTTTTCAACCAGTTCGCGTACTTTGGTAACCGGCACTTGTTGAAAGCGGCCGTACAGAAGATTCAGGCCAACCAAAGCCGCATGATTAACGGCATCCTTCGCGGTGCCGAACAGAGGAGCATAGCACAGCTCCAGCTCTTTCAAATCTTCCAGCGTCGCGCCCATAGAAATCATGGCGGCAATCACGTCGACTCTCTTGTCCGCATCTCCCTTTCCGATGGCCTGCGCGCCTAAAATCCTGCCGGTCGGATATTCGTACAGCAGTTTGAAGTGCAGCGGATGGCTTTCGGGCATCAGACCAACTTTATCCACAGGAATAATATACACAAAGTCGTAAGAAATTCCCGCCGCTTTTGCTGCTTTTTCATTCAGGCCGGTAGACGCGGCGTTTAAATCAAAAATTCGAACGACGGAAGAACCGATCACCCCGTTATTATTATGCGGAATCCGATACATATGATCGGCCGCCGCGCGGGCCTGCCTCTGGGCCGGTCCGGCAAGAGCCAGCCGGGTCGGTTTATGGGTCAGCTGATGATAAACCTCAATTGCGTCGCCGACCGCATAGATATCCGGGTCGCTGGTCACATAGTTATGGTCCACCTTGATGCCGCCGGTTTCCCCGATTTCAAGCCCCGCGTCTTTTGCAAGACTTGTTTCCGGGCGAACGCCGATTGCCATGACAACCGCTTTGGCGGAAACAACTTTTCCGGACTGCAGTTCGACGGAATCTTCATTGATCTTTTTCACACCGTCGCTCAAAATCAGATTGACGCCATGGTCCAGCATTTCTTTGTGGAGCATCTGGGCCATATCGTAATCAAACGGAGCCATAATCTGGTCAAGCGCCTCAATCAGGCTGACATTTTTGCCCGCCATGCGCAGATTTTCGGCTACTTCAACACCGATGAATCCACCGCCGACCACCGCGACATCCTGAATTCCGTTTTCTGTGACATACTGGTCGAGTTTGCGGATATCAACAACATTGCGAACCGTAAAAACATTCGGGCGGTCAATTCCTTCAATACTTCTGGGAAGAAGCGGCACCGCGCCGGGGGACAGTACCAGTTTGTCATAAGACTCTTCGTATTCTTCGCCGCCTGCCAGATTCCGAACCGTAATTTTTTTCTCTTTACGGTTGACTTTCATTACTTCACAGTTCACTCTGGCTTCAATATGATACTGATTTTTAAACTGTTCCGGGCTCATCAGCACCAGATTATCGCTTTCCGGCACCACTCTGCTCAGGAAAAACGGAAGCGCACAGTTGGAAAAAGAAACGTGCGGTCCCTTTTCAAACATCACGATTTCAGCCGATTCATCCAGTCTGCGCGCCCTTGCGGCCACAGAAGCTCCGCCGGCAACTCCGCCGACGATCAAGATCTTTTTACCCATAGTAATGATTCCTCTCTTCCATTGATTAAATGTTCAGCCGTTTAACCCAAAAGTCCGCCGGCTCCTTTTTTGGCAGCAACCATCTTTCCAAATATGTTGCCCACAATTCCGCCCAGCACCAAAAAGATCAGGAACACCCAGCCGGAAAGTGAGAAATTCGCAATCGGCGTGTACAGCGCGCCCACATTGCATCCGTTCGAAAATCTTGTTCCCACACCCATGCAAAGGCCGCCCAGTGCAAAAATCAATCCTTCACGCAACGTGATGTGCAGACCTTCACGGAATGTCTTTCCAAACACACCGGCAATCAGCAGGTAGCAAATCGTACCCAAGATAATGCCGAAGTTCTGTACAGACACCCCATGCTGGAAGAACGGCAGCACATACGCATCCGGTTTCATCTGGGCAAAGGACGCCACGGCATCCGGCGAAACGCCAAAAGCAATCAGCAGCTTTCCAAACCAGAGGCCATAGGGGGTAGAAGCTCCCCAGCCTTCCTTGGTGGTACCCATCAGCACCGCAAACAGAACGCTGAGCACGATCGCTCCCTGCGCCAGAGTCCACGGCTTTGCGAATACACGGTAAACCGTTTCCATGCTGAAAAGCTTATAATTCTTGCTGTCGAAGGCATCGGACTTTTCCTGCATGATTTCCGTCTCGTTACCCACAAATGTATTGTTTTGTTTGCGCGATTTTTCATACCGGTAAGAAAAATATACCACAATCCCGCAGAACAGGCCCGTCAAAAGCAGCGCTCCCAGGTAACCGTTCAGTCCGTCACCCCGGAACAGGTCCGGCAGGAATACGCCGCCGTAAAGCTTTTCCCCCGTCGGTGTGGCAAACCAGGAATTCTGCACCCAACCTGCGGTATGCTGCACCGGGAAGCCGAGAAAAACGCCCATTCCGAAAAACAGCAATGTGATAAACGCACGCGGCAGCCCAACCACAAGGTCGGTCATCACACCGGTGGCACAGCAGGACGACAGTGCCATGCCGAACCCAAACAGCACACCCCCGAGCAGCAAACCGAAGTTAATCGGATTGACCCACAGTCCATATGATGTTGCATCTGTTTTAAGCAAAAATGCGCCCGTCAGTACACTGGAAACAAAAAACATAAGCATTAAGGCCCGCATCAGCTTTGTCGACCCGGTCCGATATGCGCGGTTAATGCTGCCGGCAAACCCCGTGTAAGCCCTCATTAAGGAATAACCCAGTGCCAGCCCGATGGCAAGCCGAAGAAAAATATCCGTCTGTAAAAACGCCTTGCCGAGCAAAAGCGATAAAACCACAACCACAAACCCTAAAATCTGTTCTTTCTTGTTCATAACTCCACTCCTAACTTTTTCATAATGGCTGATGATTTTTACCGTATTTCGTCCGCAACCACAACCTTTCAGCAAAACTTAATTCCATCATTGTATTCAAAATATTGTTAATAAATTAACAACTAATTGACTTAGCATTATGTTTTGTAGCCCTTTGTCCGGTTATTTCACATGTTCAACCCGGATTTTCGGATCATTCTGCCGGCCCGCTCTCGCGGATCATTTCCTTCATGATTTCTCTGCGCATTGCCAGATATTCGGGTAAATACTGAACTTCTTCCCCGTCACCGCTGAGAAACCGGCGGGTAAAGTCCGGATAAAACTCATTCAGAATTCTGCCAGGTCTGCTTGACAGCACCATAATTCTTGTACCAAGCGCCAGCGCTTCATCCACGTCATGCGTAACCAGCAAAACCGTGTTTCCCGTTTCGTGCCAGATTTTACGGACCAAAGCCTGCATATCCTGCCGTGTCAGCGCATCCAGCGCCCCAAGCGGTTCATCCATCAGAAGAAGATCCGGTTGGTTTACCAAAGCCCTGGCAAGCGAAACCCTCTGCTTCATCCCACCCGAAAGTTCATAGGGCTTCTTTGTTTCAAAGCCCTTTAAACCGACCCTCTCAATATAACTCTGCGTTACATTACGGATTTCGTCTTTCGCTGTTTTTCTCATTTTGAGGCCGAAAGCGATATTTTCCCGCACATTCAGCCAAGAATATAAGGTAGGCGCCTGAAAAATGACACCCCGGTGCCAGTCCGGCCCCTGTATGCGCCGGCCGTCCATCCGGATTTCTCCCTGAGTCGGCTTGAGAAATCCTGCGATCATTCTCAACAAGGTGCTCTTTCCGCATCCGGAAGGGCCAAGGACACAGAGAAACTCACCCGTTTCCACGGTAAAGCTCAGGCTGCGCAGGGCGGTAATCTCGTCTTTTTTTGCGGGGTACCGAAAGCTGATATGGTTCAGCGCAAGAAGCGGTTCTTCCTGCTTTTGCCTTAATTGATTCACACAGAGTCCTCCCACCGCGCCCTATTGCAGGGCTTTCTCAACATAGGCTGGGTTGACGGCCTGTTCAAAGGTTTCGAGCTTTGGTTCGGAAACCAGGCTCTTTTGTTCGTACAAAAAATCCGCCGTATCTTTCAGGGAGTTTACAATCCTGCCTTTTTGGGAACTGGTACCCAGATAATCGGAAGACAGTTGTTCTTCCTCATTGAGCCAGGTGGAACCCTGCATCTGTTTCGCCGTTTCCTCTTCGGAAAGATTCAAAGCCTGTGCAACCGTTCCAACCGCTTCTGCCGGATTCTGGCGGTACAGTTCGACCGCCTTGTTCAAAGCCTTCACATAATTTGTGACAATCTGCGGATACTGCTGAGCAAATTCTTTTCGTACAATCTCCACATTGGAAGTGATAACCCCGCTGGCCGCCAGATCTTCACTGGAAAGGAGGGAAGTCCCGTCTTTTAACAATTTAGACAGGGTCGGCTCCCAAGCATAGGCCGCGTCAATATTGCCCCGCTGCCACGCCGCATAGAGATCGGGCATCTGCATATCGAGCAGCGTAACGTCTTTTTCTGAAATTCCATTTTTTTGCAAAGCCTTCAGCAGGCTGTAATGTGCAGTCGTGGTAAAGGCGGTTGCAATCTTCTTTCCCTTCAGGTCCTGAACGGACCGAATGCCGGAACCATTTTTTGCAGCCAGCTGCTCCGCATCCCCCAGGACTTCATGAACCCAAATCAGTTCAACGTTCATCCCGTTTGCAATTCCAAGGGTGGCGGAAGCAGAACCAAGCAGAGCAAAATCAATGTTCTTTGCAATCATGGCATTCCGGATATCTCCGGCCTGAAATTCCACAATGTTCACTTTTACACCGAGTTCTTCTTCAAAGTAGTCTTTCGCAATCGCAATTCTTTCATCGTTCGGCATCTGCTGGGTTCCGATATTGACAACCTCCGGCTGGCCGGAATCCCCGGCACCGCCCGCGTTTTTTGCAGCGGAACAGCCCGCAAACAGCAAGGCTGCCGAAAGCGCCATGATAAGGACACGGAACAATTTACCGCACTTCATCAAAAACATCCCCCTTCCCTTTGTGTCTTTTATTCTTTTCCTTTCCAGGGAACCAGTCTGCGCTCCAAAAGCCGCAGGCCCCGGTCCATCAGGACCCCGGTAATCCCCATAATGATAATTCCCAAAAAAGTGATGTCGCTTCTTAAAAGGCGGCTGGCATCCAGTACCATCCAGCCAAGTCCGGAGGTCGCCGCGACCATTTCTGCCGATACCAGCGTCGTGTATCCAACCCCCAGAGCCGTTCGCAGTCCCGTCAGCACATCGGGCAGACAGGCAGGGAACACCACATGGAGGAACACCTGCCACCGCCCGGCCCCCACCGCATACGCGCAGTTCAGGTAATCCTGATTAATTTTTATCACCGCGGCAACACAGGAAACATAAACCGGTGCAAAGCAGGCCAGCAGGAGAAGCGCAATCTTAGACTGGTCCCCAATTCCCAGCCATAAGACCAAAATTGTGTAGTACGCAAGGGGCGGAAGCGGTCTGTAAAACTCGATGACCGGCTCCAATACCGCTCGTATCTTAGCGTTAAACCCGCTTGCCAGGCCCAGTGGGACCGCCGCGGCTGCGGCAAGTAGAAATGCCGCAATCAGCCGGCCCAAACTCGCCCCAATATGCTGAAAAAGAGTTCGGTTGCGGTATCCGTTCTGCGCAATATCCAGAAAAGCAGTCCAAACGGACTGGGGGGACGGCACCAGTTTGGGGTCAACCAACTGCAATCCCGTAACCGCAAACCACAAAGCCAGAATAACGGCGATGGTTCCGAATGTCAGTACTTTTTCAAACAAACGTTTTCGATTGGTAATGATCGTCCCATCGCCTCCATTCAGTCCGCCCCGCCCAGAGCACCTGGTGCAGCGCTGATTGTCGCCCCATTTCGCGTGCTTGTTAATTAAATCTCAATCTATTGTCATTATAATACACAGTAGCCCAAAATTCTAATAAGGATTTGTTATCCTGCATAAGAGTTCGCTATGCCCTTCTGAATGCCGGGTTTATTTTTTAACAAAGTAATGATACAATAGAAGTGATTTTTATTTGGATGTGACATTTATGAACTTTCAATACCTGGAATCTTTTTACACTGCCGTAAAATACAACAATATTTCCAAGGCGGCCGTCGCTCTGCACCTGACACAGCCGGGGCTGAGCCTGCAGCTGAAAAATTTGGAAAACGAAATGGGAACCAAGCTGTTGGACCGCAGCAACAAAGGGGTACAGCTGACGGAAGAGGGAAAAGTAGTCTACAACTATGCCGTCACCATTCTTTCGCTGAAGGGCAATATCAAAAGGGATTTAAAAAGCCTTCAGGAAAGCCACCCGAAGCTTATCATCGGTTCCTGCTACGCCGTTGGGGAATACGCTCTTCCCTGCAGCCTCTATATTTTTAAAAAGTTTTACGAAGAGGTTGACATTCACATCAAGCTGATGAATTCCACCGAGGTGATTAAAAAACTTCTGGATCACACCATCAACCTGGGCATCATTCAGGACCACCCGCGGATGGATGAGATCGTCGCAAGCCCCATCATTTCGGATGAGATTGTTCTTGCCGGATGCGCAGACGGCAGTCAAGGTGAAATTACGTTGGAAGAACTAAAAAAGCTGCCGCTCATTCTGCGGGAACAGACTTCCGGCACAAGGTACCTGCTGGAAGAAGCCCTGCAGAAAAAAGGCGTCAGCTTAGACCAATTAAACGTAATTTATAATCTGGATTCCCCCGGAGCGATTAAATCCTCCATTTCAGCGGGAAAAGGATTTTCATTTTTACCAAAACTAATGATTAAAAAAGAGCTGAAAGAAGGCACTTTAAAGCAGATCAAAACCGATCAGCTGAAAATTGTTTTTAACTATAACATGGCTTACCGAAAAGATTCCGTTCCGTCGGAACAGGAGAAAAACTTTATCGAATTTATTCATTCCACCCAGCGCGGATTCTGCTGAACCCGGTCACGTCATAAACCGGATTAACAGTTTTGCTCCAAGCCAGGCGCCCGCCATGGCAAAAATCCAAAATACCCACGCGTGCAGCGACAGAGACGGAATTCCACTGAAAAAGCCGCCGATGTTGCAGCCGCCCGTCAGTCTGGACCCATACCCCATCAGGATGCCGCCAAGCAGGGCAAACGCGGCCTGCTTCCAGCCTTTTATCTTTCCCAGTTTAAACTGAGAAGCCAGCAGAGCCGCGATCAGCGCACCCGCAGCAACACCCAGATTCAGAATCGTGTATTGGTTGAAAAAAACAGAATGCGTGGCAATAATTTCGGCATACCTTGGCTGAAAAGACTGGAAGTAATCCCATTGAAACGGTTTTAAGCCGAACCGCTCCAAAATTCCGGCAGCCCACAGCAAATATCCGCCGGACACCTGCCACACAGTGCCGCTGACAGCAAGCAGAAGAATATTCAGCAAGCCGAGCAGCACACCCCCCGCCCAGTAAGGCCAGGGCTTTTTGAGCCATCGTTTCATTGCATCCGTTCCGTCCTTTCCAAAATTCACGGCTTCTGAAGATAAATTTCCCATTCGCCGTCCTTCGGTTCTTCAATCTGAATGGAATAATGATTTTGCTTGGCCCATTCTTCCATCATCACCCCAACGCAGCTTTCATCCGAATGAACAACCAAAACGTCCCCTGAATTCATCTTTTTCAGCTCTTTCACGGCTTTGATTAAAGGAATCGGACAAACCTCATATAAACAATCCAAATCCCTGACTTTCATGAAACCTCTCCCTATCATTTCTCCGGCTTCCGATTTTGAAACCACAGCGCCAGACGGTATAAAGCCGCTAAAACAGCGATTTGCAAAAACACGGCGGCACCAAAGTTCATATATTCCGGAAGATAGACCACGCCGGTGTTTTGAATCATGCTGCCGTACCAGTTCGGATAATCTTTCGCACCCAGCGTAGTTCCGATAAAAAATCCCAAAAGAGTAATCAGCGGCAGCGCATGCCCTTCTCCAATTCTCATCAGCACACTGGCGGCACACCCGCCCGCAATCACCATGCCCACGCCAAAAAGGAACGCGCCGATCACGGTATGCAGACCAACCGAATCAAAAATTCCCGGAATTTCGTCATACCCCGCACCCGGATGATTTCTAAGATACTGAAACTGAATTGCCGCAAATCCGAGAGTCCCGATGATAAGCGACAGAATCAGGGCACGCATCAGTTTGGTGTTTTTAAACAGGAACGCGTCCCGAAAAGTCGCCGCAAAACAGAAGCGGGAATTTCTCATGACAAAGCCCAGCGCGATGCCCACTAACCAGAAAGCGGTATATCCGCGCCCGTCCCGCCACAAAAAAAACGCGTATACACAGGAAAGAACCAGCAAAATCATCGCATATGGAACCTGATTTTTCCGCTGCGCATGCCGGCTTTTCTGTCTTTCCTGTATTAGATCATTCAGACCATCTGAAGGCATAAAACCACCCTTCTCTGTTGTTGTTCTTAAAGTTTGATTTCATTATATCAAAGAATCGAAGAAGTACAAGACAATCTTCCCTGGAAGAGAAAGGAATCCTGCCGATATTCCGTCCGCTTTCCCCGCGGAATTTGAAAGGAAATGCACTGGCTTGTTCCAACCTGAAAAGCGCTCCGGTCATCCGTCTGCGAATGGCTCGGCAGCGTTTTTATTTTTGCCCTGTGCCACCGATTTTTTTTGCATTGCCGCGGGCTTTTTGATATAATTAAGGTAGAAAATCAGTGTTGCAGTTTAGATAAGATTCTACAATGCTCTACTCTTAACTTTTATGCGTAAAAGGAAGAATGGTGGAACTATGAAGCGGTCTGATATTCAGGTCCGTTTATATAAGGCAATTCTACTTTCGGGAATGGGACTGTCCATGATTTGCATCCTGGGGAATTGCCTGGGCACATTCCCTCTGCAGGTAAATTTCAAATGGTTTGGGCTTTTTTGTGTATGTACTGCGGCGCTTTTCTTTTCGCACCATAAAACGTACCGGGCTCATACCATGTTCGCGGTTTTTGCGTTTATCATCTTTCTGTTTCTTCCTTTCGCCTTTTTTAATTCCGGCGGCAGCAACAACAACGCGATCGGATACACTTTTCTGGTTTTAATCTGTATTATCTACCTGTTTTCCGGCTGGCAGCGATACTTTTTTGTTTTTGGGCTAACCGCCGTATTTACGGGACTGCATGCCGTGGAATATCTTCACCCGGACCTGATTGTAAAACACACGGAATGGAGTCAGTTTATTGACCGCATGATTCAGATTCCGCTGTTGCTGCTGGCTTCCTTTTTCATCATTCTGCAATTTGCAAAAGAATATGAACGGGTCAACGACCAGCTGGATCAATGCGCCAACGTTGACCCGCTGACGGGCCTTTACAACCGAAGAATGTTCAACACCGCAATTGAGCGGGCTACTGCAGAACGGCACACTACGCCTTACCTGGTTCTAATTGACGTGGATAACTTTAAAAAGGCAAACGATATCTACGGCCATTCGGAGGGAGATAAAGTCCTTCAAAAATTATCCGAGCTTCTCCTGCAGTTTTTAGGGTTTGGCCGTAACATTGTCAGCCGCTGGGGCGGGGATGAATTTGCAATTATCTATTACGGCGACCGGAAAGACCTGACGCGGCGTTTGGATGAAGTGAAAGAACTTTTTGGGGCCTATGTTTTACTGCACAACAAAGAGGCGGACATCAGCTTTAGCGATTCATCGGTTCCGGCAAAAGGCACCGCAGACAAGATTCTGATGCAGGCGGACCGCATCCTGTATCAGGAAAAGAAAAAGAAGCACCTTTCCTGCCGGTCCCTATAAACGGAGGGAATTAATATGAAAATTGTCATTCTTGACGGTTACACGGAAAACCCGGGAGATTTAAGCTGGAGCGGTTTTGAAAAATTAGGCAGTCTGACTGTGTACGACCGCACCGCGCTGAACAACCCCGCACAGGTCATCGACCGGATTGGCGATGCCGAAGTCGTTTATACCAACAAAACACCGCTAGGCCGCGATGTGCTGGATGCGTGCGGCAAAATCAAATTTATCGGCGTTCTTGCAACCGGATATAATGTTGTAGACGTGCCGGCGGCACAGGAAAAAGGAATTTCGGTCAGCAATATTCCTTCCTATGGGACAGACGCTGTAGCCCAAATGGCAATCGCCCTGCTCCTTGAAATCTGCCACCACGCAGCCCACCACAGCGAAGCCGTCCATGCCGGCCGCTGGTCATCCAGCCCCGACTGGTGCTTCTGGGATTACCCCTTGATCGAACTTGCTGGAAAGACGATGGGAATCATCGGATTCGGCCGCATCGGGCGAAAAACCGGCAGCATTGCGAAAGCACTGGGAATGAAGGTCATCGCCTATGACAAATTCGTCCGCGCCGAAGAATGTGTCGATCTGGACACACTGCTGAAAAAGTCAGACGTCATTGCACTGCACTGCCCCCTTTTCCCGGAAACGCAGGGGATCATCAATAAAAACACGATTGCGAAGATGAAGAACGGCGTTATCCTGCTGAACAATTCCCGCGGACCTTTGATTGTTGAAAAAGACCTTTGCGAAGCATTAAACTCAGGCAAAGTATACGCCGCGGGGCTGGATGTTGTCTCGACTGAACCGATTCGCAAAGACAACCCCCTGTTACACGCGAAAAACTGCCTGATTACGCCGCATATCTCCTGGGCGCCAAAAGAAAGCAGGCAGCGGCTGATGGATATTGCCGTTGATAATCTGAAGCAATATCTGGCGGGAGCCCCCGTCAATCTGGTCAATCCATAAAAAACATCGTCGACGCAGTTTTAAAATTCTACACAGAATCACAAAGGGTCCGGTGAAAACCGGACCCTTTGTGATCGGAGCTGCCTGGTGCCAGGCAACCGTTAGAAGGGGAAGTATTATGAAAAAGTTTATGAAAATCCTCATCTTTGAGGAACTTGTAATTTGTCTGCCGTCCGGCGGTTCGGTATTCCGTCTGTGCCGCCGGAAGTAATGCAGTGTTTTTTGTTTCTATGGCTCTATCATACCGGTTCGATATTGATAAAGCGTTACAGTTTGATGAAAAATAAAGGAAGAATCTATGAAATAACTTTGAACAGGTTAATTTTAAAGAATTGTGACACATTGCACAGTGGAAACGGTGCAAATACCACACTCTTCCTAACAGCAACCGCTTTTCGGCTCTTTTCTTTTGCACGGATAAATCCCACGGAAAACACCTGACAAATAATTTTTTCTGTAAAACAATTGGAAAATTGCTGTTTCCTCTTTACTTTACCGTGCTAATTCGTTAATATAGTATTGTACTGCAAAGAGTAAATATGACTGAAGGGTGAATGATATGAAAAAAGTTTTAGGATTGTTGTTAACCGCCGCGCTCACCTTCGCACTCGCAGGTTGTTCCGCCGCCCCACAGCCTGCATCTTCCTCTGATTCAGCAGACGGTTCTGCCCAAAGCACTTCGGATACTTCCTGGGATAAAGTAAAATCCTCCGGCAAACTGGTGCTGGGCCTTGACAAGGCATTCCCGCCCATGGGCTACGTCGACACCCAGACCGGCGATCTGGTCGGTTTCGACATTGACCTTGCGACAGCAGCCTGCAAAAAGCTTGGGATTGAGCTGGTCCTTCAGCCGATTAACTGGGACAATAAAACAGCCGAACTGAACAACGGCAATGTGGACTGCCTGTGGAACGGTTTTTCCAAAACACCGAAACGCGAACAGGACTTTGCACTGAGCATTCCCTACATGAAAAACGACCAGATTATTCTGGTGAAAACCGATTCGAACTATAAGGGTCTTGAAAGTCTGCAGGGCAAAACCGTAGGCGTACAAGCGGATTCCAGCGCCGAAACAGCCTTAAAAGACAATCCGGATTTTACAAACTCGCTGAAAAGCGTTGTAAAGATTGACGATTACAGCAAAGCGGTACTGGAAATTCAAAACGGCACCATTGACGCGATTGCCATTGACGAAGTTGTGGCGCGCTACTACCTGACGAAGGAACCGGGAGCCTATGCTATCCTTCAGGATAAGGATGGAAAAGACGTGTCTCTGGCAACCGAAGACTACGTAATTGCCTTCCGCCAATCTGACCTTGCCCTGAAGGAAAAAATAGACGGCGCCCTGCAGGGCCTGACAAAAGACGGAGCCATTGCGGATATCTCCCAAAAATGGTTTCAGGCCGATGTAACCACCATCGGAAAATAAGGACTCAAACTCTAATGATAAATCCATTTCTTTTTTGAAAAAATAATGGAGGACTGCTCCCTGATGAATTACTCCGTGCTGCTTTCACAAATGCTGGAAGCCTCTCTGATGTCCCTGCGTATTTTCTTTGTTACCCTATTGTTTTCCGTTCCGCTGGGGCTGCTTGCAGCGGCGGGCCGCCGGACAAAGGTAAAATTCATTCAGCTGCCCGTTCGGCTTTATATTCTGTTCATGCGCGGCACACCGCTGATGCTTCAGCTTCTGTTTATCTTCTACGGTCTGAAGCCGCTGACCGGAATCCAGCTGGACCGGGTCCTTGCGGCCCAAGTCGCATTTGTGCTGAACTACGCGGCGTATTTTGCCGAAATTTTTCGCGGCGGGATTGACGCGGTACCGCAGGGCCAGTATGAGGCAGCCCGGGTTCTGGGCTTTACCAGACAGCAAACATTTTTCCGCATTGTACTGCCGCAGGTCTGCAAAATGATTTTGCCGCCCATGAGCAACGAAGTGATTAATCTGGTAAAAGACACCTCGCTGGCGCAGGTCATCGGTGTGACTGAGCTGCTGCGGGTCACGTCGGACTGGGTCTCTTCCGCCGTGAGCATGGCGCCGTTCGCCATCGCCGCCGTGTTCTATCTGGCGATGAACGCCGTCGTCACCCGCTGCTTCACCGTGGCGGAAAAGCGCCTGAATTATTATCGTTAGGGGGAAGTCCTATGGCAATTCTGACCGCTCGCAACGTTTATAAAAACTTTGACGGCACCGAAGTACTGAAGGGGATTTCCCTTGATGTGGAACAGGGCGAAGTCCTCACGATTATCGGCCCTTCCGGCTCCGGGAAAAGCACCCTGCTGCGGTGCATCACTCAACTGGAAACCATCGACCGGGGAGAAATCACTATCTGCGGGGAGCCCCTTGTCAAAAGCGGCACAAGCCGCTCTGCCGTTTACGCCGACCGGGCAGCCCGCAACCGCATTGCCCTGCAAATCGGGCTTGTTTTTCAAAACTTCAATCTGTTTCCGCATTTCAGCGTTCTGCGGAACATTAC
The DNA here is from genome assembly GCA_022650485.1 of Oscillospiraceae bacterium. Lineage (GTDB taxonomy): Bacteria > Bacillota > Clostridia > Oscillospirales > Acutalibacteraceae > Caproicibacter. Next base: position 262,780 of record JALCPP010000002.1, on the reverse strand, counting down.
AGAAGCTCCCGTTCACGTTCTGGGGCAAAAAAAGGCGGAGGCTGAAACCCACGCCAGAAAATTACTGAAAAAGATGGAGCTTTCCGATAAAGAAGACGCTTACCCCTGCCAGCTTTCCGGCGGTCAGCAGCAGCGTGTTTCCATTGCGAGAGCGCTCGCCATGAACCCGGAACTTCTGTTTTTCGACGAGCCGACCAGCGCGCTGGACCCGGAGCTGACGGGCGAAATTCTAAAAGTCATCCGCGAACTTGCCGCCGAGCATATGACGATGGTCGTCGTCACGCATGAAATGGCTTTTGCACGCGATGTAGCCGATAAAGTCGTGTTTATGGCGGATGGAACCATTGTGGAACAGGGTACGCCGGCGCAGGTGTTCGGCAACACACAAAGTGAACGCACCAAGAGCTTTTTAGCCCGTTTTAACGAATCCTGATGTTTTTATCAACAGTCCGGAAAAGATGGCACCACAGCGTGCAAATGGACCCCGGCACATGATGATGTACCGGGGTCCATTCTTCACTTTTTCTCTTTTTTGCCACATTTTTGATGATATGGACACGCGGAACAATCCCCGCCGCACGAATGATGTCTGTGACGCCAGGCATAACGCGCGGCGAAAAAGAAAAGCAGCGCCACAATCAATAGAATCATAACATCGATTGGTCCCACAGGAATGTTCCCCCTTTCATCAGCCAGCAATCAACCGGCCGACTTGATAGACTAAAAAGGACACCGCCCAGGCCACGGCGCACTGGTAAAGGACAACGCCAACCGCACTGCGCGCACTGTTCATTTCTTGGCGAACCGCGTTAATGGCGGCAACACAGGGTGTATACAGCAGTGTGAAAGTCAAAAAGGTAAACGCCGTCAGCGGGGTAAATAATCCCGAAAGCGCCTGCGGCAGACCTGAGACATCCGTACCCGTCAGAACCGCCAGCGTACTGATAACCGCTTCTTTCGCGGTAAAACCGGTAATCAGTGCGGTAGATGATCGCCAGTCGCCAAACCCCAGCGGAGCAAAGACAGGAGAAATGGCACGTCCAATCAGCGCAAGCATGCTGTCGGAACTGGACGACACCGGGTTGAATTTCAGGTCGAAAGTCTGCAAAAACCAAATAATTATCGTCGCGACAAAGATCACGGTAAACGCCCGCACTAAAAAGTCGCGCGCCTTGTCCCAAATAAGCAATAAAACACTCTTGGCACTGGGCAAGCGATAATTCGGCAGTTCCATGACAAACGGAACCGGATTTCCGTGAAATACCGTTTCTCTCATCAGAAGTCCGCTTGCGATTCCAATTAAAATTCCCATCACATACAGCAAGATCATCACCAGCGGCGCGTAATGCGGAAAAAATGCCGCGGTGAACACCGCATAGATCGGCAGTTTTGCACTGCAGCTCATAAAAGGCGTCAGCAAAATCGTCATCTTACGGTCCCGCTCACTCGAAAGCGTGCGGGTCGACAAAATTGCGGGAACGGAACAGCCAAAGCCGATCAGCATCGGCACAAAGCTGCGCCCAGAAAGGCCGATGCGACGAAGGAGCTTGTCCATAACAAACGCAACCCGCGCCATATATCCGCTGTCTTCCAAAATAGACAGAAAGAAAAACAAAACCACGATGACCGGCAGGAACTGAAGCACACTTCCCACCCCGGCAAACACACCGTCTATCACCAGCGATTTGACAATCGGATTAATCCCATACGCTGTCAGTCCGGCTTCCGCCGCATTCGTGACAAACGTGATTCCAAGGGAAAGCAGTTTGCTCAGCGCGTTGCCCAGCACGCCGAACGTCAGCCAGAAAATCAGCATCATAATCAATAGGAAAATAGGAATGGCCAAGTGCTTTCCGGTCAGCACACGGTCGATTGCGACGCTTCTTTTATGTTCTTTGGACTCCCCCATTTTGACCACTGCGTGCTCACACAGATTTTCAATGAAAGAATAGCGCATATCAGTCAGCGCCGCCTCACGGTCGGTTCCCAGCTCCCGCTCCATTTCCGTGACATCATGCATTACCATGTCTTTTTCATTTTCAGAAAGCCGGAGCGCTTCCATCATCGGCTTGTCCCCTTCCACCAGTTTAGTGGCGGCAAAACGGGGCGGAACATGAATTCGCTGGGCGTGGTCCTCCACCAAATGCGCGATGGAATGGATGGTGCGATGCACCGCGCCGGAGCAGAAATCCTGGCGTTTGGGCCGGCGTCTGGCCTCGGCAATTTCAAGCACCGTGTCAATCAGTTCATCCACGCCCTCATTTTTACTGGCGGAAATCGGCACGACCGGAAGACCGATCTGCTCCTGAAATTCCTTCATCTTAATGGTTCCGCCGTTCGAGCGCACTTCGTCCATCATATTAAGAGCAATCACCATTGGAATATCCAGTTCAATCAACTGCATACTCAAATAGAGATTTCGCTCAATATTGGTTGCATCCACAATATTGATAATCGCATCCGGATGGTTTTCAAGCAGGAAATCACGCGTCACGATTTCCTCATTGGAATAGGGAGAAAGGGAATATATCCCCGGCAAATCGACGACCGTCACATCCTTATGGCCGCGAATCTGCCCGTCTTTCCTTGCCACCGTAACCCCCGGAAAATTTCCCACATGCTGGTTGGAGCCGGTCAATTGGTTAAAAAGCGTTGTTTTACCGCAATTCTGGTTGCCCGCAAGCGCGAAAATCACAGAATATTTCCTCCTCGATGCCGATACTGATGCCCGTGCCCCTGAAAGTTCCCGGGGTCTTCAATCTCAATCTTCTTTGCATCATCAATCCGAAGGGTCAGCTCATATCCGCGCAGATGGATCTCAATCGGGTCGCCCATCGGCGCCATTTTACGAACCATTACCGTTGTGTGCGGAGTCAGTCCCATATCCAGTAAGCGGCGGCGCAGGGCACCCTCCCCACTGACCTTCAGAATTCTGGAACTTTTTCCAATTTGCAGCTGGTCAAGCGTCATGTCTTTCCCCCTATTCAAATAAACCAATTTCCCCTTTACCCAGGGGAAAGTTAGTCTTAACTAACATTAATAGTTTATTCCTGACGGCGACTTTTGTCAATGGACATTAAAATGTTTTTACACCCCGTATCATCCACATTTTCCGACATTTCGCCGGTCACGCCTGGCCGCAGTGGGAATCCTGTAACCCGGGAATTTCTGCTCTTGCTTATGTATCTAATTTCACCGGTTCTGGCAGCGAATCACCGGCTGAAACCGGCCGGTCATCCGCTGTTTTCCCCACCGGATAAAATCAATGCCAAACCTGCAAAATTTCACGATAAATCAATGCCGGCCAGCACTTTTTGCAATTCCTGCGCAGAGTGCATCAGCTTGAGCTGCTCGTCGCCGGAAAGGCCGATATCCACCACCCGCTCCACACCGTCGCTGCCCACAATGGTGGGAACACCCATGCAGATGCCATTCAGCCCATAATGCCCGCCGATCAGGCTGGAAACCGGCAGAATCGAGCGCTCGTCGCGCATGATACACTCCGCAATCCGCCGCACCGACATCGCAATCCCGTAGTAGGTCGCACCTTTTTTCTGAATAATTTCATACGCGCTATTTTTTACATCTTCATACAGCTTTTGCATATTCTGTTTATGATTGTGATGCCCGTCCTGTTCGCAAAAACGATTCAGTTCCACACCGGAAACGTTCGCACTGCTCCAAACAGCAAGTTCACTGTCCCCGTGCTCGCCGATGATGTAAGCATGCACACTGCGGCTGTCAACGCCCAGATGCCGCCCAAGAAGATATTTCAGTCTGGCGGTATCCAGCACCGTGCCGGAACCAATGACGCGGTCGGGCGGAAATCCGGAAAGCTTTAACGCTGTGTAGGTCAGAATATCCACCGGATTGGAAACAATCAGCAGAATTCCTTCGAACTTTCTCTTGCTGATTTCAGGAATAATCTGTTTAAAAATGCCAACATTTTTATGAACCAGATCCAGCCGTGTTTCCCCTGGCTTCTGGTTTGCCCCCGCAGTCACGACAATCAGCCCGCAGTCCGCAATATCGTCGTAGCTTCCCGCCGTGATCTCTATGGGCCGGGCAAACGGGGCGCCATGGCTTAAATCCATCGCTTCGCCCTCCGCCTTGTCGTGGTTGGCGTCAATCAGAACCATGTCTGAAAACAAACCGCTTTGCATCAGGCTGAACGCCGAGGCCGCACCGACAAATCCGCACCCGATCATCGCGCATTTTCTTACATTCACCATCGTGATTTCACCGTCCTTCTGCTCTATGATTCGATTTTTTTAACGGGCTATGCGCACAAGCATAAAATTCCCCGTGCACGCACTTCGCCACCAGCAAAAAGCAGAATGATTTTTTTGAGTTTTAGGCAAAAACTATTGACTTATGATGCCCAGAGCGATATAGTTTTTATAAGCAGATAATACGATTTTTATAAGTAGCAGGAAAGAGGAAGCTGATATGAATTTGTCTGTTTGCGTTTTTGGCGATTCCGTGTCGAAAGGCGTGGTTTTCGACAGTGTACTGAAAAAATACACCCTGCTGCGGGACTGCTTTGCCAATCTGATCAAGAGCAGTTTCCCGGTCATCATCAAAAATTATTCTAAATTCGGATGCACCATTACCAAAGGGATGGAAATGCTGTGCCGGCATCAAAATGAGCTTTCCGGCTACGATTACACCGTCCTGGAATTCGGCGGAAACGACTGCGACTATAACTGGGCAGAGGTTTCGTCTGAACCGGAACAAAACCACAACCCGAAAACCCCGGTTTATGTGTTTGAGCAAAAATATGAAGAATTAATTGCGCGCATCAAACAATGCGGAAGCCACCCGGTTCTTCTCACCCTGCCGCCGATTGATGCAAAGCGATATTTCGCATGGATTTCAAAGGGACTGAACCCGCGCGCAATTCTGAACTGGCTGGGAGACATCGACCACATTTACCGTTGGCACGAACGGTACAATCTGGCCGTCTGCCAGGTTGCCAGGGAATGCCAAGTACCTCTCATCGACATCAGCAGTGCATTTTTAGAAACACATCAGTACCAAAGCCTGCTGTGCGAAGACGGCATTCACCCAAATGAGGAAGGCCACCGTCTGATCTCAAACGTGATTGGAAGCACGATTGAACATCTGCAAACCGCCATGGCATAAAAGATCACATGAAAAAGACCTCTGCGAACCCGCAGAGGTCTTTGTTTTTTACAGAAAATTGTGGATTAGCCGCAGGAATCCGTTTTCCCCGCAATATCTCTCGCAACCACCACGCCGGTGACGGAGGATTGCATCAACCCGCGCGTGATACCCGCCCCATCGCCAATCGCGTAAAGATTTTCCACCGCTGTTTCAAAATTCGGTTGAACGGCCACCTTCGAGGAATAGAATTTCACCTCTACGCCGTAAAGAAGCGTATTTTTGGAATAAAGCCCTGGCGCCAGCTTGTCGAACGCACGCAGTGACTCGACAATACTGGTCAGGTGCCGGTGCGGAAGCACAAACGACAAATCCCCGGGAACCGCACTTTTCAGCGTGGGAACAGTGGTTGACCGGGCAAGTCTTGACGCATCGGTCCGCCGCCCCAGCAGCAAATCACCAAGGCGCTGCACCATAATGCCGCCGCCGGTCAGCATATTGCCAAGCTGCGCAATGTACCGCCCGTACTCAATCGGCTGCCGAAACGGCTCTGTAAACTTGGTGGAAACCAGCAGGGCAAAATTCGTATTTTCCGTGTGGCGTTCCTCATTCGCATAGGAATGCCCATTGACGACGGCAATGCCGGAGCCCAGGTCGTAATGCTCTTCGCTGACAATCCCGCCCGGATTCATGCAAAAAGTACGCACCCGATTTTCAAACGTATCTGAATAATAAACCAGCTTTGCCTCGTAAAGATGCCGGGTCAACGGGTCCATCACCGCATTCGGCACCTCGACCCGAACCCCGATATCCACTTCGTTGTTCGTAATGCTGAGTCCCGTTTCCCGTGCGACGCGGGAAAGCCACCCCGCACCGCCGCGGCCCGGGGCAAGCACCACATGGTGCCCCCGCACCAACTGGCCTCCGTCCAGGCCGGAAAGGCGAACCCCCGCCACCTTTCCGTTTTCGACGAAAACGGATTCTGCGACGGTACGCTCCCGAAACTCAAAATTGGGGCGCGAGCATAAATAGCGGTACATGGCCAGCAGCACTTTATAGGAATACTCCGTTCCCATGTGCCTGACGGGGCAGGGAATCAGCCGAATGTTCTCCCGACGCGCATCATAGGCAATTTGGTCCGCGAATTTATCGTTTAGGCCATACACCTGCTCCGGTGCGCCGTAGTGCAGATAGATTCCGTCCGCATAATGAATCAGCTGTTTCGCCTGTTCCGTGGTCATATAGTCGGTGATATTGCCGCCGACCTCTTCAGAAAGGGAAAGCTTGCCGTCGGAAAACGCACCCGCGCCCGCCCAGCCGTTCATAATGCTGCAGGTGGCACAGTGGGCACACCGCCCGCCCGTGCGTGCCGGACAGGAACGGCGCTCCAGCGCGCTGCCGGAATCCACCACCAGAATGCTTTTTTCCGGAGCCAGCCGGTCAAGCTCCAGCGCGGTAAAAATCCCCGCAGGACCCGCGCCCACAACAATCACATCATAAAATTGCTCCATATTAAAGTACTTCCTCCGATTGTTCCGTTGTCCGAATCATATTTTCCAGTTCCCGTTCAAACGAACGGTTGTCTTCCCCGGTTCGTTTTTTGTTTTTTCCCGCTCTGCCGCCTGCGCGCCGGATTTTCTGCCCCAAAGCGCGCTCAAACAGCAGCCGGTCCATATTTTCCGCGCAATAGACCATTCCGTTTTGGTTGAGCGCCCGTGCGCCGCGCCCGAGCGACATCGCCGCAACGCCATAGTCCTGCGTCACGACCAGGTCACCCGGATGAATCAGGTTCACAAGCCTGATATCAGCACTGTCCCTGCCTTTATCGACGGTGATAACGGTACTGTAACCGTCATCCAGAACATGGCTGGTATCCATTAGCATCGTGACCGGAATCCCATGTCTTTTGGCAGTTTTTACAATGATTTCTTTCACCGGGCATGCGTCCGCATCCACCAAGATTTTCAAGTTCTGCTCTCCTTTTGCCCTGATTCGTTCCGGATTAAATCAATTACATCAAGAAGAGAGGGCACACAACGGTAAACCATCTTTTTTACTGCTTCATCCGGTTCCAGAAGGTCCGGCACCATGACGGCTCTCATCCCCGCGGTAAAAGCGGCCTGAACCCCGCGCGGCGAATCCTCCAACGCCATGCAGTCAGCAGGCGAAACCCCCAGTTCAAACGCGGCTTTCAGGTAAATGTCGGGGGCTGGTTTGCTTTTTTTCAGCATATCGCCAAAAATCATCCGGTCAAAATACCGGGCAACCCCGGCCTTTTTCAGGTACACACTCGCGTGTCGGCTCTGCGTTGAAGTTGCGACCGCCAATAAAAAGCCATTTTGTTTCAGGAAGTCGAGCAATTGAAATAACCCGGGCTTTACAGGCACGCCTTTTTCCCGCAGAAACGCATCCATCATCCTCATCCTGTGTTCGTCTAACCGCGCATAGGGAAAGTCCGCGCCAAGTCGCTGCCGGTACATGGCAATGCACTCCGCTTCCCTCAGACCGATCATTTCATTGGCCAGGCCGGAAACACCGGGGTACCCGATCTCTTCCGCCGCCCGCACCGTGGTATCGTGGTAAAGCCGTTCCGTGTCAAACATCAAACCGTCCATGTCAAAAATTACTGCCCGGATCATGAGTTCCACCTTTCCGTTATGGTTGTTGTCCGTTTCTGCCGCCGCTAGGCCAGCAAATTCTTCGATTTCCACTTTCCTCTTCGCCAGCGCACCAAAAGGATCACGCCGCGGATACATTCATCCGCCGCCATCGCCACCCAGATGCCGAAAAGCCCCCAGCCCATACTGACACCCAGCAGGTATCCGGCGCCAACCGCAATGATCCAAACATTGATGACCGAAACGTAAATCGGGAACCGAATATCCCCGGCAGCCTGCAAAGCACCGACCAAAACAATGTTCATCGCCCGCCCTATTTCCAGGATGATTTCAACCGCAAGAATCTTTTTTCCAAGCCGCATGACACCGGCGTCACTGGTAAACAGCCCAAACAGCGGATCACTGAAAAAGAAAAGTATCGCGGCGAGCAGGGTTGAAACCGCCATCGCCAGCTTTAAGGTTGACATCACCCTCCGATCCGCCTCTTCCGCATGGCGGGCCCCCATCAGGTAACCGACCAAAACCTGTGTCGCCTGGGCAATTGCCGACGCAAAAATATAGGACACCATGGCAAACGTGCTTGCGAATGCCTTGGTATTGATAACGAACACCGGAAGCAGGTTGCACATCGCCTGAACCGCCAGCTGAGACAGACTGTAAGACATAGACTCGCCCCCGCTGGGAATACCGATGCGCATCAGTTTTGCCAGCTGATGGAACGGAAATGGTCTGAGGACGCGCAAAGAAAGCCGCACCCCCACCAACTTTTGAAACAGCACTATTAAAACCAAAAGCCCGACCAGGCGGCTCAGATTGCTGGCCAGTGCCGCACCTGCAACACCGAAAGCCGGAATCGGCCCAAACCCGCTGATTAAAAAAAAGTTGCCCCCAATATTCACCACATTCAGAATCACCGAAACCAACATGGTTACTTTCATCATCGCGTTGCTGCGAAACAGCGCGACAAACGTGGAGTACAGGGACTGAAACACCATGCCCCAGCCAATAATGGAAGAGTACCGGCAGGTCTCATCCATCAGCTGCTCCGGCACTTTCATCAGGGTGTAAAGCGAACGGCTGCCAAATATAAGCAGAACACTGACCGCAACACCGGCCAGCAGATTCACCAATATGGAAAGCGAATAGATCTCTTCCGCTTTTTTCGATTGGCCCGCCCCTATGTACTGGGTAATCAAAATGGTGGACGCCATACTGACAACGTTGAAAAACAGAATCAGAAGCCCCACCATCTGATTCGCGTTGCCGATAGCGCCCACGGCACTTTGAGAATAATGGCTTACCATCATCTGGTCCGCATTGCCGACCAGCATTTGCAGAATCAATTCCACAAAAATCGGCCATGTTATGGAAAAGACATATCCTCGTTTTTTAATGAGTCCGATATCCTGCATGAGCCCCTCCGTGTTATTTCCGGCTTACAAACAAAACGATTGTATTATAACATTCCAAGCCGCAAAGTCAACACGGAAAAGCCCTGTTTCTTAATGAAAAATCGAAATAGACAAAATCAAACCGGCAAACACAATGGATACCATGGACGTCAGCTTAATCAGAATATTCAGTGACGGGCCGGACGTATCCTTGAACGGGTCGCCGACCGTGTCGCCGACCACCGCCGCCTTGTGCGCATCGCTGCCCTTTCCCCCAAGCTTTCCGCTTTCAATATACTTTTTCGCGTTATCCCAGGCTCCGCCCGCATTGGCCATCATCACAGCCATCACAAAGCCCGTCACGGTGGCGCCGGCCAGCATTCCGGCTACGCCGTTGACGCCCAGAATCACCCCGACAACAATTGGTGACACAATACCAATGACGGCGGGAAGGATCATTTCTTTTTGAGCGGAACGCGTGCAGATATCAACGCAAGTTTCATAGTCTGGCTCAGCTTCCCCCTGCATTAATCCGGTAATTTCACGGAACTGCCGCCGAACTTCCGTAACAATGCTCTGCGCAGACCGGCCGACCGCGTTCATGGTGAAAGCGGAAAACAGGAACGGAAGCGCACCGCCGACAAACAGGCCCACCAGAACCGTCGGATTGGTAATGCTGAGATCAAAGACATAGTCCGGACGAAGGATCTTGACCTGATTAATAAAGGAAGCAATCAGCGCCAGTGCCGTCAGGGCAGCGGAACCGATGGCAAACCCTTTTCCAGTTGCAGCCGTCGTATTTCCCAGGGAATCGAGCGCATCCGTTCTTTCCCTCACTTCTTCCCCCAACTCCGACATTTCAGCAATGCCGCCGGCATTGTCCGCAACGGGACCGTAAGCGTCGGTTGCAAGCGTAATGCCCAGAGTGGAAAGCATGCCGACCGCAGAAAGGCCGATTCCGTACAGTCCGTCGTTAAAATCGGCGGTTCCGCCGGAAACAAAGTAACTGACCAGAACCGAAGCGCCGACAATAATGACCGGCAAAATGGTGGATTTCATTCCCAGGGCAAGCCCCCCGATCATCACCGTCGCGGGGCCGCCGGCGGAATCCTCCGCCAGGACCTGCGTCGGCCGATAAGTATCGGAAGTAAAGTATTCCGTGGTGATACCAATCAGAATACCCGCCAGTAAGCCGGACAACACGGCAACATATAGTCCCGTATGGCCGCTGCCAAGACTGTAATAAATCACAGGATAAGCAACAATTGCAATCAGCAGTGCGCTGATCCATGTTCCGCGCCGCAGCGCAGAAAGCAGATTTTTCTGGGTTGCCCCCTCTTTGGTGCGAACAAAGAACGAGCCGACAATAGAGGCAAAAATGCCCACCGCAGCAAGAATCATCGGCACACCGACACCCGCAAATCCCAACCCCGCAGCAACCGCGAGGGATGCGGTGGAAATAATAGAGCCGACATAGGATTCAAACAAATCGGCACCCATACCGGCAACATCGCCGACATTGTCGCCGACATTGTCCGCAATGACGGCCGGGTTGCGTGGATCGTCTTCCGGTATACCTGCTTCCACTTTACCGACCAGATCCGCGCCTACATCGGCCGCTTTGGTAAAGATTCCGCCGCCGACACGTGCAAACAGCGCCATGGCGGAAGCGCCCATGCCGGAGGTCAGCAGTGCGGATGTAATGGCCTGAACCTGCGCGTTTTCAGCTGTTTGTCCCGCAGCCAAGACCAGATGTGCAGGGTCTGAAAACCAGAACTTCAAAAAGTAATACCACAGAGAAATATGGACAATTCCCAGGCCCACTACTACAAAGCCCATCACGGCACCCGCGGAAAATGCGATATGCAAACCTGCATTCAGGCTGTGCTGCGCCGCACTGGCCGTGCGATTATTGGCATTTGTCGCAATTTTCATCCCGATAAAACCCGAAAGGCCGGAAAAAAATCCGCCCGTTAAAAAAGCAAACGGAACGAAAATGCTCAGGTAACCGCCCAGTGCCATTGCCAGCAGAACGACAAACATCACGATGAAAAAAATTGCAACACCGGTGTACTGCCGCTTCAGGTATGCGTCTGCGCCCCTGCGTACCGCCAGAGAAATCTTTTTCATCCGCTCGCTGCCCTCATCCGCCCTCAGTACTCTGGCGGCAAGGAACCAGGCGAAAAGAAGCGCCGCAGCCGCTCCGATTGGCGCGAAAATGGTGACTTCCATAATATTCCTCCTTAATTTGTCATTTATGATGATTTTACAGCTCTATTATAGACTGAATTCTGTAAAAATTCAATGAATTTTTTTCTCTAATCATCACATCATAGACAAATATAATGCCTAAAAAATTATTTTTTATCACCGAATTTGCTATTTGGTGCGGATTTTTTAAAACCGTCAGCCTGTCTGTTCCGTCAGCGCCGCGTCATACGCTGCTTTTGTGCCAGCATCAAAGCAAACCATCACAACGGACTGCACCACCCGGTCTGTTTTTAAAAATGACAAAATCTGTTGTACCGCAATATGGGCCGCACGGTCAAGGGGAAAATGATAGACCCCCGTACTGATGGAGGGAAACGCAACGGTTTCACAGCCGTACCGGGAAGCGAGAAAAAGACATTCGCGGTAACAGCCCGCCAGCAGTTTTTCTTCCCCGGCTGTTCCGCCGCGCCAGACGGGCCCGGGGGTATGAATCACATATTTTGCGGGCAGGCGATACCCCCCGGTGATTTTTGCCTTTCCCGTTTGACATCCGTGAAGCCCCCGGCATTCCTTCAGCAGCTCCGGCCCGGCCGCACGGTGAATCGCACCGTCCACTCCCCCGCCGCCCAGCAGAGAGCAATTGGCAGCGTTTACAATGGCATCTGCCTTTTGTTTGGTAATATCGCCCATCACAATCTTCAGCATGGTCAGCCTCCGTTCATTTTTTCCCTTTTAAAAAACAAAGACCCGTAAGAGCCGGCGGCTGCCGGTTCCTTCGGATCTTCCCATGGCCTAATCTGCAATCATCTGTCCAGCATGGACAGAATGTCCTGTTTGCTGTGCACACCGACCGTGGTCTGTGCGGGTTCTCCGTTTTTGAACACAATCAGCGTCGGAATGCTCATAATATTGTAGCGCGCCGCAATATCCGGCTGTTCGTCCACATTAACTTTCCCCACCATGTACCTGCCATCGGACTCGTTGCCAATCTCGTCAACAATCGGGGAAACCATGCGGCACGGACCGCACCAGGTTGCCCAAAAGTCCACAAGGACCGGCTTATCAGACTTTAAAACTTTGGATTCAAAATTATCATCTGTCACTGTTACAACTGCCATATTCTATTCTTCCTTTCTGTCTTTTCTTTCATATTTTTATTTTTGTTATTATTATTATAACCATTCCCTGCGGGGCTGTATGTGATTAAATCACACAAATCTCAAAATCTTTCCGTATTTTCCATCTCCGGCTTGACAAGCACCCGGTATTTTATTATAGTGTTCCTATAAAGAAACACTATTGAAAGAGGGTGGGGATACGGACGCAGTCACACTGCTGACTCACTTTGGTTTGACTCAGCAGGAAGCACGAATTTACCTGACCCTGTTTTCACATGGCGGTCTTACCGGCTATGAAGCGGCAAAGGTAACGGGGATATCGCGCTCCAACACCTATTCCGCACTATCCGGTCTGGTGGAAAAAGGCGCCGCCAGACTGGTGGAAGGTACCGCCACCCGCTACACACCGGTACCGATTGAAGAATTTTGCGGCAATTGCATTTACATGCTTCAAAAAGATGCGGAAGCACTCAATCACCTGCAGCCGGCACGCAAAAAAGATTCCGGAGGATATATCACTATTACCGGGGAAAAACACATTTTATTAAAGATGCGGAATTTGCTGCTTGGTGCCTCGGAGCGGGTGTACGCTTCCATGTCGGCAGAGCTGACGCAGCGCATCCTGCCGGAACTGCTTCAGATGGTCAAGTGCGGGCGAAAAGTCGTCGTGATCACCGACCGGCCGTTAGACCTGCCCGGCGCAATCATTTACTGTACCGAACAAAAGCAGAAACAGATCCGGCTGATCGTCGATTCCAGCTGTGTTCTGACCGGTGACCTGGATGACGGGGAGCACTCGACCTGCCTGTACTCCAGCAAAGATAATCTGGTCAGCCTGTTTAAAGAGGATTTAAAAAATGAAATCAGGCTGATTGAACTGACCAAGGGAAAGGGGCAAATAGGATGAAAAAACCTTTTGTAACACTGGACAAGCTAAAAGAAATTGAAAAGAAAATTCCAACTCCCTTCTATTTATATGATGAAAAGGGCATTCGGGAAAATGCAAGGAAAATTAAGCAAGCCTTTTCCTGGAACCCCGGCTACCGGGAATATTTCGCGGTAAAGGCAACCCCGAACCCTTATCTGCTTCAACTGCTCAAACAGGAAGGCTGCGGTGCCGACTGCTCTTCGCTGACGGAACTGATGCTGTCGGATGCAGTCGGCCTGAAGAACAGGGAAATCATGTTTTCTTCCAACGACACACCGGACGACGATTTTCGCCTTGCCGCAAAGCTGGGCGCCACCATCAATCTGGATGATTTTACCCACATTGATGTTCTGAACCGCCTTGCCGGTATTCCGGAAACAATCAGCTGCCGCTACAATCCCGGCGGAGTCTTTAAGGCAAGCAACGCCATCATGGACAACCCCGGTGAATCCAAATATGGATTTACCCGCGAACAGATGACAGAAGGATTTAAAAAGCTTCAGAAGCTCGGCGCAAAGAACTTCGGGATTCACGCGTTTCTCGCCAGCAACACAACCGGAAATGAATATTACCCCGCCCTTGCCAAAGTTCTGTTTCAGCTGGCGGTGGACCTGCACCGGGAAACCGGCGCGCATATTTCCTTTATCAATCTGTCCGGCGGAGTAGGCGTCGCCTACCGCCCCGATCAAACGCCGCCGGATATTCTCAAAATCGGCCGTCAGGTCAAAAAAGTCTATGAAGAAGTCCTGGTGCCAGCCGGCATGGGAGACGTTGCCATTTACACGGAAATGGGCCGCTTTCTACTGGGTCCCTACGGCATTCTCGTCGCAAAAGCCATTCGCGTCAAACATATCTATAAAGAATATATCGGGCTTGACGCCTGTGCGGCAAACCTGATGCGCCCCGCAATGTACGGCGCTTACCACCATATCACCGTCATGGGAAAAGAAAGCGCGCCCTGTGACCATAAGTATGACATCACCGGCGGCCTGTGTGAAAACAACGACAAGTTCGCCATCGACCGAATGCTGCCGAAAATTGACATCGGTGATCTGCTGGTTCTTCACGACGCAGGCGCACACGGACACTCTATGGGTTACAATTACAACGGCAAGCTGCGCAGTGCGGAGGTTCTTCTTCACGAAGACGGTTCCTTCGACCAGATTCGCCGTGCCGAAACCCCTGCCGATTATTTTGCAACACTCGATTTTCCAGGGCTGCCGAAGCGGTCGTAACCTACCCATCTTTCTTTTAAATATCTTTTTCAGCAGTGCATTCCCCCTTTGGAATGCGCTGCTTTTTATGCGTTTTTCAAGTAGGTGTCTGCATCGTTTCTAAGCTAATACTGCCAATTTTACATTGAAATAATTACTTTAATTATAATGTTTGTCAAAGTTTGTCAGAAAAATATTAAATTATTACTTATTTAAGACGATATTATAAAGTAAGGGTTAGAAGGAAATAGACGGAATTAAAAAAGCGCTGCTAAATCTAAACTAAAGGAAGTATTGATATGAATCGGTTTAAATCGCTGAAGAAAAAGCTGATCGTATGTATTGTGGGAATCGTATTTATCACCGCTGTGCTGAACCTTGCCGTTGGCATTTACTCTACCTACCAAAGCATTACGGAAAACGTTGAAAATGATCTGAATGCCATTGGAAAAACAGCGGATATTGCAATCAGCACTTCTCTGAACAATATGAAAATTCATATTCAATCCGTCGCGCAGTCCGACGATATCGGCAACCCCAACCTTTCCCAGGACAAATGGCTGGAACGCCTCGATGCACAAAAGGAACAGCTTGGGTATCAATCCCTGAGCCTTGTGACAAGCGACGGAACCATCCTCAGCAGCGACACCGACCTGAACGGCAAGAATATTGCGGACCAAACCTATTTTAAAAGGACCATGGTCGGGGGAACCTATCTGTCCGGCACGACATATGACATCAACAAAAAGCTCTGTGTGATTGCCTGCACCCCCGTTTCCAATGATAATAATTTTAACGGAATTGTCATGGCAATCATAGACCCCCAAGTTTACAGCGACATTATCCGCAATATCGTAATAGGAGAAACGGGAAACGTTTTCATCACCGACAAGGAAGGAACCCTGATCGCAAATATCCGCCCAAAGCTGGTGGAAAGCCGCACAAACTTTATTAATATGGCCAAAACCGATTCTTCTTACGCCACTGCAGCCGTTGTTTACAAACATATGGCCGAAGGAAAAAAAGGAACGGAAGTCTACTCATATGAAACAGGTGACCGCATCTGCTATTACGCCCCCATTCAGGGCACGGACGGCTGGGCATACGGCGTTGTGGCACCAATTGTGGAAATGACATCATCCATCCGGACTTCCGTCATTGGCCTTGGCATAGCCTCACTGCTGTGCATCATTCTGGGAATTGTGCTTTCCATCATTCTTGCAAAGTCCATTGCCAACCCGATTTTAGCCGTTTGTAACAGACTCAAGCTGCTGTCGACCGGTGACCTGCACACCGATACCATAAAGGTAAAAGCCAAGGACGAAACCGCTGTTCTGGCTTCTGCGCTCAATAAAACCGTTATTGGATTACGCGGATATATTGAGGAAATCCGGAAAGTGCTGCGAGAAATCGCATACGGAAACCTGCTTGTGCAAAATCAAAATCAGTTTAAAGGCGATTTTATTCCCATTGAAAAATCTCTGAACTTTATTATAGAAGCGCTGAACAACATCATGTCACAAATCAACGGTTCTTCCGACCAGATTGCAAGCGGCTCCCAGCAGGTTTCCGCAGGTTCGCAGGCACTGGCACAAGGCGCTACGGAGCAGGCCAGCTCCATTGAACAGCTGTCCGCAACCGTCGCAGAAATTTCGAGCCATGCGAAAAACAATGCGAAGAATGCCGCAAAAGCAAATGAAAACATGGTACATGTCACATCTGAAATAGAAGAAAGCAACCAGCATATGAATGAAATGGTATCTGCCATGAGCCGGATTAATGACTCTTCGAGTGAAATCAGCAAAATCATCAAAACGATTCAAGATATTGCGTTTCAAACCAACATTCTCGCTTTGAACGCCGCTGTCGAGGCGGCAAGGGCCGGTGACGCAGGCAAGGGCTTTGCGGTTGTAGCGGACGAAGTGCGCAACCTGGCAACCAAAAGCTCGGAAGCCGCCAAAGAAACCACTGCTTTAATTGAAAACACCCTGAACCAGGTAGAGGAAGGTTCAAAAATTGCAAATCAAACGGCTGAATCTTTGGGTGCCGTAGTCGGTAGTGTCAAAACCGTTTCTGAAAAAGTCGACAGCATTTCCAATGCCTCCGTCCAGCAGTCCGATGCAGTCAGCCAGATATCCTCGGGCGTATCGCAAATTTCCAGCGTAGTGCAGACCAACTCCGCCACAGCGGAAGAAAGCGCTGCCGCAAGCGAAGAGCTGTCCAGTCAGGCGCAGGTACTGAAAAAACTGGTCGGTCAATTTCAGCTGAAAAATCAGTCGGACGAAAATCAGAACACTCCGGAAAAATAAATTCAATTGATTGACACGTCCGGCGCAAAAGACGCGGAGGAATATCATGCGCATAAAAAAATCCGCAATGATCGGTCTGGGAGCCATCGGTTCGGTCTACGGGGCCCTGCTGCACCGGGCATACGGCCAAAACTTTGCCGCAATCGCCGGCGGCAGCCGCGCAGAGCGGCTAAAGGTAAACGGGGTAACGGTCAACGACACATCTTTTTTTCCACAGATCGTAGAACCAGGTACAGAATTTGTTCCCAACCTGGTCTTGGTATGTGTTAAAAATTATCAGCTGGATCAAGCCATTCGGGATCTCCGCGGCTTTGTCAGCCCCGGCACGGTACTGCTCCCGCTCTTAAACGGAATCACCGCGCGCCGACGGCTGCAAACCGCCTTTCCGGAAAACAAAGTGCTGTATGGGCTTGCCATTTACATCGACGCGGTTCGCAAAGGAAACGGCGTGATTCATACGAAAGACGGCGTGATTCAGTTCGGCGAAGCCAAAAATGCCGTTGTGACACCGGAAGTTGCAGCCGTGCGCAATTATCTGACCGGCGCTGGCATCCGCGCTGAAGTCTGCACAGATATGATCCGCGCAGTCTGGAAAAAATGGATGCTGAATGTCGGCGTTAACCAGGTATCCGCCGTCACCCGGTCCCCTTACGGAACCATGACTGCTGTTCCCTCCACCCTGGCTTTATTTCACGAAGCGATGATGGAAGTGGTCGCACTGGCCGGTGCCTCCGGCATCGACCTGAGCGAAAAGGACGCGCTGGAACTGGAACAGTCCATGAGTAATTTTTCCTCGAAGGGAAAAACTTCCATGCTGCAGGATGTGGAGGCAAAACGCAAAACAGAAGCCGACTATTTTGCCGGTACTGCCGAGGAACTGGGCAGTACGCTCCATATTCCAACCCCGGTCAACCATGTGCTGCTTTTGCTGCTGCATAGCATTGAAGCACAATATGAAAAATAAGATGACAGCGACAACGAGCCTTCCCGGTACCGGGAAGGCTCGTTTAGAATCATAATGGAATTTTCCCTCTGCTTTTAACCTGCATTTTCTTTCCGCTGTAAGGGTAAACGACTCTAATACAATGTTATAATAAACCTAATATGTACTTGTCCCGTCCCGGCATTGCAGCCGGCATGGTTTTCGCGCTTTGTCCCAGATATCCACGACTTCAGGAAATTTTCGTCCGCTGTTTTATCATTTCCGATGTGAGTATTCTATATTAGGAAAAGCCCTGCTGTCCCTTCGATTGGTATCACACAAAAACCAGCAATGTTTTTCACTTTTAAAGGCAGAACTACCGCATGAACCATGTGAGAATTTAATAATTTCTTCGCAAAATGAGGTGCGGTATTGATGAGCGTAACCCTGTCTGATCTGTTAAAGCTTCCCTCCCTTCGGGAAGCGAGCGTACTGGGGGGGAAAAGAGGGCTATCGAAAATTGTTTCTTCCATCTCGGTTTTGGAATCAAACGACCCTTCTTTTCTAACCGACAGTATCTTTCCTAAGCATAATCTCTGCGGAAGTGAAATTGTCATTACCGGTTTTTTAAACGCGGTGAACGATATTGACCTTCAGTGTGCAAACATTAAGCGCTTGGCTGAAGGGGGAGAAGCCGGGCTGATTCTCTATTACGTCGGGGTATACCTGCCCAAAGTGGACCCAAAACTAATCCGGCTGGCGGATGAACTGGATTTTGCACTGATTTGCATGCCGAGAAACAGGCGGGATCTGCGGTACAGCGAGGTCATCTCCGATGTCATGAACTGTATTTTCAGGGACCGCATGAACAGTGATTCCAGTGTAGGTGACATTCCGGGCCGTGTCGCCTGCCTGCCTCAGCATCAGCGGACCGCCAAAACGGTCCTAGAAATGCTGAGTGACCAGCTCTCCGCTTCCTTGGTGCTGCTGGATGCTTCCGGAAAAATTTTGAATCTGGCGGCATGGCCGCAAAGTATTGCCTCCGCACTGAAAGACGGATTAGCGCGGTACCGACTGCCTCAAACGGACCAATCTCCTTGTAACTGCCCCTTTATTCCAAACTGCAAAGCCACCTGCTTCCCCATCCGCGTCGGAAAAAACAACATGCGCTTGCTTATTTTAAAAGAAAACGAGCCTATTCGGGAAGAATTGCTGCAGCAAACGCTTGACGTGGTTCAATTGTCTTTGAATATCTGGGAAGAGCGGCACGAAGAATTTGCCATCCATGCATTGGTTCAGGCAATCCTGCGGGATGAACCCATGAAAATGCGCAGGTTGGCCGACCTGTTCCGCATTGATGCCGCATCGATTCATGAAATGTGGATTTTAAGCAGCGAACAAAAAACCGCGGATTCTCTTTTCATTTCACAAACCGAGCAGATCAAATCCATTTTGAAAGATACCTGCAAAACGGTGGTAGCGGATGTTTACGAAGACCGGCTTCTCCTCTTAATGGACAGTCCCCGTTCCCTGCAGGAAGCGGAGACGCTGGAGCAAACCGTGCTGGAACTGCTGTCCGCACAGGACGGCTCCATTACTTTAACACGGTGCGCCAATTTGCAAAACACCGCCGAAGTACGCCAGGCGTTTCTATGCTGCCAGTCCAGCCTGATGGACGCACGTAAGATCTACCCGAACCAGAAAATCTATCAGCTTGGCGAAATTCAATTTGCTAAACAGTGCCGCGAATTGATTGACCAGGGGGATGAATCCGTTAACCGCTGCCTTACCGTTCTGAATGTCTTATCAGACGCCGCCAGTGACGATTTGATGAAAACACTGGAAGTGTTCCTGTTGGACGGGGAATCCAGTGTGACCAAAACGTCAGAATTGCTGTGCATTCATAAAAACACCGTGAAATACAGAACCAGAAGGCTTTCTGACCTGCTGGGATTCCGTCCGGATAAAACACCTGAAAATTTAGGCCTTTACCGTGCGGTGGCCGTTCACAGACTGCTCTCTTAAAAGCCAGAGGATAAAATCCGTGGAATTCAAGTCCGGCGTGACGGTGGATGTGGAAGAGTAATCCATGAATTACAGAAGTTACTCTATGCTAATTATTGACGCAACGAGCCTTTTTGATAACCCATCATTTATATCAGATAGAAGCGTAGAAGCTCTGATAAATCAATATCGATTCCAGCTATATGTAAATCTTTTTTCCGCAGTGACCAAAGAAATTTTATCATTTCTTTATTATTTTGCCCGTAATGAATGCGATTATGGCATGTACTGCAAAGACATACGATATTTTCAGGTACATCAATGGATACATTAAATTTATTTGCATATTTTAGAGGGATAAGATGATGTGTTTCCAGATAGGGAAATCCATCGATTCGTCTTGGAAAGGTTTCGTGGGAAGCATTAAACTCACATTTCCATTCTGCATGGCGTAATGCGTTCTGGGCCGCTTCTACACTGCGGGAAAAATCTTTAAGATTCCTTACTGAAAGTGTTGGCTTTTCATGTTTCTCATAAGAAAAATCAAAAGTTTCATGCTTCATGTCAGGGTTTTGCAGGTGTTTATTGATGACAGCATCAACGTCCGTTTCAAACAAGTTTAGTGATCTTATCGCTTCAACAAGTTCGGGACGCAATTGCATGATATATGCTCCATTTTCCTTTGCTAGTTCAATCCATGCAACAGGCCAATACGTCTCCTTCCCATTTTCTCCAATAAGCCGAAACCGTTTGATGTGATTTACCGCAATTTTGCCAAGGCGCATATTTTGAACGCTAAAAAATCTGAAGTCTAGTCCGTATTGTTTTCCTAAAGACTTGCAAGAAGCTATATAATTAGGAGCCAGATACCATTTTTCAAGAGCTGATAGCATATTATTATCATTTTGAATTTCCGACAAACAAAGAATATCTTTCCATTCGTCTACCGAAATATGTATATCATAATTGTGTGTGAGTGAATTACGACAAATATCCATCATAACTTGTTTATACTCCCATTATTGAATAATAACATCCAAACCGTCCTCTCACCAAGCCCCAAAATGCCGAAACATCTATCCTGTACACTCGCCGAGTACCGACATCAATATCGTCCACTCGCGCCCGAAATTTGCCCTCTGGACTTGTTCCCACGAAGCAATAATTTTGCGATTTTCACACATCGCATTTTTGCTATCAAACCCCGAAATGCCCTTATTTACTTGACTTTTTACACATTCACTTCTCTACCCTTGACATCAATACCACCGTCTCAACGTGCCTTGAGTAGACAATAATGATGTCGTAGGTAGCTGGTGGTTCCTTGGCGGCGGGATATGTTCTTGAAGGGGTCATTATAAAAAGATAGATCAAAATTATAGTTATATTCAAAAAAATGAGATTCACCAAAATGAAAACGTCCGATCTAATTTTCTCATTTGGACAGAGCTTCAATACAGGCTACAAAATTAATTATCATTGGCAGTAGGATTATTTTCACATGCACAATAGGCATTATATCTTTATTTTGTTTTCACTATTAACTTTTTTTATAACAGCAGTTATAATTCCAGCGCAAATCAAAATACTTCCGCTTATACGTTTAAACCATTTTTGAATATAATCTTGTTAAACTATACTACCTATCTGAATAGCAAATATTAAATAAAGAGTAGCGAAATATGCATTAGGAATCGCTTTTATCCTGTTCATTTTTTTTATGTTTTCGTATCATGTTTCTAAAAGCGCTTACGGTTACACCAATTGATTGACTAGCTGACTCAAGAGTATAAATTTTATTTTGCCAGTTTTCGTACGCTAGGTAAAACTCATCAGGAATAGGTGTTGGAAACCGACCTAAATGCTTACCTTTTGCCTTAGCTATGGCAATGCCCTCCGCTTGTCTTTGTCTAATATTTTCCCTTTCTGCCTGTGCTACATAGGAAAGAAGCTGCAAGACTATATCTGAAATTAGTGTTCCTATTAAATCTTTATTTGTTCTTGTATCAAGAATGGGCATATCCAAAATAACGATATCAACCTTTTTAATTTTGACAATATCGCGCCATTCATCTTGGATATCAGAATAATTCCTACCCAGACGATCGATACTTTTAACTACAAGGACATCTCCCTCTTTTAATTTTCGTTTTAGTTTTTGATATTGTGGCTAGATACTTATTCTTATGTTTAATTTTGATGTTAAGGTACACCTTGTTATCAATTTCGAAAACACACTTTAAAACAGAAAATAAGGTTGATTTTTGTCGAAATATATGGTAAAATTCAAAATTGTATATTTATTTATTTTTAATTTGTCGTAAAAGTGTACCTTTATATCAACTTTAGGCGCTAACAACTTGGCTGCCTACACACTAAGGGATAGTTAGAACCCAGTTGGACTGGCTATAATTAACTGGATAGATTTTTTTAAAGCCTATATCATTTAATAAATGAGGAAATGTTGATAAAAATACCTAAAAAAAATCAACCACGCAAACGCCGGACATTTACAACTGAATTTAAAAGTCAAATTGTACAACCCTATCAGCAGGGAAAAATGTGATATTCTTCGAGAATATGGTGTTGCATCATCTTTGCCTGATAAATGGATTAATCAAGCAGAAGTAACGAGCCCTTTCAAAGGGAAGGACAATCGTACGTTATAACAACAAGAATTCATTGAACTTCTTAAGCGGAATAAACAGCTTGAGATGGAGAAACATATTTTAAAACAAGCGCCGCTCTTAGGCCGAAAGTTAGGATCCTAATTTTCAGATTATGTTAACTGGTTTAGCAATCATCAACTTCATTCACCCTTAGGCTACCTAACTCCATATGCGTATCAGACAAACACCCTTAAAAAAGTTGTTTAGTTTACTGTTGACAGTCCAATTATTCAAAGGCAAGTGCTAAGAGTCCCTTAGTATATGTATAACATAGGAAAGAGTAAATAATCTATTTTAGGAATTATTTAAAAAAGTGTCATGCTGTTTATAAAGCCATAGCCTGCTTATGTCGCGTGCATTTTTTTTAGACAAAAATATTTATTCTAACACTATCTATAAATAACCACAGCAAAAAACGTTTAATATCTAGGAGCGTGAGACCAAATGGAAGAAACAATAGTGGATCATGATGTATATAATGAACATGGAATATTGCTATTATCTAAAGGAACGAAAATTGTTTTATCAGAGCATAGATATCGCCAATTAAGTCGAATGGGAATACTCGATGAAGTTATTCAACCTAGGGAAAGAACGCAAATTAATGATAATATGAATCATGATATTATTCCAATAGAAGAGAGAAAGGAACAGATTAACAAAACTATTCGGGAAACGTCAAGTCGTCTTAAGGGTGCTGATTACTTTGTTTTGCAAAAAGCTACAGATATACTCAATAGTATAATATTTGAAAATAAAAATGAAGATTGGTATAGATTTGTTTCACTCATTTTCTCATACGTTGATTGGCTATATACTCATTCTTTAAACGTAGCAATAATAGGCTGTGTCATTGCGAGTACACTTGGATATGATGATAAACAATTATTTAACATAGCCATGGGTTCTTTATTTCATGATATAGGACTAACCTTATTACCGAAAAAAACGCTATCAAAGTTCTCCGGATTTACGGAAGTTGAAGATAATATCGTAAAAAATCATTGCGAAATGGGATATTCAATGATAAATGAAGTTAATCTACCGCAGGTTAGCAAGGAAATTATTTTACAACACCATGAAAGGTTGGATGGTTCAGGGTATCCGAATAAATTAGGAGAACACCAAATCAATCCAGAATCAATGATAGCTATGGTTGCAGAATATTTCGATACAGCTACAACAGCTAGAGTGTATAAACCTGCTGATCCAATTCAAGCCACAATCGATAGAATGTATCTTGAAGATAACCTGTTTCCAAGACATATTGTTAAAGTATTAATAAATATTCTTTTGGCAGACATGCCAGAGAATTTCAATCTGTGACATTGGAAAAGGCAGGCACTGTGACTTTATCTAGTAACCTCCTCCCAGCTTTTCACATAGGTTGGATATTATTCCCCCACGTATCCTTGAAATACTGGGGTGTTTTCGAAGGCTTCTTCCCCTGTTATCGCACGGTACACCAACTTTAAATCAGCCATTAATGCCTTGATAACCTTATGGCTGATAACGGGTAGAATTACGGCTCTGATAGATGATCGGGCACTTTAGATGAACGTTTGGATAAACGACACCAAATCCCCGAAGACTATCGACGCAGAACTAGTATGTATGACTAATAGTCTTGTCTAACATTAGAAAATAAGATAAACTACTGTTGGAGGAGATAACAATGGCAATAAAGATTGTAGATAAAGATGTGTAACAAAGGTCACCCGGAAGCGGCTGAGTGTACTGGAGATGGCTGAAACACTGGGGAATATCTCAGAAGCATACCGCCTCGGCGGCATGGACCAAACTAGTTTCTATGAGTGGAAGCGTCGCTTCCAGACGCATGGTCTGGAAGGCCTAAAGTACATGCCACCGATACCGAAGTCCCAGCCAAATCAAACATCACCGGAAATTGAAGTTTCTATCCTTGACTGCAGTCTGGCTCATCCACCTTGGGGCTGCGTAAAGCTTTCGGATTTTCTCAAATTACAGGGGATACCCGTCAGTTCTCTCACCGTACAAAAATACTCATTCGTAACGACATAGCCAGTGTGTATGACCGCTGGCTCAAGGTCGAGGAACGTCATCTGGAGACAGGGCTAGAATTGAAAAACACAACCTCTGTTTTAAGGAACGGCATGTGGAGTCATCCCGACCTGGGGAACTTTTGTGTCAAGATACCATGTTTGTGGGCAGTCTGAAAGGCGTAGGGAAGGTCTATATTCATGTCTGCGTGGATACCTACAGTTCTTATGCCTTTGGCTTCCTCCACACATAAAAAAAGCCAGAATGTTCCGCCACTTTGACCCACAACGACGTACTTCCCTTTTATCAGAAATACAATCAGACGTTGTGTGCCATCCTGGCTGACAACGGCCGAGAGTTTTGCAGGACGCAAAATCATCCCTTTGAACTTTATCTGACTTTGAATGACATTGCGCACAGAAGGACAAAAGTCAAATCTCCTAAAACCAGCGGCTTCATTGAACGATTCAATAAGGCCGTTTTAGGCGAATTCTTCCGCATCGCTTTTCGGGAAACTTTCTATGAAAGTGTGGAAGCACTTCGGGAAGATCTAGACCGTTGGCTCTTCCATTATAATACCGAAAGACTTCATAGGGGCTACCGCAACAGAGGAAAAAGCCCCCATGATACAATTCAGCTTTCGTTTCTATTTGTTAGACAACTCCGTTAGTTGTACAACTAGTAAACATCCAGAACACACCTGCTCTTGAGGTCATTCAGCACATATATAATTATATTAGCAAAACTGCCAACAATAAAGTCCTCAGCACTTTAAGGACTTTATTCTTAGCAGTTTAAATTCAACAGGAGCAGGGAAGACACCCTACTCCTATTTTAATGCCTATTCATAGTAGTCCACTTCTTGGTTCACCACGATTCCTGAGTGGAACTGTATTTGTAGTTTCATGCCCTTATGTACCTTTATGGAGGAAATCAGCCTTTTTACAAGATCTTGGTCAAACGCTCTCACTTGCGGATTAACATTGCCTATGGTCTTGTCTAACGCCTCAACTCTTTGAACATAGTTTTCTGCATTTTTCTGCGCTTGCACCGCCTTTATTTTCGCTGTTTTCAACCCATTTATCTTCTCAGACAGTTTCTTATATTCTTCATCGAATTCTTCGCTGACAGCTCCTTGCTTTGCGTTATTTTCTATGAGTGTAAGCATTTGCCCTTGAAGATTTTCTATTTGTTCGTCATATTCGGTTGTAACACCTTGGGTACTGTAGTTACCTATAACTCTTATTACGTTTTCTCTGAAGGTACCTATAAATTCACCTGTATTTTCTACTACATTATTTATTGCTTTCATAATTGCATCATGGAGCTGTTCTTCCTTTAGGGTAGGTGAGTTCTGGCATCTTGATTTTTTACCTTGTTTCAGCCTGTCCTCGCATCTCCATACTGCTGATTTTTCACCATACTTGGACCATATCTGTCTGCGGTAGGCATGACCGCATTCTGCACATACCATCAGATCTGTAAGTATGTATTTAGAACTGTATTTGCTTTTCTCTTTTAATTCTTTGTTCTTTTTTCTTGTAACAGCAGCTTTATTCAAACTTGCACGTCTTGCTTTTTCTGCCTGTACTTGGTGGAATAACTCCTTTGGAATAATCGCCTCATGGTTATCCTCTATATAGTACTGTCTGACATATCCATCATTTTTTACCCTTTTCTTGGTGAGAAAATCTACTGTATAGGTCTTTTGCATACGTGCATCACCGCAGAATTTTTCATTTGAGAGCATTTTGTTGATAGTTCCCGGATGCCACTGGTCAAGCCCTGTGACGGTCTTGATGCCGTCTTTTTCTAATCCTTTGCATATCTGAACGATACTACTGCCCTCAAGGTACTCCCGAAAAATCCTTTTTACAATAACTGCTTCTTCGGGTACTATTACAAGATTACCGTTTTCATCCTTGGTATAGCCTAAGAACTTTTTGTGGTTTACCGATATGATGCCGTTTTCAAATCTTCTCGTCAAACCCCATCTTGTATTTTCGCTGATGTTTCGGCTTTCCTCTTGTGCCTGACTACTGAGTATGGTGATTAGCAGTTCTCCACCGCTTTCCATAGTGTTGATGCCCTCTTTTTCGAATATGACAGGGACATTTTTCTCTTTCAGCTTTCTAATATTTTGCAAGGCATCAACCGTATTTCTCGCAAATCTGCTGACTGATTTGGTAAGCACCAAGTCTATTTTCCCATCTACGCAAGCATCAATCATGGCATTAAAGTCATCACGTTTACTTGTCTGAGTTGCTGATTTTCCATCGTCAGCAAATATGCCGGCACATTTCCAATTTGGGTTGCTGTTTATTTTATTGGTGTAGTAATCAACCTGTGCCTCGTAACTGCCTTCCTGCTGTTCCAGCAAGGTGCTTACTCGGCAGTAGGCGGCTACACGCAGTGTTTTCTGCTCTACTCTTAATTGTCTGTCATATTTCATTTGTGGCGGTATGATTGCCACCGTCTTTTTCGTTGCAGCCATTTTTTTCATCCTTTCGCTTGTATTCTAAAATCTCGCTAATTTTCAGTCCGTTTATAAATTGTGTTTCCACTTTTCCGTCTTGATAAATGGTAATTTTGTCTATCATACCTTTGAATAATTCCTCATCAAACTCTGTTAATTGGTTTTGACCGATTAACAGCTCTTTTATTTTTTGTGTCTGTACTTCGTAGTCATCTACCTTGGAAGTGCTGTAGGTTAGTTCTGCTCGTTTGAATATTAGATCCGCCAACTCTTGTGATGAAAATTTCTCTTCTTCTTCAAGTTTATATATTTGATTTCCTAATTCACGCAGTTCTTTACTGGTTTTCGGTGGTTCCTTTTTATGGGGTTTGTCTAGTAAGCGTTGATTTTTAATAAGCTTATTTACTCCACTTATAAATACCAATTTTAATTCCTCATCCGTATAGAAGAGGTTTCTGCATAATACTCGATTTTTAAATATATATTTTTTGCATTTCCATCTGCTCTTTTCCGATGCCGTACCCGAATGTTCCATGTACTTTCGATATGGCTCACCGCATTCACCGCAGAATATCTTATTTGCAAATAGGCTTTGGTTTTTCATGCTGTTTGGCTGTGCTGTACGACCAAGCTGATTTTCTTTCTGTTTTCTTTTGATTTGAACCTTATCGAAGGTAACATTGTCAATCAACTTTGGATAAACTTCATCACCTATATATTTGGTGTTTTCAAGGATTCTTCCTATTGCGCCATGTGTCCAATTGGTCTTGTTATTTGCATTTGGAACTTCTTTTTCACCCAGTGCTTTTGCTATAGCTAATAAAGATTTTCCTTTTAGGTATTCTGAGTAAATCTTTTTTACGGTTTTGGATTTTTCTTTATCTATCTGTATTTTGCCATCCACCATCTTGTAGCCAATCGGCATATGTGTTTGCATATTTGTGTTCACCTCTTTGCTCTGTATTCCGTCAGTTCAAGATTATTGATAAGTCTGAATGTAATATCACCGTTTTTTCCTATTAGGACTTTATCTACCGCATGGATAAACAGTTCTTCTTGGTAATTGTCCATGATTACAGGGTTGTATTTTATAATCTGTAGAATCCTATTTGTTCCCTCAATTTCTTTTTCATAGCCATTACTTTCAAGGAGAACATTTCGCTTTTTCTTGTATTCCTCAATTTCAATGTTAATGGCATTCTGCTTTTCCATAAAAATAGCAGAGTCCATATATCCTTTTAGCATGACTCGCTGTAGGATATGGCTCTGCTCCATTAATTCCGATATTTTATTGTTTAGTTTAAGAATTTCTTCTTCCTGTTCTTTATTTGCCCTTAATTTTTTTAAGGATTCCAAGAGGGGATAGAGGATTTCACTGTGGCTGCTTACGAGCTTATTCCACATGGTTAGAAAAGCTTCTTTTATAATATCCTCTCTTACTGCTTTCATGGTACACTTTTTACTGTTTTCAATATGGGTGATACAGCACCATTGTATTTTCTCGTAAGGCTTGCCGATATAGATTTTCTGTCTGCGGAATGTTCCACCGCATTCTTTGCAGATGATTTTACTGCTGAATTCATAGCGGTTTTGGTATTTACTGCTGTCATCCATGCCCATTTGCACTCTTCGGTACTCATAAATTTCCCGAACTCTTTCTGCTTGTTCCTTTGTAATAATTGGTTCATGACTATCTTTAACGGAGTACATAGGCATTTCTCCATAGTTCTTCTTTTTTGTGAAAGGGAGCACATCTGTTGTATATGTTTTCTGCAGTAGCAATTCTCCCTTGTAAATCGGATTTTGCAGAATTCCCTTTACTACACTATCATTCCATTTTTCTGCTGTTCGGATGGTTGGTATATTGTCACGAGTTAAATCTCGGGCGATTGCATAACTGCCTTTTCCGCTTAAGTATTCGTTATAAATTCTTCGGATAATTTCAGCCTCATTCTCATTAATGATAAGTTCACCATTTTCATCCTTGGTATAGCCATATGCCACACAGCTTGGTACATAACTTCCATCACCAAACCTTTTTTGAATGCCCCAGCGATTATTTGTGGATATGCTTTCCGATTCTCCTTGTGCGATTGAGCTTAGGATTGTCAGCATCTGCTCACTCTGTTCAGACATCGTATTGATATTCTCTTTTTCAAAGTATACCGCAATCACAAGGGATTTCAGAGTTCGAATTGTTTCAATGCTGTCTATGGTATTTCTCGCAAACCTTGTGATTGATTTTGTAATGATGAGGTCAATGTTTCCTTTTTCGCATTCCGTAATCATTCTCTGGAACTCATCACGATTTTTAACCTTGGTTCCACTTGATTCGTCTGCAAAGATACCTACGAATTCCCATTCTGCTCGTTTTTCAATGTATTCTTTATAATACTCTGTTTGAGCAACATAGGAAGTATGCTGTTTTGCACTATCGGTGCTGACTCTGCAATAAGCACAAACTCTTTTCTTTGGTCTTAATTCCTGCAGAATTTTCTGTCTTATAGGTTCTATAGTTTTAACCTTTTTCGCCATGTAGTTTTCCTCCTTTCCCAGAAGTAAACCTTCTGTTAGTAACACACAATACCCCAAATCAATTATAATAGCAAGTGTTTTTACACATATACTTTCGCAAGGGTTGGAGAAAAGGATTGGCGGTTTAATTCATCTATTTGTGTATACTCAACATCAGATACAATTCCTCTTCTCTTTAGAATATCAAGAAACTTAATTGACATTTTATAGTGCACCTCATTTTGAGATTGTTCTATAGTCATATCATACTCTTTTGCCATTTCAGCATCTGTTTTCGTTGGATACATATTCTTTACCTCCATTCCTGAATAGTTATTCTTAATATCACAAAAATAGGGATTACCGTTGTCTGTGTTTGCTTATACAAAATCAGAAAGTAATCCCCATTGCTTCTGACATTAAGTCAGTTATTTTTGTTTCTGTACTTTATTCGACACTACTTCCCAAGCACCGGGCGATTTACATAAACTGAGAGTAGTTAATTCTCATCATAGGAATCTCACCTCCTGCAGGATCTCTGCAGGCTGCCCCCATTGCGTGAGTCTGTGGCTGGACAGAAGTATCATTATAGGCTGATAAGGTTATGGCAATACAATCCACTACAAATTGTTTCATGATCAAACGGACCCGCTCGCTCCTTATATTGGCCGCATTTATAAAATTCAGAAGAAACAATCCATTTTCATGGATTTTTCTGATTTTACAGGAGGTTATCGCGCATCTATCAAGGTTGCTTTTCCAATCAAGGCTCATCAGCTAACGTATTTATGAAATCGGATATTCAGTTTTCAAGGTACTAACCTTTTTTCAAAAAAGAAAACAGGGAAGAGAAAATATCCCTTCACCTGTTTCCACACTTAGAAGACTTTTTTGAAGTCTAATTTTAAATTATTTTAGAAAATATTTTTTTAGGTTTTCTTTTGCACAATCTACACTGTATTTTATTGCTCTAAAGGAGCACCCCTCAATTTGGGCAATCTGCTCATAAGTAAAGCCTTCAAAGTAGTATAGAATCAATCTTCTTCGCTGAATTTTAGGCAATGTACCAATTGCTTTCCATAACTTTTCTTTTTGCAAATTCTCAAAAGCTATATCTTCCAATGATTCTGGTTTATGTAAGGCTCTTTGATATAAGATTTGCTCATTTAGTTCAGAATGTTCAAGATTTCTTTCATCGGAACGTCTTAAATTTCTTTCTTTTCTAACAAAAGTCTGAAATAGCACTTTCGCAACTGCTACACTTATTTCGACTTCTATTTTTTTACCTTCCTCATCAACAAAAGCTGCATAGTATTGCTTTGTATTTTCATTTGCATAAATTTGCAAATTGTAAGGGTTTGCGTTTTCAAACATTTTTCTTTCCTCCGCTTCTGATTTTTGAAATGTTTAGAATCAAAATCAGAAAGGCGGAGAACGACACCGAAACCAACGATTTGGCTTTTCCATTTTTCCTCCTAAAAATGGCGCAAAAAAAGCCGAGAATAACATTTCTGTTACTCTCGGTCTTCTTACTGCCGTATTATGAAAAATGAGTATAAAAAAACCCCGACTTTTTATTAGTCGAGGCTTAATCTGTTATTTTATTTCGTACCCATCCCACAATACACATTATAGGATATGCAATGTCCAAAGTCAGTGCGTGATTAGTCCGTATTTAGTTCGCATTTAGTCTGCATCTTTGCAAAAGCAATTATAATAATCTTCTTCACTATGATTACCAATAAAAACAGCCTTGTATTTTGGAAGAGCATACCCCCAAAGTGCAACTCCAAATAATTTAATGGCTTCTTTTTTTCTCACATAAAAGCTTGTCCTTTCCATAGATAAGCATTCAAGCAGTTCCTGTTCATTGAGCGTTACGGAATTTATATAGCATTTCGATAATATTTCATGATAAAGCTTTCCATTTGTAGGATAGTCATATATTTTAATCATTGCGGTATCAATAAGTTCAATCATCCACGATGTTTCAAATATGTATGAAACCTTACTCTTAAACTCTTCTTTTTGCTCTGTAGGTGCAAAATCAGCTAAATAAGTTAATGCAACATTCAAATCATTGCTATAATAAGATTCACATACTTCTTTTATGTAATCAACCTCTCTCAGAGTTTTCCATACAACATCACGATAGATATCTAACAACAGTTTAGCCTTATGAAAAACTTGTTCTTCATTGAGATGCATGCCTTCATACATAAGCGAAATATTTCTCATTGTTCTGGTAACTCTCATAGCAGTCCTCCGTTTTAAATAATTAGGTTAATTGAAGATTATGTAATATTTTCCACACCATTAAATCCGTTGACAAAATGTGAAGATTGAAGTAATATAAATATGTAGTTTATCTTCACATTTATATTATATGAAGATTACCTACTTTTGTCAATATGAAGTAATGTATTTTGTGAAATTTAACTTCACATTCAAGGAGGACTATATGAAGTTTGGAGAGAAACTCAGAGATCTGCGAAAGGATAAAGGACTTACACAGACGGACTTAGCGAAAGAAATCGGTGTTTCACTACGTACAATTATCAGTTATGAAACTGGTAAAAGCTACCCCAAAAAAAGAGAAATCTATTCTATGCTGGCAGATTATTTTCATATCGATGTGAATTATCTGCTTACGGAAGATGAAGAATTTATTGCAGAAGCCAAAGAAAAATACGGTTCTCGAGGTGCAAAGCAAGCTCAGGAATTAGTGTCTGAAATCGGCGGTTTATTTGCTGGTGGTGAGTTATCCGAAACAGATAAAGATGCCGTTATGCAAGCATTACAGAAAGCTTATTGGGATGCAAAAGAAGATAATAAAAAATACACACCAAAGAAATTCAGACCTTAATCATCTTTTGATAGTTTATTATTCCTAATGAGATAAAAAACTGCCCTTTTTGTTGGAGGTGTTGGCTTGATTAACTCAGTTGAAATATATAAAAAAGTTGAACTTCTGAAACGCAGATGCGGTTCTCACAAAGTTCAACAAATTGCTAAAAGTCAGGGAATAAAAGTTTATTATGCATCCCTTGAAGATTTACTTGGTATGTATACCTACCAATGGAAACAACGAATTATACTTTTGAATAATAACCTTGACGAACATATGCATAATATTGTTCTTGCCCATGAAATCGGTCACGATCATTTACATAGAAAACTCGCTACAACCGGATTAAAAGAATTTAATCTTTTTGATATGCGAAGCATTACAGAATACGAGGCAAACGTCTTTGCATCACACCTACTTCTTGATAATGAAGAAGTTTACGAGTTAGCAATGGACGGATATAACATTGAGCAGATTGCCTGTATGCTCAATTCTCATATGAACCTGCTGCTCATTAAAATGCAGGAAATGAACCGCCTTGGATACGACTTTAGACTTCCTGATTATCCACGAGGGGACTTTTTAAGGAAAGTTAAGATATAAGAAAACCCTATCTTATTATCTGTTAGTTTAGTTAAATATTAACTTTCTCATAGAATTATGTTTATTACTTATACTTCTTTCTCTGTCTATAAAGCTATTCTTAGAGTGATCCCTTCTGGGTGGTTCTTTATGACCGTAGGCTTGGTCCACAAACAAGGCATACTTTTCTCTTGGCGGAAAATCATATTCATGAACAATAAGTAAAATATCATTTTATTATTTTAGCTCTTTTAAAAAATATCGGTTTGAGGTATGACTGCCGTTTTCTCTGTAACGATATTCCTTAATTAGTAAGCCATAACGGATTAAATCCGCTATGGCTCTTTTTACTGTACTGACAGATAGTGAGGTGTCCTTTGCTATGGTTTTGACTGCTGGCCAACATTCACAATCCTTGTTGCTGCGGTCTTTTAAGTACATATAGACAGTCTTTGCCCTTGGTGGCAAATCCTCACGATAAAGATTTCCAAAAAAGCTCATCTAAACACCTTCTCCCTTACGGTCTTAATACTGTTTTACGTTTTAATGCTGTTTCTTCTGCCTGCTCCTTTATTGCAGTATGATTTATACCTCCATATTTTTTATTTGCAGGGGATACAGACTCATCTTCTATATCGCTGTCAGAAAAGGATTTTATAATATTCTGTTCCAATTCTTCCTTATCTGCATAGTAAACTTTACGATGAGATTTTTCCTCTATTTCATATGACTTTTCAAAGGTAATGCCCCAATCAAGAAATAACCTTAACTTAGTCTGCATAGGATGAGCACCTGTTTTCATGACAACAAAGCTACCTTTCGGCAATGATTTCAGTTCATCTGCAGTTAGGAGTGGGCGTTCTATCATCTGCAATGATTGTGATGGATCGTTTTTTCCACGGCTAATACTGCCACTCATTACAGTTCTACTGCCCAACGCTTTGGAAAGCACCTGTGCTGTTTCGGAGTTAGGAGCAAATCCACCGAATATAGTCAACTGACAGTTATCTGTTATAATTTCTGAACCTTCTTTACCGTAATTTTTATCAAGCTGTGCAAAGGATTGAATAATTGGAACAACAGAAATTCTTCGGGAACGTCCTGCTGACAGCATCATTTCAAATGACTCAATCTTTGGGATAGTTCCAATTTCATCGGCATAAATCAGCACACGGTTTGGGAGCTTACCACCGTGTTCATCCGCTACCATAAGCATTTCACGATAGAACTGCTGTAAAAATAATGACACCATAAAATATTTTGTGTTATCTTCCTCTGGAAGTATAAGAAAGATTGCCGACTTTTCTTTGCAAAAAGTTTCAGCATCTATGGAGGAATGAAAACAAAGAATTTGCTCCATCTCCGTGTCCAAAAAAGCATTGAGTCTTGACAGTACAGTGGAGAGAACAGATGCCATTGCTTGTTCTGCTGAGTTAAGAGCCGCTCCCGCAAACCACTTTGCTTTATGGGTTGATGGCAACTTATCCATCAACAGCTGAAACTGACTCTTTCCTTTCACTTGACTTGGCGCCATCAAGTCTTGTACCATTTTGAACACCGATACAATGTGTCTTTTATCTACTAATTGTCCATCAATTTCAGTAGGTGGTAGGTATTCAGCAATGAGTAATATCACCGCTGTGAGAAGTCCCTCTGCAGCATCATAGAAGAATGCATTTTGTCCCATTGCGGCATTATTGCCATCGGGAGATACAATAGTTTTTGCAATAATCTTTGCATATTTTTCAGCTTTGGCTTTAGCATAAAAATTTTTATTATCGGCAAGATATAAGTCCATATACTTGTTGACAAGGTGCAATAAATTGTTTCCATCACTTCTTGTAGGGTTACGTAAATCAATGACGGCGATATTATAACCGTAGTTTTCTTTTGCGATAGTTCCGTAATTTCTTGCAAGATCACCTTTGGTATCAGTTGTAATAAAACTCATGCCACTGGCACAGGCATATTCCAAATTAGGATAGAGGAAGAATGCGGTTTTACCAACACCTGCCGCACCAATCATCAAGCAGTGTACATCGTCTGTGTCTACAAGTGCAGTGACAATTCCTTTTCTTCCTGTTGAACCGACAATCAAACCTTGCTTCTTTGGAAGATTTTCGCCATTTCGCCAGTCTGCAACTTGAAACGCTATAGGATGATAAATTTGAGTAATTTCTTTTTTTGTTGCAAATCTTGCCACACCGTGCTGACCGTCACCAACAGTTTTATTTTTAATTCCGTTGAGGGTATAAAAGTGGGCAATCATAGAAAGACCCCCAATGACAAAGAACATCAGAAGTCCTACTCCTAACAAGGTTATAACGGGTGAGCTGAAAAGCATATCCATGTCTGGGAAAAAGGTCATAAAGAACGCTCCTTTCTATTTGTAATTTTTAGTAGTATAATATACAAAAACTGGTCACAAATGGTAATGTTCAATCGGTACTCAATGTAATATTCATTTCGCTTAACAATACATATAAAATTTGAAGGAGAAGAGAGAATTTGATAAAAAAACTATTTAGCTATAATGCAGATATTAATAAAAATGCATATATGAATTGGAGAACTAATCAACATGAACCAATTCAAAATATGAATGTAATTGCAGAAGGATATTTCCAAAGTGCAATTCTATTAGCAGAACAATGTCTAACAAATAATGATGATAAGAAGGCAGATGCCATTATTTTCCCTATTCTATTTGCTACTAATCATGCAATTGAGTTATATGAAAAATCAATTTGCTGGAGTTTAAATATTTTACTTGGATACAATTCAAAATTCAAAGAAAATCATGATATAAGGGGCAATTGGCTAACAATAAAAAATAAAATCATAGAGTTTGGATTCGGGTATGGACGAGAAAAAGATGAGTTTGAAAAAATGATAGTTTGTTTGGAAGCCTATATTGATGAAATTTCAACTAATATAATGGATGATGATATTAACAAAGCATTTTTTAACATTGACTTTAGCAGATACCCTTTAAACAATCGTAATGAGTACCATTTCTATTTGAAAACATATGATAACGTGGTTGTTGATATAGAAAATTTTGTAAAATTAGCAGAAAACATTAGTAATTGTTTAGAGCGTTTAGCTGATTACTATTATGAATTAGTAGTAGAAAGTTGGCAAAAAGAATAAACTATAATTTGCGGTGCAGTTTATTAGCAATACACTTGAAATCGTAAGCGAATAAAGATTTTGTATACTCCCAAGAGAAGATCTCTCGGGAGTATTATTTTTATGCCATGTTAATTTCAAAGCTTTGAGTCTGCTCCTTTGCGTTTTCCTGCAAATCCTCATTAAAATCTTTAAGCACAGGGGATACACGAGAAACAACTATACCTTGTTCATATAACAGTTTTTTAAACTTTTCACACGCATTAATTCCAGCTTTATCATTATCTAAACACAAGACTACTTTTTTAATTTGAGGGTTAATCTCCAACTGTTTGAGCATTGCCTGTTCCGAAAGTCCACAGAGGGAAACATAGCTGTGCTGTTTCCAATCACTGTCTTTATGTAGGCTGATAAATGACAGCATATCAATAGGCGCCTCAAACACATAGAGTCGGTCACTTGTTCCACAGAAGTGGAAACTGTAACAAGGATTACTGCTGTCAATATTCCCTTTGTAGCCTTTACCATTAGTATAGATGCCACGCTTATGAGCATGACGAGCCACACAATTTTCATCTAGCCCAACAAAAATTGCATTGTGATATTCTTTTGCTCCATTATTAGACTTTTCACAGCTTTCATACAATAACTTTTCTTTAGCAAAAAAACTTACTACATCTTTTTCAATACATCTGTGCTTAATCAAGTAGGCAAAGGTTCTCCGCATATCTTTATTCTGTGGCGGAAGTACGAATGGCTTTTTAATTTCTTCTTTCTTTTCGACACAATGATAGACTTTTCCCATTTCACCACCAAG
The DNA here is from genome assembly GCA_022650485.1 of Oscillospiraceae bacterium. Classification (GTDB taxonomy): domain Bacteria; phylum Bacillota; class Clostridia; order Oscillospirales; family Acutalibacteraceae; genus Caproicibacter. The sequence continues at coordinate 225,884 of JALCPP010000002.1, read as the reverse complement.
GAGCATTGTCACCGCATCGGGAAAAGATAAACCGTAAAAGTTTTGAACAAAATCAATAGCAAGACCACCTTTTTCCGTTGCATGATCGTACCATTCATTGCCTCGAACAGTAATGCTGTGATCACTCTTTAAGCGTTTTTCTCTGCCTGATGGTAGCAAGGTTTCACCTTGTTTACATAGGAAATGTTCAAGGTCAACGTTATTTGCTTGCCTTTTTTCTTCCTCAGTAAAATGAATATACTTACCCATACAATCCCTCCTTATGCTTTTTTACTAACTTTACGATGAAAGGCTATCCTTTTAACGGGATAGCCTTTCATGTTTGGTTTTTGATTTTGTTTTTTAAGTAAATTGGAACTGGAATGAGTATTTTTCTGGTTGTTCTTCATAATAAAAATCCTTTCCATATTGTTTTAGGATAAAAAAATAACAGTCTTTCCGTTTCGAAAGACTGCATATTACAAACTCATATTTTGCTCATGGTCATCTTGCTTATGGCCTTGAGCCATTTTCTTTTGCTTTAACTTGCGTAGCAACTTACTGTCTACCGTAAGACCGATAGGTGACTTATGCTTTGGTATGTTATCCTCGAAAATTCGGCTCATATGATGCAATAACCTTGAAACTGCAAAACTTACTGATGGCTCATGCCACTTATCCATATTTTCAAGAAAAAACTTTGCATACTCATTACCTTGTTCTGCCGATAGAGTAAACCATTTTACAGCAGTTTCTTTATCCTTTGCCACACCTTGACCGATTAAATACATTTTGCCAAGAATGTACTGTGAAAACTGGTTGCCTTGTTCCGCTGATGAAGTAAGATACTGCAATGCCTTTTCAACATCTTTCGGAATTTCTTCACCTTTGAGATATAGTTTCCCTAGAACATACTGAGCAAATTGATTGCCTTTTTCTGCGGATTGTTTAAGCCATCGAGTGGCAGAAGTAATATCTTTAAAGTTTTCTTCTGTCAAATATATTTTTCCAAGTCGGTAAGCTGACCACTCATTATCCTGTTCGGCTGAATATGTAAACAGTTCAACCGCTTTTGATATATCCTGCCCTATATATTTTCCCTCGTAATAAAGTTTAGCAAGAGCATACTGTGCAAATGGATTACCACTTTCAGATGCAGTTTTTAAATACTCGATTGCTGATTTTATCTCTTCATCAGTAGGATTGTCTTCTGCAAGAATAATTTTTGCATGGGAATAGCAGGCAAATGTATTCCCAAGCTTTGCGGACTTTTGGAAATACTCTTTTGCTCTCATAATATCCTTTTCTGTTCCAATTCCATTCTGTAGCATCCAACCAAGACGGTATTGCAGTTTATCATCTCTGCTTTGTTTTTCTAAATTTTCAAAGCCTATAAATGCTTTCTTGAAATAGATATTGCTTTTCTTATCATCTTTTTCTGTGCCTGTACCATCACGAAACATTTTTGCAACTTCAAAATCCGCATAAGGAAAGCCTTGCTTTGCAGACCGCAGATAAAGTTCAAAGGCATTTTCAAAGTTTTGCTCTACACCTTGTCCACGATAATAAAGACCACCAAGGGAATACTCTGCAAACTTATATTTCTCCGCAGATGATTTTGAAAACCAATCCGCAGCGTTTTCATAATTTTGTTCTGTGCCAAGCCCTTGTGCAAACATTTTGCCAATGCGGTACTGGGTGTATTTCCATGGTTTTTTATTCTCAACAAATTGAAAACCTTCAAGAGCCTTTGCATAGTAGTCCTGTGACTGTTCTGTATTTATTTCCACACCAAGACCGTCTGCATACATTCGTCCTATATCAAAAACAGCAAGCACATTGCTTTTTTCTGATTCTAATTTCAAAAGCTCCATTGCTTGTTCAAAGTCGGGTTCTTCATTTTCTGTACCGAACAAAAATTTTCGAGCCTTTTTATAATCTTCTGACCATTTTACATTCGGTGTGAAATGGTCTTCTTTACTGTCATCTTCTATTTCATCCATTATAAAATCAGATATTTCATTTGGTTCTTCAGAATCTTTATCTACGAAATATTCAGTTAAAGTAATTTCATATTCTTCTCCATCAGCTTCAATTTCTTCAAGTTCTGATAAGCTAATTTGATTTTCAGAGAGTTTATCTGCCTCAGAGATAATAAAATTCTTGATTGACTTAAATTCCTTTTGCTTAGAAAGCGGTATAGGGTCAGTAAGCTTATCGGAATAACTTTTAAGCACCTCAGTTCTCATTTCATACCACAAGCTATATGCATCTGAAACTGTTTTTTCTTTTGCCAGTTCATCTACAATACTGTCCACGATATTTTTTAGTTTTGGGGATAAGTAGCCGTAGACTCGCTTGCCTTTGGTATGCTTAAGCTTTTCAGTAAGGTCAAGGAGTAGCAACTCCAACTTTGGATTTTGAACATTGCCGTTTTTCATTTCTGTAATTATCTGCAACAATATTTTCTTGCTTTCTGCTTTTAAATCATCTCTTCTGTAACTTTGTTCAGCATAGATTTCTTTCATCTCATTTTTAAAAATATTTGATACCAATCCAGACTTTATATTTTTGATACCATCCTTGGTGAGATATCCTCTGCGAATATCTGTGGAGTAACAAATCATGTGAATATGTGGGTGGTGACTCTCATTATGAAAAGCTGCATACCATTTAAAGTGTTCTATCGGTATTTTTAAATTTTCGGCAATGGTTGGTACGTAGGATTCAAGAAAGTCTTTCCACTTTTCTACGTTATCAAATCCTGTGCTTACAGCATCCTCTCGCCTTAATGAGATAATTGGTGTCCAAACATTCCCCTCATGATTAGAAACTTCTTCTGCAACCTTTGAGAGAACTATTTTTTCTGTTCCGCTTGTAAATAAACCATGAGAAGATAACTTTTCTACCCTTGGACGATTTGCAATGTAATCCACGTAATTTTCTTTCTTCGCTGTTACATCAAGGTTGTGTTCTAATGTTATGGAAATAAAGTCTGATGCATTTTCAATTGTTTTGTTTTGAATATAATCTTCATACTCAAATAAGTTTTTACTATTAGGAAACTCCTTCAAGATATTTTTGATAAGCTCTGCTTGCTTTTTTGTAGAAGGGAGATTTTTATTTTCAGCACTAAACTTTTTCACACCACTTCTTGTTGCAATGTATTTTACAAGATTGGATATATGTGCTGTATTATTACCGCCTTTTAGATAAGGACATTTAAGAATTATCCTTGGCATAAAAATCCCCCTTTTTTCTTATTCCCCAGTACCCATTTGATACTTTACCGCATCCTCTATATTAATTCTGCCTTTATTTCTTTTTACTTCGGCAACACATCTACCACGAAGTTTTCTTAAATCCTCATCACTGATTTCAAGTCCTGCTGCAAGAATATTCATCATCATACTCATCTCTACCGACAAACGAAAGAGATTTGCTGATTGACGATTTTCCGTTTCCCTAAGTGTACCTTGAATTGCTCCCAATAGAATTTTAGAAAGATAATCTGTTGTTTGATTACTAACCAAATATCCCATGTAAAAAGCCAACGCCTTTTCAATGAACTCACTGCGGTTATTGCAATTATCCTCCTGCAATAAATGATCCATTTTTTCGAAGGTTTCAGGATACAGCCAAACCGCTGTTCTTTTCTTATTCTTGTTTTGTAATTCTTTCAAAATATCGCTCCTTATCATCGAAACCACCTCTCTGACCACCTTGTAAATGCCGTAATAACGGTCTTTTCATTGATTGCTGACCACCTAAGCATCACAAAATCTGTTTTTCGACCACCTAACTGAAATGCGAGAAAAGCTCGGCACTGCCGAGCTTTGTGACCGAGAGACGGTCGCTTGCGACCACCTCTCTTTATCCCGCACAGAAATCGAACGGTGGGTTCACCCCTCAATCGTCTATAAATCCGCCTTTTCTACCTATGCTCTGCAGTTTTTCGGTGCTTGGCAAAGCTCCCTCAAATTGCCCTCATATCTGCCGATGGGTGTTACTATCCTACCTATGGCAGTAAAGTCGCACACAGGGGCGAACAGGGGGCAACACGAGGGAGTATGCCTTTTTGTTAGACGGTGCTTTCTCTGCTCGACTGGTCTGCTACTTTTGGTTTCTTGGGCTTTTCCTTAGATTTGCTATCCTCGGCAGCTTCATCAATGTACTCACGGACAGGCGCCGGTACATATTTCTCATAGAGTTTGGTGAGTGCATCGGCAAGCTCCTGTTCCAAGGAAGCATCCTTTTTCTCCATATACTTTCTTGTGGCACGGAGTTTTTCAGATTCCATCTGTACGGAAATGCTTTCTTTTTTCATCTTATCTCCCTCCATAATAATCAAACCCGATGAATGTCATTCGGGCTTCCAGTTCCGGTTCTTTACCTGTAAATTCAGGAACATCTGCAAAGTGTTGGCTGTACCTTTGGATTTCTGACTCGCTTAAGGATGCAAAGTCACCCTCTGGGGTATCGCCACAAATAAAAAAAGGTCCGCAGATAATATCTGTGCCCAATCGTCTATTTGGTTCCATTCCGTTTAGTTTTCCTTCTTCATTGACAATGGCAAGACAGCCGTCATCAAGATAAACGCATTCAATCAAGCCACCAACCTCCTCCTGTAAGGAGTCAAGCTCATTTGGAATTTCCTTGACCTGAGGCGCTTCTCCAACCTCAATTTTCAATACTTTAATCATATTTGCTTTCATAATCTCATCCTTTCCTTACGGTAAATAGCTTCGTGGATTTTGCTTTTCTCCATTAATACGGATTTCAAAGTGGAGATGGTTTCCTGTACTTCTACCTGTTGTTCCAACCTCTGCAATGACATCTCCGGCTTTAACCTGCTGCCCTTCATGCACTAAAATTTTGGAGCAGTGGGCATACAGCGTTACAAATCCACCGCCATGATCCACCATCACATGGTAGCCATAGCCTGTAGTTGAGTGGCGGACCACATAGACTGTTCCATCAAGTGCCGAGCGAATAGGTGTACCTTTTGGTGCACCTAGGTCAAGTCCACTGTGCCCTTTGGTCTGCCCGGTAAAGGGGTCTTTGCGATACCCAAATTCCGAAGTGACCATGCTGCGCCAACTCTCGCCTAACGGCGAGCAGAAACCGTCCGCCCCAATAAACGGTGCATCCGTCAGAGGAAGTCCACCTGACCACTCATCAAATTCAGAGCCATATGTTGGTGCTGGACTGCCATATAAAACACGGTAATAAATCTCTGTGGCGTTGATCTGGTTTTCATGTGTAACGGTAATTCCCATCGTCTTTGATATATTTGTGTATACCACGGGCAGTTCCTTAATAGGAACTGCCACGATATAGGTTTCTGCTTCTGTGGTTTCATTGCCCTGTGCATCAGTGGTAGTGACTGCCTTTGTGCGCTGCTCATAGGTGACGAAACAGTCGGCAAATCGTCTGTGTTCCACCCGAGATGGACTTTCTGCGCCGAAGTACAGAGAATAAAAAATAGCCTTAACCCTTACTGAGTCGAGGCTATCTCCATCTTCCATTTCATTGTTTATAGATGCAATGGTCCCATCTAAAAGAGAAAAGCTACCACGCATATCCTCAATATATCCCCGATAGCCCTCTGGGATATTGCCCGAAATTACTCCACCTTCAAAGCACAAACCAACTGCCGTGTTGTTATGATCGGCGGTTCCTGAGAGAAGTCCGCAGATTAAAACAATTATCAAAATGATAGGTGACAGGATTAGGGCGATTGTCCAAGCGATGCCTTTACGCATTCGCTCATCGCTCAGAGCGGTGGCCGCTGCCTTTGCTACAAGGAGCGTTGTAGATATTGGTTCTGCCAATTAATCACCTCCAATAAAAAATCACCCACTGGCAAAGTGAGTGATTTCATAAAATAATTTACATTGTTAACTCGTGAGTTTGTCCTGATGAGCCTTGCTGTTCTCTCAGGGAAAGCTCCTGTTTTAAGAGCAGCTCCATGCTGTAGTCAAGAATTTTTTCTTTTCTCTCCAGTAGCATTACCTTGTAAAAATCCTTTTGCAACTCGGTTATAAATGGTGTTTCCGCTACCAGTTTATTGAGCTGCTCCATATCAATTCGTTCTGCAATCCGTTTTAATGCTCGATTACAGTCCTCATTTTTCAGTGAGGAAATGATATCAAAGTAGGATATCTTTTTGCCATTTTCTAAAATAGCAGAGGTAGGAAAGACATAAACACGCTGATTGATTTCCTTTTCATCATTCAGTATCGCTTGCATTCCTGCTTCATCCATTTGGGGATATAGACATGAACCACAGTCATAAACGGGTGCAATGTCTGCACATTGTTTTTGCTCATCAACGAGGATACCCCAGTTTCCATTATGCCTATCGAAATTACCAAGGAAGGCATCTGCGATAAACATATCCCAAAAGAAGTCCTTTAGCTTTTGCGGTTCAACAAGGGATTGTTCATCAATGGCTTTTATGATAGAGGAAAGCTCTGTGCCATATCCGCTCTGTTCACTATCCACACAAGTGTTTTTGAGGTGAGCAAACTCCATAAGCCTTTTGCCGTCTGCGGTAAAATCCTTGCAGGCTACTACAACTTTTTCTTTTCCTCGCTTATCGATATAGGTTCCAAGTACGGTTTCCTGCACATCAAATTCAAGACTTTCAATAATATGACAGGCAAGGTATTCACTGATACAACTGTTGGTGTAGCTCATCACCTTGCTTTTGTTTGGCACCGGTGGAAATTTCAACATATAGCTTTGACCTTCATACATAATGTTGATTTTGTTTCCATTGGCACCGCCGTAGCCTTTAAATTTATTCACAGGACAGTTTGTAAAATCAATCATTTTCTAACTCCTGTTCTTCTCCGTAGAGGTATTTTGCCCTCAGATAGTTCGCTTGTTCCTCTGAAATAACACCTGCCCATAGGTCTGAATTAATAGAGCCATACAGTTCACCCCACAGACAATCCATATAGGAGACCTTATCTTTTTCTCCCTGTACATAGTCATTGATTGCTTTTTGAAGATGGGTTGAAAGATTAGTTTCCAAGTAGGAGCGATCACAAGGTTTTCCATTCTCATGCTGTTCCAATGGCTCTGTTGTGAGTGCCAACACTTCTTCAATGGTCATATCAAATGCATTGGACAGCTTTTGAAGGGTCTGTGCGTTGCAGCGTGTTAGGCTTGTTTTGCCAGAACAAATATCTGAGAGAGTTGCCCAAGGAATACCGCTTGCTTTAGACAGGCTGTATCTGGACATTCCTTTTTCTTTTAATAATTCGTTTATTGTCATTTTCATCACCACTACTATTATATCGGACTTCCGATATATCGTCAATAGTAATGATTTTTACGATAAGAAAATTACCACCATTTCATATCGCCAAAGCCAGACAGATTTTGTTGCTCCGGCTCGGGTTCCTCCGCCATACGCTGTGCAGTTTCATTGATTGCATCCTCTAAAATGGAGAAGTCAAAGCCTGCACTTTGATAGCCCTCGGCAATGGTATCCACATATCGCTGGGATGGCATTCCTAGCTGATGTCCCTGGGTCATCACATACACAAAGGCATCCACTGTCTTGCCATCTAGCTCAATGGGCATATTCTCTTTCTCGTAAAATGTTGGATAGCCCTCGTACCGATCCAGTGCGAACTCGTCATTTTTGCCTACACTCCATAAAAGAACAGGCACATTTTTACCCTCACAGGGTTCTACTGTAGCATAGGATCCTGTCTTTGAGCCACGAAACAATAGCTCATAATCTTTAAGCTCAGACTTGCCAAGCACCTTTGCCGTAGGGCATCGCCGTGCCATCTGCGGCAGATTCAAGTTACTGCCATAGGCGATATAGATTTTTTCTTTCTTCAAATTGCACCTCCTACATAGTCATAGACATAGAAAAAACAGGGCCATCCTCTTGGGATTGCTCCTGCTCCACGTCCTTTGATATATTTTCTCGCTGCTCGTGATCTAATTCTTCTTCCTGTTTTTTTCGCAACCGTTCTCTTTGTGCAATAGCTTGCGCAGGGTCTTTCCACGCAATGTTTCCATCCAAGTGATTTAGCAAATGAGTTCGTGCGGTTTTAAACTCATCACCAATCATGCCAAGGCGAAGGAGCCAAACACGAAAAGTATATTTCTCATTCTCTGATACGGTCTTGGTTGGACTGGCGTACTTTTGATTATATGCCTGTGCTGTGATTGCCATACAGAACTGAATGTATGCTTTGATTTTTCCTGCGTGGATTGAGCCTTTACTTCCGGTATCTCCTGAGTTGAAGGCTCGAAACTCAATGGTACCTTTCTGAAATACACTGTGTAGGTTGAGGCAGTGGTATCGGCTGTCGTGATAGTGTTGGTAGCTGCCATCATCACCGTTATACCATATATTCTTGAGGTGTTCACGGGTGGTTGGCTTTTCACGGTTCAGTCGCTCCAAAAAACTGGTATCAATCTTTCGGCAGTACCGCTGTTCTCTGCGGGATTCCACCTGTAACGCCCTATAAATCATATCCTCTTTCGCTGCCACGATATTGACAAGATTGCGGAGTTGCTTGGCTTCAAATGGGGCAGCATTGATGTGAATATGGATGCCTACACTTGCATTGGCAAAGGCTCCTGCACCTCGCAAGGCGCGCACAATTTCCTGTATTTTTTCAATATCATTGTAGGTACAGATTGGGCTGACAAGCTCCACACTGTATTCTCGCCCTGCAACAACCTTTCGGTTATCAATTTTCCTCTGACACATAATGCTGGCATCGCTCATGATTTTCCACTTGCGGTTTTGATTGTCCATTACATGATAGGCATCATAGCCACCGCCGTCATAGTGAGAGTAAGTGCCAAAATAGTCCGCTACCACTTGGGCAGCACGGTTTCGGGTAATGCCTGTCATTTCAATTTCAATACCAAAGTTTTGTTCTCTTAAATCCAAATTTCATCACCACCTCACCACCTGTTTTCACTGTCAATCAAGGAAATAGCAAAGGACAGATGCTGTTCCTTCGCGGCTAAAGCAAGAAACTGTGTCAGATGGTCCTTTCGCCAGCTATCTATCAGCTGACCACAGCATTTGTCCTGCAGGTCATTGATGGCAGCAATGAGGTTTATCAGCACAAGCTCCTTGTCGGCACAACCTTGCATATCTTGAAGATAACCACGCAGGAGCTGTTCTAAAAGATTGATTTCTCGTTCTCCATAATGCTGGTACATCGCATAGGGATTTGGATACACTCCGCCATCCATACAGGCTCGAAGATTTTGCAAAATAGCTGGACGAAGCTCCTTTGCCGCCTTGAGATATTACTCCATAAAACACAATAGGTCATTCTCTCGATTTGGGGTGTACTGCAGGCACACACGCAAATCTTCAAGAATGACCGTCAAAATTTGCTCATATTCAGTTTGTAATTTCATCATCGCCCACCGGCCTTTCCGAACAGCTTCTCCTTGTACGCTGGCGCATGAACGGCAAGGTTATATCGCTCATTGCCGCATTTATAGAGGCACACGCCACGCTGTGGAAACCGGATGAGCTTGTATTCACTTTCTTCAAGCTGTAAGGTGTCCATATAAAATTTGGCATCAACCGCACCGGTATTAAACAGAAATTGGTGAGTTGGGATAGAGAACAATGGCTTTGTCATCTCTCGGATACCTTCAATATTAAAGTCCTCCAAGTTCTGACTACTTAGAATTACGGAGGACTCTTTCTTTCGCACACGCTTCATAAAGTTGCGGATATATTCAATTGCGGTAAGGTTGGTGAGGAACAAGTACAGCTCGTCAATGGCAGCGGCGGTGTTGCCCTCGGTCAAGAGCTTGTCGCTCATAAAGGATAACACATTGAACAGCAGAGCATTTTTCACATTCTTACTTGCCTGTAACAGACCCTTTACCCCAAATACGATAAAACGGTCAGAGGTAATATTGGTGTGGCCGTTAAAGAATTTGCTTTCTGCTCCCTTGCACATAGAATGCAGTCCTAAGAGGATTTCCTGCAACAGCTCGGCGGTATATAGCTGATGCTTTGCAGTATCGTATCCTTGGTATTCTTCTTCAATGAGCGTGTAAAGGTCAGACAGGATTGGGTACTGCTTGGGTTCAAGGCTTGTAAAATCGGTGTGGTCACTGATGTTCCATTTTGTGTAGAGCTTGGAGAGCATGATTTCGATAACATCAATGTGCTTGTCAGTGAAGTCCTTGTAACAACGGAAGAAGTCTTTTAGGAATGAAATGTGCTGACTCAGCTTGGTTGCCTGCCTAAAAGTCATAGGTGCTTCCTTGTCATGCACCGAGCTGCCGTCATCCCAAGACTTTGGTTCGAGTGGATTAATCATATACTGACCACTCATAAGGTCAATGAAGCATCCACCCAAATTCTCGGCAAGCTCTGCAAATTCATGTTCCGGATCAAGGCAGATTACACTCTTACCGCTTTCTAAGATGTTACACAAAATAAGCTTTAAGAGATAGCTTTTACCTTGCCCGGAGTTGCCGAGGATAAGGATGCAGGGGTTGGTTTTATCATCATCTCTCTTATCAAAATCCACAAGAATATTCGAGCCAAACTTATCTCGACCAAGATAAAAGCCTTGGCTATCGGTCTTGCCGCTATAATTGAAGGGGTACAGGTTGGCAACCGAGCTTGCCGGAAGTACCCTTTCATATTGATTGCCAAACACATTTCGCCCCGATGGGCCGACACATAAAAAGCCTTGCTGCTGACGAAGCAACAGTCTATCCACATTGAGTTTTGAACGCACAAGCTCGGTCAACACGTCGGTCTGCAACAGCTTTAAGCTGTCGTAATCATTGGCGGTCAGCTCAATATACACAGCACAATGGATGAGAGGCTCTCGGTTTCGGTGCATGGTGGACACCAATGTCACCACATCCTGCAAGTTGCTCTCGGCTGTAACAGTCTGCTGCAAATCGTTGGTGTTGCTGCTTTTCATACGGTTCTTATTCGTTGCATTATGAATGATTCGCTTTTCCTCAGCTGCTGTCACTTGCCTCGTATAGATGCGTAGAGTCACGCCGTCTTTTTCTCCAAGGTGGCGTAGGATTGCCTGTTCAGAGGTTGCCGTTGGGTATTCACGCAGGGCATAAACACAACGGAAGGTGTTTCCGCAAATGTAGTGGTCCGTATTAAATTTCACCACCGCCGGGGCAATCATATCCAAGTAGGTTTTAATCCTGGTATCCATGGCAGACTCATCTTTTACCTTTTTCACTAGTTTCATCATTCCTTTCTCTGTTTTAAGATATAAAAAAAGCAACCTCACGAATGAAGTTGCTTTAGGTTATGCGGGATAATATGTTAATGCATATTCTAATTGTTATTATAACTATCAGTCTTTCCGTCAGTTCTTTTTGAAATCAAAGTTACTTGTGGAGTAATGCAAGCTCTGATTTTAAATTCTTTTCCACATTCAGGGCAATAGTATTCTTCCGATTCATTGTGACCATCTTGTAATTGATTTTCCATACGAAATACGCATCCACAATAATCACAAGTTTGATTCCAATCCTTATCTTTATAAGGATGTGTAGCTGTCCAATTTGACATATATATTCTCCTTTCATGATTACATTAATTTGCTAAGTAATTTAGTATATTTATTATACTACTTTGACAGGAGCTTTTCAATTACAACAGCTACCGTTCACCAAGCACCACCCAACGCTCTCCATCATAATCCTCATACCTATCTGACGTCACATTTTGCTCAAAATAGACAGCAAGAATTCTTTTAATATCAGCATTGTCAGCTCTCCTTGAGGTGAATCCTTGATCCTTAAGGCTTTTTTCAATGCGTGATAGGTAGGAAAACACATCGCTTTCTTTTTCGTTTCTAAGGCGAATGATGATTAAAAACTCTCTTGCCGTTGCCATCTGCACTTGCATTCTATCAAGATTTTGACTATCCTTTTGGAGTAATTTTCGGATAATGGGATTTGGTTCTTCCTCTATTCTACTTTGCAAAAATGTCTTGTTATCATCGAAGTTTTCTTTGGAATTAAGACAGAGCATCTCAATTTCTACAATGCCTTTCAGCACCGTCATTAGGGCGTAGATTCGGCTGCTGACGCTACTCTCCGACAAAACAGAGATGTTGGTGGGGTGAATGATAAAATACACAAGCTCACCATGTGGAGTTTTAAGGCTGTAATCGGTGATGCTTTCAATGCTCATCAGGCTCTGTGTGGATACAGAGCCTTTCTCTTTTTTACTCATCTATTGACCTCCATTCGTATTGCTGTGACTTTAGAAAGAAGAAAGCCACAGCGTATTTGATAAAATCAAGGATGCTTACATCCTCAAATCGGATGGATAAAAAGGCATAGACTGCTGTGATTACTACCGGCAGGAGCAAGCCTGTCTGCGAGAGCGCAAAGACAGAAATGAGTAAACCAATGGCGATGATGCCAATATCACGTAGTTCCCACAACCACAGAGTTGCCTTTGCTTTCAGATTATCAGGGTATAGATATTCCAATTATTTTTCCTCCTGTTCTTGTTTTTGTTTTTGCAAAAAATAAGCAATTCCACGCATGACGAAGTTCACGCACGGAATTGCTACGCTGTTGCCGAGTGCCTTGTATCTTGGTGAATCGGCAGCCTTTTCTATGTTTGTCCAACCGTCTGGGAAGCCTTGGAGACGTTCACATTCAAGCGGTGTCAGCCTGCGGACAAGATTTCTCTTGACTGCAAGGTTTTCACTGCCACCGCCATTGGTTCCACCACTGGCTCTAAGGGTGCTGATGCCCTCATCAAAATCGGCATAGCCTGTTCCGCCAAAGACAGACGGACCGTCATCAATAATGCATTTGCCTTGCTCCACATACTGATTACCAATACCTTTTTCATCACCGCTGCATAATGCACCGACCACATCTTGATAGGTTCTTTCGACCACACATTTGTCTTGGTTCACATAAATGGTGTTCACTCCCTTGTAGTCCCTATGGCATAAAGCACCCACTACATCTTGATATGGTTCGGGCTTATAGATTGCATGGATGTCGGAGGTGGTAAGGGTATAGCTTACATCCATTTGCACACCTTGCCCATTACCACCGTTTTGAGGCTGGCGGTCAATGGTGTTGGCAGCAATGCAGTAACTTTCCTGGGGTTGTAAAATGGCAACACCACCTTGGTTTTTACTTGGATCTGGGTTGGTGGTATCAAGCGTTCTGGATTTGTCCGTTTCTCTGCAGCCCGAATAGGGATTGGCAGATTTCATAGAATTACTATCTTTGCTGTCAAGACTAAAGGCAAGGGGCTGAGTCAGAAGTGGAATGTTATTACCCCCGGTACCATAAACCGATGCTACTGTTGGTGCAACCTTTAATGGGCCGTTGTAACGACAGTCTTTTCCGTGATTGTCAAACAACACTGGCTGGTTGTTTCCACTGGTTCCTGCAGCAGAGGTAATGGTTGGACAAAGGTTTTGACAGATTTCCGCACCTCCTTGCTGACTACCCATCACAATTGGTAGGTTTCCACCCATTCCTGCACGGAGGGTTGCAGTAATATCCTCAGTGATATCCATTCGTTCTCCGCCTTGGTCATTGAGGCAGATGGTAGGTTCAATGACACCGTTTCTGCCTGTGCTGTTACCGCAGTTCGTGCCAAGGGTAGCAGAAACACTTCCTGTTACATCTCCGGCATAGCCATCAAATCCAATTTTTTCTTTCTGACTTAATGGTTCCTTGACAAAGGTCTGCATCTGCATATTTTGTGTTGCCATCAATGCTCCCGAAACATTATTAAGGTCAATTCCCTCATTACGCTGATTGATGTGATAGGACTTCAGCTCACTATCCATTTCTGTTTGCATTGTCGGAGTTAGTCCTGCCTGTATTTCAAGTGCTGTTTTCAGCTGCACTGGTAGTTCCTTATCCCTCGCTTTGGCTCTCCGGAGGATTCCCAAACAGGCAGTCTTGCTTAAATAGTATTTGGGGTGCGGTGCGTCCTCCAAAATCTGCGACAAGGAAGATACGACGGCGTCTTTGGGCGACTCCCCAGAATTGAGCGTCCAGCACTCGCCAAGCCAAACTGAATTCGTTTCCCAAAACGGCAACCCCAGCAGATTGCCATTTCCCGGTGTCAGGTCTAGGCACATCACAGGCGCTGTGCTTAATTCGGATAATTTCTTCGAGGACCGCCCTAAAATCTTCACCTTCGGCACTGGAGAAGGCTCCGGGCACATTCTCCCAAACGAGGTATCGAGGTCGAACAAGGTGAGCTGGCATACCTCTTTGCTCATCAGCTTTTCTCATCTCCTTTGCTATACGAATTTGCTCCATAAACAGTCCAGAGCGTTCCCCCTCAAGTCCGGCTCTCTTGCCTGCAACAGATAAATCCTGGCAAGGCGAGCCACCACAAATGATGTCTACAGGGGGGAGTGTGGCTCCATTTAGTTTTGTAATATCCCCAACATGGAGCATATCGGGGAACCTGATTTTTGTTACCTCAATGGGAAAGGCTTCAATTTCACTTGCCCACACAGGAACAATACCGCTGTGGACTGCTGCCAGCGGGAAGCCGCCAATCCCATCAAAAAGACTCCCCATGGTCATGATCATAACGAACTCATTTCCATTTGAGGAGCTTGGTTTCTTACCTCGCCAATATGAAAGCCTTGTTCAGTTTCCATCACTCTGCGGGTTGGAATTTTAAGCTTTAGAGCCTGTTCAATTTCAGCCATCATGCCCTGGGAGATATGATCCCCATAGCACCATAGCTCATCGCAAGAGTCAAGCATGGCAAGCCCCATATCCAGTCCAAGCTGTCTTTCGGCAGGGCAACTTTCTTTCAAAATATTGGGGTACAACAAATGTGGGCAAAAAAAAGCGTGCCCTTCATTCATAACATGACGGCACGCTTTCTTTGCAAACTTCGTATTTTTTTCAATATCCCCAGCATAAGGGGATGCTACATAAATTCGTTTCATTAGCATTTTCCTTTCTGTATCTTATTTCGGTGCTACTGCCTGCACCACTGTTCTTGTGGTATTCACTGCTGCCTGTGCAGTGTACACGGCACTCATCATATTGGCTTTGGTACTGGTATCCAGTCCAAAGGCACCGGCGATTCTCGGCACTTCGCCTGCGGCAAGCATCAGGCCAAGTCCAAGTAAACAATGATCTTTTAGCACCATTAAGCCTGCAGTTAGAATGGTCGCTTGTAAAAATGTGGTCAGGCATAGTCCAACAATCTGCTTGCACCACTGAATAAAGCCATCGTAATATCCTCTTGGAACAGAGAACATATATAGGCTGCCAACTGCTATTTGTATGAGCAGAATACCGCCTCGTTTGAGGTTTGCAAAGAACACTTTAATAACGGCATAGCCCATCATGATGATAATAAACAACATAAGAATTGGGCTTGTTATGGCACTGAGTCCTCCGAAGATACCAGTACCCATTGCACTTTCAATGCCATCTATGGTAGACAGTCCTGATATAATCTCGTTTGCCACTTCACCAAAGCTCTGCCCGTAACCGGTGATGCCTGTGGTCAAACTGCTTTGCAGATTAACGGACAATTCAAACAGTCTAATGGGAACAACGGTAAAAAGTGACACTGCCATAAATCCTTTTAGAGCATTAAGCATTGAATCTTTAACGCTGCCTTTGCCGTTTTGGTATTCGATCCCTGTTTCAAAGCAGGAAACCACAAGACCGACTACATACAGTGCCCAAGCCAGATAAGAGAAAAACAATACAATACTTTGCACCCAAGTCATTTCAAACAGCTCCACGCCCATGTTGCCCATTTGGGAAAAGAAGTTTCCAAGAAAACCGACTATCTGTCCATAAAGCCAGTCAATAATCTGATCCATAACATCGCCAAGGATAAAATCCCATATAAACAAAAACGACCACCTCCAATCGTAAAAGAATAAGGGCATACCGTTTTCACGATACACCCTTTGGTTTTACATAAAAAATGACGAACAGCTAACCGATTAACGGTTTTAACTGCTCGTCATCCTTTTCGAATATTTCCAGTATCATTCTTGCTCCCAAGCGGAAGCCGTAGGTAAAGCGTTCCTCGCTGCCTACACAGCTCAGTTGTAAATGTGCCGAGATAAATTCCTCAAGCAGTGCCGTTTGCTCTTGATTTAGCATCGCTTTTAGTTTTTCCTCCAGTTCGTTTGCTTGTTCCATCGCCTTTTGATAGTCGCTACCATGTACGACTTCCTGTGCGATGGGGTTTAGTTTACCATTGTACAGGTCACTTAATATTTTTCTTTTCTGCATTTTCATCACCTCCCTCAAGCACAACACAGTACCACAAGATGTAGCGGATAGCTATACCCAATATTAACGAAAATGCTGTATATAGGATTTACATAGACATTCCCATCCGAGGGGCATTTGTTTCTGTCAGCTCATAGCTCTGCTCCATAAAAAGCTCGGCATAGTCGCTAATCTGCTCGGAGAGCAGTTCCATATCTCTTGGTGTAGGCTTATACACATACCACTGGACCTGATTGCCGTCCTTCCAAATATATGGGGTAATGCCCTCTCGGAAGTTGGGGTTATTCACTTGCTTTTTACCCCAAACATCTGCAAATTTAATGGTGTTTTTATCAATGACACCATTGTTCTTGTCCACGGCACTGATGCTGATACCCTCATAGTGATCTGCATATCCAAGGGTGGTGAAGAACAGCTTCAAGCGATTGTTTTCACCCAAGGGAATATACATGGCGTTGCCGATGCATTTTCTACCCTCAAATCCTTCTGTACATTTCATAAGTTCATCTGTAAAAAAGCTCATAGTAGTTACCTCCATAAAAAATGGAGAGGGTGACTATACCACTCTCTCCGTTAGCTGTTATTCATTGATTTGTTCTTGTGCTTCAATCTCATCCAGAGCCTTGGTGATAAGCTGGGTGATGAATGCTTTTTGGGTTAGGTGCGGTGTAGCATCAACGTGCTTTTTGATTCTTGCGAATAGTTCCTCGCTGATTTGTAGTGCCAGTGTTCTTGTCTGTGCCATATTAGGTTTCATCTCCTTCATTTCGTAGTATTCGGTAATAAGCTGGGTTACATATTGATTTAGAGTAAGTTCGCTTTGCTCCTTATTTGTGCATACCTTTTGGTGCAGTGCAATAGGGATTTGTGCGCATAGATTTTTTGTTTCTGCCATTTTCTATTCCTCCTATTCATTATGATTTTGCAAGCAAAGCATACCCTAAAGTGCAAGGAATAGCTATACCCAATACCAACAAGAAATGAAGTTAATTTGTAGCATCGGTTGCTTTGACTACATACCCAATATCGTCCAGGGTATCCTTGCATATGGGTGGTGACAAATTTATTTCTAAATATAAAAAAGCAAAGATTCCGAATGTTAATCAGAATCTTTGCTTTTATTTAAAATATCAAAACGAATTATTCGCCCATGAATAACTTGATATCATCTTCAACTTGTCCGATACCTGCAATGCCAAATTTTTCAACAAGGACCTTTGCAACGTTCGGAGATAAAAATCCTGGTAAGGTAGGTCCAAGATGGATATTCTTCACACCTAAATAAAGTAACGCAAGTAGTACAATTACCGCCTTTTGCTCATACCAAGCAATATTATATGCAATCGGTAGATCGTTAACATCGTCAAGTCCAAATATTTCCTTCAGCTTCAATGCGATTACTACAAGCGAGTAGGAATCATTACACTGACCAGCATCAAGAACTCTTGGAATGCCTCCGATATCTCCCAATCCAAGTTTATTGTAACGGTACTTGGCACATCCCGCTGTGAGAATAACCGTATCCTTCGGTAGTTTTTCTGCAAACTCAGTGTAATATCCACGAGATTTCATTCTGCCATCACAGCCTGCCATAACGAAGAACTTTTTAATTGCACCTGATTTTACTGCATCAACTACTTTGTCTGCAAGGGCAAAAACTTGGTTGTGAGCAAAACCGCCAACAATATTGCCTGATTCAATTTCTACAGGAGGCTTACACTGCTTTGCCATCGCAATAATTTCAGAAAAATCTTTTTTGCCATTTTCATCAGCTGTGATGTGAGGGCATCCGGGATAGCCTGATGCACCGGAAGTAAAGATTCTTTGTCTGATTTCCTCACTTCTTGGAGGTACAATACAGTTTGTAGTAAATAAAATGGGGCCATTAAAGGTTTCAAATTCGGTCACTTGCTGCCACCATGAACCGCCGTAATTTCCCGCAAAATTATCATACTTTTTAAAGAAAGGATAGTAATGTGCAGGAAGCATTTCACTATGTGTATAAACATCGATACCAGTACCCTTGGTTTGTTCCAGTAGTTGCTCTAAATCAGTGAGATCATGGCCTGAAATCAGTATTCCAGGATTGTTTCTTACACCAATATTAACGCTGGTAATTTCAGGATTTCCATATTTGGAGGTATTGGCTTCGTCTAGCAGCGCCATCGCTTTCACGCCAAACTCGCCTGTCTTTAATGTTAATGCCACAAGATCATCTGCAGACAAAGAATCGTCAAGGGTTGAAGCAAGTGCTTCATAAATAAATGCATTGATAGCAAGATCTTCTTTTCCGATATTAAGGGCGTGATGTGTATACGCTGCCATACCTTTCAAACCATAGATAATCATTTCTCTAAGAGAACGAACATCTTCATTTTCCGTTGAAAGTACACCTACTTTAGATGCTTTGTCTAACATAGACGCTCTATCGATTACTTCAAACTCCGCCGCATCACCAAGGTTAACACCAGAAAGCTGTTTTTTTAGCCCGTTTCTAAATTCAATCATTTTATGGATTTGATTTTCGATTGCGCCATCATCAAAATTAGCGTTTGTAATAGTAATAAAAAGGCTTTTTAGGACTTGATGATTTACTTCACTTATGGATTTAACATCCACTTTGCCTTTTACCACTATTTCAGAAATCCCTTTTGTAACATAAATCAGTAAGTCTTGCAATTTTGCAACTTCCTCATTTTTGCCACATACCCCTCTTACCTCACAACCGGTACCTTTTGCAGTCTCTTGGCATTGGTAACAAAACATACTCATAATCGTTCCCTCCTTCGTATTATTCCTTTACTGGTTCGAACTGATCTTTACCCACAAAACAAATTGGACAAAGCCAATCATCAGGGATATCTTCAAACGCAGTTCCCGGGGCTATTCCACTATCCGGATCACCTATTTGTGGGTCATAGATATATCCACATGGGATACATACATATTTTATCATTTTATGTTTCTCCTTTCAATGATTATAAATTTTGTTTCACTATTTTAAAGGTGCCGGGGCCTTTACGACAATCAACTCTAGCACGTTTTCCAATACATTCTTAACATTCATCTTTGTATTCACAGGAATTTTCAAAAGAGTCCCCTTATTATATTGGTGAACTTCTTGATCATTTAGCCCGATAGATAAAGTCCCCCTTACTACTGTCATATAAACGTTCGAGTTCGAAAAATGTTCTGGGAGTCCTTCATCCTTATTAAAGACCATATGAATATAATGAATATTTTCATCCTGAATTACTCTTTCAACCGCTTTTTCATCTTCAGTTGACATTTCATAGACTTGCTCAATCATTTTGTATACCTCCTTTTTGTTATAGTTTTAAATTATGTGGTTAAATTATACAACACATGCGAAGAAATGTATGTTGTTTTTACAACATTTTCTACTTATTCATTGTAACGAATGGCGCTAACAGGACAAGCCAATATTGTTTGGTTAAGCCTTTCTTTGTCTATTTCAGAGTCAAAAGATTTAATATATGCTTTTTTACCTTGCATACCAAAAATCTCAGGATAATTTTTAGTACACAATGTGCAGCCCATACAAGATTCTCTGTTTAATGTAAGACCACTTGCTTTTTCTTCTTTCTGTACTATATCTTCGTCTTTAACGATTTTTGAAGTAATCCACGAAAATACTACTATTGCAATTACAGTTAATACCCAGCGAATTGCCATAAACTTTATTCCCAAAAATTTTGCTTCATTTAGCAGCATTGGAACCTTTATTACTGCCCACGAGCTTAAAATTATAACCAAATTTCGTACAGAAGCTCCCTTTTTGTGGAGCATTACACACATAGGAAATGCTGCATATATCGGTCCCGCAGATATGCTACCTAAAACGAACGACAATATAATACCTTTAACTTTGGATTCTTTTCCTAAGTATTTTGTGATTTTTTCCTTTGCAATCCATGTATCCAAAAGCGCGGTAAGAACAAATATCACCGGCATTATCATAAGCATTTCTTTAATGTAATAGGCACTGTTTTTAATTGATGTAACACCCATATCTGGTTTAAGTATAAACATCAGGATATAGGCAGCTACAACCACTATCAAGAAAGTATTATCTTTTGCTTTTTTTAAGATTTTCATACAATCACCCCCATTACCATAGCGATAATTATGGCAAATAAAAAGCTTAATCCGTTTCTAGTAGCAGTAAATTTAAGCCCAAATTCACGCTTTTCAAGTGGAAATGTTACGACCCCTACCATTGTAAGTGTAGTTAGAAATGCTACGGAAGGAACAACACTAACCCCAGCGTCAACCAGCGTACCGACAAGCGGAAAAGCAATAAAGGCAGGGATCAGTGTAATTGTTCCAAATGCCGCCGAACCCACCGTTGCTATGACTAAGGATTGATTTCCTACAAATTCGGCAATATACTCTGGCGGTAATATTGTCAGAATTAAACCGATTAAAAAAATAATTGATAATATGCTTCCCAACATACCCTTGCCCATACCAAATGCCATTTTAAGGGCTTTCACTGTCTTTGTTTTATCCTTTTTCAAGGAAATCAAAAGGAATATAATCGTTCCTATCCACATTGCCACTGTAAAAATATCCATACGAATCCTCCATTCTTTTTGTGATAACCTAATTATAAAGTAGTTTCTTATTATCAAATAGACACCAATGTTTCTTTTTGATATAATGTTTTTAAATGGAGGGCTTAATTCATGAATATTGACATTTTACGAAACATTTCATTATTCTCAGCTATAAAGGAATCTGATTTAGAAAAACTAATAGCAGGTAATCATATTTATCAAAAGCACTATATGAAAGGTACAACCGTCCATAATGCAAATGAAACTTGCCGTACATTAGATAATGTATTGTCAGGAAGTTTGGTTGCGTATTCTTTATCAATTAACGGCTCAGCAACTACGATGTTTGAATTTAGTCAGGGAAGTGTGATAGGAGCAAATTTATTATTTGGTGAAAACCACAGTTATCCTCTTAATATCTATTGTCTTACAGATTGTCAAATTATCCATATTGACATAAATGCTGTTTTGGAGTTTTTGCATGATTACAATTTTACATTGCATTATATAAAGTCAATCTCACAAAATTCGCAAGGAATAAATCAGAAGATAGCAATGTTTACTCAAAGAACACTTCGAGAAAATATTATGGATTATTTTAAACAGCAAACTATTATACAGAAATCTTCGGTAATTCTTCTTCCAATGAGTAAAAGACAACTGGCAGATTATTTGGGTGTACAAAGACCTTCTCTATTTAGAGAGCTTAAGAAATTAAAAGAGGAAGGTATTATTGAAATTAATAACCGTACAATCACAATAAAAAAATGACATACCTTAGTATGACATAAAGTAGGATTACCAAAGCTGATCTTGACTACTACGAAAGTGTGGGCAACCTTGGCTTGGTTGCCCACTTCCTATTCCAATATCATAATCCAAGTATCGTCCAGAGTATCCTCACATAAGGACTGTGAGTGGATTTTTATTCACATTTCTTCACAATGACGTGACATTAAACGGTAGGCGTATTGATAAAAATTTCTATAAAATTCCTGTTGACAAATCCATTCGAATTTCATATACTAGCATTAGTTGAATGATTGTTCAACTAGATAATGGAGGTGTTACCCAATGGAAAAACAGCCAATATGTGATTGTGATGTTATACATACTGATGTTGTCGCAGGTGTTCGTGAGCATATGCCATCCAAAGAGGAATTTAATAAGCTCGCCAATTTATATAAGATGTTTTCAGGCGGCACAAGGGTACAAATCCTTTGGGCTTTAGAGCAGAGCGAAATGTGCGTCTGCGACTTGGCCGTGCTTCTCAACATGACGAAATCAGCCATATCGCATCAACTCAAATCTCTGCGCCTTTCAAATTTGGTCAAATTCCGCAAGGATGGTCAGATAGCCTACTATTCTCTTGCCGACGATCATGTGAAAGATATTATTGATAAGGGCTTTGAGCATATTAACGAGTAAGTATTTTTTTGCTCAAATAGTTGAGTGTATGAACAACTATGCAATAACAATAGGAGGGTTTTCAAATGCAGAAAGAGTATCTATTACAAGGATTGGACTGCGCAAACTGTGCTGCTAAAATTGAAAATGCAGTTAAAAATCAAAGCGGCGTTTTATCCGCTACATTAAACTTCATGACCACGTCACTCAAATTGGAGGTGTCGGAAAGCTACGCAGAAAACATTACCGCAGGTATTGCAGACATAGTACGCAAGTACGAGCCGGACGTTGTCGTCATTGATAAAGGTACAATAGAAAAAAATCATGATCACGGACATGACCATTCTCATGGCGGAGAGTCCAGCAAAAAACAGATTATCCAGCTAATAACTGGCGCTGTTATCTTTGGGGCGGGAATACTTATGAGCAAGTTGTTTGAGCTGAATATATACGCTGAACTTGCGATATTCCTTGTTGCTTATCTAATCCTGGGCGGCGGGGTAGTGCTAAGGGCATTAAAAAACATAACCAAAGGGCAGATATTTGATGAAAATTTCCTTATGAGTGTTGCGACAATAGGCGCATTTGCAATTGGCGATTTTCCAGAGGCTGTTGCCGTCATGCTATTTTATCAGATTGGCGAATATTTTCAAGACGCCGCTGTGCGCAGCTCAAAGAAATCAATCGCTGATCTCATGGACATCCGGCCTGATTCCGCAACAATCAAAAAAGGTAATGAGCTTGTAAAAGTCTCCCCAGAAACGGTTGCCGTTGGTGACTTCATCGTCGTAAAACCGGGCGAAAAAATCCCGCTTGACGGTGTTGTTATAGATGGCGAATCCATGTTGGATACGAAGGCGCTCACCGGCGAATCCGTACCGAGGACAGTTAAGGCTGGCGATACGGCGCTTTCAGGCTGCATCAATCAAAACGGCGTGTTGACTATTGAGGTTACAAAAACATTTGGCGAATCAACCGTTGCAAAAATTATCGACTTGGTTGAGAATGCTTCGAGTAAGAAAGCGCCGACAGAAAACTTTATCACCACCTTTTCAAGATATTACACCCCTGTTGTTGTGGGGCTTGCGGCACTTCTTGCCGTTATTCCTCCGATTTTCATGGGCGGTGTTTGGTCTGAATGGATAAACCGCGGTCTCATATTCCTTGTTATTTCCTGCCCCTGTGCGCTTGTCATATCCATACCGCTTGGCTTTTTCGGTGGCATTGGCGGAGCGTCAAAGAAAGGCGTACTCGTTAAAGGTAGCAATTACTTGGAAGCACTGGGCAACCTTGATATTGTCGTGTTTGATAAAACCGGCACACTCACAAAGGGAGTGTTTCAGGTAATTGGGGTTTACCCAGCCAATGAATTTACCGAAAGTGAGCTTTTAGAATATGCGGCGAACGCCGAGGCTTTTTCTAATCACCCTATTGCTCTGTCTATCCTAAAGGCTTACGATAAGCCAGTGGATAAAGAACGTTTGGAAGACTATAGCGAAATATCAGGGCATGGCATTCGCGTCAGTGTAAATGGCAAGGTCGTGTTGACCGGCAACGATAAACTGATGAAAACGTCTAACATTCCATTTTTGGAATCTAACGATATTGGAACAAAAGTCTATGTCGCCGTTGATAATCAATTTGCGGGCTGCATTGTGATTTCAGACGAGATCAAAGAGGATAGCCGAGACGCTATTGCTGGTTTGAAAGCAAGAGGTATTCGCAAAACCGTCATGTTGACCGGCGACAATGCGATAATTGGGGAGGCCATAGCAAAGGAGCTTGCGCTTGACGAGGTTTACGCAGGGCTTCTTCCCGACCAAAAGGTTGAGAAATTAGAAATGCTCGACGGGCAAAAACGCTACAAAGGCAAGCTCGCCTTTGTAGGCGACGGTATCAATGACGCGCCAGTGCTGGCAAGAGCGGATGTCGGTATCGCCATGGGCGGTCTTGGCTCGGATGCAGCCATTGAAGCGGCAGACATCGTATTGATGACCGACGAACCATCAAAACTTCTTGACGCCATAGACATCGCCAAATTTACGAAACGCATTGTGTGGCAGAACATCTTCTTTGCTCTCGGAATAAAGGGCATCTTCCTGTTGCTGGGCGCGTTCGGAATTGCTACCATGTGGGAAGCCGTGTTCGCCGATGTTGGTGTATCTGTTATTGCCATCTTAAACGCTATGAGGGTAATGAGGATGAAGTAACCTGTCTTATTGGACGCTTTCGCTTATTATATTAGGCGAAAGCGTCCATTGTGAATATGAGAAGTAATAATGATGATTTTGCTTATTTAATGTTTCATCAAGTGTTTGCTTTTTATACTGATTTTGATACCGGCTGCCAGAGATCCGGTCAAATACCTATACTTCCATCCTCCTGCTATTCAGAAAAAGATCAGAAGCATGAAGGAATATAGAAGCTCGCTGCCTTCAAACAACAATGGCATCTGGATGAAAACGGTACAAGCAATAGGTTTTATCAGATATCACAATTCGCAGCGTAGCGGCGGAAGTTGCCATCGCTAACAGGAGCGCCTATGAGGAATGAAGCCGAGGCGAACAGAGCGCTTAGTCTTTATGCGGACACTGTTCGCCGCATATGCTTTATACATCTGAGAAGTTACAGCGACGTGGAGGATGTATCTCAAGAGGTGTTTTTGAAGTACATCCTCTATGAATGTCCCTTTGAAAGCGATGCTCACGAAAAGGCTTGGCTTATTCGTGTTGCCATCAATGCCTGCAAGGATGTTTTAAAGAGCTTCTTCCACAAAAAGGTAATTCTATTGAGGGTGTAGATTCGGAACCATTTTACATACAGAAAATGACAAAGAGCTATTGGACCTGGTTCTGCGTTTGCCTCAAAAATATAAGGATGTCATTTATCTGTTCTGCTATGGAGGTTATTCAGCCGTGGAGGTAGTGATGCCATAGCTCCCGGTCGTCACGAAGAAAATGGCAGGCATAGTGAAGGTAGTGAACATCATTAGCAAGAAAATCAGGGCAATCTGCCCTGATTTTTTCTCTCTACCCTACATCCCAAGTATCGTCCAGAGCATCCTTGCGAAAGGATGCTGGAGCGACCTTGATGCATATGGCATGGTAACGATAAACAAGAACTTGTCGGGCGGTTGAGCAGTTTTGTGCAAAGGTTATTTATATCATGCTATAGTTCCAAACCCGAGTTTTTCAAATGCAACTATAATGCAACTGATAATTGCATCGCAGTTGGTGGTTGTAACCGTGTTTTTTTTGCAGTAGGAGTAAAGAAAAGGAGGATATTATGGGACCAATTGAAAAATATAGACTGCTCCTGCGCCGAGAACTCATCTAAAAGGACGATCAGCTCTGCTTCTTGCTCCTTCTATCAGTTTTGGGCATATAGATAGTCCTTTTCATCCATCAGCCGGTCTAAGTAGTCATCACAAAGACTCTCCCTCAAACGGGCTACCCGTTTAAGCTGTCCTCTTGTCTGTTCTATACGCCGCTTGACTTTCTGCTTTTGGGAGAGAACGGTATTTTGATTCGCTGTACTCTGGATGAGCTTTTCCATATGCACAGTCTATCTAAAACTTTCATAAGAGACTTTTCGCACCCCTCATGCAGTAAAGAGCAATAAGGTAGACGCACCTGTTCCGGGAGAATTTCCGATAACGCTGGAATGCAAAGTGGTTGAAATACAGAATGATAAACACGGTTCCAGGGTG
Organism: Oscillospiraceae bacterium; assembly: GCA_022650485.1. Taxonomy (GTDB): domain Bacteria; phylum Bacillota; class Clostridia; order Oscillospirales; family Acutalibacteraceae; genus Caproicibacter. The sequence continues at coordinate 199,934 of JALCPP010000002.1, read as the reverse complement.
TTGGGCGAGATTATAAATGTCCTTGCTGATGAAAAAGCCCTTGACGAAAAATGCAAGGTTAGCCCTTAGAAACTAAATGCATTTGTTTTTGACCAGTTCCAGAATGGTTATTATGCCATTGGTGAAAAAGTTGGTCAAGCATGGAGCAGCGGCAAGGAATTAATGAAGTAAGCTGTGCAAAAACGTTTGTTGTAAGGAACCATTAATGGATGCACAAAACAGAGAGGCTACGGCGGATGAACCGCTATAGCCTCTCTGTTTTGTAAAGTTCTCTAGAGCGTGTTTGAAAACTCGATAGATTTATGCTATTTCAACAAAATCAGTACTGAAGCGAGAAAAGCAAAGCTCAAGAAGTTGTGTGAAAGCTTATCGTAACGCGTAGATATATGACGAAACTGCTTGAGCTTATTAAAAAAGCACTCCACAACATGTCGCTCTTTGTAATGATGATAGTCACAGTCCCACGGTTCCACTGCATTGGATTTTGGGGGAATGCAGTAGGATGCTCCGTTTGCTACAATATGGTTACGCATTTCTGATGTTCCGTAAGCTTTGTCACCCAAAACAACGCTACCGGAGAGCGTTATACCCGACAGGACTTCAAGCGCAACGGCGCAATCACTGATATTACCGGGTGTAAGGCATAGTTTAATGGGATTGCCTAAACCGTCAACGACAGCATGGATTTTTGTATTTCTTCCGCCTCTTGAAAGTCCTATATCTTGGTTTGTTTCGGTATTTCTCGCCCCTTTTTAGCACCCGCGGCGTGCTGATGCGCTTTGCAGGAGGTACTGTCAATTGATAAATCCTGCATGTCCGCGTCCGCCGTCAGATGCTCAAACAGCTTCTTGAAAACATCATTTTTACTCCACAGACGAAAGCGCGAATACACTGTTTGCCACGACCCAAAGCGTTCCGGTAAATCTCGCCAGGCCGAGCCTGTTTTTGAAATCCATAGCATTCCATTAAGCATGTCCCTGTTAGGTTTTGAGGGCCTGCCTTCCCCTGTATTCTCTGGCGGCAAAACATCTTTGATTCGCAGCCAATTTTGGTCGCTGATTTCGTGTCGGTATGGCATAATTTGTCCCCTTTTTGCGTTTTCTGAATTATGCCACATGACTTCATTTTGTGCAATATTTAGTTTTCAAACACGCTCTAATATTAAAACGAAAACTTCTCAATATGGATTTTGGCCGAGTCCACTTTGTGATCCTTCAAAATGGTTTCCGCGGCAGCCATCATCCCCGCCGGGCCGCAGATGAAAAAATGTGCCTTTCGGTACAGCGTATCTACCCCGATGGAGGACAAATAGTCGGCTGATATCTGGCCTTGGGGATACGGAGCCACCTTTTCTCTGGACAAAATAAGGTTGAAGCTGAAATTGGGCGCATCTTTTGCCCATGCGGCAAACTGATCTGTGTAAAAGGTATCTTTGAGGGTGGATGATCCCCAAACCAAGTGCATTTCTCTGTGGGGATTTTTTTCAAGCTGCTCCTTCAAAATACTCAGGATTGGGGTGATCCCGATGCCTCCTGCAAGAAAAACAAGCGGAGATTGGCCCTTTGATGTGACGGCGTCCATAAAGTTTCCATAGGGTCCTTCAATGGCAGCAAGGTCGCCCACTTTCAATAAATCCAACTTGGCGGTATAATCACCTGCTTTTTTCGCCATTACGCTTAGGGAACCATCACCGAACGCAGGCTGTGAGGTGATCGAAAATGGATGGCTTTCCTTTGGAATTTTTGAATCAGTAAAGCGCACAAAAACATATTGTCCCGCTCGATACTGCAACAAGTGGCCTTTTAATGGGCTGAATGTCATTTGATATACGTCAGGTGCGGGCTGTTCTAAGGCCGCAAGACGGTAAGATGCCCAATGAGAGGCTGCTTTTTTCCAGATATAATATACCAATATGCAAAGGGTGTACGCAGCCAGTAAACCCACAAAGGCGGTATTTGTGCGGATGGCTGGAATTGACAGGATGTGTCCGAATAAAACTACGGTTGCAAGCAAAGAAAGCCTGTGCAGCCATAAGGCATATTCTCGCCGATGAGGTGTATCCTTACTCTTCATGAGCTTTTTGGAACGTCCAATAAAGTTACTCGACAGGAAAAGAATGCCCATCCCGGTGGAAATAAGCAAAAACATAAAACCCAGCAGACCCAAAGGAGCGGTGGGTATGGCCAAATTGCTGATGGATACAAGCATGACCTCCATCACTATGTGGAGAGCTGCCACGACAAGCAGTGCCAATGCCATAATTCCATGGATGGCATACAACTGCACAAGTCCTGTTTTACGTTCCAAAAACCGGGGACGCGTGGAAAAAAGAACTTCCGCCAACATGAGCGAATAAGCCAAAATGCCGAAAGACAAAGGCAATTCCAGACCTGCCAATTCCGGCCCATAGCCGCCGAGGAAGAAGGCCAGCATCAAAGGGCCAAAGATGCACGCCGCGATAATCGGGTAGTACATCTTTGCCCATTCGCTATTCGTTCTGGTGCTGAACGGTGTGGAATCGCCAGGGGTTTTCATCATTACACCGTTCCTTCACAAAGCTGTATTTCGCAACCGTTTAAGTCGTTGAAAAATGCGAATCTGACTTGCGGCATCGGTGACATTATGTCACTGTGAGGAATCCCTTTGCTTTCAAGCATAGCAAGTTTTTTGTCAAGGTCGTCAACAGGAACACCAAGAGTCAAGCCTCTTGCGCTGATTTTTTCTGCTTTTTCGTCCCCGATCAATTCGAATTTTGCGTCATTTGTGCCGAGAAAAACAATCTTACCCACAGGGGTTTGTAATTCCATCGCAATCGGACGGTCTAAAAACCATTGATAAAATTCCACTGTTTCGTGAAGTCTTGCTGTGCGTACCGTTACATGGCTAATCATAAACATTCTCCTTTTAATTTTCTTTATGGTAGGTATAGCGTCTCCAGTATTTAATTTGCCGTTCGACAAGTGTTTCATGCCGAACCAGAACCAAATGCCCGTAATCAGTGCGGATAAGGCATCGGCAAAGGGGGCGGCATAAAGCAGCCCGCTCATCCCCCATAGACGGGGAAAAATAAAGATGGCCGGAATCAGCAGCACCACCTGTCTTGATAGCGTTAGCACCATTGCGGATGTGGAACGCCCGATTGCCTGAAAGAAGTTAGCAGCCAACACCTGAAAGCCAATTACCGGCAAAAACCAGAACCATGATACCAATGCCTTGCTTCCAAATCGCACCAGTTCGGGTTCCCTGTTGAACAGGGAGACGATCTGAACCGGGAACAGTCTGGTGAGCAGCCAGCCCACCAGAACAATGGCGGTCGCTGCGATGATGGCCAGCCTCTCGGCGGTTTTGACCCGGTCATACTTTTGAGCCCCATAATTGAAGCTAATAATCGGCTGGACGCCCTGATTGATGCCCATAAGGGGCATGAGCAGCATAGTCTGCACGCTGTTAACAATTCCCATGCCGGAAACCGCGATGTCGCCGCCATAGGTCATCAAGCTCCTGTTGAGAATGGCGGTTAGCAGGCTGTTGCTCAATTGCATCAGGAAACCGGGCAGCCCCAAAGTCGTTATTCTCAGCATTACACGGGGCTTTAGCTTCATATATTTGAGCTGAAGCTTATTGTTCGCGCGCTTGCCAAGAAAGTAGGACAAAATCCATATCATAGAAAGACATTGAGAAAGAATGGTGGCAAGCGCAGCACCCATCATTCCCATTTTAAAGCCATAGATGAAGATGGGATCCAAAACGATATTGACACCCGCTCCCATGAACATGGTGATCATGGCAAGCTTCGGCTGCCCGTCGGCGCGCAAAAAATTGTTCATCCCCATGCTCACAACCTGGAAAATGGAGCCAAAGAAAATGGTTCTCATGTACTCGGTGGCATAGGGCAAAATTGTTTCACTGGCCCCAAACAAGCGAAGCAGCGGGGAGAGGAAAATCTGACCCAATACCATAATAAGAATCCCAATGATCAGCAAAAGAGAAAAAGCATTGCCCAAGGCATCTTTAGCATCCTCCGTCTTACCTTTGCCAAGATTGATGGAGAACAATGTCGCGCCTCCGGTTCCGAACAGGATGCCAAAGGACAGAAGAATGATCATGATGGGAAAACCGATGGTGATACCGCCAATGCCATTCGCGCCGAGTTCGGGAGCATTGCCGATGTAAATCCGATCTATGATGTTGTATAGTGCGTTGACCACCATGCCGATGACGGCGGGTACGGAGAACTTCACAAGAAGTTTCGATACCTTTTCGGTTCCCAGTGGATTTGCAGTTTCCATCAGCAAAGCCCCCCTATTTCACTAAAGTTGGCTTGCTCAGCCTTTTGCGCCATATTTTCTAATACGGAAAACATGACGGTGACATCATCCGAATCCAATCCGTTTGTCAGAAAGTCTGTCCAATACAACAAAACCTTCATGATTTCTTCCTTGATGCCTAAGGCCTGGTTAGTCAGAGACACCCTATTTGCCCTGCGATCTGTCTGGTCCTTTTCCTTGTGGACATACCCTTTAGCAATCAGTGATTGAATTGCCCTTGCCGTAGCAGCTTTGTCTATCACCATATGGACAGATAATTCCTCCTGGGACACCCCATCTTTTTGAAATAAATATGTGAGAATCGGTACTTCCGCAGCTGTGATGTCGTACCTTTTAAGCGCCATGTTCAAATACATTTGATTTTTACGATATAGAATTGACACTAAGCGGCCAATGCTCTGTTGCATTAATAACCACTCCTTATACTTATAATAGTTGTTCTGTCAACTATTATAAGGCAAACTCGTTGTCGTGTCAACTATTATTCGAATGATAATTGTACCCTACAATACTGTAATAGTTTTCATTTTCTTTGAAGGTAACCGGGGTGTAGGGTATCCCACAAAACTTCCGAGCACTACCACTGCCCTGTTAGCCACAAAAACCAGCAATGAGATTCCGTGGATCTATATGTCATTGACATGGAGATCATAAAGCATAGTAATATCTTGTCTGATATCCCGCCTGTTGGTGTTGTCGTTACAATGGGCAGCAATGCCGAGTGTCCGTATCTCTCCTGTAAGTACCGTAAAGATTAGGGGCTGAATGATCCAACGTGGAAAACTGACGAAGAATTTATCAGGTCATACGGAAGATTGAAAGCGATGTGCTATCCCTATGTCTACCTAACAGAAAGTCAAAACATTACCCTTGAGTATGCGCAAAGCGGCAGCATAGACAATGGATTAGCACTGCCTATCGTATCATACGAAAACTAATAAGATTACAATCCCGGATGCTATGCCGAGCTACCATGTGTTTGTATATGATAGCTCGGCTCTTTTCGTTACATCCCAAGTATCTTCCAAATATAGAGCGGAGCAGTCAGCGTAAACACCAAGCAGGCAAACAGAATAGCTGGAGCTGCCCACTCAAACTGCCCTGATTTTCGATAATCAAAGTAACTTAATCCGAGCTTGGCAAAGAAAAACACTGCCAAGATGAGGTCAATTGCCGGGAACACTACCTTGTTGACTACAGTCTTAATCTGTCCTGAGGCATCGTTCCAAGTGCTTTCAATGGCACCGGCCACATCGCCTGTGCCTGCTGCAAATGCAGTAGTACTGCAAAGCAAACAAACAAGAAGTGCCACAACAAGGACAGCTACTAACTTTTTATGATTTTTCATACATTGTATCCACCTTTCTTTCAATAGCAAAAGCCTTGCATGGTGGGAGCTTCTGATGCTCTCATCTGCAAGGCTTCGCTTATTTCTATAGCTTTTGGTTCTGACCTAAACTTCAGATCCCCACGATAACCGATTTTTAAGCTGCTGAATTCTTCGGCAAGAGCCTTTTGTTCGGCAGAGCATCGGCTATCTATTTCTTGATTCCACTTTACCCACTCACCATTTTGATACCTTGGGATAAGCTCTAAGATAACATACTCATCGGGCTGAAATTTTGGGTATCGCTTTGGAATTCCGTTTACTCCGATATACAAGCTACCCTCATTCATAACCGTCAGCTCCATGAGCCTAAGCGTACTCTCTACAGAACTGCAAAACCAACACTCTTTGTCTTGAAACTTTCGGATTCTTCCATCTGCCAATATCGCCGGAAGATTCTCCTTTTTGGTATAATGATACAGCACCTCGGGTGGTGATGTAATGCGTTCGTATGCCATTTTTCCTCCTGTTTTTATGGCTGTAAGGGGCCAATATGCCAATCCAGCCAAAGTGAGCCATGGATGGTTAAGCTGTCTGTGAGATTGGCAGAAAGCATTCCCGCAGGAGTCCATCCATCAATGAGCCAAGTGTTCACCTCATATTTTCCATCCGGCATCCAAATCGGTGAAAAATGCGTCCGATTCTTATAGGTGGAATAGTTATTCTTCTGAAATTCAAATCTACCGCCACCCATACGCTCTAACAAGCGCCAATAGGTTTGGTAGTTAAACTCAGGGAAGTAGCTGACACCGTTCTGTGGCTGTGTAACCGCCGAGCTTTGGTTAGTACGAATACTGCCGCTTGCAGTCTGATTAATTCCGTACCCCGATTTCATGACACGACCATTTGCCGTTGGATTTTTGTCATCGCACTTGATGCTCATAGATGATGACAGGCTTGCATAGTAACGGTCAAGGTCGAATTCGTACCATCCATAGCGATAGGTAAGCCACATCTTTTACTCATTCTGGACTCCCAAATGAGCAGTCAGAGGGCTTTTCCCCCGCTTCGCACCGTGCGTGAGAGTTTCCCCTCACACGGCGCTCCATCTATACAGTTGTTTTATTATGTGATTTAACCAGTTGTTTCCTAAATTTTTCAACTTTACTGCGTGTTTTCGTATCAAAGTGTGAGATATCGGCGTTTCTATTGTTGACGAGTGCAAAGCATTGTCTATCCATTGAAGCAAGGTTATTCACTTTGTTTACCTTGCCCAATGGCAGATGGGGATTAATCCTATGGGTACACAGTTTTCCGGTTATTAGCCATCTTCCGCAGACACGACATTTCAGCTTATCCCGATTTAAGGCGTAGGCTCTATTCATAAAGAACTCAAAATTATAATTCCGACCAGCCTGTCCGGACGATACCAGCTCTGATGTTTCCATGCTGATTATTTCGTCCAATCGAGCGTTCATGCGCTTCTTTCGTGTCCTTTGGAAGTAGATTGTTCTGCCTTCCTCTGTGTACGGCGTTTCTGCCTGTATCTTGCCAACCGGCTTCTTCCAGCAACAAAAGTCCAAGCGGCTTACGCCAATCCATATATCACGAAATCTGATTGATGGGATTTTTGTGGTATAACATTGATGCACATTTATAAGATTCTGCGTTTGGTTCGCCGGAATCAGCTTGCCTTTGTACTGTTTCAGCCGCCTTTTTGCGGCTCCTTCCAGTTGTCGGCTATACTTCTTCATTGTGGCATTGACCCATGTGCAATTCTCGTAATAGTTTATCAGCCCACGGATTTTGCTGTTTATCAGGTTCAGTTCGTGAATGACTTTCTCCCGGCTTGCGGAAAGAGGTATTTTCCTCCATTCTGCGGATATTTCGTCAACTTTACGTTTCAATCTCTTGCGGTCGGGCAGGGTGCGGGGAATATACCCTTTTTTCGCCTTGCCCGGCACTACCTTGTACTCATATCCAAGAAAATGAATATGCTTTCGGCGCACATCGGTAATCAGCGTTTTTTCTTCGGACAAACTCAATCTCATGACATTCTCTAAGAATGCTTTTATGCTGTCTTTCCACCATAGGGCGTTTGCGTGGCTGTTTGTTATCAGCACAAAATCATCGGCATAACGAATGAGGTAGGCGGGGCGCAGATTACTTCTTTTACGAAGTGAATCTATTTTCCCATCATGCCGTGAATACTCGTAACGAGTGCTTTTGGTAAGCCATTGCTTGCTGACCCACTCATCTAAAATATCCATGTAGACATTCGCCAGCAAAGGCGATAAAATGCCCCCCTGAGGAGTACCGTCCTCATTTATCTCGCATTCTCCGATAATTCCAGCTTTCAGCATCACCTTGACAATTTGGAGTAACCGCTTATCTTTTACGCCGATATGATAAAGGCGTTTGAGCAGAGTTCCATGGTTTATGCGGTCAAAGCATTTGCTGATGTCACCCTCGACAATCCAGTGATAGCCTGTTTTGTGTACATAGTTGGTTATACATTCCATCGCCATTTGAGTATCCCGCATGGGTCGAAATCCAAAGGAATATTTGTAGGACTGCGCTTCTAAGATAGGCTCAAGTACAATCCTGATACACTCCTGCACGATTCTATCCCGAATAGCTGGGATTCCCAATGGGCGTTTTTCGGCTTTTCCCGGTTTGTCGATATAAACCCGGCGTATCTTCTCAGGTACAAAGTGGCTGAATACACGCTGAATATCGTTGATAACCCAGCGAAAAGGTTTTTGAAGATAATCCCTCTGCATTTTCCAGCCATCTACACCGGGCGTTTCGCTTCCCTTATTGGCTTTGATATTGTGTATGGCGGTCATTATGGTCGCCTCACACGACATGAGTTCGATTAGTCCTGTGAACGACGGGCGTTTGCCGCCGTCCACTGCTGTTTTTGCTGTAGAATAAAGTGCGTCAAGCGTGACACGCAAGTCTGTTTCGTTCTTCGGGTAGTCGAATTGTTGTGCCATACGCACCACCTCCTTTCGGATTTGGGTGTTTCTGGTTTTAGTCAGGTTCGCCTACGGCTTCCTCGACAGACTGGTCACATGATTACTGTACAGACTATGCCCCTTCGCTCCACCCCCATTACAGGGGCTTCATCACTACTACGGGCTGATGCCCCACGGCTTCACAAGTCATTTCCTACCTGTTAGAGCGAGTGCAATCCCTCTTTTACGGCGTAATCGCCGTTCTCTGCCGTGGTTCTCTCGTTCCCTACATTTTAGCTTTTCATAACGGTTTTAGCCCTACTCTGTAGCCCGACTGCCATCCTTTACTGGTGTGATTGTTGCAAAGGACTGTTGACCACGGCTAATGCCTATGGTTTTCTGTTGAATAGCACGATCACAAGTGCTTTTCAACGGCAGTACCCCAAACTGGGGCGGACATCTTCATTTCGATGTCCTTGGTGTTACGAGCCGTACGCTCGAGTATTCGCCGGTCTTTCGACATTCTGGACATGACCGTTTTATAGCCCCCTGCGGTTACTCCTGCCATCGCAGACATTTTCACCGCTCTTCACCGAGCTTCGTACAAGAGGCTCATTGCCGCCCAATGCACGTCGGAGTATTAGGGATTTTGTAACCTTTCACACAAGGTCAGGCGGGAATTGCACCCGCCACTTCAAATGCAGAGTTCAGGTTATTCCTGAACGGAATGTCCTGTCTGGTTTTATTGCATATTTCTATGCAGATTGTCCAGAAACGAGACGCGCATGGTCGCACCAATATCCACTATTTTCACCTGTACTATGCCATACCCAATATTCATGCCACCATGGATCCCAAACAGTCCATTCTGCCCTTGTTTTTTCTGCTTTTTGAGGAATAAGTGATAATGAAAAGTCATCATTTCTATCATCAGCAACAGGGTTTGGTGGCGGATTTTTATCAAGGTCAACAATTTTGCAATGAATGGTGGTTTTATCAGTTCCTCCTGGGCCTTTTACAGTTACATCTATGTTCATATTCTGTTCTGTATCGGGAGTAGTCCATTTTACCCATGCAAGCTGACTGTCACCTTCGGGATAATATATATTGCCTACATTATAGGTTTTACCTTTAATATGAAAGCTGACAAGAGTCGGATTGTCAGGATCAGACTGCCCACCGCTAATCATAACGGAGGTGATGACCTCTGTGTTTACGCGGTATTCATAATCGTACGTTGAAACAACAGGTGGTTCTGGTTGTTCCGTAAAACGTACGACCCCAAGTCCAAGCGATGATTTAATATCCGCATTGGTTGCCGCCTTTGTTGTACTACCATTCCATGCAGGATATCCCAAATCAGATACCTCCAAAAACATTGCAAGCGGTAGGTTTTTGTGAGATAAAGAAACCATCCGCTTTCGCAGCAATCCACTGACCTTTTCATCATACATGGCCGCCTCAGTTGCAGTGGTTGCAATCATAACACCCTCGAATTTGTAATAGGCTATTGGTTCAAGCAATAGCTTATACTCTCCGCCAATTAGCACATCGTAATTCATGCCTGTTATTTCTGCAATTCTTTTAATTATATATTCTGAGCAGAAATATTTTTTTATAGCATCAATATTACTTCTACCATTGGTACTGACTATTCTTGGCATTGCTTGTGCAGGGTTTTTAAAACTATAACCTCCCTGTATAGGAGATAGCCCTCTACCGTTGTTGTATTGTAGTTTGCTTATCTTCCCAAAATGATAAATTTCGGATGGCGGTTTTTTATTTGTTAAATCAATGGGAGCTGTAACTACAGCGTGATCACTTGCTCTGACTACTGTTACACGCACACCATCCATTCCAGGTGACCATACATTGTTACTTGTTCCGCTACCCATTCCTCCACCTCCGCCATCAATATTTCCATCCCCAACAGCAAAAACAGATATAGAATAACAGCAGATAATGATTAGAGAAATACATATTGTTGTTAATAGCTTTTTCATTAAGGCTCCTTTCCCCAAGAAAAAATGCACTGCTTCTGCAGTGCATTAACTTTGATTATTTTTTATTGTCCCATATTTCCTACTTGCTTATTGATATCACCGTCACCATCTACATACTCACCATTATTTTCACCGCCATCGGGTACATTATCGAATCCAGGTAACCCACCAGATGTATTTTGTGATGGTGCAGTCGGTTTTTCCACTTTATCGTGTTCAACGGGCTTATCTTCTGCTGTTACTTTATCACCATTTGGCTTTTGATTTGGATTTGTAAGCTGTTCTTCCGTATATGTAGGCTTTTCAGCATCTCCTTGAATTTTCTGTTCTGTACCTTTATCTACTGCTCCGTTATCCGTTTCCGTCTGCTGTGTAACGTCAATAGACGGTACCTTAATTTCATCTTCTTTTTCTGAAGTAGTGGGTGTTTTTGTCACTACATCTTGAACCTCACTGCTTTGAGAGGAAATATCGACATCCTTTACAGGAGGTTTCTGAAATCTTACCCCTATCATAACAATCAGTGCAACGCTTATTACTATACCGCCTGTTATGATGAGCCACTTTTTGGTTTTATCATTTATATTTTTCATAAACTGAGGCCTCCTTATATATAAATTCTTCTATTAAGTCAAACCGTATCACAAGTAAGTCAAACCGTATCACAAGGTTTTCTAAAAGTCTACTAAAGATTTAAAAGTTATCATAAAGTTAAAATTTAGGGGTATATCCCGCACTGTTTTCTACCTTGATATGCATCGGAGGCAACAGTTTTCCTCCAAAGGATACTGGGACTTCTAAGTTCACAGAGCTATTTATTTTAAACCTTTGGCTATCCAAATCACCGCTTGCAAAAGGTGCATTTTGAATATCCACATCAAGATTCCAAATTTTAAACTGGATATTATTCTTATCATCTGTGACTTTTTTGTGATAGTCATTTTCTACTGTTAAACCAAGTATTGTATCCATTTTATCATAAATATCGCCATAATCAATGGACTCTTCAAAGTCATCAATGTTTGGCTGATAGCCACCCGAATATCCTTCTCTAACTCCGTGATACACATCATCATAATTCTCTGTAACCGTAGAAATGACTGCATCTTGCATTGCATCACGAACTCCCTGTGCAACGATTAAAAGGCGAAAATATTCAGATATGCCTGTAAAAATCATTACAAGACATAGAGTAATGGCAACAGCTAAAGGATAACCGTTACCATGATTGTTTTGTAATGGTTTTATTCGTTTTTTCATCACTTCCAATACACCTCACTTTTACCCATTGCCTCACCTCGAAGTGTAACAGGGAATGAACCAAAACCACCAAACAACCCGATATCCATATCATAGGTGACTACAACAGAGACTTCTTCGTTTAGCTGTATTTTTCCTGTTGTTGACCAGTTAATCTCTGGATGAAGTCCTGTTTTTTCAATAAGAACTTGCTCTCGTCTTTCAGTTTCTGTGCCTACCCGACCTGCAATTTCTGCTTCACGAATAAGTTCTGTCGCGAAAGTATCAACCTGCTGTTTGGCAATATAAGCAGGGAACACCTTAACTGCTACTGCAATTATAAGCATTGCACAAAGGACTAGCACTACTACATCAATGTATCCCTCACCACGATTGTTCCGGAGAAATTTCAGCATTTTATGCATAAAAAGCACCTCCCTTATAACATTGTGCTGAGTGAATGAATGATTTCAGAAATGATAATGACGATATAAGTCATTAGAAAACACATGAGCATCAAAAAGCTGAATATACGGATTTTTGAAGGTATCTTCATCGCCTGTGCTTTCAGCCTTTGCAACTCCAACTGTTTCATGTCATGACTCAGCATTTGAAAATACATCGCACCATCATCACCACGCAGCACACCAATTAGTCCACGAGTAATATCCGACAGCATTGTTGAATTGATTCTCGCCTCAAACCTTGTAAGTGCCGCCTCATAAGATGATGACCGCATGTCCGCTGTTACAATATCCAGCTCTTTAGCAAAGTCTGCACCTGCATTTTTCTTAAAGTTTTCAAGGATTGAAAGCACGTCACGGCTTGCCTTTAGCTCCTGTGTAACAGTTGCCACAAACCTTGGAAGTTCTATTTCGATTTTTTCTCTCTTTGCATTTAGCTTTTCATCAGCCCTGCGGATTTCTTTAAAATAAACAATCACGGCAAGAATTAAAACTACAGGAGCAAGCAAAGGGAAAAATACAAGAGCAGGAATAACCCCAAGGAGAACTGCACCTGATTTTACAAATGCGTTTGCCATAAATTCTTCGGGGGTTTCTTTCATTCCTGCGGCATTTAAAGTGTTTCTCATACGGATTTTCTTGTACTCATCTATTGGCAGATATTTTGCAATCCTTACTGCAAATCCGTTAAGCAAAACTTCTATGTTTTTAGTTTTTTGACTACTTTCCTTAACAGCAGAAAGCATTGCTTTTTCTGCGGCTAAGCTTGGGATTTTTAGAAGATCTGCAAGGATAAAGAATAATCCCATTGCAAAGAAAACAGCAAAAAGCATCATTAAAATTTGCATATAACTTTTCACCTCCTGTACTCAACGGGTTGTGTTAGCTTAATCACAAATGCCATAGATACAAACATGATGATAAAACAAACCGCAAGTACAATCTGTCCTGGGATTGTGTGCATTAGAGTGTGATACCAGTCTTTGTTTAAAAAATACAGCAGAGGAATATTGCAAAGCACCAACATCTGCATTGTAATAAACTCTTTTCTCGGCTCAAATACCAAGTTTTCAAGTTCACCGTTTACTACCCGCATATCAGAAAGTTTTGATACAATTGGTGTCAATGTGCTTTTAAGACTTCTATCCTGCTGACACGCAATCAACGCATCGCACCATTCTCGAAAGACAGCGTTGTCTATCTGCTTTCTTATGCTTTGCAACCCTGTATTAATGTCTGGATTGATCATCTTAATTCGATAAACAAAACCTTTGAATACGGAAAGTACCGGCGGATTTAAGTAGTTTATATTTTCCTCCACCGCTGTCAAAATGTCCTCATTTCTTAGATATGAGGTGGTAATGATAGACAGTGCTGTTTCAAGTTCTGCGGCAATATCCTTTTTAAAATGAGTTTGAGTAAGTCGAACATACCAAAAAGGCAAAAGCATCATTCCCACTGCAAGAACCGGCACAAGGAAGAAGTTGCCCATCATAATCGCTACGGATGTTCCAACTGTAAACAAAGCAAGTGAAAGCATACAAAGCATTGGAAAACGGCTTGCTCTACCAGTTATTTTTAAAATTTCCTGTACCTCTTTTATCTCTCGTTTAAAGAAACCAACCTTTTTTCTATCCGTTGTTTCATTGATTTCTTCTTTTAGGCTTTTGGGTCCATTTAAAAAGGATTTAAAAACTCCATCTGTAAACTCCGATAGAGATAGGGAAAATAAAATAAAAAAGCCTGTTATCATTCCGATACAGGCAGTTAATAAGATTATATTCAATTGTTACTCACCTCAGCTTTCTGTAAGGTGTTAATCATTTCAAGAGGCATACCGTTTTCCAGCAGTCGTTTTGCTAAGCTGTCGGAAATACCATGTATTCGTTTGTGATGCCCTTCAATGATAAAATTACCGTTTTCATCAATTTCATTTTCTGTAACAATATACTGATATAAGCTGCGGAAATTCCTTGTTCCATCGGGCATAATTTCACATTCCATAATCTCCATCATGCGCCTTTGCTTGTTTTCAAGCTGTTTACAGAATACCACGATTGGATATGCCTCTGTTACATATCCGTATAATGTCTTATCATCCATATCCACTGCACGTTTGCAAAGGGATACCATTCTTGGATAAACTGCAACAGCTGAATTTGCATGAAGAGTTGTTATAACAGCAATACCTGTTCTTGCCGCCTCTTGTCCCGCATTGGCTTCGGGACCTCGCATTTCTCCGATTACTGCAATATCAGGATTAAAACGAAGTGCCATATCAAGAAGTGTGATCTGGTCAATTTTTTGCTTATCATTATCACTATCTCTTGTAATCGTGTGAATAACCGAATTCAAAGCTTTACCATTTTCATATCGTGCAAGATCAAGCTCTCTTGAACCGTTTTCAATGGTATAAATTCGTTTTCCGTTTGGGATTGTTGTCAACAGCCATCCAAGCACTGTGGTTTTACCGCTTGAAGTTGCCCCTGCAATACAAACGGAAATACCATATCGAACAAGCTGTGACAGCATATTCAGCATTTCATCGGTAGCCGTTCCACCTTGTACAAAATCCTCTTTCTTCATACTCTGTGGATTTACAATACGAATAGATGCCGAAATGCCAACATCTTCATCCACAAGAGGTGTCTTTAAGGCTGCAATACGAATATTTTTTGAAAGGTGACCGAGAACTGCAGGACTTGCATTATCCAAAACCATCCTCGATACATGGAGCATTCTCCGAACCACATTGACAGCATGTTCTGGTGAATCAAAATGCTCATCAAGCTTTACCGTTCTGCCGTCAGAATACTGTACCTCAATGTCTTGCCAAGAGTTGATATCTATTTCCTCAATGTTTTTTCCGAAGATGTATTTCGTTAAAAAACCATACTCCGCCATTTCAGTATAGAGAGCATCAATTAACTCATTTTTATTCATTGACTTTACCGCAATTTTTTCATCCATAACAAACTTGCCAATATAGCGTTTCATTTGTTCTTTGGCATCTTCTAAATTGCTGTCGGTAATGAGATTTGCATAGTTTTCCGATATATACTCCTGTACCTGTTTTAGTACTTGTGAAAACTCCCTATACTCGCACTCTTGAGCAAAAAATAAAGAGTGAGTGTTCTTCTTAACACCCAGCTCCACAGGAATTGTTATTTCATTTGGTACTGCAAGCAGTTGATTTGCTCTATTACATATCGAGGTAGTTTTATTGTCTTCTTCATAAACATCATTCTTTGAATTTTTCTCTTTCCTTTTAAAAAAGAAGTCTATAATCTTTTTCAACATCTGAACACCTCCTTTACGATTTTTTCAATCTCTTTGCGAAATTCTCGGCTGTCTTTTAAGGTCAAATCTGCAAAGAGATTGCCTTCCAAGTACTGCTGTTCCACCTCATCGGAATGTGGAATTTGAAAAGTAAGACTTCCCATAGCACCCGCCATATGTTCGATACCGTGATTTGATTTCACATTTGATGCACATTTATACTGTTTTTCAAAGTCAAGTCCTGTAGTTTGCAAAATAGATAGCTGACTGGATAAATAACTGATGGATTTTAAATCACAATTTGCAAGCCTTAACATGGAATCACAATTCAGCAGGGCAACAGCAGAGAGAATATCACTTGCAATATAACTTCCACAGTCAATTATGACAAAGGGAGCGATTTTTCTAAGACTTGCAATCAGTTCTTTTGCCTGTGTTTCGTTATATGGCGCATAGGAATATTCATTTTCTCCCTTTAGCATGCCAAGAATGGTGAGGTAGTTCATCTTCTTATGGGTAATCATATGGTACTTCACTAATGATTCGGTAACGTGCTGTGCGGCTAAGATGCTTCCCAGTGATTTTTCGCATTCCAAATCTGATGGCGGGCAGATACAGGGGAGCATGGGTGCAGTCGTATCACAAAGTACCAGTACTACATTTTTCTTTTTATCTGCAAGGTATTTTGCAATCTTTACAGCAACAGTTGTTTTACCACTTGAAGGACTTCCCCAAACAGCAAGAACACCGCCATGCAATGCCTGTTCTTTTGGTACTTTCTGCGTTTGACCTCGTGAAAAAATAGAGCCTTTCATAAAATTCATTACTGCACCACCTCGTTTTCTTGCGTAGACTCTGTGCTGATCTCTGAGTGATATAGTTTATTAAGTACTTCTTCTTGGATAGAAATAAACTTTTCTGCTTGCTTTAAATCACCACGATAAACAAGAGAAACATGGCTTTTTCCGTCTGACTCAAGTTCTGCTAAGATATTACTTTGTTCTGCTGTAGCAAGAAGAGTAACAGTGGTAGGTAGCTCCTTTTCGTCCTCCGCCGAAGGCGAATTGGGTCCAGCGTCACGCTGGTTGGCATCATAACCGCTTGGTGCAGTAACCGAAATCACTTCCACATATTTCAGTTCGGGTGGGATAACGGTAAGTCCTTGTTTTTTGTAATCGGGAGCAATCACTGAAACAATATCTCCGCTTTGAAGTTTGCCCGAAAGACCGCTTGCAAAGGTTTTCAGTGTCAGCGAAATTGCCTGTTTCTCACCATTTAACCGATACAGATATGCATTATCTTGTTCGGGTGTTTTGGATATCTTTGTGTTTAAGATATAATCACCAACAGATAAATCAGCTGTTGCAAACGTGCCAACAACTGTATCTTTGTTTTTAATAACATTTTCGGGTAGGTTATATCCGCCTACTTCCACAATCTGCACCATATCCTTTGTTATTTTATCGCCTAACTTGATTTCCTTTGCAACTCTCACAATTTCTGTCTTCTGACTGATTGTTTTATTGAAAAGCGGTGTAATTCCAAAGCAGATAAGCAAAGATATTACAATGCTGAGAATACCAAGTGTTGTTCTGTTTTTGAAAATCTTCATATACTAAGTCCTCCTAAATGCATAAAATATGTGGTTAAAAAACCGATGGATAAAAAAGGAGCAAGGGGCATGGAGTAATTCTTTGCCTCTTGCTCTGATAGCTTCTTTTGATGCTTTATCACTGAAAAACAAATGAGTTCCAGTGTAAAGCCAATAATGATTCCGTAAGCCGTGGCTGTAAATCCAAGAACAAGACTTACAGCGGCGGTGAGTTTAATGTCACCGCCGCCAAGCATATTGGGACATATAAATGCTGCACATACCCATAAAATAAGAGCAATGCCTAATCCCAACAGATTTTCCGTCTTAAAATCGAACACCCCACAAAGTGCAACAGTCACACAATAAATAGGCGGGATTTCTCGCTTTTTAACATCAATAACGGAAATGATTATAAGCAAAATGCTAAATAAGATAGCTTGTATAATGCAATGAAGTGTCACTGTAACCTCCATTATTCGAAGAAATATTCCACGCTATATGTGATGTTTGATTTGTTGTACATGCAATTGTGATTGGTATAGTAGTAGAACTCCAGTTTGGAATAAAGTCCACTTGTTAAGCTTCGCTCAAAGGTGATTCCATTGCTTGTAGTTCCGTAATCAAGCTGTTCCCACTGCTTTGTTAGAATGTTGTACCCTTTTACTCTACCAAAGTCATTGCCGCTATGTCCACTGACAGGCGGAACAGTAAACGTATATTTGGTGATGGTTGCACCCTCAATTCCGTTTTCCAAGATAGTAGAGTCGGGGCCTGTTAATGTCATTCCTCCTGATCCGTTTGAATCAGCAACAAAGAACACGATGGCTGACCAAGGGGATTCAGCACCAGTGCTGTCAACCGCCTTTACTCTCACTACATTTTTCCCAAGAGGATATGTACTTGTTTCGCTGGGTCTGTTCTCCCATACATAGGTAATATTATCACCATCTGGGTCAGTGCTTTGTGCTGTAATAGTAACTGGTGTACCCGGTGCTACACTGTTACCATTTGGCGTTCTGGTAATGACAGGTCTTGTAGGTGCTGAGTTTGCAACTGTAAATGACTTTTCTACCCATTCGGAATAAGCCCCTGCCGTATCCTTTGCACGAACTTTAACCGTATATGTTCCCACCACGTAGTAACCGTCTACATTTTTGCCTTGCCATTCAAGGATGATTTCATCTCCATCTGCATCGCTTGCTGTAGCAGAGATATTTACAAGAAACTTACCATCTTTTGCAGTTCTTGTTGGAGTTGCTGTAAAGTTTGTGATATTAGGTGCTGAGTTTGCAACTGTAAATGACTTTTCTACCCATTGGGAATAAGTCCCCGCTGTATCCTTTGCACGAACTTTAACCGTATATGTTCCTACCGCATAGTAGCCGTCTGCATTTTTACCTTGCCATTCAAGCACGGTAGCATCTTCATCTGGATCACTTGCCGTGGCAGTGATGTTTACAAGAAACTTTCCTTCATTTACAGTTCTTGTTTGGGTTACTGTAAACTCAGAAATTTTGGGAGCTGTATTGGTTACGGTAATTTTCTGTGTGCATCTGATTTCTCTTCCTAAACGGTCGGTTGCAACAGAAGTAAGAATAAATTCACCTGTATCGGAAATCGAGATTGAGCCACCCTTATCTGTCAGCACTCCGGTATAACTTAAAGGAACACCGTTTTTGCTAAGTATCCATGTGATCTTCGCGTTTTCCATATGTTCTGATTTGTTAACTTTTACATTAAACTCCTTGCCATAATGAATTTCATTTGGCGTGGTAAAACCAAAATTCAATACAGGCATAATCGTAATGCTTTCACTATGGGAATACTTTCTGCCAAGTAAATCTATCATGTCTGCGGTTAATACAAATTCTCCATGCTCTTTAAATCTTACCTTACCGCCAAGAGCATTGAGTTTACCGTCAAGAACAGTTTCAATAGATTTCTTTTCACCGTTTTTCGTTACTGTCCATTCCACGGGAAGTGTGTTGTTATGACCACTTGTGCGAAGATCTATTTCCGTATCGGTATAGGCCACCCTTGGCGGTTCAAAGCCAATTGCAAGAACAGGCAGAACCTCTGTAGTTTTCTTTGGTTCAAAAAGAAATACTCTGCCTGTTTCATCGGTAACTCGGAACACAAGTTCATAAATGCCTGCTCTTTTGAAATAGATTAAACCACCGTTATTATTAAGTTTTCCATTGACAAAAGTGTTCCAATCTTGATAACCAAAGGTATTATCTACAAGCCACTCCAAGTTAAGACCGTCTAAATCTGTACTGGTTACCGCAATCTCAATCTCCGTATCGGTATGAGCATACTTCGGTACTGAAAAAGCCACAGTCGGCACAGGGTATACTTTGACATTTTGCTCATAGGAATAACTCCTGCCGCCATCATCAGTAAATGAGGCTGTTAAAACATAGTTTCCTTTTCCTTTAAAACGGATATTGCCGCCATCATTTGTCAAGCTGCCACTTATACAATCAGCAAGAGCAACTTTATGTCCATCTTTTGAGAGTGTCCATATGGCAGTTTTATCCCCGATTTCGTCTAAAGTGGTTTCCACCTTAACCGTATCATCAGTATGCAGAATAGTCGGAAGATAAAATCCTACAGAGCCTACGGGATAAACCGTAACTTTTGCAGTATCGGTGAATTTTCTGCCTGCTTTATCGGTTAATGTAATCGTCAGCTGATAGACACCTTTTTCTGTGAAACCAATGTCGCTGTCACTCAAAGTAAGGTTTCCTTTGATATATTTTGCAATCTCAACTTCTTTTCCGTCTTTTGTAAGGCTCCATGATGCCGATAAATTCTCACTGTTTTTAATCTCTGTCGTAAGAATAATTGCTTTATCGGTATGTGTAACATTCAGTAAATTTAGTTTTACCTCAGCCACAGGATAGACCGTGATTTCATGAGAAACCGTCACAGCTTTTCCGATTTCATCAGTAATAGTGGCGGTTAAAGTGTAATTGCCTTTCTCTTTAAATTGCACTGTTCCACCAGTATTACTAAGCTCGCCTACAAAGGAATTTGCTATTTCTGTAGATTTACCATCTTTCGTAAGAGTCCATACAACAGAGTTACTGCCAAGATTTTCAGCTTTTAAATCTACTGCAATACTTGTATCGGTATGTGCTGTATTCGGCAAACTAAAATCAGCTGTTATAACAGGGTAGACGGATATAATCTGTTTACATGTAATTTCTCTTCCACGGCTGTTCTTAGCTGTTGCGGTAATACCATAAATACCTGTATCTTTTGCTTTGATCGTACCTCCGTCAGGTTTCAGTTCACCCTCAAAAATCTTTGAAAATTCAATGGGAATACCATTCTTGCTGACAGACCAAACGACAGAATTTACATATTTGCTTTGCGGTACAACGGTAATAGATTCTCCTACATAGATTGTTTTTGGAAGAATAAAGCTAAACTGTGGTTCAGGAACATAGGAGGAACTACTGCCACTGCTATTTCCATGGGAAGGTTTTTCATCCGGTTTTACAACAGGCGGCTTTTGTCCCTCTTTATTTATCTGTTCTTTTGCTTTTTCTTCCTTTACAAGCATTTGAAAGGCTTCCGCACGAGTCGCTGTATCATTTGGTTTTACTGTTTTATCAGGATAGCCATGGATAATGTAATACTTTTCACCAATGCATAGATACAGCTTATCCTCTTTGTTCAAAAGCTGAATGTCTGTAAAATCAAGATTACAAGTACAATCTTCGCTGTGGCAGTTCGTACCTAATGTACGTACTAACATCTTTACAATTTCCATTCTTGTAATAGGTTCATCGGGTTTAAATAAATTCTCTTTGTAATCAGATTCTTCAATAATGTCTTTGCTTACAAGAAATAAGATATTACTCTCTGACCAATGACTTTCAATATCCGAAAAAGAAGAGTCTGGATATTCCTTATTCTCAGATATCTTTAACGTTCTTGCAAGAAGTGCTGTAAATTCTCCACGGGTAATGGTTTCATCGGGATGGCAAAGGCCATCGGGAAAACCAGTAACAATACCTTGCTCTGTAAGTTTTTGAATTGCTTCTTCTGCCCAGTGACCTTTGGCATCCTCAAAGTATAAATGCATAGCATAGGCACTGCCTGCAAACATTGAAACGATAAGGCAGACAATGAGCAGTAAAGAAGAAGTCCTTTTAAATTTCTGATTCATATTATCCCTCCGTTAACCTTGGTAGTTAAACATTTCTTGGATTTTGCTTTTGAGTGTCGGCATTACAACATCTCCGAATAAAGCATACAGTCCTGCAAGAAGCAGTCCGCCAAGTACAACTGCAATCAAGATTTTCACTGCACTATCCACATAATTTTCACCGCTGTTATTTAAAACGGCAGTTTTCATTTTCATTGTCTGAACCATAAAAAATGCTTTTGTCTTATCCATCTTTTCATTTGTAAAACAAATAATTTTCTTCATAATCAAATCCTCCTAATTTACATTGTCATTGTTGGAACGGAATTTTGCTCCTGTTCTACTGATTGTTCTTCTTTTTGTTTCTGCCCTTGAGTAAGAGTAATTTCATAAGCTTCAATAACTGCATTCTTCAAGTCATTTCTCGCTTCTGCAGTAATAGGAAAGCAGATGTCAATATACTCACCACGTTGTGTTTTGTAATTTGGCATAGATACAAACAATCCCTTTTGACCTTCCATAAGCTTAATTCCACGAATTGCAAATGCGCCGTTAATATTTACCGATGCAATCGCTTTAAGTGCACCCTCTGGTTTAATACTTCCAATTTTCACATCATAGCGAAGTGCGTTGTTTTCTTTCATATTCTAGTTCCTCCTGTTTTTTAGTCATTAGAAAAAGGAATACAGTTTTTACATCTGCATTCCCATTTCTCGTTGTAAGTTTGGCTCCATAAAGCCTATTTCTTTAAATCCAAACCTGTCCACATAATAAAAACTACTGCTTGTATCATCGTAAAGCTCCACTACATCAGACATGGAAAGAGAATGCCCATTGTAGCCTTTGGGATGATCTATGTTGCATATGGTATAGATAGATTCCAAATCATTTGTATCGAGTTCACCATCAAATACAGCTTTGTAATGATGAGCAGTGGGCTCACCGAACTTTTTTTGAAATTCCTCCAATGAGATAAAACGCATAGAAAAATCCGAATCAGCATTTAACTGCCAAATTCGGACTTTTTTAAGTGGCTTGTAATCTTCGTTTAACTCTGCAATCTTTTCACCATTTGAAAACTTATCAAAGATGCCCTCCATAACATTGATTTGATAATTTCTCTTTTCGCACCATGCTTTCAGCTCCTCGCAATCAAACATGGTATCTACTGACGCTTTGCCGTCCTTTATATATCCTGCAGGACTGCCAAAGTAATAAATACAGCCGTTTTTCAGTTTAATGCTATCCATAAAAACCTCCTCATTACTGCATTTTTATTCCTCCCACATCTTGATTCTCCTCCATGTTCACTCCCATCTCATTTAGCTTTTTCAATGCCCAATCTGGGAGGTGCTCGGTTTTCAACTCTCCGATAAAGTCGCTGCGTTCATATTGGCACTTTTCGCCATCGGAAAGAAATCTGCCGAACACCTTTCTTCCACTTGCCGTAGGAGAACAGCCAAAACCACCCTCACACAAAACAAGCTGGTCACGAGGATTTTTATACTCATCTTTGAGGTTTGTAGGACGAAGTACCATCACCTTACCCTCAAAGTTAAGCCCTGTCGGATCATTGCAGTGTTTTGGCTCCCATAAATTTAAAGCTTGGTAGGCTCGTCTTGCCTGGTTGATAAATCCATCCAGTACAGCAGGGTGGCTGCCCACTGCAAACTCCAACCGCTTATCAAATCCTTGAATCTTATCGGGAGAAATATAAAAGCTTTTTGCCCATTCCTTATTTTCACGAGAAAATCTGCCGTCATGACTTTTTTGCTGTACAGAGTTGGTAAGAACAAAATTAACTCTGTCATATCCAAACTGTGAAATCACTTGTTCTGCTGTGTTTTTTCCAAGCCTTAAGCCATCAAAATTCTGGGCAATGACTTTTTCAATGGCATTTTTACACTCTACATTTGCTTTATAGGATTCCTTATATAAATCAAGTTCTTGATTTTCCTTTGCAAACTGAAAGCTGTAAGGATATACATAATTCTTATCCATGAAGAAGTTCCCCCTTTACAAGCAAAGCATCAAGTTCGCCCATACAAATTCCATAGTTATAAAGTAATTCACGAATTTCTTCGGGAATATCTGCAATGTCATGGTCGTATTCTGCTTGTTCCACACGCACAATTCCGCTGTCTTCCTCAGCATAGGCAGTCAGCTTTGCATCTTTTGGAATTCCTGCGGTTTCGAGCATATAGCTAGGAAGTTTAATATTATCCGTATCCATTTCTTCACAATGGCCGCAATCCTCACAAGTACCGCAATTTTTTGCTAAGACTTCGAGCAGATTTTGAGTGATATCCGTAAGCGTTCCAATGGTTTTCACCATATCCATTGCCGTCATCTTTGCCTTTGTCAGTATAATAAGGCGGTCTACTGCGGTAAGAACTACTTCATCACCCAAGTTTGCAAATTTTATCATTTCATTTTCAACAACCAAGCCTTGCTGTTCATTTAATTTTTTCATGTACATTTTCCTCCTAATCCTCTTTTAAGTAATATTCAAACTGTTCGTCCTCGTCTTCCAAATTAGAGAAAAGGTTCATTTGAAAGCTCAAATCCTCCATAATCATCTTCTTTGGATCATAATTTGTAATAATCAATTCACTGTACTCCGCACCTCCTTCATAACGCTGAGCCAAATTATTGATACGAACAGCAGAGCGAATATAAAAATCCTTATAAAGTTCTCTGATGTACTCGCAATCGTTATACGACACCATCCATAACCCCTTGCACTCCGAAAGAGTATCCCGAAGTCTTACATGGTTTTCTTTTGCAAATCCCACAGCATAATGCCCTTCTGTTCCAAAGTAAGGCGGATCACAATAGATGAATGCACCCTCTCTGTCATACTGCTTGATTAAGTCCTCAAAGTCCTTGTTTTCTATAACAACATCTTTTAATCTTTCAGAGGCTTCCCATATAATTCTGAAACACTTTCGGATGTCACAGGGTTGACCGCCAAAGGATGTTGTACTGCTGCCATAGCTGTACTTGATAAGCTTGAAAAAGGCTGCTGCTCTTTTTACTTCATATAGTTCTGTTTTCTTTTCATATAGAAGTTTCATTTCTTCAGCAGACGGTGGAGTAATATATTTTTCTGCCAGCTCCAGTTCCTCAGCCATATATGCGTCAGTAAACTCTTCCTGCTCAATAAAACTTTTCAGCACTCCAAATTCATCTCTTGAACACAGAGGCAAAAATCCAAGTTCTTTTAAAAAAGCAAGTGGACGTTCTTTCACACATAAAAAAAGGTTTACAAGATTTGAATTAAAATCGTTGTAAACCTCCATACAGTTTTTTCTCTGTCTTTTGCCAAAGAGTACCCAACCGCCACCACCAAACACTTCTATATATCGAGTATGTTTTTTAGGAAACAGCTTATATAACAACTTCCTTAGAGCCTTTTTTCCGCCAATCCATGAAATAAAGCTATTCACTTTTCTATCACCTTCTTTCTGAAGAAACAAAAAAGGCCGACTGCTTTACTGCATTTGCAGTGAAACAATCAGCCTTTTAGTCTGCGGTAATCATATAATTTCACACTCAATAAGCAGTTCCATAAAATACTGTCTGCCTTTTGGAGTGATGAGGGTTTGTGTGCCACTGTGCCCGTTTCTACAAAACTCTTTGATTTCAAAAAGTCCACTATGAACAAATGGCTGCATCGGGTGAATGACTTGCTTTGTATCACGAAACACAAACTTTTTATCAAGCAGAAACTGAGTAAATCTCATTGGTTTAATTCCAAGCTCTTTTGCGGTAGTACGGAAATTAATAAGTAAGTTGTTGTCTACCAAAGTATCAAAGTAATCTGCTTTGGGTTCTAAAGCGTCAATTTCATCTTTCAGTCTTTCGTTTTCTTCTGCTACCTTTAACATCTGTCTTAAAAACACCGACAAGTTTTCGGGATTGTGGAAAATATCTTCAAGCTTTGCTTTGGTAATATATCCACCATAAGCTCTGATGGTAGGTAGGACTTCCTCAAATACCCATTTTTCAAATTTCTCGGCAGAGGGCAATTTGCTTTTTACAATTAAGCGGTATACATCGGGCTCGGGAATAAAAGTCAGATCTTGAATCCCACCGTTTGTAAGGGAGCGGTATTTTACCGCCCCCTTTGCGTGTGCAGAAACAGCGTCCCTTGGTCTGGAATATCCCAGAGCTTGTGCCACGTCATTTCCACAAAACATCACATTGCCGTTTTCATCAAGGGTTGTTCTAATCTGCCCAAATTCCTCGTTTTGAAAAATCTTTAGTTCATGCATTCACATTCTTCCTTTCCGTACAAACAAAAAAGGCCGGCAAGTTGATGCTTTCACATCTTCCTGTCGGCCGTTATTGCTTTATATTCATTTCATTTCCATTGTCATATTATAGGCTCATTCCTCCCATCTTAGGTGAATCAATTGTTTGTTCTTCCTGTGGCTTTGAAATCATCTTGAAACTATCTTCACCTACTACCACACCAAGGGAGCGACCATTATCCCACTTCATGTGCAGAGTTCCCATATCATCAACTGAAGTTACTTCTCCTTGTGTACCTGCAAGTACTGGGGCATATGAATCATCCATATCTGAAATAAGCTCAAGCCTTGTGCCCACAGGGTACTGTTCTTTGATTTTTTCTATAAATTCTTTTGAAAAATTTCTCATTCTAAAATCCTCCCGTATTAGTTCTTGTCTTGGTTGATTGTTTTGCACAACCTGTTCCAGTTTTGAAACAGCCTGTAATATAACTGTGTCATGGTTGAAGCTTTTCGAGTCGTTGTATCCACAATGGATTCTTTCGTTACCATTTTCTTTTATAAGAATATCTACTGTTGCAATTTCATCCTTTGTTACACCCAATCGCTTGTTATCACTGTTTGAGGCTTGATATCGGTTGATGGCATCTTCTAAGGAAGATGAATATTCCAATACCTCATTTTTCAGTCCTAAGTTTTTCAATACGAACCAACGATAGGTATGGGAAACTGTTGAGTCAGATGCTCTTTTCAGTACCGCTAAACCTTCTTTTGTGAAACCAAATTCACTGGTTTCTTTTGCTTTCTTTTGCATTTTACATCCCTCCAAATTTCATATCATGATTTTGCTGCTTTATACCAAGTTCTTCAGCCGTCTGCAAACTCCAGTTTTTTGCTCCCCAAAAGCTGACATATACTTCTTTACCGTTGCATTTAATTTCTCTTTGCTCAAAACCCTCGCCCCAGCCGTCACTCGCTTGACCTGTAATTTCGACCTTTATTTTGGCAAGTTCACTATCCTCAAGGGGAGCATTAAGTATAAGATTGGCTACTCCCATTAGTTCACCATTTATCTCTTCTACAGAGAAATCATATCTTTTTACCTTTGCATTGATGCTGTCCTGTTCGCTGTAGTATTTCATCAATCCATGTTCCCTTTCTTCGGGCAAAGCATTTTTCTCAATCGCTTGCAAAATTTCATCTATATATTCCGCCAGTTCATCAGGATAAACCTCAATTTCAAAGTCTACTTGATAAAGGTCACCATAGTTGTTTTCATCATAATATGTGGTCGCACGAAGTGGCATATACAGTTTTAATTCTTGTGAATCTTGCTTTGGGATTTCTATTCCAAGATGTTCCGATAAAACCTGGGTAAGTTCTGCATTATAGCCGTGATAGAGAATGTATCCTTTTTCTGTAAATGCACCATTCTCGTTTGCAATTTTCTGCTGTCCATATCCATTAAAGTCTATATATTCTTGAAGGTTTTCGTCATACTCAAAATGACCGCTGTCGCAGATTATGTACTTTCCGTATTCCTCAGCAGTATGGATATTAGGGAAGAGTTCAAACTCATACATACTGTCGAGTAATGCTTTTGAGTCCTTTTGATTATTTGGCTTAACAAACTCCATCAGCTTTTCAAAATAGCTTTCTTCTTGTGTGCCAATCTCTCGAAACTTACTTGCAAAGTAATTAATATCATCCATGTTTTCGCACAGTGGTTTAGCGGAAGTTATGATATCAAGCATTCTGTCTGAAAAGTGGTCACTTGTAAGGCTTAGACTGCATTCCGAAAGAGAATCGGCATCCAATCTCAGCAAGGCATATTCTATTTGCATTTGAGTACAAGGCAGATAGAGAGATTGACTATATCCGTCCTTTACGACTTCTAACTCTGCAATTTCATCTTGCCAATGATACAGGGGAAAGTGCATTCCGTCATAAATTGTCTGTATGGGGTTTTTGTTTTGATAAAGAATTCCGTAAGGAGTAACCCTTGGAATTTGGTTTTGAGCAAGCAGTTTTTCAAAATATGCTCTGCCGTCAAAGCTTTGTAATTCTTTCTCACTAACCGCTCCTTGCTCTGTTAGGTACATTTTCTTTCCTACTGCATCAAGGTCGCTGAAATCGGCGACAAGGCTGTAGCAGTAGGTGTTATAGGTGATATTGATGAGGTCTGCTGTAGTTTCTGCCTTTTCTGTATATGCCACTGCATAAAATGTCTGCAGTTCATCGTTATCAAAACTATCCAATCTTTTCATTAGGTAATCTAATTCATCAATGTTGCAAGCCTTATCTTTCAGAAAAGTCGATAGCCTTTCATCGGATACATCAACAATGATACAGTTGGGTTCTGTGCTTGGCACGATTTCTAAGTCAAGACAAACTTTTTCAAAATCCTCAGCGTTCCAAGGAAACCATAAGGTTTCGACTTTTTCGTTTATAGGGTTCTTGATTGTATTTCTCAAATTCATTCCTCCAATTCTTGTTTCTGACATTAAAAATGAGCCACCTTTTAAAGTGGCTCAGATTCGTTAATTTTCATATAGGTTTGTAATTTGCAGATTTTTTTGTTCGGCATATTTTACGGTATACGCTGTACCACCTTTACTGCCATCATAGTAGCATATCATTTTACTGCTATGGTCTACCATGTATCGGTTTCTTTGATTATAACAACCTGGGCGATAATATGTATTCAGCATTAACGCTTCATCACACTGTTCAAGTATGTCATAATACTTGTCTCGATTTTTCTCATCCCAATTTTTTGCTTGTTCTTCGAATGGGATTACAGCAATTAATGTAATTGCTTTTGGATCATTGGGTTTAATAACCTTTCTTCGCTTTAGCACAACATCTGCACATAGTAAGTCGAATCCATAACACGCTCCGAAATAGAATGTGTTTGCTCCATTTGCGATTGCCTCATCGATTTCTTCCCATAGTCTTACCTTAAGTTTTTCAATTTGCTCTTTGCTTTGCGGTAGCTTTTCACTCCGATGACCGCTAAAGCATAGAGCGTTTTCTTTTTTCTGCATAGTTTTATGCCTCCTTTATAATACTATATACATAGTATCTATTTATATGTATATAGTCAATATGTAATGTTGCATATAGAATAGATATAGAGAGGTGGTTAATATGAACAACAGCAACTCGATTTTTGAAATTAAGGATTATGGGAAAGTTAGCTTTCATGTAAAAGAAATCATGGACAACAAAGATATGACCAGAAGCAAGCTTGCTAAACTTGCCAATATTCGTTTTGAAGTAGCTGACAAATGGTACAACGGAAATATTGAGCGCATGGATATTGATGTGCTTACTCGTATCTGCTTTGTTTTGGATTGCAAGATTTCCGATTTAATGACCTATGAAAAGTAAATCTAGCTGATACAGAGTCTGTTTTTACAGGCTCTTTTTATTTGCAGATACCCAATATCTCTGTTCCATACTTGGCAAGGAGTATAGCATGAATGATAGCTTGAAAGGTTTTTTCATCAATAAGGCTTTCATCGGCAATTTCATTCAGCTTAATATATTCTTTTCCTGTAAATATTGTCTTTGCTGTTTGATACACAGCATATCTGTTGGTATCAATTCCTTTTAAATGGATTGATTTGAAATCAACTTTAGTTAAATAAATATGTGACTTAGACCATTCCCATAGTTCATGATCCGCTGTAAGCAAAAACAGAGTGGCAAGAAATTGATCATTGTTCTTTACCACTCTGTCTTTTGTTTTGATAATATTTTCAAATCGCTGTTGGTGACTGCTGTCGCAAAAGAAATCGCCGTTAAACTCTAAAATCAGTTTACTCAATCTTTTTTTAAGATTGTATGTTTTGAAATCTTTAAAAGTATTTTTTACAATGCTTTCATAACAAACTGCGTTCGCTTTCAATCTTTCGGATAAGACTAAGCACTTGCTTTCATCATTCTTGCATTTTGGATATTCAGTACAAAACCGACAGGAAACATCTTCTTCGGTAAACGGAAATCCTTTTAATACAATTAATCCTTTCCCTCGCTTACTAAAGTTTGGTACAAGCATCATCATCTGCTCAAACTCCTGTAACCTTGTACCGTACATAAATAATTTTGACATTTTCACCAGTTCCTTTCTTTTTGTTTTTGGGTATAAAAAAAGACGCTCATTATTGAACGCCTGTAACTATTAATTATTCGATTATTAACTTTGAAACCTCGAGTAATCGAGGAGGGATGATTTCGATAATTTTTTGAAAACAAAAAAGAATAAAACCTGTAACCGTGACAAAATCATTTATCATAGGCAACACCTCCTGAATACTATCCACACATACTAGTCCCCAATTTCCGACGTGGAATTCAAAGATTTCTCTTATCCGAGGCAGGACATAATTAGTATATCACTTTTTATAATAATTTTGAAGTGATAAAAAATAATCATTTAGAGTATAGAATTGCTTTCTATTACTATAAAGCAATTTGTGAAAAAATTTCGTAAGTTCATCTTCACTATATTTTCTTAATAATAAATGTAGCAGCCAAAAATTTACACGTTTGCTTTCAGTTGTAAGTATATAAAATTTTTCTAATTTCTCATTTTTACTCATAAGTATTATTTTTTCTAGCAAGCAATTTGATATTTGTTCTTGTGGATAATGAGATAATATATATACCCCTCTTGATACAAAGAAATTTTTTAGATTTTCCAATTTGCAACTTATAAAATAAGTATTTTCAAACTTCGCATTTTCAAAATCTGCATCTGTTAGATTACAATTCATAAAAACACAGTTTTTAAATTGCGTTCCTTTAAACTTAGAATTTTTTAAGTTTACTGAAATAAAGTCAACGCAATCTAAATTAGCATTTTTAAACGTTGACTGTGTGATATGCCCACTTCTGTATCTAATATTAAAAAACTTTGCTTGATTAAATTGACAATGATGTACATTTATCTTGTACTCATATCTATTCTTTATTCCTTTTAAATTTTTAGGACAATTAGATAAAGTAAAAGGAACATTCTTTCCTAATTTTATTTTTTGCAATCGTTTCTTCTTTAATTCAGCTTTTTTCTTCTTTTTACCTTTACCCATTGTGTTTCACCTTGTAATCTATCAAAAATTACCTATGTCATCTATATTTTTACTATTTTTTGAGGCTCAAAAACGGCACTTTTTTGCCCATTTTCAAGCCTCAAAATTGCTCCAAAACCACAACATGTTGTGGTCAAAGTCTACTTTTTACCCTTGTCACCACAATACGTCATCATTATTATCGTTTCAACGTGCGCGGTTCGGGGAAATAAATCGACAGGCGTAACCTGCATGGTTTTATACCCAAGAAGTGCAAAGCGCTTTAAATCACGCGCCAGCGTTTCAGGCCCGCAGGAAACATAAACCACACGCGGCGGCGCCATTTTCGCAATGCAATGAATCAGTGCTTCTTCACAGCCCTTGCGCGGCGGATCGATAATGACGACATCCGGCTTTTCCCCGCGGTTCTTCAGCATATCCGCAGCCTTTGCGGCATCCATGCAGAGAAATTCGGCATTGCGAATTCCATTTTCTTCCGCATTGCGTTTTGCGTCTTCCACCGCCTGCGGCACAATTTCCACCCCGATGATTTTTCCAGCCTTTTTCGCCATGGAAAGGCCGATCGTCCCCGTGCCGCAGTAAAGGTCCAGAACGGTTTCCCCTCCGCTTAATCCCGCGTACTCCGCCGCCAGTCCATAAAGCCGCTCCGCCTGCCGGCGGTTAACCTGATAAAAGGAGAGCGGAGAAATGCGGAACTTTAAGCCGCACAGCTCGTCCGTGATGGTATCCTGCCCCCAGACCGTTCTGCATTTCGGCCCAAGAATTACATTGGTGCGCTCACGGTTGCTGTTGATTACGACGCTTTTCAGCCCGGGAACCTTTTTTTTCAGCAATTCGACCAGTTCTGGCTCATGATGCACACCATTTCCGTTGACGACAATGCACACCATGACTTCTCCGGTCGCTTCCGCCAAGCGCAGAAAAAAGTGTCTGAGATGGCCGCGCCCGGTTTTTTCATCATAAATATCCTCATGGGTGTGGCTTTGCCATTCACGGAACGCATCCATCGCCGCGGCAAACACATCCGGCTGCAAAAGGCATTGACTGCAGTCAATGATACGATGACTGTGAGAAGCGTAAAACCCAAGGTCGATTTCTCCGCCCTGCCCTCCGCCGATCGGCAGCTGCGCCTTATTACGATAATGATTTGCCTCTTCTGCACACACAATCGGGTTTAAAACGGCAAAATGAAAGCCGGCAATCCGCTCTATCGCAGCCTGGACACGCTGCTGTTTGGCTTTGCATTCCGCCTCGTAGCCAATATGCCGGTATGTGCATCCCCCGCATCGGGAAAACTGGGGGCAATCCGAAGGAATCCGGTCCGCCGAAGGGGAAAGAATCCGTTCTACTTTCCCGAATGCATAGCGTTTGGCAGTTTTTAAGATTTTAACCGATAGGCGGTCGCCCGCAGCCGCCATGGGAACAAAAACCGCAATTCCGTCGTACCGCCCCACACCGCTGCCTTCCGCAGTATAGCCTGTTATATCAAGTTCAATCATCTGATTCTTTTTCAGTTCCATTCTTTACTCCGTTCTTTCTTTTCTATTCGTTTCAGTTTACCATTGCAAGCCGCACAATACAAGATACCCCTGCAAATCGGGCTGAACCCATTCCGCCAAAATGCCATTTATCGTGAATCATGACTAAAAACATTTCATTTATTCCTACGTTTTATACAAAGAGTAGATTCTAATATAGAATCTGTTAAATGCGTTGACATCAAAGATATGCAGTGTTACACTGTAACCATAGAAATGAAAGATGATATGTTTATACATTCATTTTGCAAATTCATACTCTAATTTGATTACAAGTCTCGTGGCATATTATGCCACACCTTTTCAATACAACTCCTCCCCAAAAAGGCAAAAACCGGCAAATGCCGGTTTTTGCCTTTTTGTTTCCTTTGTGGTTTTAAATGTCTTCTATTTCCCCCTTATAGAAATTTTTGAAGACATTTCATTTTAAAAATTCATCTATCTTTCCGTTCGAAAAATCAGAAAACACACCAAGCCATTTTCATATTTTCACTGCGGTTTAGCAAAAATTTGTTTTCCTCTTTTGCATAATCTATTGTTTAATTATTCATTGTATATTTCTTATTGTGAATGTATTCCACGGATTTTAGTTCAAATAAGAAAAAAGTGGTAGGATCAATTCAGAAAGGATGGGGAATTTTGGAAAATATAATCAAAAGAAGGATTGTTTTATCCATTTTACTGGTTCTGCTCCTTTTGGCCGCAATTCCAACCGCTGCAATTCAGGCACAGCAAACTGCAAATTCAAGTGATTCCTGCCCATATACCGAACGCTGGTTTGGTGACGGCGCAACAGTGGAATCGGTCACCCAGGAACTGCTGAAAGTCAGTCCCGACATCACCGTAACCATAACAGACAAAGACGGCAACCCCAGAACGACCGGGCCGCTGGCAGAAGGCGATCTTATCACCATACGCGACCGTTCGGGGAAACTGTATCAGTGTTTTATCAATATTAATCCGGAGAGCTCTTCTGAAAATGATGAAAATCTGTCTGAACCGTCTCAAAGTGTGTCGGAGGTTCCCTCATCGAGCGTCGACCCGGAAAGTTCAGAAACTCCGGCGTCAGAGAAGCCAGCAGATTATTCTTCCGAATCCGAAAAGGAAAATTCGCAGCCTGTACCGCCCCAAAGTTCACCGGAATCCCCTTCTGAACCGTCTGTGAAATTTTTTTCTAAAGACGGCCGCTACTACAAATTTAACGGG
The DNA here is from genome assembly GCA_022650485.1 of Oscillospiraceae bacterium. Taxonomy (GTDB): domain Bacteria; phylum Bacillota; class Clostridia; order Oscillospirales; family Acutalibacteraceae; genus Caproicibacter. The sequence continues at coordinate 166,485 of JALCPP010000002.1, read as the reverse complement.
CCTGTATCCGTATCCGACCTGCAAAACCAGCTTTTGGAACAAGGGGTACCCGGGTCTCAGCTGACAATTTTCACCCGTTCCGGCATGATCCGGCAGAGCGGAGCCGTCTGTACAGGGGACATTCTGACTGTAGAAAATCAGGACGGAGCCCTGCAAAACCGCATTACTGCGGTGATTCCCGGCGACCTGACACGCTGTGGCTCCCCGAACAAGTCAGCCTGCCGAATCCTCTACGATTATCTAACCGGTTCCGTCACGCTGAAAACAGATCTTCGCCGCGCCGCGGATTTGAACGGGGACACCGACATTACCACAAGCGATCTTCTTGCATTAAAAAAATTGCTGACCGAAGAGGGGCTTTAAGGATTGACCGGCGGAAGAAAATGAATATAATAAGGGATGGATCGAGAAATAAAGGAGATTATGCATATGTTTAAACCCGCTGAAATTTCCAGCCTGTTTGATCTATCCCATACTATGGCAGCGCCCCTTCTGCGCACCTTGCATTACCCGTGGGAAGCACTGCCTGAAATTGAAAAACTGATTTTACAGATTGGCAGCACACTGCCTGAAGATGAGTATGAGCGCCGGAGTGAAACGGTCTGGGTCCACCGAACCGCCGTTGTGTTCGACTCTGCCTATCTGCACGGGCCTGTGATTATCGGCCCGCGGACCGAAGTTCGCCAGTGCGCGTTTATTCGTGGAAAAGCACTGGTCGGTGCCGACTGCGTGGTTGGCAACTCCACGGAATTGAAAAATGTTATTTTATTTGACGGAGTCCAGGTGCCGCATTACAACTATGTCGGGGATTCCATTCTAGGCTACAAAGCTCACATGGGTGCTGGATCCATCACTTCCAACATCAAGTCCGACAAGACCAACGTACGTATCAGTACCGGCAGTGAACGAATAGAAACGGGGCTGCGCAAAATCGGCGCCGTTCTGGGCGACCATGTAGAAGTCGGATGCAATTCCGTACTAAATCCTGGCACAATCATCGGCAAAGAAACCACGATTTATCCGCTGTCTATGGTGCGGGGATTTGTTCCGCCGCAAAGCATTTACAAACATGCAGGTGAAATCGTACCGCGAACATAACGTAACGGCCGCCTTACGGCGGCTGTTTTCTTTTTTCATTCTGCATATTTCTCCTTGCATTTCTTTTTCCGTCCGACTATTGTAATCGTATAACGCGCGGATAACGCGCGGATCGGCAGCAAACTGCCGAGGGCCAGCTCGGCGAGCTGAAACAGGAAAATACAGCGGCTGTCTGAAAGCCGGAACATAAGTTTTTTCAGTACATTCCGGTGGATTTTCCGGTAAGCTGGAATCTTTATTTCCGGATTCAGACAGCCCCGTTTACTTTATGCCTGAATGTGGCTATAATATTTCATGAACTGAAAGGAGGTCCTTTCTTGAACTCAATTATCACCGCTCTCGGAAGCGTCGAATCCATTCTGCTGTTTGCGGCTCGTGTGGCCGTCGCGCTCATCGGCGGCGTGGTTGTTCTGCGCTGCTTTTCTTCCCTGCGCAACGGCCGCAGGCGCGAGGACCCCGTCGTAGTTTTGGAAGATATGGTAACACATCATGTGATTCCGGTCCTGTACTGGGAAAATTCCATTGGCCGCAGCAAAAGCTGTGACATTGTTTTAGACGACGATACCGTCAGCCGGGCGCAAGCCGTACTGTTCCGCCGGGAAAGCGGATGGCTCGTAACGGATACCCATTCCAAGTCCGGCACGTTTATTAACGGGAAAAAAGTGAGGCAAAACGCCCCGGTTCTGCCCGGGGATTCCATCGCGATGGGGTCCACCGCCCTAAGGCTCAAGCGCACTGCGGATGTGGGCGGACTGAAGCCTTCCAAACGGCCGCACAGAGCCGCTGCCTCCCCTTTTTCTCTGCTGTTTGCGGTAACGGTCTCCCAGCTTCTTTTGGCCGGACAAGCCTGTCTTGCCGGTACAAAGCCGAGCATTCTGCCTCTCATCCCGCTGGGAATTCTGCTGTTTCTGGAATGGGGGCTCTATCTTTTTTCAATGACAGTATTGAATCGCGTCAGCTTTGAGCTGGAAACCATCGCCTTTTTCAACACCGGTGTGGGAATTCTTCTGCTTTCTGGAACAGGGTTGAAAAACACCTGGGTCCAGCTGGCGGCTCTGGCAGCCGGATTGATGCTGTTCTGCCTGATTATCTGGTTTCTGGGCGATCTGGACCGAGCCATGCGCTGGCGCGCCGCAATTGCCGTACTGGCCCTTCTGCTTTTTGCGGCCAATCTGGTGCTGGGAAAAGAGTACAACGGGGCCAAAAACTGGATTGAACTTGGACCGGTCACCGTACAGCCGTCAGAACTGATTAAAATTGCTTTCATTTTTGTCGGAGCCTCCACATTGGACAGGCTGCAGACCGCGCAGAACCTGACTGGATTTATCGCGTTTTCCGCCGCGTGCATGGGTGCGCTGTTCTTGATGAAAGACTTCGGCACAGCCTGTATCTTCTTTGTCACTTTTTTAATTATCGCTTTCATGCGCTCCGGCAGCGTGCGAACCATTGCGCTGATTTGCGCGGTCGCCGGACTTGGGGCACTCCTGATTTTAAAATTCCGTCCCTATATTGCACAGCGCTTTGCAGTCTGGCGGCATGTGTGGGAATACGCAAGCGATACGGGCTATCAGCAGACCCGGGTTTTAAGTTATTCCGCTTCTGGGGGATTATTTGGGGTCGGCCTGGGCCGCGGCAGTCTGAAATCGGTGTTTGCCGCCCAAAGCGACCTGGTGTTTGGTATGCTGTGCGAAGAACTTGGGCTGATACTTGCACTGATTTCGGTATTGTCCATCGCGGGGCTTTTGCTTTACGCGCGCTCCGACGCAACCCGAAGCCGGTCGGCGCTCTATTCCATCTCCTCCTGCGCGGCGGCGGGAATGCTGCTGTTTCAGACCTGCCTGAATATTTTTGGCGCAACGGACGTGCTTCCCATGACCGGAGTAACGCTTCCGTTCATCAGCATGGGCGGTTCCAGCATGGTCTCCGTCTGGGGGCTGCTTGCACTGCTCAAAGCCGGCGATGAACGCACTTATGCGGCACGAAGGAGGAAACGAGTATGAGAACAACCGGAACACGTTCGTTTATCCTGTATATTCTGGGCATCGGCTTTCTCGCAGGCCTGTGTTTTTTCCTTTACAGTCTTTTTGTCAACGGGGGTGATTGGGCCGTACAGCCGTTCAACAAACATATTTCAGGAGAAGGCTCGGTTGCGGCCGAAGGGCGGATTCTCGACCGAAACGGCATTGTGCTGGCAAAAAGTGAAAACGGCAAACGGGTCTACAACGAAGACGAATCGGTCCGCCGCGCCATGCTGCACACAGTTGGCGACACGGTAGGATATATTTCCACCGGCGTACAGTATAACTTTCGTTCAGAACTTTCCGGCTACAATCCGATTACGGGGCTGGTTACTCCGACTGGCAAAGCGGCGGGCAGTGACATCCGCCTCACTCTGGACAGCAGCCTGTGCAAACTGGCACGGCAGCAGCTGGGCAGCCGGAACGGCGCGGCGGCTCTGTATAACTACAGGACCGGCGAACTGCTGTGCATGGTCAGCACCCCGGACTACGACCCTGAAAATCCACCAAAAGACTTAACGACCGATACAACGGGCAAATACAGCGGTGTCTTTGTCAACAAGGTCCTCTCCTCTTCCCTGACACCCGGCTCTATTTTCAAACTGGTCACTTCCGCCGCCGCCATTGAACAGATTTCAGATCTGGATGAGCGCACCTGGAACTGCAATGGCAGCGTTACCATTAACGGAAACCAGATTACGGATGTCAGGGCATACGGAAAGCTCAGCTTTAAAAACGCGCTTGCCAAATCCTCCAACGTAGCGTTTTCGCAGATTGCCATCGAGCTGGGCGCAAACACGATGACTTCCATGGCAAATCAAATGGGATTTAACCACTCGTTTTCGCTGGAAGGAATTTCTGCCGCCAAAAGCATTTACAACGTAAACGGCGCCCAGCCGCAGGAGCTTGGCTGGTCCGGTGTAGGGCAGTTCACCGACCTTGCGAACCCGTACCACATGATGATTCTGATGGGCGCGGTAGCAAACGGCGGAACTTATATTCAGCCGTATCTGATCCAAAGTATTAACAATCCGCTCGGCATCCGGACAAAAACCGGTGCGGCGCAGGAAGGCGAGCCGCTGCTCAATCCCACAACCGCCGAAAAACTGACCGCTTATATGCGCTACAATGTCACCGCTCAATACGGCGATTCGCTGTTTCCGGGTATGCAGGTGTGTGCCAAAACCGGAACGGCAGAGGTCGGCAAGAACCGCAAGCCGAACTGCTGGCTGGTGGGCTTCTCCTCCAGTGAATCAACTCCGTTTGCATTTGCGGTTGTGGTAGAAAACGAATCTTCCAGTATTGCTTCCGCCGGCAGAATTGCCTCCGCTTTGATGAAAGCCGCGCAAAAGGCCGCATGAATCAGATCTCCCATGGGTTTGAACCCGCCAACCCTTTCGGCATCAATCCCCAAAAATTGGTGCATTTCGCCCTTTTTTATCTTCTCCGGTTATGATAAAATAAACTGGATAAAATCTGAATAAGAAATCAGATCGGAAATCAGCCGGACAGCCGGCGGACTGGGGGAAAAAATGTCAGAAGTCATCCGTGTTTTTGTAGAGAAACGACCGGGGTTTGATGGGGAAGCACAGCAACTCAGGGCAGATTTGATCGAAAACCTGGGGCTTACCACCGTAGAAGATGTGAAAATCATTAACCGCTACGATCTTTCCGGAATTTCCGGAAAAGAATACGCCGCGGCAAGGGATACAATCCTTTCGGAACCAAATGTGGATCTTGTGTATGAGGAAAGCTATCCGCTGCCCCAAGGCTATGAAGCCTTTGCAACAGAATACCTGCCGGGGCAGTATGACCAGCGGGCGGATTCCGCCGCCCAGTGCGTGCAGCTGCTGACGCAGGGAGAACGGCCCCAGGTTGCTACGGCGAAAGTCGTTGCGGTCAAGGGTCTTTCGCCGGAAAACCTTCTTAAAGTGGAAACTTATCTGATTAATCCGGTTGAAAGCCGATTGGCTTCCATGAGCAAACCGGAAACACTCGACTCCGAAGCAAACATTCCGGAAAATGTCGCCCGTGTGGAAGGCTTCACCGCCTGGGATCAGGAGCAGCTTTCCGACTACCACCGTTCCATGGGGTTTGCCATGAGCCGAGAGGACCTTCTGTTCTGCCGTGACTATTTTCGCGACGCGGAGAAACGGGACCCAAGCGTAACGGAACTGCGCGTAATTGACACTTACTGGAGCGATCACTGCCGCCACACCACATTTCTGACCCGGCTGAACCGAATCACGGTAGAACGGTCCGCTTTGAGTACGGTCATTGAGGACGCGCTCGCCGCATACTGTCATGCCCGCGATGAGGTTTACGGCAGAACAGACCGCCCGGTTTCCCTGATGGACATGGCGGTCATCGGAATGAAGCTGCTCAGAAAGCGCGGCCTGATTCCAGACCTGGATCTCAGCGAAGAAATTAACGCCTGCTCTGTCGAAGTACCCGTCACTGTGGACGGGCAGGTGCAGAAATGGCTGGTTCAGTTTAAAAACGAAACCCATAATCACCCGACGGAAATTGAACCGTTCGGCGGCGCGGCCACCTGCCTGGGCGGTGCAATCCGCGACCCCCTTTCCGGAAGAGCCTATGTGTATCAGGCCATGCGCGTGACCGGTTCAGGCGACCCTCGCATCCCGTTTGAAAAGACAAAACACGGCAAGCTGCCAACACGCAAAATCACCACCGGCGCAGCGCAGGGTTACAGCTCCTACGGCAACCAGATCGGCCTTGCAACCGGTCAGGTAACAGAACTGTACGACCCGGGTTATGTGGCAAAGCGCATGGAAATCGGAGCGGTCATCGGCGCTTCCCCGAAAGAAAACGTGGTTCGCGACATTCCCAAGCCCGGCGATGTAATCGTCCTGCTTGGCGGCGCAACCGGGCGTGACGGCTGCGGCGGTGCCACCGGTTCTTCCAAAGCACACACGGAACAGTCCATTGAAGTCTGCGGAGCGGAAGTGCAAAAGGGAAATCCCCCCACCGAGCGCAAGATTCAGCGCTTGTTCCGCAATCAGAACGTTGCGCACATGATTAAGCGCTGCAATGATTTCGGCGCAGGCGGCGTGAGTGTCGCCATCGGCGAACTGGCGGAAGGACTGAAGATCAGCCTCGACAAAGTTCCGAAAAAGTATGAAGGGCTGGACGGAACGGAACTGGCAATTTCAGAATCGCAGGAACGCATGGCGGTCGTGCTGGACCCGAAAGACTGCAATGCCTTTATTGCGGCGGCGGCACAGGAAAACCTGACTGCAACCGTCGTTGCTCAAGTAACCGAAAACGCCCGTCTGTGCATGACTTGGCGCGGCGACCGCATCGTCGACCTTGCCCGCTCATTTTTGGACACAAACGGCGTGACCCAAAACGCGGATGCACTGATTTCCGCGGTCGACCCGAAGGACAATTACCGGGAAAAAGTTCCGCCGTGCCTTGCACAGCTGCCTTTGGAACAAGCCTTTGAAAAGAATCTGTCCCGGCTGGAAGTCTGCGGCCAGAAAGGTCTTTCCGAGCGTTTCGATGCAAGCATCGGCGCAGAAACCGTTCTGATGCCGTTCGCTGGAACGTATCAGCTGACACCGGAAGACGCCATGGTTGCGGGGCTACCGGTTTCCGGGGAAAGTGATGACGCAACCGCGATGAGCTACGGCTTTATTCCGGGCATTTCGCGCTTTTCCCCGTTCCACGGCGCGGCCTACGCAGTGGTGGAAAGCCTGTCGAAACTGGCGGCGGTCGGCGCAAACCCGCTTTCCGCGCGGCTTACGTTTCAGGAATACTTTGAACGCATGACGGAGGACCCCAAAACCTGGGGCAAACCAACAGCGGCCCTTCTCGGGGCAATTTCCGCGCAGATCGGTCTCGGCATCCCGGCTATCGGCGGAAAAGACAGCATGAGCGGAACCTTTGAAGACATTCATGTCCCCCCCACACTGGTCAGCTTTGCGGTTGCAATGACCAAAAAGAGCAAAACTATTTCCGCGGCATTCCAAAAATCCGCTTCGCGTGTTCTGCTGCTGCCCCTGCCGGAAGACCCGGATACTCTGCTTCCAAACTGGCGAAAACTAAAGACGTATTACGCCGCCGTTACCAAACTGATTAAAGAAAAGGGCGTGCGTTCCGCATCTGTGGTCAGAGAAGGCGGCACGGCGGCTGCGGTCGCGCGCATGTGCTTTGGCAATAAAATGGGTTTCCGGTTCAATCCCACCGTCATGAATCACCAGTGCCTGTTCGCTCCATCGTCCGGTGCGATCGTCGTAGAGCTTGACGAAGAAACGGCGGTATCGGATCTGGCGTTTATCACACTGGGGCATACGATAAAGAAACCGCAGATCGAACTTGGCGAACATGCTGTTGATCTGGACCGGCTCATCGCCGCATGGAACGGCACACTGAATAAGATCTTCCCGACGGCGGCCCCGAATGTTGAAATCCGCGAAGTTCCGCTTTTCACAGACCGCAATCAGACGGCTCCTGCTATCAAAGCCGCGAAACCACGCGTGTTTATTCCTGTATTTCCAGGAACAAACTGCGAATATGACACCGCCCGCGCGTTTGAAAAAGCCGGCGCGCTTCCTGAAGTTTTCGTGGTTCGCAACCGGACCCCGGAAGACATTGAAGAGAGCATTTCCCACATGGCTCAGGCCATTTCCCGCTCCCAAATCATCATGATCCCGGGCGGATTTTCCGGCGGCGACGAACCGGACGGCTCCGGAAAGTTTATCGCGACCGCTTTCCGCAATCCCCACATGGCAGAGTCTGTTAAGCACCTGCTTACTGAAAGGGATGGGCTGATGCTCGGCATCTGCAACGGATTCCAGGCGCTGATTAAACTGGGACTTGTTCCATACGGAAACATTACACCCCCGTCTGAGCATGCTCCCACCCTGACATTCAACAGCATCGGCAGACATATTTCGCGCATGGTCTACACCCGCGTGACTTCTGTAAAATCGCCGTGGCTTTCCGGCATCAAAGCTGGCGATGTATTCACCGTTCCAATTTCCCACGGAGAAGGTCGTTTTGTTGCAGACAAAGAAACGATGGATTCCCTAATTGCAAACGGGCAGATTGCCACCCAGTACTGCACCCCGGACGGAACCCCGAGCGGCAGCGCCGAATGGAGCCCGAACGGTTCTGTCTGCGCGGTGGAAGGCATCACCAGTCCGGATGGTCGGATTCTAGGCAAAATGAGCCACTCCGAACGGATGGGAAAAAATCTTTACAAAAACGTACCGGGTGAAAAAGACCAGAAGCTGTTTGAATCCGGCGTCAAATATTTTAAATAATTCAACGCACTGAAAGCTGGCGGTTGCAACGGAAAACATTTTAAGGCGGACATGGGCTGAGATCAGCCTGGATGCCGTCGAACACAACTATAAAGAAATTAAAAAAAGGCTTCGGCCTGAAACAAAGGTCTGCTGTGTGGTTAAAGCGGACGCGTACGGTCACGGTGCCGAACGGCTGGCACGGCAGTATGAAAAACTCGGCGCGGACTGGTTCGCGGTCTCCAACCTGGAAGAAGCGCGGCAGCTGCGGCGCGCCGGCGCAGCCCTTCCTATCCTGATTCTGGGCTATACGCCGCCGGAAGCGGCGGCGGAACTTGCCCGGCTGAACATCGCACAGGCTCTGGTCGGCAGTGAATACGGCGCAAAGCTGAACGAGCAGGCCGTAAAGGCAGGCGTCACGGTAAAAGTTCACATTTCACTGGACACCGGAATGAGCCGGATCGGGTTTCTGTACCAGCAGCCGGAACGCGACATGCAGTCTCTGGACGAAATCGAGCGTATCTGCTCGCTGTCCGGTCTGGACCCAGAGGGAATTTTTACTCATTTCTCAGTGGCGGACGAAGGGGAAAACGGACGCGGCTACACACAGATGCAGTACCAAAATTTCTGCGGTGCAATCGATATTCTGGAACAACGCGGCATCCGGTTCCGCATCCGCCACTGCGCAAATTCCGCCGCAATTTTCGACTACCCGGAAATGCAGCTGGACATGGCGCGCCCCGGCGTGATTCTTTACGGCCTGATGCCGTCGGACCTCATTCAAAATCCCGCCCCGCTGGTTCCCGTCATGCAGCTTAAAAGCGTTGTTGCGCTGGTTAAGACAATTCCTGCCCAAACCTGCGTCAGCTACGGCCGAAAATTCACCGCAGACAAAGACATGAAAATTGCGACCGTTCCAATCGGATATGCGGACGGATACCCCAGAGCGCTGTTTCAGTCTGCACAAATGCTGGTTCACGGGCAAAGGGCAAAAATATGCGGACGGGTCTGCATGGACCAGCTGATGCTTGATGTGACGAAAATTCCGGACATACGCACCGGGGACGAAGTGACGGTATTCGGAAGAGACGGCAGTGCCGTTTTGCCGGTGGATGAACTGGCTTCCCAGCTGGGGACCATCAACTACGAACTGGTATGCGGCGTGTCCAAACGGGTTCCCCGCGTTTACCGTCAAAACGATCAAACGGCGGGCACCCTTGATTATCTCAGGCGGTAACGGCCGGGGAGGAATATCATGCAGAGAAACAAAATGTTGATGATTCTGGCATGGGCGTTTTCAGCCGCAGCAATCGCCGCGGCGATTCATAACGCCGTTTCGGGAACAGGCTCCACTATATGCGCCGTTCTCATTACCGCTTCTCTTTTCCTCCAGTATTTTTATGTACAGACTCTGAAACATAATAAACACTAAAGACAACCCAAAAAGACCTCCCAGCCGGCATCGCCGAACTGGGAGGTCTTTTTTTAACTGTTTTCCATTTTAAAATTTCTGTTGAAGAAATCCAACTTTTTTCATAACCTTGCGCAGTGTTTTGCGTGCAATCGCTTCCGCTTTCTGCGCGCCCTGGGCATAGCATGCTTCAAGGTAATCCTTGTTTTTAATATACTCGTCAAACTTCTCATGGATCGGACGCAGATGCTCCACAACCGCTTCGCCGACCGCTGCTTTGAAATCGCCGTATCCCTTACCGGCAAATTCTGCTTCAATCTGCTCATCAGTGCGTCCTGTAACACAAGTATAGATACCCATCAGGTTGTTGACTCCGTCTTTTCCGGGCGCACGGCGGACACAGGCTTCGCTGTCCGTCACGGCGCGTTTGAATTTGCGCATAATGTCCTCCGGACGATCAAGAACCGCGATGGAAGCGTTGACATTCTCATCGGATTTACTCATCTTGTGAGTCGGGTCCTGCAAAGACATAATCTTTGCGCCCGTTTTCGGAATATAGCCGTCCGGCAGCTTAAAGGTCTGACCGTACAGGCCGTTAAAACGCTCGGCGATATTGCGGGTCAATTCAATATGCTGTTTCTGGTCAACCCCAACCGGCACCAGATCGGCCTGGTACAGAAGAATATCGGCGGCCATCAGGCTCGGGTAGGTAAACAGCCCTGCATTGATATTATCAGGGTGCTTCTGGGATTTATCCTTAAACTGTGTCATGCGCTGCAATTCACCAAACTGGGTATAGCAGTTTAAAATCCATGCCAGCTGCGCGTGTTCCGACACCTGGCTCTGAACAAAGAACGGGCTTTTCTGCGGGTCAATTCCGCAGGCAAGCAGCAAAGCGTAGGCTTCCAGTGCATTGCGGCGGAATTTAGCCGGTTCCTGCCGCACCGTAATGGTGTGCAGATCTGCCAGCGCGTAGATGCAGTCATATTCGTCCTGCAGGCCAATCCAATTTTTCAGCGCTCCAAGATAGTTGCCGAGCGTAATGGTGCCGCTTGGCTGTATGGCGCTGAAAATCACTTTTTTTGCGTTTTGGGTTTTCTCCGGTTCCATTTAAAACTGATGCCTCCATATAATGGCGCTCAGGGGATCATGTCACAGGCGACTTCCCCTAAGAGCTGAATGCCACGCACAAGATTTTCATCGGTCGGCGTGGTGTAGTTGATGCGGAACGACTGGGACGGCTTGGTGTCGTCGGTCAAAAAAGCATTGCCGGGAACGACACACACCTTATGTTCAATCGATCGTTTGACAAACTCCAGCATATTGCTTCCTTCCGGAAGGGTACACCAGAAGAACAAACCGCCTTCAATCGGCTGATAGGTGATTTTAGGCAGAAGCCATCGGTTCATCGCATCAACGGCGACCTTCGACTTCTTGCGGTAAACCCCGCGCAGGCGGTTCAGGTGGGAATCAAAATCGTAGTTTGTGAGCAGCTCGTCACACAAGATCTGCGCCCAGTTGTTGGTATGAACGTCCTCGCCCTGTTTGCAGACGATCATCTTCTGCAGAACCGGCTTTGGTCCAACGGCAAAACCGACACGGATTCCGGGTGCCACAACCTTGGAAAAAGTTCCGGCATAAAGGACGATTCCCTCCGTATCAAAGGACTTGATGGCGGGAAGTGCTTCCCCGGCAAACCGAAGATCCCCGTACGGATTATCCTCCAGAATCATCACGCCGTATTTTTTCGCAAGTTCATACATGCCATGCCGCTTGGCGAGGCTCATGGTCGCGCCGGTCGGGTTTTGAAAGTTTGGAATCGTATAAATAAATTTTGTCCGTTTCTCTTCTTTTAATGCCTGCTCCAACCCCTCAAGGCTCATACCGTCTGCTTCCATCGGAACCCCGCGCAGCTTCGCACGGTAAGAACGGTAGGTATTCAAGGCACCGAGAAAGCTTGGGGATTCACATAAAACGGTATCCCCCGTATCGATAACAGACTTTGCGAACAGGTCCATGATCTGCTGCGCACCGCTTGTAATAATCAGGTCGTCACGCTCTGTTCCAATGCCAGACTTTTCTTTCAGATATTCCGTCAGATGACGGCGCAGAGGGGTGTACCCTTCCGTTGTGCCGTACTGCAGGGCGTCGATGGGCCGTTCCGCCAGAATCTGCGCGGAAATCTTCGAGATCTCACTGGTCGGAAAGGCTTCTGGAGCGGGATTCCCGGCAGAAAGCGAGATCACCTGCGGGTCCGCGGCATACTTAAAGATTTCCCGGATGGCCGAGGGCTTTAATTCCAGCACACGCCTGGAAAATTGGTATTCCATAATGATTGACCTTTCTTCTGACTTATTTTAGTTCTTATTTTATCACAGTTTCCATTCCGTTGCCATAAAAATCCTAATAAATGAAAATTTGTTCCTTTGCGATTTGTTTCGCCATTATTCTACGCCATGTTATGACAAGATGGGCTAAATACAAATCGTATAATAGACTTAGGTCAATTTGGGGACAAGTTGTTCCAATAAACAATGGCGGTGATCAACACATGGCAAAGGAAAATATCCGGCGGATTCGTTTTTCATCAGCGGTGTCTGCTCCGGCCCGGACGGCCGCCCGGCATCTTGCGGCCTTTACGGCAGGGCTGCTTCTGGCACGGGGTACCGTTTTCGGACAGTACGCTCCTTTCGGGGTCGCGGCGGCGGCTGCCATGCCCTATTCGGTCCTGTGGAGCACCCTGCTGGGCAGTGCCGTGGGGTATCTGCTTCCTTCCGCAATTACGGTACCGGTGCGCTACCTGGCCGCACTGCTGGCAGCGGCGGCCATTCGCTGGACACTTAACGACCTGATTCGGCTTCGGTCACATCCTGCGTTCGCACCCATCGTTGCGTTTCTGCCGGTACTGGCAACCGGAATGTCCGTGGCACTGGTCAACGGTTCCGGCACGGCGACAACCGCCATGTATGTGGCGGAATCCATGCTGGCCGGCGCCGCAGCCTATTTCTTCAGCCGAACAGCAGCTGCACAGGCTTCCGACCGAAATCCCGGTGAGTGGAGTTCGCAGGAAATTACCTGTGCCGCCTTTTCGGTGGGGATTCTGATTCTTTCCCTGTCCGGCCTGACGGTCTGGGAAATTTCCGCCGGGCGGGTGCTGGCGGTGCTGGCCATTTTGTTTGCGGCGCGGTACGGTGGGATCAGCGGCGGCAGTGTTGCCGGGGTAGCGGCCGGGGTCGCGTTCAGTCTTTCCACCGCGGGACTGAGTTACCTTTCCGGGGCCTATGCGCTGGGCGGGCTGATGGCGGGGCTGTTCTCCCCCGTCGGCCGTCTTGCTTCCGCCTGCGCCTTTGTCGCGGCCAATACGGTCGCTTCGCTTCAGGTTGGAAATCAATCCGCGGTAATGTACGGCCTGTACGAAGTGATGGCTGCAACGGTGATCTATATGCTGCTTCCGGCGAAAACAGGCAGCAGTCTGGTGGGCATTTTTTCACGTAGCGACGACACACCCCGAACAGAGGGACTGCGCCGGTCGGTTATTATGAAACTGGACTTTGCCGCAAAGGCGCTCGGCAGTGTTTCCGAATCCGTAGAGGAAGTATCCAAAAAGCTGCGAATCACCTGCGCACCGGACATCAGCAGTGTCTACCACAAAGCGGCGGATGAAGTCTGCAGGGCCTGCGGGCTGAACTCCTATTGCTGGGACCGGAATTTTACAGACAGCATGAACGCTTTTAATAATCTGACGGACAAGCTGAAACAAAAGGGACAGCTCCAGCGCGAAGACTTCGGTCAGCCGCTTTCGTCCCACTGCAGCCGCCTCAACCTGATGACGGACGCCATCAACCGCAGTTACAGTGAATTCGTCGTCCGCGCTACGGCAGAAGGCCGCGCCCAGCAGGTGCGCGACGTCGTTGCGGGGCAATTTGAAACAACCAGCAGCATGCTGGAAGAAATGGCCTCTGAACTGGAACTTTATGACCGGTTTGACTGTGTGTCGGCTCAGAAAGTGGAGGAAACCCTCCGCCTGGCCGGAATCCAGCCGTTTGACGTCAGCTGCCGGACGGACCGTTTCGGACGCATGTCCATCGAGATCGTCTCCGGGCCTGTGGACTGCGCCCGCCTGAACAAAGCCGAACTGACGGCGGAAATTTCCCACGCGTGTTCCCGCACATTCCAGCCGCCGTGTGTCTCCGCTGCGGGCGGAAAATGCCGCATCCAGATGTCGGAACACCCAACCTTCCGCATCAAATCCGGATGTGCCCAGCATATCTGTGGAAACGGAAAACTCTGCGGCGACAGCTTTGAAACATTTGCCGACGGCAACGGCCGCCAGATCGCCCTGCTCAGCGACGGGATGGGAACGGGCGGACGTGCCGCCGTGGATGGAGCAATGGCCTGCGGCATTATGACGCGCCTGATTAAAGCGGGGATTGGATTCGACGCAGCACTGAAAATTGTAAATTCAGCACTTCTGGTCAAATCCGGGGACGAGTCACTCGCCACCATGGACATTGCCGCAATTGACTTGTTCAGCGGAAGCGTCGACCTGTTCAAAGCCGGGGCTCCCTGCGCGATTCTGCGTCAAAGCGGGCGCGCGGTCGTCATTGATACGCCCAGCCTGCCGGTCGGCATTCTGAACGAAACCCGATTTGCCAAATCCTCCGACACTTTGTCGGACGGTGACCTGCTCATCCTGATGACGGACGGGGCGCTCTCCTCCGGCGCGGAGTGGATCTGCAGGGAGGCGGAAGCATGGGACGGGCGCCTGCCGCAGGAGTTCGCGGAAAACATTGTTTCCCACGCGATCTCAAACCGTGCGGATGGTCACGATGACGATATCACGGTTCTGGTCCTGATGCTGTCCAAACTGGAATAACTCACGGCAGAATGTCCTTTTTTGTTCAAAACGAGTCCGGTGCAGACAATGCACCCGGACTCGTTTTTTATGTCTTTATTTTCTCATCTGCAAAAATCACAAATTTATTTAATTTTGTAAAATGGAATTTATTAAATTCGCATCAAAATTGCAGAATTGCCAAAAAAGAGTTGACAAAAATGTAAATTGGTATATTATTGTATTAATCAGTTAATACAGTTTTGCCGCTATTCCATCTTCTTCCTTTCACTAAGGAATTCATTTTTAATGATCCATCTGCAATTAGTGAAACAGAATCAGCGGTATATTTAGCTTAAGCGTTTCAAGCCCAAAATGGTATGATCGGAAAGGAGCAAAAAGATGAAAAAAGGGATTGCCTTGATTCTGACGCTTGCATTGATGGCAGGCGTTTCGATCCCCGCTTACGCAGAGGATGTGGACCAGACTTCCCGCCAGCATACGACGGTAGAAGTTTCTCTGAACAACATTGAAGACCTGATGTCCAGCTATAACCTGAATATCAAAACCTACCTGAACAACCTGAAAACGGCCAGGGACAACAAAGAAAATTTTGAAGATGCAGACGACTCGGATACAGCGCTCTATTATGAAAATCAGTATGACAGCGCCAAAATACAATATGATGAAAATGTTGCCAATACCATTCTGAGCGCAAAGCAAAGTTATCTGGCTTACTGCGCGGACAACGACCGCTATGCCGCCGCGAAAACAGCCGCTGAAAACGCACAGAAATCGTACGGCACCGCCCTCGCTTCGCTGTCCGCCGGATTTATTTCACAGCAGGAATGCGATGGACTGAAAGACCGGTACAATCAGGCACAGAATTCGCTGACCCAGCTGGATTCGCAGCTCACACAGGAAAGAGCCGCTCTGCGCACGCTTTTAAATCTTCCGTCCAACGTCAGCATGAGCATCAAGCCAGTCACGGCGGACGACGTTGATTTCAGCAAAATTCCAGCCATCCGCTACGGTGCAGATTTGATTGTGATGCGGGGGCTCAGCTCTAAAATCAAACAGGCGAAACTGGCCTATGACTACCAAGAAGACACGGATGACGACTTTAATTCCCGTTCCATTCAAAATGCCTATATTGCATTGCAGCAGGCCAGGGAATCGGAAGAATCTACATTTAAAAGGCTGTACTATGCCATGAACAACGCGTACACGGTCTATCAGCAGGACCTCGATCAGGTGAATCGCAAGCAGCAGGAACTCACCGTGACCAAGAAAGCACTGGAACTGGGATATTCCAGCCAAAAGTCGATGGATGATAAAACAAGTGAACTAAAAGCCTTGCAAAGTACGCTCGCCGTCGACCGAAATACCCTGTTTACCAGCTATTTAAGTTATATCAATATGAAAAACGGATTGTCGACAGGGAGCTGAATTGATGAAGTTGAAGAAATTTAAATTTACAAAAAAAGTGGCTGCGGTTATTGTAGTTGCGGCGCTAGTCCTTGGATTTGGAGCATATTCCTGCTCGATTCGTGCCAAAAGCAAATCGATGCACACCAACGTTACCACTCTGGAGCTGAAAAAATCAACACTTCAGAACACAGCTGCCGTATCCGGCACAATTCACAGCAATGACTCCCACAACGTTTATACCACTCTGTCCTATCCGGTAAAAACGATCGGCGTGGAAGTCGGCGATCAGGTGAAAAAGGGAGACGTTTTGGCGGTGCTGGACACAGCCTCTCTGGAAAAGGACATTAAACAACAGGAATACGCCGTGCAGGATTCCAACAAAAGCACCGCGCTCAACCTGTCGCAGGCAAAACGGGCCTATGAAAATGTCCTGTATCTTCAGAACAACGATCTCGTCAGCAGTGTGGTTTCGGCAGAAGCGGCTTTGGAAACTGCGGAAAACGCATACAATTATAAAAAACTGCTGTATGAAAACGGCCAAGTGGCAAAAACAGAATTTGACCAGGCCAAAAGGGACTACGACCAAGCACAGAAAGCGCTGACCGCTGCGCAGAATCAGGCAGAGCAGGATCTGAAAGCCGCAAAGGACGCCTATGATGCCGCACTGGCGAAAGCCGCAGACAAAAGCACCGATGTGGGGTTGGAAAAGCTGAAAGAAAGTCTGGAAGATTCCATCATTACTGCGCCGGCAGACGGCACCGTTACAGTGAAAAACATATCGGTCGGGGCCATGCCGAGCGGCATTCTCTTCGTCATTGCAGACACAGACGACCTCATGGTTGATACCGAAGTAAAAGAAATGGATGCGGTTGCGGTTAAGCCGGGCAATGCTGTCACAATCCAGACCGACGCAAGCGGCGATGATAAGATGAAAGGGACGGTCACAAGCATCGCTCCTGCGGCGACCGCAACGACAGAAGGAACGGGAAATGTTACATATGCCGCTAAAGTAAAGATTGACGAAAAGAATTCTTCCCTGCGCATCGGCATGAAGGCACGCATGGATATAGTCCTTCAGGAAAAGAAAAACGTTTTTGTCGTGCCATACGACGCTATCCTGAAAAAAGACGGCGGCAGTATTATTATGGTGGCGGAAAAATCCGGAGCATTTTACAAGGCAAAAGAACTTTCGGTCACACCGGGACTTGAAACCGATGTTTCCGTTGAAATCTCCGGTTCCGACCTGAAAGACGGGCTGCTGGTAATCGGAAATCCGGACGGAATCAGCTCGGGTGATACGGTTCAAATCGGGGAGGCCCAGGAATGAGCCGCAAGATTATTGAGATGCATTCCATCGTAAAAAATTATTATATCGGAACTCCGAACGAACTTCATATTCTCAAGGATATTTCGCTGGAAGTGGAGGAAGGGGACTTTGTCTCCATCGTCGGTGCTTCCGGTTCCGGTAAAAGCACCCTGATGAACATGATCGGCGTACTGGACCGCCCGACTTCCGGGGAATATGTTCTGGACGGCATCCCCATTCGGAAAATGAATGACAATCAGCTTTCCGATGTTCGAAATAAAAAAATCGGTTTTGTCTTTCAGACTTTTAACCTGATTCCACGCAACAACGCGCTGAAGAATGTAGAGCTGCCGATGCTTTACGCGGGGGTGGAACGCAAAAAGCGTCTGGAGCGCGCCAAAGAGCTGCTGACTCTGGTCGGCATGGGGGACCGTATGGATCACCAGCCGAACGAGCTTTCCGGCGGGCAGAAACAGCGGGTGGCAATTGCCCGCGCACTGGCAAACGACCCCGCCATCCTGCTGGCGGACGAACCGACGGGTGCACTGGATTCCTCCACGGGGCGCCTGGTCATGGACCTGTTCCACAAAGTACACGAACAGGACGGGAAAACGATCGTACTGATTACGCACAACCCGGAGCTGGCGGAGGAAACCAACCGAGTTGTAACACTGCACGACGGCATGATTGTAGACGACAGGCCCGGTTCCGGAAAGGCGGCGGAATAACATGTTTCTAAAAGAAAACATCATTCTCGCAATTTCGGGACTGAGATCGAACAAAATGCGAGCCTTTTTAACGATGCTCGGCATCATTATCGGCATCGGTTCCGTTATTGCGATTGTGTCCATCGGGGACGCAGTAACCAACAATGTTTCTGACACCATGGCAGGCCTTGGTGCAAACAATATCTACGTTTACGTTGCGCCGAATGAGAATGACAGCATTTACGGCCAGATGGATGGCTCCGGCACACAGAAAATGGACGACAGCGACCTGCTCACCATCGAGCAGATCGAGCGGGTGCAGAAGAAATTTTCCAACGAAATCAGTGACGTCGCCATTTATGAATCCGCCGGCAGCGGGAAGGCACAGGACGGACATCTGTATGCCAACGTTTCCATCTACGGAGCCAACCCGGGCTTTGGTTCGGTTCAAAATGTCGACGTACAGCGCGGAAGATTTCTGCAGGACCGCGACATTAACGGGAGCCGCCGGGTCGCGGTGGTTTCTGACAAACTGGTTTCCAACATGTTCGAAGAAGGAACCGATCCGCTCGGGAAAAAAATCAACGTGGATACAGCCGACGGAGTCAACACCTACACAATTGTAGGCGTTTACAAATATGTCCAGCAGGGCATGGCGGGCATGGGTATGGGGGTTGCCGACAAAGATATTACCACCACGATGTATATTCCCGTCACCGTGGCAAAAGAAACGTCTGAAAATCAGAACTATTCCACGTTTGAAATCAAGCTGAAACACGTCAACGACACCCACGCGTTTACGGACCGGATTGAAGCATACATGAAGCATCTGTATGAAAACAACCCCAAATACACCTGCACAGCTTATAACATGGAAAATATGCTCTCCTCCGTCACATCGATGATGGGCACCATCTCCATTGCCATTGCGGCCATCGCGGCCATCGCGCTGATCGTCGGCGGCATCGGCGTTATGAATATCATGCTGGTTTCCGTAACCGAACGCACACGCGAAATCGGCACGCGCAAAGCGCTTGGTGCACGCAGCAGCTACATTCGAATGCAATTCATTGTCGAGTCGGTCATCATCTGCGTCATCGGGGGAATCATCGGCATTATTACCGGAATCGGGCTTGCAGCCGCGGGGGTGGCCCTGCTGAAAATGAAGCTGGTCATTTCGCTGCCGGTCATCTTTATCAGTGTTGGATTCTCAATGCTGATCGGTATTTTCTTCGGGTATTATCCCGCCAAAAAAGCAAGCCAGCTCGACCCGATCGAGGCACTGCGCTACGAATAAGAACCCATTAAATCAATATTCTGTTAAGTCAACACAGGCCTCCCGAAAACGGGAGGCCTGTGTTGACTAAAAAATTAACTCTGTTTTAGAATCTTGCTTTGGTCTATTGCACAAATTGCCTGATTCATTTCCTTCTCACTGCGAACCAGCGCCATGCGCACATATCCTTCCCCTGACGGTCCGAATGCCGAACCGGGAGTCACCAGAACACCGGTCCTTGCAAATAAATCCTTTACAAACGAAACGCTGTCGGAATACGGAGCCGGTATCTTCGCCCAGACAAACATCGTTGCCATCGGTTTTCGAATCTTCCAGCCGATCCCGTTCAGACCTTCCACCAGCACGTTCCTGCGGCGTTCATAGGCAGCTCTTGTCTGTTCGACACAGTCCTGCGGCCCTGTCAGCGCCGCGACCGCGGCTTTCTGCACCGGTAAAAACATCCCGTAATCCATGTTGGACTTGAGCGTCTTCAGCATGGAAATCACGTTCCGGTTTCCAACGGCAAACCCGATTCTCGCACCGGCCAGCCCGTAAGTTTTAGAAAGCGAATTAAATTCGATGCCGACTTCCTTGGCCCCGGGGGTCTGCAAAAAGCTGCCGCACCGGGCGCCGTCGAATGCCAGCTCACTGTAAGCATTGTCGTGCAGCACAATGATATCATAGGTTTTTGCAAAATCCACCAGTTCCCGGTAAAAAGAGGGCGGCGCAATGCTGGTCACTGGGTTGTTCGGGTAAGACACCACCATCAGCTTTGCCCGCCTGGCGGCCTGCTCCGGCACAGCCTTTAAATCAATCAGCCAGTCATTTTCCGCTTTCTGCGGCATCCGGTACAGCTCGGCGCCGGCCAGAAGCGGACCATCCCCGAAAATCGGGTAGCCGGGGTCCGGTACCAAAACCAGGTCCCCCGGGTCTGCAATCGCAAGGGAAAGATGCGCCAGCCCATCCTGGGACCCCAAAAGCGACGTCATTTCAGAATCACAGTCCAGCTCCACATCATACCTGCGCTGATACCACGTGCGCACCGCATTTTGCAGTTCCCGGGTATCAGTAATGGCATACTCATAATTTTCTTTGTCTGCGGCGCCCTGCGCCAGTGTATCTATAATATGCTGTGCCGGAGGAATGTTCGGCGAACCGATACTGAAATCAATAACCGGTTCCCCTTTCTCCAGTTTTTCCCTTTTCATTTGAGACAGCGTGCAGAAGATGCCGGTCTCAAAATGACGCATCCGCTTGGAAAACTCCAAAAAGAACACTTCCCATTCTACTGTTTTAAAAAGATTGTAGCACACCACGTTTCAAATAGGAAGAGGGAGAAATTGAATTAAAAATAAATTTTTACGTCGAATCGCGCGTGATAAAAGCCATAATTTGACATAATTCAATCAATCTGTTATGCTGAAAAAAAATTAAGCACCTGCTTAAAGCAAGGGGAAGGGGACCTTTCTCATGGGCATTCGGCAAAAGCAGAAAGAGGACCGCCGCAGAAAAATTCTGGACGTCAGCCTTGACCTTTTTATCCGTCACGGCTACGCAGGCACCAGCACCCGCCAGATTTCCCGCATGCTCGGCATCAGTTCCGGGCTGCTGTTTCACTATTACAGCACAAAGGAACAGCTGTACCTCGAGCATTTAAAAACCGCCCTGGATGGAATCCGCATGATGGAGGAATACCTTCTTCTGCCTTTAAGCCCCCTTCAGATTTTCCACGAGGTTGCAGAATCCGCGCTCTCTTACTTCACAATTTCGCCGGCAACGGCAAAGGTTTTTCTTCTTGCAAAACAAGCCCTGACCGCCGATTATCTGACAGAAGAAATGGAACAAACCGTTTTAAAAATGAACATTGCAGACCGGTTTGCGCCAACCGTCCTTGCCGGGCAAAAGGCCGGTGAAATCCGGAAAGGAGACCCGAAAAGCCTTGCGCTCTGTTTTTTTTCCGCAATGGAAAGCGCAGCGGAAAATGCCGTGTGTTTTCCATCGGTCCCGCTGCCGAAAGCGGACTGGCTGGTCGATTTAATGAAAGCCTGACACGTGCTTATCATAAAACGATGGGAGCCGGAAAATTCCAGCTCCCATCGTTTTATGAGTTCTGTTTGAGAATCTGCTCCGCACATTTGATACCGTCCACCGCTGCGGAAACGATACCGCCCGCGTAACCGGCCCCTTCCCCGCAGGGATACATTCCCGCAAGGGCAGGGGACTGACCGTCGTCCCCGCGCAAAATCCTCACCGGAGAAGACGACCGGGTCTCCACCGCCGTCAAAACCGCATCCGGGAAGGCAAAGCCGTGCAGCCGGCCACCCATCCGCCGGATTCCCTCGCGCATGGAATCGGCGATAAATTCCGGCAGGCAGCCGTCCAGCGAGCAGGGCGTCACGCCGGGACGATACGTCGGCGCAACGCTTCCCAGGCAATTGGAAGCGCGGCGCGCCAGAAAATCTTCCACGCGCTGCACGGGCGCGCAGTAATTTGCGCCGCCCAAGCGAAACGCAGCCTCTTCCAGCTTCCGCTGAAATTCAACGCCCGCAAGCGGACCTTCCGAACCAAAGTCCTCTGGTCCCACACCGACCAGCAGCGCGGCATTGGCATTTTCGCCGTTACGCGCAAAACGGCTCATCCCATTGGTCGCAAGGCGCCCCGATTCGCTTGCCGCCGCGACGACCTGCCCGCCCGGGCACATGCAGAACGTATACACACCCCGCCCATTTTCCAGGTGAACGGCAAGTTTATAATCCGCCGCACCCAGCGCGGGGTGACCTGCAAATTTTCCGTACTGCGCGGTGTCAATCAACCCCTGCGGATGCTCAATCCGCGCGCCGACGGCAAACGGTTTTGCTTGCATTGGAATATCGGCAGCAAGCAGTTGTTCAAACGTATCTCTTGCACTGTGCCCCACCGCCAGAATCACATGGGCCGTGTCAAACCGTTCCGGCGCACCGCCCCGCGTGCAAAATTCCACACCGGCCACATGCCCATCTTTATGCCGCAAAGCGGTCATCTGCGTGTCGAATCGAATTGTTCCGCCCAATGACACAATCTGTTCCCGAATTCCTCGAACGGTCTGCGGCAGCCGGTCCGTACCGATATGCGGCTTTGCTTCATACAGGATTTCACGCGGCGCGCCGGCAGAAACAAATTCTTCCAGCACCTTGCGGATGCGCGGGTCCTTGGTTCCGGTGTTCAGCTTTCCGTCTGAAAAAGTACCCGCGCCCCCTTCGCCGAACTGCACGTTGCACTCCGGGTCCAGTGTGCCGTCCTGCCAGAAGCGGGTAACCCGTCTGCCCCGCTCTTCCACGCTCGAACCGCGTTCCAACACAACGGGCTTCTGCCCCGCCTGCGCCAGAATCAGCGCCGCAAACATACCGGCAGGGCCAAACCCAACGACCACGGGCCGTTGTTCCAAAGGACGGCATACGGGCAGTTCATACCGGTAAGGCTTGGCTTTCGTCACCCGACGGTCATGTGCCACCCTTGCCGCAAGGCAGTCGGCTTCTGCCGTGCAGATAAAATGGACGTCGTTCTTTTTACGCGCATCCACCGATTTGCGGAAGTAACGCAGGGAACGGATATCCCCCGGTGCGACGCGCAGACGCTTTGCCGCCCGTGCTTTCAGGTCTTCCTCCGTCCCATCCAGTTCCATGCGAAGTTCGGATATACGATAAATCAAATTACAAATTCCTCCGTTAGATACATTCTGACTTTTG
The DNA here is from genome assembly GCA_022650485.1 of Oscillospiraceae bacterium. Classification (GTDB taxonomy): domain Bacteria; phylum Bacillota; class Clostridia; order Oscillospirales; family Acutalibacteraceae; genus Caproicibacter. Next base: position 143,412 of record JALCPP010000002.1, on the reverse strand, counting down.
CACCGTCAAAATCAGTGCTGTCACAAGGACTCCGCCGCGGCCTTCCCGGCGGTCAGGCCGCTGGCCCACGCCCAGTGCAGATTAAAGCCCCCGCAGTCGCCGTCCACATCCAGCAGTTCGCCGCACAGGTACAGCCCCCTGCACTTTTTTGATTCCAGATTTTCCGTCAGTTCCGAAAGAGGAACCCCGCCCGCCGTCACCTGCGCGCGGTCCCAGGAAAAAGTCCCCCGCACCGGGAAGCGGTACTCCTTCGCCGCGCGCGCCAGCTTCTGAAACTCTTCCGTTTTCCGCAGTCCTGTTTTTGTCTGTGTAACGCCCAGCGCGTATTTAGAAAGCTCCGCGCCCAACGCTTTCGGCAGAAATCCTTCCAAAAGCTGCGGCGCGGAAATCCCTGTTTCACCGCACGCCGCGGTGCGCAGCAATTCAATGAGTTGTTCCGTTTCGTACTCCGGAAAAAGGTCCAATACAATTTCGGCATCTTTCGGGGCATGCAGTTCCCCAAAGCATCGGGAAAGCTCAAAAACGCAGATGCCGGAAAGCGCTCCGTCCGCAAACTGCACTTCCCCCGTAGCGGTGCGAACGGTTTTTCCGCCCGCGCGAAACGAAACCAAAGCCGGGCAGCGCACGCCTTTCAGGGAGCGGACCCGCGCGGGGTCCGTCTTCACCTGTACCAAAGAAGGATAAACCGGGCGCAGCGTGTGACCAAGTTTTCCTGCCAGCGAAAAACCGCCGCCGTCCGACCCGGTCCGCGGGCAGGCCGAACCGCCCGCCGCAAGAACCACCCGCCGGGCAAACAGCGCCCCCGCCGGGGAAGACAGCCGGAATCCATCCTTTGATTTTTCGATTCGATTGACATCAAAGTCACAAAGGACCCGCACCCCGGAACGGTCTAAATTTCTGCGCAGAATATTTAAAACGGATGACGCCTGCAAACTATAAGGATAGATCCTTCCGCCGTCCAGTTCGCGGCAGAGCAGCCCCGCCTTTTGAAACAGGCGCAAAATTTGTTCGGGCGGAAAGCGGTCCAGCACCGCCCGTGCCTCTGTGTCCCCGTGGTAACGCGCACGGTCCCCCGCATTTCGGTTTGTCAGGTTACAGCGCCCGTTGCCCGTTAAAAGCAGTTTTTTGCCCACACGCGGATTCTTTTCCAGAAGAACCACAGAGCCGGGTCTGAAGCCTGCTCTCCGCGATGCGGCAAGCGCCGCCGCCAAACCGGAAGCACCGCCGCCCACAACGGCAAGCGCCGCCTGCTGCACACAATCAGAGCCTTTTCTCACAACACTGCCCCCAGAACGCCATAGGCAAGCAGACACATAATAACATCCGCAATCACGCTCCCAAGTACCACGGAAACCATTGCATACCGAAAGCGTATCCCAATCAGCGCGGCGGCAGCGGAACCTGTCCATGCGCCGGTTCCGGGCAGTGGAATCGCCACAAACAGCAAAAGGCCAAATGTCTTGTACTTTTCAATCTGTTTGCTTTTTCGGTTCATTTTATCTTCAATCCGCCGCACCAGGCGGACAAACCGCGTGTTGCGCAGCCATTCCAGTATCCGCCGAAAAAAAAGCAGAATAAACGGCACCGGCAGCAGCGTGCCAGCCAGGCATAGAAAAAAAGCCCGAACCATATCGACATGCAGCAAACCTGCCGCCAGGATTCCGCCGCGCAGTTCCAACAGCGGCAGAAGTGAAATTAAAAAGACGATGAGTTCCGACGGAGCCCCGCGGAAAGCATCGATCAGAGTTGTGACCAATTGATCCATTTTGATTAATCCCTCGTTGTCATTCATCGGTTTATTTCGATGAATCTATTTTTGTCCTATGTTTTGTCGTACCATTCATGTAAGAAAGCCAATCGTTCCGCAAAGCCCGTTGACAGCCGTGCATCCCTTGTTTCAGGCTTTGTGCCGATGTGAAAGGTCAGGAAAAGAAAGCAAAAAAGAAGGCGGAAAGAATAATTAAAACCGCGCAGATACCCGCAATGATACGCACAAACATTGCGCGGGGTTTTACAGGTTCCGGTTTTTTCTTCATGGCATGTCCCCCTTAGTCTTTTATTATAGCAAAGAGCAATGTGAAAATACAGTGTTTTCTGCGTTTTCACCGGATTTTCATATGGGTTCCCCACGCCGCCTCCACGTTGACAATCCGCCCGCTTTGCAATACAATAAACTGGTTTGATTCCACAGAATTCGAGGTGCAGTATGAACAGACAAAGCACAGGCCGTTCAACGCGGCGCCCTGCTTCCGCCGGTCGAGGGCAAAGCAGCACAAATTATCAGCCGGCGCAACGCTCAGCAAACTGGAACACACAGGAAATCGACTGCTACAACGTAGTGGACCGTAATCGATACAGCAAGCCCCCCAGGCGCCCCCGTCCCGGGCCACGCCGCCGAAAAAAAGGGGGATGCCTGAAAAGGCTGTTCATCCTGCTCCTTGTTTTTTGTCTAATCTTAGGCGCCGGTGCTTTTGTCTATTTTAAAATTTTTGCATCCCGCCTGAACCGCACGGATGACGTAACCAGCTCGAAGCTGGAACAATATGTGCAGCTGCCCAGCGCGGCACCCGCCTGGAATGTCAAGGAAGACGAAGGCGTGTGCAATATTCTTCTGCTGGGCGTAGATGAAAACAAGGACGGCTCAGACGGCAGGTCGGACACCAACATGCTGATGTCTATTGACAAAGATGCCAAGACAATCCGGCTGGTTTCCTTTCTGCGGGACTCTTACCTGGAAATTCCCACCGTCGGCAAAAACAAACTGAACGCCGCCTATTCGAACGGCGGGGTCGCCTTAACCATGCAGACACTGGAAAACAACTACCGAATCAATATCGACCAGTACGTTTCCGTCAATTTCGAAAATTTCGCCACCGTAATTGATAAGATGGGCGGGCTGGACGTGCCGATGTCGGCCGCAGCCTGCAAAGCGGAGAACGAGGGCATTGGCACTCATCTGAAAGCCGGAATCAATCACCTTCCCGGAACAGAATGCCTTTATTACGCGCGCATCCGCTACGCGACCGACAGCTTTGGAAGCAACGACTACGGGCGCACAGCCCGTCAGCGCCAGGTGATCGAACTCATGATTCAGAAAATGAAATCCATGAGTCTGGTAGACTCCAGCAAAATCATCTACGATTACCTGCCGTATGTTAAAACAAATCTGAGCGACGGCCAGCTGCTGTACCTCGCCTCCATTGGCGCGTCTCTTTCCGATTATAAAATAGAAACCCAGCAAGCACCCGCGCCGAATACATTTAACGACCAAAAACACGTTGCGGGCATCGGCTCTGTGATTGACATAGACCTGGAACAGAACTGCGCCCTGCTGCGTGAATTTCTTTATGGGGAAACGGCTTCTTCCAGCAGCAGTTCAGACTGACCCGGATTTCAAGCGTTGCAGCAGCACACTGCTTTCATAGCATTGGCAAGGAAAATTTCTTTTATTTTATGGAACAGAATGGTATAATAGAATCATTACAATCACAATAAAAATTTAGTTCCCGGAGGTTGAAAAAATGGACAAAAAGACCTTTTACATCACGACTCCCATCTATTACCCGTCCGGCAAGCCCCATATCGGACACAGCTACTGCACGCTGGCCAGCGACGCCATCGCGCGTTACAAGCGAATGCAGGGGTACGACGTGATGTTCCTGACCGGGACGGACGAACACGGTTTAAAAATTGAACAAAAGGCAGAACAGCAGGGCATTACGCCAAAACAGTACGTAGACCATACCACACAGGTTTTTAAGGATCTGTGGAAACTGCTGAACATCTCAAACGACCGCTTTATCCGCACAACGGACGATTACCATGTGAAAGCTGTACAGAAGATCTTTAACGAACTGTACAGGCGCGGCGAAATTTACAAAGGCGAATATAAAGGCTGGTACTGCACGGACTGCGAAGCATTCTGGACGGAAACCCAGCTGAAAGACGGCATGTGCCCGGACTGCGGGCGCAAAGTCAAAATTGTCAGTGAAGAAGCGTATTTCTTCCGCCTTTCCCACTATGCGGACAGGCTGTTAAAGCTGTATGAGGACCAGCCGAATTTCATTCAGCCGGAAAGCCGCAAACACGAAATGATCAGCTTTATCAAGCAGGGCCTTGAGGACCTGTGTGTTTCGCGCACCAGCTTTTCGTGGGGAATCCCGGTCACATTCGACCCCAAGCACGTGGTATATGTCTGGCTTGACGCGCTGACAAACTACATTACCGCGCTCGGCTACGGCTCGGATGACGATTCAGACTATAAAAAGTTCTGGCCTGCAGACGTTCATTTTGTCGGCAAAGAAATCGTCCGCTTCCATACCATCATCTGGCCCGCCATGCTGATGGCGCTGGACCTTCCGCTTCCAAAGCAGGTTTACGGACACGGCTGGCTTCTGTTCGGCGACGGGAGCAAGATGAGCAAGAGCAAAGGCAACGTGGTCGACCCGACGATTCTCTGCTCCCGCTACGGCGTGGACGCTATCCGCTACTTCCTTCTGCGTGAAATTCCGTTCGGCTCAGACGGTCTGTTCACCAACGAGGCCCTGATTAACCGGATTAATTCCGACCTTGCGAACGACCTGGGCAACCTTTTGTCCCGCACAACCGCCATGACGGAAAAATACTTTGGCGGCAGAATTCCCACTGAACGAGAAGCGGCACCGGTCGACGACGAGCTGAAAGCCATGGCGCTCGCCCTGCGCGGCAAATGCGACGAAGCGATTGACAAATATCAATTTTCCAATGCTCTGGCAGAAATCTGGAAGCTGATTTCCAGGACCAATAAATATATTGATGAAACGGCGCCCTGGGTGCTTGGAAAAGACGAAGCAAAGCAGGCACGTCTTGCGGCGGTGCTGTATAATCTTTGCGAAGCGCTGCGCATCGTGTCCGTTCTGTTAAAACCTTTCCTGCCGGAAACATCGCCTAAAATTCAGGAACAGCTCGGCATCTCCGGTGAAGCGGTCACCTATGAGTCCGCCGGGACCTGGGGGGTATTCCCCGCGGATGCAGCGGTAAAAAAGGGCGCGGCCCTGTTCCCCCGCATCGATGTGGACAAAGAGATTGAAGAACTGAACAAGCTGATTCCAAACCCGGCGGACCCCGCCAACGCAAAACCAGCGCAGGAAACAAAGAGAACGGAAAAGCCGGAGGGAATTGCGCAAATCAGCATTGATGACTTTTCAAAAGTAGACCTGCGCGCCGCGAAGATAACGGCCTGCGAACCAATTAAGCGTTCCAAAAAGCTGTTAAAGCTGACGCTGGACGACGGCATGAACGGTCGCACGGTCGCTTCCGGTATTTCTCAGTGGTACAAGCCGGAAGACCTGATCGGGCACACCGTCATTGTGGTTTCCAACCTAAAGCCCGCCAAGCTCTGCGGCGTGGAAAGTCAGGGAATGATTCTGGCCGCCGACGCAGCGGACAACGATGTCCGCGTCGTGTTTGTCGACGGCGTTCCCGCCGGCAGCAAAATTCGGTAACAACCCAAAAATGCACCCATGCCCCGCATTTCGCACCACTTTGATTTCATCGTATTCTACAGGGAGAGTCTTTGTACTCTCCCTGTTTTCCATGCTTCATCCCGCATGGGCATGTTTGAATTCATTTTTACGGAGGTCTTATGAAATACTCCAATATTTTCGACAGTCACGCACACTACGATGACACGGCGTTCGACGCCGACCGGGCAGAACTGCTTGCAGCGCTCCCGGAACGCGGCGTCTGCCATGTGGTCAACTGCGGCGCCGACCTTTCTTCCTCCCGTGCGTCCATCGCCCTGGCGGAGCGGTACGGCTACTTTTCCGCCGCCGCTGGAATTCATCCGGAAGAAGCGAAAAGTGCCCCAAACGGCTGGGAGGCGGAACTGGAGCCGCTGCTTTCCGATCCTCACATTGTCGCAGTCGGGGAAATCGGCCTTGACTATCATTTTAAGGAAAACGCACCGCGTGAAAAGCAGAAGGAACTGTTTGAGCGGCAGATTCTTCTGGCAAAAAAGCACGGGCTTCCCGTCATCGTCCACGACCGCGATGCGCACGGCGACACTATGGAACTGCTGCGCCGTCATCGGCCGACAGGAGTAATCCACTGCTTTTCCGGCAGTGTGGAAATGGCGGCCGAAGCCATTCGGCTTGGGCTCTATATCGGCATCGGCGGCTCGGCAACCTTTAAAAACGCCCGCGTGCCGGTCGAGGTGGTCAAAAGTCTGCCAAAGGATCGTCTGCTGCTGGAAACGGACTGCCCCTACCTTGCCCCCGTGCCTTTCCGGGGCAAACGCAACGATTCCACCCTGATTCCGTATGTCGCGCAAAAAATTGCGGAGATTCGCGGCAGCGACCCGCAGCATGTGCTGGATCAGGCAAAAAAAAATGCGGAAACCCTGTTCCGCATTTTATAAATAGCTGCATGAAATTGAATTTTTCCGGCCGGAGCAAATTGCTCCGGCCGTTTTTCTATGGCCGGATGACAAGCCCCAGGTACCGGGCCAGGTCACAGGCCTGCAGTGAAGTGACCACGGCGCCCCACAGTTCCGGCCCGGACACGGAAAGGCCCTCGATCTCATTGTCGGTCAGATCGATTCCCGCAAGCGGCGTATGCAGAAATTCGGCTTTCTGCAGCCGGCAGCCTGCAAATTCGACCTTGCTTATCGAACAGCTCTGCAAGCACCCGTTCTCCATGGTACAGTTCCGAAACTTTACATGGCGCAGTTTAGATTCCATCAGCCCGATCCACCCAGCCGCACAATCCTGCAAAGCCGCCTGCTCCCAAATGGAGCGGGAAAAATCAGTGCCGACCAGCTTGCAGTTTTGAAATGTAACGCGCCGGAACAGGCTGTCTGAAAGAACCGCGTTGGAAAAATCGCAGGACGTAAACACAACGTCGATAAATGACAGCTTTTCCGCCTTACAACCGGAGAAACGGCAGCCGGAAAAGCGGCAATTGCGAAAATCGACGCCGGAAAAAGCAATGTTCGCCGCCGACTGCGCTTCAAAAGAGAATCCGGAACATTCTGATTCCTGCCGAAAAGCATTCAAGATCACTGTTTCCATGTTTTCGGAATCTTTCAACAATTCTGAACTTTCCTTCGTGTTTGATTTCACCCGTAAAAACTTCCTCTCCCGATTTAACTTTTTCAGTTTAGCAAAAGTGCTGATTACTGTAAAGGGCAGTCAGTCATAAATCGCAGCTTTTCGACGATACTAACAAGGAAGAAAGGGGCGCTGCTTTTGTTCCCGGAAAAAGTTTATTATGAACCGGACTCACTTTCCTATGAGCTGGGACAAAGATTAAAAGAAAAGTATTCTGCGGTTCCATGGATTCCGATTGAAAGTCATAACCGGATTGACGAACTGCGCACACAGCCGAACGCGGCCTTCCGTGACCTGAAGCGCCTGCTGATCGTCGGGGTGCGAAAGACACACCGCTACGTTCCAAACGCAAAAATTTCAGACTTTCTCGTCCCCTACACTTCTTCCGGGTGCAGCGCCATGTGCCTGTACTGCTATTTAGTCTGCAACTACAACAAGTGCTCTTATCTGCGGCTGTTTGTCAACCGGGAAAAGATGCTCGAAAAGCTGAAAAAGGCCGCACTGCGCGCACCGGACGACCTCACGTTTGAAATTGGCAGCAACAGCGACTTGGTACTGGAAAACACCATCACACATAATTTGGAATGGACCATTGAGCGGTTTGCAAAGCAGGAAAAGGGATATCTTACCTTTCCCACAAAATTTAACATGGTCAAGCCGCTTCTGACTTTGGAACACCGCGGACGCGTAATATTCCGCATGAGCATGAATCCACAGCAGATCATCCGAACGGTCGAGCTGGGGACTTCTCCGCTGGAACAAAGAATCCGCGCAGTCAACCAAATGGCCGAAGCCGGCTATCGCGTCGGCCTGCTGGTCGCCCCGGTTATTCTGGTGGACGACTGGGAACGACAATATGCGGAACTGTTGGACATTCTGGCGGAACAGCTTTCTGAACAGGCAAAGCGCAGTCTTAAAATTGAAGTGATCTTCATGACCTACAGCTATGTTCACCGCGCCATTAATACCGAAGCATTTTCCCCGCAGGCCGACTTGTTCAACCCTGACCGGATGACAGGCCGTGGAAGAGGGAAATATTGTTACCGCCCGAAAATACGAGCGGAAGCAGAAGAATTTCTTCGGTTGGAAATTGAAAAGCGGTTTGGTACTTCGTCTATTCAGTATATCGTCTAATCTGCCCGCACAGAGGCTTTTTGTTCTTCAAAGACATCTTGTAAAAAAATTGGTCGTGATTTCGCAAATAATCCCGAAAAGGGATTGACAAAACCACAGAATTTGTTATAATAGATTTTGCTGTTTCAATGCAGGATTTTACATTTTGCGGAATTGTGTAAAGGTAGCACGACAGACTCTGACTCTGTTTGTGAGGGTTCGAATCCTTCTTCCGCAGCCATTGGCTCCGCGCTTTTCGGAGCCGTTTCTTTCGAGGTGTGGCTCAGCTTGGTAGAGCGCTACGTTCGGGACGTAGAGGCCGCTGGTTCGAATCCAGTCACCTCGACCATAGAAAAAAGGCCTTCGGTTTATCCGAAGGCCTTTTTGTTTTTTCGCAGGCTCTATTCAATATACCCCAACATTTATTATAGAGCCTCTTAAAGCAGCTCCGTTTATTCGGGGCTGCTTTAAGAGGCTTACCGTTTTATAATCTGAAATTTACCTATTTGTAACGTACGTTTGCTATATTTCTCTTAGTAACCATCAACCTGCAGCTGATGTAGGAATAACAACCCTGTCGAAAGCAAACAGCGCAGAACGGTAAGGGCTAAAAACCGATACATATCACAGCAACCCCCCTGCCGATTTTCACCGTACTTTTTGCGCAGGCCGGAGCGGCGTGCTGCACCCGGGTGCAGTCACTTTAACATATAAAGTTCGCGGTTTATTCAACAATTGGAAAAACATCATTTACAGTGACGGATCAAACACAAAAGCGGAGGTTTCAGCTCTATATGATTGGTATTTATTTCAGTGGTACAGGAAACACAAAGCACTGCATTGAAAAACTTCTTTCTTTCCTTGATCAGAATGCGGAAGCCGTCCCCATGGAAGATGAGCGCGCCCAAAAAGCGGTCAAAGAAAATTCATTTATCATCCTGGCATATCCCGTTCAATACTCCAATATCCCGGTCATGGTTCGTGATTTCATTCGAAACGCCGCATCCTGTTGGAACGGAAAGCAGGTGCTGTGCATGGCAACCATGGGCATGTTTAGCGGGGATGGAACCGGATGTTCAGCAAGACTGCTGAAAAAACACGGTGCGGCCATTATGGGCGGTTTACAGATTCATATGCCGGATTCTGTCTGCGACAGCAAGCTGCTGAAAAAATCGCTGGAAACGAATCAGCGGATTGTCCTTCAGGCAGACCAGAAAATTGAGGCAGCAGCAAAACAGATCAAAGCTGGCAATTATCCCAAAGAAGGCTTGGGCTTCTTCTGTCACCTTGCAGGACTTCTGGGGCAAAGACTCTGGTTCTACGGCAAGACGCTGCATTATTCCAACCAATTAAAGATTCATTCCAACTGTGTTGGGTGTGGATTATGCGCGTCGCTCTGCCCCATGAAGAACATTACCATGCGTAACGGCAAACCTGTCGCCAAGGATCACTGCACCATGTGCTATCGCTGCATCAGCAGCTGCCCACAAAAGGCGATTACGCTTCTTGGGAAAGAAGTATACGAACAATGCCGGTTTGAACGATACATTTAGATTTCTCTTGCTGGCCTGCCACACCAAAACAGCGCAGTTTCATCACGATGAAACTAAAGCCGGAGGCTTCCCGCTCATCTGATATCAGAATTAAAAAGTCTTCGGAAAAATTCCGAAGACTTTTTAATCTTGCAGTCCAACAAAGGTTGCGGGAACATACGGGCAATCTTTATCGTTTTCGCTTCCACGAGTCATACTGGCGCCTGACTTCACAAATCGTGATTCCGTTGGTTTTGGCACAATCGAGCCATAACTTTCGCTGTAATTGAAATCCTGTTCCAAATGGGTCCTGAATCTGCCGAATCCGTTTATCTAATCGTTTTAAATCGTCTGCTGTCATGTTGCCGCCCTCCTATAAAATTCTTTGTGAATATTATATTACAAAATACGACAAATATGGTGTAATTTAGTCACTTTTTAATAAACTGCCAGTGAACAGAAATTGCTTATCAGAAATAATTGTGTCCTTGAAGCTGATTTTGTTGAAACAACTGCTTTTAAAGAATATAATCAAATAGGGAATCAGCAACACGTTCCGCCGAAAACCATTGAAGCGATCTCTGTAAAGGACAAAAAACATGCTGGCTTCTGAAAATAGAAGCCGGCATGCCCTTTAACATTTACTCTTATTTCACCCATTATATGGTGGTACTGGAGTTTTGTTTTCTTTTCCATCCCTTTGATTTCACTCTGCAGCGTATTTTAAAACGAACACCGAGGTTTTCCTTTAAGCAGACGCGTGTTTCTTCAATCTGCTTTTCCGTCACACATCGTTTGGGAAGCAGAACCGCATTATTGGGTGTGCGGAAAATTAAAAAGAGGTGACTCGTTTCAAAAGCATATGCAAGGTCATCCCATCGGTCCGTTCCGGTATGGTTGTTTCCGCTTTCCCGGTACTGCAGCGCATCCTGGTTCAAAAGCACCGTATGCGTCTTTTTACGGTAAGCGGCTCCGTTGATCTTAAACCGGCGGACACGGACCAAATAGCTGACAAAAAGCATCGGCATGGTAACGGCGACCATCAGCGCGCAGAGATGAATGGTCTGTGTCAATTCGATTACATTGGTCAAATCGAGTAAGAACGCCGCAGTCCCCGCAATCCAGGCAATCAGAATTGCGAAATTCTGCCCCTTGCGAAAAGAAAAAGTCGAGAAAAAAGTCATCTCCCGAAAATCATCCATCGTCGATTTGAATTGATAAACAATCGGATACATATCAACCATCCTCCCTGGTGTTTACGGCAGACCGCCGAAAATCAGATTTATTCCCCGAACTTGGAATCAATCAGTGCTACCAAAGTGTCAACCGCCTGATTTTCATCCGGACCATCTGCTGAAACGGTCACTTTTTCCCCCTGGGCAAGCCCCAAAGCGAGCAAATTGATAATACTTTTAGCATTTGCCACGTCTTCGTCCGGGTCTCCCCCGACGCGGCCAATCTTAATCTTCGAATTAAATTTGCCTGCCGCTGCGATAAAGTCGGATGCCGGGCGGGCATGAAGTCCTGTTGGATTTGCAATCACGGTGTTCTTTGAATACATAATCGTATCTCCTTATAAAATATCTTTCAGCGCATCCGTCAGATACGCTTCCACATCTCCGGCTGTTTCCATTTGGCAAACACGTTCTGCCATGTTACGCGCTTCCCCTAAATCCAAGCGGGAGATAATTTTTTTCGCGCGCGCAACCGCAGAAATACCCATGCTGACACGGCGCATTCCAAATCCAAGCAAAACCGGCATTGCCAGCCTGTCTCCTCCCAGTTCGCCGCAGACGGAAATCGGTTTTCCTGCCTTATGAAACTGTTCCACCGCGTAGCGGATCAGGCGGAGCAATGCCGGGTGGTAACTTTGATAGTATTTTGCAATATTTTGATTCATCCGATCGACCGCCGTTGTATACTGGCAAAGGTCGTTCGTTCCGATACTTGCAAAATCCACCTCTTTTACCGCCAGATCCGCAATCATTGCAATGGCGGGGATTTCAATCATAATCCCGATTTTGATTTTCTTACTATATTCAATCTTTTCACAATCTAGTTCCTGCTGTACTTCCCGCACTACTTCCTTGGCATTGCGGATATCGTCCAGACTTCCCACCATAGGGAACATCAGCCAAAGATTTCCGGCAGTACCGGCACGCAGCGCGGCGCGCAGCTGGGTCTTAAAAATATCACGATGGCTCAGGCAAAGACGAAGGGCACGATTCCCTAAAAAAGGATTATCTTCCTTGGGCAACTGCAGACAATCCAGCTTTTTGTCACCGCCAATATCCAGAGTTCGCAAAATCACGGGGTCGTCTCCCGCCTGCATCAGGACCTTGCGGTAAATCTTATACTGCTCCTCTTCCGTGGGCAGGGTATCTCTGCCCATGTATAAAAACTCGGAACGAAACAGTCCCACACCGTTTGTGTGACGCATCCCGTCAATTTCCTGCGCATTGGCAGAACCGATATTCAGTTCCACCTCAATTTTGGTTCCGTCCTTCGTAAAGGCGTCACCGTCAAGATACTTTTTTGTTTCTTCCGCCCGAAGCTGAAACAAATCCGCTTTTTTTCCATATTCTTTCAGCTCTTCTTCAGACGGGTCGGTCATCAGACGTCCATCCACAGCGTCCACAACAACGGATTGGCCATTATGCAGCAGCGACAGCGCATTTTCAACCCCAAGTAATGCCGGAATTTCATAACTGCGCGCAATAATCGCGGTGTGAGAAGTCGGTCCGCCGACTTCCGTCACAATGGCCTGCACCTTTTTGCGGTCCATCGAGGCGGTGTCCGACGGAAAAAGGTCTTTGGCTACCACAATAACCGGCTCCGTCAAAAAAGCCAGATTCCGTTCCGGCACCCCCATGCAGTTCCTGAGCAGCCGGCACCGCACATCTTCCAAATCTGAAGCACGTTCGCGAATCCGTTCGTCCGCTGCTTTGGATATAATCTTAATGTATTTTTTAAAGATCTTGTCAACCGCAGCTTCCGTACTTTTCCCGTCGGAAATTGCGTCGTGAATCTCCTCTTCCATGGCTACGTCAAACAGGATATCCATATGAGCCGTGATAATCTTGGCTTTTTGCGGGTCGTCCTGCTGCAGACGGGTTCGCAGGGCCTCCAGTTCCTGTTTCGCACTATTACGAGCCTTTTCATAATGATCGACAGCTGCCGGGATTTCGTCTTTGGCAATTGTCGCAACGTCAACCGCGGGGACAAACGGCTCGTACAGCATAACCTTCCCCATTGCGATTCCTTCGGACACCGGATTCCCCTGATATACCAATTTGAACTCCTCCTTGAATGCTTTCCGACGTTTTGGAAGTTGTTTGGTTCTACGGTTTTAAGAAAGAAAAGGGAACCCACCGCCGAAACAGTGCGGCACCCCTTTCTCCTTTTCTGTGGAATTACATTGAAACTCTATGGTTCCGTTTAATTTGCGGGCACGGCAGCGTCTGAGTCGTTAGTATGTCCGGGATTCAGCGCTTCCTGCTCAATCCAAGCATGAATCTTGGCGCGGTTTTTGCGCACGAAGATGTAGCAGAAAATATAGGCAACTACAACCGCACCGATCGCAATCGGATTCTTCGAAAGGAATGCCATGAAGATGATGGCGCCAACGGGCTGGCCAAGGATAATAAAGCTGGTAACCATCATAACTCCCGCCTGAATCTGAATGGTGCCGACACTCTTGGCAACCTCTGTGAAAGCGCCGCCGGTCATGGTGCAGCAATACAGGAATATAATGCAGTAAATACCGCCGGAGATAATGGATTTCAGCATATTGCCGTTTGAGCAGGCAACACAGGGCTGGATAACATAAGGAATTGCAACCAGGTCGAGCATCGGCAAAGTCTGGTTACCGGGAAGAACAAACGAAATAATAAGAATGATCGGCATCAGAACAATACCGGAAATCAGAGTTGCGGTTTCACCGTATCCGCAGGCATCGTTAACAGCCAGATACCATTCCCCTTTGGTTCCCTTTACGGACTTTTTGGAAGCTTCTGTGATGGGGCCGAAAGAACCGGCGAAAATACCGGAAATTTTCGGGAAAACCGCCATAACGGAGGCCGTCGCAACGCCGCAAACCAGAATCGTGCCCCAGGACGCGAGTTCGCCCAGATGTTTGATATTGCCGATGATGCCGATAAACAAACCGAGCAAAAGTCCCAGCGTCATCGGTTCGCCGAGGAATCCGAAACGCTTCCGGAAACTGTCAGGATCTGCTTTTACTTTGTACAGCCCCAAACGGTTCAGAATCCAGTTCATGGCAACCGCATAAACACCGACTGTGGCAGTATGTAACGAAGCGATGGTGCAGTTCGGATAATGATAATATGTCGACCATCTTTTTTCAATGACTTCTGTAAAGCAGAGTGTGAACAGCTGCTGCATAATCATGCAGGAAAGAGCCAGTGTAAAGTTCTGCGTCAGAAGGAACAGGCAGGACCCCCATGCCATATAAGAGTAGTTGTTCCAAAGGTCACCCGCTTGGAAAACATTGGTGTAATGCGTCAGGAACAAGACGGTCTGAAGTACAATTGCCACCACCAGATAAACCATGCCGATATTGGTGGAATAAGCAATGATGGAAGTGGTCTGCCAGCCCATATCAAGGACATTCAGGTGAACACCGGTATCCTTAACAAGCTGGTTGATAACCGGCGTAATGATCGGGCTGTAAGCACCAATCACCAGGTTGAAGCCTTCCAGGCCGACACCTGCAGACAAACCGGACATAAAAGCTTTTTTTACAGGAACCTTTAAGAAAAGCGCAATGATAAAAATGACAACTGGCACAAATACAACCGGTCCAAATGTGTCAAAGAAGGTCTTAATTGCCGTAAAGAACATTGTGAATCCTCCCAATTTCATTTTAAAACAGAGAACCTAACTGTTCTCTTCCCACAAGCACCGTCAATTCAAAATTTCCGGTTTACTTTCCAGCTTTATGCAGAGCCGCAATTGCCTCCTCCATAAACTCATCCTCGCCCATTCCTGTAATCAATCCAATCGCATTGAAAGCAGGTATGCCGCAGTTGTCATTGATTGGGCTCGCATACGCGATCAAATCGAACTGCTGGCGGCTGCAGCAGCTTTCGACCTCACTGGAATTGGCTTCGACGGTTTCCGCGTCATAACCTTTTTCCTCAAACAGGTCCTTCAGCTTGCTTGCGACCATGCTCGATGTTACTACGCCTGAACCACAGATAGACAGAATCCTGATTTTTGTTGCCATTACAATACACTCCCTTATTATAATAATCTATGTTAATACCTCAGCCAGCGCTTTGATATTAATCCCTGAAAAAAGCGTTACTCTTCCACAACGGGTTTGAGCAAATCATAAATTTCATCTTTGGTCTTTGCATCGCGAATCCGGTTCAGCAGCTCTTTATTTTGCAGCATTTTCATAATGCGGCGCAGCAGCGTCAGCTGATCTTTCGGGTCGCTGATGGCAAGCATGAACAGCACCTGCGGATGAAGGGTGATATCCGGAGACCCCATCTGCTGAAATTCAACCGGGTGTTTCAGCACAGCGACATTCATCGCGGGAGTCAGGACATGAGCACTGACGGTATGCGGGATGGCGACATCATAGGCAACGGCGGGCAGAGCCGTCGGCGACTTCTTTTCGCGTTCCAGCACCGCATCCACAAAACTTTCCTTCACAACGCCGGCTTTCACAAAATCTTCTGCCAGCGTGCGGATGGCGTCCTCTCTGTTTTTCACATCGAGATTCAAACGAATTAAATCTTTGCTTAACATAAGTTTGCATCCTCTCTTCTCTGTGCGGTTAAAGTGTTTTGCTGACTGTTTCAGTTGATTTGGGGCAAAATATCGGTTGTATTCTGCGGCTGATTCACTCCGCGCGGCAGAAGACCCGTGGTAAATCCTCCCGCCCGGCGGCGCTGGTCCAGACCGGCAAGCTGTTCGTCGGTCAAGCCGCGCGCTTTGCCGAGCATGTGAAGGTTAAACGTCACTTTTGCGTAATCCTCCAGGATCTCCATGCGGCGGTAAGCCATGGAAATGGAGCTTCCCCAGGTCAGCGCGCCGTGGTTGGAAAGAAGGACCCCGTTGTAATCCTTGCAGAAAGGTGCAATGCTGTCGGGGACTTCCTCTACCCCGGGCTGTGCGTATTTGGCCACCGGCACACAGCCGAGCTGCATCAGCGCTTCCATCAAAGTCGGCTCATCCAGTGCTACACCGGCAATGGCAAACGTTGTCGCATAAACGGGATGGGCATGTACAACCGCCCGGACCGTCGGATTTTCCCTATATACACGCAAATGCATTTTCACTTCGGAAGACGGCTTTGCGTCCCCCGCAATAGTGTTGCCGTCCAAGTCCAGCTTGACCATCATTTCGGGCGTCATGGCTCCCTTGGATACATCTGTAGGAGTACACCAGATTTCATTTTCCGAAACCTTTACCGAAATATTCCCGTCGTTTGACACAACATAGCCGTGCTCAAACAATCCGCGTCCGTATTTGACGATTGCTGATTTTGCCGCGTCGTCGGTCAGGTAGTTATCTTGGGCAAACATTTTATCGCTCCATTCTGCATTTTTGTTTTTGTTGATATCGTCTTGATTTATGATGGATTATAGCATAATTATGTTGGGTTGTCAATTACTTTTGAGCATATAACCACACTTTTTCCATTAAAGTTCTTTACATAAGCAAGTGTATATTATATAATTTACACAAACACGCTGTTTAGTAATGTTGGTTTGTGTTGATTAGCTTGGCTTCTGCAATCATTTTTCCATCAAACTGTGGAAATTCAAAGGAACGAAAGGAGGTACATGGAACTCCGGTGTTATGCAATACCCAAACTTCACAAACCATAATAAAAGTACAGAAAAGCGGCAATTCAATGGAATTCTTTCATATCTTCCATAAAAAGCCGCTATCACGAAAGGAGCTCGATCCGATTGTTATCGGTTACTCGAAAACAAAAAATCAAAGATTTTATTTTAGAAAGAAAAAGCGCCACCGTAACGGAACTTGCCCATATGTTTTCTGTCACAGATGAAACCATCCGGCGCGACCTGAGAAGTCTGGAAGCCGAAGGGGTCCTGATGCGGTCCTATGGAGGGGCTTTTGTCCAGACCGGCGTGGAAAACCTGATTGATTACAGCATTCGTTCCACCGTTTATCTGGACGAAAAAGCCATCATTGCCGAAAAATGCAAGAGCATCATCCAAAACGGCGACGTTATTTTTCTGGACAATTCAACAACCACCTACGCAATTGCGAAGGCCGTGCAGGATATGAGACTCACCCTGATCACCAACTCGCTGGCCATCATTAATCTTCTGTCAAAAAAAGATAACATGCGTCTGATCTGCACCGGTGGATTTTTCTCCCCAAAGGAACTGGCCTTTTACGGAAGCAAAGCCCAAAAAGCGCTGCACGAATATTATGTTGACAAATCCTTCTTTTCCTGCCGCACGCTCTCCATTGAACAGGGAGTCACCGATTCCAACGATGATCTGGCGCAGATTCGCAAGACCATCATCCAGCGCAGCAAAGAATGCTATCTGGTTGCGGACTACACAAAATTCGACGAGACTTCGTTTATCACAATCTGCGGGTATGATTGTCTCAACGCTGTCATTACCGACCGACCGCTTTCGCAGGAATGGCATACATCCCTGCAAAAATACGGGTGCAGCGTTTATGACGCCGTACCGGAAAAGGCGGCAAAAACAGCCGAAACAAACAAAAAAAGAGAATCCAAAAAGAAAAAATAAGACTTGGGGACATGAAACAGCGCTTCTAAAAATCAGGAATTACAGGAAGCAATCACGTCCACGCCCGTGTCAAGCAGATTATGGATCACCACATCGCCCATTTTCACAGGTGCCCGCACCGTGATATGCCGAAGCAGTTCCATGGTCTGCGCATGCTTGCTGAGCGCAAAAGCCGCAGAAGACCGCACCGGAAGAAGCGCTTCCTGACCGTCTTCCCCTCGCAGCAGAACCGTGCTGGCAATGACTCGCACGGGGCAAGTAATTTCCTGCCGGGCAAAAGCCTCCCCACGCGGGCAGCGGTTGCCCGTCACCCGCACCGGCTCCCCGCTTTCATTCAGTTCCACGGTCACGCTGCAGCTGTTCGGGCAGACCGTGCATACAAGTTTTTTTGTATCCACCCAGAATTCCTCCTTACTCCGATTCTATTTTCAGGACGATTTCCCCTTCGGCTTTTTGCAAAACCGCAGACGGCAAGATCATCTGTTCCATCACGCTCGGTATGTATTTGCGCGGCTTACCGCGCATCAAAACCTTTCCTTCGGAAACAACCGTCAGACTTGCATGCTCGCAGGGACGGCGCACCCGAAACTTCACGGCAGTATTTTGAAGCGAATGAATCTGCGAAGGGACCGTATAGCCAATCGGCTCTTCGCTGCGAACCGATACCGCGGCCGCCTTTTCGCTCTGTATTCCTTTTGCATAAGCGGCGGCGGATTCTCCCGCATGCTCTGCTTCCATGGTGACATTATCCGCCAGGTCATGCACATGCAGAACATTGCCGCAGGAAAAAATACCGGGGACATTGGTCTGCAGGCGGTCGTCCACAACCGCACCGTTTGTCTTCGGGTTCAGCTGAACCCCTGCTCCGAGCGACAGCTCATTTTCCGGAACCAGCCCGACGGAAAGAAGCAGCGTATCACACGGCACGATTTCAGACGTGCCCTTGACGGGCTGCAGGTGGTCGTCGACTTTCGTCACTTCGACCGCGCAAACGCGGCCGTTTTTCCCAATCACACGGGTTACGGTCGTGGAAAGGTGCAGAGGGATTTTAAAGTCATCCAAACAATTTTTCAGGTTCCGGACAAGGCCGTTCGGATACGGCATCAACTCATACACGCCCTGTACTTTCATTCCCTCCAGGCTGAGACGGCGCGCCATAATCAGCCCTATATCGCCTGAGCCGAGAATAACGAACCGATGCCCGGGGCAGAAATTGTCAATATTGATATAATGCTGGGCCTGCCCGGCGGTCAGAACGCCTGCGCAGCGGTCCCCGGGAATTTTGATCTCCCCCCGGGTGCGTTCACGGCATCCCATTGCCAGCACAACAGCTTTTGCGTGAATCACGGTAATCCCATTTTCATTCATGCAGATTACTTTTTTGTCGGGGGTAATCTGCAGCACCATGGTGGAAAGGAAAACCTTGACATCCGTTTTTTCCATGCGGTTGGCAAACCGCTGGGCATACTCCGGCCCCGTCAATTCCTCTTTAAAAAATTTCAGTCCAAATCCGCTGTGAATACACTGCAGCAGGATTCCACCCAGGCGCGGGTTTCGCTCGATCAGTGCGACGCTCGCGCCGTTTTGCTGCGCTTTCAGAGCCGCCCCCATGCCGGCCGGGCCGCCTCCAATGACCGCAACATCAAAATGGAATTCATTCATATCAGCAGCCCTCCTTCAGCTTTGAATAAACAATCTGCGAATCCGCCCTGCCAAGGTTGATTTGGGTCGGGCTGCGCCCAAGTTCCTTTGCCATAATGCCAAGAACTTTCTGCTGGCAGAAGCCGCCCTGGCAGCGTCCCATTCCCGCGCGGGTACGGCGCTTAACGGCATCCACGGTCGTCGGCTGAGGATTGCGGTGCAGTGCATCGATAATCTCGCCCTCTGTCACACATTCGCACCGGCAGACAATCCGGCCGTACGCCGGGTTTTCGCGAATCAGGCGGTCCCGTTCCTCCATGCTCAGCTCACTGAAATCGACCGGTGGCCTGCGCTCATCAATAAAGTGTTCCTTTTCCGTCATTGGAACACCGTAAGCCTTGAGCATCTGGGCCACATAGGCCGCGATGGCGGGAGACGACGCAATGCCCGGTGACTGAATCCCGGCCACATGAAACAGCCCTTCCACTTTTTTGGAAGGCCGGATGTAAAAGTCGTTGTTGTTATCCACGACGACGGCACGGTTCCCCGCAAATGTACGAATCACCTTACGGGTATTCAGCTTTTCAATCAACCGGTTTGCGCCGGAAAGCAGTTCGTCAATTCCCTCGCGGTAGCTTGCAACATCGTCTTTATCCATCATAACCGCTGTGGAACCAACCAGAATATTTCCGGAAACGGTATTCATCAGAACAACGCCCTTCGTTTCCGGCTTCGGCACCGGGTACAGCGTCATTACATCCTGAATTCCGCAGTTTTTGTCCATTACAAGCAAATCCCCGTGCCGCGCACGAATGGTGAATTCATCCGCACCGGCCAGCCGGGCGACATCATCCGCGTGAACCCCGGCACAGTTGACCAGATAGTTGCCTGTAAGCTCCCCTTTGGGTGTAGTGACGGTAAATGTACCGTCCTCTGCCCTGCGAATGGCCGTAACCGGCGAAGAAAGATAAAACTGCGCCCCGTTGTCTACCGCGTTTTCGCAGAACGCAATGGCAACTTCAAATGGGTCAACCATTCCCGTATGCGGTGTGTACAGAGCGTATTTTGCCTTTCGGTTTGTCTCAGGCTCAAGGTCAAAAATGCGTTCTCCTTGAATTAATTCCAAATTTGGAGCACCGTTCAGGCGGCCGCGTTCCAGCAGCTTTTTTAAAACCGCATGGTCATGCTCATCAAACCCGACTACCATAGAGCCTTTTTTCCGAAAACGGAACCCAAGCTTTTCAGAAAGGATGGGATACATCAGGCAGCCCTTACTGTTCAGAAATGCTTTCAGGGTCCCCGGAACCGGGTCGTCCCCGGCATGAATAATTCCTCCGTTTGCTTTCGTTGTACCCGCCGCAACGTCGGCGGCAGCTTCACACACGGCAATTTTCAGCCGATATTTGGAAAGTTCCCTTGCAATGGCGCACCCTGTAATCCCGCCGCCGATGATGATAATGTCATATTTCTGCAAATTAACACACCTCGATCAGTTTTCATGGATACCGGGAAAGACCCGGCACCGGCCTTAAAGCATGTTTAGTCATGAATTCCAAACCGTTCCAGAGCAATGCGAAGTTCCTCATGTTCCTTCGCAGCGTCTTTGGCGGAAACACCGGCCATAACGGCATCAATTGCCTGCCGCATCGCACGTGCGCCGGCCGCCGCGCCCATCGGGTGGCCCTGAACAGCGCCGCCTGCCCCAAGGACAATATCGCTGCCCAAATCTTTTACATAGCGCTCCACAATGCCAGGATGAACGCCTCCGCCCGCAACCGGCATAGCCGGGCGCAGATGATAATACGGCAGAGACATCTGATGCGCCGCCTTGATATATTTTTGGAATTTGAGCGGATATCCTCCGTACGGGGTATTCATCATAATCAGGTCAGCACCCGCCATTCTGGGGAACAAGCCCGTGACAAACGGAGAGGAAAGTCCGCTGACGATTCCTTCAAACAGAGGGCCGCTGCTTGCGTAATGTGCCAGAATAGGCACGCCAGCGCTTTCTGCAAGAGCGCGCACCATACTGTACCCAACGGCGGCATAGCTCACCATAATGGCCTTTGCGCCCGCTTCAACACAGCGTTTTGCATTGTCAAGTATCCGGTCCGCACGGTCGGTTACATTGCAGATGTAAATCGTGCGGTGCCCTGTTTTTTCATACGCGGCATCGGACGCTTTCTGATATGCCTTGACCCGTTCCTCTACCGGGCAGAAGTCCGGATTTCCGAGCAGCTCGTCGTCTTTGATAAAATCCGTGCCGCCCAGCGCCGTTTCGTAGAAAATCTTTGCTCCCACATCCGGCGTAAACCCGGTACAGGGTTTAATCATATTCAAGAGCAGAGGGTGCTCCGGTACTCCGGTCAGTTCCCGCAGACCCGCAGCACCAAACCGCGGCCCCTGAAATTCCCTGACAAAGCTTTCCGGAAACTGCAGGTCAACCAGCTTAACCTGCACGGAGGTGGAAGCGTCATTTCCCAGCAGCGTCACCATCATCTGCGGAAACTGTGCGCCGAAATTGGAAACAGGGTAGGCAATCTGAGCCAGATAAGCGACGGTATCCGTCTGAACCTGTGTGGAAAGGTCACATGGGGGCAAGTCGATAATATTGACCACCTTACCCATATGCTTTTCCCGCATTTCATCCGTAATGCCCGGAACTGGAACCCAGGTCCCGATGGTCTGGCCCATCGCCATGCCCGCCGCTTTTTCCACCACATTGACTTCTTTCGGCAGCTCTAGGTAGTAAGTGGCAAGAACATAATCGAGATTCCGAATGGTTTCATTCAGCGCATAAAGCTGGGATGGTTTCATACGGAATCCTCCCCCCTGCGCTTTGCTTCAAATAACGGCAGCACCTTGCGGATAATAGCATTGAAGTTATCCGCATCCCAGGCACTGCGGCCAATAAACAGCCCGTCGATTTCCGGCATACAAATCAGTTCTTCCGCGTTCTGCGGGTTGACGCTTCCGCCGTAAAGGACCGGAACATCCCCGCCGATCTCGTCACCGAACAGTTCCGTCAGCGTTTCGCGAATCACCTGGTGAATTTGGTTTGCATATTCCTTGGAAGCGGGCACGCCGTTAACACCGATCGCCCAAACCGGTTCATAGGCAACCATGATTTTTCGGGCTTCACAGGGCATCATGCCGTGCAGGCCGACTTTCAGCTGTGTGCGAATCACTTCTGCGGCAATGCCGTACCCCTTTTCCACCGCAGTTTCTCCAACACAGAGCAGCGGGGAAAATCCGCTTTTGCAGGCGCACAAAACCTTTTTGTTTTCTTCTTCATTGGTTTCGCGAAAAACATGGCGGCGTTCGGAATGGCCGATCATGACAAGGTCCATGCCGGCTTCCTTCAGCATCAGCGGGGAAATCTCCCCCGTAAACTGGCCCTGTTCCTCCCATGCCATATTCTGCGCACCCAAAGAGATGTTCTGCCGTGGCACACTTTCCCTCGCCGCCGCCAGTGTCATGTACGAAGGGATGACGAAAAGCTGCATTTTGTCACGCGAAATCTCTTTTGTCAATTGATTCAGCCTTTTTAAAAACGCAACTGTTTCCCCCGTGGTTTTATACATTTTGGTATTGGTGCCCAAATAAATCTTTTTCCTGCGGTCCATAGAATGCCCCTTTCTGCAACAGGTCTGTTTACCCGAAATTTTCCGCTTCAATTCCCGCGATTTCTTTCAGCTTGTCTGTGGAGCGTCCGTCCTTAAATTCCAGCGGAAGCCACTCGTCTACCATTTTTTTTGCCAGTTCCGGGCCAATGACGCGCGCACCCATGCAGATTACATTGGCATCGTTGCTCAACGCCGCGCGCTCCGCAGAATAGGCGTCGTGGCACACGGCGGCACGAATCCCCTTGAATTTATTTGCACACATCGCCATGCCGATTCCGGTTCCGCAGATTAAAATTCCGCGCTTATTGTAGCCGCTTTCCGTAATGTTCCGGCAAAGACGCTTGGCAACAGTCGGGTAATTGGTGGGATCGCCCGGTGCATCACACCCCACATTTTCCACCAGATATCCCTTTTCCTTCAAATGTTTGATAATCACGTTTTTCAAATCCACTGCAGCGTTGTCGCACCCGATGATAATTTTCTTGCGATCCATATGTAACGACTCCTTTGATGTATCAAAAAAATTTATAAAATTTTCAACCGTCTTTAACCCGCCCACGCGGTACTTTCAGAACCATGCGGATCTCATTGAGTTTCCCTTCCAAGAAATTTTTTGGCGGTTTCCTCAATATGCGCCGCATTCAGCCCGAATTCATCAAGCAAATCCATTGCGGGGCCGGAATGCCCGTATTGATCGTTTACACCAATTTTGACAACCGGGACCGGGCATTCTTCGGAAAGCGCTCCGCAAACCGCATCCCCCAGTCCGCCGATCACGCTGTGTTCCTCCACCGTGATGATTTTTCCGGTTTCCTTTGCCGCTTTCACCAGCAGTCCGCGGTCGATCGGCTTAATCGTATGAATATTAATCAGTCTTGCGTCGATTCCCTGCTCTGCCAGATGCTTCACCGCCTCCAGCGCGCGGGACACCATCAGACCGGTTGCAACAATCGTAAGGTCTTTTCCGTCGCGCAGGGTAATTCCCTTTCCAAGCTCGAACTTGTAATCGTCCGAATTGTTAAAGCTTTCCACCGCCAGTCTTCCCAGGCGCAGATAAACCGGGCCGTTCCACCGCACGGCAGCTTTTACCGCGGCTTTCATCTCATAGTGGTCTGCGGGATTAAGAACCACCATTCCTGGTATGGTGCGCATCAGGGCAATATCTTCACAGCATTGGTGGGTTGCTCCGTCTTCGCCCACCGAGATTCCTGCGTGGGACCCGACTATTTTCACGTTCAACTTCGGGTAGCCGACGGAATTGCGCACCTGCTCATAAGCACGGCCCGCGGAAAACATGGCAAAAGAGGTTGCAAACGGGATTTTCCCACAGGCGGCCAAACCGGCCGCCACACCAACCATGTTGGATTCCGCAATACCACAGTCGATAAAGCGATTCGGATAGGCTTTGCGGAAGAACGCCGTTTTCGTGGCCTCCGCCAAATCCGCATCCAAAACAACAACCTGCGGATAATCTTCCGCCAGTTCCGTCAGTGCTTCTCCGTAACTTTCTCTGGTTGCTTTTTTTACCATTTCCGCCATTTATTCCGCCTCCAATTCAGACAGGGTCCGATTCAAGTCCTGCATGGCCACCGCGTACTGTTCATCATTCGGCGCTTTCCCGTGCCAGGAAACCTGATTTTCCATGTAAGAAACACCTTTGCCCTTTACCGTCTGCGCAATAATAGCGCAGGGTTGATCCTTTACGGATTTCGCATGTTTCATTGCCTTTTCCATCGCCCCAAAATCATGGCCGTCAATGATCTGCACATCAAAGCCGAAGGCACGGAATTTTTCATCAATCGGCGCCGGGCCGGCAACCTGAGCCACAGGGCCGTCGATCTGCAGGCCGTTGCTGTCAACAATGGCGCAAAGATTATCCAGATGATGGTGCCCGGCAAACATCGCAGCTTCCCAGATTTCGCCTTCTTCAATCTCTCCGTCCCCCAGCAGCGTGTAAACACGATACTCCATACGGTCCATTTTTCCGGCAAGCGCCATCCCGCAGGCAGCGGAAAAGCCCTGGCCCAAAGAGCCGGTACTCATATCAACCCCCGGGGTTCCTTTCATATCCGGATGCCCCTGCAGCATAGCCCCAATATGGCGCAGCTTCTTGAGCTCCGCCATGGGGAAATATCCCTTCAGGGCGAGCGTCGCGTACAGTCCCGGAGCGCCGTGTCCCTTGGACAGCACAAAGCGATCCCTGTTTTCCGCCTTTGGATGTTCCGGATTCACCCTCATTTCCCTGAAATAAAGGTATGTAAGCAGATCGGCAGCCGAAAGACTTCCCCCCGGATGCCCCGATTTCGCACGATACACCCCTTCAATCGCGCCCATTCTCACTTTGCATGCGAGAATCTGCAGTTGCCTGTTTTCTTTTGCGTCCATTTTCTTCTTCCTTTCCAAACGGGATATCCGTTATGCCGATGAAACGCTTTGATAAATAAAAGCTTGCCATTCAGTCATGTTGCACTCTATTTTGTCTTTAAATTGTTGCATTAATCATCTTTCGATCCCAATTATGAGATCAATCAAACATAAAGTCAACGAACAAAGAACATTTTCGTGGTTATTATCGAAATACCATCCATAAATGTAGTGCAATTGACCGACACAATAAACATTTTATTTAATATATAACATTTTAGTCACACTATTTGCGTTCAATTAAACATATAGATGTTTAATTTTTGCAAAATCTGCTCAGATAATAGAAATAAGTTGATTTCTATGTGAAATTTGGTATAATGGTATTATGAAATTATAAAAATGTGACATGATACAGTTTGGGTAGGTGAACATGAGTAATCGAAGTGAACGGCTTAATCGATTAATTGCAATTTTAAAAGAAAACGAAACAATGTCGGTCCGGCATCTGTCCGAACTGCTCGGCGTTTCTGAAATGACGATCCGGCGCGACCTGGACACCCTGAAAAGCGAAGCTCTTGTAGACCGAAGTTATGGAGTCGCGACTTACCACCGAAACACCGTGATGGAAAACACCGTTTCAAATTACGAGTTGTATTCGGCAAGGATCCAGCACAATGAAGAAAAAGACCGGATTGGAAAATTTGCGGCCACTTTAATCGAACCGGGGGACGTGGTGACCATCGACTCCGGTTCCACCGCCGACAAGCTCGCGCGGTACATGCCGGAAGACATGGATATTACGGTGCTCTGCTACAATTACAACGTGCTGTCCCGTTTGATCAATAAAACACTG
Organism: Oscillospiraceae bacterium; assembly: GCA_022650485.1. Classification (GTDB taxonomy): domain Bacteria; phylum Bacillota; class Clostridia; order Oscillospirales; family Acutalibacteraceae; genus Caproicibacter. The sequence goes on along the minus strand of JALCPP010000002.1, from coordinate 117,423 downwards.
ACCAAGTTGATTTTTCCCGGCGGATACTATCACCCGACCGAGCAGCTGTTTGAATCCCCCCAATCCATTGAACTGATCAGCGAAATCCGCGCAACCAAAGCGTTTATTTCCGCCACCGGCGTCCATGCAAAACTGGGAATCACCTGTTCCAACAATTACGAAGTACCCAATAAACGCACGATCATCCAGTCCGCACAAACAAAAATTCTGATCACCGATTCCAGTAAATTCGGTAAAATCAGCCCCGCCTATTTCGCACAGCTCAATGAAATGGATATGGTTATTACCGACAGCGGCCTGTCCCCCGAATGGCAAAATATTATAGAGCAGTCCGACGTAAAGCTGTCCCTCGTTTAAAACCCGACACACCCGGGGGCAATCTTCTCAAGACAAATGCGCACGCCGCTGCATCTCTTTATTCCAAAATACTGACAAAAACAGACTGTCCGGCAAACTTCCGCTCCGGGCAGTCTGTTTTATTTTAAGGTTTTTCAAGGTCAGGTCATCAAACAGTCCGTCTGTCTTTCCGCCCCACAAAAAAGAAGTGAAAACACCCAGCTTACCGTGTCAAAATCCGCGGCAGAAGTGGTATAATAAAGAAAGTTATTCGGCCCCAATACCAATCATCGCGAAAATACAGTTGATTAAAAAAACAGGATAGGGCAGGTAAAATTATGGAGAATGAATTTATTACATTTACCATTGGAAAAAGAAAAACAATTGCTCTGATCGCCCACGACGGCAAAAAACGTGATTTGATTGAATGGTGCGAAAAAAACCGGGATATTCTAAAGAAGCACGACTTATGCGGAACAGGAACGTCAGCCCGGCTGGTTGCGGAAAAAACGGGGCTTTCGGTCAAAGGATATAACAGCGGCCCCTTGGGAGGAGATCAGCAGGTCGGCGCAAAAATCGTGGAGGGAATCATCAATTTTGTCGTGTTTTTCTCTGATCCGCTGGAAGCACAGCCGCACGATCCCGATGTAAAAGCCCTTCTGCGAATCGCTCAGGTTTACGATATTCCCATCGCCAATAACAAAGCAACCGCCGATTTTATGATTCAGTCCCCCTTAATGGACCAGGAATACGAACATAAAGTGATTAATTTCAAGCAAAAAGTCATTGACCGGGCCAGCGACAGCAATTTAATAAAATAAGAAAGGATGGATCACATTTATGATGACCGTGAAAGTTCTGCTCAACAGCATTGAAAAAGTGAAAAACTTTTCTGCCATTCTTTCCAAAGAGTGTGTGGAGGGTGAACTGGTAGAAGGGGTTCATATTCTGGATGCCAAATCGGTAATGGGAATTTTCAGTCTTAATCTGAAAGAGCCCCTTGAGCTGAGGATTCATTCAGACAACCAGGCAATTTTAAAGGAACTGCAAGAATTTATCGTGGAAGAAAACTGATTGAAGCTTGGCAGTTTACAAAAAAGCAGACACAGACGGGAGAACAGGTTATGATCATTGCGGCTGCAACCGTAAAACTTTACGCACCCTGGGTTCATTCCCTGAAAGATAAGAGGATGGTCGTTCAAAGCATTCTTTCACGAACACGGAATAAGTTTAATATCTCCATGATAGAAACCGGCGAGCAGGATACGCACCAAACCATCGTGCTGGGCATCGCCTGCGCGGCAGGAACCGTTGCTCAGGCAGACAGCATTCTGGATCATGTAATCGATTTTATTGAAAAAAATACAGAAGCGGAAATAACAGCAATTAAGCGAGAAATCAGATAACCTAACCGCCCGCCGAATCACACCGGAGTCATCCCGCACGGAACATTCGGCGTTCGGTCACCACAGCCTATCAAGGGGGCGGTTCATTAAAATGGAATTTCGAAGATCTACGGAATCCGATATCGATACGATCATGAAAATCATCCGGCAGGCACAGGTTTCTCTGAAAGAAGCAGGGGTCGATCAATGGCAGAACAATTACCCGACCGTCGACATTATCCGCAGTGATATCCATAAAGGCTACAGCTATGTACTGCTTAAAAACGAGAAAATTGCTGCAACGGCAGCCGTTTCCTTTACCGGGGAAACCATTTACGACTCGATTTACGAAGGAAAATGGTCCGCAATCCATCCCTATGCGATTATTCAGCGGATCGCTGTTTCCAGCAGCGAAAAAGGGCAGGGATTTGCTTCTGCCATCATCAAACAGGTGGAGCAGCTCTGCCTGAAACAAAGCATCTGCAGCATCCGTATGGTTACGCATGAAGAAAACCGTTCCATGCGCAAGCTGCTCTGGAAAAATCAGTTTCAGTATTGCGGCATTATCCATCTGCATGACGGAAGTAAAAGAATCGCATTCGAAAAAGCACTGCACCATATTCCCATCGAACCCCTGCCCATGCGCATGCAAAAAACAGATCCATTTGATTTGCCGGACTCCTACTTGCAATAACGTTAATATTTTTAAATTTTGCTTTATCCGCATTGAAACATTGTACAAAGCAGTTAATATGATAAAGTAGGGGTTTATCATATATTATGTAGAATTTTATGTAATAATATCCAATTCGTTATCCACGGAGGCAAATCTAAATGAGATATATTCCCACACTTTGCCTGCATGAGGGCATGGTGCTTGCAAAGCCCTTATACGGGCCTGATGGCAGGCTCCTGTTGCAGCAGGGGCAGACGCTCAAGCCATCCTATCTTGCAAGCATTGCAAGGAATGGGTTTCAGGGAGTTTATATTAACGACAAAATCTCAGAAGAAATTGAAATCCAATCCGTCATCGACGATGAGCTGAGAAACTCCGCAATCCGGGCGGTCCGCGATATTTATATTCAAAGTTTCGATACAGGGCTCAGCCAGGATATGGCTCACAAAGCAAAAACAATTGTTCACAGTATTGTGGAAGAAATTATAAAAAACAGAAACATCATGGTCAATATGGTTGACCTGAAGTCATACGACAACTATACCTATTACCATTCGGTTAATGTCGGTGTCCTGTCCATTGTGGTCGGCGTAGCCCTTGGCATGGACACGATTTCTCTTTACAAACTTGGGCTGGGTGCACTTCTGCACGATATTGGTAAAGTCTTTGTAGATAAAAAGATTATTGACAAATCCGGTCCACTGACCCCAGAAGAATTTGCAGAGGTGAAAAAGCATCCTCCTCTCGGTTACGAATATCTTCGGGACTCCGGTTTTGACCTTCCCATGTCATCGCTCATCAGCATTCTGCAGCACCACGAGCGGCTGGATGGAAGCGGCTATCCCTACGGCATGTCCTGTGAACGGATTCATCAATTCAGCCGGATTATCGCCATTGCGGATGTTTTTGACGCCATGACCTCGGACCGCCCGTACCGGAAAGCAATGATGCCATCGGACGTAATTGAATTTCTGATGGGCGGAGCCGGTAAATTGTTTGACGCAAAATATGTATCTTTGTTTATTAAAAAAGTCGCCGCATTCCCGCTTGGTACCTGTGTACAGCTGAGCAACGGCTGTTCCGCCATTGTGGTTAAAAATTATGAAGACTGCTGCCTGCGCCCAAAAGTTAAGCTCCTTGGCAGTGAAGATTCAAATCCGGTCTATTATGACCTAAAAAACGAAAAAGACTTAACCAATGTGACCATTACCAGTGTGATAACCGGTACTGCCGCATCCGTTCCCGCCAGTGCATATGCACAGAGCAAGATTAAAGTTTGAATTTTTAAAATAATTTCCTGCATATTGTTTAATGTGCAGGAAATTTATTTTTGTGGATATGTTGTGTTTTTGCCTAGTTATATGACGTTTCAAGTTTTATTTCTATTTTAATCTACAAAATATATGAATAATGCAATTTTAAACTTGCAAAGTTTGATTGGTAGAGCTATAATAAGGCATCGAAACAATTCAAACAAAATAGCACTGGATGAGTGCAAGTCCCTTTTGCACGCAAACCGGATTTCATATCATCTGCCAAACGTATTCGGCAGTATCGGCAAAGACGCCGGACCTTAAAAAAGGTCCGGCGTCTTTTTGATGTGAACGAATCCCGGCTGTTCAGCGCTATCCCATGCAAGTGACCGCATTGATGAACGGAGGGTATTTATGAGTTGGGCTGTCATACAAAACGGATTTCAGAATTTCCTTTTAGCCGCGGTGAGCGCGGCATCGCTCCCTGTGGAGCTTCTGACCTCGATTAACACAGTGTGGACCTTAATTTCCGCATTTCTGGTGTTTTTCATGCAAGCCGGATTTGCCATGCTGGAAACCGGGTCAACACGTTCAAAAGGCGCCGCTAACATCATGATGAAAAATCTGATGGATTTCTGCATCGGTTCCATCGCATTTTATTTTATCGGCTACGGCCTGATGTTTGGTCAAAGTGAGGGTGGGCTGTTCGGAACCACCAATTTCTTAGGTCTTATTAACCATTCGGCATCCGTTTCCGGCATCCCGACCGATGCCTTTATTCTGTGGGAAACCGTTTTCTGTGCAACAGCGGCAACCATTGTGTCCGGGGCCATGGCGGAACGGACCAAGTTTATTTCTTACTGCATTTACAGCGCGGTCATTTCACTTGTCATTTACCCAATCGCAGGCCATTGGATTTGGGGCGGAGGCTGGCTTTCCCAACTGGGATTTCAGGATTTCGCCGGTTCCACGGTGGTTCACTCCATCGGCGGATGGGCCGCTGTCGTCGGAGCCACGATTCTCGGGCCCCGCATCGGAAAATATTCCAAAGACGGCAAGCCCAACAGCATCCCCGGTCACAGCATTACCCTGGCGGCGCTGGGCGTCTTTATTCTGTGGTTCGGATGGTTCGGATTTAACCCCGGCTCCACGCTGCAGGGGCTCGCATTAGGCGAAGACGGCAGTTTCAACATTCCGGCCATCGGCACCATTGCAATGACCACAAATATCGCCGCGGCAGGCGGCGGAATCGCCGCCATGATCTACACCTGGCTAAAACATGGAAAGCCGTCTGTCAGCATGGCCCTGAACGGCGCCATCGGCGGGCTTGTGGCAATCACCGCGGGCTGTGCTTTTGTCAGTATTGAAGGGGCGCTCGTCATCGGTCTGCTTTCCGGCATCCTGGTTGTCGCCTCCATCGAATTTGTGGAAAAAGTCTTGAAAATTGACGACCCTGCCGGCGCCATCAGCTGCCACTGTACCTGCGGTGTTTTCGGGACCTTGATGGTCGGGCTGTTCGACACCGGCAAAGGACTTTTGTACGGCGGCGGACTGGAACTTCTTGGTGTCCAGTCCCTCGGGGTTGTGGCGGTTGGCGCCTGGACTGTGGCAACCAGCTTTGTCCTTTTCAAAGTGGTGGATGCCACAGTCGGCCTTCGCGTCAGCCTCGAAGAAGAACTGGCCGGTCTGGATGTTTCCGAACATACGGAAGAGGGCTACCCCGATTTTCAGCAGCTCGACACCATCCATACAGTTTGAATTCATCCCCGAAAAAAAGAGTGCCGCCCGTAAAAAAACGAGCGGCACTCTTTTCGTATGCTCTACCATTCGCGGTGCGTGCGGACCAGATGAATGAGCCGAACCGCTGTGGAAACCAGCAGAACTCCCATTGCCAGCGCTCCGGCAATTCCCAGCGTGTGCATTCCCGTACTGATAAACATGGAATTATTTCCAATCACACAGTATTCCATCGTGTAAAAAATTCCTCCGCCGGGGACCATGGGCAGCAGCGCCACAACCTGAAATTCCGTCGCGGGTTTTTTCGCGATGCGAGCCATACTTTCAGCGTAAACCGCGGTGACAACCGTTGCGACAAAGAACTGCACAATATCATTCTGCAATGGGGACGCAAGACAATAGGCAAGCCATCCAAGCGCCCCGCCCAGTGAGGCAAGGTGCAGTGCGCGCCCACGAATGTTGTACAAAAAGCAGAAAGCAACACAGGCAATATAAGCCCACAGACACTGCAAAAAAACACTCATTGCCCCTTTACACCCCCAAAATCATGCGTGACGCCGTCAGAGCGATTCCGGCGCCGATTGCAATGGCCGTCGCAATCAAAACACTTTCGGTCAGGCGCAAAATTCCCGCAATTAAATCGCCCGCAATAATATCTCTCATAAAATTTGTAATGGCGACGCCCGGCACAAGATTCATCAGGGAACCGATAATCATTTTATCATAGCTCAACGCAACGTTGTAATTTGCGGCGGCAAGCGAAATGGATGCCGCCGCAAAACTGGCCGCCACATAAACAAAGAAAGAATTAACCCGAAACCGCTCCAGACACCGGGTTGTCAGCCAGATAGCCGCGCCGCAGAACAGGGCCACCACGGCATCCTGCCAGCAGCCACCGTAAAACAAAGTAAAAGCTGCGGCAACCAGCGCATACGCAAGCGCCTGAACCGGAGGGCTCAGGGTCGGGCGCCTGCGTATGCGTTTCAGCTCGGCACAGATTTCTGAAAGCTGAGGCTTATCGCTCCAGATATGGCGGCACAACGCGTTCACCTGTTCCACACGGTCCAGATTCACCGTGCGCTGCGGAACACGCTTAATCCGTGTAATAGGCCGTCCATCCGGCATAATAACGGTCACTTCCAACAAGGTAGGAATAACAAATACTTCTCCGGTTTCGACCCCATAGGCACGAAAAATCCGCTGCATGGATTCTTCGGCACGGTAAATTTCCGCGCCGTTCGCCACCAGCAAATATCCGGCTTCCACCGCCGTATTGACTAAATCATTGTAATTCATGTTCAGCCCTCGGTTTGATTACAGGCCCGGGATATTCCGGCCGACTGACCGCACCGCCCGATTTTATTTTTCATTTCCCTGCCTGCAGTATTTCTATCCCTGTTTTTTCTCAGATATTCCAGTCGAAAAGAAGAAACCCGCTCATTTATTTACGCAATCACCGCAAATGTCTTCAACAAAAAAATTCCGATAAAAAGGATAAACATCGAGCAAAACGTACTGCTCAGAATCACTTCACCCGTCAGAACTTCGTCGGAGTGCATTTCTCTTGCCAGCATATAACAGTTCACCGCACTGGGCGAAGCGGAAATCAAAAAAGCTGTTGACAACTCATACCCGCGGAATCCCACAAAATAGGCGAGCGGAATCACGACCAGCGGCGTGACAAGCACCCTCAGGGCCGTTGCAGAAATCATATATCTGCGGTCTGACAGAATCGATTTCATAGTCATCTGGGCGCCCAGCGTAATTAACGCAAACGGCATTGCCATGTCAGACAGGGAACCGAGCAGTTTTAGAAGAAAAGCAGGCAGTGCCACCTGAAACTCCCGCAGAAGAATTGCGGCCACTGCCGCCAAAATAATCGGATTTTTCGCAATACTGACGGCTGATTTTTTCAGGCTGCCGGTTCGGTTCTTCTCTTGTTCTGGGTCCAGCGCACAAAGAAGCAGCACGGCAACAATATTGTTCACCGGAATCAGCACCGGCAGCAGCATTGACATCGCGGCGATGTGTTCCCTGCCAAACGCCATCAGTGCCAGCGGAAACCCGAGCACAATAATATTCGGCTTGAAAGCGGTATGCACCACAGCAGAAGCTTTCCTCTTATCCTGAACCAGCCTTGGAATGGTCAGGCAGAGAATCACCGCGGCCACGATTGACATTCCCACCATAAAGCCGACAAAATTCCAGTCAAAAGAATCGGTACCCGCAGTTTGATAGATGCCCAAAAACAAAAGGGCAGGCAAACCCGTTCTGAAATTGAGTTTGCTCGCCTCATCCACAAAATGCTTTCCAACCAAATGAATTTTTCTGGCCAGACAGCCGATTGCCACCAGAAGGAAAACAGGTGCGACCGTATTAAAACTGAATATTAAATTTGACATCTGCTGTTCCTCCGGTTCCGCAGCGGCGGAAGCGGTGCGTTGCGAACTCCTGTCTTCTGCCATAGCCTGTCTGCATACAAAATATTACCCTGTACATCTGCCCTGCCGATTTTGGGCATTCGCACTCTTTCTTAATTGAGATTTATTATAGCATCAATCAAAAGCACTTTCAACCAACGAAACAGCGGACCGCTTGCTTGGGCGGTCCGCTGTTTTCCCAGATATCAGGTTCCGGTACCGTTTGACAGATCGTTGTGGCCTTCCCCTGAATTATCCCGTTCCACCTGAATGGCGCGGGTCGGAAACGCAATTTCTGCTTTTTCTTCTTCTAAAATTTGCAGAACACCGTAATAAACGCCTTCCCGCACTTTTAAGTGCTTCTGCCAGTCGGTCGTCTTTGTAAAGAAATAAAGCATTAAATCCAGACTGCTGGCGCCGATATTGCTGAATGTGACAATGATTGTTTCCGGGTCAACCTCGGCGTTTGCCCGCAGCATGGCACGAATTCGGTCTGCACAGGTTCGAATCTGCCGTTCCGTCGTACCGTATTTCAACCCGACGGTAAAACTGATCTTACGCTTTCCCATCCGGCTGTAATTGATCACCGGACGATCGACCAGCTTGGAATTAGGAATGGTTACAACAGCCTGTGAAAAGGTTCGAAGCTTTACACTGCGAAAGTTCAGGTCCTCTACCGTTCCCTCGATGTCATCGGTACGAATCCAGTCTCCGATGGAAAACGGACGGTCCAGAAAAATAACCATTCCGCCAAACAGGTTCGAAAGCATATCTTGTGCGGCAAGAGCAAAAGCCAAACCGCCAAGGCCCAGCCCTGCCAGCAATCCGCTGATGCTGTAATCCCATTCCTGCGCAACAATCAGCAATGCCAAACAAAGGACCAGAAAGCGAACGATCTTGGAAAGGAACGGAAACAGCGCGTCGTCGATACTGAAATCCAGCTTTTTCAGCAGCAGATCTCCCGCTAACTCCCGGCTGCCGCACAGACGGCTGAACCCCCATGCCGGCAGCAAAATCAGCAGGCTGCGAAAGCATTTGACCACAATGGCCCAAATTGGCCCGCTCTGGGGAACCGCGGGAGAGATCCACAAGGCCGCATACAATCCGCACACAGAAATCAACACCCGCAGCGGCCGCTGAAAACTGCGCTCCAGCTCCGTTGGCCACTTCTTCCCCGCATTCAGCCTGCATACCGGCCGGAATATTCCCCGAACGATAATCCCTCGAAGGAAGAAAAGCAGCAGGAACGCCGCCAGGGGAACCGCAAAATTGGCAGCCCAGCCGACCTGCGTCCATTCCTGCGTAAAATTCAGAAGAGCCATAAACAGCATAAATCCTTTCCGTTCGGGAGTTTACAGATTACGAATGATGAACCGCATGGAACACACTGATCGCAAGACCTCCCCAAATGACACACATGGCAACGATCATCATGGCAATTGCAGAAGTAGTCATTCTTTTTCCTCCTTCTTCGACAGCACACTTTTGTCTTTCCACGGAACACGGGCAACCAGCACGGCAAAGACCAGCATCAGCAAAATCACGCCCCACCCGAATAGGGCGACAAAATCGACCGGATATCCGCCGTACACGGTCTGAATATTGGAAACCAACGAGCTGAACAGGATGATGACCAGCATAACAGGCGTAATCAATCCCAATGAAATTTTAAAGTAATTGCCAAGCCGGATCTGCGAATAGCGGTTTGCTTCCTCCATCAGCGGCTTCATCTGACGGAACACCCAAAGGACCAATGCAATTTCGACAACCGCGGACGGAAGCACCCCGAATCCGTTTACAAAATTATCCACCACATCCAGCAGATACATCCCTCCGTGCGTCGCGTACGCAAATGAAACCACCGTTGCCAAACCGCCAACAACCATGACCGAACGATGCCTGTCCCAGCCGAATTTCTCCTTTGCGGCGGAAATACAGACCTCCAAAAGCGAAATCAAAGACGTAATCCCCGCGATAAGCAGGCAAAGGAAAAAAACAGTACCGAACACCTGGGGTAAGGGAAGCTGATTAATAATTTCCGGCAATACGACGAATACAAGGCCGATTCCGCCGGCAGCAAGGTCTTTTACCTCTACTCCGGAGTTATATGCCATAAATCCAAGCGCCGCAAAAATGCCGATGCCCGCCAGCAGTTCAAAGCTCGAATTGGAAAACGCCGCGATAAATGCGTTGTTCGTCGTATCGGTCTTTCTGGGCAGATAACTGCTGTAGGTAATCATGATACCCATGGCAAGCGAAAGGCTGTAAAAGATCTGCGAATATGCCGCTTTCCAGATTTCAGGATTCAGCATCTGGTCCCACTGCGGCTGAAAGAACGCGTTCAGTCCAAGTTCAGAGCCCTGCATGGTCACAGCGCGGACCACAAAGACCAGAAACAGAACAACAAGGGTCGGTATGGCGATTTTACTGACGATTTCAATTCCCTTTTTAATGCCGCGGTAAGAAATACCCAGCGTAACAATCCAGATAACCAGCAGCGGAATCAACACTCTCCACTCAACGCCGCCAAAATTAGTAATGGAAGCGCCCGGAAGGACATGCAGATAAGAATCGAAAAAGAAAGCCTTCGTGTCAGTTCCCCAGGCCTGCGTCGCAGAAAATCCAATGTAACTTGCGGACCAGCCCAAAATCACGGAATAATACGTCATAATCACAAAACTGATTGCGAACTGCCACCATCCGACAAACTCCATGTGGCGGTTAATCCGGAAAAACGAAAGCGGCGCGGAACCGCGGTACTTTTTCCCGATAACGAATTCCAGCGCAACAAAGGACAGACCGGTTGTTAAAAGCGCGAAAATATACGGGATTAGAAATGCCCCTCCGCCATTTTTATAAGCGACGTAAGGAAACCGCCAGATATTTCCTAGCCCGATTGCAGAACCAACCGCCGCCAGAATAAAGCCCCATCTAGTGCCCCATTGTTCTCGATCCATTTTGCTCACCCTATCCTCTCAATGTTCGTTGCTTTAAAACGTTAAAGCACTTATTAAAAATCTATTATATCACAAAAGGTCCCAAAGATTAACAAATTATGAATAAAAAATTTTCGATCAATTCAAAAGAATTTTGTATTCCTTTTCCGCACCGTTAAATTACCTGCCAGGGATTTTCACTCCCCTGAGCAAACGAAATACAGCTACGAATCGAATTTTCAACCATATCTTTGACCGCCTGATTGGTATAAAACGCCATGTGCGGCGTGACCAGAACATTTGGGTACGACCGAAGCACCGCAAGGCCCCGGTTGTGCAGAATCCGGTCTTTTAAATCGTTATAATACAGCCCGGTTTCCTCTTCCACGACATCCAGCGCGGCCGCGCCGATTTTGCCGCTTTCCACCGCATCGAGAAAGTCCCCCGTGTGAATTAACGAGCCGCGCGCCGTGTTAACCAAAACAACGCCGTCTTTCATCTGTGCAATGGTATCGAGGCAAATCATGTGAAAGTTTTCTTTAGTTGCGGGCATGTGCAGGGTAATTAAATCGCTTTGGCGCAGAAGTTCCGGCAAAGAAACATATTCCGCCATCTCACGGACCGAATCATTCGGATACAGATCATAGGCCAGCAGCCGGCAGCCGAAACCGGTCAGGTTGCGAAGCACCGTTCTTCCAATTCTCCCGGTACCGATCACGCCGACCGTCAGGTTGTGCATTTCCAGCCCCTGAACGCCGCGCAGGGAATAATCCTGATTGTCACTTCTGCGAAGGATTCCTTTGACCCGGCGAATCGCCATCAGCATCATCATTACCGTATAGTCCGCCACACTGTTCGGCGAATAACTGACGTTGCCGATATGCATGCCCAGCTTTTCCGCCGCTTTTATATCAATATGGTCATAGCCGATGCTGCGTGTCGAAATAAAGCGAATCCCCGCGTCATGGTAAATGTTCAGCAGTTTTTCATCCATCGGTGTGGTAATCATGCTGATACAGCGGCAGCCTTCGGCCAGTGACACGGTCTGTGCCGTGGGGGACTCTTTGACCGGAAAAAGTTCAACACCATGTTTTTTCCGGAATTCTTCCAGATATTCCGCTTCATCCGAACGGCAGTTGTAAATTGTAATTTTCATTCTGAAGTCCTTTCTTCCTTCCATTCTGAATCGCCATGAAAGCACCCGCAGACTGTCCGGGTTTGCACCCGGGTCAATTGCCCGCGAAAAGCCACCTGGATTCTGTACGGTTTCTTCACTTTAATTGCGTAATATGCCTTATATAAAAGTATAATAATACTATTTGTATTATATTGTCGACAGTTTTTCATGTTGAAAGAAGATTTTTCTGTAAATGAAAACTGCTTTACAGAGTCTGAATGTTCCGCACCAGACGTTTCACATCCTCGTCGCGGGTCGCCCAGCTGGTGCAGAAGCGGACCGCACTGTGGTTTTTGTCTATTCTGCCGCAATCCGACACTTCGTAATTTTTCTTTAAAAGATTGAGCGCCATATCCGGCAGAATCGGAAACTGCTGATTGGTCGGTGAGTCGGAAAGGAAGTTCCATCCCTTTTCGGCACAGGCACGGCGTATCTGCATCGCCTGCCGGTCGGCGCGGGCGGCAATGTCAAAATAAAGGTCCTCTTCCAGCAAAGCGAGAAACTGAATGCCAAGCAGACGGCCTTTCGCAAGCATCCCGCCCCTTTGCTTCAAGATATAACGAAAATCCTTTTTCAGCGCGTCATTGCGAAGAACCAGCGCCTCGCCGAACAGTGCGCCGACCTTGGTTCCCCCAATGGTAAATGCGTCGCACAGCTTTGCGAGCACGGGAAGGTCGAGGTCGCAGCCTTCCGCGCAAAGGCCGTAGCCAAGGCGTGCGCCGTCAACATAAAGGAGCACGTCATTTCGGCGGCAGACTTCGCTGATTTCAGTTAATTCCCGCCTGGAGTAGATTGTCCCCATCTCTGTCGAAAGTGACAGATACACCATTCCCGGCTGAACCATATGTTCATGGGCTGCATCTTTAAAATGTTCGTCGCAGGCCGTTTGAATCTGGTCGGCTGTAATTTTGCCGTTCCTTCCCGGTAAAGCCAGAACTTTATGTCCGGTCGCTTCCACCGCGCCGCTTTCATGAATATTGATATGCCCGGTATCGGCACAGACTGCTCCCTGATGGGGCCGCAGCGCAGCGGCAATGACAATGCTGTTCACCTGGGTTCCGCCCACGGTAAATTGAATGCCAAGCTCTTTACAGGCACATTTACGGCGAATCAATTCTGCGGCACGTATGCAGTACGGGTCTTCCCCATATCCAGCCGTCTGTTCCATATTGGTCTGAGCCAGGAGCTCCATGATTCGCGGATGAGCGCCCTCGCTGTAATCACAGTTAAATCGGATCATAAACGTTCCCTCTTTCTTAATAAAATCAGTGAGGACCTGCGCCGGTTTTTTTCCTCACGGCAAAAAACCGCCGTCCTTCACAGCCTCTGATCGTTCCGCAAACATCTTTTGGATTTAAAAAAACCGACTGCGGCCGCCGCGCAGGCTGACCGAATCGGTGATGATTCCCATTTGCGCTCTGGCACCGCGCCGCCTTCCTGTCTTTTTACCGGCAGAAACACGGGTGCGGAGAAAAGCGCCCTTGCTTTTCGTATAATTGAAATTGTTTTTCATTATATAGGTTTTATGCCATCTTGTCAATTTATCGGCAAATTAACCGCGAAATAGAATTGAAAACGTTTCCTATTTTTACAAAATAGCCCTGATTCTTCTTTTGAAGAAGTGACTCCCTTTACAAACCCCGGATTCGTGATATAATAATGAGCAAATCACAGTTCGGCGGAGGAGTCTCTTTTTTTAGCTTATGCAGGTCCATCGGCGCTTCAATTCCGGCGCAATCCTGCAAGCCGCCGCGAAATCTGTTTAGCAACAATCAGAGATAAGGAGAAGATTAAATGGCTTATTTTTACGAAGAGCCCTGCCACACCTTTAGTGAATACCTTCTGGTACCGGGCTATTCCTCCGCGGAATGCATCCCCGCGAATGTTTCACTGAAAACACCTGTTGTACGCTTTAAAAAAGGCGAACAGCCGGCGCTGAGCATGAACATTCCCATGGTTTCCGCAATCATGCAGTCGGTTTCCAACGACAACATGGCAATTGCGCTGGCCAAAGAAGGGGGAATCTCCTTTCTATATGGTTCCCAGTCCATTGAAAATCAGGCGGAAATGGTTCGGCGCGTAAAGCGCTATAAAGCGGGATTTGTAGTCAGCGATTCCAACATCCGGATGGATCAAACCCTTGCCGATGTTCTGGAACTGAAGCGCAAGACAGGCCACTCCACCGTGGCGGTAACGGACGACGGAACGCCGAACGGTCATCTGCTCGGCATTGTGACAAGCCGCGACTATCGCATCAGCCGCATGTCGACCGAAGAAAAGGTCTTTACCTTTATGACCCCGATTGAAAAGGTCATTTACGCTGAAGAAGGCGTCAGCCTGAAAGAAGCCAATAACATCATCTGGGACAATAAGCTCAATGCCCTTCCGATTATCGACAAGGACAAGCGGCTGGTGGCATTTGTGTTCCGCAAGGACTACGATTCCCATAAAGGACATCCGCTGGAACTTCTGGATTCCCACAAACGCTATGTGGTCGGCGCCGGAGTCAATACCCGCGATTACGAAAAGCGCATCCCGGCCCTGGTGGATGCAGGCGCGGACATCCTGTGCATCGACTCTTCCGAAGGATACAGCGAATGGCAGAAACGCACCATTGACTATGTGCGGAAAACCTATGGCAACAAAGTTAAAATCGGGGCCGGCAACGTCGTGGACCGCGAAGGATTCCGCTTTCTTGCCGAAGCGGGCGCCGACTTTGTGAAGATTGGAATCGGCGGCGGTTCCATCTGCATTACACGTGAGACCAAAGGAATCGGCCGCGGCCAGGCAACCGCTGTCATTGAAGTGGCAAAGGCACGCGACGAGTACTTTGAAGAAACCGGCATCTATGTTCCCATTTGTTCCGACGGCGGGATTGTCTATGACTACCACATTACCCTTGCCCTTGCGATGGGCTGCGATTTCTGCATGCTGGGCCGCTATTTCGCCCGCTTTGACGAAAGCCCCACCAACAAGGTTATGATTAACGGCAACTATATGAAAGAGTACTGGGGCGAAGGTTCTGCCCGCGCGCGCAACTGGCAGCGCTATGACTTGGGCGGCGATAAAAAACTGAGCTTTGAAGAAGGGGTCGACTCTTACGTTCCCTACGCTGGCAGCCTGCACGACAACCTCGCTCTTACAATGAGCAAAACCCGTTCCACCATGTGCAACTGCGGCGCGCTGTCCATCCAGGAACTTCAGCAAAAATCACGCCTGACGCTGGTTTCCTCCGTCAGCATTGTAGAGGGCGGCGCGCACGACGTCGTTCTCAAGGACGATATGCATCTTATGAAATAAAACCGCTGTCTGCGGCAAAAGGCGGGGCCGGAATTTTCATTCCGGCCCCGCCTTTTTAACTAATTTTTATGCAAGGAGGCGGCTGCCCATTTCAGTCCTCCTTTTCGTCCTGTGCGGCGGCCTGCCGGTACACTTCATCGAACGGCACGCCGCATTTTTCCGCCGCAGCTTTCACATCTTCATATTCCGGCTTGCTTTTCCGGATTCCGCTTCCCTGCGCGCGCTTAACGCGGACAGGGCCAAACTTTGTTTCCACCGTGCCGCAGGAGCGGTGCAGAATGTTCCGGCGGCAGGAGATCGTACGAACCCCCAGTGTGGTCGTATGCAGCAGCAACAGCTGCGAAAACTTCTCTTCATCCTCCGTGCTGCACAGGCAGGTCAGCATCGATGCGGGCCGGTTCTTTTTCATCTGAATCGGGGTGACAAAGACATCCAGCGCACCGCTTTTGAGCAGTAGTTCCGTCGTATATCCGATTGCTTCGGGCGTCATATCGTCCAGGTTACAGCTGATTTGTGTTACCTCGTCCCGGCTGTCGTCGGTTTCGCCCAAGAAAGCCCGGATACAGTTTGCGGCTTCAAAATCTTTCGTGCCCATGCCGCAGCCGATTTTTTTGACGCGCATCGGTTTCATTTCTCCAAACCGTCCGACAAAATGACGCAGCAGCGCGGCACCGGTCGGGGTACACAGTTCCCCTTTGATCTTGCCGCTGTAAATCGGCACACCTTCTAAAATATGGGCGGTAGCGGGGGCCGGGACAGGCAGAATCCCGTGCGCGCAACGGACAAATCCGGAACCGACATGCACCGGGGAGGCCGAAATCTCATCCGCGCCCAGCATATGAATCAAAAGACAGCAGCCAACCACATCCGCGACGGCATCCATCGAGCCAACCTCGTGGAAGTGAATCTGATCCATCGTCATGCCGTGCACTTTCGATTCCGCGGTTCCAATCTGCTCATAAACCGCCAGTGCGTCTGATTTTACCTGTGCGGGCAAATCCAGCGACTGAATCAGCCCGCACACATCCGCGTAACTGAAATGATGATGGGCATGAACATGTCCTTCCCCATGACCATGTTCATGGTCGTGATGGTCGTGGCAATGCTCATGGTCATGATGTTCCTGATGACGGTGTTCGTGTTCTTCCTTTATGGAAAGTTCCGCACCGGCCGCCACAGAGACATCCTGCACTGTTTCTTCCTCGCCGTTCACGAAAACATTTACGTGGCTGCCCGTAATTCCGCATTTCACCGCAGGCACGCATTCAACCCGCACACCGGGAATGCCAAGCCCGTTCATTCGGTCTAAAAATTTCTGCCGGTCAGGCAGCAGTTCCAAAAGGGCAGCCATCAGCATATCGCCGGCGGCGCCCATATTGCATTCCAAATAAAGCTTCATTCCCGGTTCCCTCCAATATGATTAATCAGGCTGGCTAAATAGCCCGCCCCAAAGCCGTTGTCGATATTGACCACGCTCACATTGCCTGCGCAGGAATTCAGCATGGACAGCAAAGCGGAAAGACCGCTGAAATTTGCGCCGTAACCGATGCTGGTCGGAACAGCGAGAACCGGGCAGGCCACCAGGCCGCCGATTACGGTGGCCAGGGCGCCCTCCATTCCGGCGACGGCGATAATAACCCTTGCGCTCATCAGCACGTCCATCTTGGAAAGCAGGCGCTGAAGGCCCGCAACACCCACATCATAAAGGCGCTGAACAGGGTTGCCGAGCGCTTCTGCGGTGATCGCCGCTTCCTCCGCCACCGGGATATCACTGGTTCCGCCCGTCGCAATCACGACCGTGCCGGAAGCGGTGATCTCACTCTTTTTACCGCAGATTCCAATGCGCGACACGGGGTCATAATCAATTGGAGTTTGTCGGTTAACAGCTTCCGCTTTTTCCGGCGTCATACGCGTTACCAGAATATTGTGATCGCCGTGTTTCTTCAGCGCGGATACAATCCCGCAAATCTGTTCGGCAGTTTTTCCAGCCCCGTAAACGACTTCCGGCACACCGTGCCTCAGCTCACGGTGATGGTCAACCTTGGCGTATCCCAATTCCTCAAACGGTTCCATTTTAAGTTCCAGAAGCGCTTGCTGCGGCGTGGTTTCCCCGCGGCTCACGCGGTTTAAAATCTCTAGCGTTTGTTGCTGTTCCATCTTTTTTCCTCCGTTTGTCTTGGCCGTAAGTCCAGCAGGACATCATGAAAATCCTTTGAAAGCGCCGACACAATCTCCGCATGCCGTTTCAATCCATCCGCAAACTGTTCCGCGGGCAGCTGCAGCTTTGCCGCACCGCCAAAATACCGAACGCGGAAATCGGAAAAGCCCAGCGTAAAGAGGGCGTTTTCGGCGCACTCTATTTTTTCAAGCAATGGCGCAGTAATCGGTGTTCCTGCCGGAACGCGTGTGGCAAGGCAGGCATAGGCCGGCTTATCGCCGGTAAAAAGCCCCGCTTCGCGCGAAAGCCTGCGAATCTCAGGTTTGGTCAGTCCGCATTCACGCAGCGGAGAACGAACTTGTAGCTCCTTGAGCGCTTTCATCCCCGGACGGTCGTCCACTTGATCGGAAGCATTCGTCCCATCGCACAAAAGGTTGTATCCGTCGGCGCGAACTCGCTGCCAAAGCAGGGTAAACAGAGCTTTTTTACAGTAATAGCAGCGGTCCGCCGGATTTTTTCTTACCTGCGGGTCCTGCAGAATATCGAATTCGACCACCGTCAGCTTAACCCCAAGTGATTCCGCCACTTTGCGCGCGTCGTCCAGTTCAAACTGCGGCTGAAACGGCGACTTGAGCAAATAGGGGTGAACGTCGCACCCGGCTGATTTCGCCGCGTACAGCAAATAGGAAGAATCCGTGCCGCCCGAAAACGCCAGGGCAAAACGTGGATTCCGCTTTAGGTATTCTTCCAGCTCCATTGATCTCTTCCTTTTCATTGAAATGTCTGCGAAATAAAAAAGCCCGGCAAAGAATTTTTCATCTTTGACCAGGTTCATCCCAGAATTCCTCATTTTATAGCATATGTAAAGAAAAGTCTTCATGACTCTATATTAGTATCATCATAGCATCATTTTCACTGTGAGTCAAGAAAGGAAATTCCCCGCAAGCAACGTCAAATCGCATGAAATCTTTACTTTATGCTTGACATGATTGTGAATTATGCTATAATAGACGCAATTCATATTATTTTAATCATGGATGTATCGAAATACATTCCGGCGGACTGAACTCCGCATTCCAACCAAATGAAAGCAAACCCTGTTGATTACATAAAATAAATTTAATATCTTAATGATACCGTGAAGTTATCAGATAGACGCTACGGAGGCTCTTTTCAGAGCCTCTTTTTTTATGCGTTTTTCTTGGAGAGGATGAGCAGATGGACCGGAAAGAAATCTTAGAACAATGGCGCTTTCATGAAAAGAACAAACAGGCGCGCGTGGATTTGTGGGATTCCATGGCACAGAGTTTTGGGGAACAGGCACTGCCAAGCTTTGCAGACAATTGTTTTCTCCGCCTTTTGGAAAAAAACAAAATGTTTGACGCCGGCTCTCTTGTTTTGGATGTGGGCTGCGGTACGGGCGGGTATTCCCTCGCGCTTGCGGGCAGGTGCAAAGGTGTTTTCGGGATTGATCTTTCCCCTCGCATGATTGAAATTGCAAAAGAAAAAGCTGAGGAACAAAACACGAAAAATGTACGTTTTACCTGCGCGGACTGGAATGAGATGAATCTTTCAGATGTGAATTTTGAACATCGGTTTGACCTGGTCTTTGCCCATATGACCCCCGCCGTGCAAAGCGCAGATACCTTTTTAAAACTATCGCAAGCCAGCCGGGGCTGGTGTGTTTTGGCAAAACCTACCCGCCGCACCGACCCGGTTTCTGACAAAGTGAAAGAACTTGTCGGCATTGCAGAAAAATACGAAAGCAGCGACGATGACATTCTGTACGCCTTTGAACTGCTGTGGAAACAGGGACTTTTTCCACGTCTGGACTATAAGCCAACGCAGTGGAAAATGGAGAAAACACCTTCGCAGGCCTGCGCTATGTATATAAACCGAATGAAAACTTACCGGAATATCACGGCAGAGGAAGAACAGCAGATCGTGCGATACCTTGACTCCATTACAGAAGACGGGGTCATTCGCGAAACGGTGACCACCACGGTCACGACGCTGTACTGGCATGTTTGACAATTACAAAGGAGGAATTACCATGAATCAGGAATTATGGAAAAAGGCGGTTGCGTTTCACGGGCACGAATGTCCCGGGCTTGCCATCGGATTTAAAGCCTGCGAGGCCGCAAGGGAAAAACTAGGGATTGGAGTATCGGACGACGAGCAGGTCGTGTGCATTACCGAAAACGATGCCTGCGGCGTGGACGCGGTTCAGGCTCTGTTAAGCTGCACCCTTGGAAAAGGAAACCTGATCTACCGCGGGACGGGCAAGCAGGCATTTTCTTTTTTCAACCGGACTAACGGAAAAAAACTGAGAGTTTGTTTAAAACCGGGAATTACACAAGGCATGGACCGTGCCAGGTCGCAGGACTACCTGCTAAACGCCCCCGTGGATGACATCTTCACGTTTTCAGAACCAAATTTTGAGCCGCCCCAGCGGGCACGGCTGTTTCAGACCGTCGTCTGCGAAATCTGCGGGGAAGGCACGCCGGAACATAAAATACATCTGCAGGACGGCAAAAAGGTTTGCGAGGATTGTTTTCAGTCTTACAACAGGGGCTGGTAAAAAGCAGGGGGAATTTATAATGAAAAAGCAAAAAATGATTGGGATATTTCTTACATTGGTTCTGATTTTGAGCGGATGCGCCACAGCACCCTCCGGCAATTCGAGTGCGGCTTCCACCGCGGCACCAGCCTCGTCGTCTTCCGGAACGACAGCCGAAGCGCGAACCGTCACCGATGGACTGGGGCGCCAGGTGGAACTTCCGGCAGAAATCAAAACCGTGGCGGCAATCGGTGCAACCGCGCGGCTGCTGACCTATGCCGGCTGCGCCGACCGGATTACGGGGCTGACCGACCTGGAAAAGAAATGCGACCCCGGCATGCCGTATGCCCATATTAATGCAGCACAATTTTCCAAGCTGACGGCAGTCGCCCCGGGCGGGCCCAAAGACACGGTGTATGACGAGGCGATGGTCACACTGAAACCCGATGTAATTTTTACGGGTTACACCAATCAGCAATCTGTAACCGCCTTGCAGGAAAAAGCAGGAATTCCCGTGGTTGCGCTGCAGTACGAAGGAATTTTCAGTGAAAGTGTCTTTGCTTCGTTAAAACTGATTGGCGACGTTATGGGGACACAGGACCGCTGTTCACAGGTAACGAAAGCCTTAAAAGGCTGGCAGAAAGACTTGAACGACCGGACCCAAGAGATTCCGGATGAAAAAAAGCCCTCTGTTTATGCCGGAGCCGTCAGCTTCAAAGGAGGCCACGGCATTGAGGGAACTTATGCGGAGTACCCTCCCTTTACCGCAATCAGCGCGAAAAACGTGGTGGATGAAACCGGAAAATCCGGTGCGCTGCTGATTGACAAGGAAAAGCTTATGGTATGGAATCCGGATTTGATCTTTCTGACTCCGGGCAACATGGATCTTGTTAATCAGGATTACTCTTCCAATCCTGATTTCTACAACAATCTGAATGCCGTGAAAAGTGGAAAGGTTTATTCACAGATTGCCTACAACTATTACGGCACCAATATCGAAATTGCGGTTGCGGATGCTTATTACGCGGGTACAGTGATGTTTCCGGACGCCTTTGCCGATGTCGATTTTGAGCAAAAAGCCGAGGAAATCTTTACGAAGATGCTGGGCCAGCCCTATTTGCAGACACTGAAAGATTCCGGGAATCACTTCGGCAAACTCACCCCGGGAGGTGAGTGAGAATACCCATGCAGAATTCAGCCCCAAAAATAAAATCCTATCGTGATTACATCCGGTTTAAAATCATGATTCTTCTCCTGTTTGTCCTGCTGACAGCGGCAGCGGCTTTGGTCGCGGTGATCGCCGGTTCGGCCGGTCTGACCCCAACAGACGTCTTTCGTACTTTAGCCGGTAAGGGAACAAAAGTCAATCAGACCGTTATTTTCGGGCTTCGACTGCCCCGAACCGTGACGGCGATTGTCGCCGGAATCGGGCTGGCGGTCACCGGATGCGCCATGCAGAGCATCCTGCGAAACCCGCTTGCGTCCGCTTCGACAATCGGCGTATCACAAGGCGCCGCTTTCGGTGCCGCCTTTGCCATAGTCGTGCTGGGTGCCGGCGTTCAGTTTCACACTGCAGAAGGCGTGACGGTGACAAATCCCTACCTTGTTTCTGCGTGTGCCTTCGCGTTTTCCCTGTTATCCACCTTTGTTGTTTTAGGACTTTCCAGATTTAAAGAAATTTCGCCGGAAACCATGATTCTGTCCGGCGTTGCTTTAAGCGCACTGTTCAGCGGCGGAACCGCAATCATCCAGTATTTTGCAGATGATGTCAGCCTTTCCGCCGTCGTATTCTGGACCTTCGGCGATATGGGACGCACTTCTGTAAAACAAATCTGGATCATGGCGGGTGTAACCGCTCTCTCTTTCATCTATTTTCTGTTAAACCGGTGGAATTACAATGCACTGGAAAGCGGAGAAAGCAGTGCCAAAGGGCTGGGCGTCAATGTTAACGCGATGCGGCTGACCGGTATGGTCATCTGCTCGTTCACCGCGGCAATCATTGTATCCTTTGTTGGAATCGTCAATTTTGTCGGGTTGATCTCCCCCCATGTGATGCGCCGCATCATTGGGGGTGATTATCGGTTCCTGCTTCCAGCATCCGCTCTGATGGGTGCCCTGATGCTGCTGTTCAGCGATATCGTCGCGCGGCTGGTTGTTTCCCCTGTTGTGCTGCCGATTGGAGCCATCACCTCGTTTTTGGGAGCACCGTTATTTCTATACCTGATTTTTAAAGGAGTGGGCCGCAGATGATGAAAGTAAAAGACCTGAATTTCTCTTATGGCTGCCACGCCGTGCTCCGCAAAATAGAGTTTGATGCCAAAGAGGGGCAGTGCATTGCCATTCTGGGCAATAACGGAGCCGGGAAAAGCACGCTGATTCAATGCCTGAATCACATTTTAAGCCCGCAAAGCGGCGCCGTTCTCATTGATGGGGCCGATGTATACAGACTCAAACGAAATGAAGTCGCCAAACGCATGGCGTATGTGGCACAAAAAAATGCAGGCGGACGTTTTACCGTATTCGACTCCGTTCTGCTGGGTCGAAAGCCCCATATTAAAATGGAACCCAGTCAGAAAGATTTACAAATTACAGAATCGGTCATCCGGCGGATGGGCCTGGAAGAATTTTCTCTGCGCTATGTAGATGAACTTTCCGGCGGAGAAATGCAGAAGGTCATGCTGGCCAGAGCATTAGTCCAGCAGCCGCGCATTCTGCTGCTGGACGAACCGACAAGCAACCTGGATCTGCGTAATCAATATGAAGTGCTTGCCGCAGTGCGAGAAGTCGCCGAGCAGGAACAGATCAGCGTAATCATCGTTATTCACGACTTAAACCTTGCGCTGAAATACTGCAATCGTTTTCTGTTTGTCAAAGACGGCGGTATTTACGCTTATGGAGACCAAAAAATTATGACTCCTGAAATTATCGGCAGTGTCTATGGAATTCCGGTGGCGGTCGAATCCGTACGGGGGGTATCCGTTGTTGTTCCCCTTCCGGAACAGCAGGCTTTGCAGCCAGACAAAGAACCGCTGCCTGAAAAAAAGAATGCTGCCCGCAGTCAAGAACTGGTCAGAGCTCATTCCAGCCTTTCGCTCTGATTATTTTCTGCGGCACAGTCTAAGCACAACTCATAAAATCCGATTTCCGCCATATAATTTGATTATAAGACATGTTCCCATAATTGCACCAGAGAGCCGCCTGAAAAAGGCGGCTCTTTGTATATTCGCTATAGATTTCTTCAGTTTTCTACTATAAGCGGTTTTCATGTTAAGTATGTAAATATAAATATTTACATACTTAATTTCAATTATTTTACAAAAATCATTAAAAGGCCCTTGACTTGGAGTTAACTCCAAGATGTATGCTAAGCATACGCCCAACTGCGTCAAAGTGGAAAACACATGCTTTTAACAAATCGCAGCTGATTTTGTAATTTCAGCTGGCAGTGACCAAAATCCACCATAGCAGGAAGAACAAGTATGAAACGAAACGTATTGATCGCCTACTTTTCCCGCGTGGGAAACAATTATGTCAGCGGAAATATAGTCAACTTGCCTGTTGGCAATACCGAAATTACAGCCAATAGCATAGAAAATCTGATTGGCGGGGAACTTTTTAAATCCCAATTTGATCAAAGATCTGGTTACTAAACTGAATGGGACCATCGTGGAGTGCAATACGGCCTATCCCGGCAGAAGGAACACGGTGGAAAAGCATTGGAAAACCTTTGACGAACATGGGTTCAAGGCCATCGCTCCCTGCGATATTCTGGATGCGAGGAGTTTATGCGTGGAGCACAGGAAGCGGGACATCTTGTTGAGAAAGTCTTTCTGCGTGATAAAAAGATTGGTTACTGCACCGGCTGTGGGGTATGTAATCAGACCCACTAATGTGTTTATAAGGACGATATGGCCGTTGTGCTTGACAAAATGGTTCAGGCCGATATTATCGTCATGGCAACACCGGTTTATTTTTATACGATGGATGCGCAGATGAAAACGCTTATTGAATATGTCAGGCTGTTCCAAACGAGTAACGCAACCATCCAGGCTCGGAAAGAACTCCTCATAAAACAGCGCGATCTATTAAAAGAGCGTATTGAAGAAATGCAAAACACGCTTGAAAGACTGAACACAAAAATCAAGCGTTATGAAAATGTCATTATTCCCATTGAGGATAAATTGAAAACTCACAAAGGGAAATAGTTATCCCCCCGGCTGTGCCGGGGGGTAACTATTTCCCTGACCGTCCCTGCTGCATTCCCATCTACAACGCTGTGTGAAAAGCAGTTTTCCACGGCAATTGATATTCTGGAAGAAGAAATGGAGTATTTACTGTATGCTTAGTGAAACATTGTCGAAAATAACCCCTCCGGTATCCGCATCTGCATTCAGGACAACATTTATATAGCCGGTATTAATTGGTGCTTTTGTAGTAATTCTTCTATAATATGAAAAAATGTCAGAGGGCACAAGAAATCCGGGGTCAAGGTAAATTTCTGTCCCGATAACATTACCGGTTGCAGTTACAAAAGTAACTTCTGTATAAAAGCCAGTGTTGGTACCATTTGATTTTGCAAAGAATGAAAATTCATACGAGCATCCAGGAACAACATCATATATCCTCTGAGATAATCTTCCTCCATCAGCTAGTTCCACTGAAACATCACCAGAGTGAACATTGCCCGCATCAGTTCTCTTTGTGATTAAACTGGCGTCAGGGGTTTCCCAATCGTCAGGAACATTACTGTCATAGTATCCAAATCCACCATTTTTAACTAATTCGCCGGATGCTGAACATGCTGAAGTACCGGCAGGGCCTTGGGGGCCAGCGGGGCCTGCAGGACCTTGGGGACCAGCGGGACCGGCAGCACCAGCAGGGCCTGCTGCACCAGCGGGGCCTGCTGCACCAGCGGGGCCGGCAGCACCAGCAGGGCCGGCAGGACCAGCAGGGCCAGTATCACCGGCAGAGCCTTGGGGACCAGCGGGACCTGTATCGCCGGCAGGGCCTTGGGGACCAGCGGGGCCTGTATCACCGGCAGGGCCTTGGGGACCAGCGGGGCCTGTATCACCAGCAGGGCCTTGGGGGCCAGCGGGGCCTGTATCACCGGCAGGGCCTTGGGGACCAGCAGGGCCGGCAGGGCCTTGAGGACCAACGGGGCCCGGAGGTCCTGGAATACATGAAGGTCCCGGACAATAGCAGCTATAGCATTTTGGCGGCACACATTTTGAATCGTCATATATATTCATATAGCATTACCCCTTCCAATTTGAATGAATAGTTATTATCGATAATTTCTATCATGACCACTATATGGCAATTAAGCTTTTAATGTTACAATGGAATCCATTTGGGGCCAAAGCAAATTTACGCCCGAATTGTTGAATGAATTGATTATAGAGACCAAAAATTCAGCGGTACCGCAGATATGATGGAAGCGACGAAGGACATGTTTCGGTGTGGAACCTTTGCGAGAATATTACGCATAAAGTAGACCTTTTGAATGTTAACTTGAACTATCCATTCTATCAAAGCTCCCGGTGGTTTCCTTTACTCATCTACAAATTGCAAACTTTATTGTACTCTATCTCTTGACTCTCCCATTATGGTATACCCTATACTAAAGATGAGCTCAAAAAGACACACACGTGTGAGGGATCAATCATGCTGAAAATAGGTGATTTTTCTAAACTGTCAAGGATCAGTATACGAATGCTGCGGCATTATGACGAGATCGGCCTGCTGATTCCCAAAAGCACCGATTCGTTTACAGGCTATCGTTATTATGGTGAGGATCAACTGCCAACGGCCGAACAGATAAATTCTCTCAAGGATATGGGATTCGGTCTGTCCGCTATCGGGGAAATTCTGAAGAACTATGGCAACCCGCAAAAACTGTCAGAATTTCTGAAAGTAAAGCAGGCTGAGGTAAAAGCGGAGGCCGAGGAAACCGCGCACCGTCTTCTGCTCCTTGAAACAGCCATTAAGCGGCTGAGAAAGGATGAAACCGCAATGAGTTACAACGTGACCTTAAAAACGCTGCCGGAACGCTATGTTGCCAGCGTCCGGCAGATCATTCCCGCATATGACTATGAGGGCAAGCTCTGGCATATTCTCATGAAAGAAACCGCCCCACTGAACATGCAGGACGGCAACCCCTGTTACACGCTGGCAATCTTCCACGACGGCGAGTTCAAGGAAAGCAATGTGGATGTGGAAGTGCAGAAGTCCGTAAAAGGCAGTTACCCGAATACCGAGCATGTGGTGTTTAAAACCGAGCCGCCCGTTCTGATTGCTTCTGCCACCTACAAGGGTGGATACGAGAAAGTTAATGAAGTCAATACGGCAGTAGCAAATTGGGTTCAGGATAACGGCTACAATTTTAACGGTCCTTCCTTTAACATTGACCATGTCAGCCCTCATGAAACGCAGAACCCTGACGAATGGGTAACCGAGGTCTGTTATCCTGTCAAAAAGAAATAAGTATCATTAAAATTCAAATACCGTCTGTTTGAAAAAACAGGCGGTACTTTTATATCCTTTTATTGAAGTCAGATTGAAGTGGAAATGACCGGCCTTACCCAACAGAGCGCCGCGCAGGTAGAGCGGAAACAGCAGACTGCGGATAATGTAGAATGCAGCCTTTGGAAACAGAAATGAGGGTAACGTTCATTTTCATTTCATGCGAGCTTTTATATCTTCGAGCAGGGGGACAATCATTTGGCGATCTGTAAAATCAATATCCTGGCCATAGGTTTCCAGCATCAGTTTGTCCTCTGCACGCAGCTCGTTTTCGGGCTTTTTGCGAACCATTTTTATCATTAGACCCATCATGGCACGATGGGTAAGGCTCATCTTAGAGTATTTCATCCCGCCCCGAAAATGATAAATTTTGATTGCCTGCATCATCGGCGGCGTGAGAACACGGCCCAGGGAGCCGCGAATGGAATCTATGTTTTTTTGGTCGGTCACATCTGCTGCGCCAACCGTGAATAGATAGAGCGCCTTGTTCTTGATGCTTTCAAAATTTTTGGTAAGTGTGGCAATCCCGCTGACACCACCGGCGTACAAGCCCCCGCCAAAGATAAGAGTACTGTGGTTTTGCAGATCGGCAGGCTTTACTTTGTCGGCAATTAGCAGATTCGCACCTAAATCCTCCGCAATCCATCGGGCATATGTTTCGGTAAAGCCGTATTTTGTTTTATAAATGACAGCAGTATTCATTTCACATCGCCTTCCGACAAAGCGTTTTCAACCGCTTTCAATATTGTTTTTGAACTCATTGTAGCACCTGATATCGCATCGACCTCTACGCTTTGCCGCTGGACGACCGTGCCGGTAATGGCCTCTGCGGCGCTGCCCAACCCGTTATCATGCTTCAACAGCCGTACTTCTACAATGGTATGGTTTTTTACGATTACCTCCACCTGAACCTTTACAAGGCCGTTGTCACAGCTGCCCGGATAAGTACCATCCGCCATTTGTGCCAAATGAAATGACGCATCGAATGCCGTTACCGGCTTAGGCAAATTAAAAAACACAAGGGCTGCAAGCCCCAGCACAATGACGGCGACAATGGCTATGATTGTTTTTTTCTTCTTTCGCCTCATTCCATCTTCTCCTGCATTTTATAGAGATTTTTAATGAGTTTTATGATCACTCCAGCTGATACTGTGCACTCCTCTTCGCTGATGCCGGAAAACAGTTCGGTGAAAAATGGGACCGCCTCCCGCGCTACCTGCCGCAACATCTGCGCTCCTGGCTCCGTCAGCACGACGCTTTGGCTGCGATGGTCCTCCGTATTATCCTGCAGTGCCACATAGCCCTGCCGCTGCAGCACCTCCAGCATCTTGCTCACGTTCTGCCGGGAGGTGTCGGTTTCTCTTGCCAGTATGGTGATGGTGGGTAGTGGGTCGTCGGGCAAATCGCTTAAATTGCGCAGTAAAAACCACTGCTTTGTGGAAAGCCCGTGTGTCTTTTTGTCGGCCACCAGCTGTAATTTATTTGCCAGCACAAAAGCGCCGCCAAATATGACATATTGTTTATTTTCCGGTATTTTCATCTAATACTCCTTCCGTTGACAAAGCGCAACCTATTGCATTAATTATATGCAATAGGTTGCGCTTTGTCAACTCCTTATGAATCGGGGTATGTTTGGGGTACTTACCGCAAGATCCTGACAGAGTCGCTGTTTGCGTACAAGCTTTGGCAATATCCGGATGACATTGGCAGTTACGCAACTTTTATCCGTGAAATCTGGCTGGGGCATTCCACGTTCAGCACTACAGCAGATACTTATGCACACCTTGATGTGTCGGCACAGGTAGAAACAGGTGATGTGGCATCGGGCTTCTTTATCAAATCAAGTCCGGTAGAACCACTCGCATTTTCCGAAACCGCTGAAAATTCTACGCTACAAGCAGAGGACAACCCGCAAACCCCGATGGCACCTACGTTTACCTGCTAAAAACTTCTACGCAAAATGAAAAAAACGTAGAAATCCATGGCAGACTGAAAACAAGCAGGCAAGACCACAAACGGAAGCTGACCTAAAAGCTTCAAAAAAGCGCGTAAATAAAGAAAAAAGCCTGTTTACAGATGTCCGTAAACAGGCTTATGGCGGAAGCGGTGGGATTCGAACCCACGAGACCTTACGGCCTACCTGATTTCGAGTCAGGCCCGTTATGACCACTTCGATACGCTTCCATAAAACCAATAAATGTGCTTTCTTATTGTAGCGGCAAGCGCAAAAAAAGTCAAGGGTTTTCCCGAAATCAAACCGATACAAATTGTTCGTTTACAGCCGTTATCAACCGGATTTTTCTATCTGAAAGAAGGCACACCCTGCTGTTCATACAGGATGTGCCTTCTAGCAAATATCCCAGCTTACGATTCGCTGCGATATGCGGACAGATCATAAAGCGTTTGTGAAGCGCCGCCCATCAAATCGGAATTGCCGGAGGTGCTCCATACACTGGAATCCACCACTGTGCCGTGCTCTTCGACCCACTGTGTCACTGCATCCGATGAAGTTCCTCCCTTATTTCCTCTGCCGCCAGTCATAAAGTATTTCAGTTCACCGGACTGTACCATTTGCTCCAGCTTTTCCACCGTTAATGATTGATTGTCCCCGCTGAATCCCCCAATCGCCATGACCGGTTTTCCGGTTGCAAGAATAATCGGTTCCGCCTCACTGGCACTTGGAACCGCAACCAGCCATTTCTCTCCAGTATTGTTCTCTTCCAGAAATCGAATTAGCGCGGTACTGGAGGAGGAATCCGAACCGGCGTCAGCACGGTTTCCAAAGGCGCCATTCTGACGGCCATCGTCTTTCTGACTGGCATCCTCCTCTGTACTTTCTTTCGCTTCACCATCGTCCGGCGTGTTCTGCTGCCAGCTGATTCCTCCTGCCTTTCCAAACATCGATCCGCTTTCCGATGAAGGACCGGCAGTGGGAATGGCTGAATTGATATTCGTGCTCAGCGCGGAATACCCCGTCCATACCGCCGGTGTAATTAAAAGCCCCGCAAACCCAATTGTCAGGCAAAGCATTCCCAGTTTGCCAACCGTATTTTTTCGCAGAAAACGAAGAAGGACTAATAATATGGAAGGGATTCCCACAATAACGCATAGAACGGGAAGCAAAATTTTAAAATACTCCGGATAAGACCAAAGCATGATTCCCTGCACGGCAGCTGTTACGACAAAGGAAACCGGAAGCAAATACCCCGACAAACCTCCGCTGCGATACAGCCTCCACAATTCCGTCAGACCGATTCCTGTCAAAGCCGCAAGGTACGGTGCCATTGCGGAAATATAATAAGGATGGAAGAACTGTGCCACACTGAAATATCCAACCATCACAGCCACAGCTCCGCCCCACATCAGAAGTCCGCACAGTCGTTTCCTGCGTCCCTCCTGTTCGGCTTTTCGCATTCCAATCAGCATCGCCAAGGCTGAAAACAAACCAAATGGCAGCAGCCAGCTGTCCTGCCCGCCCAGGGTCGTGTTAAACATACGCAGAATGCTGGCACTGCCGCCGCCATTAAACATACTGTTGCCGCCGCCATTTCCACCAGGGGCGCCATCAAAGTTTCCAGACCCCGGTGATTTTCCATCGTCCGGATGAGTCGAATCTAAGCCGTTTTGTCCGTCCGAACCGGTTTCAGGGAAACCGGTCGGCGGCACACTGTTTTCAGATGCAGACGTTTCTCCGTCTTCCGGCTGGGCCGGTGCGGTCGATTTATCGTCATCATTTTCATCAGATGGACCAAACTGCCCAGCTGCACCGCCTAAATTACCACCGGACTACCCTGTAATCCGCTGGATTCCGTTATAGGAAAGGGCAAGTTCCAACTCGGAATTATTGGAACTGTTATCGACGTAAGGCCGCTCGCTTGCCGGGGTTAAATCCACCACAACAGACCAGGAAAGTGAAACAACCAGAAGGACGACCGTCGCCACAGCAAGATGCCAAATGCGTTTTTTCCATTTGAGGTTTGTCCCAAAAAAGTAAACGGCAAAAAGCGCCGGAAGAATCAAAAACGCTTCCAGAGTTTTCGCATTATAGGCAACTCCCAAAAGGACCATCGATAGAAGCAGCCACCGAAGCTGACCCCGGTCAACAGCCGCCATCATGGCCCACGCTGAAAGCGCCATGAAAAAAATCAGCACGGAATCCGTATTATTGGTTTTACTGACCACAATGAAAATAGGAGACAGCGCAAGCACCAGCGCAGAGATCAGGCCCGCCATGCCTCCAAAATGGCGTTTTACCGCACAATAGACAATTACAACCGTCGCTACCGCGGCCAAACATTGCGGCAGGATGATGCTCCAGCCGTAAAAGCCAAACACTTTGGCAAACGCTGTCTGCACCCAGAGTGAAACCGGCGGCTTATCTACCGTAATCCACCCGCCTGGATCCAGCGACGCAAAGAAAAAATTATTCCAACTGGTCAGCATGCTTTTCACGCTGGCCGCGTAAAACTCGTTGCTGTACCCAAGATTCCAAATGTTAAAAATGGATAAAAAAGCCGCCAAAAGCAAAATCAGCGTCATGGCGGCCGCTTCACGGTATTTTCTGATAAATTTCATATTTACTCCTTCTGCCCTAATTCCGGTATCTGCTTTAACGCTGCGCGTACTTTTGGTTTGGCGTTTTCTCGGTAAATGCCAAGTTTTCTGACAAGATAGTTCCCAATCAGCATGATTCCTGTTGTAATAATCTTCGACAGCATCGAATCCATCCCAAAAACATCAGTAAACAGATTCAGAAGGAGAAGGTTCATAACACATCCAACCGCCGCAACCGCATAAATGAGAAAAGCCTCTTTCAAAAAATTTAGGACCGGACTTTTGCTTTGATGGACAACAGTGGCATTTCGGAAAGTCAGCAGCCTGCCCAGAATCAGATTCACAAAAGTCGAAATTCCATAAGCAACGGTAAAAGCAAAATTCTGATTCCATTGCAGCAGGTAAACAAACAGAAAAAACAGCACCCATTCCACAATGGTCGCTCCGCCGCCCACAATCAGGTAACTCATAAACTGCAGTATTTGGTTCCGGTGTTTTCCAAGCATTTAAACTCACCCTGCCTTTGCTTTTAGTAGAATACCTGCCGTTTATGAAGGCAGAATGAATGCTTCATTAGGAAGCAATGAAAGAATTCTGGAAATTAATTTCTGAAAGCCGCAGCCCATTTCTGCATACAGCAAAAAAGGCGGGCTCCTGCATCATGCAAGTCCCGTCCCAAGCAATTCATTTTTAACATAAAAGAGGGCCTCGGCGGTAACCCGCCAAGGCCCAAACTATAAACCTGTGTCAATCGTTCGTTATCCGCCCCGGCCTAAAGCCGATTCTCCAGAAACCGGCCAGCCGCAGGTATCAAAACTCCCCAAATCAATACATTGGAATCACCATTGTCGTTTCCTCCGGTCCGTTATCGCCTTCATGACATTCCCTGAATCGCTCACAAAAAATGTTCCGGAAGAACCTGCTTCATTTCGAAGCCAAGAATGTGCTTTCAAAGGGAACTACGGCGCGCCGACCGAACAAAAATTTCTTTCTGCACCAGGTCGTCTTTCGTCTCATTCCTTTCTTTGCTTTTATGAAAGCCTGCGCCCAACGAACGCCGGCTGCGTGGTCTGCTGGTCTTCTTCCCTGCCCATTGGACTCACTCCCTTCATTCAGAAAAGTCCGTGTCCATTTCGATGCCCGTCTTTGTTTTCCTCCAACCGCGGCCGCGGCATTCCGGGAAAACCGCATCGTCTTTTCTTCGTCCCTTTCCTTTGCATCTTCATTATAGCGGTTGATATGGTATAAGTCAATAGTTTATATTGAATTTTTAAATATTTTTAGTATATTTTAATTACATATTATTTTCCTGTTGACTTGCAAGCCCTTACAGCGTAGAATAGTAACGACGGAAAACTGGAAATGAATTTGTAAGGAGAGTACCCCGATGCAAGATGAATTCGGACCCGATATTCTGACTTTAGTGGACGACGAAGGCAACGAGCACGAATTTGAAGTTCTGGACGTCATTGACAATGACGACGGGTGCTATTATGCACTGCTTCCCGTTCTCAATAATCCTCAGGATAAAGTCGATGCAGAAGGGACCTATTACATTTTTGAATCGATTGAAGAAAACGGCGAGCAGCAGTTGGCGGAAGTAGAAGACGAAGCTCTGCTGGACCGACTGGCTGAACAGTTTGAAAACCGGTTTGAAGAACTGTACGGCGATGAAGAATTCGACGATGCCCTGCCGGAAGATCCGGATAATATCGAAGACTAAGACTGATTTTTGCTGACATCCTGCCTGGTGCGCGGATTTGTGCAAAAATAACCCTACAATATTAAATCGGGAGCTTCGGCTCCGGCGGCGGACTTCAGACCTCCCGGCTTCGGCCGGAAGAAGGGAGAGCGAAACCGTTGGGCGGGCACCCACCTGCTACTGGTAGCAGGTTATTCAGCACATTACGGCCAGGCGGGTCTTCTATATTAACACAATTGCCCCCGATTTCGGGGGCTTTTTTATTTTCATTTTAAAACAAATTCAGCAATTTGCATGTGGACAAAATCCGTGAAAAACGGTATAATATTGGCATGAAAATTCATTAGTAGAATCAACTTTTGGAAGGGAACTGCGCCCAAATGAACAATTACAGAATTATTACAGATGCTAATACTGATTTCACTCAGGAACAAGTAGACCGCCTTGATCTTACTGTTATTCCCATGAGCTTTACGATTGGGGATACTCCCCTGATGGATTATCCGGATGAGCGTGAACTTTCCAGCCAGGAATTTTACCGCAGAGTTTCCGCAGGGGAAACCTCCACGACCAACCAAATCAGCATTGTCACTTTTATGGAAACTTTCGAGCCTTTCCTTGCAGCCGGGCAGGATGTTCTGTACCTGGGATTTTCTTCCGGGTTAAGCGGCACCTACAACAATTCCGTCATCGCCGCAAAAGAACTTTCTTCGAAATATCCGCAGCGTAAAATCTATGCTGTTGACACACTGGCCGCTTCCATGGGAGAAGGTCTTTTAGTATATCACGCCGTTATAAAAAAACGCGAAGGCGCCTCCATTGAAGAAGTAAAAGAATGGATGGAACAAAACCGAAACCGTCTGCACCATTGGTTTACGGTTGACGACCTGAACCATTTAAAGCGCGGAGGCAGAATTTCAGGGGCTTCCGCTCTGGTCGGCACCATGCTTGGCATTAAACCGATTCTGCATTTTGACGATGAAGGCCATATTATTTTGGTTGAAAAAATACGCGGCCGCAAACAGTCGCTGGACACTCTGGTCAGGCACATGCAGAAAACCTCCATTGACCCGGACAAGCAGATGATCTTTATCAGCCACGGCAATTCCCCGGAAGGCTGCGCGTATGTGGAAGAAAAAGTGAAACAGCAATTTGGCACCACTCAGATTGAAACCGCACCGATCGGCCCGGTCATCGGCGCACACTCCGGCCCCGGCACGGTTGCCCTGTTTTATTTAGGACAGGACCGCGAGGCTTAAAAACAACGATAAAGATGATATCCGGTCTTACATAAATAATCTGCAGACAGATTGAATAACGAAACGGAAGGCTTTCACCCCCAGTGGGGCGGTTAAGAAAGCCTTCCGTTTTTCTTTTGGTTTTTTCGGTAAGCGAGATAATCCTGCAGAATCACTGTTGCCGCGACGGCATCAATCACCGATTTCCGCTTTTTGCCGCGCGTGTCCGTATCATTAAGATACCCGTGCGCGGTAATTGTCGTACCCCTCTCATCCCACAAAGCAACCGGCAGGGTGCACAGCGTTTCCAAGTGTTCCGCAAATGCACGTGCATTTTGTGCGCTCTCCCCTTCCGAACCGTCCATATTGCGCGGCAGACCGACCACAATCCGCCCGGCGGACTGTGCCTGCGCTTCCGCCGCTACCGCTTCTGCCAAGCGGTCCCAATTGCGCTGCGTCACCACACGGACGGGCGAGGCCAAAACCTCGCTCTCATCGCAAATGGCAAGCCCGGTACGCACCTTTCCCAGGTCCACAGCAAGAATCTTCATGGTGCAACCGCCTTGATGTCTAAATGATCTGCTCCGTCTCTGCGGTAAACCGAATATTCCTGCGGCAAATGAGAAGCATCGTTCATTTTAACCACACGGGCTTTTCCAGCATTGTCAAAATCCACCACGCTGACCGCTGTGTTGTCACACCAATCGATCTCGCCAATCCGGTCGACCGGCCAGCCCATGGCATGGCAGAGCAGATTCCGAATTGCACATCCGTGGGAAACAACGCAGACGGTTTTTCCGCGGTTGGACGCGGCAATCTCTGTGGCGGCAGACCACACGCGGTCATACACTTCCCGCATGGACTCCCCGCCTTTCACATGGAAACGGCCCGGTGTTTCATTCCAGATTTTTACCAGCGGGGAATCCTCCTGTTCAATTTCTTTCCAGGAACGGCCCTCCCACACACCGACATTAATTTCGGCCAAACGGGGCTCCACTTGAATCGGAAGATTATGATACCGGTTAATCGCCTGTGCCGTCTTAAACGCACGCTTGAGCGGGCTCGAATACAGGGCGGCAAATGACTCGTTTCGCAGACGCAGCGAAACAAGGTCCAGCTGAACCGCGCTGTTGCCGCTGATGTCACAGTCTGTACATCCCTGCAGTACTCCCTTTGTATTGCCTTCCGCCTCACAGTGGCGGACAAAAACCAATCTTGTCAATCTAATGTTCCTCCTGTTCTCTCTTAGCCTGCGCGCGGCACGGATTTCCGTGCCGCGTTACCATTTCCCAAAGAGCTTGCATGTGCCGTTATAAATTCATCATACCAAACATCACAAAACGAAGATACCCTTCCGTCACCATGACCGCACCCGGCCTGTCAGTTCCGCAGCAGAACCGACATGGTTTTCCTCCAAATAAGTTTCCAGGCCCTTTAACATCTTGACCGGCGCGTAAGGGTCGGAAAATAAAACGGTGCCGATCTGCACAGCCGATGCGCCGGCCAACAGCATTTCGACCACATCCTGCCAGGTGGAAATCCCGCCGAGACCAACAATCGGGATCTTCACGCGGGAGCTTGCCTGCCAGACCATGCGCAATGCAACCGGCAGCAGAGCCGGGCCGGAAAGTCCCCCTGTGTTGTTCTTTAAGATCGGACGGCGGGTGCGAATGTCGATGCGCATTCCCGTCAATGTATTAATCATCGAAATCGCGTCTGCTCCCGCGTCTTCCACCGCGGCCGCAATTCCGCCGATATCCGCCACATTGGGTGACAGCTTTACCATCAGCGGCTTTTTGCAGTGCCGCCGAACCGCCGATGTAATCGATGCCGCGCTTTCGCAGGAAGTTCCGAACGCCGCCCCGCCTTGTTTCACGTTCGGGCAGGAAATGTTCAGTTCGATCATATCGACCGGTTCTTCCGACAGCCGCTCCGCCATAGCGCAATAATCTTCCGGCGTATTTCCGGCAATATTCGCAATGACCCCCGTCCCCTGCCGTTTCAGCCACGGAAGATCTTCACGGATAAAATGTTCCACCCCCGGATTCTGCAAACCGACGGAATTGAGCATTCCACCCGGTGTTTCCGCAATGCGCGGCGGCGGGTTGCCGGGGCGTTCCTCCAGAGTAAGACCTTTGCACGAAATTCCGCCCAGAGTGGAAAGCGGATAGAACGCCTGAAATTCATGACCAAAGCCAAAGGTTCCGGAGGCCGCAATCAACGGATTTTTAAATGAAACGCCCGCGATTTGAACTTCTAATTCCGCCATGCTCATTCCTCCCACACAATGGTTTCTGCGGGGAATACCGGTCCGTCTTTGCAGACATGCCCGTAATACGGGCCGTTTTCCCCCTGCAGTTGAATCGCACAACCCAGGCACGCACCGATTCCGCAAGCCATTCTTTCTTCCATGGAAACAAAGCACGGCACCCCGCGCCTGTGTGCCAGCGCCGCGACTGCCCGCAGCATAGGCTTCGGGCCGCAGGCAAACACGACATCGAACGGAATGTCCTCCACAAGATCGGTAACCAAACCGTGATGGCCAAAGGAACCGTCGTCGGTCGCGATGCGGACACCGCATCCCAGCTTTTCAAAATCCTCTTTTAAAATCACCGCGTCCCGGCTTCGGAATCCGGCGGTCAGAACCGCCCGCTTTCCAAACGGTTTGGCGGCTTCCAACAGCGGCGGCACGCCGATTCCGCCGCCAGCCAGCAATACCCGGCGGGAAGTGTCGCCTAAATTAAATCCGTTTCCCAGCGGCGCAAGCAGATTTACCTGATCTCCCGCTTTCAGCCGGGACAGTTGTAATGTTCCGCCGCCCCGGACTCCGAACACAAACCGAAGCGTTCCCTGATTTCGGTCGATTTCGCAGATGGAAATCGGGCGGCGCAGTGTCTTTCCCGGTACCATCAACTGCGCGAATTGACCCGCCCGCGCAGTTTGCGCCGCTTGCAGGCAGGAAACAGTCAGGTCAAAAAATCCGGGCGCAAGCTCTCTGTTTTGCAGTACGGCGCAGTCAAACGTATCATAAGGCTTCACAGGCGAATCCTCCCGATTCCTCTCAGAATCGAATCGCGCATCTTCTCGGCTTCCTGCGCCGCCGCTTTTGCATAATCTTCCGGCGCAGCATTCTGCTTCTGCCACGCA
Organism: Oscillospiraceae bacterium; assembly: GCA_022650485.1. Lineage (GTDB taxonomy): Bacteria > Bacillota > Clostridia > Oscillospirales > Acutalibacteraceae > Caproicibacter. Next base: position 80,322 of record JALCPP010000002.1, on the reverse strand, counting down.
CACATAATAGAACGGGCCGCATTGATCACAGCCCCAAGGCCGTTTTTATCAAATGCCATGGCAACATCTTCGGCGGTGCCGCCCTGCGCACCGTACCCGGGTACCAAAAAGAAGGTATGGGTCAGCATGCCGCGCAGCTCACCCAGCTGCTCCGGCCAAGTTGCCCCAACAACCGCGCCCACACCGCTGTATCCGTATTTTCCGGACAGACCCTTCCCCCATTTTTCACAGTACTGCCCCATGGTTTCATACAGGGGTTCCCCGCCTTCCAGCAATTGGTTTTGAACCTCGTCGGAAGAAGGGTTGGAAGTTTTGGCAAGAACAAAAATCCCCTTATCCTCCATACGGCACACATCGAGCAGCGGCTGAATTCCGTCCGAACCCAGATATCCGTTGACCGTCAGGGCATCTGCGCCAAATGCCGCCGCCGACTCACCCGCAACCTCGGTTTTACCCAAATGCGCGGTGGCATACGCCTGCATGGTACTGCCGATATCGTTCCGTTTGCCGTCCGTAATCACAAAAAGCCCTTTTTCCCGCGCGTATGCAATGGTGTCGTGCAGGGCTTTCATCCCCTGCCACCCGTACATCTCATAGTATGCACACTGCGGCTTTACGGCGGGTACAATCTCACAAAGCGCATCGATCAATCCCCGGTTGAATTCCAGAATTGCCGCGGCTGCGCCCTCCAGTGTTTTTCCGCAGCGCCCGAATGCCTTTTCCTTGATAAAATCCGGGATATATTCGAGTTTTGGGTCAAGCCCCGCAGCAGTTGGATTCTGCTTTTTTGCAATTGCTTCAATCAGTCGGTCCAGCGCCATTTTTGTATCCTCCTTATTGCTCTTTTTGATATACAAACTTTCCGCCGAGCAGCGTAGCGCAAACCCGGCCGGTCAGTTTTTTTCCTTTCAAAACCGCATTGCGGCTCTTTCCGTGCAATTTTAACGGGTCAACCGTCCATGTTTCCTTCGGGTCAAACAACACAAGATCCGCCGGAGCACCGCATGCCAGCGTTCCGCCCGGAATTCCCAGCAGACGGGCCGGTGCGCAGGACATGCGCTCAATCAGCTCCGCCAGAGTCAAAACTCCTGTTTTCACAAGATAAGTGATTCCCGCCGCCAAGCTGGTTTCCATTCCGACCGCACCGCTCGGCGCACTGAGAAAATCAGACTTTTCCGCCGGAGTGTGCGGCGCATGATCGGTCGCAATGATATCGATGGTTCCGTCGCGCAGCCCGTCGATAACAGCCTTCCGGTCCTCCTCCGTACGCAGCGGCGGATTCATACGGTAATCCGCGTCGCGGCGCAGCAATTCACGCTCCGTCAGGCAAAAATAATGCGGGGCGGTCTCGCAGGTAACCGGGGTTCCCCTGCGCTTTGCATCCCGAATCATCGCGACGGAAGTTTTTGTGCTGACATGGCAGATATGCACCGGTAACCGGTATGCTTCCGCCAGCGCCAGCTCCCGCGCAGTTCCGCAGTCTTCCGCAGCCGCCGGAATTCCCGGCAGCCCCAGCGCGCGCGACACTTCGCCCTCATTCATCTTCCCACCGGCGGCAAGCGAAAGATCTTCGCAGTGGGACGTGACAAACAGACCGCGTTCCACCGCTTTCCGCATCGCGCGGGCCATCAGTGCAGAGTTGACCACCGGCTTTCCGTCGTCGCTGATCGCCACAGCTCCGGCTTCCTGCACCGACTGCAGGTCGGTCGGCTCCGTGCCGGAAAGACCTTTTGTAATCGCAGCTGCAACATAAACATGTGCATCCGCGTGTTCCGCCTTTTTCAGTACACCGCGCACGGCCTCTGCGCAGTCCAGAGCAGGACGTGTGTTCGGCATACAGAGCAGGCTGGTGACTCCTCCGGCCGCGGCCGCACGGCAGCCGGAAAGCACATCTTCCTTTTCGGTAAAACCGGGGTCACGCAAATGAACGTGAAGGTCCACAAGACCCGGTGCGGCAACCAAACCGGAAGCATCCACCACACACACTTCCCCGCAGGCACCGCCTGCCTTTTCTATTTTACCGTCACAGACCAGCAAGTCCCCCGTTTCGTCCATTCCGCGGGACGGATCTAAGATTCGAGCGCCCCGAAGCAACAGCTTTTCCAAATAATTTCCTCCGTCCGATGATAAAAAACAGGCCCTGCCTTACGGCAGAAGCAGATGAGCCGACAACGCGAGCAGCTCCCGCGCCCAGCAAGCCGAAAAAATATACCACGGTGTCCTGGCGGGAACCGCACATGCCGTAATCCCGTATTCACGCGCGATGGAACAGGCGCGGTATTCGTGGTATTCGTCGGTGACAATCGCCACTGTCTGTTCCAGTCCGTTTTGTTTTATTATCTTCTGTGCATTATTAATATTTTCCCGTGTGGAAGTAGAGCGGTCCTCCTGATAAATACGCGAAGCATCGATTCCTTTCTGAACCAGACTTTCGCAAATTGCCTCCGCTTCCGGGCAATTCTCGCCGGGGCCTTGTCCACCGCATGCAACGCAGACCGCCTGCGGATGCGCGGTTAAATAGTCCCCCGCCGCATTGATCCTCATCCGAAGATCGGCGCTCGGAGCATTGCCGTTGACCTTACTGCCAAGGACCAGTACCGTGGCCGTTTCCGGCGGAACAGCCGACGCACCGGAAATCATCAGGGCCGTCAGCGTAACCGTCCATGCAAAGCCCGCACAGAACAGCACTAAAACCACCCTGGTGGCGATTTGAACCGCCCGGTTTCGTTCGCAGGCCGAGCGGATTCTGCCGGAAAGCAAGACACCAAAAAAAATAAGCACGCATACTGTGATACCAAAAATATTGCCAATATTCAGAACGTTCCAATGAATCGGCCCCCAAAACCAGCCAAAGCCCAGAACAGACAGAATTCCAAGAATGAGCAGGGCCGCGCGTCTGACTATTTTCAAACCGTATCACCTCCCGGTTATTATATCATAAAACCACCCCGCTTCAAACAGACGGGCTGAAAAAAGCGCATATACCATACGTATATTTTTTTAAATTTAATACAGGATAATACTTTATTCCTAATTTTATGGCAAAATTCCACTTCTTATTTCTGTAAAGATCCCTCACTTTACAGCTGAATTTTCAACTGAAAAAAAGCAGAAAAAAGAATGTTTTTGAAAAAATATGTGTGAAATTATGCAATTCGCTTCTTGCGTTTTTTGCGAGGTCGCATTATAATAAGTAATTATGGCAAGGCTGTAAAAATTTACAATTGGAGGCTTATCATGAAACGTGTTTACAACTTTTCCGCAGGTCCATCCATGCTTCCGGAAGCCGTACTTCGCCGCGCAGCGGACGAAATGCTCGATTATAAGGGCTGCGGCCAGTCCGTCATGGAGATGTCCCATCGATCTAGTGAGTACGAGGGGATTATCAGTTCCGCGGAGAATTTGCTTCGCGAAGTAATGGGAATTCCTTGCAATTACAAAGTCCTGTTCCTGCAGGGAGGCGCCGCTACCCAGTTTGCCATGGTGCCGATGAATTTAATGAATAAGAACCATAAAGCCGATTTTGTTCTGACAGGCCAATGGGCGACAAAAGCTTACAAAGAAGCTGCCCGCTACGGTGACGCCCATGTGGTTGCTTCTTCAAAAGATAAAACTTTCACCTATATTCCTGAATTAGACCCGTCTCAGTTTTCCAAAGATGCCGACTATTTTCACATCTGCCTGAACAACACGATCTATGGCACGGTCTACCAGAAACTGCCGCAGACCGGTAATGTCCCGTTGGTTGGGGATGTTTCCTCCTGTATTTTAAGCAAACCGCTCGATGTTTCCAAATTTGGCGTTCTTTATGCCGGAGCACAGAAGAATATGGGTCCCGCCGGTCTGACCACCGTAATTGTGCGGGAGGATCTTATCGGCAATGCGATGGACATCACCCCGACCATGCTGAATTACAAAACACACGCCGATCACGGCTCCATGTATAACACCCCGCCGTGCTACTCCATTTATATCTGCATGCTGGTGCTGGACTGGCTGAAAAATACGATTGGCGGGCTTTCCGAGATGGAAAAAATCAACCGGAAAAAGGCCGGCATGATTTACGATTTTCTTGACAGTTCTAAACTCTTCCGCGGCACCGTCGTGCCGAAGGACCGCTCCCTGATGAATATTCCTTTTGTCACGGGGAACACAGAAATGGACGCTAAATTTGTAGCGGCGGCAAAAGCAGAAGGATTTGTAAACCTGAAAGGCCACCGCACGGTTGGCGGCATGCGTGCATCCGTGTACAATGCCATGCCTGTGGAAGGCGTGGAAAAGCTGGTTGCGTTCATGACGGAATTTGAGCGCAAAAACATGTAGGGAACGGAGGATTCATCCATGTATCAGATCAAGTGCCTGAATAAGATATCACCCGTTGGAATTGCCCGTTTCGGCGGCGGTTATAACTGCCCCGCAGAGACAGATCAGCCGGAAGCGGTTCTGGTACGCTCCGCTTCCATGCACGAAATGCAGCTGCCGGAAAGTCTGCTGGCCATTGCACGCGCAGGGGCGGGGGTTAACAACATCCCTCTGGATCGGTGCAGTGACAAGGGAATCGTTGTATTTAACACCCCAGGTGCAAACGCAAATGCGGTCAAAGAACTGGTCCTCGCCGGTCTTCTTCTTTCCTCCCGTAAAATCAGTTTGGGAATCGATTGGGCCAAAACGCTGAAAGGACGCGGAGACGAAGTTGCGAAGCTGGTTGAAAAAGGAAAGAGCCAGTTCGCAGGCCCGGAAATCAGTGGTAAAACACTCGGCGTTATCGGGCTTGGCGCCATCGGAACTCTGGTTGCGAACGCGGCTCATTCGCTCGGCATGGAAGTTCTGGGCTACGACCCGTATCTTTCGGTCGATGCCGCGTGGGGCCTGTCCCGCGCAGTCAAACATGCACGCTCTCTGGATGAAGTTTATGCTCAAAGCGATTACATCACCATTCATGTTCCGCTTCTTCCGGCCACGAAAGAAATGATCAATGCGGAAGCCATCGAGAAAATGAAAGATGGTGTTCATCTGCTGAACTATGCGCGCGGCGGCCTGTTCAACAGAGCGGATGTGCTGTCGGCAGTCAAGTCGGGGAAAGTAGCAACTTATGCAACCGATTTCCCGGACGACAGCCTTCTCGACATTCCAAACGTACTCGTTACGCCGCACCTCGGCGCATCGACCCCCGAATCAGAAGATAACTGTGCGCGCATGGCGGCAAACGAACTGATTGACTACTTGGAAAATGGGAATATCTCCAATTCCGTCAACATGCCAAACGTTTCCATGCCGCGCAGCGAATACACCCGGATCTGCCTGTTCCATAAGAACGTGCCAAACGTCATCAGCAAGCTTTCCGGCATATTGGCAAACGCCAATATCAATATCGAAAGCATGCAGAGTAAAGCAAAGAAAGAACACGCCTATGTGATACTGGACGTGACGGGCGAAATCACCAAGGACACGGCGGCTCATCTGGAACAGCTTCCGGAAATTATCCGCGCGCGTGTGATTCCCACAAATAAAATTTAAATCGGTTCGACTGAAAAGATAAGGGGGCTGCTTCCAATCGGGAAGCGGCCCCCTTATTACAATATCCATAATATAAAAATCAGGCGCTGACCGGATGTTTCCGTGCAGCACCTGATTTATCTCTTCCGTTATCCTAAAATTACAGAAGTTCGATGATTGCCATCTCGGCCGCATCTCCGCGGCGAGGGCCGATCTTCGTAATGCGCGTATATCCGCCGTTGCGATCAGCATATTTCGGCGCAATTTCAGTAAACAGCTTGTGTGCGACATCTTCCTTCGTTACAAAACCGTTTACAAGACGCTTATGAGCAAGCGTATCTTCTTTTGCAATGGTGATCATTTTTTCAGCCATGGAACGGACTTCCTTGGCGCGGGTCACCGTTGTCTCGATTTTACCTTTTTCCAAAAGAAAGGTAACCATCGCCCTGAGCATAGCCGTTCTGTGGTCGGTGGCCCTTCCGAGCTTTCTGGTACCGGGCATCGAACTATCACTCCTTTACCTTAGGTTCCGCAAAGGACTATTCGTCGTCTTTGCGCAAATTGAAACCGAGCGAGGCCATCTTCCAAACGACCTCTTCGAGGGATTTGCGTCCAAGGTTGCGAACTTTCATCATATCGTCTTCCGACTTGTTGATGATGTCTCCAACCGTGTTGATTCCGGCGCGCTTGAGGCAGTTGAAAGAGCGGACCGAAAGATCCAGTTCCTCAATTGTCATTTCAAGCACTTTTTCCTTCCCCTGGTCATCTTTTTCCACCATGATTTCGGTGTTGCTGCCCTTATCGGACAAATCGACAAACAGGTTCAGGTGTTCTGTCAGAACTTTCGCGGCAAGGGAAACCGCCTCCTGGGCATCGATCACCCCATTGGTAAACACTTCAAGCGTCAGCTTATCAAAGTCGATGCTCTGACCAACACGGGTCGGTTCCACATTGTAATTCACCTTATAAACCGGAGTGTAAATGGAATCCACCGGAAGTACGCCGATAATGCTGGCATTCATGTTCTGCTTATTGCGCTCTGCAGAGACATAGCCGCGCCCTTTGTCCAAAGTGAGTTCCATGTACAGTTTGGCGCCGTCCCCCAGCGTAGCAATGTGCATATCCGGGTTAAGAATTTCCACCTCGCTGTCGCACTTGATTGAGTCGGCCGTCACTTCACACGGCCCTTCGGCGCAAATCTCAACCGTTTTGGGTCCGTCGCAGTGCAGCTTTGCCGTCAGTCCCTTGATATTCAGGATGATTTCTGTAACATCCTCTTTGACACCGGGTATGGTGGAAAATTCGTGCAGAACCCCGTCAATTTTAATCGACGTTACCGCAACACCCGGCAAAGACGACAGCAGTACACGCCGAAGACTATTCCCCAGCGTGGTGCCAAACCCACGTTCCAGCGGTTCAACAACAAACTTGCCGTACGTACCGTCGCCCGATAACATACTCGTCTCAATTTTTGGCTTCTCAATCTCGATCATTAGCGACCCTCCTTGACCTGTAGCGGATCAAATTATCTGCCGTGATGGCTCCTGCGCTGCAGAACATGTTACTTGGAGTACAACTCAACAATGAGAGTCTCGTCAACTGCAAGGTCAATTTCTTCACGCGTAGGCAGCGCAAGAACTTTACCTTCCAGGGTGTCGCGGTTCACTTCAAGCCATTGGGAAACCGGGCGGGAGGCATTTTCCTCTAGCACCGATTTAATTTTTTCGCTCTTGCGGCTCTTATCCTGAATGGAAACCACTTCTCCCGGTTTTACCAGATAGGAGGGAATATCGACGCGGTGTCCATTTACAGTAAAGTGACCGTGAACAACAAGCTGGCGTGCTTCTGCTCTGGAGCTTGCCCAGCCCAGACGATAAACGATGTTGTCAAGCCTGCGTTCCAGAAGGATGAGCAGCTCGTCGCCGGTCTTTCCTTCCTTTTTGGTGGCCATTAAATAATATTTCAAAAATTGGGATTCCAGTACGCCGTAGTAGCGCTTTGCCGTTTGTTTGGCGCGCAGCTGAAGGCCGTACTCAGAGGTTTTCTTGCGTCCCTGACCATGCTGGCCAGGCGCATATGCCCTGCGCGTTACCGCGCATTTGTCCGTGTAGCATCTTGCCCCTTTCAGAAAGAGTTTCTGGCCCTCTCTGCGGCAGAGCTTGCAGACTGAGTCTGTATATCTTGCCATCTTTTGGTTGCACCTCCTAAAAATCGGTTATACGCGTCTTCTTTTCGGCGGACGGCATCCATTGTGGGGAATCGGAGTAACGTCCTTAATCATGCTTACCTCCAGCCCTGCGTTTTGCAACGCACGGATGGCGGCTTCCCTTCCGGAGCCGGGGCCCTTCACGTACACTTCAACCGACTTCATACCGTGTTCCATGGCCACCTTTGCCGCAGTTTCCGCTGCGGTCTGTGCTGCAAAAGGAGTGGATTTTCTGGAGCCCCTGAATCCGAGTTCGCCGGAGCTTGCCCAGGAAACCGCGTTGCCCTGAACGTCGGTGATGGTGACAATCGTATTGTTGAAAGTGGACTGAATATGAGCAGAGCCACGATCGATGTTCTTACGTTCACGACGTTTCCGCACGCCGGAGGCTCTTTTGGCCCCCGAGTTTTTCTGTGCTGCCATTTATGATATCCCTCCCAGATTATTTCTTCTTGTTGGCCATGGTTTTTCTCGGCCCTTTGCGGGTTCGCGCGTTTGTCTTTGAGCGCTGACCCCTGACCGGGAGTCCCCTGCGGTGACGAAGACCGCGGTAAGAGCCAATTTCAATCAGGCGTTTGATATCAAATGCAGTGTCGCGGCGAAGATCGCCTTCCACGCGGCAGTGGTGTTCAATATATTCCCTGATTTTTGCTGCGTCGTCTTCCGTCAGGTCCCTGACACGAATGTCCGGGTCCACACCCGCTTCAGCGCAGATCTGAGTCGCGGTCTTGCGGCCGATTCCGAAAATATAAGTTAGAGCAATCTCAATGCGCTTATCTCTCGGCAGATCAATACCTGCTATACGCGCCATACTGGTTGCACCTCCGTTGTTATATAGGTTTGCGCCTTAGCCCTGGCGCTGTTTATGCTTCGGGTTTTCACAGATTACCATGACCTTGCCCTTGCGCTTAATCACTTTACATTTGTCGCACATTTTCTTTACAGAAGGTCTGACTTTCATTTAAGGTCCCTCCTTGCAGAGATCTTGGTTATTTCGAACGCCACGTGATGCGCCCGCGCGTCAAGTCATACGGCGACAGTTCAATAGTAACCTTATCGCCGGGCAGAATCCGGATAAAATTCATCCGCAGTTTGCCGGAAATATGCGCGAGTATCGTGTGGTGATTGGGAAGCTCCACCGTAAACATGGCGTTCGGCAGGGCTTCAACTACGATGCCTTCGGTTTCAATTACGTCCTGTTTCGACATACATTTGCCTCCTCATGCGGAAAGCGGTCCCCCGCTTCGTAAGCGGCCAGGGCCCGACGTATTTCACGGTTGGTCTGCAACGATTGTTCAGGCAGCAGCGTGTTGGTCGGAAAAAGGTGTTTTACATTCTTCGTTTTGGGGTGTTCCAAGCTGCGCCGCTTTCCGTTACAAATCACTGCGGAAAGCGCATCCGCCTGAAGAACCGCGAAGAAACCACCCTTATCTCGCCCGGCAGCGGACCGAACCACCAGTCCTCTGATGAACTCCATACTTCCCCCTAATCCGGAACCGTCAAAATGACAGGTCCGTCCGGAGTAATGGCAATGGAATTCTCAAAGTGTGCAGAAAGCTTTCCGTCCGCCGTAACGGTCGTCCAGCCATCGTCAAGGACCTCAACCTCTTTGACCCCTTGATTGATCATCGGTTCAATGGCGATTGTCATGCCCGGTAACAGGCGCACGCCTCTTCCGGGCGTGCCGTAATTAGGAACACTTGGGTCTTCATGCATCTTCGCGCCTACTCCGTGGCCGACAAATTCGCGTACCACCGAGTAACCGCGAGCTTCGGCATACCGCTGAACCGCACTGCCGACGTCGCCCAGCCGATTTCCGGCTACGGCGGCCCGGATTCCTTCCTGCAGACCGTTACGCGTCGCGTCCATCAAGGCCTGAGCCTCCTGGCTGACCCGTCCGCATGGAAAGGTATATGCGTTGTCACCGACAAATCCTTCAAAGGTTGCGCCAACGTCAATGCTGACGATGTCGCCCTCCTTAATCAGGTGTTTCTTGCTCGGTATGCCATGGATGACTACGTTGTTAACGGAAACACAGGCGCTTGCGGGGTATCCGCCGTACCCAAGGAATGTGGGGATTGCTCCCGATTTTTCGATGAGCTGACGGGCTACGTGGCTGATTTCCCATGTTGAAACGCCCGGCTCGATTGCCGCTCCAGCGGCTTTCAGGGCGTTGGCCGCAATTCGGCCTGCTTCTCTCATAAATTTAAGCTCTCGTGCTGTCTTTAAAATAATCATTTTCAAGCCTCGATTGCTTCGAACACAGCCTTGGTCGTATCAGAAACACGGTTGTAACCCTGCACTTTGCAAAGCTTTCCCTGTTTCTCATAATAGCCCTTCAAAGGCTCAGTCTGCTCATGATATATCTTCAACCGCGCCTTAATGGTTTCCGGCTGGTCATCCTTGCGCTGAATCAGGGTGCCTCCGCAAAGGTCGCATCTGCCTTCCACCTTTGGCTTTTTATTGACCAAATGGTAGCTGGCACCGCACTTTTCGCAGACACGGCGTCCGGACAGCCGGGTCATAATCATCTGTTCAGAGACCTCGAGGTCAATAACCCGGTCGATGACCACTCCCATTTTATCCAGAGCCTCGGCCTGGGGAATCGTGCGCGGAAAGCCGTCCAGAATAAATCCGTTTTTGCAATCCGGCCGGGCAAGACGCTCTTGGATAATTCCAATCACAATCTCGTCCGGGACCAACTTGCCGGATTCTGTGTAAACTTTCGCGCGCAGCCCCATCTCTGTACCGCTTTTCAGCGCGCTTCTAATAATATTGCCTGTAGATATTGCTGGAATATTCTTCTTCTTAGAAAGAACTTCCGCCATGGTGCCTTTTCCCGCTCCGGGTGCGCCAAGAAAGATAAAATTCATTACCAACACTCCTTCATCAATCGAGGAAGCCTTTGTAATGCCGCATCATCATCTGGGATTCCATCTGCTGTACGGTTTCCAGGGCTACTCCCACTAGAATCAGGATGGACGTGCCGCCAACCGAAAGATTACTCATGCCGGTCGTAGCACCGAAAATAATCGGCATCAGTGCAATAAAACCAAGGAACAGCGAGCCGATAAAGGTAACCTTGGAAAGGACCCTGGCAATGTAATCGCTGGTTGACTTGCCCGGACGGATTCCGGGAATTGTGCCGTTACTCTGACGGAGATTATTGGCCATCTCAATAGGATTATACTGAATTGTCATATAAAAATACGCGAAGAGAATAATAAGGATAAAATACAGGAACGAGTAAAGCCATCCCGTAGAGGAAAAAGCATCAAAGAAGCCTTTCCAGAAACCCGTTGCCACACGATCTCCCATAAATAACTGGATGGTGCTGGGAATGACAAGGATGGAACTGGCAAAAATGATTGGCATTACACCGGACATTCCGATTTTAACCGGGATATGGCTGCTCTGCCCGCCATACATCTTCCGCCCGACCACACGCTTGGCATACTGCACAGGAATGCGGCGTTCTGCATCGTACATAAAGACGATGACCCAGACGATGACCAAAAACAGAACAACAAACATAGGAACCAGGAAATAGTACTTTCCGAAACTGGTCGGGTCCTGAGACGCCGACTGCCAGAAAGTTGCCAGAGAATTCATGGTGTGCGGCAGTCTTCCTACAATACCGGCAAACAACAGAATCGAAATCCCGTTGCCGATACCGAACTGGTTGACCTGTTCGCCCAGCCACATCATCAGCGCTGCGCCCGCCGTAAAGGTCAGGATAATAACGAACGCTGCAAAAACGGCCTGCCAGCCGTTTGTGTACTCTGCGATCGGAGTCCCCTGGTAGGAACTGTTGCGCAGATAGAAATAGTAAGAAGTTCCCTGAATCAGCGCCAGAACCACAGCCACATAGCGGGTCAAAGCACCCAAACGTTTGCGGCCTTCCTCCCCTTCCTTTGCCATCTGCTCCAGTGCCGGAATGGCAACTGTGAGCAGCTGAATGACAATGGAACTGTTAATATATGGTGTGACGCTCATTGCGAACAGCGTCGCATTTGCGAATGCGCCGCCTGAGAACATATCCAGATAACTCAGCGCTGTTCCGGTCTTACCAACTTCTGACATCAAACCCCTCAGGGCATCCGTGTTCAAAAACGGAACGGGGATCGTTGCACCGAAGCGGAATACAACAATAATAAACAGCGTAAAGAGCATCTTTTTACGAAGATCCGGAATTGACCAGGCATTCTTAATGGTTTTGAACACCTTAGATCACCTCGGCCTTTCCGCCAGCGGCCTCAATCTGTTGCTTGGCGGATGCTGAGAAAGCAGAAACCTTTACATTCAATTTTTTGTTAAGTTTGCCGTTGCCCAGGATTTTCACCCCGTCGCAGCAAACCTTAACAAGACCGGCATCGATCAGTGCCTGTGTGTCGACTGTCGCACCGTCGTCAAACTTGTTCAGCACGCCGACATTAATTGCCTTAATGTTGCGGGCAAAAATATTTGTGAAACCCCTTTTCGGGAGGCGGCGCTGCAGCGGCATCTGGCCGCCTTCAAAACCCGGACGGATCGAACCGCCGGAACGTGCCTTTTGGCCTTTGTGTCCCTTGCCTGCGGTTTTACCTTGACCCGAACCGGCCCCTCTGCCGATCCTTTTAATCTCTTTTCTGGATCCCGGTACCGAAGTTAGATCATGTAACTTCATTATTTCGCACCTCCTTATCTTACGCTTTACTTACCTCGATGAGGTGGATAATCTTTTGCACCTTGCCCTTGGTCTGTGCATTGTCGGGCTGAATCGACGTGTCGCCGATTTTAGTCAGGCCAAGCGCCCGGGCGGTTGCAATCTGGTCCTTTTTGCTGCTGATCAAGCTCTTGACCAGCGTGACTTTCAGCTGTTCCATCCTGCGCGCCCTCCTTATGCGAATAATTCTTTAACGGATTTGCCACGTGTTTTCGCTACCTGCTCCGCATTGCGGAGTCTCTTCATGCCGTCCAGCGTCGCACGAACGACGTTGCACGGATTGTTGGAGCGAAGCGCCTTGGTACGGATGTCGCGGATACCCGCGGCTTCCACAACCGCACGAACCGGGCCGCCGGCGATGACGCCGGTACCAGGTGCAGCGGGTTTCATCAAAACTCTGCCCGCACCGAACGCACCGATGATTTCATGCGGAATGGTAGAACCGCGCATGGAAACTTTGATCAGGTTCTTCTTTGCGTCTTCAATTCCCTTGCGGATCGCATCGGGAACTTCGCCCGCTTTACCAATTCCGAAACCAACGGTTCCGTTGCCGTCACCGACAACAACCAGCGCCGCAAATTTAAAAATGCGGCCGCCTTTTACGGTTTTAGAAACACGATTGATAGCAACTACATGCTCTTTCATTTCCGTAGATGATGCGTCAAATCTAGCCAAAAGTTTTTCCTCCTCCTTTTCAGAACTTGAGGCCGCCCTCACGGGCGCCTTCGGCCAGCTCTTTGACGCGGCCGTGGTATACATAGCCGCCGCGGTCAAATACGACCTGTTCAATGCCCTTTTCGGCGGCGCGTTTTGCAATCAGCTCGCCCACTTTACGTGCGGCTTCTTTGTTCCCGCCGTTACCAGTAAACTCTTTGTCCAGTGAGGAAGCCGCAGCTAGTGTTGCTCCCTTGACATCGTCAATCACCTGGGCGTAGATGTTGTTGGTAGAGCGAAATACATTCAGGCGCGGGCACTCGGCCGTGCCCGAAATCTTGCCGCGCACTCTGCGGTGGCGGTTCAATCTGGCTTTGTTGGTGTCAGCCTTGTTCACCATTGATGATTCACTCCTTCATTACTTCTTTGCGCCCTTGCCGGCTTTGCCTTCCTTACGACGGACGTGTTCATCCGTGTAACGGATTCCCTTGCCCTTATACGGCTCCGGCGGACGTTTCTCGCGGACTTCCGCTGCAAACTGCCCAACCTGCTGCTTATCCGGGCCAAGGATCACAATCTTGTTCGCTGTGGGGCATTCAATGGTAATGCCATCCACTTCCGGCACTGTTACCTGATGGGAAAAACCAAGGTTCATGACCATGTTTTTACCCTGCTTCTGCACACGGTAACCGACGCCGTTAACGTCCAACTCTTTTTTAAAGCCTTCCGTCACACCCAAAACCATGTTGTGGATGAGCGAACGGGTCAGGCCGTGCAGGGATCTGTTTTCCTTATCATCGTTGGGACGGGCCACATGGATCTGATTGTCTTCTACGCTGACGGTCATGTGAGGATGAACCTTCTGCGTAAGACTGCCCTTCGGGCCCTTCACCGATACAACGCTGCCGTCAACCGAAACGGTGACGCCGGCGGGAATATTTATGGGTTTTCTTCCAATTCGCGACATTGCTGCACCCCCCTAATTACCAAATAAACGCGAGGACTTCGCCGCCCACGTTCTGTTTACGGGCTTCGCGGTCCGTCATGACTCCCTTAGAAGTCGAGATAATTGCAATTCCCAGGCCTTTCATGACCTTGGGCAGTTCTTCAGCGTTGGAATAAATACGCAGACCCGGTTTGCTTACTCTGCGCAGACCATTAATGACAGTGGTCTTTCCTTCACCGTATTTCAGGTTCACTTTAATGATTCCCTGCTTACCGTCTTCTATCACCGTATAGTTCCTGACATAACCCTCGTCCACAAGAATCTGCACGATCGCTTTTTTCATGTTGGAAGCGGGGATCTCTACGGAATCATGCTTTGCAGAACTCGCATTGCGGATGCGGGTAAGCAAATCGGCAATTGTATCTGTAATCTGCATGCCGTCTCCTCCTTCTTTACCAGCTCGCCTTTTTTACGCCGGGAATCTCACCTTTATAGGCAAGCTCCCGAAAGCAAATGCGGCAGATTCCGAATTTGCGAAGATAGGCGTGCGGCCTGCCACAGATTTTGCAACGGTTGTATTCACGGGAAGAAAACTTCTGTTCTCTTCTCTGTTTGACCTTCATAGAAGTTTTGGCCACAAGAATCCCTCCTTATTTCGCAAACGGGGCGCCGAGCAGCGTTAAAAGCTCTCTGGATTCCTCGTCGGTTTTCGCGGTCGTTACAAAGCAAATGTCCATTCCACGGACCTTGTCGATCTTATCGTATTCAATTTCCGGGAAAATCAGCTGTTCCTTGATGCCCATGTTGTAATTGCCGCGTCCGTCAAAGGAATTCGGGTTAATCCCGCGAAAGTCCCTAACGCGCGGAAGCGCAACATTGAAAAGGCGGTCCAGGAATTCGTACATCCGGTCGCCGCGCAGCGTAACCTTAATACCGATCTTCATGCCTGCGCGCAGCTTAAAGTTTGCAACGGATTTCTTCGCGGTTGTCACGACGGGCTGCTGCCCGGTAATGGCTGCAATATCGCTCATTGCGGAATCGATAACCTTGGAACTTTCCTTGGCTTCACCGGTACCCACGTTAATGACGATTTTATTAAGCCTGGGAATCTGCATGACGCTTTTGTAGGAAAACTTTTTCATCAGCGCCGGTGCGATTTCCTTCTGATACTGCTCCTTCATTCTTGTCATGTTCATCCTCCTTACAGCGCTTCGCCGCATTTTTTGCAAATGCGTTCCTTCGTGCCGTCCTCATACAGCTTGTGGGAGACACGGGTGGGTTTGCCGCAGTGGGGGCAGACAAGCTGAACCTTACAGGCGTACAGGGCGCCCTCGGCTTTCACGATACCGCCCTCCTCGCCCATTTTGCGGGGCTTCACATGTTTTGAAACCATGTTGATTCCCTCGACGATGACCTTGCCCTCTTTCGGGCTGACCTGAAGGACCTTGCCCTTCTTGCCGCGGTCTTTGCCGTTTAAAACAATCACGGTGTCACCGGTTTTAACATGAATCTTTCTAATCATCAGCGAGCACCTCCCATTAAAGCACTTCAGGGGCAAGACTTAAAATCTTAACAAAGTCCCTGTCGCGCAGTTCTCTGGCCACCGGGCCAAAAATACGCGTGCCCGTTGGATTTTTATCGTCCTTGATCAAAACAGCGGCGTTCTCGTCGAATCGGATATAGGTTCCGTCCTCACGGCGAACACCAAAAGCGGTGCGCACAACCACCGCCTTGACAACGTCGCCCTTTTTCACGGTGCCGCCAGGCGCCGCTTTTTTGACCGACGCGACAACGACATCACCGATATTGGCGTACCTTCTGCCGGTACCGCCAAGCACGCGGATGCACATGATCTGCTTTGCGCCGGTGTTGTCGGCAACGTTGAGGTATGTCTGTTGTTGTATCACGGTGCGTTCCTCCTTTGCTTAGGGGCCAAAACTACTTGGCCTTCTCCAATATCTTGACAAGACGCCATCTTTTGTCCTTGCTTAACGGACGGGTCTCCATCACGCGCACGCGGTCTCCGATGGAGCATTCGTTATTCTCGTCATGCGCTTTCAGACGTACGGTGCGCTTGACAACTTTTTTGTAAAGCGGGTGCTTCACGCTGTCTTCCACCGCAACAACAATGGTCTTATCCATCTTGTCGCTGACGACTTTGCCTACCTCGGTTTTTCTAATATTTCTGTCGCTCACGCTTAATCCTCCCTTCCGTTACGCATTGGCGCTGTTTCTAAGTTCATTTTCGCGCAAAACGGTCTTGATGCGGGCAATATCCTTTTTAACAGCCTTAATACGCATCGGGTTGTCGAGCTGATTAATGGTAAGCTGGAAACGGAGGTTGAAAAGCTCGGCCTTAAGATCCTTCAGCTTGCTTTCAAGCTCTTCCGCGCTTAATTGTCTGACTTCCGTTGGCTTCATGACTGCTCACCATCCGTTTCTTCCTTGGCAACAAATTTGCACCGGATCGGCAGTTTGTTGGACGCCAGGCGAAGGGCTTCCTTCGCGGTTTCTTCCGAAATGCCGCCCATTTCAAACAGTACACGTCCCGGCTTTACAACAGCCACCCAGTATTCGGGTGCGCCTTTACCGGAGCCCATGCGGACTTCGGCAGGTTTTTTCGTAACCGGCTTATCCGGGAAAATTTTAATCCAGACCTGCCCGAAACGCTTTGTGTAACGGGTCATGGCGACACGGGCCGCCTCAATCTGGTTCGCGGTAATCCATGCCGGCTCCAACGCCTGAAGGCCAAACTGGCCATACGTGATCTTATTGCCGCGGGTGCATTTCCCGGTCATGCGGCCGCGCTGTACTTTGCGGTGTTTCACGCGTTTTGGCATCAGCATTACTTGCGGCCCCCTTCCCTGCGGGGCTTATGAGTATCCTGCAGCACTTCGCCCCTGTAGATCCAGACTTTTACTCCGATGCGGCCATAAGTTGTGGCAGCTTCGGTAAAGCCGTAATCGATATCGGCGCGAATAGTCTGAAGAGGAATCGTACCGTCGTGATACTGTTCTCTTCTTGCAATTTCAGCACCGCCCAAACGGCCGGATACCTGGGTTTTAATTCCCTTGGCGCCCATTCTCATGGCGCGGCCGATGCTCTGCTTTAATGCGCGGCGGAAAGAAATTCTCTTTTCCAGCTGCTGCGCAATGTTTTCAGCAACGAGCTGTGCGTTCAAGTCCGGGTTTTTCACCTCTACAATATTAATTGTAACCGGTTTGCCCAATACTTTTTCACACTGCAAACGAAGTTTTTCTATTTCACTGCCGCCTCTGCCGATGACAATGCCCGGCTTTGCGCAGTGAATGTGAAGGCGCACCTTGGAGGCGTCGCGTTCAATTTCTATTCTCGGAACGCCGGCAGGTTTCAGCTGCTTTAAAAGCATCTTACGCAGCTTGTAATCTTCGACGAGCGTGTCGCCAAAGACTTTATCCTTTGTAAACCAGCGGGAATCCCAGTCCTTAATAATGCCCACACGAAACCCGTGCGGATTGACTTTCTGGCCCATAATTTACCTCCTCCTACGCTTATTCCTGTTCTTTAAGCACCATGGTCACGTGCGAAGTCCTCTTTAAAATCTGGAACGCACGCCCCTGCGCCCTCGGACGGATACGTTTGAGGATCGGACCAGGGGATACAAAGCACTGAGAAACATACAATTTGGAAACATCCATATCGTGATTGTTCCCGGCATTTGCAATGGCCGATTTCAGCAATTTCTGAAGGCTCTCGCTCGCGGCTTTCGGCGTGTGCTTCAGGATAGCCATCGCAACGTCGACCGGTTTGTTGCGGATCAGATCAAGAACAATCTGAACCTTGCGGGGAGAGATACGGGCATATTTCAAATAAGCCCTTGCTTCCATGCGATACACTCCTTTCAGCCGTTATTTGCCCGGCGCTGTTGTTTTAGAGCCGGAATGTCCCTTAAAGGTACGGGTGGGGGCAAATTCGCCCAGCCTGTGACCCACCATGTCCTCTGTTACATAAACCGGGACATGCTTGCGGCCGTCGTGAACCGCTATCGTATGGCCGACAAAATCAGGGAAAATCGTGGAGGCTCTGCTCCAGGTTTTGACGATTTTCTTTTCGCCGGCCGCGTTCATCTCCTGAATCCTTTTAAGCAGCACAGGCTGAACATAAGGACCCTTTTTGATGCTTCTGCTCATAACTGACAAGCTCCTTTCTGCACGCCTTATTTGCCGTTTCTGCGCTTGACAATCATCTTGTCGGAGCGATTGTGGTGAGCGCGGGTCTTGTAACCCAAAGTCGGCTTGCCCCACGGGGTAACAGGTCCGGGACGTCCGATTGGGGCTCTGCCCTCGCCGCCGCCGTGCGGATGGTCGTTCGGGTTCATAACAGAACCGCGGACAGTCGGTCTGAAGCCCATGTGGCGTTTACGGCCGGCCTTGCCTACTTTGACATTTTCATGCTCGATGTTGCTGACCTGGCCGATTGTGGCCATGCAGGTAATCGGCACGTTGCGCAGTTCACCGGACGGCAGACGCAGCAGCGCCATTCCGTTTTCCTTTGCCATCAACTGGGCCATAATACCGGCTGCGCGGGCCAGCTGAGCGCCCTTGCCGGGATACAGTTCCACATTGTGGACAAAAGTACCGGTCGGGATATTTTCAAGCGGAAGCGCGTTGCCCGGCTTGATATCCGCAGATGCACCGGAAACGACGGTGTCGCCTACTTTAAGGCCTTCAGGGGCAATAATATAATTTTTATCGCCGTCTTCATACTGAACCAGCGCGATAAACGCGGAACGGTTCGGGTCATACTCGATGCTGACAACTTTGCCCGGAGCATCGAATTTCTGGCGTTTAAAATCGATCAGACGGTATTTTCTGCGATTTTTGCCGCCGCGATGGCGAACGGTAATGCGGCCGTAACTGTTGCGGCCGGAATTATTCGGAAGAGACTCTAAAAGGCTCTTTTCCGGTGCCTTTTTAGTCAAAACCTTATAATCCATGACGGACATGTTCCGCCGTGAAGCCGTAGTCGGCTTAAAATTAATGGTTGGCATTCTTTCACACTCCTCATGATGGCTTTGCGGGGAAATGCCGTTTCCCCATCCGTGCCTCTGCTGTTTTTCAGGCAGAGATTACATCATGCCTTCAAAAAATTCAATCGGTTTGCTGTCTTCGCTCAAGGTGACAACCGCCTTTTTCCAAGAGCTGGTGTAGCCCTGGCTTCTGCCCTGACGGCGCAGATGGCCGCGGACGTGAAGGGTGTTGACTTTATTTACCTTGACTCCGAACAGCTCTTCCACCGCGTGGGCAACATCGATCTTTGTCGCGGTTTTGGCAACTTCGAAGGTGTACTTTTTCGCGCCGATTCCGGACATGCTCTTCTCCGTCACAATCGGGCGGAGGATAATATCCTGTGCTGCCATTTAAGCATACACCTCCTCAATCTGAGCCACTGCATCCTTAACGACGATAAACTTATCGGCGTCCAAAATATCGTAAACATTCAGCGTGTTGACCACTGCGGTCTTTACCCCCGGAATATTCCGGGAAGAAGCGATGATCTTCTTGTCCACGCTCGGCAGGACAATCAGGGTCTTTTTGTCGGAGCCGATGGCGCTGAGAATTGCTGAAACGGTCTTCGTCTTGTATTCTTCCAGTGAAAGCTTATCCAGCACGATCATGTCGCTGTCAAGCACTTTGCTGGAAAGAGCGGACTTCATAGCAAGACGGCGGACCTTCTTGTTCAGCGTATAGCTGTAGTCGCGCGGCTTGGGAGCAAACACAATGCCGCCGTGCCTCCACTGCGGAGCACGGGTGGAACCCTGTCTTGCGTGGCCTGTACCCTTCTGTCTCCACGGTTTTCTACCGCCGCCGGAAACTTCAGAGCGGGTCTTGGCAGACTGTGTTCCCTGACGCAGGTTTGCAAGGTGATTAACCACCACGTCATGCATCACCATTTTATTCGGTTCGATTCCGAACACGGCTTCGGCCAGTTCCATCTTTTCGACTTCCTTGCCGGCCGTATCAAGTACTGCTACTGTAGGCATTCCGATTCCTCCTTCCCTTACGCCCTGGCAGCTTTCACGCTGTCGCGGATTACTACAATGCCGCCGTTGGGACCGGGAACCGCGCCCCGGATGGCGATCAGGTTGTTTTCAGCGTCCACTTTGGCAACAGTCAGATTCTGCACCGTTACCTGCTCCGCGCCAAGGTGGCCGGCCATTTTCATGCCGGGCAAAACTCTGGACGGAGTCGAGCACGCGCCGTTGGAGCCGCCGTGGCGGGCATTCGGCCCTGTGCCGTGACTTTCCTTCAAACGCTGGAAGTTCCAACGCTTGATAACGCCGGCCCATCCTTTACCTTTGCTTGTACCGGTAACATCAATTCTGTCTCCGGCTTCAAACACGTCCGCCTTAATCAGATCGCCGACCTTATAGGTTTCCGGATCGTCAAAACGGAACTCATGCAGTGTTTTCTTCGGGGCCACATCCGCTTTTGCGAAATGACCTTTCATCGGTTTTGTCACCTTTGCGGCTTTCAGATCACCGTAACCCATCTGAACACTCGCATAGCCGTCGTTTTCCACTGTCTTTTTCTGCGCAATCACGCAGGGGCCGGCTTCTACAACCGTTACAGGGACGACTTTACCCTGTTCGTCAAAGATCTGCGTCATGCCGATCTTTTTGCCGATAATCCCTTTTTTCATTCTTTTCTACCTCCTGTGCAGGTTATTGGTTGGCTGTTAAACCAACTTGACCCCGGCCGCCGGTTGGTTAAAGTTTAATTTCAACTTCAACGCCCGCGGGGAGCTCGAGACTCATCATAGCCTCAACCGTCTTGTTGGACGGCCGCAGAATGTCGATCAGCCTCTTGTGGGTTCTCATCTCGAACTGTTCACGGCTGTCCTTGTACTTATGGACAGCGCGCAGAATCGTGATGATCCGCTTTTCGGTCGGCAGCGGAACAGGCCCGGAAACTCTTGCGCCTGTGCGCTTTGCCGTCGCAACAATCTTGTCGGCGGACTGGTCCACCAGCTGATGGTCGTACCCTTTAATTCTGATTCTGATTTTCTCCTTGACTGCCACTGGAAAATCGCCTCCTTGTCGTAGTTGGCGGGCGGCGCTTTAAAACCTGAACACCGTGCCGGGTGTTTCTTTATTTCTAAATGAAAAACCGGATTTCAAATTACAGGCGAAATCCGGGTGCAGGTTCAAAACGTCTGAGCACAAAAAGGCCGCAGAGCGGAACCTTCCGCATGCTCACATATTAGTCGCCCGGTTTAAAATCGGACATACTCCACGGAAAAACCGGTGCATATTGCACCGCAACCTCCCGCTTCAACGCATATCTGTCGCAGTCGTGCCTCATTATAATACCACATTAACAAGTGTTTTGCAACAATTATTTTGCCTTTGTACGAGGAAATTTATTCCTGGTTTTTGAAAAAATTTATCGGGCGGAGGAAATTGAATTCTCCGCCCAAAAGCCGCTTATTTTTTAATGAAATAGTTCCAGGCCGCATTGCCGGTCCTGAAGCCGGCGGTCTGGTCGTAATCCACAATCAGTTCCTCATGGTCGCCCAGTTCATGGGAAACCGGAATGCTGATTCCCATCCTGTCATCCTTAAAATAGACGCTGCAGTTCTTCATTCCTGACTGAAGAACCGCCGTGGGGTACTTCGCCGCCTTTTTGTCCGACATCTGATCCTTTACGGCATTTTGCAGAGCGGTCAGCATCGCACTGTTTTTCTGAACCATGTCGGACGCAGAAACCGCTTTCTGGTTTTTCAGGTCGTAGTTGACCGATCTCAAATAGGAAACCTTCTCGCTTTCACCGGACTTGTCCACCGTTTCACGAAAGGTTACACTGATAAAGTCATCCTTCTGGCAGGCAACGTGATCGGAAACTTTCACCGTAACGGTATCTGCGGCTTTTGCCGTACCGAGGGAATTCATAGTCTGGAGCGCCGTGTTTTTCAGCAAAGCATTCACGGCGTCGCAGTTGACGCTGTCGGAAGAAAGCTGAGGATACGACGCGCGGTAATTACGGTTGTTTTCTTTGTACTCATACTTCACCGTCTTAACAATATAAGTCGATTTCTTAACGACGACCGGCACTTTGGAAGCCGCTCCGGATACCGTCACCCCGGACGCCGCACTGCCGGCATTTGCCCCGCCGGACACCGCGCCACCCCCTGCGGATGTGGTTCCGCCGGAAGAAGCAGCCGCGCCGGAAGAAGTTTTCGAAGAGGAATCGCCGCCATGGCAGGCAGCAGTGGACAGCATCATGGCACACGCCAAAAGAACAATCAATAGTTTTTTCATAAGAATTAATTTGCACTCCCAATTATGTTGAAATCATAGACACCCGTACAACGGCAAAATCGTAGAAAAAGCGTCAGGAATTCTTTTCTATATTATTGTGCTATTATTTTACACGTAATCATTGGGAGATTCAAGTAACAAATTTTTGCAAATTTATCACAAAACTGTGAACAATCCGTTTTCGCGCCCGCCGCGTCGCCAAAAAGCGCCGCTTTGCGTCTTTTTTTCTCTTCCTCAAACGTATTTTGCAGATTATTGAAGATAGTCACATCCTTTTTGCATCGTGTCCGGAAAAGCAGAACAGCCGCGGAATTTTCTCCGCGGCTGTTTTTATGCTGTATAGCAGAAAATTTTTAATAGGCTTTGCCCCAGTACACCAGCTTTTCCGCCGGCTTTCCACAGCAGACGCAGGTGCCGGATTCATGCTCGTGCCCAAACGGGATACAGCGGGAAGAAACCCCCGCGACTTCCTTGAGCTTTTCCTCGCACGCGGGGTCACCGCACCACATGGCCTTGATGAATCCGGGCTTGCTGTCGGCAATTTCCTTCATTTCAGCAAGCGATTTTGCTTCACTGGTCTTATTCTCACGGTTCTTCAGTGCTTTTTCATACATATCGCTGCGCACCTTTTCCAGCTGCTCCGCAATGGCGGCTTCCAAATGATCCAGCGGAACAAAGACCTTTTCACGGTCGGTGCGGCGAACCAATACACACTGGTTTTTCGCGATATCCTTCGGCCCGATTTCAAGCCGCAGCGGCACGCCCTTCATCTCATACTGGGAGAACTTCCAGCCCGGCGCATGATCTGAATCATCCGTCTTGACGCGGAACTGTTCGTTCAATCTCTTCTGAAGCTCGGCCGCCTTTTCCAGCACCCCGGCCTTATGCTGTGCAATCGGAACAATGATGACCTGAACCGGAGCAATCGCCGGCGGCAGGACCAGACCGCTGTCATCCCCGTGCGTCATAATAATGCCGCCGACGATACGGGTGCTCATTCCCCACGAAGTCTGGAACGGATGGCAAATGGAATTGTCCCTGCCCTGGAATGTCACATTGAACGCTTTGGCAAATCCGTCGCCGAAATAATGGCTGGTTCCGGACTGAAGCGCTTTTCCGTCGTGCATCATCGCTTCAATCGTCAGAGTAGCCTCCGCACCGGCAAATTTTTCACTTTCGGTCTTTTGGCCGCGCAAAACCGGCATGGCAAGCTGATTTTCACAGAACTCCGCGTATAGTTCCAGAATCCGGCGGGTTTCCTTCTTCGCTTCCTCCGCCGTTTCGTGCATGGTGTGACCTTCCTGCCAATGGAATTCCACCGAACGCAGGAACGGGCGGGTTGTCTTTTCCCAGCGCACCACGGAACACCACTGATTGTACAGCTTTGGCAGATCCCGCCACGAATGAATCACGCGGGCATAATGCTCACAAAACAGAGTTTCAGAAGTCGGGCGGACACACAGGCGTTCCTGCAGCTTTTCGTTGCCGCCCATCGTCACCCATGCAACTTCCGGCGCAAACCCCTGCACGTGGTCCTTTTCCTTATTTAAAAGGCTTTCCGGAATGAACAGAGGCATGGAAACATTTTCGTGCCCCAGCTCTTTCAGGCGGGCATCCAGAAAATTCCGAATGTTTTCCCAGATGGCCCATCCGTACGGCTCAATCACCATACAGCCCCGCACACTGGAATAATCCATCAATTCAGCCTTTTTCACAATGTCCGTGTACCACTGGGCAAAGTCCTCCTCCATCGGAGTAATTGCCTCCACCAGCTTCTTCTGTTCCGCCATTGTCGTTTCCCCTTTATTTTTAAATCCGAAGCTACCCGGTTCGGGATCGCTCTGGTCAAACGAAGCCGGACCGCATCACCCCCCAATGATGATTTGGTCCGTCCCCCAAAATCTGTTCCATGCTGTTTCTATGGAAACATTATAGCAAATGCCGCCGGTCTTTTCAAGAAAGCGCCGTCCCGCCAAAATACAAATGATCCGCCATGCGGCGCACAGCGGATCATTTGACCGGTTCAGATGTGTTCTTCAATGTATTTTACCAGTTCTCCGACCGTTTTAAGATTTTCAACTTCTTCATCCGGAATCTCGATTTCGAATTCATCTTCAATCGACATCAAAAGATCGACAACGTCCAGAGAATCCGCCCCAAGATCATCGGCGATGTTTGTTTCCGTCGTAATCTTCTCTTCCTCAACGTCAAACTGCTCGCTTAAAATCGCCTTTACCTTTTCAAAAACCATGTTTTATCCTCCTTAGATCGTAAAAAATCACTCATGTGCAAGACAAAATTCCAGTATGGACAAAAGAATGACAGCTGTGCTACAATTGCACAGGGTGAGGGACCCGAAGCCCTGGATTCTGAATGCCTATCCACATATTATTAGCAATGCTCCGCTTTGTCAATATTTTTTTATGCGGGAGGTTTGTTTCATATGAAAATATTAAATTTTGCGGTGGTCGGCCATCCGATTGGCCACACGATGTCTCCTTTCATTCAGTCCCGTCTTTTTTCCCTTTCCGGCATAAACGGGCATTACAGCTCGCTCGATATTGCACCGGAATCACTCGGAAAATTTATTCTGGAACAAAATGATTGGAACGGATTCAACTTCACTATCCCCCACAAGCGTGCCGTTATACCTTATTTGGATGCACTGGACCAAAAGGCACAGATGATCGGCTCTGTCAACACTGTAAAAATTGAAAACGGAAAACGAACCGGTTTCACAACGGACGGTGACGGATTCCGCCTGTCGCTGCAAGCGGCCGGAATTCCGCTGAAAGGACGCGCAGTCATTCTCGGCGCGGGCGGGGCCGCACGTGCCATCGCCTTTGAAGCAGCGCTTGCCGGATGTACCATTACGGTTGCGGCCAGAGAGCACTCTTTCCCTTCTGCGGTTGCATTGTGTGCCGATTTAAACCAAAACATCCCCGGTGCTCAGGCTGAAGCGTGCCGAATCAGTGAAATTACCGGAACCATGGAACTGCTGATTAACGCAACACCCGCAGGCATGTATCCCGATATCCAATCCTGCGCCGCCGATGAAAAACTGGTACGCCGCTCCGGCTGCGTATTTGACGCCGTTTACAATCCGCAGGAAACCAGACTGATCCGCCTTGCAAAACAAAATGGTATTCCCGCAGTCGGCGGCATGGCAATGCTGGTCTGGCAGGCAGCGGCGGCGCAGACCATCTGGACCGGGGCAGAGTTCCGTGCGGAAGATGTCGCCCCTCTGTGCGACGATGCTAATTTGGAAATGAAGAAAAAATTTGGGAATTGTGAAATCTAAAAGAAACCCCTGGTGAAAGGTCCCTCAAGCAAAACTCTCCGGGCTGAAAATTCGTCTGAAAAAATTCTATGTAAAAAAATAAAAAAAATTAATTAAAAAATCATTGCATGTTTCTTTCATATTTCTTTTTGACACTTTTCACTATACCATTTGAAGAAATAACTGAATATAATAATGAAATAAGTATATCTTTAACTATCATATTATACCAATTTTTCTATTTATCATTTAAATGCGTATCATAATTTTGCCAAAAATTGGGGCGTGGCAGCCTGAAAAATCTTGACACAGACCAAAAGTTATATTATGATACAACACAAAAGCTACTGAAGGAAGGAGTTTCACCATGAAGTTTTCGTTCCGTACACGATTTATGTTTTACGGATACCCCCGCTATTATTTTGCGGATGGGTTTATTTTCGCGTACCCGAAAACTGACTGTGAGCTTTTTCGTGCCGGCAGGCGTAGACCGTTATTATAAAAGCGGTCTTTCGACCTGATAAAACAAGCAACGGCGGAGCTGGCAGCAGCCCCGCCGTTTTTATGTCTTCAGGGCTTTCGCCCGCAAAAGCGGCGTCAGGCGTGCCCCCGTCAGTCAGAAGAGGGAGGAACTGTGATGATCATCGTACTGAAACCCAACTGCACCCAACAGCGAATCAGCGATTTCTGCAATTCTCTTCAAAATGAATATGGCATCAAAGTGAACACTTGGGCCGGTAACCGCACTACCGTGCTCGGCCTGATCGGGGATACCTCTGCAATTGATGTTGATTTCATTGCGGCACAAGAACCTGTGGAAAGCATAAAAAGTGTAAAAGAAATTTCCCGTTTGTGTGCTGAAGCCTGTGAAATAAAGAAAAAATTCGGGAATATCGTTCTGTGCGGCTTTATGGGCAGTGGAAAAACCACCATTGGCAGTTTGCTTGCCCGTCGAATGAACCGGCCTTTCATCGATATGGACCGTTGGATTGAGAAAAAAGAAGGATGTCCAGTATCTGCAATCTTCGCTAAATACGGAGAACCCCACTTCCGAAATTTGGAGTGTGCAGCCTCCCGCGAGCTTTCCCTTCAAACCGGACTTGTCATTGCAACGGGCGGCGGCACCGTCATTAATCCGGAAAATGCACGGGAATTACAATCCGGCGGCACCGTCATCATGCTTGACGCTTCCTTTTCTGCAATAACAGCAAGGCTAAAGGGCGATCTCACCCGGCCGCTGCTACAAAAAAA
Source organism: Oscillospiraceae bacterium (assembly GCA_022650485.1). Lineage (GTDB taxonomy): Bacteria > Bacillota > Clostridia > Oscillospirales > Acutalibacteraceae > Caproicibacter. The sequence continues at coordinate 53,485 of JALCPP010000002.1, read as the reverse complement.
AGACGGTGGGCAGGCCATGGAACGGCTTTACCGGGAACGCCTGCCCATTTACCAGAATCGCGCGGAACTCACCGTTGAGGCAGACGGATCACCGGCACAAACAGCAGAACTGGTTCTCAAGGCCCTGGGACTCGATCCCCCACATCCATCTGAGTAAGTTCCCCGATTTCCCGCGTATAAACGCGGAAGGAATTTTTACCGCTGTTTTTAGCGGCATACATCGCGGCATCCGCTTTCCGAAACAGTTCTTCGTAAGAAGCACCGTCATAAGGATAAAAAGAAACACCGATGCTGGCGGAAAGGTCGCAGCAGCCATTTGCCAGACTGCACCGAAACGCATCTCCAATGCTTTCCGCCTTCTTCACAATCATATCCACCGAAGCAATTCTGCGAAGAAACACGACAAATTCATCTCCTCCGACACGGGCCACGATGTCTTTTTCACGAAACAACCGCTGTATACGCGAAGCGGTCTGAATAATCAGTTCGTCACCCTTTAAATGCCCCAAATGATCGTTGACATGCTTAAAATTGTCAATATCAATTACAAAAAAGGCATGCCGCTCCCCCGGCTTACTTTCCCGAATCACGCGGTTAATCCGGTCTGTCGCCGTCACCCGATTAAACAACCCGGTCAGCAGGTCATGCTCCGCCTGCTGTCTTAACGCAATTGACTCCTTTTTTCGCCGGTCAATATCTGAAATAACCACGATCAGCCGCGTAGCCTCTCCCTGCTCATTAAAAAAAGCCGTGGGGTGTACATTGCACCAGATATATCTGCCGTTTGCCCCCCGCAGGCGAAACTCTCCATCTTCCTGCGCTTCCCCCCGCAGCAGGCGGAGCATCTGATCCATGAGAGGCTTCCGGTCCCTGCTGTAAATAACAGAGCTTTCCTCAAGATACTTCAGAAGCGTTTCGCCCTTCTGGGTTGCAACACCAAACCGGGCCGTAAAAGTGGGCGAATAAAAAATCTGGCCGGTCTTCAGGTTAAAGTCCATAATCGGGTCCGCCGCATGCTCCAGCAGCATGTGATAGCGTTCTTCCGTCACCGCGAGCTCTTCCTGTGCCTTCTGCGTCTGCGTCACATCCAGCAAGACGCTGTACAGCCAGACTCTTCCGTTGCAGTCCTCCTGCAGCCGGCTTTTGTCCAAAATCCAAATTAAATTCCCGTTTTTCCCCACCACACGATAGGTCATTTCCGTCACGCCGCCGGATGTCTTGCCGCCTACCTCACGCCGAAGCAGAAGAGAGCGGTCTTTCTCATAGACCATTTGGATAAACCGGTTGTCAAACATTGCTGTAATTTCTTCTCTACCGTACCCTAACATACGGCAGAATCCTTCGCTGGCAAAATTCAGCGTCAGGAATTCGTCGTTCTGGCAGCGCAGTACCCCACACGGTACATTTGCCGTCAACGCTTCCAGTTCTCGTTTCTGTTCCAGCTGCTGCCTGCGGGAGCGCCTGCTCAGGGTGATATTTTCCAAAACTCCGCAAAAATACTCTTCCCCGTTCTCATCCTGCTGCAGTCTGACGCGGTAAGAAGCCCAAATATGATGTCCGTCTTTTTTAATTAATCGAAGTTCCGGTTTTGCAAATCCTTTTTCTATGATTTCTTCCGTAATTCGTTCCCAGTCAATCGGCGGGCTGTTCCGCAGCACGGGTGCCGGACCTTCGCCCAGCAGTGCCGTGATTTCACCCTTTGCAAAACCCATCATACTGTAAAAGGAATCGCTCGCATAAAGGATTGACAGCCGGCTATCCCTTCGGCAGCACAATAAGCTGCCGCCAAGGCCGTCAATCAGCTGTTCCAGAACCATATTATCCATTTGCGTGCTTCCTTCCGGAAAATTTCCAATTCATGGTAATAAATATATTCTATCAATATGGGGTGAAGAATTCAAGTAAGATTTCCTGAATTTTCCATAAATGTATCGTCAGAAACAACTTTTTTTCGTTTTTTGCCCTGCAAGGCTGCGTTTGAACACTTGACACATTCCAAACGCTGTATTATGATACAAAAAAAGACAAATCGAGAAAGGAATTTCCACATGCGGTTTTTGTTTAGTGCGCGATTTATGTTCTACGGATACCCCCGCTATTATTATGCGGATGGGTTTACTTTCGCGTACCCGGAAACTGACTGTGAGCTTTCTCGTGCCGGCAGGTGCAGACCTTTACTCTAGTATCGGTCTTTGCCCTGATAAAAAAGCAACGGCGGAGCTGGCAGCAGCCCCGCTGTTTTTTTATGCAATCAGATATTTTTCAGCGGCATGCTGTTCCATCGTCCGTCAGAACCAGGAGGAACTATTATGATTATCGTACTGAAACCCGGCTGCACACAGCAGCAAATACGCGACTTCTGTTTTTTTCTTCACGGAAAATACGGAGTCAAGGTCAATTCGTGGGTTGGCACTCAAAGCACTGTGCTCGGTCTGATCGGGGACACTTCCGCCATTGATATTGATGCCGTTGCGGCGCAGAAACTGGTAGAAAGTGTGAAACGGGTACAGGAACCGTATAAAAAGGCAAACCGAAAATTTCACCCGAACGACACCGTGGTCACTCTGCCGGGTGGGCAGAAAATCGGCGGCGGCGGGCTCACCCTGATCGCCGGCCCATGCTCGGTGGAAAGCAAAGAACAGATCTGCGGCATCGCGCGTGAAATCAAACAGGCTGGGGCGGCGTTCCTGCGCGGCGGCGCGTTTAAGCCGCGCACATCCCCGTATTCCTTTCAGGGGCTGAAAGCCGAAGGGCTTGAGCTTCTGCGGGAAGCAAAAAAGGAAACCGGGCTGCCGATTGTCACCGAACTGATGAGCGAAAAGCACATCGACCTGTTTTTGGAAAGCGGGGTAGACATCATTCAGGTCGGTGCGCGAAACATGCAGAATTTCGAACTGCTGAAAGCACTGGGCAAAATTCGCAAGCCGATTCTGCTTAAGCGCGGCCTGTCAAATACCATTGAAGAACTTCTGATGAGCGCCGAGTACATCATGGCAGGTGGGAACAACCAGGTGATCCTCTGTGAACGCGGCATCCGCACGTTTGAGCCCTATACGCGCAATACGCTGGACGTTTCCGCTATTCCTATTATAAAGCGCTTCTCTCATCTTCCCGTCGTTGTCGACCCCAGCCATGCCTCCGGGCACTCCTGGCTGGTGGAACCGCTGGCACTGGCCGCCGTCGCAGCCGGAGCGGACGGCCTGATGATCGAGGTTCACAATGACCCCGCCAATGCCCTTTCGGACGGGGCGCAGTCTTTAACACCGAACCAGTTCAAACAAACCGCTTCCCATTTAAAAGCGGAGGCACAGGCTTTTGGGCGGTCGTTGAATTAGCCTTTACTTTTATGCTACAATGTAATAAAGCACCAAAGGAGGCGTCTTCCCTATGAATTACAATATTGTCGTAGTCGGTCTGGGATTAATCGGCGGATCGCTCGCAAAGGCGTTTCAAAAATACAGTCACTGCCGCGTGACCGGAATCGACAGCAGCCCGCAGGTACTTGCCGCCGCACTGAACTGCGGGGCAATCCGGCGGAAAGCGACACCGGAAGACCTGAAAAAAGCGGATCTGCTGTTTTTGTGCCTGTACCCACAGGCAGACATTGACTTTCTGCGGACACATGCTTCCTTCCTGCACACAGGCTGCATCATCAGCGACGTGTGCGGAATCAAATCCTATTTAAGCCCGCACCTGGCAGAAATTGCGGCACAACACGGCCTGATTTATGTGGGAGGACACCCGATGGCCGGAAAGGAAAAAGGCGGTTTTGCAAACAGCGACGCAGACCTTTTCCTTGGGGCAAGCTATCTGCTGGTTCCGTGCGGCGCGCCGGAGGAATCGGTTCATAAAATGGCCGGTGTCGCCGCCGAACTGGGGTGCAGCGGCACCGTCGTCACCACCCCGGAAGAACACGACAGGGAAATCGCGTTTACCAGTCAGCTGCCCCATGTGATTGCCTGTGCCTATGTAAAAAGTCCGCAGTGCCCCGGCCATGCCGGATTTTCCGCAGGAAGCTACCGCGACGTGTCGCGGGTGGCGAGCATTAACGAAACCATGTGGACCGAACTTTTTCTCGACAACCGCATTGCGCTGACGAAAGAGCTGGACACACTGATTTCCAACCTGAAGGACATTCGCGACGCGATCGACCGGCAAGAGGAAGAAACTCTGTGTTCCCTTTTGCGGGAAGGCAGGCTGATAAAGGAAAGGCTGGAAGAAACATGATTTTAACCGTCCACACAGAAACCCCCTATCAAATTCTGATGGAGCGCGGAAGCCTTGACTGCGTGGGAACAGAAGCCGCAAAGATTTTCGGGCCCGGAACCAGGGCTGCTGTCGTCACCGATTCCAACGTGGGCAAAACTTACGCACAGCGCGTGGTTTCCTCTCTGAATTCCGCCGGATTTCAGGCCCGTGTGTTTTCCTTCCCCGCCGGGGAAGAACACAAACGCCTGTCCGTCATTGCGGATATGTACACCGCTTTTTCAGAACAGGGACTGACCCGGAGCGATTTTGTCGTCGCGCTTGGCGGCGGCGTAACGGGCGACATGGCAGGGTTTGCCGCCGCAACCTATTTAAGGGGAATCCGTGTGTTACAGATTCCCACCTCCCTGCTTGCACAGATCGATTCTTCCGTGGGCGGAAAGACAGGGGTTGACCTGCCGGAGGGAAAAAATCTGGTCGGCGCGTTTCACCAGCCGTCTCTTGTACTGATTGATCCGGACACGCTTAGGACTCTGCCGCCTCTGTTTTTTGCCGACGGCATGGGCGAGGCTATTAAATACGGCTGTATTCGCAACCACACACTGTTCAGCCTGATTGCCCGCGGTGATATCACTGCGAAAAGAGATATTGAACCGGTCATTGCCAGCTGTGTAAACATTAAAAGAGAACTGGTAGAACGCGACGAGCTGGACAACGGAGACCGAATGCTGTTGAATTTCGGGCATACCTTTGGTCACGCGCTGGAAAAACTGCACGGCTACCAGGGGCTGACACACGGCGAGGCCGTGGGAATCGGCATGGTCATGATAAGCCGATGCAGCGAAGCGGCCGGCATTACGGAACCTGGAACCGCCGACAAAATTGCCGGCGTGCTTCAGGCATACGGACTGCCGGTTTCGGATAGATCAGACCCCCAGCGCATTGCGCAAGCCGCACGTCTGGATAAGAAAAGCCGCGGAAACAGCATCAGCCTTGTCCTGCTTCGAAAAATCGGCGAAAGCTTTCTGCATCCGCTTCCCCACGAAAAGCTCGGTCCGTTTATGCAGGTGCTTTCATGAGCCGCGTGCGGTGTTCGCCCGCCGTACTGCGCGGCAGTGTAAGAGTTCCCCTTTCAAAAAGCGCGGCGCACCGCGCCATGATCGGGGCATTTCTTGCAGGAACGCCAAACCCGCTTCCAAAAGACGAACCCCTCAGCGCCGATCTTGCCGCAACCAAGTCGGCGCTTACTGCGCTGCGTGCCGCGCAGCAAAGCGGAAGTTCCGCGTACATTGACTGCGGGGAATCGGGCTCTACCCTGCGTTTTCTGGTTCCGGTCGCCGCGGCGCTCGGAATTCCCACTGCCTTTACCGGGCACGGCAGGCTGCCCCAACGCCCGATCGGCATTTACCTTAACTGTCTTCCCCTGCACGGGGCAACATGTAAAAGCACCGGCGGGCTCCCGCTGCACGTTTCCGGCAAACTGCGCCCCGGCATTTACTCTCTGCCGGGAAACATCAGTTCCCAATTCATTACGGGACTGATGCTTTCCCTTCCGCTCTTGAACGGGGACAGTGAAATCCGGCTGACTTCCCCGCTGGAATCCGCCGGATACACAGACCTGACGGTAAATATTTTGGCAGAACACGGCATCCGTATTCTCCCCACCAAGGCCGGGTGGTCTGTACCGGGAACCCAGAAATACCTCCCATCGGTTGCCTGCATTGAACGGGACTGGTCCCAGGCCGCGTACTTTCTCGCAGCCGGCGCTCTTGGCGGGAAAGTGGAACTTTCCGGGCTGCGGCGCGGCTCCGCCCAAGGCGACCGAACCGCGGAAGAACTGTTCCGCCGGTTCGGCGCGCGCCTGAGTTGGAACGGCTCCGTGCTGACCGCAGAACCGGGTGAACTGCGCGGAATCGAGATCGACGCCGCCCAGATTCCGGACCTTGTCCCTATTTTGGCCGTTACCGCGGCGGCGGCACGGGGCCGCACCGTGATTCGAAACGCCGAACGGCTTCGCCTGAAAGAAAGCAATCGGCTCGCTGCCATGGCGGACGGGCTTTCCGCCCTGGGGGCACACATCAGGGAGACGGAGGACGGCCTGTGCATCGACGGTGTGGAATGCCTGCACGGCGGAACGGCGGAAGGAAGAAACGACCACCGCATCGTCATGGCAATGGCGGTCGCCGCGCTGGCTTCCAACGAAGAAGTCACCATTACGGACTCCGAAAGTATCTGTAAAAGCTACCCGGATTTTTTTCGGGATTACAACACACTGGGAGGAAAAGCGTATGAGCTGGGGGAATAAGGTGCGTCTGACCGTTTTCGGGGAAAGTCACGGCCCGGCCATCGGCGCCGTACTGGAGGGGCTTCCCGCCGGCGAACCAATCAGTACGGAAGAAATCACCGCCCAAATGGCCCGCCGCGCGCCGGGAAGGGATGCGTCCGCCACCCCGCGAAAAGAAGCGGATACCCCGAAAATCATCAGCGGCCTGCTGGAAAGCCGAACGACCGGCGCCCCGCTCTGTGCCGTCATTGAAAACACCAACACACGCTCCGGCGACTACAAATCCCTGCGAAATGTGCCACGTCCGGGTCACGCGGACTACACGGCTTATGTGCGCTACGGCGGGTTTAACGACGTGCGCGGCGGCGGGCATTTTTCCGGCCGCCTGACCGCACCGCTCGTATTTGCCGGGACCGTCTGCCGCCAGATTCTGCGGAGAAAAGGCATTGCGGTCGGCGCGCATGTTCTGTCCGTTCACGGTGTGACGGACCCTCCGTTCTGCCCGGCCGATATCCCCGTTTCTCTCCTCGATCAGCTTTCCTCCCGGTATTTTCCCACAATTGACCCAAAAGCAGAAACCGCCATGCGCGCGGAGATTGAAGCCGCCCGCCAAAAGGCGGACAGCGTGGGCGGTGTGGTGGAATGCGCCGTCGCGGGACTCCCCGCCGGGGCGGGCGGCCCTCTTTCGGGCGGAGCGGAATCGCTGTTTTCTTCCATTCTGTTCAGCATTCCGGCCTGTAAAGGTGTGGAATTCGGGGCCGGTTTTGCCGCCGCCGAACTGTTCGGCAGTGAAAACAACGACCCGTTCTTTTTCGATCAAGAAGGAAAAGTCAAGACAAAAAGCAACCGTGCGGGCGGGATTCTGGGCGGAATCACAACCGGAATGCCCATCGTATTCCGTGCCGCGTTCAAACCGACGCCCTCCATTGGGCTGCCCCAGCAAAGCATTAACCTGAAAACGGGCCGGCCGGAACAGCTGACTGTAAAAGGGCGGCACGATCCGTGCATTGTGCCGCGTGCGGTTCCGGCGGTCGAAGCTGCCGCCGCCCTTGCCGTCATCAACCTTCTGCCATAGGCGGCACCGACTGTACTGAAAAAATCTTCCACTTTTTGTTCAAACAGGAACTCAGATAACCGCAAAAAAGGCGGTGCCGCCCGCCGGGAAATGGAGCTGTTAAAATGGAACTGGATGAATTAAGAAAACAGATTGACGAAATCGACGACGGGATTATGAACCTCTTCCTGCGCCGAATGGAATGCGCAAAACAGGTTGCGCAGGTAAAGGGAAAGAAAAATCTTCCTATTTTTAACGAAACACGCGAACAGGAAATTCTGGATGATGTTTCCGCAAAAGCCGGCCAACACGGCGGTCAGGCCCGCATCCTGTATTCCAGTTTAATGGCCATGAGCCGCGAAATTCAACACAGTGCGCTGGGCAGCGGTGCTTCTCTGCGCCGGGCAGTGCGGGACGCTTCGCGCCCGCCGCAAGCGCCACGTTTTGTTGCTTGCCTTGGTCAAAAGGGCTCCTATTCCCACGAGGCGCTGTCGCGCCTTTACCCACAGGCGGAACCGGTCTTCCGCCCCGATTTTCCTTCGATTTTCTCCGCCGTTGAAAGCGGAACCGCCGACCTGGGCGTACTGCCGGTTGAAAATTCCACGGCGGGCTCCGTCAATGAAGTGTATGACCTGATTTTAAAATACCGCTTTTCCATTGTGGGAGCCGCAAGCCTTCCGGTGCGGCACTGCCTCGCCTCCCGCGAAAAAAGCTCCGGCAGCATCCGCATTGTCTACTCGCACCCGCAGGCACTGCGCCAATGCGCCGGATACTTAAAGCAGCATGGATTTCCCCATAAAGAATGTGCCAGCACCGCGAAAGCCGCGGCGCTGGCAGCGCAGGAAAACGGAGCGGCGGCACTTTGCTCGGAACATGCGGCCGCTCAGTTTTCGCTGAATATTCTGGACCGGGATGTGCAGGACAGCGACGGAAACCGTACAAGGTTCATCGCCATCGGGCGCCGCTTGCTGATTGCGCCGAAGGCAAACAAGATCAGCCTCTGCTTCTCGCTGCCGCACCGCACCGGCACACTTTATTCGGTCTTGGCGCGTTTCGCCGCCGCCGGGCTGAATCTGACCAAAATCGAGTCGCGCCCGATTCCAGGCCGCAATTTTGAATACGATTTTTACCTGGACTTTTCCGGGTCCTCCGCAGACGCAAAAACCCTGGACCTGCTCTGCGCCCTGTCGGAAGAACTTTCCCGCTTTTCATTCCTTGGGAATTACCCGGAGATTGAATAAGAATCCGCCAGCAGATTCGTCACCGCATCGCTGATTTTTTTCGCCACATAGGAATTGTTCATCGTGTAAAGGTGAATTCCGTCCACACCCTGCGCAATCAGGTCGACTATCTGGTCGATGGCGTACGCAATTCCCGCCTCCTGCATGGCAGCCGGGTTCTCCCCGTATTTTTCCAGTACTTTTACAAATTTTTTCGGAAGGGCCACCCCGCAGAGCGTCACCATCCGTTCAATCTGATTTTTGTTTGTCACCGGCATGATTCCGGCCTGTATGGGAACATCAATTCCGGCGATTTTCGCTCGTTCCAAAAAAGAATAGAAATAACTGTTGTCAAAGAAGAGCTGTGAAATCAACTGATTCGCACCCGCGTCCACTTTCTTTTTTAAATTGAGAATATCATTCACAATTCCGCCCGATTCCGGGTGTCCTTCCGGATAGCAGGCACCAATCAGGTTAAACTCGCCGTTTTCCCTGATAAATGCAATCAGGTCGCTCGCGTGTTTAAAATCGGTTTTTGGTTCGGCATCCGGCCGAATGTCGCCGCGCAGCGCAAGGATATTCTCAATTCCGTTCCGCTTTAAGTCAGAGAGCGTTGCCAGAACATCTTCCTTTTTCAGGTTAATACAGGGAAGATGTGCAACACTTTCCGCACCATATTTGTTTTTAATGTCGGAAGCGATTTGAACCGTGGCATTGTTTTTACTGCCGACAGCACCGTACGTCACACTGATAAAGTCGGGAGAAAGACCGTTTAATTCCCGCAGAGTTTGGTAAACGGTATCTATGGAAGAAGTTGGTTTCGGCGGAAAAACCTCAAAGGAAAACACGGTTTTCCTTTGAAAGAAGTCACGTGTGTGCATTTAATCTTCTCCTCTGACCTGCCGTGCCGCCTGAACAAGATGTTCCAGGCTTGGCACGGTTTCTTTGTACCCCCTGGTTTTCAAGCCGCAGTCAGGGTTCACCCACAGCTTTTCTTTTGGAATTTTCTCCAGCATTTGATGCAGTGCATTCACAATTTCCTTTACTGCCGGCACTCGTGGCGAATGAATATCGTAAACGCCGGGGCCGACTTCCGTCCGGAATCCGCACTGCTGAAGCGCGCTGATAATGCTCAGGTCGGAACGCGAAGCCTCAAACGTAATCACATCCGCATCCATTTGGTCAATATCCCCTATGATGTCGCCGAATTCGCTGTAGCACATATGCGTGTGAATCTGCGTGTCGGGCCTGACCCCGCTGTGAACCAGCCGGAACGCCGGGATTGCCCAGTCCAGATATTTTTTATGCCAGTCCGCCCTTCTCAGCGGCAGCTTTTCCCGCAGGGCCGCTTCGTCAATCTGAATAATCTTGATGCCGCGCGCTTCCAGGTCAAGCACTTCTTCGCGGATAGCGAGCGCAATTTGAAACGCGCACTCACTCAGCGGAATATCTTCCCTGGGGAACGACCAGTTCAAAATAGTAACCGGCCCCGTCAGCATTCCCTTCACCCGTTTTTTTGTCAGGCTTTGCGCATAAGCCGCATAGTCCACCGTAATGGGATTCCGGCGCGAAATATCCCCCCAGATAATCGGTGGCTTTACACAGCGCGTGCCATAGGACTGCACCCATGCCTTTTCGGTAAAGAGAAACCCTTCCAGATTTTCGCCGAAATACTCGACCATATCGTTGCGTTCAAATTCACCGTGCACCAAAACATCCAAACCGATTTTTTCCTGCAGTTCAATACATTCCTTGATTTTTTGCTTATTAAAATCAACATACTGTTGTTTTGAAATCTTTCTTCTTTTATAAGCGGACCGATTTTCCCGCACGTCCGCCGTCTGGGGGAACGAACCAATGGTGGTGGTTGGCAGAAGCGGAAGCTGAAAGTACTCTTTCTGAATTTTCTCGCGCTGTGCAAAAGCGGGTGTTCTTGTAAAATCCTGCTTTGAAAGAGAAGCGACTTTCTCTTTTACAGCGGTATTTTCAAGATGCCTGTCGTTCTGAAACAGGGCTTCGTTTGCGCGGTATTCGTCTTTCTGCAGCGGCCGCTCACAGCAATCCAGCTTTTTCAGTTCGGCAAGTTCCGTTAACTTTTCCATGGCAAACGCCAGGTGCTTTTTGTGTGCGGGGCTGAGCCTGGTTTCATTTTCTACGGTGAACGGCACATGAAGCAGTGAGCAGGACGTGCCGAGAACAATCGAATGAGCTTCCTTTTTCAGTTCTTTCAGCGTGGAAAGCGTTTTTTCGTAATGATTCCGCCAGATATTTTTTCCGTTAACCAAGCCCGCAAATAAGACTTTGTCTTTCGGGAAACCCTCTTCTTGCAGCAGTTCCAGGTTTTCCTGCCCCTCCAGCAGGTCAAGCCCGATTCCGTCAAAGTCCAACGCGGTCACTTCCCCGTAGCAGTCCCGGATATCGCCAAAATACGTCTGCAAAAGAATTTGAGCCGTTCCTTTTTTACTCAGAATATTTTGATACAGATTTTTAAAAAACGCGAGATCCTGTTCGGTCAAATCCGTAACCAGTCCCGGTTCGTCAAACTGAATCCATTTGGCACCCAGCGCCGTCAATTTTGCAGTCAGCAGAACATATGCCTTTTTAATGTCTTCCGCAAAATCGGCAGCCTTCTTTTTGCCGGTAAACTTGCAGAGCTTTAAAAAAGTGAACGGGCCGATCACAACGGGTTTGGTTAGAATACCCATTTCTTTCGCTTCTGAAAATTCATCCAATCCCTTTGTGCCCGCCAGCCTGATCTGCGCATCATCCTCAATTTCAGGCACCAGGTAATGGTAGTTTGTGTTAAACCACTTTTTCATCGCCAGGGCTTTTACGTCGCCGTTTTCACCCTGATAGCCCCTTGCCATGGCAAAATATTCGGCGGGACCGGACAGTTTCAGCTCCTGATAACGCTGTGGAACCACATTCAGCATCACGGCAGTGTCCAGCATCCCGTCATAAAAAGAAAAATCATTGGATGGAATCAAGTCAATGCCGCTGGCCTTTTGGGCAAGCCAGTGCGCTTTCCGCAGTTCTTTGCCCGTTTGCAGCAATTCTTCCAATGTTGTTTTATTTTTAAAATATCCTTCTGTGGCAGCCTTTAACTGCCGGTTTGACCCAATCCTTGGGAATCCGATGACAGACGTTTTCATTGCGGCATCTCCTTATCCTTACGTCCCGGTCATTTCTATTAAAAACAGGATATCACAAAAGTGAAGCCATAGCTAACTTAAAAATTTTATGGCCTGATATAGACAAAATCTATGATACTGAAAAGTGGAAATATCGTTGTGCCTTCTGTTATGTTATCCAATGAAAGTCAGCTTACCAAACCTTCCGGTACTATTTTATCCTTCCATGACCCGGTTCAGAACCTGGCAGTACCGAAATTGCTAATAAAAGGGAAAAGGGATATACTCCGAAATTCGGAGTATATCCCTTGATTTTAATAAGCAAAAGTCAGTGCACTCAACGGTCCCATGCATCCCTTTGTACAGCGGAATACCGCCAGTTCCCGTCCGGGCTCCGTTCACACCGGGCTTTTCCGCTACAAACAAGGTGGTCTAAATGAGATTTTGTCTCTCCCAAGGCAAATATCTTTTGTCCGGGCGGAAATTGAGACCAGTCATCCGCCCTGATTTTCCACGTCATCTGAGCCGCAATTTGATAGCAGGTCTGCCGCGGCTGACGGCACAAGAGGGCATAGGATTCCCCCAATCGTCTCTCGTGGTGCACCAAAAGCTCGTTTACGCGTGTACCCATGGAAATCCCGTTGGTTGTACGATGGGCAGGAAGAGGAATTTCAACATCATAAGCTTCCATCTTCCGCAGGCTGTTCAGATAGTCCCCCAAGCTGTCCTTCACTTCCGGCCAAACGGTAACATTTGGGGTAATGTCAAAAAGGACATGGTCCCCCAGAAACATCAGACGATCCGCAGCATCATACAAACAAATATGACCTGGCGTGTGGCCCGGTGCAGCAACGCAGGTAAGGTGGTACCCCCCATAAAAAAGCGAATCGCCGTTTTGAACCAATTCTGCATGAAAAGGGGAAGAGATATATTTCCGGGCAGGCGTGCTGGCCATCATGAGCTCCATCTCCTGCTCAGAAGCACCCAGCCCGAGGTACTCTGGAAAACATTTACGCCATGGTCCGTCATATTTGTATTTTCTCAGCATGGCAAAATCTGTTTCTCCCATCAGGATATGAGCACCGGCAGCCTCCAGCTCCGCCGCAAGCCCCGTATGGTCGGCATGCAGATGCGTTAAGAAAAGATCCGTTTTCGTAAGATCCGCATTCAGCTCCGAAAGCCCTTTTCGCAAATCCTCGCGGCACTCCGGCATGTTAAAGCCGGTGTCGATCAGCAGATTCTTGCCGTGCCTGCCCCATCCACGGATAAAATAGCAGTTCAAGTTCCTCAGTGGATTATGGGGAAGCCTGATTGGAATAGAATAAATTCTTTCAAACACCTTGGTAATCATGTTGCATTGTTGCCCGCTTTCTCCCCTATATTTTCAAAGGTATACCGATGGGCATCCCTCTCTAAAAAAAGAAGGGATATCCCCGGCCTTATCGCGGGATATCCCTATAAAAATCAAATGATGAAACAGATCACCCGCGCTATGGCATTCCCCGGCATCAGGGCTCCGGAATATCGAGATCTGCCGGGGATATTGATGTAGCACCCGCACGGTACAGGGTCCAGCAAGTTATGGACTGCCACTTTTTAATGAACGACTGCGCCTGATCACCAGTGTATCCCAAAGGCTGCAAGCTGAGATTCTCACAGAATTTTTGGAAAGTATCGGTTTGATATGCTTTATAGAAAGCATCCTGAAGCGTTTTTACCACATGATCCGGCGTACCCTTTTTGACAAATGCGCCGTAAAAAGGCCCCCAGTCATCCAGCATGCCTTCGTACGCACTGTTGCACTCTTCCAGGGAAGGAACATCAGCAAGTTCTTTATTTTCACAGCGTTCGCCGGAATAAACGCCAAGAGCTTTCATCTTTCCAGTGGCGATATACTGAATGGCCGCAGACTGCGCAACCACAGAGGCATCCACCTCTCCGCTGATTAATGCGGGCTGCAGCGTTCCGTCTCCGTCATAGGTAATGGCGTTGTAATCAATTCCTTCTACCATACAAGTAAGAGCAAAGCAGCTATATGGCAGACCGCCCACTCCGGTGGTAGCAATATTCAATTTGCCCGGATGAGCCTTTGCATCGTCAACTAAATCCTGATAGGAATTATATTTTGAGTCCGCCGGAACAACCAGAATTCCCACGTTTTTAGCCATGACAAGAACAGGGATATAGTTATCATAATCGATGGTACCCAAACCCAGCAGCTTATAGAGGGGCGGGTTTTCAGCATTCAGCAGCAGGCTGTATCCGTCGGCAGGCTGGCTATACACATACTTGGTTGCAATAGAACCGGTTCCACCTGTTTTATTGGTCAAAACAATAGTAGAACCAAGGTCTTTCTGTGCCAAAGGACAAATTGTGCGCATCACATTGTCGGTGCCGCCGCCGGCGGCCCACGCAATATATCCGTTAATGCTTTTGCTGGGGTAAGAACTACTGTCGGAAGCCGTATTGTTACAGCCCGTAGCTATCACAAGGCTTATTAACGATGCCATCACTATGGATAATAACTTTTTCATTATTGAATCCCCCCTAATTCTTTGTCCACGAAATCAGGAACACAAAACACACTGCGTCTTGCTTCCTTTTATGCTTCTGCTCCGCTCTTTCGGTGAAACAGGGAAGCAATTTTCTGCTTCTTGCTTTTGGGAATGGCCACAAAGATAATTAAAAGCAGCAGAAGCAACGAAATTGGATGAGTGAAGAATCCCGATATAAATTCCCCAAAATGATTATGGGCAATATTCATAGCCCTGCGCCAGTTGGTATCAAGAATACCGGAAAGGATAATTCCAAGAACCATGGTGGCAACAGGAAAATCATGCATTTTAAAAAGGTAACCGAGTATTCCAAAGAAAAACATTAAATAGATATCCATGACACTGTTATTGATCGAATAACTTCCAATAATAGACAGAACTACAATCACAGGGATGATAATATGTTTGGGTACTTCAACCACCTTACAGAACATCCGGATTCCTGTCAGTCCAAAAATCAGCAAAAAGCAATTGGCCAGCATCAGCGAGCCGACGATCATCCAGAAAAACTGCGGCTGATCATTCATCAGCAGCGGGCCCGGTCGAATTCCATGAATTGTCAGGGCTCCAATCAGAATTGCCGTAACCGAATCGCCGGGAATTCCCAGGGTCATCATGGGAATAAAAGAACCTCCGATTGCTGCGTTATTTGCGCTTTCCGGGGCAATTACACCAGCATAGGCTCCTTCCCCGAAGGGCCGGTTTGGATTTTTTACAACGCGCTTTGCGTGGTCATATGCAATGAGGGATGCAATATCCCCTCCCGTTCCGGGAAGCGCGCCCACTATCATTCCAAGCAGAGAGCTGCGCAGTGCCAAAGGTAAATTTTCCTTAATAATGCTCCAACTTGGCAAAATTTTCTGAACTTTCTGTTTGACCGGTTTCATGCAATAGTGCAGCTGATACAGAGCCTCAGACATGCCAAATAAACCAATCATGACTACAACGAAATTAACACCTGCCAACAGATTCGGAATCCCAAACGTCAGCCTTGGCTGCGCGGTAACGGGGTCCATCCCGATCATACCGACTACCACGCCCAAAAAAGCTGTAATTAAAGCCTTTGACAGCGAACCTTTCGACAGGGAACCCACCAGAAATAGTGCCATGATTGCCAACAGCAAGTAGTCCCGGGCTGAAAAATTGACGGCAAGCCGCCCGATCAGCGGTGAAAACAGCATAAGACACAGCAGACCAACAAAACCACCTATCACTGACTCCGTGGTGCTCAGTCCCATTGCAATCCCGGCCTCACCTTTTTTTGCCAGCGGATAGCCGTCAAATGTCGTTGCCACCGCCGCAGGAGCGCCCGGAATATTCAGAAGAACCGCCGCACGGCTTCCGCCATAAACTCCGCCGGTAAAAACGCCGATCATCAGCGCGAGAGCCGGATATGTATCCCATGAAAACGTAAAAGAAATGAGCAGGGAGACCGCCATCGTCACGGAAAGGCCTGGAATTGCGCCAAGATAGATTCCTAAAAAAACACCTACCGCAATCCAGAGAATCATCGTAATGGATGTATATGGTGTAAAAAAACTGCTAAATCCTGCAAAATAACCCGAAAATAAAGACGCCATAGATGTATTGCTCCTTTCTGTGATTAAGGCAGAACGACCTGCATAAGAGAATGAAAAATCAGTTGGATAGCCGCTATCACTCCGGCAGAAACCAGGATTTTCTGAATCGGTTTTTGGCGGTCAAGCAGATACATCGTGCCAAATAAGAAAAGGGAAGACGTAACGATAAAGTGTGCAAACGGCAGCAATATTACATAAGCCACTACCATAATTAAAAGGGAAACCACGTCACGGGAAATCAGGTACCCCAAAGCCTTTTTCAGTCTGCTTTCAACGAATTTTTCGCGGAACAACGTTTTAAACAATTCCAAAATAATAAGTAAAAACAATACTAAAATAAAAATTTGAGGCAGTGAACCCGGATTCGTAAATCCGGTAAAAATACCTTTCAGCTTCCGGGATTCAATAAACAGCACCAACGTTATCAAAAACAACAGCCCTAAAAACCAGACTTCGCCTGGAGCACGCTTGACTGTATTCTGATCTTCCGGTTGAACTGCGACTCTTTCTTTTTCCTGTTCTGAAGCATTCTCTTCTATTTCCCTATTTTCCACATGGCTCCCTCCTTTTTCAAATTCTGCAATGAGGAAAATTGTTTTTTATAGAAACGTTTTATATATTTTATTGCAGCCGTTTTCACCCCGGCAAGCAGGGAAACGGCGTCGCTTTCCGACCGCGCGTTTACCTGCTGAAAGCCTGTCTGCAACTCTTGTACAATGACACTGAATCAAACACAGTCCGAAATCAAAAATCCGAAGCGTCTCAAAGTCCGCAGGATATTTCGTCCGCTCCGCACGCCGCTAATAATCTGACCGGCTTTTAAGCTGTCTCCAATATTAAGAATTTCTGCAGCGCCTGCAAATTCGGAATTAATTTCTTCCAGCGCCGGTGCAAACGGGCGCATTCCCAGGCAAATGAAGCCATAATCCAGCGGAAGCGCAACCTGCTTTCCATCCGCCTCGACAAGGAACTGCGTTTTCTGCACTTCCAAAAGCCGGGTTCCGGTCAGCTGCCGTACTTTATGTTTTTTCATCAAATTTGCGTCGCATACCTTCGTGATCGGATCAAGATCATTGCCTAAAGCCGGCAGCAGTTCTATGACCGTTACCTCGGCACCACGGGTTGCAAAAAATTCCATCATATCCAGCCCGACCGCACCGCCGCCGGCAACGACGACCTTTTTACCCGTCATATCAGACGGGTAACTGTCCACATGGCTGATCATGGAAAACACCGTCCGGACAGGGCTGCCTTCCTGATCGGTCACGTCTCTCAAGCCCGGAATATTCGGCAGAACCGGAACGGAACCGGTTGCATTGACAATAATATCCGGCTTCAATTCGCGAATTTTGTCGACACTGCCCGGCGTGTTGAGAAGAACCGTCAGATTTTCAAGCTTGGAAGCCCGGTGAACCAGATATTTTGTGAAATCTCCCATTCGCGCCTTATCCGGCAACCGGATCAAATCCGTGGTGTGCCCGCCAAGATGGTCAGACTGTTCCAAAAGGGACACAGTGCAGCCAACTTCTGCCGCCGTGCATGCGGCTTCCAGTCCTGCCGTCCCCCCGCCGATCACAACAACGGTACACGGACGAATGACTTTCAGATTTTTATAAGCTTCGCCGTCAATCACCGAAGGATTGACTGTGCAGCGCAGCGGGCGGTTCTTTCCAATCCGGTTTCCCGCACAACCAATATTGCAGGAAATACATTTGCGAATTTCTTCCAGCTGCCCGTTTTGTGCTTTCCATGCCCATTCAGGGTCTGCAATCAAAGCACGCCCAAGCCCGATCAGGTCCGCGTCTTTCCGTTCCAGAATACTTTCAGCCACCTGCGGATCACGGATATTTCCCATGGTGATTACAGGCTTTCCAAAGCGTTCCCGCACCGCGCGTGCCATGTAAGAACGCCAGCCGTCGGGCCGGAAGCATGAATCAATCTGATACTCCAAGGAATCATTCAAGCCACAGGAAACATTAAAGACATCCACCAAATCGGCAACGTACTTCAAATATTCCAGGGTATCCTCCAGCGTGTTCCCGCCGGAAACAAATTCATCGGCTGACAGGCGAAGCATAATTGGAAATTTCGGTCCAACCTGACTGCGCACTTCTTGTGCGACCTCACAGAGGAAGCGGGCACGATTTTCAGCAGAGCCACCATACTGGTCCGTGCGGTCATTGGTGGTAGGGGAGAGAAACTGACTCAGCAGATAAGAGTGGCCGGCATGGATCTCGACACTGTCGAATCCTGCATTCTGCGCCCGTTTCGCTGCCGCGCCAAAATCCTTCACAATTCCGTGAATCTCTTCAGCAGTCAGGGGCCGCGGTATTTCGCTTCCTCTTTTGCTGGGGTGATTCGACGCAGAAACGGGCTGCACCCCGATCCGTGACGAACGTGCGGAAGCACCCGCGTGGTTAAGCTGAACAGAAACACTGCACCCCTCGGCATGAAGGGCTTCACACAATTCAAAAAAACGTGGAATGAAACGGTCCTGATCCATGCGGAGCTGTGTTGTTCCGTTGGAACCCACAGGAAAAGAAACGTTGACATTTTCCACGATAATCAGCCCGGTTCCCCCTTTGGCCCGCTGAATATAATAACGCATGTGTTCACGGCTGATTGAGCCATCTACACAGGCAAAATTTGTTCCCATTGGCATCATAACAGTACGATTCTTAATCGTCAAGTTTTTTATTTTTAAAGGGGAAAACAGCGCTGGATATGTACTACCTTTCATGGAATTGGCATCTCCTATATTTTCAGATATTTAATCATACAAAGTCTAAATAGTAAATTGATATTTGATTCACTGCTTTTCCAGCATTTTTGCAATTGTCATGCGCTGGATCTGGTTTGTTCCCTCAAAAATCTGAAAAATCTTTGCATCCCTCATCAGTTTTTCCACCGGATACTCACGGCTATAACCGTAGCCCCCAAAGATCTGAACCGCATTAGACGTAACCTCCTGCGCAGCATCGGTTACAAACGTCTTGGTGATAGACCCCTCCATGCGCAGATTACGGTGCTCATCCTGATCCAAAAGGCGCATCGTGTTGTTGACTAAGACACGAGACGCCTCGGTCTTAATCGCCATATCTGCCAGCATCGACTGAACCATTTGAAATTTGATAATTGGCTTTCCAAACTGTACACGCTGTTTTGCATAGGCCACAGATTCATCCAAAGCGCGCTGCATGATCCCTACGGCCAGTGTGGCAACGAAAGCGCGGGAAATGTTCAAAGCACCAAGAGCAACTTTTAAACCCTTTCCCTTTTCCCCAACAATGTTTTTTGCGGGAACCCGCACATCATCAAAAATCAATTCCGTCGTATTAGAAAGACGGAAACCCATCTTTTTCTCATGAGAACCCACCGAAAATCCGGGAGTATCCCGATCAATCAGAAATGCAGTAATGCCTTCTTCGGTATTAAAAAAGCTAACATACAGAGAAGCGCATGCCCCGTTTGTAGCAAAAGTTTTTGTTCCATTCAAAATATAATCATCGCCGTCTTTTGTTGCAGTAGAACGCAGAGTCCCTGCATCGGAACCGGCCCCGGACTCCGTAATTGCAAAGCAGGCAAACTTTCCTGCAGCAAGCACGTCTGCAAAATACTTTGCCTGTTCCTCGGTTCCATAAAGCATTACATTGCGAAATGCCACAAAATTTGTGACAAGCGTATCGGCATAACCGGAATCAACTTTGGCCAATTCCTCAAAAAGCATTGCGGTTGTCTCAAAATCGAGACCCATGCCGCCGTATTCTTCTGGAATTTCCGCCATATGCAGTCCCATGTCAATCGCCGGCTTGAATAATTCAATGGGGCATTCGCCCTTTTCGTCACACTCTGAAACATAAGGCTTGACTGCACTTTCCGCCATATCACGAACCATTGCAATCAATTCGGACTGTTCCTCCGTATAAAGAAGAGCCATCTTAAAATAACATCCTTTCTTCATGTTCTGTACTATTTTGAATTAAGATAAATAGAACATTTGCACAAATTGGAACACTAAAATCACGCTTTTTCTGGTCCAGTTATCTTTGTCAATAATATAACACATTTAGACTGATCCCAACAACAGAAATGGCGCTGTATAGAAACATCCTATCATTTCCCAATAAATCCAAAGATGTTCCGATTGGTATTCCAAGTTGATGGATGATATAATCAAGCCTGGATGATATAATACACAAAAAATTCATTTTAGTTATATTTATAACCAGCATTTTGACAGCGTTACTGCTTTATCAAACAATGAAAGCCTGTAAACAAGTTGATTATATTCAAGCTTTATGCTTGTTTATATACAATAATTTTGCTATCCCCGATATCGTCAAAATTTTCACAGTCCTTTATTTTTTAGGAGGTAAAACGATGAGCAAACTAAACGATCAGCAATTTCAGGCGTACTTAAAACAGATCCGCAAACTGGCTGAAGGCCCGTTTGACGAGATGCAGAAGGAAATCGAGGTAACAAACAAATTCCCCCAGGAATTTTATGACCTTGCCATTCAAAATGACCTTTATCGCTTTGCCCTGCCGGAACAATACGGCGGGTTTGGACTGACCGAAAAACAGATTCTGATGGTTCAGGAAGAATTCTCCCGCGGTCCTGGTGGTATGCGCATGCATCTTCATCACGCAGCTGACCTTGACTGGCGTATTCTAGATGACTTTGGCAGTGATGAACTGAAAGCCAAATACATGAACAAGTTTCAGGATAAGACAATCTATTCCAACTTTGCATTGACCGAAAAGACCGGCGGCACTGGCGCCGATATTCACACCACCGCGGTCAAAGATGGTGACTACTATGTCATCAACGGTGAAAAGTACCTGATCTCCCACACAGATTGCTCCGATTTCACCTACCTGATTGTAAGTACTGACCCGAACTCAAACAAAGACAGCCGCCTGTCCGCGTTTTTTGTGGATGTACATACTCCCGGCTATGAAATTGTCCCCATGCCGCACATGATGGGCTGCCGCGGTGCCGGCCATGCCGGACTGCGCTTTACCAATATGCGCGTACACAAAAAATACCTACTGGGCAAAGAGGGCATGGGCCTTGAAATTGCAATGCACTCGCTGGCAGTTTCCCGTGCGCATATCGCCGTCAGCAATTTGGGCATGGCACAAAGAATGCTCGAAATGACAATTCAACGCGCAAAAGACCGCGTAACATTTGGCAAGCCCCTAGTCAAACGTCAGGCGATTCAGCAAACCATTGCAGATATGGGAACTCAGATTCACGCCCTGCGCTTGATGATTTATGATTTTGCGGAAGATTATGAAGCCGGACGCGACATTGAAATGAAAGCCTCCATGTGCAAACTGCACAGCATTAACACGGTAAAGATGGTTTCCGACGCAATGCTGGAGATTTTCGGCGGTCTGGGTTACTTTGAGGACTGCGAATACGGTCCCACCGAACGTATGTATAGAGACTGCCGCGCCATGTGGCTGGAAGAAGGCCCCCGCACAGTTCAGCGTCTGACTGCATTCCGTGGATTAGAAAAGACCAACGGCGTAATCTCTTACAAAGACAACGGATATCAGACTGTCTGAATTTCTTTATTGGAATGATCGCCGCGCCAGAAAATAAAATTTCAGCGCACAAAGCTTAAAGAAAGAAAGTGATTCCATTGAAACCTTTGGAAGGGATCAAAGTCGTTGATTTGACTACGTTTCTGGCTGCGCCAACCACGGCCCGAATACTTGGGGAGTGGGGCGCAGACGTCATTAAGGTTGAATCGCCCAAAGGTGACCCTGGCCGCACGCAGGGTGCGGTGTTTGGAATGCCCTACGAGGACAATGAAAACCTCGGATTTGACATGTCCAATATGAACAAACGCTTCGTCACCCTGAATTTAAAAAATAAAGACGGCCTTGAAGTCATGCACAAGCTCCTTTCGGATGCCGATGTATTCATTACAAATATCCGGACCAAATCTCTCATAAAACTGGGTCTTGACTATGAAACTCTGCGCCAAAAATACCCCAAGCTCATCTGGGCACAGTGTCTCGGATATGGTGAAAAGGGGCCTGAAAAAGATTCTGCCGGATTTGATGTGACCTGTTACATGGCCCGCGGCGGCGTTTTCGGTACCACCGTAAACAAGGGCGATGCCCCCATGATTCCCACCAACGGCTATGGTGATTTTCAGGTTTCCATGTGCGTAGCTTCCGGTATCAGTACCGCACTGTTTAACCGAACCCGCACTGGTCTGGGCGATAAGATTACAGTAAGCCTGCACCACGCAGCCGTTTTTATGTTAAGCACCGCCGTTGTTTCCGCTCAGTACGGCAACCAATATCCCAAGAGCCGTTTTGAGGTCATCTGCCCCACCAACAACGTTTACCGTACCAAAGACGACAAACTGATCGCCATGTGTGCACCGGAATACGACCGGGATTACAACAAAGTCATGCGCCTGATCGGCCGCGAGGACCTTGTCGACCATTCGGACTATTCAAACTGCGACCACATGAATGCGCTGCATAAAAACGCAGAGGTTGTAAAGATTTTTGACGAAGCGATCGGCAAATTTACCCGTAACGAAATTTTAAAGATTTTCAAGGAAAACGATGTTCCCTGTGAAGCATGTTATGAACCGCTTGACATGTACGAGGACGAACAGGTGTGGGCTAACGGCGTTATGACCAAGCTTGACTGCCCATCCGGTGAGCGCTGCATTGCCACCAATCCGGTCAAATTCGGCTCTTATGCCGAACCAAACTATAAAGTCTCTTCTGCACAGGGAACGGATACCGTGGAAGTAATGAAGGAACTCGGATACGGCGAAAGCGAAATCAAGACCTACCTGACAGAAGGCGCTGTGGGAGGCAAAAAGTCATTGAAATAAACTCCCCAAAAGCAGCAATTTCCTTTCATTATCTTAATAGAGGAGTATAGCGAACGTGAAAGCAAAAAAATACATATGGGTTTTAGCGGCTGTTTATATGGCCTATTTTACCCAAGGAATTCAAGCACTTATTTTGAGTCAAAACAAAGTTTCATTTTATACTCAGTGGGGATTAACCGATCCCAAAGCCGGAGCGGCGGCAGTCAGTGCAGCCATCGCCTTTACCGGCCTCGGCAAATTTGTGACCGTGTGGATCTGCGGTGAAATCTCCGACAAGATCGGCCGTAAACCGATGATCGCATTAGGCGCTGTGGTCTATGTTGCCAGCTTTCTAGGTTTGTTAACTACATCCAGCGTCGTAGTTGCAAATGCCTGTGCCTTTGGCTTGGGCGCGGCGACTTCCAGCTTTGACGGTGCCAGCTATCCGGCCGTGCAGGAAAGCTGGATTAAGGCCCCCGGCACTGCTCTGATCCTGATTAAAGGATTCATCTCCGTTTCAGGCCTGATTTATCCGCTGATGGTCGTTTCTCTGACAAATTCCGGCAACTGGCAAGTAGGAATCATTATTCCGCTTGTGATGTCCATTATTACCTTTGTAATTGCAATGATCGCTCCGTACTCCTACGACGAGGAAATGAAGCGACGCAAAACCGATCCGGCGGTTAAAGCCGCTTATGAGAAAGAGCTTGCGGAAAAGAAACATGTTCTCGACGCCGACGCAAAACGGGCTGCCGCCCGCTTTATCTGCCATCCCCCGAAATTTGTCGTCGTCGGCTGCGCTCTGTACGGCTTTATCGCCATGGCTACCATGTATTCCGCACAGCAATACATCAAAGCATTCGGAAAAGTTGTTGTTGGCATGAGCGATATGAGCGCCGCCGGTCTGACCAGCATCTACACCGCCGGTTCTCTGATTGCCGTCGTTGTCTGGGGCTTTTTTATGGCAAAACTTCGTTGGCGCACTTTGAAGGTTCTGCTCATTGACCTGACAGGCTCCGTTCTCGGCTATGCCCTGGTTTGTACTGTCCGCATTCCTTCCATGGTTTACGTCGCCACTTTTATGATTGGTCTTTTTGCCGCCGGCGGCGCCCTGCAGTGCGGTGTTTCACTCATGCAGGAATTCCATCCAGGCAACAAGGGCAGAAACCTTGGAATTTATTACACATTCATGGGCCTTGCATCCTATGCGATTCCCTATCTTCAGTCCGCGCTGATCGGTTCCGGCAGCGAAGCTTCCGCCACTGTAACCAATCTGCTGGTTAACCTCTGCATGGCTGCAGTCGGACTCATCTTCATGATCTATCTGAGTGCCAACTACAAAAAGTGGTTCGGTGTCAGTGTCATGTCCAAACTTGGGGAAAATGAATAATGTAGAACCTGAAAGAAATTTAAGCTCTTACGAAAAAATCATGCTGAGGGAGATTTCCCTCAGCATTGCCGTTATGAGGCGGCGGCTGTTTGCTGTTTCTACACTTTATTCGTACTTTTCCCAACCTCTTTTATACAAAATCCGTCGCAGTCATTGGGGTCTATACATTATATAGGGACAGGTTTACGCAAAATTGTAACCAAACAGGGGAACGATGCTGGCACCCCATTATATTCCGACCATTTTTCATGTATCCAGCCGTAATAACAGTCAAAACAGATGGCTTATGATTGTAAAATCAAGCCTTATTATTAAAAGGAGACGACAAATCCATGTCAGAAAGAATTACCGGACATACAGAGTTAATTGGTTTAATTGCTTATCCAATTCGTCATTCAAATTCCCCAAGAATGCATAATGAAGCGTTTGCAAAACTAGGACTGGATTATGCTTATCTTGCTTTTGAAGTTGATAATGATACGCTGGAAGACACCGTAAAGGGATTTCGTGCCATGAAAGTGCGCGGCTGGAACGTATCAATGCCGAACAAGACGGTCATTCACAAATACCTTGATAAACTGACACCCGCCGCTGAAATGTGCGGTGCAGTCAACACCGTGATCAACGACAACGGCGTGCTGACCGGAACGATTACGGACGGTATTGGCTACATGACCGCACTCAAAGATGCTGGCATTGATATTATAGGGAAGAAAATGACAATTGCCGGAGCCGGCGGTGCCGCGACAGCGATTGAAGTACAGGCCGCACTGGACGGTGTAGCGGAAATTTCTATCTTTAACATCCACGACAAATCCTGGTCAAGAGCCGAACATAATGTTAAAATCATCAATGAAAAGACCAAATGCAAAGCGACGCTGCACAGCCTTGAAGACTTGGATGACCTCAAAGCGGAAATCGCATCCAGCTACCTGTTTGCCAACGGAACATGCATGGGGATGAAACCGTTGGAAGGTAAAACCTATATTCCGGATCAATCCTTTTTACGCCCAGACCTGATCGTAACCGATGTCGTCTATTCCCCAACAGAAACCGCCTTGCTTAAAATGGCGAAAGAAGTCGGGTGCAAAACAATGAACGGTATGGGCATGATGCTGTTTCAGGGTGCGGCCGCATTTAAACTGTGGACCGGTAAAACAATGCCGATTGATTATATGAAGAAAATCCTTGATATTCACTATTAAAAGCCACATAAAACATCAGCGGAGTCCAATAAGAGTTCTTTTCACCTTGTCACTGCCCTTATAGGCGCTTGATCCGGTTCTTTTATTGGCCCAAAAACACTTGGAAATGGTGAAAGGATGAGATATGTGAAAACAATAACTGTTAAAAATGTTGTCCTCGGCGATGGAATTCCGAAAATATGCATCCCGGTTGTTGCAAAAACAAAGGAAGCTATTATTGAAGAAATCAAGGGCATTCAACAATATCATGCTGACCTTGTCGAATGGCGCGTGGACTGGTTTGAACATGGCGATAAAATTGAAAAAATCAAGGAAGTTTTACAGGAGCTTTCGCCCATTATCAAAGATTTTCCGCTTTTGTTCACATTCCGCACCGCAGAGGAAGGCGGCAATCGGAAAATTGATACCGAATCCTATGTCAAAATCAACAGGGAAGCGGCGGCAACCGGCATCGTTGACCTGATTGACGTCGAGCTGTTCAAAGGTGACGCCGTGATGAAGGAACTTGTCGAGAGCGCCCACCATTCCGGTGTGAAAGTCGTGGCCTCCAGTCATGATTTTGAAAAGACTCCGCCAAAGGATGAGATTCTTTATCGGCTGAGGAAGATGCAGGATTTAGGGGCTGATATTTCCAAAATCGCCGTTATGCCGAAATCCAGTCTGGATGTTCTTGAGCTGCTTGAGGCTACCGTGATTATGAAAGAAAAGTACGCTGACAAACCAATCATTACAATGTCTATGTCCGGTACCGGTGTGGTGTCCCGCCTTACAGGAGAATTTTTTGGTTCCGCACTGACCTTCGGGGCAGCAAAGAAGGCTTCGGCTCCTGGCCAAATCGGAGTGGAAGATCTTTACCATACGCTGCATCTGTTGCACAACAGTTTGTAGGCGATTTCAGTACCAATTTCACCTTCATTTCATAACAATCATACTTTTTTTCAGAAAGACGCTATTCTTACATTTTTTTAACAACGACAGAAAAACCTTTATTTTTGATACTGGTGACAGGATTAAAAAATTCAGGTATATAATATGAATCAACACCTAAAGGAGATATTTTTATCCTATGGAAAACTGGATTAACGGACATACGGTCCCTTTCGGGCTGATCGGCTCACCGGTCGGACATTCGGGTTCCCCCGCCATGTATAACTATTGTTTTGTAAAAGACGGATTAAACTGCGTTTACCTAGCGTTTGACATTAATCTTGACACATTAGATGCCGGAATGAACGCAATCAAGGCCCTGCATTTTAAAGGAATTAATGTTACAATGCCCTGCAAAAGCGCTGCCATAAAATATGCGGATGAGTGCACGAAAGCCGTTAAACTGATCGGTGCAACAAATTGTATGGTCTGTGAAAATGGGAAATGGATTGCGCACAACACCGACGGGGTCGGGTATGTAAGCAATCTGAAGGCACACGGTGTAGATGTCGCAGGAAAGAAAATCACACTGATCGGCGGCGGCGGAGCCGGCATGGCTATTCTGGTCCAGTGTGCGCTTTCGGGCGCAAAAGAAATCTCCGTTTTTAATATGCGGGACTCATTTTTCAGCAATTTGGAAAAACACGCAGAATTGATCAACCATGAAATTCCAGGCTGCACCGTCCGTGTCTATGATCTCGCAGATCATGACAAGTTGAAATTAGAGATCTCCGGCAGTCATATTCTATCTAACGCCACACGGGTTGGCATGGCCCCAAAAGAACAAAACACCCCCATTGAAGACCGCAGCGTATTCCATGAAGGTCTGGTCGTTACAGATACAGTTTATAATCCACACGAAACCAGATTGCTTCAGGAAGCAAAAGCAGCCGGATGTCTTACAATTCAAGGTGTTGGCATGCTTGTACACCAAGGGGAAGCGGCATATCAGCTTTTCACCGGAAAAACAATGCCTGTCAATGAAGTTCAAAAGAAATTCTTTTAAAAATAAAACACTTTCTGCCTTTTCTTCACAATAATTGCTTTTGTTGTAAAAATCACCTCTATCTGTTATAATAACGGGCAGAGATGATTTTTATTATATAGATATAATTTTTATTGTTTTAGTATTTTACGCAAAAAGTATGGCAATGGGAAGAAGAAAGTATTATGAATTTATCTCAATTGTATTATTTTAAAAAACTTGCTGAGGTACAGCACTATACAAAAGCCGCAAAGGAACTATACATTACACAGCCCAGCCTAAGCGAAGCAATTTCTTCTTTGGAATCTGAACTTGGTGTGCGGCTGTTTTTAAAAGTAGGACGCAATATTGAACTTTCTCCCTATGGAAAAGAATTTTATCAATATGTTTCATCATCGCTTAACGAACTTGACAAAGGCATCAGCACCATTCAAGAACATGTAACAGATGTCGGAGGCACCATTGAAATAGGCTGTATTTCCACATTACTGGTCGGGTTCATGGCACGCGCCATGCACTCCTACCACGAAACAGTCAGCAAAAAAACACTTTTTGATGTTTTTGAAACTCCAACCGCCGTCGCGGTACAAGGCTTAAAATCAGGAACCTACGATATCGCTTTCTGTTCAAAAGTCAAAGATCCGGATCTGCGCTTTACACCAATTCTACAGCAAGAGATTGTAGCTCTCGTCAACCGGAATCATCCGCTGGCAAGCCGCGGCACAATCACTTTAAAAGATCTGGAAGATTATAAGCTGATTACATATCGCCCGGATATTCAGATCGGCCAAGACATGACTTCGCTTTTAACTGCAAATGGCTTGAAAGCAACCGGGCCTTTTATGGAGGAAGGTTCCATCGGCGCCTATGTACAGATGAACCCTGTCGTTGGGGTAATCGCCAATACTGTCTGGCTCAGCCAGTATCCGGATTTAATCAAGCTCCACTTTTCCGATATTCCAAAGGGCTTCCGGAAAGTATATATGGCACACAATTCGAGGCACTTTATAACACGTCCGGTTGAGCGCTTTATGGACTTTGTAAAAAACAACTTAAATACGCTGGTACAAAAAGAATATCTGCTGAAACCGGAATAGATTTTTTCCCGGCAGATTCATCGTCATTTTTTAACTCCCGACTCAGTCGGGAGTTTTTTTGTTAAAGACTCTATTCCTCTTTTCGACGTGCCACGCAGCAGGTCTCAAGCCTGTTTATTGCAGTTTTCCGGCATTTTTCTGCTGCTCTGCGGTGCCGGTGCCCGCATTTTATCCATCGGAATTTGGAGAAGTCCGAGTGTTTTATTCCAAACATAGATGGCAAATTCTCGCTTACAGCGAAATGTACACTCCAGGCAGGGATCCTCGTTGCAGTAGCAATAAGCATCTGTTCCTGCCAGTGCAAATACGATAGACTTTTGATTACTCATGACATATTTCAGCTGTCCCCCGGTAAAGGTTCGCAGGTAAATCCATTCCGGTTCAAAATCTTCCGTATCTGCAGACCATACCACCCTGACCGCATTCTCGTTGAATCCTCCGACAATTTGATACTCAATCTGTAAACCGCAGCCAGGTTCCCATAAAACCGGCTGCAATTTCTTCATCGGTGCCGAACAACAGCTTGCCTGCACATCGGCAGCCCCGATCATTTGAAAAACACTGCCGCAGGACTCGCACAGGAAAAACTGCGGATCCCCGCAAATTGGTTTCGGTTTACTGGTTTCACGCGCACGCCGCGGCCCAAATTTCATATTTGGCATGATTCACGCTCCTACTTTTGACTTTTCTTCTGAATTCTCCCCTAATCGGCGTTTTAGTTCCTTTGAAAGCAGGTATTTTTTTACCTTGCCCGATTCTGTTCTTGGAATGATTTCGATATTTTCCACTCGTTCAGGCCACGCATACTTCGGCACTTTGGACTGGCATAGAAAATCCGTCAGCATTTGCAGTGTGACCGGCTTTTCTGCGCTGGAAGGCACCACAAAAGCACAGATTCGTTCCCCTAAGCGGGGATCCGGCATTCCAATCACAGCAGAGTCCCGAACATCCGGGCAAAGAAGTACATTCTCATTCAAAGAATTGGCATTCAAATTGACCCCGCCGCGAATGATAACATCCTTGATTCTGCCAATAACCCGAATATTTCCATCTGAATCACGAATACAGATGTCGCCGCTGTGAAACCATCCCTCATCATCAAGAACCTTGTCCGTCGCAGCGGGGTCATTCATATAGCCCACAAAGACATTGGGGCCTCTGGACCATTCCTCCCCTTCCCTGCCATCCTCAACATCTTTGCCATTCTTGTCCACAATCCGTATTTCGACTCCATCAACCGGACGACCGGCGGAAGACGGCATCTCTGCAAACCACTCGTTTGGACGAATCAGCGTATGTGGAATGCTTTCGGTCGATCCATAACATTCACATAAATGAATTCCATATGCCGCCGCCCGTTTTACAAGATATGACGGCACAGGGGCACCGCCGCACAGAAACAGCTGTAACGTGGGCATTTGTTTCTGATGAGCTTCAAGATATTTCAGAATATCATAAATAAATGTGGTGGTTCCCATAGAGTAGGTGCAACACTGCTGATTCACCAGTTCCACCGCATCAGCGACTAAAAACTTTTTCTGAAGCACAAGTTTAGCGCCGGCCAGCATCGTTGACAGCACACCATGCGCAAAACCAGTAGCATGATACAGAGGAGCCGGCATAAACATGATGTCATCCGCAGTAACTCCAACGGCCCGGTTAAACTGCCGCTCACAAAAAATTAAATTATTATGGGTCAGCATCGCACACTTTTGGGCACCGGCTGTTCCAGACGTGCAGATGGCCACCGCCACTGACTCACTCCCAATTGGTCCCACTTTGCTCAGCTGATCCGTGTTCCAAGAAGAGTCCAAAATTTTTCTTAAAGTCGGATAGCCGGCCGCCGCCGATGTCTGAATATCTTCAACCTGAATCACAGCGCAGATCTCAGGATGAAGACGGCACATCTGCTGCGCGAGGGACGTATAATTCACACCCTTATAGGTAACCGGGCAAAAATAGGCTCTTGTTCCTACCTGCTCAAAAATTGCGGATAATTCTTTTTCCTGAAATGAATGAGACAGCGGATTGGCAATTGCTCCAATTTTCAGACATGCAACTGTAATGACGACAAACTCGCTCCACACAGGGATCTGGTAAGACACGGTATCCCCCGGGCAGACACCGGTAAAAAGAAGGTAGGCTGCCAAGCCATCGCTCTTTTTATCCAATGCATTGTATGTATACCGAAGCCCTCGGTCATCTACAACATATTCACGATCGCCGTATTTTTCAACGGTTTCGTTCCAACAGTCTAGAAGCGTCCTATTCGACCAATATCCTTTTTGATAATAAATTTCTTTCTGCTTTTGGTTGACTTTCTTCTTGTCTGACATCTGTATCCCATTGCTCCTCTCTGAGCATTTAGATAGAATTATAATTCATATTGTATGCTTACTATTATACAATAGCAGGTATCAACTATGTAATAATTTTCAATAAAATAATGTATTGTTTTGTGCTATTTATACAGGATTAACCATAGGAAATAGCTATATACCTATGACAAAACCCACAAAAACTATCTGAAAACAACATTCAATCAAAACAAATGGAGTGCCTCATAAATATGTTGCACTCCATCTTTAATTCTGATTTTAGTTACAGCAACCATCCAACCGCGGTCTTCTCATTCCTTATCTGTTCAAAATTAATAAATCTATTTTATCGAAATTTGATCAATGAAACAAGTAACCGGCAGTAATTAATAGATTGGAATTCTAAGGCATTATAGAATCTATTATAGTTTTGCCCTATACAAATCAGACGTTTTGACAAACACCCTGCCTGAAATTATAATTTATTCATAAATACGTCAATATGTCTTTACACATTTTAGGCATCTATCCCATTGAATTTATCGCTTTAAAGTGGTATATTGTGATAAATTTAGTTTTGATCAGTTATATCCCCTCACTTGGCGGCAAGGTGTCTTTTTAAACTTCTTCCGCCAAAGTCCCAATAAAAGGGGCCGTTTTATTCTCTTTGAGGAACCCCCCTTGTTTCAAGGAAACAGGCATCCAACACCCTTTCAAAACAATCAATTTAAGGAGCGTGATGACATGAAAAAGAAAATTTTAGCTGTACTTCTGAGTACTTTTACTGCACTGTCGCTGGCGGCATGCGGAGGCCCCGCCGCTTCTTCGACAGCAGACTCATCGCAGAAAGCTTCCGAACAAACTTCGTCGGAGGTTCAAAGCTATACGGTTGGGATCTGCCAGCTGGTTCAGCACCCGGCTCTGGATGCTGCCACCCAGGGATTTAAGCAGGCGTTAACCGACAAACTGGGGGACAAAGTCACTTTTGAAGAACAGAATGCTTCCAACGACACAGCCACCTGTGCCACCATCTGCAACCAGCTTGTCGCTTCCAATGTAGACCTGATTATGGCAAATGCCACACCGGCTCTTCAGGCCGCCCAGACGGCAACGGACAAAATCCCGATTCTCGGTACTTCGGTGACCGACTACGGCACCGCTCTCGGCATTGACAACTGGTCCGGTACCACCGGCAAAAATGTCTCCGGCACCTCTGATCTGGCTCCTCTTGACCAGCAGGCAGAAATGCTGCATGAGCTGTTTCCAGACGCAAAAAAAGTCGGCATTCTTTACTGCTCGGCGGAACCAAATTCAAAATATCAGGATCAAGTGATTACGAAAGCTCTGACTAAGATGGGGTACACCTGCAAAACCTATACTTTTTCCGATTCCAATGACGTGCAATCCGTTGCGACGACAGCGGCGTCTGAAAATGATGTTCTCTACCTTCCCACAGACAATACCGTCGCTTCCAACACAGGAATTATCAATAATATCTGCCTTCCCGCAAAAGTTCCCGTTATTGCGGGAGAGGAAGGAATCTGCGCGGGCTGCGGTGTAGCAACGCTTTCCATCAGCTACTATGATCTAGGCTACGCGACCGGCGAAATGGCCTGCGACATTCTCACCAACGGCGCCGATCCTGCCACGATGGAAATTCAGTTTGCCCCCAAATTCACAAAAGAATACAACCCGGATATCTGCAAGACACTGGGGATTACTCCCCCCGACAGCTACAAAGAAATTCAGGCCTCTTAAAACTTCTGACTGCCTGCGGCGGTGTCTTCCACTTGAGGCACCGCTCTGATTTTTTATTTTCAGCCTTTAGAAAGGACAACACTATGGAATTCATCGCATATCTCTCTTCTCTCAGCCCCGCCAATCTGCTGGCGGCGGTTCCCGGGAATGTTGCACAAGGCATCATTTGGGGTATCATGGCCTTAGGGGTATTCATTACATTTCGGCTGCTGAATTTTGCGGATCTTACCGTAGACGGTACCTTCGCAACAGGCGGTGCCGTGACCGTTGTACTCATTCTTTCCGGCACCCCGGTTCCTGTGGCACTCGCCGCGGCCATCGCGGCGGGAATTCTGGCTGGACTGGTCACCGGAATTCTAAACACCCTGTTGGGGATACCGGACATCCTTGCGGGCATCCTGACCCAGATCTCACTCTGGTCAATCAACTTACTTACCTTGAGCGGCGCGAACAAGGCGGTCAATGTAGATAAATATCCGTTAATTGTAACTCTGCGCAATGTTCAAAGCTCCATTGTAACCGCACTTGTGTTTGCGGCCATTCTGATCTGTGTTTTATACTGGTATTTTGGAACGGAGCAGGGAAGCGCCATCCGGGCAACCGGTTCCAATCCCCACATGTCAAAGGCACAGGGAATCAATATTGATTTTATAAAAATACTGGCAATCAGCTTATCCAACGGGCTGGTCGCGCTTTCCGGCGGTCTTCTTTCCCAATACCAGGGATTTGCGGATATTAAAATGGGGCAGGGTTCCATCGTCATTGGGCTTGCCGCCGTCATTATTGGGGAAGTGCTGGGAAATTCACTGCTCGGCAAACATATGAATTTTGCCTACCGCCTTATTTTCGTTGTGTTCGGCGGTGTAATTTACTACCTGGTCATCGGTCTGGTCATGTGGCTGAAAATGCCGACAGATCTGCTCAAACTGCTGACGGCTGTCATCGTGGCCGTTTTCCTGGCCATCCCGTATCTTCGAGCAAAAGCAAAAAATTCCTTTGCGCTTGCGGGGAAAAGGGGGTCGCAGAAAAATGCTTAATCTTTGCAACGTTCACAAGACATTTAATATTGGAACCATCAATAAAAAAACAGCACTCTGCGGAATCGACCTGCATTTGAACGAGGGGGATTTCGTCACGGTAATCGGCGGAAACGGCGCGGGAAAATCCACAATGCTGAATGCCATTGCAGGAGTCTGGCCCGTCGACGAGGGAACCATTTCGATCAACGGCATTCCTGTAACCGCACTTCCCGAATACAAACGCGCGCCCTACATCGGGCGGGTTTTTCAAGATCCCATGATGGGAACCGCCGCAAATATGGAAATTGAAGAAAATCTGGCGCTGGCCTTTCGCCGCGGCCACAGGCGCACGCTGCGCTGGGGAATCGGCAAATCAGAGCGCGGCCTCTACCGCCAGGCATTGGAAAAGCTGGGACTCGGGCTGGAAAACCGTATGACCTCAAAAGTCGGACTTCTTTCCGGCGGCCAGCGGCAGGCCCTCACCCTGCTGATGGCTACCCTGCAAAAGCCCAAACTTCTGCTTCTTGACGAACACACGGCGGCGCTGGACCCCGCCACCGCCTCAAAAGTGCTGGAACTTTCCGATCAGTTTATTGCTGAAAATCATTTGACGGCAATGATGATCACCCATAATATGACGGATGCCATCCGTCATGGGAACCGTCTGCTGATGATGAACGCCGGAAAAATCATTCTTGATATTTCCGGCGCAGAGAAGCAAAAGCTGAAAAAAGCGGATCTACTGCAAAAATTCGCCGAAATTTCCGGCACGCAGGAAGAAACCGATGAGGTCCTTTTGTCGTAATCCCTCACCGTTCCCCGTTACCGGCGGATATACTTTTGATATTTATTTCTAAGATCATTGAGCTGATTAATTCTTGCCATGGAATCATTTGATTCCATGGCAATTTTTATGATCAGACTGTCCACCACCGCCATGATGGACACCATGGAATGATACTCCGTCGGTTCGCCGCGGTAGCAGTAAAGAAACGCCTCTGAATCCTGAAGACCGTCCGACAGCAGGTCACTGAAAATGACGCAGGAAAACCCCGCGCTTTGTTTTTCCTGCAACAGTACGGTTGTTTCCGCCAAAACACGGCTGAAACAAAAAACGAGCACCAGGTCTTCCTGATTGATGTTATTCAGGGATTCATACAGGGAGGACCCGCCGTCTATAAAAATCAATTCTATGCCGAACCGGCGCAGCCGATATCTCATGACCTGCGCAATGCCATAAGAGGCATCCGGTGCAAAAACATAAACTTTCTGTTTCTGCACAATCAGCCGGGCGGCTGTTTCCAAAGCCTCCGGCGAAATCAGCTTCAGTGTTTTTTCCAACGCGTCGATGTTTTTTACAATCAGCTGTGAAAACGTCCGGTCTGAATTCATCAGCGAGGAAACGGTGTTCTTCACTTTGGAAACCGGAGTTGTGCTGTTTTGGGTAATCTGCGCTTTTTTAAACTCCTTAAAATTATCAAACCCTATTTTCGGCCAAAATCTGCCAACCGTCGCAAGGCTGACCCCTACCTTCCCTGAAATCTCACTGGCTGTTTCGCAGTAAATAATGTTTTCGTTGCTCATGATATAGTTCAAAATCAAATGATCCGCCTTTGTAAAGCCGGCTTGGTTTACATCGGATAAATGAAGCATCCTCATTCCCCTTTTCGTCTTACGTTACCTTTATCATAACAATTCTCCTCCAAAAATGAAAGTTAATTTTCATTAATTATTTTTTGAAAATAGTTAATCATAGCGTAACGATTCGATAACGCGCCCTTAATCTCTCGGGGATATGATGATTTTAGCTTTTAGGAGGAACGAAACATGAAGCATATTTACTTTTCTTCAACACTGATGTGGAACGCCACTCTGCCGGAACTGTTTCAAACCGCCTCACAATTCGGTGCGGATGGAATTGAGCTTTGGGCACAGCAATTTGAAAGCAGAAATTACAGTGAAGAGGAATGTCTGCGCCTGCTGGATCAATCGCAGCTGCGGCTGCTGATTCACAGCAAATCATGGGACTTAAATTACGCATCCCTAAACCGCAGCATACGAGAAGCCTCCCTCAGCGAAATCAAAAATTCCATTCATCTGGCAGAGAAACTGCACGCACAGGAAATCACCATTCACCCGCCGCATGCCTCTTTAGGTAAAGACCTTCCGCTTTACCGGGAACTGGCGTATCAGGGATTTTGTGAAATTCTTCAATCTGCACACCGCGCCGGCGTCACCGTATCGTTGGAAGTGATGGAAAAAACCCTGAAAGAACTGATGACAACACCGCAGCAGGTCCGGGAACTGACACGCGACCTGTATCCGGATTTTTCGTATACGCTCGATATTGCACATTGTGACACTGAAGAAGAAGTGCGAAATGGTCTTTCAGACCTATCCAATTTATCCAAGTTACATATCAGCAACCGCCGCGGCAAAACATACCACACCCTCCTTCCGGATGGAGATTTCAATTTTCAAAAGCTGTGGCCCCTGCTGACAAGCAGTCATCTTCCAATGGTGGTCGAAGGATTTGACCGGTCCAGTCAATATGCTGATCTTTTCCAAAACATAAAATTCATCCAAACATTAAAGGAGTGTTCACAATGAATGGTAAATCAAAAATAGCCGCAGGAATTCTTGCCGCCTGCATCGCGGCAAGCTGCGCGGGTTGTTCCGGAAGCGGTTCTGCTTCCTCAAAAAGCAGTGCAGCGCCGGCACCCGTTAGCTCCGCCGCATCTGCCCAGCCGAAAACTCTGCAGGGAGATTTAACCCTTTACACCTCTCAGCCGGAAAAAGACGCCCAGGCACTGATTCAGGAATTCAATAAAAAGCAGCCCGATATTACGGTAAATGTGTTCCGCAGCGGAACCGAGGAAGTCGTCAGCAAAGTTCTTGCGGAAAAGAAGGCCGGTTCCGTAAAAGCCGATGTTCTGCTGGTTGCGGACGCAGCAACCTTTGAAACCCTGAAGTCAGAAGACCTGCTCATGAGCTATGAATCCCCTGAACTCAAAGGAATCAGCAGCGATTACTACGACGCGGACCACACCTACACCGGAACAAAGGTAATTTCCACAGGGATTGTCATTAACACAGACATGGTGAAAAAAGCACCGACCGGCTACCACGACCTGACCGGCGCTGCGTATAAGGACAACGTCATCATGCCGAGCCCGCTGTACTCCGGCGCCGCCGCCTACAACCTCGGCGTTCTGACCAGAACGGACGGAGTCGGCTGGGATTTTTATGAAGGGCTGAAATCAAACGGAGTTTCCGTACAGCACGGAAACGGCGCTGTGGAAAAAGCGGTTCTGGCCGGTCAAAAAGCCTGCGGCATCGTTGTGGACTATCTTCCCCTGCGCGACAAAGCCAAAGGATCCCCGGTTGAGTTTATCTACCCGAGCGAAGGTTCTCTGAGCGTAACAGAACCAATCGGCATTGTCAAAAGCACCCAGAACGAAGAACTTGCAAAGGCCTTTGTGGACTTCATCCTTTCCGAAGACGGTCAGAAGGCAACTTCTCAAATTGGCTATACCCCGATCAAATCCGGCGTAAAAGCCCCCGACAACTTCCGGTCTGTCGACGAAATCAAAAATTTGACTTACGATGTTGCAGAACTTGTAAAAACCCGCAGTACAGACAAAGAAAAATTCGGCAAAATGTTTGGCTAAAACCGAGTGAACGCAAATTTGAGGCTGCGGTTTTCCGCAGCCTTTTTGGAGATTGAGGGAAATGAAAAAACGCAATCTGATCGTTGAGGCAATTGCCTGCGCCGTCGTTATTTTTCTGTTTCTGGCACCGCTGTGCCGTCTGGTTCTGATGAGCTTTACACAGGGCAGCGGATTCGGCGCCGCAAACTACGCAAAGCTGTTTCAGGAGCCGCGCACCCTGCGGGCAATCGGCAATACCATTGTGATTGCACTGGCCGCAACCGTGCTGTCAACCGTTCTGGGAACTCTGTTCGCCTTCCTCATTGCCTACCTGAATATCAAACGAAAAAAGCTGCTGGAACTGCTTGTGCTGGCGCCCTTTATCATTCCCTCCTATGTCATTACCATTTCGTGGACCAGCACCTTTTCCAGGAACGGCGTTATGAACCGCTTGATGCACCTGTTTCATCTGCCGGCCGTCAATCTGTATTCCATCGGCGGCATTATCTTCATTCTGGGAATCTGCAATATTCCCCTGGTTTACCTGACCACTGTGAATATGCTGCGAAAGATTCCCAGGGACCTGGAATGGGCCGCCCGTGCTTCCGGCTGCAGCCGTTGGGGAACCCTGCTTCGCATTGATCTGGTTCAGGCCGCTCCGGCCATCATCGGCGGCAGTGTACTGGCGTTTCTCGCCTGTATTGACAACTTTGCCGTTCCCGCGTTTCTTGGGATTCCGGCTTCTGTTCCGGTGCTCAGCACCTACATATACGAAAAGGCCATCGGCTTCGGTCCGGAATCATTTGCCCTCGCCTCTGCCTTATCCGTCGTTCTTGGTATTGTGGCGGTTTCCGGCTCGCTTGGAATCTCATCGTTTGCGCGCAAATCCAAAAAAGGGGACAGTATCCGGGCCGATTTTTCAGAGCGGGTGTTTCTTTCCCGCAG
The DNA here is from genome assembly GCA_022650485.1 of Oscillospiraceae bacterium. GTDB lineage: Bacteria > Bacillota > Clostridia > Oscillospirales > Acutalibacteraceae > Caproicibacter. Next base: position 15,310 of record JALCPP010000002.1, on the reverse strand, counting down.
AACACGAAGATGGGTGGAATGGGGCGGCATTGCCGTCTTTTCCGTGCTTGATTTAGTCCCCCTGCTGACTATGACCGCCGCTTCATTTCAGAATCTTTATGGTCAGCGTTTTTCGCTGAAAAACTTATCTTTGGAAAACTATCAGTTTCTGTTCACAAACAGGGGCGTGATGAACGCCGTGAGCAACAGCCTGTTCCTCTCATTGATTACCTGTGCGGTCTGCATCCTGGTCGGAACGGCGGCGGCATATGCTAAATCACACGGCACAGGCCCCGCGGTTCGTCTGCTGGAATCCTGCGCCTCGCTGACCTATGCCATTCCGGGAATTGTTCTGGCGCTTTCCATGATTTTTCACTGGTCGGTCATTCCCGGCGTTTACGGAAGTATCCGGATTCTGATTATCGCCTATGTCACCCGGTACCTGATTCTTCAAATCAAGGGCAGCTCTGCGGCCATGCTTTCCATTCATCCGTCACTGGAAGAAGCGGCTCATGTATCCGGAAGCGGAAGAATCCGAATGTGGAAAAAGATTCTGACCCCCCTGCTCTTTCGGCAGACCATTTCCAGTTCACTTCTGATTTTTGTGTCTTCGCTGACGGAAATGACACTGTCCTCGATTCTGGCTGCCGCCGGAACCAAGACGATCGGTCTGAGTGTTTTCAACTTTCAGCAATCCGGCGATTACAACATTGCATACGCATTTTCCGTTTTGATTGTTATTCTGATTCTTTGCGGATACACCCTGGTTCAGTTTGTTTGCCGCGAACCGTCCAAAAACAGGGACAGCGCACACCAACGCAGCGCGGGGGCTCTGCGCCCGCACCAGTCTGAACTATCGCACAAGATGGAGGGAACTATTTCATGAGTTTAAAAATCAGCAATGTGTCAAAAATGTACGGGGCGAACATCGCTCTGTCAAACGTTTTCATCGAAATCAAAGATGGCGAATTTGTCTGCATCCTTGGCCCATCCGGCTGCGGAAAAACCACTTTGCTTCGACTGGTGGGGGGCTTTGAGCGGCCATCCCAAGGCTTGATCTATTCCGGAGACACGCTGTACTCCTCCCCCGACAGGTGCGTTCCGGTGGAACGGCGGAATCTGGGAATGGTCTTTCAGTCCTTTGCGCTGTGGCCGAATATGACGGTCCGGCAGCACGCGGAATTTCCTTTGCTTCAAAAAAAATATGCCGGCATAGACGCTTCTAAAAAGAAGTCCCTGATCAGCCAAACTCTGGAAAGCGTGGGGCTCTCCGCCTTGGCGAACCGCTACCCAGACGAACTGTCCGGGGGGCAGAAACAGCGCGTTGCGCTGGCGCGGGCTATTATTACAAAGCCCCAAATACTTTTGATGGACGAACCCCTCAGCGCGCTGGATGCCGAATTAAAAATCAGCATGCGAAAAGAAATTCAGGATATACACCGGATGACCGGTGCCACCATTCTTTATGTTACGCACGACCAAAGCGAAGCGCTTGCCATGGCGGACCGTATCATGATTATGAGGAACGGAGAAGTGGAACAGGCCGGCACACCGGAAGAAATCTACCTGCATCCACGCACCCCGTTCGCCGCTTCCTTTGTGGGCAAGTACAATCTTCTGCGGGGCATCTGGGACCATGACCTTTTCTATGAAGAAAGCTCAAATCTTTGTTTTCAGGGACAAATGATTGAGCCGGAACTGAAAAAAATGGGTCTGTTTCCCGTTCGTCCGGATGAATTTCAAATTCAAAAGCACGGCAATGGCATTCCTGCAAAAATAAAGAACCGGCAATATTGCGGACGCGAAATTCATTATTCTGTCGAAAGTTCCGGCAGATTAATAACGGTGTATGCACCCGTGCGCGAAAGTTACAAGCTAAACGAATCAATTGTTCTAATAAAAAAGGATGGGATGAATTGAAAGCTCTTTTTGACCTTCACACACATACGCTGGCTAGCGGCCACGCGTTCAGCACCTTAAAAGAAAATCTGGAAGAGGCAAAGCAGAAAGGACTCTGGGGAATCGGCACCAGTGACCATGCCGAAAAGATGCCCGGAACCAACGCTTCCCTCTTTATCAATTATAAAGTGGTTCGAAACTCTTGCATGGGGCTTCGGGTTTTCTGCGGTGTAGAAACAAACATCTGTGACTTTCACGGCACGATTGATATGGAGGAACCCCTGCTTCAAAAAATGGATTATGTCATTGCAAGCCTGCACTCCCCCTGCATTCAAAGCGGAACCGCAGAGCAGAACACCGCCGCGCTGCTCGGTGTCATGAAAAACCCCTATGTAAAAATCATTGCGCACCCGGATGACAGCCGGTATCCGCTGGATTATGATGTTCTGGTGTCTGCCGCTAAAAAACACAGGGTTGCGCTGGAACTGAACAACTCCTCTCTGGTCCCAGGCTCAACGCGCGTCAACGGAAAAGAAAACGCCAAAAAGCTCTTACAGACCTGCAAGAAATTTCAAGCTCCCATTATTTTAGGCAGCGACGCTCATATTTGGTATGACGTTGGCCGTTTTGACGAAGCGTATGACTTGATTAAAGAGGTTTCATTTCCTGAAGAATTGATTCTAAATCTGCACGAAGACGGCATTCATGCCGTGCTCAATCATAGAAAAAAATAACCGCCCAATGTTTGATAGTACGGAACGCTTCTGATTTTCAGCGTTCCGTCTATCCTACCCCAGGACGGTTTTGATAGATATATTTTATATTTATTTTTTGGAAAAATGCTGGCCAGGACAAAATAAAGCAGGCGCCTCTATGTAAAAACGCCCGATGAACTTCAGCGAGTGACTTTCAGTATTTCATTGAAAGTCACTCTTTTTATTATTTTTCCGTACTGTTCTGATAAATGGTGCTGCGGTAACCCACGGCCTTCTATTTTCTGATTTCCATTCCGTCATAACCGACAAAAATGGGAATCCCAACCTTCTGCTTTGCATAATAAGCCGCCATTTTTTCATGTGTGAGGGTATGCTTATGATTGATATGCGTGATATAAACACGCGACTCCGCGCTTAACGTGTTTTGTTCCAACAGGCGACGAACAACGCAAAGCACCCCGGCACAGCCAAGGTGACCATCCGGGCGCTCCTCCATGCGGGCATTGCCAAAGGTCCCTTCAATCACAAGAAAATCCAGGCGGCAGTCTTTCAGATACTCAAATGTTTCCTCAAAAAAATAACCCGTGTCACAAGCATAGTACAGGGTTTTTCCGTTTTCGAGCGAAACCAGATAATTGACCGTGTACTCGTCCTTGCCAAACGCTTGATGATTTCCCCGCAGCGGTACAACATTCAAACCGCCGACTTCATAGCTTTGGTAATAATCCATCGGGACAAACCTGTAAAACTTTTTATTCAGGTACTGGTCCGGCGGTTCATAGGCCCGCACGGCCTGCCGGTACCATTCCCATGCCTTTTGGCTCATGTAAATGTTCAACGGAGCGCTCTGTGTTTTGACCGCCATTTCCTTAAGCCCCAGCTCGGTAAACGCAAGGTGATCGTCATGGGAATGCGTAATCAGAATATTTTTTAATGTCGTCAGGTCATTGCCGAGAACAACGGATTGGTAAAACTGGTCCGGTCCAAAATCGATCTGCGTGTCATCGTTCAGCCGAAAACAGCTTCTTGAACGAATTTCTTTTCCGCGCATCCGCCTGGCATTCTGACAAATCTCGCAGGAACACATCGGGTTCGGAATTGCTTCTGAAGCACCGCTTCCAATCATGCGCATCACGTTCTTATCCATTCCATCATACTTCCTGTTTTCTATAAAATGTTACAGTTTTCCAAGGGAAGCCCCCAGATAATCCTGCTTTAGAACACGTTCAATCAGAAACAGCAGTATGAAATTAGGAATAATCAGCAGCAGCGAATTAACGGAAACCTGTGTTTTGACAAAATTCGTTCCCATTGATGAAAACAGAATGGTGGAAATAGTAGGAATCTTTGGCTGACCAATAATAAACGAAATATCAAATTCTTCCAAGCTGGAAATAAAAGTATTTAAACCGGCAGCAAAAAATCCAGGTATAATCAGCGGCAGATAAACTTCTCGAAACCGTTGGAAACGATTTGCACCCAAAACAGCGCTGACTTCCACCACATCCTGCGGAATTCCTTCAAAGCTCACGGTTAGAACCCGAATCATAAAGGGAAGATTCATAAAGACATGGCCCAGTATAACCCCTGCATAAGTCTGGGAAAGGCCCAGATAAAACAGGATGCGCCCTAAGAACATCGCAATCGCCATGCCCGGCAGGACCATAGGCAGAAGGACAAAAATTTTCAGCGCTTCTTTCCCTGGAATTTCTATTCGTCCAAGCGCATAAGAGGTCGGCAGTGCCACTAAAAAGGTCAGCATCGTGGTCCATGAAGCAATGATAAAGCCGTTAATCAGGCCCTGCATGACCTGCGTGTAGGTAAACTGATAGATCCAGTGGTAAAAAGAAAGCCGCTGCGGAAACAGCGATGTGTACGACCAGCCGACTTCAGGGTCTACCAAAGACCAGAGTATTGTGTAACAAAACGGAATAAAAATAGCAACAAACAGGATTTGAAGGACAAAAAATGTCAGAATGATCTTTGTAATCTTTCGAAGCTTTTTCTTTGTCCGCAGCGTGGAATCCATAGTTTTTCCTCCTCATTTAACGATTTTCTGCTGTAAATAGCTGTAAGCGGACACCAAAGCCGTAATCACAATAATCATGAATACTGCAATTGCTGCAGACAATCCCCAATTCTGCTGGTTATAGGCCGTGTAATTCATCAGCCGCGAAAGGGAGAACGGATAGATGGGGCCCGCTGTGGAAGAAACGGCAAAGTCCCCGAACGTTCCGATAAACACCAGAATCACCGCGATTAAACTTGTGGACAGCGTAAGCGGAAAGATAATTTCCGTAAAAAGGCGCAGCCGGCCGGCGCCGAGGTTTCGCCCCGCATCCAGAATATCTTTCCGGATACTTTGAATTGCCGGATACATGATTAAAAGCTGGAACGGCATGTTCTTCCAAATTTGCACCAGGTAAACCAAAAACGCTGAATTTTGTGAGCGAAAACGAATCGGTTCCTGAATGATGTGCAGAGACTGCAAAATAAAGTTTACAATTCCGCTGTAATCGAACATATTAATAATCAGAAATGAACCAACTAAAGCCGGAATAAAAATCGGCACTTTATAGATAGAAAGAATCGTTTTTTGAAAATAAGAACCTTTAATGGCAAAAGACAGCAGATATGTGATAATCAGTGAGCCAAATGAACTGACCGCCCCGACTTTGAGCGAAAAGATAAAGGAATCCAGCAAACGACGGCTAAAAAGAGAATTCCAGTATTGAAGGGTAAATCCGCTTTTCCCCGTATAGTTAAAAAATCCAAAGCTCTGCATGGTCATAAAGCCTATAATCACAACAAGGAAAAACAGGATATAACCGATTCCCGGAAGAAGGAACAAATATGTTTTCAAGCGTTTTTTCATTGTTATTCCTCCTTGAGCAGATTCACGCATGAAACAGGAATCGTGTAGGTGATCTCCATTCCTTCGGCAACTTCCACATCCTTGTCAACTTCAACCAGCATTTCGGTGCCATTCGAAGTAACACTCACCTGTTTGTAACGTCCCAAAAACACCACATTGCTCACGCGGCCGCTCAATACATTGGTTTGATTCAGCGGATGAACCACAATATCTTCCGGACGAACAGAGATGCTGACTCCCGGCTTTAAGTCCGGACTGTCAACTTCAATTTCCCCCACAGCGGTCTTTGCAAAACTCTTTCCCTCTTTGCAAAAAACCGATTCCACCTGAAGCACATTGCTTTTGCCGATAAAACAGGCCGTAAAAGCATTTTTTGGGTTTTTGTAAATCTCTTCCGGCGTTCCCTGCTGCATAATGTGACCGCTGTTCATAACCACAACCCTGTCTGAAATTGAAAGGGCCTCTTCCTGGTCATGCGTCACATAAACGGTCGTAATTTTATATTTTCGCTGAATTGCCCGAATTTCCATTCGCACGGTTTCGCGCAGCTTCGCGTCAAGATTGGACAGGGGTTCGTCAAACAGCAGCACTTGCGGAGTAACCGCCATGGCGCGCGCCAGCGCAACTCTTTGCTGCTGACCGCCGCTCAGCTCCTGCGGCTTTCTGTTGTTAAGCCCGCTCAGATGCACCATTTCAAGCCCCTGCTCTACTTTCTGGCTCTGTTCTTCTTTGCTGGCCCCGTGCATGCGCAAACCAAAATTCACGTTGTTTTCCACGGTTTTATGCGGAAAAAGCGCGTAGGACTGAAACATCATGGAAATATCGCGCTTTTCCGGCGGCACATTGTTCATAAACCGGTCGCCAAAATAGATTTCTCCCTCATCGGCTTCCAGAAATCCGGCAATCGTACGAAGAACCGTCGTCTTTCCACAGCCCGAACTTCCAAGCAGCGTTACAAATTCTCCCGGCGCAATATCAATCGAAAAGTGATCGACTGCGGTAAAGTCGCCATATTTCTTAACCAAGTTGCGAATACTGATTGCAGTCGCCATTTGTTATTTTCCTCCAGTGTTAGTCATCTTTTGTCTGACCTTTCGGCAGATTTCCTGTTCAAAAGGTTGAAAGTCTTCCCGGTTGTACTCACAGATTAAAAAGATATCCTGCGTTCCTTTTTTCTGCGTCAATTTTTCAAAAATCATATCAAACGGCAGCTTTCCAAAATAAGGCGGAAGATGGAGATCCCCCATGCCAAACAGATTCCGGTACGACATGGGGACCCGCTTGTAACGCGCAAAATCCGTTATTCTCATCGGCATGAACCGCCCGGTGTTGTCGTTCAGGTGCATATGCCCGACATATGGCATGCAGCGGTCAACCGCCGTCTCAAAATCCTCGCCAAAATACGCACATGCCAAAAAAAGATGCCCCGTGTCAAGTGTAAAGCGGAAATTTTCGTGCCCAACTTCCGACACAAAATCCAGAACCAGCCGATAATCTTCTATCTCAATATTTTCGATTGATAAGATCACTCCGCGTTCCTGCGCGTATTGTGCCGCTTCCCGATATGAATCACAAAAACGTTGTTCCACCCACCGAATCTTGCTGCAGGCTTCGTAATGAACATTCAGAAGCTGAATTCCAAGCAGCGCGCAGACATCGATGGAGCGAAACAGCAAATTCTTCTGTGCGTCAAAGTGTTCTGTACTGCGCAGGTCCAAGGCACTTGACACATGTGCTGAATACCGCAGATGAATGCGTGACATCACGTCTTGCGCATAATCAACCACCGGCCTGCAAAGCTCTCCATCCAGAATAAAAGGAAGAATATCAAGGTCAATTTCCGCCGCATCATACCCGCAGCTTTTGGCGCGGTGCAGCGTCTTTGCCAGGTCGTGGTCTTCCGCTCTTTCACAGTTGACTCCAAGATAGAACATCTTTGTCCTCCTAAAAATACATAACGTTGCTGAAACAGCATTGTGCTGTTTCAGCAACATTTCCACGGGCAATCTGCTTTGTATTACTGCATCAAAACTTTTTCAACAAAATCTTCGTTCATGCGCTTTTTGTAAACGGACGGGAACCAGCTGATGCGGTTTTCCTTCATGTCTTCCTGCGACAGCAGCGTTGTGTCAACCGAAATGCCTGAACGGGCAGGCAGGGAGCAAAGGACTTTGTTCATCTGAATCTGGCCCTCTTTTGAAGCAAGTTCATTGACAAACAGGATAGCGGAAGCCTTGTTGGCTGAATTTTTCACAACACCCATGGTATCTCCGCCGCCAGCCATCTTGAATTTTGGAATATAGAGCTTTGCGTCCTTCATCAGTTCGCCTTTTTTCATTGCATTGACGGAGTCGTCATCCCAGGCAGCCGCCATATCACATTCGCCGGAATTCACTTTGGCGATGGACTCAGAGTTGCTGTTCGTAATGGTAAGCTTATCTTTGCGTGCGTTAATCCAATCCCAAACTTTCTGCCAGTCTTTAATCTTATCTTCCACAACTTCCGTGTCACCTGTGTACTGATCCACCCCGCCGGCGAGGATATTGATGGCCGTATGTACAAACGCCTGACCGGAACCGCCCTTTGTCGGGTTATTAAAGGCAAATTTTCCGGGGTGAGAGTCAATGTATTTTTCCAGGTCTTCCCAAGTCTGCGGGAGTTCGGATTCTGAAACTTTCTGCGGGTTATACAGAATACCGGTCTGGTTCAGGTAAATCGGAACAAAGGTCCCTTTATGGATAACACCTTCCTGCATTTTACAAAGGCCCGGATCCAATTCTTCTTTGCCCTCGATTGCATTGAGAATATTGGGGTACATTACATTTGCATCCATTGCGATTTTGGCATTTGCTCCGCCAAGCAGCATCGCGTCAATAGTGGAAGCGTCTGCGTCCTTCTCCATGATTACTTTGTCTAAAACCGGCTGTGAATCACCAAAGCTGATCTCTACTTTAATGCCGTATTTTTTCTCAAACGACTGTGCAAATTTCTGCCAGAAATCTTCGCCCCACCAAGCACTTACAACAATTTTTCCAGACTCTTTCTTAGCAGCCTCTTTCAGTTCATCAATGCTCATATTGGCATAATCAGTGTCTGCTTTCTGCTCCGCTGCACCTGCAGCACTCTGTGCGCTGGCAGCCGGTGCGCTGTTCTGCGCCTGGGAACTTGCACTGCACCCGGCAAAACTTGCAGCCATGCAAGCAAGCAGTGCAATCGCAGTTGTTTTCACAATACGGTTTGTTTTCATCATTTCATTCTCCTTATGGACTTTTTTCAGATCATTTGCTTTCTCATATACGATAAAACACTCCCCGCTTTTTTGCATGAAGTTCTGTTTAAATTTGCGTAAAAATGTTGTAATATAGCAATATATATGGTCAAAAGCTCGTCATTGTTTTGACGATACGGAATTAACAAGGCATATTTATGGAGTGTAACGCAAAAATAATGTGGAATTCCAAGTTGATGCACAAAAAAGGCGGAGGAAAAGATAAACCATCTTTTCCTCCGCCTTTTTGCCAAACAACAATCCGTTTACAGCTTTTCCGCAACAATAATTTTCATCTTGGTTTCCCGAAAAGGTTTCAGCATTTCGGGGGTTGCTTTCCAATCGGTAACCAACACATCAATCTGTTCCAGCGGGCAGATATGAATAAAAGCGGACAGCCCCAGTTTACTGGAATCCGCCAGCAAAATCACTTGATCTGCAATTCGGATCATTTCTTTTCTGACTCCGGCTTCTTCCACATGGTAATCGGTGACCCCTTTTTTCACTGAAACACCGCTGGCGCCTATAATCGCTTTATCTGCAGAAAACTGCTGCAGCTGACCCACCGTCAAAAAATCCGAGGTACAGTAATGGCCGCTGTGCATCTGGCCCCCCATTAAAAACACAGCACCATTATTGTTTTTAATCATCCGCATCGAAACCGGTATGGAGTTGGTCAGACAGGTTAACTCCTTCTTGTCATTAAAAGCCTTTACGGCCTCCATCGTGGTTGTATCCATGTCGACTACAATCGTATCGCCGTTATTGATTAAGCCGGCAGCTTTCCTGCCAATTGCCTGTTTTTCCTCAATATTCAAATTTCCATGGCCGGCATCGTCCATGTCCGCATTTTTGAAAGCAACCCGTACGGCCCCGCCATAAACCCGTTTGAGCATACCCTTTTGTTCCAGCGCCTCCATATCCCTGCGAATGGTCTCTATAGAAACTCCAAAATCCCGCGTAAGGTCACCAACCTTTACAAATCCCTTTTCGTTGAGCTGCGCCAATATGCTGTTCCATCTCTCGTGAACCATCGTCTTGTACATCCTTTCGCATCCGCGGCATCCAGCTAAAGCCGTTAAAATGCATGCCGTTTTTTCTTGGTTGAAGTGATAACGCGTATTCCTGTTCATTGTATCGCCCGAAATAAAAAAACACAAGAGACAGTTTTATAATTAAACTAAATTTAATATATCTTAAACGAAAAAAGCGCAGGGGCTAATGACCCCTGTGCTTTTCCTTCCGCTTCTTCAGGTGCAATTGATACCGCCGTTCTTTACCGGCTTCCCGCCGGTCACGGGCACGTGCTTTTCTGGATTCTTTTCCTTGCTCCTGCTGAAGTTTAAGCGCCTGCTGTGCTTTCGTGCCAACCCCTGTGTTCTGAAGCTGTTTGCTGATTTGACGCTGTATCCTTTTCGGATTCATGCGCTTTGCGGCCATCGCCGACGCTTTCATTGATGGACTGAACCGCAGCTTTCCAAAGTTTTTGAGCAGGAAGTCATACACTTCATAGTCTTTGGGCTCCGCACCAAACGTCACCTTACTCACGGCATAGCGGCTGCCGCACACACGTTCATAAATGCCGACCCAAAAAGGTTCCTCAAACAAAACGGTAAACTTGGAAACTGTTTTTTCCATGGTTCTTCCTCCTTTAGTATGCCTTGCAAAGAATGGACAACCAAGGAGGCAGGTTACTGACAGCTTCCGCTGCGTCCGGACTACCGACCGGAACCGTGTTTTTATCTTTGCCGTTTTATTGTAGCATAACATTCCCCGTCATGTACAATTCTGATCTGAATTTAACCGGCATGTGCCGCTTTCCATCAGGAAAGATGGCGGTTGAGAATCTGGTTGACAATCGTACTCATATGATTCCAGGATTCGCAAAACCGGTTCAGCATTTCCCGCCCATCGGCAGTCAGACTGTAATATTTTCTGGCGGGTCCCAGCGCGGACTTCTTCATGACAGCCGATATCATCCCTTTTTTCTGAAGCCGATTATAGAGCGGATAAAGCGTCCCTTCTGTCATCGTTGTAAAACCGTTTTCCTTTAATGTTTTTAAAATATCATAACCATAAATTTCACCTTTGATCTCGATGATTTTTAGAACACAGCCCTCTAAGCAGCCTTTTAAAAGTTGAGAGTTGTTATTTCCCATCCTTTACACCCTTTTGTTTTCAATAAAATGCTGCACAATAATGATCGCCGCCAAAGTACCCATGAAAGCGGCATAATTGACATAAAACAAAATTTGAGTGAACACCAGCTGACTCACCACAAAAAGACCGATCACCGCATAGGACCCCAGAAACAGCGCCAAGGTTGCAAGACGGTCTTTCCGCTTGTCAGCTCCATTAAAAATATTATAAAAAGAATGCGCTTTACGAAATAAAAAGGCGATGATTGCCATTGCAAAAACGGTATCGACACATAAAGATACCGTAACCGGCACGGCAGCAGTCGCGTGCCCGGTAAACCACTCTTTTACCAGAAATCCGGCCAGCATTTCCCAGATTCCGGTAAAGATAAACAGCACCAGGGGCAGGTAGTTAATCTGCCAATACATCTTTTCCAGCCAGGAATACCCGTTTTTCGATTCATTGATAAAGCTATTGCAAAGCTCATCCATGTCATTGGTGTTTAGCACCTCTTCAACGGGTTTGTTTTCTTTTTCAGCCTGTAAAAAGAGGTCAAGGCAATGATGGGAAAACTCCTCGGCATCATGATTGTTAACGGGCGCAAACCTCAGGGTTAATAGAATTTGATCAAATTTTTTCTGATTTTCCCGGCTCAGCGCCGCACTGTACTGATTCATTTCTTTGATATACTGCTTGGTACGCATCCTCGATATCTCCTTTGACTGTTCTGGACTATATTGCATTACAATGTAGTCAACAGCTATATTGTATTACAACATAGTTTAAATGTCAACAGCTTCCCGGAAAATATTCAGGCGGCGCAAATGGGAACGAACCAATTGTAACAAATCAGGCAAACGTTTTTGATTGGCTTAATTTTTCAACCGCAACGTCAATCTGCTCTGCCGTTGGAATGGCATCAAACCGGATGGAAACAATCCGGTTTCCCCAACAAAGAAGATATTTATTTGTCGCCTCATTGTGACTATACAGCTGGTAGGCAGCATCGGCCCGCCAAGCTATGGCGTCCGTGTGCCTGAAAACCAGACGGTCCTCTTCCGGTTCTTCCCTGTCATAGTCATATCTGTTTAAGCATTTGCTCAGGCAAAGGTCAAACAGGCAGGGCAGTTTGACGTCGACTATGGAATAATTCAGCTCAGGGGCAAGCTTTCCGCCGGGAAAAGAATACTGCCTTGCAACATACTGTGCCAAAAAGAAGGATTCGTGTGCCGTCCACTGATAGGAATAGTGGTCATATTCCACATCCTGTAAATTTTCGACCGTCAAAGGCAGTGCGTCGTGGTAAATATCCCAGGTATAAGTGCTGCCGTTTGGCTGCGTGGTGGTATAGGTTTCAGCCGAACGCTTGCCAAACCATCCGGCATGCACGCCCCCGACGATACATCCGGTAGTAATGGCGGTTAGAACGATGGACAGAATCACGCAGGAAAACATCGTAACGGTCAGATTAACCTTTCTGGAAACCTGCGCCCGTTTGAGTGCGTTCTTAATGACCAATACCAACGCAATGATAACGGTTATGTTGGCGAGTTCCAACAGTACGCCCCAAAAACACAGCTGGTTCGACGCGCACAGCGGTGATATGGCAAGCACCAGCAGAGTGAGGATCATTCCCGAACACAAACAGACAGCTTTCTTGTATCCGCTTCCGCTTTCAGCGCAGGCCATTCCCCTGTTGACCGCCTTCCGGGATTTTCGATACCAGATGATATAGCCCATTAAGATAAAAAGTATTTGGATGCCGAGGACGCTCCAGGTTGCCGCCAGAAACAAAGACGAACCTAAAGACAACTGTAAGATGGGGTCCTCTGCAATGATGTGAAGCTGAAGATAGAACTGAACCACAGACAACAGCAGCAAAACCACATTGCTGGGCAGAAAATTTTTCTTCATGGCGCGGTGAATTGCTTTCAGCTTTACCGATTCATCTGTTTCTATCGGGGTGGGGTCTTCCCTTTCCGAGCAGAAAATCTGCATTTGAGCCCATTCCGCGACAAGGCTCCACCCGGCATCCTTGCAGTATTCATGGAAAGTGCGCTGATTTTCTGTGGGATACGGATTGAATTCAGAGGCTTCAGAAAAATAAGTAACGGTATAAGTCAATTGCTGTGGTTCCATTCGATGGTACTCCCAATAAAATCGGGTAATTTTATGGATTTGCCACCCCTTTAACGCCATTTTTTTAAGATGTTTTTCAATCCCCGTATAATCGTAAAACCGAAATTGTTCAAATCTGCGCTTTATCATCTTCATGCCGATTTTCCCCCTTGCTTATCCCGTATTTCCGGTAGTCAGCCGCCAGTGTTTTCAAACGTTGGTACTCCGTTTCAAGTGCCCGTCTGCCTGTGTCGGTAATCAAATAACTGCGCCTGCGGCCTGTCACTTTTGTTTCGCGGATCATGCCTGCTTGTTCAAAAGCTTCGAGAAGATGATACAGCGTACCCGGTCCCACGGTCACCCGCTCATGGGTCATGGTATGGATTTTTTCCATCATGTCCATGCCATAGCACTCCGTTTGTAAGCAGAGCAGAATATAAAACATCTGCTCTGTTAATGTTTGAAATTTCTCTCTGGCCACATCGAATGCTCCTTTTAAACATGATTGCATATTGTCATTTCTGTTAACAGTATATTATCGAATATCGATAATGTCAATTGAAAGTTTCCTCTTGGCACCTCGTGTGAGGTTGCGACGTTTTAAGCATGTCAAAGATTCGAAAAAATTAGAATTTCAACCCACGCACCTCGTGTGAGGTGCGACATGACAGCATTTTCATAGAGGATACTCCTATACATTTCAACCCACGCACCTCGTGTGAGGTGCGACGTACAACAGCACTTGGAACACTTCTCGGCAAAGATTTCAACCCACGCACCTCGTGTGAGGTGCGACCTGTTGACTTATCTTTATGGACAATAGACGTACTTATTTCAATCCACGCACCTCGTGTGAGGTGCGACAAGCATATTTGTAGCCCTCATTAATCAGCGTAGCATTTCAATCCACGCACCTCGTGTGAGGTGCGACCGTGACTTTATCGCCGCCGGTAAGCTGCTTAACATTTCAATCCACGCACCTCGTGTGAGGTGCGACATGGGCAATTAGTCAATAATCTGCCAGTCTTCAGCATTTCAATCCACGCACCTCGTGTGAGGTGCGACCGGTGGAGTTATGGAAAATACAGAATTGTTGCAAATTTCAATCCACGCACCTCGTGTGAGGTGCGACGAAATCACAGGCGGGGATATCACGGTTAAAATATTTCAATCCACGCACCTCGTGTGAGGTGCGACCGCAACGTGCTGCGTCAGGCGCGCTTGCAAGCTAAATTTCAATCCACGCACCTCGTGTGAGGTGCGACGTCCAGCTCAATAATCATTGCGTCGGCCAGCCAGATTTCAATCCACGCACCTCGTGTGAGGTGCGACCTCCTGCCATCATCAAGGGGAATAGCGCGTATTTATTTCAATCCACGCACCTCGTGTGAGGTGCGACGGACGGTACCGGTTGAAGGACCGGGATATTTTAAATTTCAATCCACGCACCTCGTGTGAGGTGCGACTTTTACAGTATGGTCCAGATACAGCAGAGGAAAAATTTCAATCCACGCACCTCGTGTGAGGTGCGACCCCAGTAGACAGTGATTACTTTCAGAACGGAGGATTTCAATCCACGCACCTCGTGTGAGGTGCGACATTGTGGAAAAGAAATCACCATCCATGAAATGCATTTCAATCCACGCACCTCGTGTGAGGTGCGACTTGATCTTCACTTCTTTTTCCTGCGGTGTTGGATTTCAATCCACGCACCTCGTGTGAGGTGCGACGAATATCACGAACATAAAACCTCTGCCATGTACGATTTCAATCCACGCACCTCGTGTGAGGTGCGACGATATGTATTTCAGCTTCGCACCCTCGTTTTTATAATTTCAATCCACGCACCTCGTGTGAGGTGCGACACGCGAGCGTATACGCTGTTTCAATGATGTTGTAATTTCAATCCACGCACCTCGTGTGAGGTGCGACGGAAAAAGGTTTACTCCGGCAGAGGATCGGCAAATTTCAATCCACGCACCTCGTGTGAGGTGCGACGGCGTTCCGGCAATCAATCCGGCAATCCGCGAGATTTCAATCCACGCACCTCGTGTGAGGTGCGACTCGCGGAAATTGACGGAGGAATTCTGAAAGAGGGATTTCAATCCACGCACCTCGTGTGAGGTGCGACTTCCGACCGGGTACCGTACCGTGACTGGATCAATAATTTCAATCCACGCACCTCGTGTGAGGTGCGACATGCTTTGAGGGCAGGGCTGGGACATAACGTAAATTTCAATCCGCGCACCTCGTGTGAGGTGCGACCATACGCCGTCCTTTTCTTGAACGCTGAATTTAGTATTTCAATCCACGCAC
>JALCPP010000001.1 GCA_022650485.1 Oscillospiraceae bacterium | reverse complement strand
CCGTATTCGGTGGAGGAAGCCTTGTCGCGCTCCATGAGCCTTTCACCGTAAGAGCAGAGGGCCGCGTCACTGGCAAACAGTTCCTCTTTCAGCGGGATTGTACATTTCGCAAGCTCCGCTTTCGCGTAATCCGCAGGGGTCGCGGTTTCCCGCAGAAGCCTGAATTCATCGGTCTGATACGCGAGGTCGAGCGCTTCCTCCAGAGAGATGTCCCTGGGCGCCGACATCAGCATCGCCTTGCAAATGGGGACGCCGCCCTCGCGGTCAAGATGCCGGAGCTGTCCCGCCAGTTCGTTGACCAGACCGTAGCAATCGCCATTTGTTGCTTCCAGCTCATCTGTGATTTTCTCCGTCAATTGCGGAATGGCGCAGTCCACGGCGACAAACGAGCAGTCCTCCGGCGATACCGCGTCCACCTCCTTCACCGCTTGAAAAAGCTCCTGATCGCCGGCGGGCAGCTTCAGGAGCGCGGAGAGGCCGTTGTCAGATTCGGGATCGTTGAAATACCCTTTGGTCACGCGCAGGAGCACCGTGTAGTCCGGCTTCTCGGCGGGGACGGCCTCTCCGCTCTGATACAGCCGCGCGATCATACCGTTCTGCACCACATAGCCGTGCGGGGTAAAGACGCCGCCTTCGCCCTCGCGAATCTCTTTTCCGATCTTGCCGAAGTCCAGCCATGCGTAGATATTGTCCGGCAGGCTGTCCAGTTGCGGCACGAAGCCGTTTTCCGCATAAAATTTGCCGAGGGATTCGTCGTTGTGTGCTTCGTAGGCGATCTGACAGTGCTCCATACTGGCGGTCATGTTGATCAGCCGATCCACAGGGATCAAAGCATAGCTGTTCTGGATAGCGTCCATCATCACCATCCCTTCGAAGCAGTCCAGCTCCCAATCGCTGAGTGAGGCCAGCCGCTGGGAGAGATGGTTCATTTCATACAGGTTGGAGCTGGGGCTGAGAAATTGGGGCAGGTAGTCCAGTTCGCAGCGCAGGATTTCCGTGGAGTAGATAACCCGTTCGTCGGTCACGCGCGCCCTGTCCAGTGCATCCAACAGCTCATAGGGGGTGGCGGGCAACGCAATTGTCGACGAAGTATTCGAGCCGAACGTACCGGGACGGCTGATCTCCAGCTCCATGATTCTTTTATTGTTGATCAAGCCGCATGCCTCCCATCTGCTGGCTCTGCTCCAGCTCATCCTGCGTCATGATGTTCCAGCCTTTCTCGCTGCTCCACAGGCTGACGTAAATCTCACCGTCCGGGGTCTTGATCGGCCGCTGCTCGAAGCCTTCCCCGAACCCATCGGACGCCTGGCCGGAGATGTTCCCCTTTAGCCGTTCCAGTTCCTCAGCTGTCAGTTCGCTCTTGATGCGGCACTCAGCGACTCCCATCAATTGGCCCTGGACACGTTCCACCGTGAAAACATAAGACCGCACCTTGTCGTTTACAGCGTCGTCCGCGCCATAGTATTTCATGAGGCCGCGCTCCGCTTCCTCCGGCGCGCGCTCCTTCAGAATGGCGGCGAGGATATGATCCTCATAGGGAAGGACCGTCCGGCTGTCAAGCTCGACGGGATCGTTGTCCATGTCGCCGTATTCGTCGCGCTCATAGGTGGTGACGGTGAGCGGCATGTAGAGCTTGAGAGTCTGGAGCGGCCGCGGAATGACGGAAAAGTGATCCTCACTGGGGATGAGCGCGAGGGTGCGGCCGTTGTCCCAATTTATCTGGAACTGGCCCGCGTCGTCGATGTACTCGAGCGTCCCCTCGGTGCCGGGCGGCACGGGGGAATAGGGATCGTTCATCTGTGCGAGCCGGATACGTGTGCCCGGCGGGTACTGCTCGCGTAAAAACTCCAGCCATTTCGGATGCTGTCTCATCTCATAAGCCTCCCATCGTGATGCCCTGTTCGGGCGTCTGATCCTCGATTCCATCTTCAAGGCCGCAATCCTGCGCGGGCGTTTTCTGTTTCATATTCATCCTCTGTTGTACCCGCAGATCGAAAGCCGCAAGGTACGCCTGATAATCTCCGGGACCGGGATTGCACCGCAGGCAGTAGCAGTAATGCTCCGTTTCCACGATGTAGCCATAGTCCTGCCGCCCGCCGCCCTCGATCTGGCCGCCATGCCCGGCGCAGTAGCCGGACATGGCGCTGAGACTTTTCAGCGGACCGGTTTCCTTCAGTTCATTCACCAGCTCTTTCAGCTCCGCTTTGAATTCGGGGCTGTTCAATTCCTCGTCGCCCCTCGGCCACCATGTGTGCCAGAACTCCTTTCCTTCACCGCCGAAATCGATCCGCATATGGCCAATGGTTCCAAGCTCCGCGTCCCGTCCTTTCGGCAGGGCGAAAAAAAGGCCCGCCTCACTGGAAGAGGCAGGCCGCAGAATAAACTTCCGGTCGTCGGGTGGGAGCCTGAGATTTTGCTTTTCACAGAATTCCGGGAGCGTCAGACATTCACCGAGAAAGTTGAGGCCGCCGCGCAATCGGCGAAAGCCCTCCCTGGGAATGGTGATTGGCTCGGCTGTCAGCACCGTACCGGCGTGATTGACGGCCACCCGATTTTCCACCGTCGTCGGTTTTCCGGGGTCGCGGTCCGAGCCGCGCAGGTCGTAGCAGTGGAAGCCTTCCGGCACGGTGCCGCGGTCAATGCGGGAATTCGTGAAAAGCGCGGGCCGGCCGAACAGCTCCACATGCTTATATTCTTCTCCTTTGGCGTTTACGCTCACCAATATTCATCTCCTTCTTTTGATTTGTCAAGCACACAGGATACCACGAAGAGAACGGAATAGCTACTCCATTTTTATAACGCCCGCGATTATTAGGATTTTCGCGTTTGGATATAAAAAAAGAGCTATGTCCTCCAATTGGAAAACATAGCTCTTCCCTCGCTTTTGGTAATGGGATCGCTCTATGAAAATGAGGATATCAAGGATTACCCATCATGAGATGACTGATCTCCGCATTCCCCTGATATTTATCAAGTGTCCGGTCGCCGTAGATAAAACGCAAGCCACAAGGTTTTGGCCTTGTGGCTTATTGTTTTTGGTGGAGATAAGCGGGATCGAACCGCTGACCTCCTGCATGCCATGCAGGCGCTCTCCCAGCTGAGCTATACCCCCAAATATTGGAAAACCCTTTATTGATGCGGCTTTCCGGGCTATTCGATTTTTCGCTTGTTCCTGACTCTGAGGTGTTGCTTACCGGATGCTCTGCGCTCCCAGCTGAGCTATACCCCCGTGTGTTCGGAAACCCTTGATTTTACTGGATTTCCGGGCTATTCAATTATTTGTTGGTATCTGATGTTAAGGTGTTGCAAACCTGAGTGCTTGCGCTCCCAGCTGAGCTAATGCCCCGTCTATCGCTTTTTTCGACAGCTTTGTTATAATATCACAATTCCTAATCGTTTGCAAGACCTTAAATGAAATTTTAGCAAAGTTTTTTGGGAGAAAATGAAATTGAAAAAATATGGAAATTATGATAAGATACATTATAATGTAATATCTATATCTATGTTGCTAAGGGGATTTCCATGGAACAATCCACATCTCAAATATTATTAATACTGGCATTTACCTTGATGTCGGCATTCTTTTCAGCCAGTGAAACAGCTTTTACAACTTTAAATAAGGTGAGAATCAAAAGCCTGGCAAACAACGGGAATATTCGGGCTGCCGCCACTTTGCGGCTTGCCGAAAACTACGACAGCCTTTTGTCTACTATTTTGGTTGGTAATAACATTGTCAATATTGCGGGGGCATCCATTGCTACCATTGTGTTTACAAATTGGTATGGTGGTGCCGGAATTACGGTTTCAACGATCGCAATGACGGTGATGGTTTTAATTTTTGGTGAGATTTCACCGAAGTTTCTTGCAAAAGAAAGCCCGGAAAGTTTTGCCATGGCTGCAACGCCGGTCTTAAGTTTCTTTGTCATGTTGTTTACCCCGCTGAACTATCTGTCTTCAGCGTGGAAAAATTTGTTAAGGCATATTTTTAAACGTAGAGATGAAATGAAAGTTACACAGGAAGAATTGATGACTTTTGTCGATGAAGCTCAGAGCGATGGGGGAATTGACGAACGCAACGGGGAACTGATTCGGTCCGCTATTGAGTTTAATGATTTGGATGCAAACGATATTCTAACCCCCAGGGTTAATATTGTTGCGGTTGACAGCAAAATGACGATGGAGCAAATTACGAAACTGTTTTTGCAGACAAACTACTCCCGCTTGCCGGTTTATGAGGGCTCAATTGATAATATTGTTGGAATGATTCACGAAAAGGATTATTTCCGGGCTTTGCACAAAGGGGATACTGCCATTGCCCCAATTGTCAAGAAAGTTTCCTACGTTGGAACGGGCATGAAAATCTCGGATCTTCTTCGTCTTTTGCAGCAGGTAAAAACCCACATGGCCGTTGTTGTGGATGAATTCGGTGGTACGCAGGGCATTGTGACAATGGAAGATATTTTAGAAGAGCTGGTCGGGGATATTTGGGACGAGCATGATGAAGTTATAGATTATTTTAAAAAGTGTGATGATCTGTCCTATGAGGTGAATTGCGCTGTGAGCCTGGATGATTTATTCGAATTTTTGGGGCTGAAAAAGTCGGATGATGAGTTTGATTCTGTGACGGTCAGTGGATGGGTAATGGAACGGCTCGGAAGAATTCCTGCCGCGGGCGACAGCTTTGAATTTGAGCATATTAAATTTACAGTTACAAAAGCGGCGGCCAGACGTGCCACAATGCTGTCCATCCAGCTTCCCGCACCGATTCAGGAGGCATCGGAATAAAGTACTTCGGATTTTTATTCGAAAGGGGCGTGCTTATGTCGGAATCGCTGATTACAAAGAAGGCGATTGCCCAATCGGTTAAGGAATTGATGAAAAAAGAAGATTTAAGGAAAATATCGGTTTCAGACATCGTTCAGAATTGCGGTGTAAACCGGCAGACTTTTTATTATCATTTTAAAGACAAATACGATCTGGTCAACTGGATTTATTATAATGAGGTTGTTTCCGTCGTGTCTTCTCAAAAGTCATTCCATGATTGGAGTGACGTCATGCTGGATATTCTTAACATTATGAAACGAGAGAAATATTTTTATAGGAATGCACTGAATGTCACGGGGCAGAACGCGTTTCAGGACTATTTTTTCAATCTTACCAAAAGTCTTTTGATTGAAATCATTGGAGCAATGGAAGACGGGAAAGGGATTCGAGAAGACGACAAGAACTTTATTGCGGAATTTTATACATACGGTTTGGTCGGAATTGTTATTCAATGGGCGCGCAACGGAATGAAAGAGCAACCTCGCGAATTGGTTGGAAAATTAAAGTATTTTATTGATGACAGCAAGCAATTTACGGCTGCCCGCTATTTGGGAAAGCTCGCAGGGAAGCCCCAAAGTCCGGATCGGCACTGATTTTCATGAAATATGAAAATTAAACAAGAAACCTGCAATTTAATGATTCGGTCTGTGCAAATTAAGACTTTTCTCCCGGCGGCAATATGGTATACTTTGTGTACGGGTTATGCTGATAAAAGCAGAGGTGTATGGTATAGTGCAGGCGATGGAACTATCCTTGATTTTACCGGTTAGAAATATTGAAGAAGAAATTGTGGGCATTCTTCATTTTGTGCAGAAACAAGTCGGCAAACTTGATTTTGAATTGATTGTTGTCGATATGGGTTCGACGGATCGCACAGTCTTACAGGCGGTTCGGCAGATGAAGAATACAGGGCTGCACGGCTATGTGATTCAGAGCGGAAGCTCGACGGCGGCCGCGGCGCTGAATACCGGCATTCAAAAGGCGGATGGAAAGTATATTTCTTTTGTCTTTGCCCGCCGGCTTTACGAAAACTTTATCCCCTCGTTTCTTGAAACCGCCAAACGGACCAAGGCGGATTTTGTCTTTGGATGTGCGAGCCGCGAGGAGGCGCGTGTGGCAGAACGTCATGCTCTGAGCAGCGCAATTCTGCATCGCGGCGGACATCAATATCTGAAAAGCTGGATTTCAAACGGAGCGGCAATTGATATTTCGGCGATTCTGATTCGGCGTGCTTTTTTAACGGAACATCAGGTCGAATTTGAGGAGGCATGCCGCTATGGCTATTCGGAGGAATTTATTGCCCGGTGTCTGCTGCTTTCTGATGCGGCGGTGCAAGCGCCCGTGGTCTTAAGCCGGAATGAAAGCTGTGAGCTGAAGCGGGGCAAACAGAAACCCGCTGGAACAGATATTTTTCAGCGAGTGGAAGCGGTTCTCCGCATTGCGGACGCCGTGAAGGCGAGCTGCGTTGAAGATGCGGATTTACTTCGACTGGTAGAACGAGTCAGGGTGCCGCAGGTGGTAATGAATGCCGTGGATGTACTCCTTCGCGAAGGCAATGACGCCCATTCTGTTCGGGGCTGTCTGCAAGCCTTTGGTTACAGTCATTTACTGACGGTGGACCGTAAAATGGATTCCAAACTGCGCAGAAGTATCTTACTGTGGCGTTTTTCGCCCGGATTGTACCATCCAAAATAAACAAGGAAAGGTCGTCCCGTTTTGGGTCGGCCTTTCCTATCCGTCTGCATCGGAACAAGCCGAAGTGAAAAAATATTCCGCAGCAGCGCAAGAAATACAATCGATAAAAGTGCATGCGGAAAATAAAACGATCGAGTTTGTCTCTTCGAAAAGCGATCAGGTCGTGATTGAATATTGCCCCGCGCAGGGCCAGAGATATCAATTTTCTAATGAGAATGGTATCTTCGCTGTAGAAAATCAAGACCGGAGCCGTAAGGAAAGGTTTCCAACTTTTTGGTTTGATGGATCCGACCTTTCTCCGGAAGATTTGATTACGGTGCATGTTCCCAAAAATTATGCGGGTGACATGATGGTAGAAGCCGAAAACAGCGAGGTTTCCGTGAAAGATTTTCAGCAGCTGAAAACGTTTCGCTGCGAAACCAGTAATGCCGCCGTCAGCCTATCCGGACTTTCCGCTCAGACGGTCAAGCTGCAGTCACACAACGCGGTGATTTCTTTGCAGGATGTTACCGCAGCCGGAGCGCTTTCGGCGCAAACAGATAATGCCGCTATTTCTCTGAAACGGATTATGTACCCGGACATTGTACTGAAAACAGAAAACGCGATGGTCAGCGGGGTGATTTTGGGGAGAAAAGAGGATTATTCCATTGAGGCCACAACCAGCAATGCTGTGAGCAATCTGCAAAGCCGTTCCGGCGGAAAGAAAAAACTGTCTGTCGATACATCAAACGGAATGATTTCCATTCAATTTAAAGCAAACTGACAGCCGGATGCGCACGAAATAGTCCCAGGGCAGGCAGCCTTGGGGCTTTTTCTGCTTTTTCCTTGAAGCGTGTTTAGCGCTATGCTATAATAATCTGTAATCCAAACGCATGGGAGGAAATCTATTTTGCCAGAAGAAACCCCGGCCTTTTCTCAGTTTGCTTCACCCTCCGGCGAGGAAGCTGTCCGCCAGGTGAGGGAGATCATGTCGCTGCGAGCGCGTACGGGCACGCCAATGGCGCTGGTCCGTACCTACGGATGTCAGCAGAATGTTTCCGACAGTGAAAAGATCAAGGGCTTTCTTGCCCAGATGGGCTTTTCATTTACGGAAAACGAGGAAGAAGCGGACTTTATTTTATTTAATACCTGCGCGGTGCGCGAGCATGCGGAAAATCGTGTGTTCGGCAACGTCGGTGCATTGAAAACTGTGAAACGGCGCCACCCGTCCACACTGATTGCCGTTTGTGGCTGCATGATGGAAGAAGATAAGGCCGCTGAGCGGATTCGTTCCGTATTTCCGTTTGTCGGTCTTGTGTTCGGGACTCATGTCATCCATAAATTTCCGCAGCTTTTGCTGCGCGCGCTGACGGAAAACCGGCGCGTGTTCGAACGCGGCGATGACAGTGAGGATCATCAAATTGCGGAGGGCCTTCCCGTTCGCCGTGACGGAACCGTCAAGGCGTGGCTTACCGTGATGTACGGCTGCAACAATTTCTGCTCTTACTGCATTGTGCCCTATGTCCGCGGGCGGGAACGCAGTAGGGAACCGGATGCAATCTTGAAAGAATTCCGCGGCCTTGTCCGTGATGGGTATAAAGATATCACCCTGCTGGGGCAGAATGTCAATTCTTACGGAAAGACGCTGCAAAATCCGGTCAGCTTCGCGTCACTTTTGCGCATGCTGGATGAAGTGGAAGGCGACTACCGGATTCGGTTTATGACCTCGCACCCAAAAGATCTGACTAAAGAACTAATCGATACGATCGCGTCCGGCAAACATATCAGTCATCATCTTCACTTGCCGTTTCAATCCGGAAACGACCGCATCCTGAAAGCCATGAACCGCAGTTACACGCGGGAGCGGTATCTGGAACTGATTTCGTACGCAAAAGAAAAAATACCGGATGTTTCCCTGACTTCCGATATCATTGTAGGATTCCCGGGGGAAACATATGAAGAATTTCGCGACACGGTCGATTTAATCCGGCGTGTGGAATTTACATCACTTTTTACTTTTATTTATTCGCCCCGTACAGGAACAAAAGCCGCGAAACTGCCGGACCCTGTTCCCGCGGCTGAAAAAGGCAGATGGCTGCAGGAACTGTGTGCAGAGCAGGAGAAAATCGCCGCGCGGCGCTGCGCTGCCTCTGTGGGAACGGTGCAGCGGGTGCTTATTGAGCAGCAGAAGCCCAAAACCGGGCTTTTGACCGGGCGTACGGATGGAAATATTATTGTCGATTTTGCCGGGGACCCGGCGCTGATCGGCCAGTTTGCCAATGTTCGCATTACGAGCGCACGCAACTGGATTTTAGGCGGAGAACTGATTTGATATATTATATAAAGGAGAACTGATATGGATATTATTCAAATGACGAGAGACTTGTGTAAGGAAATTCAAAAGGATGACCGGTATCTGAAAATGCAGCTGGCCGTTCAGAATACGGACGGGGACAAGCACCTTCAGGACATGATCGGTCAGTACAATTTGAAGAGGATGTCCATGGAATCGGAAGTCAGAAAGCAGGACCGCGACCAGGAAAAACTTCAGGCATATCAGCAGGAACTGAACGGTCTGTATGAAACGATTATGAAAATTCCGAGCATGATTGCTTATAACGAAGCCAAGACACAGATGGATCTTCTGCTTCGTCGTGTCAATGCGATTATTGAGCAGAGCGCGAACGGCGCGGACCCGGAAACAGCGGATTATACAGAACATTCCTGCGGCGGCGAATGCGGTTCCTGTAGCGGATGCCACTGACCGGCTCAGAATTTTTGACGGCTGTGGGTCTGATTCACATATTGATGGAAAAATATACGGAGGCGGTTTGTAAGTATGGCGGAATTATCCCCCATGATGAAGCAATATTTTGATCTTAAGAAACAATACCCGGATACCATCCTGTTTTTCCGCCTCGGTGATTTTTACGAAATGTTCTACGACGATGCGAAACTTGCGTCGCGTGAACTGGAACTGACACTGACGGGGCGCGACTGCGGACAGCCGGAGCGGGCCCCAATGTGCGGAGTTCCGTTTCACAGTTACGAAACCTATGTTGCGCGGCTGATTGCAAAGGGCTATAAAGTGGCGATTTGTGAGCAGATGGAGAATCCCGCCACTGCAAAAGGTTTGGTGAAAAGGGACATTATTCGCGTCGTTACGCCCGGTACGGTGCTGGAAAGCAGTATGCTGGACGAATCGCGCAACAATTATATCTGTTCGCTGTGTGTTGCGGGAACGCAGGCCGGTGTCTGCTTTGCGGATATTTCCACAGGGGAGCTGCACGCAACGGTTTTAACTGGAAAAAATGCGGAGGAACTGACCCAGCGATTGATTAATGAGCTGAGTCGGTTTTCACCGCGTGAAATTTTAATCGGGCAGGAAGCGCTGGATTTAAGCACGCTGCCAAACTTTATCAAAAAACGCTTGAGCGTTAATCTGGAACTGCTGTCTGCCGATGATTTTTCTTCGGAAACCTGTGCGCCGCTGGTCTTGGAACAGTTTCATAAAAAAGATTTGGATGAACTCAGCCTTTCCGAACAGCCGGAGATCACACGTGCGGTCGGCGCGCTGCTCAAATACCTGAAACGGACCGAGCGGACCGGATTGGAACGCATGGAGGAACTGGACCTTTACAGCGGAACCCAGTACATGCGTCTGAGCCTGAATACACGCCGCAATCTCGAACTGCTTGAAACCATGCGCAGCAAAGAAAAGCGCGGGTCGCTGTTGTGGGTTCTGGACCGCACGAAAACCGCAATGGGAAAACGCCTCATTCGCAGCTGGCTTGAAAATCCACTGCTCAATCCGGCACAGATTGGCCGCAGACTGAATGCGGTGGAGGAACTTTCCGAAGACAGTATTTTAAGGGACGGTCTTGCAGGGCGCCTTTCCTCTATTCACGACATGGAACGGCTGATGTCCCGTGTGGTTTATGGAACTTCAAACGGCAGGGAACTGAAAAGCCTGTCGTTTGCCTGCGAGTCCCTTCCGGCACTCAAGTCTCTGCTGAAAGATTCCCGCTCCGAATTGCTGCGGAGCATCTGGGGTGGGATGGATGAACTTCAGGATATTCGTGACCTGATTGAGCGGTCCATCGTGGACGAGCCTCCGTTTTCCGTCCGTGAAGGCGGTATCATCCGCCCCGGATTCAACGAGGAACTGGATCTGCTGAAAGGGGATATGAGCGACGGGCGCGGCGTGATTGCAAAAATTGAAGCGCAGGAGCGCGAACGGACCGGTATCCCAAAACTGAAAGTCGGATACAACCGCGTGTTCGGTTACTACATAGAAATCAGTAATTCCTATAAAGACCAGGCGCCGCCCGAATACATCCGCAAGCAGACACTGACCAACTGCGAGCGTTTTATCACCCCGGAGCTCAAGGAACTGGAAGGCCGTATCCTCGGCGCACATGACAAATCGGTGCAGCTGGAGTACCAGCTTTTTGATTCTGTTCGGGGGCGGGTCGCATCCCAGATGAGCCGTGTGCAGAAAACAGCCGCCGCGATTGCGCGGCTGGATGTTTTGCTGTCGTTCGCACAGGTTTCGTCCGACCGCAAATATGTGCGCCCGCTTGTGAGCCTGAGCGGAAAAATCATTTTAAAGGAAAGCCGCCACCCTGTTGTGGAGGCGCTTTCAGAGGAACCGTTTGTTCCGAATGATGTGGAACTGGACCGGGGCGAAAACCGGGTCGCGATTATTACCGGCCCGAATATGGCGGGAAAATCCACCTATATGCGGCAGATTGCTCTGATCGCCGTTATGGCTCAGGTGGGCTGTTTTGTTCCGGCGGCAAGCGCGGAAGTGGGCGTTGTGGATGCCATTTTTACCCGCGTGGGCGCATCGGATGATCTGGCTTCCGGCCAATCAACCTTTATGGTCGAAATGTCGGAAGTGGCAGAAATAGTCAAAGAAGCCACGAAAGACAGCTTGTTGATTTTGGATGAAATCGGGCGTGGAACCTCTACGTTTGACGGCATGAGCATCGCCCGCGCGGTGCTGGAATATGTAGCGGACCGCAGACTGCTCGGCGCAAAGACGCTGTTCGCGACGCATTACCATGAGCTGACGGAGCTTGAAAATCTGATTCCCGGAATTAAGAATTACAATATCGCTGTCAAAAAGCGCGGGGATGACATTACGTTTCTGCGCCGCATTGTGCGCGGTGGTGCGGATGACAGCTACGGGGTTGAAGTCGCAAAGCTTGCCGGAGTTCCAAACCGCATCATTACACGCGCAAAACAGATTTTAGCCGAACTGAACAGCGGAAATGCAGTTTCTCCGCCGAAACAGCGAGGAAAAAAGCAGGAAGAAGATGCGGGAAGCCTGCAAATTTCCCTGACTCCTCCCAATCAGACGGAGATTATGGACAAGCTCAATACTCTGGACGTCAATACCCTGACGCCGATTGAGTGCATGAATACCTTGTTCGAACTGACCAAACTCGCAAAATAGCCCGGTTTGCGCAACGCGGAAAAGAGGAAGCACTTATGAAAAAGGTGATTTTGAAAGACGGCAGGGAACTTGTGCTCCGGCCGGCGGAAGAAAGCGACGCGGAACAGCTGATCGCTTACATGAATCTTGTCGGCGGGGAAAGTGATTTTCTCACTTACGGGAAAGACGGCTGCCGAATAAGTGCCGAGGGAGAAAGGCAATTCCTTCGAAATCAGACAAAAAAATCATCCAGTCTTTTCCTGGTCGGATTCATCGGGGAAGAGCTGGTTTGCTCCGCAAACCTTGCGGGGGAAAGTAAAAAGCGAATTGCCCACAACTGCGAATTGGGAATTACCGTGAAAAAAAAGTATTGGGGCCTGGGTGCGGCGAGCGCGCTGCTGGCCGAACTGATTCGGTTCGCAAAAGAAAATGAGACGCTTCAAGTGATCCATCTGGATGTTTATGCAAATAATGAAAGGGCAATCCACCTCTATCGAAAATGTGGATTTCAGGTGGCGGGGCGGTTAAAAAAATATTTTCAGGTCGGCGGGCAGTATTACGACGACCTTGTTATGGATTTGTACCTGTCATAATGCGATCGACTTAGAAAGAAGGGCGCGCTGTGGGAAAAATCAATGTGCTGGACAAACATGTAGCTGAGCTGATTGCAGCGGGCGAAGTGGTGGAGCGCCCGGCCTCCGCCGCAAAGGAACTGGTGGAAAACGCCGTGGACGCGGGCGCGTCCGGTGTTACGGTTGAAATCCGCAACGGGGGGACCACATTTCTTCGTGTGGCCGACGACGGATGCGGAATTGTGCGCGAAGATGTTCCGCTTGCGTTTCTGCGGCACGCGACCAGCAAGATTGCCGGCAGGGATGATCTGGACTGCATCGCTACGCTTGGCTTTCGCGGCGAAGCACTCGCCTCTATCGCCGCCGTGGCACATGTGGAACTTTTGACCCGCACGGCGAAGGAACTTGCGGGCACGCATTATGTAATCGACGGGGAAGGCGAGCAGACCTGTGAAGATGCCGGCTGCCCGCACGGGACTACGATCGTGGTGCGCGACTTATTTTACAACACGCCTGCGCGAATGAAGTTTTTGAAAAAAGACGTGACCGAAGGAAACGCGGTCGCTGCCGTTGTGGATAAAACAGCTTTGTCCCATCCGGAAGTTTCTTTTCGCTTTTTGCGTGACGGGAAGGAAACACTTCATACGCCGGGGGACGGAAAACTGAAATCTGCCATCTACGCGGTTTACGGCCGAGAATTTACCGCAGGACTGATTCCTGTAAAGTATGAACTGAACGGGGTAAAGCTCAGCGGATTTGTCTCGAAGCCGTCCGCGGCCCGTCCGAATCGGAGTATGCAGAATTTCTTTATCAACGGTCGCTATGTCCGTACCCGCACCGCTTCCGTCGCGCTGCAAGAGGCATTCAAGGGATCTTTGATGGTTGGGAAGCATCCGGCCTGTGTGCTGCATATTGAAATTCCGCTTGGAACGGTGGATGTCAATGTTCATCCGACCAAAATGGAAGTGCGCTTTCTCAATGAAAAACCTGTTTTCGACGTCGTGTATCACGGTGTAAAAACAGCCCTGAACCGGGAGGACACCACTCCCGTCATTGCACTGCCGAGAGAAGAGCGTATTTCACGCCCCATTCAGCCTGAAAATCCGGTGCAGATCCGGCTTTCCCCCATAAAGGAGTCTGCAAGTGTTTCAACCCATTTCCCGCAGGTCCCTCCTCCAGCAAAGGGGAGAAGCTATTCTCTGCATGATTCCGCCTGTGACATTGAAGCCGACGATCTTCCGGATACGGTTTCCTCTGCCGGGTGTGATGTGAAAGAAGAAAGCCGCTGCGAAAATCCAACGGATTCGGCTGATCGCGCAGAGGCACTGTTTGTTTCATCTGTGCGAGAGGACGCGGCTGACGCGCCGCAGCCGACTGACGGGAATGCGCAAGAAATTCCGGAACGCCTGATCGGGGAGGCCTTCGGCACTTATATTGTGCTGGAACGCGGCGACAGTCTGGTCTTTGTCGACAAGCATGCCGCTCACGAGCGCATGCTGTATGAAAAGCTGAAAAAAGACGGCGGGGAAACGTTTAGCCAGCTGCTTTTAGAGCCGATTCCGGTCATGCTGGAAAAAAATGAATACTCGGCGGTTCTCGCGTCGCTCGATCTCTGCAGGCAAGCGGGGTTCGAACTGGAAGATTTCGGCGGAGGCACCGTGTTGGTGCGAAGTGCCCCGATGGTTCTTGAAAACGGTGACGTTTCTGCCGCAGTCATGGAAATTGCGGGATATCTTGCCGCGAATAAAAGCGATCTGACAATTCGGAAAGTAGATTGGCTGTACCATAACATTGCCTGTCGAGCCGCGGTGAAGGCGGGCGACGATACGTCCCCGACGGAGCTTGCCGCTCTGGCCCGCCGGGTGGAACAGGAGGACGTCCGGTACTGCCCGCACGGCAGGCCGGTATCGTTTTTGCTTCGGCGCAAAGATTTGGAACGCCAGTTTGGGAGGATTCAGTGATGAAACAGATTCCGGTTGCGGCTGTTATCGGACCGACCGCCACGGGGAAGAGCCGCCTTGCGGTTGAGCTGGCTCTGCATTTTCACGGCGAGGTTGTGTCCGCTGATTCCATGCAGATTTACCGCGGCCTTCCGATTGGTACGGCGCAGCCGGCGAGGGAGGAAATGAACGGGATTCCTCATCATCTAATCGGGTTTCAAAACCCGGAGCAGCCGTTCAGCGTTGCTGATTATGTCACTTTGGCTTCCCAATGTATCCGTGAAATCCGCGAGCGCGGTCATCTTCCCATCCTTGCGGGGGGAACCGGGCTATATGTCGCATCCCTGCTTCATCACCTGAATTTTTCGCCGGAAGGGCGGGATGAAGCGCTGCGCGCGGCATTGTTCCGGCAGGCAGAGGAGCGGGGCCCTCAGACTCTGTGGGACGAACTGAACAGCTTTGACCCTCAGTCCGCAAAGCGGATTCATCCGAATAATGCGGGGCGGCTGGTGCGTGCTATCGAAATTTACCGTACGACGGGTATAACCATGACGGAACAGATTGAGCGTTCCCACCGGGAGCCTTCCCCCTATGACGCGTGCCTGATCGGCTTGGATTACCGTGACAGAAGTAAGCTGTACGACGCGATTAACCGCCGTGTTGACAAAATGATGCGGGCCGGTCTGCTTCAGGAAGCAAAAAAAGTTTTATCTCTTCCGGAAGGGATAACGGCGCGTCAGGCAATCGGATATAAAGAATTTATCCCTTATTTTGACAAAACAAGCGATCTTTCAGAAGCTGTGGAGCATGTAAAACAGGAAAGCCGCCGCTATGCCAAACGTCAGCGAACCTGGTTTTACCGGCAGGAGCAGGCGGTATGGATTGAAATAGATGAAGAACCAGATTTTGAATCTGTCTGCCGTAAAGCGGAGGCTGTCCTTCTCAAAAAGGGGTGGAAATTAACATGAATCAACCTCTTATCAGACGGCTTGCGACATTGGCGATTGCCTGTCTGTTGTTTCTTTATGTTGGTTACCAGATTTACCAGTCACATTACAGCGGAACTCAGACGGAAACAGCTTCCTATTTTTCCGCATCTGATTCCGTGCAGGTGAGCGGAATCGTTGTGCGCGATGAAACTCTGCTGAAAGGCGGGGACAGCGGCGTAATCGATTATATTCTTTCTGCGGGGGATAAAATTGCAAGCGGCGGGACCGTCGCACAGATTTATTCCAGCGCGCAGCAGGCGGCCGCGCGGCATGAAATTGCGGTTGTGGACAGCGAGATCAAACGGCTGGAAGCGCTTCAAATGCCGGGTGACACCTATACCGCCAGTCCGGATGTGCTGGATGAGCGCATCCGGCGCCAGATCTGCGGAATGATCGGCCAGACCATATCGGGGTCGTTCCCTTCCCTGACAGAATCAAGGGAGGAACTGCAGTACCTGATTAATGAGCGGCAGATTGTTACGGGAGAGGTGACCGATTTTCGTGCAAGGCTGACGGAACTTCAGGCAAAACGCGGCGAACTGGTGAAACAGCAGGGAACCGCGCTTGGAAAAATTGTGTCGCCGGCTTCAGGGTATTTCATTCCCTCTACCGATGGGTTTGAAACGGCAATTGATTTTTCCAGTGTTCGGGGTCTGACCTGTGACCAGATTCAGACGGCGCTGAAAGCAAAGTCAACCGCCGGAGAATCACCCGGTAAAATCAGCAAAAACTATGAATGGTATTTTGCATTTAATGTGTCTTCCGACCAGGCCGCCGAATTCCGGCGGTTAGCGGACGGCGGCACTGTGACCCTTCAGTTTCCGTTCGCTTCAAATATGGAGGTGCCTGCGTCTGTTGCGGCGGTAAATCAAGCTGGCTCAGACGCGTCGGCGGCAATTGTTCTTCGCTGTAATTACATGAATTCGGAACTGGCGTCGATCCGAAAGGAAACAGCGCAGGTAGTAATCCGGCAATATACGGGAATTCGTGTCAGCCGGAAGGCGCTTCACTTTGAAACAGTGACAAAAACGGTCAAGGACGAAAAAGGGAAAGCCCAAAAAGTGAAAAAAGAAGTCAGCGGAATTTATGCCCTCAATGGGAATCAAGTGGATTTCCGTCAGGTGGTGCCTCTTTACAGTACGGACAATTATGTGATTTGCGACCCGAATCCGGAGAAAGGCACTTTGATGACGGATAAAACGATTCAGCTGCATGATGAAGTAGTTGTGGAAGGGACCGATTTATATGACGGAAAAGTTGTCCAGTGAATTGGAACAGCGCTTTTTAGATGTGGAAGAAAATTTGAAAGTGGTACGCGGCAGAATTGAGGAAGCCGCCGTTCAAAGCGGAAAGTCACCGAAAGAGATCACTTTGCTGGCCGCGACGAAAACCGTGCCGGTGGAAGTAATCAACCGGGGAATTGCACTTGGCATTGACCATATTGGTGAAAACAGGGTGCAGGAACTGCGTGATAAATATACTTCTTACGACCTTTCAAACTGTGAGCTTCATTTTATCGGTCATTTGCAGACCAATAAGGTAAAATATCTGGTCGGTCAGGTTTCCATGATTCAGTCTGTGGATCAAATGAAACTTGCAAAGGAAATTTCCAGATTAAGTGAAAAGAAGAATCTTTCGACCGATATATTAATTGAAGTTAATATTGGGCAGGAAGCGAATAAATCCGGCGTTTTGCCCCAGAATCTCTATGAACTGGTCGATGCTGCAGCCGCGTTGCCCGGAATTCGGATTCGCGGTTTGATGGCAATTCCGCCGGCCGGAGCGCCTGAAAAAGAAACAATGAATTATTTTTCACAGATGCACCAATATTTTATTGACATAAAGAGCAAAAAAATAGATAATGTATCTATGGACTTTTTGTCAATGGGAATGTCCGCCGATTATTATCAGGCAATTTTGGCAGGCGCGAACCTTGTTCGTGTGGGTTCTGCTCTGTTTGGACCGAGAAACTATCATTAATAAAGACAGGCTTTTGGAGGTGTTCGTTTATGGCCGGGTTAGTAGAAAAAATCAAGGACATGTGGAATCCGCCCGAGGATGAATATGAATATGGCTACGAGGAAGAGCCGGAAGAGGTAAATTCAATGGCTGGGGATAAACAGGAAAACGAAGCGGAGCTTCAGCAGCGTGAGGCAATTCGGCGTATGCAGGCGATCAATTCCAATAACAAGGTGGTTAATATCCACGCGACAACGCAGCTTCAAGTCGTGCTCTTTAAGCCGGAGCGCTTTGGGGAGGATACCTGTGCCATTGCGGACGAGCTTCTAAAAATGCACACGGTTGTGTTGAACCTGGAAAACACCAACAAGGACGTGTCCCGCAGAATTATTGATTTTCTGAGCGGTGTTGCCTATGCGAACGGCGGGAAAATTAAGCGCGTTGCCACCAGCACGTTTATTATTACCCCGTACAACGTTGACCTTACGGGGGACGATGTGCTGGATGAACTGGAAAACAACGGCGTCTATTTTTAATGGAGCGAAAACAGGGTGCTCCTTTTTCTGCACTGGAAACAAGGTTCCATGATTTGGTGCGGCTTGGCTCGTCCGGCGGCAGAGCCAGGTTTATGGGCTTTCTGGATGAACGGGAGGTCCTTGCGGCGCAGAGATTGGCAAAAGGTGAAAAAAACGGAAACATTCTTCTGTGGGGCGGCTATTCCGGAGCAGAGCGGGCCATGCTCGGTGTGTTCCCGGATTTTATGGAGCCGGACGAAGCAAAGTTTCCTATGGAAGCCATGACGGTTTCTTTCCGAAAATGCGACAGGCTTTCCCACAGGGATTTTCTGGGCGCGCTGGTTCATACGGGTATCGAACGAAGCGCGCTGGGGGACATCCTTGTAGAGGAAGGCCGGTGCGTTTTTTTCTGTCGACGCGAAATTTCAGATTTTGTGTTGCTGCAGATTACAAAAATCGGTGGTACCGGGGTGAAGATGGCCCGGGGTTTTGACGAACCTTTGCCGCTGGCGCACCACTTTGAGGAATGGAGCGCCGTGATTGCTTCCGCCCGGTTGGATTGTGCGGCCGCCGCCGCTGTTTCTTCCAGCAGGGGGAAGGCGTCTTCCATGATTCATTCGGGGCTGGTACAGCTGAACCATGAAGTGGTCGTTTCTCCCTCTGAAGAGGTTCGGGAGGGCGACATGCTTTCCGTAAGGGGAAAAGGCCGTTTTGTCCTTGACCGGGTGGGCCCGGTTACCAAAAAGGGCAGACTGATGATACGGGGTCGAAAATATTTGTAGTAGGGGTGTTTTTATGCTTTCGATGAACGACATTATTAATGTCAGTTTCCGCAAGTCCGGTTTTTCCGGATATAAGGTTGATGATGTGGACGTCTTTATCGATCAGGTCCGGGAGACCGTCGACCAGAT
The DNA here is from genome assembly GCA_022650485.1 of Oscillospiraceae bacterium. GTDB lineage: Bacteria > Bacillota > Clostridia > Oscillospirales > Acutalibacteraceae > Caproicibacter. The sequence continues at coordinate 401,999 of JALCPP010000001.1, read as the reverse complement.
GCAGAAAAAAGAGGTTGCGCAGGATGAACTGACGGACAAATTGAGAACGGAAAATCAGCAGCTGACTGAAAAAGTCAAAATTCTTGCGGAAAAAGTGGAACAATTTCGTTCTGAAGAGGACGAAATTAAAAATGCTTTGATCAGTGCCCAGAAGGTTGGGGATGCCTCTGTGCGGGAAGCGCGCCATCGTGCGGAAATTATTCTGAAGGATGCCAACCTGAAGGCGGAGCATATTGAGCAGGAAGCGCAGGAGAAAACCATGGAGCAGAAAAAAGAGATGGAACGCCTACAGCGCTCTGTTTCGGAATTTCGTGCTCATCTGCTTGCCGTTTATAAAGAACACCTTACGCTGATTGATGCCCTGCCTACCAGCAAGCCGGAGTCCGAGCAGAATGCCGATGCATCGGTGGCAGAATCCGCAGCTGCGCCCCAGGCGGTGCCTGAGGCGGAACCCGCGTCGAATCCGAACAATGAGCCGGAAGCTGCATCCGGGCAGGAAGCGCCGGAAATGTTTCAGGCCGATATTTCCTGTTTTGAAGCCGATTCGGCTCAAAACTGATTTTACTCGCATGAATTCTAAATCTTAAGGAGAGAGTCAACCAATGGATTATAAAAGTACCTTGAATCTTCCAAAGACGGATTTCCCGATGCAGGCGCACCTGCCGAAGAGGGAACCGGATCTGCTTGGAAAATGGCAGGAAGATGAGATTTATAAGAAAGTAATGAAGAAGAATGAAGGCCGGCCCCTGTACGTTCTCCATGACGGTCCTCCGTATGCAAATGGAAATATCCATTTGGGAACCGCTCTCAATAAGATTTTGAAAGATATTATATTGCGGTACCGCAACATGGCCGGTTACAAAGCCCCTTTTGTTCCGGGGTGGGATACCCACGGCCTTCCTATTGAGCGCAAGGCGATCGAAAGCGTTGGACTGGACAGCCGAAATGACGATCCTGTCCATTTTCGTGACCAGTGCAGGGATTTTGCACTGACGCATGTAAAGAGTATGACAAAGCAGTTTCAGCGTCTTGGCGTCGTTGCTGACTGGGAACATCCTTATAAAACGCTTGCTCACGATTTTGAAGCAAAGCAAATTGAAGTTTTTGGCGAAATGGCTTTAAAAGGCTATATTTATAAAGGGCTGAAGCCGGTTTACTGGTGCGCACACGATGAAACAGCGCTGGCGGAGGCAGAAATTGAGTACAGCGAGGATCCGTGTGATTCTATCTATGTTAAATTCCGTGTGACGGACGACAAAGGTCTGCTGACGGCGAAGGGTGCCGATCTTTCAAAAACGTATTTTGTTATTTGGACGACAACAACGTGGACAATTCCGGCCAATATGGCGATCTGTCTGGGCCCGGATTTTGATTATTCTTTGGTCAAAGCGGGCGGCGAGTACTATGTGATGGCTTCTGCACTGACGGATGCGACCATGCGGGAAGCCGGAATTGAAGAATACGAAAAGGTAGCAGAGTTTAAGGGCAAAGAACTGGAGCATATTCAGACGGCACATCCGTTCCTTGACCGTTCTTCTCCTATCATCCTAGGCGATCACGTCACGCTGGAAAGCGGCACCGGCTGCGTTCATACCGCACCGGGCCACGGCATTGAAGACTATGATGTCTGTCACAATCATTATCCCGACATTCCGGTTGTTGTTCCGGTTGACAGCCAGGGCAGAATGACTGCGGAGGCGGGTAAACGCTTTGAGGGTCTGACAACGGAAGAGGCCAACCCGGTTATTCGCGATTACCTTAAAGAAATTGGTGCGCTGCTGGCAGTTAAGCACATCGTTCACCAGTATCCACACTGCTGGCGCTGTAAACATCCGGTTCTGTTCCGCGCAACAGAGCAGTGGTTCTGTTCTGTTGATGCGATCAAGGATCAGACCGTAAAGGAAATCGACAAGGTTCAGTGGATTCCTGGATGGGGACATGACCGCATTACGGCTATGGTCCGTGACCGTAAGGACTGGTGCATTTCGCGCCAGCGTTTGTGGGGTGTGCCGATTCCGATTTTTTACTGCAAAAAATGTGGAAAAGAACTGGTGACCCGCGAAACAATCAACGCCGTGGCGAATGCTTTCCGCCAAGAGGGCTCTAATGCATGGTTCAGCCATTCTGCCGAGGAACTTTTGCCGCAGGGAGCTCACTGTGAATGCGGTTGTACGGAATTTACCAAGGAAACCGACGTGATGGATGTTTGGTTTGATTCCGGATGCAGTCATGCCGCCGTATTGACAAACCGTGATGACCTGCACTGGCCGGCGGATTTGTATCTGGAAGGAAACGACCAGTACCGCGGCTGGTTCCAGTCTTCGCTTTTGACCAGCGTAGCATGGAAAGGGCAGGCCCCTTATAAATCGGTTCTGACACATGGCATGGTCATTGACCTGGAAGGGCGCAAGATGTCCAAATCCCTGGGTAACGGAATCGCTCCCGGTGAGGTTGCCGAAAAATACGGGGCGGATATTCTTCGCCTTTGGGTTTCTTCCAGTGACTATCAGTCCGATGTCAGAATTTCCAACGGTATTTTAAAACAGCTTTCCGATGCGTACCGTAAAATCCGCAATACCGCGCGTTTTATCCTTGGAAATCTTTCCGATTTTGACCCGAATGAAAATATGGTACCGCTGGATCATCTTCTGCCGATTGACCGCTGGGCGCTTAATCGCTTTAACGGTCTGATTCGAGAGACGGATGAGGCATACAAAACCTTTAAATTCCATGCGGCTTATCATGCAATTCATAATTTCTGCGTGGTTGATATGTCCAGTTTCTACCTTGATGTGCTCAAGGACAGGCTTTATGTTGAGAAGGCAGATTGTGAAGAACGCCGTGCGGCACAGACTGCTATTTTCCTGATCCTTTCCGGCCTGACCCGGCTGCTTGCCCCGATTCTTGCGTTTACTTCCGATGAGATCTGGCACAGCATGCCGCATTTGGCCAGCGAACATGCAGAGTATGTAATGCTGAATGATCTGCCGAAGCCGGTGGATGTCAATGCGGATAAAGAATTTATTGCAAAGTGGGACCGTTTCCATAAAATCCGCGATGAAGTAAAGAAAGCCCTGGAAATCGCACGTAAAGAAAAAACAATTCACGCGCCGCTGGATGCGCAGGTTCAGCTTTACTGTACCGGTGAGCTTTATGAATTTATCAAGTCGACCGAAGAAGAATTAAAAACCATACTGATTGTTTCCGGTGTGGAAGTGTTTAACGAGGGAGCCGGCACGTTCCGTGGGGAGGAGCTTTCAGAGCTTTCCATCACGGTGTCTCATGCAAACGGTGAAAAATGCAGCCGCTGCTGGTGCTACAGTGACACGGTTGGGTCGGACCCGAAACATCCGGACATCTGTGCCCGTTGTGCGGAAGTACTGAGGTAAAGAAAGAATAACTGTGCCGGCGGTCGAATGACCGCCCGGCACTTTTTCTTTGTTTTGTAACAATTGCTTTCCCATCTTTTCTGTGGACAAACAATTACCGCTCCTTTATAATAAGAGATGTTAAATTGAAATACCTGTAAGCGAGCTAGAAGGGGATGTTTTTTTGCCGTTTATCGTATTGCTTCTGTCGGGGCTATTTGTTGCGATCGACCAGATCTTGAAGTTCATGGTAGTTGAAAACCTGAAACCGGATGGAATAAAAACAATCATTGACGGTCTTCTGTCTTTTGAATATGTGGAAAATCGGGGTGCGGCTTTCAGTATTCTTCAAAATCAAAGATGGCTGTTCGTGGTGATCACGGTTGTGATTTCTGTGTTGATTATTTATGAATTATTCCGCTATCAATCTCATGAATTTTTTTCTTACGCTGCTTCGGCCTTGATTGTGGGCGGCGGAATCGGGAATTTGATTGACCGCGCTTTTCATGGCTTTGTGGTGGATTATATCCACGTTTCCTTTTTTCCGGCAATCTTTAACTTTGGTGACTGCTGTGTGACAATTGGAACGATCTTTCTGGTTGTTCATGTCCTGTTTTTTACGGAAGACGGGCATCAGCCTGAAAAAGTTCTGCGGATGAAATAAATGAAACAACAGTATATTACAGTAGAGGCCGAGCATGCCGGAATGCGGCTGGATAAGTGCCTCAGCCTCAATGTGGCGGATCTGACCCGTTCCGCTGCGGAAAGATGGATTGCAGACGGGCTGGTTACAAAAGGCGGCAGCACGCTGAACAAAAGTTACCGCTGTGCGGAAGGAGACCGGCTTGAAATTTGTGTGCCTGAGCCAGTCCCGCTTTTGGTCGCTGCCGAGAAAATTCCGCTGGATATTGCTTATGAGGATGATGACCTTCTGGTGGTCAATAAACCGCGCGGCATGGTGGTTCATCCGGCACCCGGCCATCCGGACCACACACTGGTGAACGCACTGCTTGCACACTGCGGTGCTTCTCTTTCCGGCATTAACGGTGTATTACGGCCCGGCATCCTTCACCGGATTGACAAGGATACCAGCGGACTTCTCATCGTTGCTAAAAATGATTTTGCGCATCAAAAGCTGGCGGTACAGATTAAAGATCACAGCTTTACCCGGATTTATGAAGCGGTGGTGCATGGCAATTTGAAAGAGGACCACGGCACGGTCGATGCTCCGGTTGGCCGTCATCCGGTTGATCGAAAGAAAATGGCGGTCACCGAAAAGCACTCCAGAAATGCAGTTACCCATTATCGTGTGCTGGAAAGGTACCGCGGGTTTACTCATGTTCAGCTTAAATTGGAAACAGGCCGGACTCACCAAATTCGTGTACACATGGCATACCTGGGGCATCCGGTCGCGGGGGATCCTGTGTACGGTCCGAAAAGAGCTGCGCCCGGTTTGAACGGGCAGTGTCTTCACGCCCGGGTTATCGGATTTGTGCATCCGCGGGATGGGCGGTATATCGAGCTGACCAGTGAACTCCCCGATTATTTTGTAAAATTTCTTCATCGTTTGACCCCATTGCAGGATTTTTAGTTGCCGAAACGGGAGGAAAATCGACATGGACGAGGAATCACGGCAAAAACGACTTTTGATTTTGCTGGCGGCGCTGGTCTGTGCCGTGATGATTGGCTATAACGCTTTTTATGTGCCGGATGCGACTTTACTATGGGCACAGAATTCTTCTTCTTATTCCAGTGTAAATACAGCTTGGCAAACCGGAGATTCCAGCCTTGCGGAATCGGCGGAGTCTTCCCGCTTGAATAAGGACAGTTCTTCTTCCCATGTTTCACAGGAAAAGGGAAAAATTAACATCAACACAGCTTCCGCGCAGGAACTGAGCGATGGGCTGAATGGAATCGGGGATGTTCTGGCAGAGCGCATTGTTGAGGACCGTGAAAATAACGGGCCGTTTTGTTCTGTTGAAGATGTTAAGCGCGTTCCCGGCATCGGGGATAAGATTTTAGAGAAGATTCGCGGCTGTGTCACAATTTCCTGATGCCAGGGTAATTTGTGGTGCAATGAATAAAAATTTATAAAAAGAAATATATATAATGCCGGAATCGGGAAATATAATTGAAACCTGGTTGTTTTTGTGATACCATAATAATGGAGTAAAAGTCGGTTAACATTGGTCTAATAAAGGGGGTTTTATCCATTTACATGCCTTTTATCTGGATTGGCGTAATGGTAGTGGCGGCCATTCTGGAAGCGACGACGGCGCAGTTGATTTCCATCTGGTTTGTTGTGGGGGGAGTCGGCGGGCTGATCGCCAGTTTGGTGGGAGCCTCACAGCCGGCACAAATTTGGATTTTTGCGCTGGTAACGGCGGTGACTTTGATAGCAACCAGACCTTTTGTTAAAAAAGTTCTGAATACAAAAACCATAAGTACCAATGCGGATCGTTATCTTGGGAAAATTGCTATTGTAACAGTTGAAATTAACAATACTCTTGGAACCGGACAGGTCAATGTGCTTGGCAGCGTTTGGACGGCACGCTCTACCGATGGCTCAGTGGTCCCGGTAGGAGTTCGTGTACTTGTTGAATCGATTGACGGCGTGAAACTGATTGTAAAACCAAAAACCGACTGATGGAAACGGAGGAAAAGTGATGGGTAGTTATATTGTAGGCGTTATCGTTATTTTGCTGATTGTTATTTTGTTAATTACAAATATTAAAGTGGTGCCTCAGGCACACGCCTATGTTCTGGAGCGCCTCGGCGCGTTCCATGTTACATGGAATACCGGCCTGCATGTTAAAGTTCCGTTTATCGATAAAGTGGCAAAAAGGGTTTCTTTAAAAGAGCAGGTCATCGATTTTCCACCGCAGCCTGTCATTACGCAGGATAATGTGACCATGCAGATCGATACGGTGGTTTATTTTCAGATCACTGACCCGAAACTGTATGCCTACGGCGTGGAGCGCCCTCTTTCCGCAATTGAAAATTTATCGGCAACCACGCTGCGCAACATTATCGGCGACCTTGAATTGGATAAAACGCTGACTTCGCGCGATACGATCAACACACAAATCCGTACCATTCTGGATGAGGCGACCGACGCGTGGGGGATTAAAGTCAACCGTGTGGAATTGAAGAATATCATTCCTCCGAAAGAAATTCAGGATTCCATGGAAAAGCAGATGAAAGCCGAGCGGGAACGCCGTGCCCAGATTTTGACGGCGGAAGGCGAAAAGCGCAGTGCAATCCTGATTGCGGAAGGTGACAAAGAGTCTGCTATTCTGCGTGCGGATGCTACAAAACAGACAAAAATTCTGGAAGCACAAGGACAGGCGGAAGCGATTAATCTGGTACAAAAAGCGCTGGCAGACAGCATTGTCCTTTTGAATCAGGCGAATCCTGCCGAAAGTGTGATTGCGCTGAAAAGTCTGGAGGCATTTCAGAAAGCGGCGGATGGGAAAGCAACCAAAATTATTATTCCATCCCAGATTCAGTCCCTTGCGGGGCTTGCAACTTCGCTCAAAGAAGTGCTTGTTGATGAACCGAAAGAAAAACAGCCCGGTCAGTCTGCACAAAGATAATTCTTTCTGTAATTGCATTCGCTAAAAATGTGTTAAAAAAACATGATTCAGCGGGTGATGGTTGCATTTATTGCCTAAATAGCCTAAAATTGTGTTAAGGCAAGTGGTCTTTGGAGGTGTTTGCAATGTCAGAAAATAATTGGATTGAAAAAAATTCTGCCGGCGCGGCATCTGCCGAACGATCAAAAATTTTACAGTAGAACTGCAGGCTGCGCTAAAGGAAGGGCGCAGCCTCTTTTTGCTTTTTTGTGCCCAATGCCGCGCGGGCGTATCCTTTGCTTACGCGCCGCGCGTTTGGATCTTTATAAAGTCGATTCTTTATCGTTATGAAGGAGAAGAAAAATGCAGGAACTAAAAAAAGTGGCTGTCATTATGGGAAGCGACAGTGATTTCCCGGTGGTGTCGGCTGCTGTCAAAAAGCTGAAATCCTTTGGAATTCCGTTTGAAGTTCATGTTCTCTCCGCTCACAGAACACCGGCGGAGGCTGCGGAATTTGCAAAAAATGCTAAAACAAACGGTTTTGGTGTTGTGATTGCAGCCGCGGGAATGGCGGCCCATCTTGCGGGTGTGCTTGCCGCTTATACGACGCTTCCGGTCATTGGAATTCCCATGAAATCTGCTGCACTGGAAGGGCTGGACGCATTGCTTGCAACAGTGCAGATGCCGGGTGGAATTCCGGTGGCAACGGTTGCGATTAACGGCGCGGAGAACGCTGCTGTCCTTGCGGCGCAGATCCTGGCCGTTGGGAACGAAGAATTGGCGGACAAGCTGGAGCAGATGAAACGGCAGATGTGTGAAAAGGTTGCGGCAAAAGACGCCGCCGTTCGCGCTCAGGCCGAACAGCTGTAACAGATAATTCAGTATTTTGTGGAGGGCAGAATGAAAAGCTACAGTGAAAGTTATAAGGCAGCCGGCGTTGATGTGACGGCGGGATATCAGGCAGTGGAACGCATTAAAAGCCATGTGGAACGGACAAACATCCCGGGGGTTCTTTCCGGTGTGGGTGGATTCGGCGGTTTGTTTCAGCCGGACCTTTCCAGAATGAAAGCGCCTGTTTTCGTCAGCGGAACCGATGGTGTCGGCACAAAGCTGAAACTTGCTTTTTTGATGGGCAAGCACGATACCATTGGAATTGACTGCGTTGCCATGTGTGTTAACGATGTTGTTTGCTGCGGCGCAAAACCGCTGTTTTTCCTCGACTATCTTGCCGTCGGGAAAAACCACCCGGAGGGGATTGAGCAAATCGTTTCCGGTGTGGCGGACGGATGTGTGCAGGCAGGCTGTGCCCTTGTCGGTGGGGAAACTGCAGAGATGCCTGGTTTTTATCCGACCGATGAATATGATCTTGCCGGTTTTTCGGTCGGGGTGGTCGACCGTGAAAAAATATTGGATGGAACGTCCATTTGTGCAGGGGATGCCCTCATCGGTTTGGAATCCTCCGGACTGCATTCTAACGGATTTTCTCTGGTGCGCAAGGTGTTTAATGTCAGCGAACGAAATGTGGGTATGAAGATTGGTGAATTGGGCTGTACATTGGGTGAAGAGCTTTTAAAACCCACCAAAATATATGTAAAGCCGATGCTTGCCTTGATGAAACAGGTAAAAGTAAAGGCTGTTTCCCACATTACCGGCGGCGGATTTTACGAAAATGTTCCGCGGATGCTTCCGAAGGGCATTACGGCGGCCATCGAGTTGAACAAACTGCCGAAAATGCCGATCTTTTCCATGCTGCAGCAACAGGGGAATATTCCGGAACACGACATGTATAATACGTTTAATATGGGAATCGGGATGTGCGCTGTTGTTGCGGCGGAGGATGCCGACCGTGCCGTGGAATTTTTAAATAAGGACGGAACACCTGCGCATATTATCGGCAGTATTGCCAAAGGCGGGGAAGGCGTTACACTATGCTGAATGTTGCCGTGTTGGTTTCCGGCGGGGGAACCAATCTTCAGGCATTGATCGATGCACAGCAGGCGGGCGGAATTCCGAACGGAAGAATTACACTGGTCGTTTCCAGCAGGGAGGATGCCTATGCACTGACCCGCGCACAACGAGCGGGGATTTCAACCGAAGTGCTTCGCCGCCGCAATTTTGCGGACCAGGATGCTTATGACACGAAACTGCTCAGCGTATTGGAGAAAAGAGAAATTGATCTGGTGGTGCTTGCCGGATTTATGACGATCATCAGCCCGCGCGTGATTCATCATTTTGAAAATCGAATCATCAATGTCCATCCGTCCCTGATCCCATCCTTTTGCGGAGAGGGTTTCTATGGCCTGCGGGTTCATCAATCTGCATTGAAAAAAGGAGTTAAGGTGACGGGGGCAACGGTTCATTTTGTCAATGAAGTTTGTGACGGCGGACCGATTATTATGCAGAAAGCGGTGGCAGTCCTTCCGGATGACACACCGGAGACGTTACAGCGCCGTGTGATGGAACAGGCGGAATGGAAGCTTCTGCCCAAAGCGGTGGCATTGTTTTGCGCCGGGCTTTTAAAAGTAAAAGACGGAATTGTTCAAATTAAGGGGGATTTATCTTGCAGCGAATGAATTTGAAAGAATATTTGAATGGAAATGAATATCCGGGAAGGGGTATCCTTCTTGGCAAAAGCGATGATGGAAAGTCTGCTGTGATGGCTTACTTTATTATGGGACGCAGCGAAAACAGCAGAAATCGCATTTTTGAGGAAGATGGGCATGGCCTTCGGACGAAAGCTTTTGATGAGTCGAAGCTCAGCGATCCGTCGCTGATTATCTATTCGCCGGTGCGGGTGATGGAAAACTGCACGGTAGTGACAAACGGTGACCAGACCGACACGGTCTGCGAGTACCTGAAAGCGGGCAAATCGTTTGAAGAAGCACTCCGCACGCGGACCTTTGAGCCGGATCAGCCGAATTTTACTCCTAGAATTTCCGGCATTGTGGAAACCGAAAATCATTTTCGCTTTACCCTGTCCATCCTGAAAAGCGGGGATGGGGACCCGGCGGTCGCACTCAGGCAGTTTTATGAATATGAATCGCCGGCGGCCGGAGAAGGTCGCATCATTCACACGTATTCCGGCAATGGGAATCCGCTTCCCTCCTTTGAAGGGGAGCCGGTCCGTGTGGAAGTGAGCGGATCGATCGACGAACTGACGCACCAACTCTGGAATTCTTTAAACGAGGATAATAAAATATCGTTGTTTGTTCGTTTTATTAATTTAAAAACCGGCTTGATGGAAACCAGAATTCTGAATAAAAACCGCTGAATGGGAGGAATTTCAATGGCAAACGAACTAATGCTGAAATATGGCTGTAATCCAAATCAAAAACCTGCGCGTATTTTTATGAAAGACGGTGGCGCTCTGCCGGTCGAAGTCCTGAACGGACGCCCGGGTTATATCAACTTTCTGGACGCGTTTAACAGCTGGCAGCTCGTCAGGGAATTAAAACAGGCCTGCGGGCTTCCCGCGGCGGCATCATTCAAGCATGTCAGCCCGGCTGGTGCTGCGCTGGGCGTGGAACTTTCTGAAACGGCAAAAAAAATCTGCTTTGTGGATGATTTGGAGCTTTCTCCGCTGGCGGCGGCGTATGCAACGGCTCGCGGAGCAGACCGGATGTCGTCCTATGGTGACTTTGCGGCGCTTTCCGATCTCTGCGACGAGCAGACGGCGCTGGTGCTGAAACGGGAGGTATCCGACGGTGTGATTGCCCCCGGATACACGGACAAAGCCCTGGAAATTTTGAAATCTAAGAGAAAGGGCACCTATAATATTATAAAAATTGACCCCGATTACAGACCGGCTCCGGTAGAGCACAAGGATGTTTTCGGTGTGACCTTTGAACAGGGCCGCAACGAAGCGGATATCAGGCCGGAACAGCTGACCAATATTGTGACAAAAAACCGCGACCTGACGGAAGAAGCGAAGCGTGATTTAGTCCTTTCGCTGATCGCGCTGAAATACACGCAGTCCAACTCGGTGTGCTATGCGCAGGGAGGAAGAACCATCGGAGTCGGTGCGGGGCAGCAATCCCGCATTCACTGCACGCGCCTTGCGGGAAATAAGGCCGACAACTGGCTGCTTCGTCAGCATCCAAAGGTGATGGATCTTCCGTTCAAAAAGGACATTCGCCGGCCGGACCGCGATAATACCATTGATGTTTTCATGTCCGACGATGCGCAGGACGTTCTGGCGGACGGAATCTGGCAGAATTACTTTACGGTCAAGCCGGCAGCGCTGACCCGTGAGGAAAAATCTGACTGGCTGAACAGGCAGACCGGCGTTTCATTGGGTTCTGATGCGTTTTTCCCGTTCGGGGATAATATTGAGCGTGCACACCGGTCCGGCGTTTCTTATATTGCTCAGCCGGGCGGTTCCATTCGTGATGATAATGTGATTGAAACCTGTGACAAGTACGGCATTGTTATGGCGTTTACGGGAATTCGTCTGTTCCATCATTGATAGCCTGAAAAAGCGGAAGGCGGTAAAATCATGAAAATACTGGTGGTTGGCGGCGGCGGCCGTGAGCATGTACTGGTCAGAAAGCTGAAAGAAAGCCCCAGGACTGAAAAAATATACTGCGCACCGGGAAATGGCGGGATTTCGAAGGATGCCGAGTGTGTTCCCATTTCTGCTATGGATCTGTTGGGCATGGTGGCATTTGCCAAAAAGCATCGGGTCGATCTGGTCGTCGTCGCGCCGGACGATCCGCTTGCGGCAGGCATGGTGGATGCTTTGGAAAATGCCGGTATTCCTGCGTTTGGCCCAAGGGCGAATGCGGCTGAAATTGAAAGCAGTAAGGTCTTTTCCAAGAACCTGATGAAAAAGTACGGGATTCCAACAGCGGAATACGAAGTTTTTGACCGGCCGGATGCGGCGCTGGAGTATATCCGCAGTCGGGGCAGATACCCCGCTGTCATTAAGGCGGACGGTTTGGCACTTGGAAAAGGCGTCATTATTGCTGCTGATTTTAAGCAGGCGCAGGCGGGCATTAAGACCATTATGGAGGATAAGGTGTTCGGGGCTTCCGGCAACCGTGTCGTGGTGGAAGAGTTTTTGACCGGGCCTGAGGTTTCTGTTTTGGCGTTTACGGATGGAACGTGTGTTAAGCCAATGGTTTCCTCTAAAGACCACAAACGGGCACTGGACGGCGACAAGGGCCTTAATACAGGCGGAATGGGAACAATCAGCCCCAATCCGTATTACACGCCGGAATTGGCGCAGCAGTGCATGAAAACCATTTTTCAGCCTACGGTTCGCGCTATGGCACAGGAAGGCAGACCGTTCAAAGGCTGTCTGTATTTTGGGTTGATGCTGACTCCGGATGGTCCGAAAGTAATTGAATACAACTCCCGGTTCGGCGATCCGGAAGCCCAAGTCGTTTTACCGCGGCTGCAAACGGACCTTGTCGATATTATGGAAGCGGTCGCGCAGGAAAAGCTGGAGCAGCAGCCAATCGAATGGAGCAAACAGGCCTGCGCATGTGTTGTCATGGCATCCGGCGGGTATCCGGTTGCCTATCAAAAAGGATATGAAATTTCCGGTTTGAATGAAAACGGTCAGGTCGAGGGTGCAACCGTCTATCATGCGGGAACCGTATTTCAAGACGGCAGATTCCGAACGAATGGCGGGCGTGTCCTCGGTGTAACCTCGCTGGGGGATCATCTGACTCAGGCTTTGGCAAACGCGTACCAATCTGTTTCCAAAATTCATTTCGAGGGTGCTTTTTATCGGCATGATATTGGAAAATAGGATGCGGGCATCTGCTTCAAGAATCGGTTATGCAGTAAAACCGGATTTGTTTTTTTAAACGACTCGCTTGTTAGGACCGGCGGTTATCTCTTTTGAAGGGGGATGACTGCCGGTCCTTTCGTGTGGAACAAATCTTTCCCTATCACCGCGATTGGTGCATTCTTGGATTTAAAAACTTTCCGGAAAAGTTCATAAAAAATCCGTTGTTTCCGGTGTTAAGATTAAGGATGCAGACAATTGTCAAAAGAAAAGTGCAATGATATAATTAAATTAATTAGATGTTAAACTTTTAACAAATTTTTGGGATTGTATTGAGTAAGGGAGCCGATGAGGATTTTATGAAAATTGAGTACGATAACGAAGCAAAACAGTTAAAATTTGAAGTTCTGACCAAAGTGGCAAAATATGCTTTTGACGGGACTTTAGAAGAAAATATTGACGCAATGCCGTATGATATTATCCCGGGTCCTCTGCCGACGTTCCGCTGCTGTGTTTACCGGGAACGCGAAATTATCCGGGAACGCGTTGTTTCTGCCCGCGGCGGTAATTTACCCGGTCAAGGGGACAGCAATGTCATCGGTGTCCTTCCGGCAGCCTGCGAAGGCTGCCCAATCAGCCGTTTTCGCGTGACGGATAACTGCCAGCACTGCCTTGCTCAAAAATGCCGGGAAGCCTGCCCGTTCGGGGCAATATCCATTACCCCCAAGGGGGCCTATATTGACCCGCAAAAATGCAGGGAATGCGGGCGGTGCGCCGCTGCGTGCCCGTATAACGCAATTTCAGACACCCTGCGCCCTTGCGTTCGTTCCTGCCCTGTTAAAGCAATCAAAGAGGACCAGTATAAGCGTACGGTCATTGATTATTCGGCATGTATCAGCTGCGGAGCTTGCATGAAGAACTGCCCGTTCGGCGCCATTACGGACCGGTCTCAGATTGTGGATATTATTAAGGCGATGCAAAGCGGCATCAGGGTTGTAGCCTGTTTTGCCCCCGCTGCGGAAGGGCATTTCGGCACGGCGACCGCCGGCATGATTAAAAGCGCCCTGAAAAAGGTTGGATTTGCGGATGCACTCGAGGTTTCTCTGGGCGCGGATGCGGTTGCATTCCATGAAGCGATGGAATTAAAAGAGGCCCTGAAAGAGGACCGCAAGATGACGACTTCTTGCTGCCCGGCTTTTGTAGAACTGATTAAAAAACATTATCCACAGGTGAAAGACCTGATGTCCCACACGATTTCTCCGATGACGGCTGCGGCTCGCTACCTGCGTCTGCAGGACCCGCAGACAAAAGTCGTATTTGTCGGCCCGTGTGTTGCAAAGAAAAATGAAATTCAACAGGTTCCGGATACCGCGGATTATGTTCTTACCTTTGAAGAATTAGCGGCATTGTTTAACGCCCGTGAAATTGATGTGGAAGCAGAGCCGGAGTCGGAGCAGGACGGAAGCCGCGCGGGCAAAGGATTTGCCAAGAGCGGCGGTGTTTCAGGTGCGGTTGCTCAGGTGTTCCAGGAAGAGAAAGTCGACCTGCCGTTTACCTGTGCAAAATGCAATGGGATTCAAGAGTGCAAAAAGGCACTGGCTGTTTTGAAGGCGGGGCGCCTTGCCGAAAATTTTGTAGAAGGAATGGCCTGTGAAGGTGGGTGCGTTTCCGGCCCTGCGGGAATTGCGGGTTCTTTGAAATTGAAAAAGAATCGGGCGGCGATCCTGGCAAAGGCGGATCACCGCAGTGTTTCAGAAAATATTCAGATTACGCACGATTTTTCTAAAGTTAAAATGGAATAATTGCTCGAAATGTGATATCCTCATACTGAGGTGATTTCGGATGAGCGAGATTGCAATTCATGCGCAAAAATTGAGTAAGTCTTATAACGGTGCCGTGTATGCTCTCCACGATCTTTCGCTGGAGATTCCTTCCGGCGCCGTTTTCGGATTTCTTGGCCCGAACGGAGCAGGAAAAACCACCGCGGTCAAGCTGCTGACCGGCCTTCTGAAACCCACGGATGGCTCGTGTGCCATATTTGGCATTTCTCCTGTGAAAAAGCCATGTGAGGTTCACCGCCTTTGTGGTGCGGTGACCGAAACAGCCCGGATGTACGGTCGACTGACCGGAATGCAGAACCTGATTTTTTTCGGGCAGGTGATCGGGCTGACGAAAAGAGAATGCAGGCAGAGGGCGGAAACCCTTTTGAAGAGCTTTGATTTGTGGGATGTACGCGACAAATGCCTTTCCAGTTATTCAACCGGGATGGCTCAGTGTTTGTCAATGGCCCGTGCCATGATTGCAAGGCCCAGACTGCTTTTATTGGACGAGCCTGTCAGCGGATTGGATGTTGAATCCGCTCTGCGTGTTAACACGATGATGACAAATCTTGCCGCGCAGGAAGGAGTCACCGTTTTTTTATGTACGCATCAGCTCCAGTATGCGCAGAATTTCTGCAACAGTTATGGAATTGTCAGTAAAGGGAAAATGCTTGCCTGTGGGGATCTTGAATCCCTGAGCAGGGAAGTTGGAATTCCTTTGCGTGCCCGCTTCCGCCTGCGCGAAGGGCAGACACCGAAGCATATGGAGTGTTTAAACGACGGCTGGTGGGGCAGTGACCTTTCGGAGGAAGAGGATATGCCGGACCTCTTGCAAAATCTTGTTTCTTCCGGTTTTGATGTTTTTGAAGCTCAGCTGGTTCATCCATCGTTGGAAGATATTTATTTCAAACTGATCGAATGGAAGGGGGAAGAAACATGAAGATTCTGACTTCTGAGGAAAAAACTGTGGTCTTCAAGGACTTTGGAGATATATGGGAAAATAAAACGGCGCGCAGTATCTTGTTTTTGGTTCCGTTTATGATGACTTTGGTACTTCCCGTATTTTTCCTGATTCTTTTGTTCCATGTTCCGTCCGACCAAATAAAGGGAATGGAACAGATGCTTCAATTGCTGCCAGCACAGGCAGCCGACCTGAATGGCCGGCAGAGCGTCTTTTATTTAGTGACTAATCTGATTTTTCCGATGTTTTTTCTGATGATTCCACTGACTTCTGCCAGTATTTGTGCTGCAAGCAGCTTCATTTTGGAAAAGGAGCGCGGCACGCTGGAAACCCTGCTGTTGACTCCTTTAAGCGTAAAAAGAGTTTTTAAAGCGAAAGTGCTGGGTGGAATTTTTCTTTCTGCCCTTACAACCGCCGTATCGTTTCTGCTGTTTTCCATTGTGATGGCAGTGGGGGATCTTCTGCTTTCCATGCCGTTTTATCTGAATTGGAACTGGCTTGTCCTGTTCTTCTTTTTGTCCCCCGTAATCACTGTTTTCAGTGTGTTATTTATGGCTTTAACGTCTGCTAAAAGTGTAAGCAATACGGAATCGTTTCAGACTTCCGGTTATCTGGTCCTTCCCATTGTGCTTTTGTTTATGGGGCAGTTTACCGGTTTGTATCAGGTCAACGCGATTCTTTTGCTGTGGATTTCCGGTATTTTGTTTGCGGCGGATCTTGTATTGTGCTTTTTTTCGGTCCGCTTGTTCACTGCAGAAAAACTTTTGCGGTGATTTGCCTTTCAAAAGATTTCGGGCTATAATAATGGCAATCAAACAAAAGTCTGAAAGGGAGAAAAGGATTGACTGCGGATCTTCACTGCCATACACAATGTTCCGACGGGTCTGTTGGAATTAATGAAATTATTTTGCTTGCGGCGCGAGCAGAAATCCCCGTGATTTCCGTCACGGATCACGATACTTTTTCCGGTTCATTGCAGGCCGTATCACTGGGCAAAAAAAGCGGAGTCCATGTGATTCCAGGCGCTGAATTTTCCACAATAGATCCCTTAACGGGGCGTAAAGCACATGTTTTGTGTTACTTTTGCAAGCACCCGGAGGCTTTGGATGAATTCTGTACGCATATGTCACAGGAGCGAAACAGAGCGGCGTGTCAGATGCTGCAAAAAATCATGAAAATTTACCCCATTACAAGGGAAATGGTGATGAACCGCGCGAAAAACAGTACGGCGGTTTTTAAGCAGCATATCATGCACGCGCTGATGGATGCGGGGTATGCGGATGATTTTTACGGAACGGTTTATCACCGTTTGTTTCATTCGCAGGGGGGCTTGGCCTATGTCCCGATGCAGTACCCCGATGTTCATGCGGTGACCGCCGGAATCCGGAAAGCGGGCGGTGTTGCTGTGTTGGCTCATCCCGGGGAATTTGACAGCTATGAGCTTTTAGAGCGCCTTGCCGCCAGTCATGAGATAGACGGCGTGGAAGTCTGGCATCCGCAGAATCGGCAGGGCGATGAGAAAAGACTGTCGGAAATAGCCCTGCGCTATGGGCTGATTCAGACGGGCGGAACTGATTTTCATGGAATGTATCGAAAAAAGAGGGTGCCGATCGGCACCTGTACAACGCCGGACGAACAGCTTTCAAAATTGATAGAGCTGGGTACTGGCCGTTTGGCAACTTCGTAATATCCGGTAATTTTGGAGGGGATATCTTGACATATCGTTATAAAACACATGGAACCTGTTCTTCAGAGATGGTCGTTGAGCTTGATGGGGACCGGATCAGCTCTGTACAGGTAAAGGGTGGATGCAGCGGTAATCTGCAAGGAATTTGCGCTTTGGTCAAAGGAATGAAAGCCGATGAGGTGATTCAACGTTTTTCCGGAATCCGCTGCGGGTTAAAATCAACTTCTTGCCCGGATCAACTGGCAAAAGCCCTTGTGCTGGCTAAAAATAAAGCGGCATTAAAATAAGCTGAGGGCTGCGAATAAAGATCGCAGCCCTTTTTGTGAACTTAGCAGCCACATCCGCCGCCGCAGTTATCGTTGCAGCCGCCACAGCCACAACTATTTCCGCCGGAACAGCAAACCCAAATGATGAGCAGGATGATAACCCAGGTGCAACTATTGTTACCACAGCCAAAGAAACCATTGTTACACATTCTTAATTTCCTCCTTTCGGTTTACAGTACATAATATTGCAGGCGAACAAATCATGTTACAAGTTTTCTTGCGGCAGATGTTTAAAAATTTCTATAGGTGGAGGTGAGGACCATGTTGTGTGAATCATGTGGAAAAAATACAGCGGTTATTCGGGTAAAGGCAATTGTAAACGGTGAGCCGGTCGAGTACGCGCTTTGTTCGGAGTGTGCCCATGACCTGGGGTACGCAAATCTGTTGTTTGATATGCTGACTGGCTACGACGGAACACTGAATGACTTTTTCCCGGATGGTGAGGATGCTGCCGAAGTGAAGCATTGTCCCTGCTGCGGGGCATCTTTTCAGGATATTCTGCGCAGCGGAAAAATCGGCTGTGCGGAATGCTACCATACTTTTGCCGACCAGCTGGCCCCGTTTCTCCGGAAAATACATGGCAGCGTTTCACACCGTGGAAAGACCGCGGGCGGAGGGGACTTGCCGCAGGTACTTCCCAAGGCGCAGCTGAGCGTGATGCATCAACAACTGCGCGAAGCAATTCAGAGTGAAAATTTTGAACAGGCAGCCGCACTTCGCGACAAAATTCATGAAATGGAAGAAGACGGGCAATGAATAAGTGGTATCAGACAACAGCAGATAACGCAGATGTTTCAGCAAGTACTTCTATCTGTTTTGCCCGTAATCTGGTCGGTATCCCTTTTCCATCCAGAATGAGTATGGCAGACCGCCGCTCCGTACTGCAAAAGATTCAAGCGGTGCTGAGTCAGGACCGGAATTTTCGGTATGGTCGTTTTACACAGGTAGATTTAGAATCCATTTCCAAAGCACAGGCAATTGCACTGGCGGAAAGCGAGTTAATCAGCGCAGAAATGGTGACAGATACGCAGGGGCGCGGCGTATTCGTTTCAGAGGATGAATCTCTCTCTATCGCGGTAAACGGAGAAGACCATCTGCTGATTCAATCAAAATCCGCTGGAATGCAGCTGGAAAAAGTTTTCGGTGCGGCCGACGAACTGGATACATTTTTGGACCGGCTGCTGCCTTTTGCATTTGATGCTCAGCTTGGATACTTAACTCAGAATCCATTCTATTTAGGCACGGGGATGATTGCTTCTTTGCAGCTGCATCTGCCTGCTTTAACAGAGTTGGGCTCCACGGGGCGTATTGCGCACAATCTTTCCCGGCTGGGGTTAACTATGCGGGGAACATTCGGGACGGAACCGAACCCCAAAGGGGCGTGGTTCCGACTTTCTAACCAGGTTACCATGGGCCTTTCCGAACGTGAGGCTTTGTCGAACCTTTCCAGCATGGCGGGGCAGATCATATCGCATGAACGTGAGATGCGGGAGACTCTGACCGGCCGGCTTTCCGTACAGGATACAATTTTCCGGGACTTCGGGATATTAAAAAATGCAAGACTGATTTCTTTTGAAGAATTTTTAAAGCGTGCCAGTGCCGTTCGTCTTGGAATTACTGCAGGATTAATCAAAGGAATTGCCGTTAGTAAATTGGACACAATGATCTATAAAGCTCAGCCGGCGACTTTGATTTTTGACAGCGGGGAGGCGCTGACGGAAGAAGAGTGTTGTAAACTTCGTGCGCGTATGGTGCGTGAAGGATTAAATTAAGAGCGGAGGGTTTCTGATGCAAATTGAAAACAGCAAAAATCCTGAACTTGCAGCCGCATTACTTTATCTGTTGGGCGAGCCTGTCCCTCATGACCCGAAACTGGAGAAGGAAGCCGGACAAATTTGGAGGTCGACGGAACAACGGGAACAGCTTTTTCTAACAGTGGTCGAGCTTTGCGGAGATCCGGCAGAGCCGAGAGAACTGTATCTGTGCGAAAAGGCTTATAGCTGGCTCGGCAAAGAGTATTGCCGCCAGACGATTCAATTTGCGGAGCGTTACCTGGAAAGTGACGGATGGGATGCCCTTTCCGGCAGAACAGAGGTGGTGGAAGGCATTCATGTGGATTACGGGGAAGCCAGGCAGGCAGGGGTCTTGATTGACCTTGCAAAGGCGCAGGAAGAGCTCGGCAATCTGAGAGAATCGTATTCCAATTATCTTCGGGCTTATGAACTGGCTCCCTATCATGCTATGACCGTACTGAAAGCCGCCGAGGTGCTGACTCGGTTTCATGGACGAACGGAAGCAATGAATTTTTTGTTGCAGCAGCGCAGCAGTCCTTATTATGAACCGATCAAGTATAGAGACTCCGCGGGAACAGTAAAACGGAATGAAATTTTTAAAGAACTGCTCGAATCCTATATTTTAAAATTACAGAAAAACGGTTCGGAAAATTAAAAACGCCAGGCTTCCCTTTTGGGGGGCCTGACGTTTTTGGTAAATCAGTTATGTCCCATGTGGCTTAAAATCCGTTGCAATTTCTTTTTCACTGCCGGCAGGGGAATATACAAAGCGGTCCATGTGATTCCCTTTGAAAAAATATTTTGGCGCGGTGGGGCGGTACGAAAAATCAAACGTGTCGATAATGACCAATTTTACTTTCATCCGGGCCGGAAGGATGCTTTTTATGTAAACACTTGCCTGCTGGCCTGAAAAGACATCTTCTTTTGTTTCGGCAAGTCCCGCCAGATTGGGGGAAAGCTCAACAAAGATGCCATAAGGCTCAACAGAACGGACAATGCCTGCTACGGTTTCACCGGCGGAAAACATCGTGACGTTTTCCGCCCAGGTTCCCAGCAGCTCTTTGTGACTTAATGTAATTCGGCTGCCTTCGACGGATTTAATTACCGCGCGGATATCCATTCCGACCGAAAAGCGCTCCCGCGGATGGTCAATGCGGGAAACGGAAATTGCGTCAATCGGCAGAAGAGCGACAATTCCGCAGCCGATATCTGCGAAAGCGCCAAAATTTTCAAGGTGGGTAATGCGTGCGTCGATTACATCGCCGGCAGTCAGTTTGGAAATGTGCTCTTTCATGCATCTTTCCTGAGCTGCCCGCCGTGAAAGAATTGCCGTAATGTTTCCGTCGGCTTTTTTTTCAAAGCCCGTTACAAGAAAACAGACAGGGCGGTTGACCCTGGAAATAATCGCAATATCCCGCGTAGTGCCTTCCCGAATACCGAGAGCCCCTTCTTCGCGGGGAATCATTCCCTTCATGCATCCCAGGTCCACCAGCAGATTGTGTGAACCGTCGCAGACCAGCGCACGTCCCTCCAAAATCTGGCCATCCCGGCAGGCGTCGTTAACCGCGGAAATACTTTGTGTCGCCGCGCGGTTTTCGGGGGTGTCAATCATCCAACCTTCCGGATAGTACTCAAACATTTTTTTCCCTCCTTTTGTCTTCGTTTATCTATATGCGCTATTTTTATGGGTCATACGTATGAAAAAAATTATTAAATTGTAAAAAGTTCTTTCTGCGCTTGATTCTGCTCCACTTCTATTATAAAATAGACAGGATAGTGATTTCGGAAGGATTTGTAATAATGGAAAAAAAGAACCGAGCTTTGTTGATTGGTTTCAGCATTTTTATGCTTTTGCTGACGGCTTGTTCCGGTGTATCAGCCGCCGGTTCAGAAGAACGTCTTCGCTCTGATGACGGGAAAAAGATTGGCTACCAGATGGAACTGCCTCAGACCGGGGAAGAAATTGCGGTGCTGACAACCAGTATGGGGACTGTCCGCATTCGCCTGTTTCCGGATGCAGCGCCGAAAGCAGTTGAAAATTTTAAAGGCTTGATACAAAAGGGGTATTACAACAACCTGACTTTTCACCGTGTGATTCAGAATTTTATGATACAGACCGGTGACCCAAACGGAGATGGAACCGGAGGGGAGAGTCTTTGGGAAAAAGAGTTTGCGGATGAATTTAATGGCAATTTTCTGAATTTTCGCGGCGCGTTGGCGATGGCCAATTCCGGAAAAGACACAAACGGCAGTCAGTTTTTTATCAATCAGGCACCTGCTTCCGTGTTCCCCGGTTGGGATAATTATCAGCAGGCCTATCAAGTTTATCAGCAGGATCCGGAAACCTTTCTGCTTCAGTATGGCTCAAACTGGATCGATATGAGCAAGGTGACTCAGGAGTATCGCGATGCGTATGCTCAATATGGGGGAAACCCCGCATTGGACGGTTATTATAATGTTGCGGGGCAGGGATATACTGTATTTGGTCAAGCCTTTGAAGGAATGGATGTGGTTGACAAAATTGCCGCAGTTCCTACAGATGACCAGGATAAGCCGACAGAAACTGTGACCATTCAAAAAGCGGAAATTGTCGAATATGAGGGGTGAAAAATCCTGCCATGGATGAAAAGAATCAAAATGGATCAAACGGGGTACATTCCGAACAGGGACAGTCCGGTTATGGCAGTCATGTTCCCGGAGAAGGACCCGGATGGGGACATGTCTATCGGGATCCTTCCACGGGGGAGCCGCAGAATTGGCAGCGAACGGGTCCTGTGCCCGGTTCCCCGTGTTCGGCAAATGAAAAAGCATTTTCCATTCTTTCTTATATTGGAATTTTATGGCTTGTCGGCTTGCTGACAGACCGTGATAATCCAACGGTTATCTTTCATGTTAATCAGGGAATCATACTCAGTATCTTTGAATTTGCCCTCACATTTACATTGGGGATTACGAACGCCATAATCAATGGGGTATTCCAATTTGCTTTCGGTGGGATTGGATTCCTTTCCTGGGCGGGAACGGCAGTCAGCGGGCTGCTTTCATTTACGGTTTGGTGTGTGATTGCGGCGTATATGATTATTGGAGTGGTTTATGCAGCCCAGGGAAAAAAGGAACCCCTGCCGCTGATTGGAAATTTGTTTACCGTTGTACATTAATTTGATAAATTTATTTTGTCGCCTGTTAAAAAGATAGATTATGGGCGATATCATTTTTTATAAATCTATGTGACTTATATGATAAAGATAGATGATGGAGGGTAATATGTCAGCAAAATATGTATTTGTAACAGGCGGTGTGGTTTCTGGTTTGGGAAAAGGGATTACGGCGGCGTCTCTCGGGCGCTTATTGAAATCCCGCGGGCTCAGAATTACCATGCAGAAATTTGATCCCTATTTAAATGTTGATCCGGGTACTATGAATCCCTTTCAGCATGGAGAGGTTTTTGTGACCGATGACGGTGCGGAAACCGATTTGGATTTGGGACATTATGAGCGCTTTATTGACGAGAGCCTGACCCATAACAGCAATATTACATCTGGCCGGGTTTATTGGAATGTGATTCAAAAAGAACGCAACGGCGATTATGGCGGAGGGACCGTGCAGGTCATTCCTCATATTACAAATGAAATCAAATCCCGCATTTATGCTGCGAAAGAAAATGTCGATGTTTCGATCATTGAGATTGGCGGAACAGTGGGGGACATTGAAAGCCAGCCGTTTTTAGAGGCAATCCGTCAGTTTGCCACGGAAGTGGGGCGCTCTAACTGCTTGTTCATTCATGTTACGCTGGTTCCATATCTGGCTTGTTCACATGAGCATAAGTCCAAACCGACGCAGCACAGTGTGAAAGAACTGCTCTCCATCGGAATTCAGCCGGATATTATTGTACTCCGTTCGGAAAAAGAGATCGGAGAAGATATTAAGAAAAAAATTGCTTTGTTTTGCAATGTTGCTGAAAATTGTGTGATTGAAAACCTTGACCTTCCGCTTTTGTATTCTGTTCCGCTTGCTCTGCGTGAAGAACGTTTGGACGATATTGTGTGCAAGCGATTTGCACTTGACACACCGGGTCCGGATTTGACGGAATGGATTTCCATGGTTAACACGGCAATGTCTTTGACGGACAGCGTAAGTATTGCGCTGGTCGGCAAATATATTGAACTTCACGATGCTTATCTCAGCGTGGCGGAGGCTTTGACGCACGGTGGAATCGGGAATAAGGTCAAAGTGAACATCAGGTGGGTCGATTCAGAAACAATCAGCGCCGAAAATGTTTCTGAAATACTGGCGGATGTGGACGGAGTCCTGGTTCCGGGTGGTTTCGGTCAGAGAGGAATCGAGGGCAAGATTACCGCAATTCATTATGCACGCGTGAACAATATTCCATTTTTGGGTATTTGCCTTGGAATGCAGCTTGCACTTGTGGAATATGCCCGCTATGTTCTTGGCCTGACAGATGCGAATTCCGCAGAATTTGACCCGCAGAGCAGTAATCATGTGATCGATTTGATGCCGGAGCAGAAGGATGTTGTACAGCTCGGCGGAACGATGCGCTTGGGCAAGTATCCTTGTAAGCTGATGCAGGGGACAAAGGCATATCAAATGTATGGCAATTCTCCGCTGATTTATGAACGCCATCGCCATCGCTTTGAGGTGAACAATGATTACCGGGACCAGTTCGAACAGGCAGGAGTTGTGTTCTGTGGAAGGTCGCCGGATAACCGTATTGTTGAAATGATGGAATTGCCGGATCATCCGTGGTTTGTTGGTTCCCAGTTCCATCCGGAGTTCAGATCCAGGCCGAACCGCCCGCATCCTTTGTTTCAGGGCCTGATCGGTGCTGCTAAGAAGTATCATACCAGCCATGACGAACAACTGAAAATTTCAGAATAAATTTTACCGCCTTCCATTTTCGGAAGGCGGTTTTTTCGCCAATTTTCAGAAGATTTATATTGTTTGAAAACACGAAAAAAGCCGTCCTTTGAAAGGACGGCTTGCTTGTTGTGGCAACAAGAAAAACAGAGCAGCAGAAGCTATTTCATGGATTGAATGATACTGTCGGCCAGCAGTTCCAGATTTGGTACATTGTCTTCGCTCAGGGAAGAATTGATGGTCAGCTTCTCGTCGAGTATGTTCATATCCTTCATCTCGTCTTCCAGAAACTTGCGCATCAAAGTCCCGGACCGGCAGGCCCATGAGCCGTTTTCTACCAGGGCGGCAGTGCGATTTTGGACATTCAGAGCTTTCATGTCCATTAGTAAATTTTTCATTGGGGGATATATGCCAAGGTTGTAGGTTACAGAAGCCAGTACCAAGTGGCTCATGCGAAAAGTTTCTGAAATCAGGTACGAGACATCTGTTTTTGAAACATCATAAACTGTTACATTGGGCATGCCCTTTTCCACAATTCTTCCGGCCAAAGCGCCAACGGCGTTTTCCGTGTTCCCATACATAGAGCTGTAGACAATCAGAACGCCTTTCTCTTCCGGCTCATATCGGCTCCACTTATCGTATTTATCCAGGAAATACCCCAAATGAGAGCGCCATACCAGGCCGTGTAACGGGCAGATCATTTTAATGTTGATGCCGGAGGCCTTCTTCAAGAGTTTCTGTACGAATGGTCCGTATTTCCCAACGATATTGGTATAATATCTTCTGGCCTCGTCAATCCAGTCGCGGTCGTAGTTGACCTCATCATTAAATAATTTTCCATCCAGTGCTTTGAAGGAGCCAAACGCGTCGGCTGAGAACAGAACCCCATTGGTTGTATCAAAAGTTACCATTACTTCGGGCCAGTGAATCATCGGTGCGGCGATAAATTTCACCACATGTTTGCCAAATGATTTTGTGTCACCCTCATTGACTTCTTCTGTCCTTCCGTCAATATGATATCCAAACTGCCGCATCAGCATGACGGCTTTGGGGCTTGTGATGATTTTTGCTTTCGGATATTTTGTTAATATCTCTTCCAGAGAAGCTCCATGGTCCGGTTCAATGTGATTGATGACCACGTAGTCTAACGATTTTCCGTTAAGCAAATGCTCAATATTTTCCAAAAACAGACGGCAGACCGACCAGTCAACCGTGTCAAACAGAACCGTTTTCTGGTCTAGCAGCAAATAGGAATTGTAGGATACGCCATCTGGAATCGGGAAAATATTTTCAAAGAGCGTGAGCCGGTGGTCATTGGCTCCGACCCAGTATAAGTCATCTGTTACCTGTCTGACATAATGCATAGTGGAATCCTCCTTTAATTTTTCTGCTGGTTACGTTTTTATCAAACTAAACTTCGATAAAATGATCTTTTTCTTCACCGCAATCCGGGCAGATCCATTCTTCCGGAAGTGCTTCGAACAGCGTGCCGGGCTGAATATCATCCTCCGGGTCACCGAGGGCGGGATCATATTCGTATCCGCAGCCGTTACAGACATATTGTTTCCAATCGTGTTTGATTTTCTTTGGCATAGTGCGTTTCATTTTTTTCATCGGCGGCGCCGGCTTTTTGGCTTCTCCATTATCCAGTGTAGCTGTAAGCAGTGGAAGAATCTCCATCAAATCGCCCACAATTCCATAATCACAGTTTTTGAAAATGGGGGCATTGGGGTTTTTATTAATTGCAACGATGGTGGCAGCTTCCTTAATGCCTTTCAGGTGCTGCCCGGCGCCTGAAATTCCGCATGCGATGTAAAGGTTTCCGCCAAACTTCTGTCCGGACATGCCAACGTAGCGGTTTAGGGGAACATAGTGCAGGGCTTCGGCAACCGGGCGGGAGGAACCAACCGCCGCACCGGCTTGCTGGGCAAGTGCTTTGATAAGCCGCATGTTTTTCTTTTCTCCGATTCCACGGCCGGCGCTGACCACGCGTTCCGCTTTGACAATCGGCGTGTCAATGTCGATTCCAACTGTAAAATCGTAGCCGTCTTTTTTCAAAGTTTCGACCAGTGCATTCACCTGGTCCTGCGATGTCCCATCTTTGAAAATCATCTTTTTCCGGACTCCGGTGACCGGTCCGTGCTGCTGTGCCGGTGTGGACGTTTTGGGCATTCGGCCGATGATGTGAGACGCAATAACAACCTTTTGAATTTCGTTTGTACCTTCATAAATGGTGCAGATTTTTGCATCGCGGTACGCACGTTCTACATCAATTCCCTTAATATAGCCGCTGCCGCCGTAAATTTGAAGCGCGTCGTTTACAATTTCCAGCGCACGGTCGGATACATATTGCTTTGCCATGGCAGCTTCCATGCTATAGGACTCGTGGTTTTCTTTGAGTTCCGCCGCGCTGTAAACCAGGAAACGCATTGCGCGAAGTTTGGTTGCCATATCTGCTAATTTGAAAGCGATGCTTTGTTGGTGACAGATCGGGCGGCCAAATTGTACTCGGTCTTTCGAATAATCCAGCGCGCTTTCATAAGCGCCCTGAGCGATTCCCAGTGCCTGTGAGGCAATCCCGATTCTTCCTCCGTCCAGAGTAGAAAGGGCAATTTTAAATCCCTCTCCCTCCTTGCCAAGCAGATTTTCCTTTGGAACTCTGACGTCATTGAACAGCAGTTCGGCTGTACAGGAGGAGTGAATCCCCATTTTGTTGTAGTGTTCGCCGAATGTGAAGCCTTTCCAGCCTTTTTCCACAATAAAGGCACTGATGCCGTGTGAGCCGATGCCGGGAGTTGTAACGGCAAATACCACGTAGGTGTCTGCAAGATCGGCATTGGTGATAAAAATTTTGCCGCCGTTAAGTATGTAATCTTCGCCGTCGCGCACCGCTGTGGTTTCCGTTTCACCGGCGTCACTGCCGGCGCTTGACTCCGTGAGCCCGAATGCACCCAGCTTTTCACCTTTTGCCAAGGGAACCAGATACTTTTTCTTTTGTTCTTCTGTTCCATAGGCAAAGATCGGCCATGAACCGAGCGAAACATGGGCCGAAAGGATTACCCCGGTGCCGCCGTCCACACGGGCAAGTTCCTCAACAGCAATGGCATAGCTGGTAACATCAAGCCCTATACCGCCGTATTCTTTGGGGTAGGGGATGCCCATCCACCCCAATTTGCCCATCTTCTGAATGGCTTCGGTAGGGAACTGGTTTTCCTGGTCCAGGGTAGAAGCCAGGGGCTTGATTTGAGATTCCGCAAATTCGCGAACCTTTGCGCGGAGTGTTTCCTGCTGTTCCGTCGTTTTGAAAGACATACAACTGCCTCCTTAAAGCATTGATGAAATCATATCTTGATGCGGAATTCGGCTCCGGAATATCCGGGCGCTTTTTCCGCAGGGAATCGGCCAAAATAATACTAGATAAAGTTAGTCCAGTTTAATGGTAAAAAGAAAGATGGAGTAAGTGGTTTTAATGATCGTCGTCCAGCAAGATAGCGGAAAGCCGGACGGCTTTCAGTTCTTCGTTCAATTTGTTTTGTAATTGCTGCAGATGTTGGTGAACTTTGCATGGCTTTCCGTGCTTCTGACTCCACCCACAGGGGAATCCCGGTTGTGTGCATGCGCTGACAGATTTATCGGAATCGGTCATTTCCATCAGATCAAAAAGGCTTACTTTTTGAAGATCCGCCATGAGACGGCAGCCGCCGTCCTTGCCGCGGATGATGCTGACAAGACCTGACTTTTGCAGTTTCTTCAGGATTTTGTATGCGAACTGCTGCGGCAGTAATTCCTGTGCACAAATGGAAGCGGTTGTGTGCTGTTCTCCGTCAGCCAGTGCGCGCAGTATCCGTATGGCATAATCCGTTTCTCGCGTAATTAACACTTTGTTCCCTCCATGTTGTTCTTTCAACGTCTATAATATAGCATACTGGATAAACTTTGTCAAGTATAACCAAGTAAAAATTTGTTAAATAAAAACGCCGACGGATTTTACTCCGGCCGGCGCTTTCGAATTCTATGAACAAGATTTGGCTGTTTTGTTTAAAGGGTTCCAAAAATACGGTCACCGGCGTCGCCCAGACCCGGTACGATATATCCGTGTTCATTCAGATGATCATCAACAGCGGCGCAGTAAACCTGAACATCAGGATGCGCTTTCGTCAGGGCTTCAATTCCTTCCGGAGCGGCAATGATGCACATGAACTTGATGCTTTTTGGGTGGCTGCGCTTGATAATGGAAATTGCATCGACCGAAGAGCCGCCGGTTGCCAGCATGGGGTCAAGAACGATGACGTCGCGCTGATCGATGTCGCAGGGGAGCTTGCTGTAGTACTCAACGGGTTTGAGCGTCTTGGGGTCGCGGTAAAGTCCGATATGGCCGACTTTTGCAGCCGGAACCATCTGCAGTACACCGTCTACCATGCCGATACCGGCGCGAAGAATGGGAACAAAAGCCAGTTTCCTGCCTTCAATAACCTTAGTCTTGGTCAATGCAACAGGGGTTTCCACTGTTGTTTCTTCCAAAGGAAGGTCACGTGTTGCTTCATAGCAGAGAAGCATGGCGATTTCTCCGACCAGCTGACGGAAATCCTTTGAACCTGTGTTTTTGTCCCTCAGATAAGTCAGCTTATGCTGAATCAGCGGATGATCCATAATCAGTACCTGTTTGTCCATTTTATATCCTCCAGTAGATAGTTTTAAAGCTCACCTTGTTCAATTTTTGTAATTCCATCGACTCTGCGTTGATGACGGCCGCCGTCGAACGGAGTGTTGAGAAAGAGTTTTGCGAATTCTACGGCCTGTTCTTCATTGATGACTCTGCCGCCCAGACACAAAATGTTTGCGTTGTTGTGGTGGCGTGTGATTTCCGCGCAGTAAGCGTTTGTGCAGACAGACGCGCGGATTCCCTTTACCTTATTGGCCGCAATACTCATACCAATTCCCGTGCCACAGCACAGAATGCCGAATTCAGCATTCCCGTCCGCGACAAAATGTGCGGTCTGCGCCGCGATCGGCGGGTAATCGACGGATGTTTCATCAAATGTACCAAAATCTTTGTATTCGATTCTTTCGGAATCCAGATAGTGCCGGATTGCTTCTTTTAAAGCAAGCCCTCCGTGGTCGGCTCCCAATGCGATCATGCTTATTTCCCTCCAAGTTGCTTTTTCAGTGAACGTTCAGCCTGTGCCGGGCGAAGATAGAACGGCATCAGTGCGGCGGGGGTGACGGTTCGGTTTTCACCGGCTGCCGCTGCCGCGGCTTTTGCCACACCGCAGGCCCGTTGGTAAATCAGCGGCTCCGGCGGAAGAACAGCGCCGATTGCTTGAAAAGCTTCTGCTTTTGCGCAAAGTTTGGCCCCGTCGCCGCAAAGATAGAGTGGCCCGTCCAGTGCTTTACATTCTTTCGCCAAGTCTTTTATGGCAATGGCCCGGTCTGGGGTCAGCCGTTTGATACAGCCGCTTTTCGCCCGGAAAAGGGCATTGTAAACCTGCCCGCACCGCGCGTCCATGACAGCGCAGACCAGACAATCAAGGTGTTCCAAATTGTGCGCGATGGCTTCCAGTGTGGAAATGCCGGCGCAGGGTGTTTGAAACGGCATGGCCAGCCCTTTAATGCTGGCAATTCCAATCCGAATCCCGGTAAAAGAACCGGGACCGGACGAAACGGCGAACAGGTCAATTTTTGATGGGCTGACTTTCACACAGTGCAAAACACTTTCAATCATCGGCATCAGCGTTTCACTGTGGGTCAGTCCCGTGTTCAAAAAGTATTCCCCCAGAATTTTTCCGTCTTCCGTCAAGGCGGCAGAAGCGGTCACTGCGGAGGAATCAATTGCCAATATTTTCATCCAGCATCCCCTCAATGGAAAAAACGCGCTCGTTGTCCGTTTTTCCACGACTAAGGTGAATCCGGATTGCTTCCTCAGGAAGCGCGTTTTCAATGTTTTCGCTCCATTCCACTACCAGAACGGCGCCGGTATTCAGGTCGTCAAAAAAACCGGTGGAAGCAAGGTCGTCCCAGCTTGTAACGCGGTACATATCAAAATGATAAACGATTACGCGTCCCCGGTATTCATGAACCAGAGCGAATGTTGGGCTGCAAACTCCCTTTGGAATTCCAAGCCCGCGGGCGATCCCTCGGGTCAGGGCGGTTTTTCCCATCCCCATGCCGCCGAATAGTGCAAGAACTTCTCCACCTTTCAGGCCGGCGGCGAGGCGCTCGCCGAGCGCCTCGGTTTCCACCGGGGAAAAGGTTCGGTATTCTCGCATTCAATCACCTTCTGTGAATACGTTTCTGTTTTTTATCTAGAATAATCCTGAGATTGTTCCGTTCTCATCCACGTCAATCTGTTCTGCGGCAGGCCGCGAGGGCAGACCGGGCATGGTGAGGACGTTGCCTGCGTAAGCAACGGCAAAGCCGGCTCCGTTGCTCAGCTTCACGTCTCGAATGGTAATGTGGAAACCGGTGGGCCTTCCCAGCAGTTTCGGATCATCCGAAAGAGAGTACTGTGTTTTGGCAATGCACACTGGCATATGGTCACCGCCCAGTGAACGAATACTATCCAGCGAGCGCAATGCCTGCTTGGTATAGGTTACCCCGTCCGCACCGTAAATTTCCTTTGCCACGGTTTCGATTTTTTCCGTGATGGGGGCGTTATCGGGATACAGCAGATGAAAGTCGCTCTTCTGCTCCGCCGCTTTGCAGACCTTTTGCGCCAGGTCGATTCCGCCCGCGCCGCCTTTCGCAAAAACTTCGGAAAGAGCGAAGTCCGCTCCTTTTTCGCGGCAGTACCGTTCAATCAGCGCAAGTTCTTCTTCTGAATCGCTTTCAAAACGATTGATGGCAACCACGACGGGAACACCGTACTTTTTCAGGCCGGTGATATGCGCACCCAGATTTTCAATTCCGGCCTGCAAGGCAGCCGGATTCTGTTTGCCGGTTTCCGCTTTCGGCACGCCGCCGTTGTATTTCAGGGCACGCGCCGTTGCAACCAAAACCACGGCGTCGGGCTTCAGCCCGGAAAGGCGGCAGTTGATGTTCATGAATTTTTCCGCGCCAAGGTCGGAACCGAATCCGGCTTCCGTGACACAGTAATCACCCAGCTTCAGCGCATAACGGGTCGCGCGGATTGAGTTGCATCCGTGTGCGATATTGGCAAATGGGCCTCCGTGAATCAAGGCCGGGGTTCCTTCCAGTGTCTGCACCAGGTTCGGGTTAATGGCGTCTTTCAGCAAAGCCGCCATGGCGCCTTCTACTTTCAGACTGTGAGCGTAAACCGGTTCACCGTCCGTATTGTAAGCAACCAGAATTTTCCCAAGTCTCTGTTTTAAGTCGTTTAAATTTTGCGCCAGGCAGAAAATTGCCATAATTTCGGTAGCGACTGTAATGCAGAAGCTATCTTCCCTTGGAACACCGCTTGCCTTGCCGCCCAGGCCGCAGACAATTTTACGAAGCTGGCGGTCGTTCATATCCATGCAGCGCTGAATGAGAATTCTGCGCGGGTCGATATGCAGCGTGTTGCCCTGCTGAATATGGTTGTCCAGCATGGCGCAGAGAAGGTTGTTGGCCGAGGTAATCGCATGGAAATCGCCGGTAAAGTGAAGGTTAATATCTTCCATGGGAAGCACTTGGGCATATCCGCCGCCCGTAGCGCCGCCTTTAATGCCGAAAACGGGGCCGAGGGAAGGTTCCCTGAGTGCGATGACGGATTTTTTTCCAATTTTCGTTAAGGCGTCGCCCAACCCGATAGAAGTCGTTGTTTTACCTTCACCGGCCGGGGTGGGATTGATGGCGGTTACCAAGATCAGTTTTCCGTCTTTACGACCGGAAATCCTTTGATACAAAGAAGCGTTTAGCTTGGCTTTAAATCTTCCGTAAGGCTCCAGTTCTTCTTCCTGAACGCCGAGGCCTTCCGCGATTTGCCATATTCGCTTGGGCTGCACTTGCTGTGCAATTTTTATATCCGTAAGCATTGGCATTTCTCCTTACATATCATATATCTGAGCACGATTATATCACAATTCGGGCAATTAGAAAATCCTTTGCGGTTAATATTCCTAATACCTTGCAAGTTTGTGCCCGGTAGCATATAATAAATTATCGTATAGACATGGAAATAGGGATGTTTCAAAAGAGGCGAAAGAATGCGTGTACTGAAATCCATTGCAAATTATGTGAAACGAACGGACAAGCTGAACTGGTTCTTTATTCTGATGATATCGTCGTACAGTTTGCTGCTGATGCAAACGGTACCGATTCCGGAAGGGAGAACCCGGGGATATGTTACCACGATGCTTGTGGCGGTTGTCGGCGGGCTGATCGGTGCGGTGTTTTTTTCCTTAATCGATTATCGGGAAATCTGTAATTTCTGGTATGTAGTCGCCGGGTTCTGTTTGTTCTTAATTATTTATACACAGCTTTTTGGTACTGCCGTTGTAAACAGCGGCGGCGTGAATGCAAAGGCGTGGATCTCTTTGCCGGGCGGCCTGACTTTTCAGCCCAGTGAATTGGTGAAAATCGGCTTTATCCTGACCTTTTCCAAACATCTTTCCGCACTGGAAGAACGCGGGTTTCTCAAATCGCCGCTTCATGTTTTCCTGCTTGCGTTTCATGCCATGATTCCCGTTGTTTTAGTGCACTTTCAAGGTGATGACGGGACGGCGGTGATTTTCTTCTGCATGTTCCTTGCCATGTCGTTTGGCGCGGGAATCCAGCTGAGATATTTTGCGGCGCTGTTTGCTTCGGTTGCAGTTGCCCTTCCGCTTGCATGGAAGTATGTGTTGAAGGATTACCAGAAAGAGCGGCTGATGGTCACTTATCACCTTGACTCCGACCCCAGCGCGGCGCTGCAATACGCTTACCAGCAGATTCAGGGCCGGCTTTCTATTGGAAGCGGCGGCTTGTGGGGGCGTGGATTGTTTCAGAGCCCGCGTGTCAATCATTCGGTGGTTCCGATTCAGCAGAGTGACTTTGTCTTTTCTGTGGCGGGGGAACAGCTTGGATTTATTGGCTGTTGTGCAATTTTGCTTTTACTCTTGCTCTTGCTTCTGCATACGCTTCGAATTTCCCATCAATCGATGGATTTACTGGGAAGCAGCATTTGCATGGGCTTTTTCGGCATGATTGCCGCACAGGCTGTTTTTAATCTGGGCATGTGCCTTGATCTTTTGCCCGTTATGGGTGTAACGCTTCCGTTTTTCAGTTATGGCGGTTCTTCTGCCATCTGTCTTTATTTTGGCTTTGGCCTGGTGTTAAATGTTTACATGCATCGAATAAACACTGACAAGGTTGTTTTAAAGCGAAGAAATCTTATGTAGAATATTTTCATAGAGTTTGAGAGCAGTTTTGCGAACTTTTTTTATTCGCAAAACTGCTCTCATTTTATGCTTTCTTTTTCTTGTTCTTTTTGGCTAAAGTTGCTTCCTTGTCAACCGTAAGGGTTCCTTCTGTCTCATTCACCTGTAAAACGTCGCCGGGTGCGGCTCCTTTCGGCAGCTCTGAAATTTCAATGGCATAATATTTTTGATCTTTGTCTTCACAGATTGCGTAAATGCCTTCTAAATGGCTGATTGTGATGGTTTTCATACAAGCCACACTCCTAATGATTCATAGTATTT
Organism: Oscillospiraceae bacterium; assembly: GCA_022650485.1. GTDB lineage: Bacteria > Bacillota > Clostridia > Oscillospirales > Acutalibacteraceae > Caproicibacter. Next base: position 368,246 of record JALCPP010000001.1, on the reverse strand, counting down.
GATTGCTTTTCGGTTTTGACAGAAATGGTTTTTCCATCGGTTAGAAAGAGGACGGTTCCGCTGACATCCGTCCGATATGTTTGAATACCGGCGCGGTACAGGCGCTTTAAAACGTCGGTTTTCGGCAGTTGATTCCGGTCGTATCCGACCGAAATTACCGCATAATCAGGCCGGACTGCGTTTAACAATTCCGCGGTGGTAGAAGTACTGCTGCCGTGATGCCCTGCTTTCAGAATATCGGCGGACAGATCCGTTCCAGTATTGATCAGACTTTGTTCTTCTTCTTTTTCCGCGTCACCCATCAGAAGAATACGGATACCGCGGTATTGCAGCTGAAGAACGAGGGAGCAGTTATTGGCGCTGTTACCGGGGACGACGGGGCCCAGTACGCGGACTTTCAGATTGCCCAATGAAAATTGATGTCCGCACCTGGAGATTTCTTTTGAAATTTCCTTTTTTTGAAGCGCCTTCATGGTGTCGTGATAAGCGGGAGTATCCGGAATCAGGTCCGCACTGACTTCAGTCGCCAGATAATGTGAAATAGGGAAGCGCTGTATCACATATTTTAAACCGCCCACATGGTCTTCATCCGGATGCGTGTTGACAACATATTCCAAATGGGTTGTGCCGCGCCGTTCCAGATATCGGACGACGATTTTGCCGTTGCCGGCTGTTCCACCGTCCACGAGCATTCGATGCCCTTCACATTCCACCAGAATACTGTCCGCCTTTCCAACATCCAGCACATGAACGGATACCGGCCAGCTGTCCGCACACGATGAAAAATCACCGAGCCCAAACAGGGTAAGTGCGTGGTTCCAAAGAGAAGAAGCGCTGAAAGGAACCGCAGATGCGGCCAGAATTCCCAACAGCAGTACGGACAGGATAATGCGTTTCCGGCGGCTTGTTCCATGCAGCCGGCTCTGGAAGGAACGATGTTTTAAAATCATGTTTTTGCTTCTTGCTGCGTGTCAGCTTTCTGCATTTTCATTTCCTGCCACTGCTGATATGTAATCAATACCTCCCGGGGTTTGGAGCCGTCCCGGGGGCCGATGATTCCCATTTGTTCCATCTGGTCCACCAGCCTTCCGGCCCGTGCGTATCCCAGCCGCAGCCGCCGCTGAAGCAGAGAGGTCGATGCCTGTCCCGCTTCTACAACACATTTGATTGCATCCGGCATAATGGGGTCGCTGTTTTCCTCCTCTCCTTTTGAAGAGGAGGTTCCCTTTTCAGCGACGGCGTTCCGCTCAATTTCCTCTGCGATATTTTCGCTGTAGTCCGCTTCCTGGGTTTTCTTGGTGAATCCGGCAATTGACTCAATTTCACTGTCGCTGACAAAACATCCCTGAATTCGAATCGGCTTTTGTGAGCTGACGGGGGAGAACAGCATATCGCCGCGGCCCAGCAGCTTTTCGGCGCCGCCCATATCCAAAATGGTTCGGGAATCCACCTGTGATGAAACGGCGAACGCGATGCGGCTTGGAATATTTGCCTTGATAATTCCCGTGATAACGTCGACAGACGGCCTCTGCGTGGCGATAACCAGGTGCATTCCGGCGGCACGTGCCATTTGGGCCAAACGGCAGATGGAATCTTCTACCTCATTGGGCGCGGCCATCATCAAATCGGCAAGTTCGTCGATGATAATGACAATCTGAGGCATGTGCTCCATCGGCTGGTCTTCTTCATCCTTATAGTTGCAGCGTGCCGCCAGCGCATTGTAGGCGGACAGGTCGCGTACATTTTTAGAAGCGAAGATCTTATACCGCTTGAGCATTTCGTTGACCGCCCAGCTCAATGCGCCGGCGGCTTTGCGCGGGTCGGTTACGACCGGAACCAGAAGATGCGGAATTCCATTGTAAATGCCAAGTTCTACAACTTTCGGGTCAATCATCAGAAAGCGGACATCTTCCGGAGATGATTTGTAGAGCAGACTGATGATCATCGAATTGATGCAGACGGATTTACCGGACCCTGTTGCACCTGCAATCAGCAGATGGGGCATTTTCGCCAGGTCCGTAACGGCGACACCGCCGGCAATATCGCGCCCGAGGGTGACGGTCAGGCGGCTTTTTGCCGCGGTAAAGCTATTGCTTTCAACCAGTTCACGCATACGAACCACGGTGTTTTTCTTGTTGGGGACTTCAATTCCAACTGCTGCTTTTCCCGGAATGGGTGCCTCAATGCGGATTCCCGCCGTGGCCAGGTTCATGGAAAGGTCGTCGGAAAGGTTGGTGATTTTGCTGATTTTTACCCCGCTGGCAGGCTGAAGCTCATAGCGGGTCACCGCAGGACCGCGGCTGTAACCGACGAAAGTGGTTTGTACACCAAAGCTTTTCAGCGTGTCGACCAGCATACGCCCGTTGGTCTGAATTTCGCTGATTGCTTCCTGCTCGCTTAATTCGTGCGTGGTTGCCAGCATGGAAACGGGTGGAAAATGATGTTCACCGTCCTGCGGAGGGTCGGCGGAGCTGAGAGCGGCTTGATCTGCGGGACTCGGCTGCGAAACCGGTGTCGGCTCAATTTTCGGTGGAAGGTCTGGCTTTTCTTCTTTCACATCTGCGGGCTCTTCAGGCTGCGCGGCTGGCTTTTTTTGAGGAGTTGGGTCAGCCGGAGCTTTTGCCGGTGCTTTTCCGCTTCCAATAGAAAAGAGTTTTTCCAGCTTTTCCAGCTTTTCATTTTTTTTGGCCGGCTTTTTGGGGGCGGAGCGAACCGGATGGGCGGGAAGTTCCTCGTCATCCAGCGCGATATCAATATCCAGATTTTCCCGGTTGTGTTTAATTCTTTTTTCCATGGCGGAATCGAAGCCTGTTTTCACCATGCCGGCCGGTTTGGCAACAGTTTGAAACAGCTGAATCAGGCCGGTTCCCGTCAGGACCATAATCGCGACGAACAATAAAAGCAAAATGACGATTTTCGCTCCGACCGGTCCCAGTGCGGCTACAATGGGAATGCCGAACAGCCCGCTGAAAAACCCGGCTCCGGCATGCTTCGTGCCGGACTGATACAGCTTGACCAAATTGCCCCAGAACGAATGAAGGGTTATGTTGTTGGTAACGGTAAAAATATAGGCCGAAGCGCAGAAAAGGGCAATAATCACAATCATTAGGATTAGTTTTCCGCCGGTATGCGGTCCTTGATGCTCCAAAGCTGTGATGATCGATATGTATAACAGCAAGATTGGCCAAAGAATGGCCCAAGTTCCGAACAGGCCGAGCAGTACGTTGTGAAACCAGTGCCAGATGTGGTCTCCGCTGATTAGAACCAGGCAGAACATCAAAATGGAGCAGGCAAACAAAACCACGGCGTTAATCTGATTTCGCTGTTTGTTTTCCTGTGCGTTTTTCATTGCGGCCGAAGCCGCGCCTTTTGCAGGAGCCGCGGTTCGCGCGCGCGGCTTTTTTGTGCTTTTTCGGTTGGGCTTTTTATTTGCCAAACGGCACACCTCTATCCGTTAAAGTTCAACGTTCATCCCGCTTTCCATGTCAGACTATTACGGCTTTTCCCGTTAGGCTGCCGTTGAAGCAGGAGAAAATGCAGATAAAATGGTTTAGAACCTCATCGTTGTTTTTCCGTTTTATATGTAAGGACGGCGCGGGCCGTCCGAATGAAGTTATTTTGTTTTGGCCGCCTTCGTTTCCACCGGGGATTTCTTTTTGCTTCTTTTTCGTTTCTCATCTATGATTCCGTAGAGACATTCGATCGCATCTGACAGACTGCCAAGAGAATCAATCAATCCTTCCCGCACCGCATCCATTCCTTCCAGAACAGAGCCGATGTCCAGAACCAGTTCCTGTGTGTTCATCGAAAGTTCCATCAGGCGTTCCGCTGAAATTTTAGAATGCCCGGTGACGAATTTTGTAATTCTTTTCTGCATCCGCTCAAAATAATCCAGTGTTTGTGGAACGCCGAGCGTCAGGCCGCTCATGCGAACGGGGTGCAGTGTCATCGTTGCACTTGGCACAATAAAGGAGTGCTTTGCGGCAACAGCAAGAGGGACCCCAATCGAATGCCCGCCGCCCAGCACAATGGAAACGGTCGGCTTTTTCATACCTGCGATCAGTTCTGCAATGGCCAAACCGGCTTCCACATCGCCGCCGACGGTGTTGATGAGAATCAGCAGACCGTCAATTTCCCTGTTTTCCTCAATTGAAACCAGCTGGGGGATTACATGTTCATATTTTGTCGTTTTGTTTTGCGAGGGCAGAATATTGTGCCCTTCAATTTGGCCGATGATGGTCATACATTGGATTAAGTGCTTTCCGTCCCCGGTAATGACAGAACCCGAATCCACAATGCGGTCCATGGGCGGGTCTGTCCTTTCATTCCTGCGTTCTTCTTCACTCATAGCAGTACCTCCCACAAAGCATAGTTTGCCTGCGGAAACGTGGAACATACATGCAGGAAGAACGTACCCGATAATTCATTGATATTATAGCATTTGTTGCCATTTTCATCAACAAATTCAAAAAATAATTCCCAATAGAACGTTAATTCATTGACAATCATCAATTTTTAATACATAATAATTTTGTCTATATGTTTGCAGGTTTTCCATGCGGACGATTCGAGATTCGAAATGAGGAGAGGATTCCGATATGGGTTTAACACTATCCCAGAAAATAATTACAAGACATCTTGTCAGCGGAGAAATGAAAGCCGGCGGAGAAATCGGTCTTAAAATTGACCAGACTTTAACGCAGGACGCTACGGGTACCATGGCTTACATTGAATTTGAAGCAATGGGTGTTCCCCGTGTGCGCACGGAGCGCTCCGTTGCTTATGTTGACCATAATACACTGCAGACCGGATTTGAAAATGCGGACGATCACCGCTTTATTCAGTCGGTTGCTAAAAAATACGGGGTCTATTATTCCAGACCGGGAAATGGAATTTGCCATCAGGTTCATTTGGAGCGCTTCGGCATTCCGGGGAAAACACTGATCGGTTCCGACAGTCACACGCCGACGGGCGGTGGGATCGGAATGCTTGCGATCGGGGCAGGAGGACTGGATGTCGCCGTTGCGATGGGCGGTGGACCGTACTATATTACCATGCCGAAAATTCTGCGCGTGATTCTGACGGGGGCCCTTTCCCCGTGGGTCAGCGCAAAAGATGTGATTCTTGAAGTCCTTCGGCGCCTTTCCGTCAAAGGCGGAGTGGGAAAGGTCCTTGAGTACACCGGCGCCGGTGTAAAAACATTAACGGTTCCGGAGCGCGCCACAATCACAAATATGGGTGCTGAACTCGGTGCAACGACTTCCATCTTTCCGTCCGATGAAGTTACCAGAGAGTTTTTAAAGGCGCAGGGCAGAGAACAGGATTGGGCGGAACTTGCCCCGGACACGGATGCGGTTTACGATGAAACAATTGAAATTGACCTTTCCGCCATCGAACCGCTGGCGGCGTGTCCGCACAGTCCGGATGCGGTGAAGCCGGTTCGAGAGATCGGTCCGATGAAAGTTGATCAGGTTTGTATCGGTTCCTGCACGAATTCCTCGCTGCGCGACATGATGCGTGTGGCATCTATTTTAGAAGGGAAGACGATCTGCCCCAGTGTCAGTCTTGCAATTGCTCCGGGTTCGCGGCAGATTTACAGCATGCTTGCTGAAAACGGCGCTCTTGCCAAAATGATTGATGCGGGAGCCAGAATTCTGGAATGTGCCTGCGGGCCCTGCATCGGAATGGGACAGTCCCCAAATTCGGCCGGTATTTCCCTGCGCACGTTTAACCGGAATTTCTTGGGGCGTTCCGGCACGGCCGATGCGAAGATTTATCTGGTTGGGCCGGAGACAGCGGCGGCCTCCGCACTGGCGGGGGTGCTGACAGACCCCCGGTCGCTGGGCAAAGAACCTCCAATCGATCTTCCGGATCACTTTGAAATTAACGACAATATGATTATTCCGCCGGCTTCCGCAGAAGAAGCGAAGGACCTTGCCGTGCTCCGCGGCCCCAATATCAAGGGACTGCCGGTTGCGGGACCGCTTTCGGAATCTGTTTCTGCCAAAGCTCTGCTGAAAGTCGGTGACAATATTACGACGGATCATATTATGCCGGCCGGTTCGAAAATTCTTCCTTACCGGTCCAATATTCCCTATCTGTCGCAGTTCTGTTTTGCTGTTTGTGACAAGTCATTTGCACAGCGCTGCAAAGAAAATGGCAGCGGCATCATTGTCGGCGGTTCCAATTACGGGCAGGGTTCGTCGCGCGAACACGCCGCTTTGGTTCCACTTTATCTCGGAATAAAGGCTGTTATTGTAAAAAGTTTTGCCCGGATTCACTGCGCAAATCTGGTCAACGCAGGAATTCTTCCGCTGGTTTTTGAAAATGAGGCGGATTACGATGGAATTGACCAGATGGATGAACTGGAGCTGAAAGAGGTGCGTCAGGCAGTTGAGCAGGGGAAAACCGTTACGGTAATGAACCGGACAAAAGGAACCTCTTTCCAGGCGGCGGCTGTGCTCAGTGAGCGACAGCGCAGAATTATTCTGGCCGGCGGTCTGCTCAACGACACGCGGGAACAGAACGGGAAGGTGTAATTTTGAGCATGTCGGCACGGAAGTTATCAGCAAACTCCATTAAGTGGATCGCCATTGCTGCAATGCTGATCGACCATATCGCTTGGGGATTTGTGCCGACCTATTCGGTTTTGGGGCAGATGATGCATATTGTCGGCAGAATTACCGCGCCGACCATGTGCTTCTTTCTGGCTGAAGGGTATGCCCATACTCATAATTTTCAAAAATATGCCCTGCGGCTCGGCATTTTCGCGTTGATTTCCCACGTCCCATTTGTCTTTTTTGAAGCAGGGGAGCCGTTGCGCTTATTTCCGTTCAGCGTGATTTATACGCTTCTTTTAAGCCTTCTGGCGATTTGTGCTTACGACAAAATTGAAAATCAACTGCTTCGTGTCATGACGATTCTGGGGCTGTGTGTTCTTTCACTTCCGGGTGACTGGATGTGTTTCGATATTTTGTTTGCACTTGCTTTCTGGCAGAACCGCGGCAATTTCCGCCGACAGGCGCGGGCATTTTCCATAGTCGCGGCCGCTATGGTGGTGGGCGGTGCGCTAACTATGTTCTTTGAGGGATATTCTATCGGCAGTCAGCTGTTTCAGGCAGGGGTGTTTTTGTGCCTGCCGATTCTTTCGCTTTACAATGGACAGCGCGGCGGAGGCCGGTATTCCCGATGGACTTTCTATTTGTTTTATCCCGCACATTTATTGGTGCTGGGGCTGTTAGTTTATTATCTGAAATAGGGGGAGATACTTCCATGACTGAAAAAATAAAAATGCGTACCCCGCTTGTCGAGATGGATGGGGACGAGATGACACGCGTAATCTGGCAGCAGATTAAGGATATTCTGCTGACTCCTTACATTGATTTGAAAACCGAGTACTATGATCTGGGCCTGAAGCACCGTGATGCAACGGATGATAAAGTCACGGCGGAAGCGGCTCATGCAATTGAAAAATACGGCGTCGGCGTAAAGTGTGCTACCATCACGCCGAACGCCGACCGTGTGAAAGAGTACAATCTGAAACAAATGTGGAAGTCGCCGAACGGTACGATTCGCGCTGTTTTGGACGGTACGGTGTTTCGAAAGCCGATTTTGGTGAAAGGGATCACGCCGCTGGTACCCACATGGAAAAAACCGATTACCGTCGCGCGTCATGCCTACGGCGACATTTACAAAAATGTCGAGATGCCGGCTCCGGCCGGATCAAAGGCGGAACTGGTTGTGACGGATGCCGCGGGAAATGAAAAGCGCACGACAATTCACGACTTTTCATCCGCAGGAATTGTGCAGGGCGTTCATAACTTAGACCCCAGCATTGCCAACTTTGCCCGATCCTGCTTCCAGTATGCGCTGGATGTAAAGGAGGATATCTGGTTTTCTGCTAAGGATACCATTTCCAAAATTTACGACCACAGATTCAAAGATATTTTTAACGAGATTTTTCATAAGGAATATGAAGAGAAATTCAAGCAGGCGGGCATCACGTTTTTCTATACGCTGATTGACGATGCGGTTGCGCGTGTCATTCGTTCAGAAGGCGGTTTTATCTGGGCCTGCAAAAATTATGACGGCGATGTTATGAGTGACCTGATAGCCACTGCATTTGGCAGCTTGGCCATGATGACCAGCGTGCTGGTTTCACCCAAAGGCGTTTATGAGTATGAAGCGGCGCACGGAACGGTGCAGCGCCACTATTACCGGTATTTAAAGGGTGAAAAAACTTCGACAAATCCAATTGCCACTTTGTTTGCCTGGACCGGTGCCTTAAAAAAGCGGGGCGAACTCGATCATACGCCGGAACTTTCACAATTTGCGGAAAAATTGGAATATGCGACTATTCAGACGGTTGAAAGCGGTACCATGACCGGCGATCTGACAAGAATCACGACTTTGACGGAAACAAATTTGGTCGATACAGAAACTTTTCTCACCGCGGTGCGTTCGCGAATGAATGAGATTTGATGATTTCATGCTTTGCATGAGAATGAATGGGAGGAATGCGCCATGCCAAGGCGTGGAAATGTATCAATGTCTGTTATCAGGAGGCTGCCCCGTTACTATCGTTTCCTGAATCATTTGAAAGATAAAGGAGTTACCCGGATTTCTTCAACGGAGCTTTCTGTAAAACTTGGGCTTACCGCTTCTCAGATTCGTCAGGACCTGAATTGTTTCGGTGGGTTTGGTCAGCAGGGATACGGGTATATTGTCAGCCAGCTTTGTGACGAAATTGCCAATATTCTCAGCTTGTCCAATGGATATCGGACGATTTTGTTCGGGGCAGGGAATCTGGGCCGCGCAATCGGGACCCACATGTCGTTTCGGCAGGAAGGCTTTCAGCTGATTGGAGTTTTCGATAATTCCCCCAGCCGGGTCGGGAAAGAGCTGGCAAACCTCATAGTGCGGGATGTTTCTGAAATGGAGGAATTCTGCCGAAAAGAAAAACCTGTGGTGGCGGTTTTCTGCCTCCCTCGTGAGGCGGCGGCGGAGCTGACGGAAAAGCTATATGGGATGGGAATTCGTAATTTCTGGAACTTCAGCCATTTTGACCTTGCAATGGAGTATCCGGATGCGATTGTTGAAAATGTTCATTTGAGCGACAGCTTAATGACTTTGTGCTATCGCATTTCGAATCCGCCGGTAGAAAAATAGGCTGTTCCGTTTTATGCCGTGGGGCAGATCGGATGAATATTAGCAAGGACAATGGAAAAGATGACACTGAAAAAGGAGAATTTTTATGGGCTGGATTCCAATGGCGATCGTTTTTGGCGCACTGCTGATCTTGATTGTTTGGTGTATCTCCGCGTATAACAAACTGGTTTCGTTTTCCGTTCGCGTTGAAAACGGATGGGCTCAGATCGATGTGCAGTTGAAAAAGAGAGTCGACTTGATTCCGAATTTAGTGGAAACGGTGAAAGGATATGCCGCCCATGAAAAATCGACTCTGTCTGAAGTGACTAAGTGGCGCGGCGCGGCAATGAATTCCAAAACTCCGGAAGAAGCGATGGAAAACAATGCACAACTCTCGAAAGCGATCTTCAATTTGTTCGCGACAGCGGAACGGTATCCGGACCTGAAGGCAAACCAGAATTTTCTGGATTTGCAGGCCCAGTTGAGCGAAATTGAAGGGAAGATTGCCATGTCCCGCCAGTTTTATAACGACACTGCAATGAAGTATAATGAGTACGTTATGCATTTCCCTTCAAACATCATCGCGGGGATGTTTCATTTTGAACGCAAAAAATATTTTGAGGTTGAGGAAGCGGACCGCCGTGTTCCGCAGGTGAAATTTTGAGACCAATTTTAAATAAGTCAAAACGTTCCCGACAAATTTCAAAATTAAAATTTGTCAGGTTGATTGTTTTCACCGTTATAATATTGTGTATTGTTCCGCTGACTGGTTGTGCGGAAGGCTACAATCAGCATTCCAAGCAAATTGTGGACCAAATGAATCTATCTGCGACTTTAATGGAAAACGGGGATATGACGGTTGCGGAAACTTGGAAGGTTCAATTAAAGGACCGAGGAAAACCGTACCGTAATCTCTATAAAAGCTTTTCGATGGATGCCGCCAAAGCGGATGATATTACGGATCTGACCGTTTATGACGAAGATCGTGGTGTTTCCTATTCATTTGCGGGAAATGTAAATCCGGAAAGTGTATCCGGCGATGAGATGCAGGATCGGTGTTATTTGTATCGATCCGGTCAAACGGCTGAAATCGGCTGGTTTATGCCGGCGTTTGAAGAAGGTGTCCGCACATTCACTTTTACTTACCGGGTAAAAAATATTGTCAGCGTTTACGCGGATACTGCTGTTTTGTACCATTATTTTCTGCCGAGTCATTTTAGTATTCCGGTCGCATCTTTAAACGGGACAGTACGGTTCCCGTCCGGCGGTGCGTTGAAGGACGTGTATGCCTGGCTGCATACAACGGATATACAAAGCAGCCTGTCCGTTGATTCGGCTGATCAGATCAGCTTTACCGCTTCCGAAATTCCACAGGGCTATTCTGCGGAGGTACGCCTTTGCATGCCGCCGCAGTTGTTTCTTTCTTCCCCAAAGGTGTCGCCTCAATCGGTCCTTTCCGGTATTCGGCAGGAAGAGCAGAAATGGGCCGATGAATATGCGCGAAAGCTGCATTTGGAATTGATGCTGGGAATTTTTGATGTTATCAGCGCAATTTTGGTGCTGGTTTTATGTCTGCTCTTCTTTTTCAGGCTTCGTAAAAAGAACCGACGATATTCTGTTACTGTTCCGGAGTATACGCGGGATATTCCGCCGGGAAACAGTCCTGGGGGAGTTGCCAACCTGTACTATTTTTATTCCGGACTGCATGATAAAGAAAAGAGCAGAATGTTCAGTGCTACGCTGCTGAACCTTGCCAGAAAAGGCTTTATACGCTTTGAAAGCACAGGTGATCGTCTGACGATCATTTTGACTGAAAAGGAAGAGAAACAGGAACTGACGGAAAGCGAAAAAGTCTTTTTTGAGCTGATTTCTATGGTTAGTGCAGAATTGGGAACTTCTTTTACCATGAAGGAGTTTCAAATATTCACGAAGAAGCACGGTGTGGATGTTGGTACTAAGCTGGAAGCGTTCCTGACTGCGTCAAAGCGGGAAATTGCCAAACGCGGGTATTATGAATCAAGACCGGTTTTGTTTTCTACTGCAAAAGCTTTGGGCATTTTAATGATTTTTCTTGCTGCCGTGGTGTTTTTGGCGACGGGTTTTATGGGTACTCTGCTGGTTTATCTTCCACTTTCCTGCCTGATTTCCGGTGGCTTGCTGTGGTTCGGCGGATCGATAAAAATGAAGCTGAGCAAAACTGGGGAATACGAATATGGGGTTTGGCATGGCCTGAAAAAATATATGGTTGAATTTTCAAGGATGGAAGAATACGGAGTGCCTCAGCTTGAACTTTGGGAAGAGTATCTGGTGTATGCCACGATGATGGGGGTGTCCGGCGAGGTTTGCAAACAGCTGAAGATGGTATATCCGCAGCTTGCGGAAAAAGATTTTCGCGACCGCAACTTTGCGGGCAGTTACCTGTACTATATGTTTGGCCCCAGAATTTACTGGGGTGGTCTTGCACCGTCGCGCGGTACCTTTGACTTTGGTGCCGCTTTGGGCAGTTCTTTTCATCAGATCGGCTCGGCCGCCACAAGATTATCCAATCCTTCTATGAATGGGACCGGCTCCGATCACTTCGGCGGTTTTGGCGGCGGCGGTCTCGGCGGGGGAGGATTCTCCGGCGGTGGCGGCGGCTTTGGAGGCGGCGGAGGCGGCGGTGTCCGCTGATGCAAAAGTAAAAAAAAGGGGCCGTGAAGCGGATTGCATTCTTGCTTCACAGCCTTTTTTCTATGCTGTTGTTACGTAAGTTGCCCGTTAGTTCAAAATTTGATTTGCCCAGGTTTTGATTTCATCTTCTCCCGTAAAAGAGGGCAGGGTATCGCTGTGCTGCAGGAACAGGTTTTCAACATGCTTCATTGTTTCGCCCGGCTTTACCTGATACATGGGGCTTAAGGTGGAAAGTTCTGCAAAATCCGCTGAAAGGCTGACTTCGCAGCAGCTGCCCGAATCCGGATATGCTGCCTGAGCATTTGCGACAAATCGTTTGATTAAGGTAAAGCCATTCCCTGCATAGGCCATCCAGCCTGGGGCGTTGTTGGTTCCGATCCGGAACGGTTTTTCATTGCCGGGTTCCTGGTGTACTGTTAAATAGCGGTTGCCTAAAAACAGTCTGCGGTCATTAATGTCCGTGCCCGGCCACAGGTTGAAAGTCCGGTTTGGCAGGCCTGGCTGTGTTTGCTGGTTTTGTGGAAGGACGGCGATCCCTCCGCCTTCCAGAACGGTGGCGGGGAAGAGCCCAAGAAGCATGGTTTCTTTCGAGCAGTTTTTAGCGGTATGGACAATCATAATATCGGAGGTTTCTTTTCCCATGATGATTTCATAGGAAAGCTGAATTTCTTCTTTTTTTAGTTTCGGTGGGGTAAAGGTAACGCCTTCCCCCGGAACGCTGTAAACAACGGGGGCATTGTCGGGGAAATCAATCTGCAGCGATTTGCAGAACTGAAGACGGTGCCCGCCGTATACATAATACATGGTGTGCTTTTCAGAAGCGGCTGTAGCATGACTTGCCGGGCGTTTATATCTGCGTTCCTTGTCAATATAAAAAATATTTTTTTCTCCGGTAAATCCAAAACGCAAAATGCGCGGCCCTGTTTCAATTGAAATGATACAGTCAATCACTCCGTTTGTGATTTGCACGCATTTACCAAAGTTTTCAAATTCCATTTCTGTCAGTTTCATGGATTTGGGTACCCTCTCTCATGTGAAAGCGTTACAATTTTTTCAGTTCGGTCAAGTCCGCATGGGCCGGTTTTAGGAAGGCAAAGTGCATACAGATCGGTCGCCCGGTTTTCCAGTTCGGCAATTTTCTTGGCGGAACTGTCAAGAGAGCTAAAGTCGGCCGGGCGGGAGATTAAAGGAAGTCTTGCGGCCGCCTTGGCTTTTTGAAGGATTTCAGGGCCGTGTTTTCCAATACCGAGAACGCGGATATAAGGGGGATAACCGGCGGTGTGTCCGGCCTTCAGGCCCAAAAATGCGGCAAGAATGATTCTTCGGATTCTGGCAAGAGGATAGCGTTTGGTTTTTGCCAGAAAATACAGCTCTTCCAACCCCGTTGCCTGTCTGGATGCTTTAAAAATCCGGTTTTCCAGCCCTTCGCTCAGGTCAGGCAGTGCTGAAAATTCACAGGGTGCCATACGCCGCAGCTGAGCAAGAACGGCGCATTGCGCGCGGAACAGGTTTGCGGGTGCTTTCCCGGCATGAATCTCGTTCTGTAAGACCGCAAATGCAGCGGAGGGAATGCTTGCCGAACAATCCCTGCCGTTTTGCAGCAAGTTTCTGATTTGGCCGGAAGAGGCATAACGACCGCCGGCAGAGGATTCATCGTGTGCGGAACCGTAACGCTGTACTGTGACCGGCGTAAGTTGGGAGCCTATTTGATCTATTGCTTTTAGATATTCAATTCCAAGAATATTGTTCGGCTTGCGGAGCAGTTCTGCAGTTCTTTGCCCATAGAGCTGCTCTACGGCGGCCTGCCGCGCCGTGGCAAAGGTAGAACCCTGCTTCAACAGTTTACGCATCGTATCCCGGAGCAGAGGCGAAGAGAGCGCATGTGACGCTTCTTTCAAACGTTCGATGTTTCCGCATTCGCTGCCGAATCCGATTACATCAGCCCCAATGGCGTCAAGAAGGGAAACACCGCCCCGCGCGAACCGTTCCGCACCGGCAACAGCCCAGGGGAGCGGCAGCTCTACGACAAGATCTGCACCGCAGAGAAGAGCCTGAAGTGTTCGGGCATGTTTGGAAAGCAGTGCTGCGTCGCCGCGCTGAACAAAATTGCCGCTCATGACGGCAACAATATGTGTGGCGCCTTGTTTCCGCAGCTGCTGGATCAAATAACGGTGGCCGTAATGAAATGGATTATATTCACAAATAATTCCTGCTGTTAACATTTTATAAGATAACCTTGAAATTATACCTTTCCTGTATTATGATATATTTATATTACACGATTCTGAAAGTTCTTACAATAGTTCTGCTTATGAATGCGTGAATAATGGAGGAAATTGAATGAAAATATTGGTCATTAATGCAGGCAGTTCTTCTCTGAAATATCAGTTAATTGATATGGATACAGAGAAAGTACTCGCAAAAGGAATGTGCGATCGCATTGGCGTCGACGGTGCGTTTAAACATAAAACATTCGACGGTCGCGAAAAGAAGTTTGAAAGGGAGATTAAGAACCACGTAGATGCGTTCCGCATGGTTACAAAGGCGCTGCTCGACAAAGAAGTCGGCGTCGTTTCCAGCCTTGATGAAATCTCTGCTGTCGGCCACCGTATCGTGCAGGGCGGTTCGATTTTCGACAAATCCGTTTTGGCTACGGATGAAGTGATTCAACAGATTCGAAGCCTGATTCCGTTGGCGCCGCTTCATAATGGACCGGAAGCGGACGCAATTTTAGCCTGCCGCGAGGTCTTTGGAAAAGACAAGCCCCAGTGTGTCGTATTTGACACGGCTTTCCATGCAACGATGCCGCCGAAGGCTTACATGTATGCAGTCCCTTATGAGTATTATGAAAAGTACCACATTCGCCGCTATGGTGCTCACGGGACCTCTCACCGCTATGTCAGCAATCATTGTGCGCATTTGATGCATCAGCCGCTTGAAGATATTAAAATGGTTACCTGCCATATCGGCAACGGTTCGTCTGTCACTGCCATTCAAAACGGTAAGGTTGTTGACACCAGCATGGGTTTGACCCCGTTGGACGGTTTTATGATGGGAACACGCTCCGGCTCGCTGGACCCGTCTATCGTAACATTTGTGATGGAAAAAGAGGGCCTGACCCCGAAGCAGATGAATGATATCTTAAACCGCAAGTCCGGCATGTATGGCATCTGCGGCTACAGTGATGACCGCGATGTAACAAAAGCGGAAATCAGCGGTGACCCGAAGGCAATCCTTGCGCATGAGATGCTGAATTATCAGATTTCCAAGCAGATTGGCGCTTATGCGGCGGCAATGAATGGTGTGGACTGCATCGTCTTTACCGCCGGTCTTGGTGAAAATCAGCCTCCGATGCGTTACGGCATCTGCAGAAGCCTGAAATATCTCGGCGTTAAGATTGACCCAATCAAAAATGACGAGCTGATTCTTGGCAAGGAAGGGAAGATCTCTTCTTTTGATTCGCCGGTATCTGTCTACGTGATTCCTACCAATGAAGAACTTGTGATTGCCCGTGATACAAAGGACATCGTGAGCAGACTGGTGTATGCGTCCACACCGGATAAGACAAATGTAGATCCGGAAGATGTCTGATTAAAATCAATGATAATAGAAAATTAATCCATAAGAAAGAGCTTCCCGACAGGGAAGCTCTTTTACGCTGTTCTATTGTTTTTTTGGCGCTTAATAATTTTCATGCGCGAAAAATCTTCTCGGTCTTTTTCTTCAAGAGCTTCTGTAATCACTTTTACGGTTTGTTCAAAGCGTGGAATCATAATGTTTTTCAATGCATTTGCGCGCTTTTGTGTTTTTTTAACCGCATAAGCCAACCGGTAAACACTATTTTCCACTTCCGCCAATTCTGCTGTCAGTTTTTTAACCTCATCAAATTTCAGATACGTACGGTCCAGCAGAATGTTTGTGGAAACCAGTCCGAACGGAAGCTGAGCTTCTTCCGATTGAAGCGAAACCATGGGAATTTCGACTCCCATAACGCTGCGGTAGGCGATGTTCAATCCATTTTCCACCGGAACGGTCTGTGAAAGTTCCTTGACCATGCCCAGCGTGATATTGGCACGCTGCAGCGCGGAATAGGCTTCTTCATAAGCAGTGTCGATTTTTCCTTGCAGTTTGTTCGCTCTGTCAATAAGCGACATCATTTCACGAATTAGAATATTGCGCTTGCGGTCCAGCAATTCAAATCCGGAGCGCGAAAGTGCCAATGTCTTTTTGACAGAGAGCAGATTGCCTTTGGTGGGGACGATTTGCTCACTCATGCGTTCCGCCTCCGTCGGTGTCTTCATCCGTGTTGTCTTCCTCGTTTAAAGCGCCGTTAATTTTGCTCAGCGGTTCCCACATCATCTGCGAATCATTTTTCTGGGAATCTTTGTGGCTTGACAGACGCTTTTTAGCCGGTTCATAGTACTGGTCAAGCGTTTGGTCGTCGACACGGTCCAGCGTTTCACGGGGAAGGGTGGCGAGAAGTTCCCACCCAAGATTCAGACTCTGGTCGATGGTGCGGTTTTCCAAAGGTCCCTGATTGACGAACTGTGCTTCAAACAGCTTTCCGAATTCAAGGTATTTCTTATCTTCGGGTGACAGTTCTTCTTCACCGATGACGGATGCCAGCGAACGGACGTCCATCACTTTTGCATAGGACGCGAAAAGCTGATTGGAAAGGGCAGAATGGTCTTCCCGGGTATATCCTTTGCCAATGCCGTCTTTCATCAAACGAGAGAGGGAGGGGAGGACGGCTACCGGCGGATAGACTCCCTGACCATCCAGAGAGCGGTCCAGAACGATCTGCCCCTCCGTAATATACCCGGTCAGATCAGGCACCGGGTGGGTTACATCGTCGTTTGGCATGGTCAGAATTGGAAGCTGTGTGACGGAACCGGTTTTTCCCTTTACCATTCCGGCACGTTCATAAAGAGAGGCAAGGTCGGAGTACAGGTAGCCAGGATAGCCTTTTCGGCCTGGAATTTCACCTTTTGAGGAACTGAATTCACGCAGAGCTTCCGCGTATGCGGTCATATCGGTCATGATAACCAGAATATGCATATTTAGCTCAAAGGCCAGATATTCCGCAACCGTCAGAGCGCAGCGGGGGGTCAGAATTCTTTCAACAATTGGGTCATTTGCAAGGTTCAGGAACATAACAACCCGGTTTAGAATGCCGGATTCGCTGAAGGAACGGCGAAAATAATCCGCAACGTCGTTTTTAACGCCCATGGCGGCGAAAACAATGGCAAAACCGCTTTTTTCATCGCTGATTTTTGCCTGGCGGGCAATTTGAACGGCAAGCTCATTGTGTTTCATACCTGAACCGGAAAAAATGGGGAGCTTTTGTCCGCGAATCAATGTCATTAATGTATCAATGGTGGAAATGCCGGTATTGATATAGTCTTTCGGATAGATTCTTGAAAACGGGTTAATCGGAGTTCCATTTACGTTAGCCCTTTTAACCGGGAAGATATCTCCCAGTCCATCAATCGGCCGTCCGGAACCATCAAAAATGCGGCCGAGAAGTTCGGGAGAAAGAGGCATTTCCATTGGATGCCCTGTTAGCCTTGTTCTTGTGTTGGTCAGCGAAAGGCCGCGAGTCCCTTCAAAGACCTGTATGACGGCACGGTTTCCTTCCATTTGAACAATACGGCCCTGACGGACACTGCCGTCATCCAGACGGATGCCGACCACTTCTTCAAAAAAAGCATCCTGCACATTGTCAAGAACAATTAGGGGGCCGTTGATATCTTTTACGCCGATATAATCAAGAATCATGTGAAACCGCCTTCCAATGAATCATTTTTACAGCACAGTATTAAAGCTCGACTGCCGGGCAGACCCGTTAAGCGGAGACAATATTCGAAAGGGTGCTGTCTATCTCTTTCATATAATCGTCAAACATTTCCAATTTGTTGTTTGGAATGTCGTATTTCATTTTTACCAGTTTGTCGAACAGACCGGTTTTAACGATGCCGGAGATTGGAATACTGGCCGATATTAACTGTTTTGCCGACTGATAAAGATGCAGAATGACTTTCATCATCAGTTTCTGTTTTTCAAGCGGAACATAGGTGTCTTCTGCGTGAAAAGCATTTTGCTGTAAAAAACCGACGCGGATGACTCTGGCAATTTCTATGGTCAGCTTCTGGTCGTCCGGCAGTACGTCGGAGCCAATCAGTTTTACAATTTCCATCAGCTTGTTTTCCTGCTGAAGAATATTGTTGATTTTTTTTCTGTACTGGACGAAATCATCCCCCAGATGCTTTGCGTACCATGGGTCAAGGTCCGGAAAATATTCGCTGTAACTTTGCATCCAGTTGATTGCCGGGTAATGGCGGGCATAAGACAATGCCTTATCCAGCGCCCAGAAACACCGGGTAAAGCGCTTTGTGTTTTGAGTGACAGGTTCTGAAAAATCGGAACCCTGCGGGGAAACGGCCCCGATAATAGTGATGGAACCGTCCGTATCATTCAGATTTTTAACCATGCCCGCGCGCTCATAGAATTCTGCAAGGCGGCTGGGCAGATAAGCCGGGAACCCTTCTTCTGCAGGCATTTCCTCTAAACGGCCGGAAATTTCACGCAGTGCTTCGGCCCAGCGGGAAGTAGAATCCGCCATCAGAGCTACATGATAGCCCATGTCGCGGTAATATTCACCCAGTGTGATTCCAGTGTAAATAGAGGCTTCACGGGCGGCCACAGGCATATTGCTCGTGTTAGCAATCAGCGCGGTTCGGTCCATCAGAAGCCGGCCCGTTTTCGGGTCGGTCAGTTCCGCAAATTCCTGCAGGACCTGACTCATTTCATTGCCGCGTTCTCCGCATCCAACATAGATAATAATATCTGCGTCGCACCATTTGGCAAGCTGATGCTGTGTCATTGTTTTGCCGGTACCGAAACCGCCGGGAATGGCCGCGGTTCCCCCTTTAGAAACAGGGAACAGGGTATCGATGATACGCTGGCCGGTAATCAGGGGAATGTTGGGCGGCAAATACCCTACAACAGGGCGAGGGGTTCGAATGGGCCATTTTTGGCAAAGAGAAAGCTCATGCACTTTCCCCAGGTTATCTTTCAGTTCCACTACCGTGTCGTTTACATGATATTTGCCGTTTGGCTTGACGGAAATAACGGTTCCAGACAGGCCGGGCGGCACCATGCACTTGTGCCGGATGACAGGGGTTTCTGGCAGCTCGGCATAGATTGCTCCGCTTTTCAGGCAATCTCCCTGTTTTACAGTAAGAGTAACATCCCATTCGCGTTTTTCATCAAGGGCGGGACTATTGCTGCCACGCGCAATGAAAGAACCAGATTGTTTGGCAATTTCTTTTAACGGTCGTTCAATACCGTCAAATATATTATCTAAGATTCCGGGGCCAAGTGTAACATTCATCGGGCTTCCGGTACCGCAGACCGGTTCTCCGGGGCGCAGACCGGTTGTTTCTTCATAAACCTGAATGGTGGTCATATCGTCCGAAACGCCGATGACTTCACCAACAAGACGCTCCGTGCCGACAAACACCATTTCCATCATGGAAAAACTGCGGGAGTTTTTGATGGTCACGACCGGCCCGTTGATTCCGTATATCGTATCCTTATAATCCATAACTTCATCTCCGAAAACACTAATCCGTTTTAAACTGCGGAATTTCATTGCAGACCAAGACATCCATATTACTGCAAATGAAATTTCGGCAGTCTATTTAGACAACGGCCTTACCAAACTGCTCTTCAAACCAACTGCGCTGGCTTTCCAGCAGGGCGTCGAGCGTTTCATCGGCAAACAGGCCCATGCTGTCGCTGCGGGCTTTGATTCCGCCGATGCGGATGCTGTCAAGGGTTTGGAAAGAACAAGAATGCTGAAAGGCATTGCGGATGATTTCTTCATATTGTTCATCGCCGGGTTTTATGAAAATCACGGTGTCCTGTCCCTGCAGAACTTTGGAAATTTGTGCAGCCGCTTTTTTTAAATAATCCGAATAACGGTCCGTCTTTGTAAATTCAGTCAGTTTTTCGGCGGCATGCTGAAAAACATCGTCCGCTATCTTTTGCCTTTTCTGCAGTAATTGATGCCGGCTTTCCATTTCCCGGACAGCCATTTCTCTGGAAATACGTGTTCGCATCTTGGCCATTTCTTTTTGAATCATGAGGTAGCACTCTGTCAAAACCTCAATTTCCGCTTCGCCAAGTTCTTTTTCTTTAAACGCAGCGATCTCGTCTTCAATTTTTTTGCGCTGCTCTTCGGCATAGTGATTAATGGCAATATAAAATTTATCTTTTTTTTCGTCGGTATTAGCCATTTATGAACCCCCGTTCGACCAATATAGTAGGCTAAATTTTAACGCCAATTGCTTCGCGTACATAACGGGTGATGGAATCTTTGGTGCGCCCGTTGCCATGGCGGTCGGGGATTTCAACAATCAGCGGCCGTCTGTGGTTCAGCTTGATATTATAAATCATATCGGAACAAAGGGAAAGCAGGGTTTCGGTCATAAGAACCACGGCAATATTTTTTTGTTCCATCGCGTCTTGAAGGGCCTGCTTTACTTCGTTTTCTTCATGAACCACAACGCCTTCAATGCCCGCGAGACGCATTCCAACCTGTGTGTCCACGTTGTCGCTGATTACATAAAAGCGCATAAATCGGCCTCCGTTTCCCCAATTATGGTTACACTTTGTTCAAGATCAGGATGGACATCAAAAGTCCATAAATTGCGATACCTTCACCAAGAGCAACAAAGATCAGCGCTTTACCAAAAGCCTTGGGGTCTTCACTGGTGGCTCCGATTGCGGCAGGAGCGGAAGCTGCAACGGCGATACCGCCGCCGATTGCTGCCAGGCCGGTGGAAAGGGCAGCTGCCAGCATGGTGAATCCCATGGAAGAGTCG
This sequence comes from Oscillospiraceae bacterium, assembly GCA_022650485.1. Classification (GTDB taxonomy): domain Bacteria; phylum Bacillota; class Clostridia; order Oscillospirales; family Acutalibacteraceae; genus Caproicibacter. The sequence continues at coordinate 347,541 of JALCPP010000001.1, read as the reverse complement.
GCGGCAGGAGCGGCTTCTTCGGTTGTTGCTGCAGCGGTGGCTGCATTCGTATTAGATGCGGCGTTAGCGGCAACAGCCGGAACCGCAAAAGTAATCAGACAAACAGCAAGGAAAGACAGAAGCTGGGCCGCGAGTGCATTGCGCTTTTTACGGCCGCGTTTTACGGCGCGAATTGCCAGAAATGTGGACACAAACAGAAAAAGTACCGGAAAAGAAAGATAAAGAAAATTCATAATGAAATCCTCCTAAATGAAAATATATGACGAATGAATCAGGATTCCTGACGGACGACAACAGGCATGAACGGACGCCCTTCACCGTCAAAGAACCGACTGAACATTTCGTAAAATTCAAGCCTTAAAGCCTGAATACCAACCAACAGCCCTTCCAGAGCCATGACAAAAATATTGCCAATCAGAACAATGACTGCAAAGCCGATGCCGGAGAACATCTCCGCCAGCATAAACACAACCATCATCATACCGGCATGGACCAGAACAAAGGCGCCAACACGGATAAAACTCATGGTGTTGGTTAAGAAGCTGAGCAGGAATTCAAAGACTTCAAAGAAATTCTGCATGATATAATCGCCCCAGCTTTCCGGCTGCCAATCTGGGCGTGCTTCTGCCAATCCGCCCAGTATTTCACGGAAGAACATGGCAATCAGCGGCAGAATGATCAGACACAGAACGTAGGGGAGTGTAACAATTTTTAAGCCCAGCAGCATCTGCCCCCCAAAACCGAACACAATAGAGGAATAGAAGATCAGACCTGCAACTCCATTTGGACCAAAGAAAGCGTTGGTGTAGTTTTTTCGCCGCAGCGAGGAAAAAATGTTAATCAGCATGGCGATAATGACCAACGAAATGCCAACCGCCACGGAAAACAGAATGATGTAATTGGTGGTTTCCGGCTCCATAACGGAAATCGGTTTTTCTTTCAGCCCGAGAAGATGATGGTAAAGGGGGTCTAAAAGATGTTCAAATCCGAATAGAGAACCAAACAAAACACCGAAAATAGAGGAACTGATTCCACACGGAACCAATATTCTTCCAATTTTCATGTTTCTCTTTTTCCACATATAGTAACCAACCGCCGTAATACAGAGCCCTTGCCCCAAATCGGCAAACATGATTCCGAACAGCAGAAAATAGGTAAAAGCCACTAAGATAGTGGGGTCAACTTCATCGTAAGAAGGCAGACCGTATATTTCCACAAAATATTCAAATGGGCGGAACAGCTTTTTGTTTTTCAACTCAACCGGCGGGGAATGCATCAGAACTTCCGGATTTTCCGCATGGTCAAATGTGCATTTCACTGTTTCCAGTTGATCCATCCGGGTTTGAATCTGATTCTCACGGTCGGCGGGAATCCAGCCCGTTAAGATGAAGTTATTGCCGTATCTTGCGGCATAGCGGCGTATGTTAAAGTAAACATATTCTTCAGAAAGCCAGGAATATAGATTTTGAACGTTCTGTTTTTCCTTCTGCCACAATTCATCGATGCGCCGATTAATATCATCCATTTCGGCAATTTCTTTTTGGCGTTGGTCCGCCAGCTGACTCAGGGCAGTTTTCATGGTGCCGGTCAGGTGATGCAGCCGGGTGCGCTCAAAGTAAAGTCCTGAAAAGATGCGGTCCACTTCCACAATCCGCTCTATGGGGGCGCAGTACATGCCCCAGTAATGTTCTTCATCCTTGCTCCCTGGAAAGAAGATGACATAAGGGTCATTTTCATAGACGGCCAGTTTGTCATAACTTTCATACGGCAGGGAACCAAAACGGATTTTAATAAATTTGCATTCACGCAGGTCATCAAGGTTCAAGTCCAAATCTTTAAAGCGGCTGACTTTTTCAATTTCCTTGCAGTCGTCTTCCAGCTGCTTTTCAATCTCCTGTCGCTTTTTCAGAAGACTGCTGACGGAGGTAGAAAAATTTTTAACGTATGAACTCCAGTTCTTGATTGTAGGCGCAATTTTTTCCACCGTACGGCTGTTCAGAAGATCGACATGCTGGCCAATGGATTTCATGGTTTCGTCCATGGTGTGCAATGCATCCGTATAGGGGTTCTCATCATTTAATGGAATAAACTCAGAAGTATCGGAGTAAAAGGCCAAAGCATTGTCCGGATGGAAAGCACCGGACTTGCCTAGCGCTGTGGTTACTTCGTCCAGCTCGGACATACTCCCGATTACGTTGAGAATCTTTATTTTCACAACAGCCATGTCCAGGTCCCTCTCTTTCCTTGTTAATTATTTACGATAATGAGCAATTTCCTGATTTCATCCGCTGGCAGCTGATAACGGATCCCTTCGACGATGGTGATGATATCACTGATTTCCGCTTCGCTTGTAAAGATATAGGAAATGAGAACGACGGACGGATGAGTCGAGAAATCGATGTAGTGATGGCAGTTGCGGAAATTCATGCGGCGCGGAATTTCACCGACATAATCGTGTTCAAACTTTAAGGCTCGTTTCCCGATTGCTGTGGTTTCAAGAATTGCGGTAATTTCTTCTTCACTGTCGGCCGCAATCATTTTGTCCAACAAACGTTCGCTGAAAGAACCATATGGGAATAATGCTTTTTTTATAAATTCCGGTTCTGCATGATACGAAATTTTCAACCTGACAATTCGGGTGAAATTTGTAAGATCGATAAATGATTTTAAAATGTGATTCAGCTGTGAGTTGGTTTCGCTGTGTGTGTATTTTTGGATGATTTGAAACATGTGCGAATACAAGTAAGAATACAGTGCGCTTTCAATCCCCGTATAGTTGATCCATCCGTTTTCGCCTGGCTGAAAGGGTTCTAAAAGGCGGCGGTATTCGGTATGGCCTAAAGCACGGAGTAAATCATCAAAATTTTTAATTTTACTCAACGATTTCAGGTTGATTTTTGTATGCCGAATCAGATAAGCAGGCATACTGAATAAATACTCTTCCGGCATGCCTGCATCCAGCAAAAGAATGGCGCTCAGAATCTGTTCGATTTCATTTCTCTTGATAAAATATTGCGCGAAATGTTCCCCAACGGTGATTTCATAATGGCAGAGAGAAGCATAGTTTTCCAAAAGTTTCTGCCGGAGTTTGGTTTCCAGCTGGCCACGGTGAATTTTGGATTCTTCAATACCGGACAGAATCTTTCCGTATTGCGTATTGTTTTTTAAGTAAACCGTAACATCACTGACAGATCGGCAGGCAAGCAGGTCTTCGTAATTCTGCTTTGTCAATCTTTTTCCATACATGGCACGGGCTTTAGAGAGAATAACGTTTGAAGCAAATTCGGAAAGCATCTTATTCTATCACTCCCCTAAAACCTTTGTGACAATTTGGTCTACCCAAAGGTCTCCGTTTTCACGATACAACTGGTCCAGATGATTGGCAACTTCTTCGTCCTGCCGCTTTTTTTCTTTCCATACAGCTTCTGCGGCAGCGCGTTCTTTCGGTTCGTTTTTGGCAATTCTCTTCTGTACTTCTTCAAGATACTTCTGGCGGATTTCATCGCGCTTTTTTTGAATTTCCTTTTCGGAATCCACCTTTTCACGTTGGGCGGCTTCCGTAATCTGTCTGGCTTTCCGGTCCATGTCAATGATCTGTTTCATCAGATCCTGCATATGGCAACACCTCCCATTGATCAATTCAGCTTGACTAAAATTTGTTAAATTGCAAAATAGTATTTTGATATGCTGTACAAAGTTATAAGTATTATACCATAAATGTAAAGTTATAATTGAAGAAGAGAAATTATAAACAAAATTATAATTAAAATAAAGAAAAATAGAATCAACTTGCAAGAAATTTTATTGCATTTCTTCCAATAATTCTAAACAATGAATTAAAAAATTGTTCAAAAATCAATTTTTCAGGCTTTGAATTGGCGCTGGAATCCTTCCGCCGCGCTGAATCATCTTAAGCGGGGAGAATCGATTGACTTCCATTACCGGTCCGCCGCCGAGCAGTCCGCCAAAATTTAATTCATCGCCGGCTTTTTTGCCGATGGCGGGAATCAGTCGTACGGCGGTCGTTTTGGAATTGACCATGCCGATTGCGGCTTCATCCGCCATGATAGCCGAGATAATCTCGGCAGGGGTATCTCCGGGGACGGCGATCATATCCAGGCCGACCGAGCAGACTGCAGTCATGGCCTCCAGTTTTGTCAGGCAGAGAGAACCGCAGCGTGCGGCGTCGATCATTCCCGCGTCTTCCGTAACGGGGATAAAGGCGCCGGAAAGTCCGCCCACGTGAGAAGAAGCCATCACTCCGCCTTTTTTGACGGCGTCGTTTAAAAGTGCCAAAGCGGCGGTCGTGCCGTGCGCGCCGCAGCTTTCCAGTCCCATTTCTTCCAGAATATGCGCAACGGAATCGCCAACGGCGGGGGTCGGTGCCAAAGACAGATCAATAATTCCAAACGGAACGCAGAGCCTTCGCGAGGCTTCCTGTGCGACCAGTTGTCCCATTCTTGTCACCTTAAAGGCGGTTTTCTTAATAATGTTTGCAATTTCATCTATTTTACAGTCGCCGGCTTTTGCCAGCGCCGCACGGACAACACCGGGGCCGGAAACGCCTACATTAATCACACAGTCCGGTTCGCCGGGACCATGAAAAGCGCCCGCCATAAACGGGTTATCTTCCGGTGCATTGCAGAATACGACTAATTTTGCCGCACCGATGCATTCACGGTCGGCCGTCCTTTTGGCGGTTTCCAGAACAATACGCCCCATCTTTTCCACCGCATCCATGTTGATACCCGCTTTGGTTGACCCGATGTTGACGGAAGAACAGACAAGCTCTGTTTCGCTCAGCGCCTGGGGGATGCTTTCAATTAAGGCATAGTCGCCGGGGCCGAATCCCTTGTGCACCAAAGCGGAATATCCGCCGATGAAATTAACGCCAACCGAATTGGCCGCACGATCCAGCGTCTTTGCAAAGCGGACGGGATTTTTGCCGGGGCAGGCGGCGGCAATCATGGCAATGGGTGTTACGGAAATACGTTTGTGAATAATCGGAATACCGTATTCTGCACTGATGTTTTCTCCTGTTTTTACAAGATTACTGGCATAGCGGCAAATTTTATCATAAATTTTGTCGCATGCGCGGTCTGCATCCGAGTCGATACAGTCAAGCAGAGAAATTCCCATCGTAATGGTTCGCACATCCAGATTTTCATTATCGATCATTCGTATGGTTTCTAAAATGTCTCGGGAATTTATCATGATGGATTCTCCAATCTTTCTCTAAAGTCCGCTTAAATGCGGTGCATGGAATTAAAAATGTCTTCATGCATAACATGAACGGAAAGATTCAAATCTTTCCCCGTGTGGGTGAGCCGCTCAGACAGCTCCGTAAAGGGAACCCGGCATTTCGAAATATCCACCAGCATAATCATAGCGAACAGGTCCTGAAGAATCGATTGGGTCACTTCCACAACATTGACCTCGTTTTCGGCACAGACGGAAGAAATCTGAGAGAGAATTCCAACCATATCTTTCCCAATAACAGTAATAACAGCACGCATTTTGGCACCTCCATGCGAATCGTAATTTTAACTAAATTTATTATGTGCGGAAAATGTTTCTTTGTCAAGCAATGAACAGGGAAACCAGAGGAATTCAAGTGTCAAAATGCCAAAAAAATGAAAAAACCATCCGACGATCATTGGTATGATTCATCTATGATTCCACGCAAAATTGTGCTAGTATATATGTATACATTTAAGAAGCGGATAGGAGAATGTCATGAATATTCAATATCTTTCGGACTGTCACATTCACACGGATTGTTCCCCTGACGGTGCCGATTCCGCAATGATGATGTGTGAAAGTGCCGCCCGTCTTGGATTTTACGCCGTAACGTTTACAGACCATTGTGAATGCAATTCCTATCGTGCGGATGGTTTTGACAAATCAGTCCGCCAGTCCTGTTACGAGTCCAGAAAAGCCGCCGCTGCGTTTCTTGGCCGGCTTCATGTCTATTCCGGCGTTGAATTGGGGCAGCCTTTGCAGAACCTGGAAGCTGCGGAAGATGCTCTGGGCTGCTTTCACTATGATTTTGTTCTTGCCTCTCTTCATAATATTAAAGATAAGCAGGACTTTTATGATTTGGATTATTCCGTTGAGAAAATCGAATACCTGCTAGACCGGTACTTTGATGAGATCCTTGAAATGGTTGAGTGGGGAAACTTCAATTCCCTTGCCCATTTAACATATCCCTGGCGCTATATTGTCGGAAAGTACGGCATCCCTGTTCGGAATTCAAGGTATCTGTACAAAATAGAAGAAATATTAAAAAAACTGATTGTAAAACAGATCGCTCTTGAAGTAAATACCTCTGGATTTCGGCAGAAAATCGGCATCCCTATGCCGGATTACCCGGTTATTCGGCGATACAGGGAGCTGGGGGGGCGCTTGATTACTCTCGGGTCCGATGCTCACCGCTGGGCGGACGTTGGCGGAGGAATTGAGAGAGGAATGGAGTATTTACATAAGGCGGGTTTCCACCACTACACGATTTATATCGGCCAGAAACCTCAGTTCTTGCCGGTTGAATAAGTTTAGAGATGTTAAGGAGTGTATTGAAAAATGGATCGTTTGCTGGCTCTTTTAAATGAAAATGCAAGGCTGTCCAACAGGCAGCTCGCCGTCATGCTCGGCAAGACGGAAGAGGAAGTCGAAGACGCTGTTGCCGCTTATGAAAAAGAGGGTGTCATCCGCGGCTACAAAGCACTGATTAATTGGGAAAAAATTGATAAAAACAAGGCCAGTGCCTTAATTGAACTGCGGGTATCCCCAAAAAGAGAACGCGGCTTTGACGAAATAGCGGGCAAAATCATGCAGTTCGAAGAGGTCGAAAGTGTTTACCTGATGTCCGGTGGTTACGACTTAGCGGTTAAAGTTCACGGAAAAAGCATGCAGGATATCGCGATGTTTGTCATGCGCCGTCTTTCCACGCTGGATTCCGTCCTTTCTACCGCCACCCATTTCATCCTGACCCGTTACAAAGACGGCAATGTCATTCTTAATACAGAGGATGAAAAGGATGAAAGAAGGAGTGTGCTCTGTGATTGATTATCAGTGCATGCTGAACAGCAATGTGAAAAAGATGAAGCCATCCGGAATCCGACGCTTTTTCGACATTGCGAGTGAAATGGATCACGTGATTTCTCTGTCGATCGGTGAACCCGACTTTACAACGCCGTGGCATGTGCGCGAAGAAGGGATTCATTCCCTGGAAGACGGAAAAACATGGTATTCCCCGAACCGTGGATTTATCGAACTGCGGGAAGAAATCTGCCGGTTTCTCAAGCGGCATTATCATTTACAGTACGACCCGAAAACCGACCTTGTAGTGACCGTGGGCGGCAGTGAGGCGATTGACCTGACCATCCGCAGCCTGCTGGAACCTGGCGAAGAAGTACTGATTCCGGAACCGAGCTTTGTTTGCTACAAGCCGCTGACACTTGCCGCCAGGGGGATGCCGGTTCCGGTTGTCACCCGGCAGCAGGATTTATTTCGGCTGACGGCGGAAGAACTGGAAGAAAAGATAACGCCTAAAACCAAGCTGCTGATTCTTCCGTACCCGAACAATCCGACCGGTGCCGTGATGAGGCGTGAAAATCTGGAGGCTGTTGCGCGGGTGGTTCAAAAACATAATCTTTTGGTCCTTGCGGATGAAATTTACGGGGAACTTACCTACGGCGATTACCGGCATGTATCTTTTGCTGAAATCGACGGAATGAAAGAGAGAACCATTTTGGTCAACGGCTTTTCCAAAGCCTTTGCCATGACCGGATGGCGTTTGGGTTATGCCGCCGGTCCGCAGGAGATTATCAAGCAGATGACAAAGCTGCATCAGTTTGGCATTATGAGTGCACCGACGACGGCTCAGTATGCGGCCATAGAAGCAATGAGAAACGGTGACGGCGATATTGTTTCCATGCGGGAACAATATGACATGCGCCGACGGCTGATTGTAGACGGATTTAACGCAATCGGACTGACCTGCTTTGAGCCGGAGGGAGCTTTTTATGTCTTTCCCTGTATTAAAAGCACGGGGCTGACTTCGGAACAGTTCTGCGAAAAGCTGCTGTATGCGGAAAAAGTGGCCGTGGTGCCCGGTAACGCATTCGGGGACTGCGGGGAAGGGTATGTCCGTGTTTCCTATTCTTATTCCATCCGTCACATTACGGAAGCGCTGTCGCGAATCGAACACTTTATTCGAAAACTGTCCGGAGGTGTCAATGCCTGACTTTGCTGCCAATGCTTATGCTAAAATTAATCTGACATTAGACGTCACGGGAACGCGCCCGGACGGCTACCATACGTTACGCTCTGTTTTCCAGAGCGTAACGCTTTTTGACCGCATTTTTCTTACGAAAGAATCCGGTGGAAAAATAGATGTTTCCTGCAATCGGCCGGACTTGTCCTGTGGGCGGGATAACACGGTTCGGCGCGCGGCGGAAGTCTTTTTCGGCGCGGCGGAAATCCCAAATCCGGGGATTTCGTTTCGGGTGGAAAAACGGATTCCATGGCAGGCCGGGCTTGGCGGCGGAAGCGCGGATGCGGCCGCTGCACTGCTGCTTTTAAACCGGATGTTTTCCAACGTGCTGAGCGAACAGGAACTTTCCGCATCCGGCTTGAAAGTGGGCGCGGATGTTCCGTTTTGTTTGGTCAACGGGACGGCATTGGCGGAAGGAATTGGAGAACGGCTGACGGCCCTGCCGCCGCTTCCGCCCTGTCAGATTCTTCTATGCAAGCCGTCTGCGGGAATCGGGACGAAAGAAGCCTATCAGGCTTTGGATAAAAAACGTTATTTTGCAGATCGTTTTACGGGTCCCATGCTGCGGGCACTTCGGGTTGGAAAGTGGAATGAAATTACGGATTGTGTTGGAAATGTCTTTGAACCGCTTGCTTCTATTCCTGAAATTTTACAGATTAAACGGCACATGACGGCATCCGGCGCGGCCGCAGCCTGCATGACGGGAACGGGTTCCGCTGTGTTTGGACTGTTTCAAAAGGAAACACAGGCGAGGGCTTGTGCCGATGAACTTTCACGGTATGATACCGACTGCTTTCTGTGTGAGCCGTATCACCCATGAGTAAAAAAGGCGCCGTAAAATTCGGCGCTTTTTCAAGCACTTTTTATAAAAATTGGAATAAAATGGAAAAATTTAGTCAAAGCTTCTTTTGAACATATAAAAGGAGCTACTTATTATGAAAACACTTGGAAAGGCGTTATTTCTGGCTTTTGTTTTCACTATCTTGCTAAGTTTTACAGGATTTACGGCAGGCTGTGAAAATATTGCTCCGCAGGTCCTACGGTTACATGTTCTTGCAAATTCCGATTCTCAGGAAGATCAGAGCCTGAAACTGATGGTACGTGACAGAATTCTTGAGGAAAGCGCGGGTATGCTGGACCATGTGCAGAACAGGGAACAGGCGGAACAGGCGGTCTGTCGGAATCTGGACCAGCTGCAGCAGGCAGCGCAAAAAGAAGTGGTGCGGCAGGGCTATGATTATCCCGTAACAGCACGGCTTGCCGAAACATATTTTACCACCCGGACCTATGGCGACGTCACGCTGCCTGCCGGAAAATACGATGCGCTGGAAGTCACCATCGGTACCGGAAAAGGTCATAACTGGTGGTGCGTTATTTTTCCGCAGCTTTGTCTGCCTGCCGCACAGGATAAAACAGAGCTGGAAGACGTTTTAAATCAGAATGAATTAAAAATTGTCAGGGATGGGGAAGAATATCAGGTTAAATTTAAAACCGTGGAATATTACGAACAGCTGAAGCAGTGGCTCGAACAGCGGTAAACCGCCCCCTTTATCCAATTAACTGCTTTTTTCACGCGGCATTTTATGCTATACTTTCATCAAAAGGATGTGAAGGCATAAAATGCTGCGTTTACTTTTGGGCCGGGCGGGCAGCGGGAAGACACAGGCTGTTCGAAACGCGCTGAAAGACTTAGCGGAATCAGGACGGGAAAAGCTGATGCTGATTGTACCGGAACAGGCGTCGTTTGAAAACGAGCGCGCTATGCTCCGGCTGCTGGGGCCGGAATCCGCACGCCGTGTGAGTGTTGTCAGCTTTTCCAGACTGGCGGATGAGGTGCTGAGATATTACGGGGGATTTGCCGGAAGACGGCTGGATGACGGAGGCCGCAGCATTTTTATGAGCCTGGCGATCGAGCAGGTGAAAGATCAGTTGAATGTTTACCGCCGCAATGCGGAAAGTACGGAACTGGTCGGCCTTCTCCTGGACGCTTGCACGGAATTTAAAATGTGCGCCGTTACACCGCAGGCCCTTTCCAGTGCGGCGGATCAGATGCCGGATGGAACGCTGCACCGAAAGATTTCGGAACTGTCGCTGATTCTGTCTGCTTACGACGCACTGGTGTCGCAGAGTTACATTGATCCGCTGGACGATCTGACCCGCTTGAAAGAGAAGCTGGAGCAGAATAACTATTTTTCCGGATACACCGTCATGGTGGATTCTTTTCAGAGTTTTACTGTTCAGGAATACGATGTGCTGGCGCTGATTCTCAGGCAGGCGGAAGAAGTTCGCGTCGCGCTGTGTGCGGACCGGCTGGATGACCCTGACTGTGGGGCGGGCTTGTTTTCCGTGACTCGCAAAACGGCAAAAATTCTTGCAAGAATTGCAAAGCAAAATGGGGTTCCGGTTGCAGCTCCTACACTTTTAGAAAGCGGGCTGCGTTTTCAAAGCGAGGACCTGAAAGCGCTGGAGAGCGGGATTTACCGCCCGGCGCACCGGAATCCGTTTCAGGGGCGGTGCAGGGCGGTTTCTGTTTATGAAGCGAAAAACAGTTATGACGAGTCGGCATTTGTCGCCGCGACCATTCGAAGGCTTGTCATCAATCAGGGCTACCGCTACCGGGATTTTGCGGTGATTGCGCGGCATCCGGAATCTTACCGTGGAATTCTGGATGATGCGCTGGAAAACTGGGAAATCCCGTATTTTATGGACAGACCGGAAGAAATCGACGCGGAACCGCTGATGCGTCTGGTTCTTTCCGCGTTTCGAATTGTACAAAACGGATTTCGGTCAAACGACATGTTCTTATACTTAAAAACCGGTTTGTGCGGGCTGGAACCGGAACAGATTTCCCTGCTTGAAAATTACACGTTTCTATGGAATCTATCGGGTAAAAAATGGAGGGAAGAATGGACGGACAGCCCGGAGGGCTTTACAGGAAAAGCAAAGGCGGAAGATGCCGTACTGCTTGAAAAAGTCAACCGCTGCCGCCGTACGGCAGTTGATCCTCTCGAACATTTTGCGGACCGGACGGCGGACACGGACGGCGAAGGGATGGCCAAGGCGGTTTTTCGTCTACTGGAAGACCTGCACGCCGCTCAGAACCTGAAACGGTTTGCCGGGCAGCTTTCAGAGGGAGGCAGCCCGGCGCTGGCCGAACGGGAACTTCGCATCTGGGATCTGCTGATGGAAATTCTTGACCAGACCGCTTTGGTTCTTGGTAAAAATAAAGTGACGGGAACTCGCTATGCCGAATTGCTCCGTCTGGTCATTCTTTCCAGCCGTATCGCGAGTATCCCGCAGGGTCTGGATGAGGTGACCGTCGGGGCGGCGGATCGTTCGCGGCCGGTCAATCCCAAAGTCGTTTTTTTGGTCGGATGTACGCAGGGCGAATTTCCGATGGTGACCGGTTCCGGCGGGCTGATCAGCGACAGGGAGCGCCATGAATTAATTGGTCTGGGGCTTGAATTAAACGATACGGCGGAAGGCGCGGCGGTGCAGGAACGTTTTTTGGCCTACTCTGCCATGAGCGTCGCTTCCCAGCGGCTTTTTCTCTGTTATCCTGTGTCAGACGTGGAGGGAAAAGCGAATACGCCTTCTTCCATTTTAAAAGAGACACGCGCGGTGCTTCCACAGGTAGAAATATGGAATGAACTGCTGCTGGAACACTCCTATTTTGCCACTGCGCCGAATCCGGCTCTGGAACTGGCGGCACAGAGGTGGAATATGCACGATGTGCTTTCTTCCACACTGAACGCGGCACTTCGTCGCCGCGGAATGGAGCGGAAACTTGACGCCGTTGCCGGAGCAGCGGAAAAAAGGCCGTTTGGTTTTCAGAATCCCGCAAAAGCAATCGGCCTTTTCGGCAGCGAGATGCATGTGTCTGCCACCCAGATTGAAACCTATCATTTGTGCCGATTTCAGTATTTCTGCCGCTTTGGTCTTGGCGCACGGGAACGTACAACGGCAGAACTCAACGCGCTGGAGTACGGGAGCCTGATGCACTATTTGTTGCAGAGGTTGTTTCAGGAGGTTGGAAGTGCTCAGATTTCCGGTTTTACGGAGCCTGAGCTTCGCAATGCCATTTTAAGATTTCTGGAGGAATATGTGAAGACAAGATTCGGCGGCATGAAAAACCGGACGCCGCGTTTTGCCTACTTGATTTCCCGCCTGGCTGATTCCGCCCAGATTGTGGCCAGGCATATTGCCGAAGAGCTGATGCAGAGCGGCTTTGAACCGGCGGATTTTGAACTTTCGGTCGGCAAGGAGATCCCGCCGCTTGAAATTCCCCTGCCGGACGGAGGAAAGGTCGCGATCGATGGGAAAATAGACCGGGTTGATCTGATGACCAAAGACGGCGTTCGTTATCTCCGTGTGGTGGATTATAAAACGGGAAAAAAAGAATTCCGGTTGTCCGATGTGATTTACGGTATGAATTTGCAGATGCTGATCTATCTTTCGGCACTGTGTGAAAATGGCGAAACCCGTTACGGCGAGGTAACGCCCGCCGGTGTGCTGTATATGCCGGCCAACCGGCCTTCTCCTACGGCAAAGCGGGGGGATGCGCCGGAAAAGCTAAAAAAGGATTCCGCCAGGCAGCTGCGGATGGACGGCTTGATTCTGGATGATGAGAAGATCGTTAGTGCGATGGAGCCGGATGGAAAGGGAGTCTATCTTCCGGTTACCCTGAAGAAAGGGGTGCCGTCCGGAAAAGGGCATCTGATTGCGGAACGGGAACTCGGGCAGGTGTTTCACTATATTCGCGGCCTTGTTGCGGATATGGCGGAAGAACTGAAGCGGGGGCATATCCCTGCGGTTCCCCTGTCAGGCGGCTACGATGCCTGCGCGTGGTGCCCTTACAGTGCGGTTTGCGGCCATGAGCGGGACGACCCGACGCGCGATATGGAAAAATGGGACCGTGACGCCGTCATAAAGGAATTTGTAAAAGGAGGAGAAACCCAGTGAGCAGAAATTGGACGCAAAGCCAAAAAAACGCGATTTTTGCCCGCGGAGGAACTCTTCTTGTTTCCGCTGCGGCAGGTTCCGGCAAGACGGCGGTTTTAGTGCAGCGTGTTGTCGAACACATTACAGACCCGCTTCATCCGGTCGATGCGGACCGCCTGCTGGTTGTCACGTTCACCAAAGCCGCCGCGGCTGAAATGAGCGGGAGAATTGCGGCTGAAATCGCCGCTATGCTGGAAGAAGATCCTGAAAACGTCAGGTTGCAGCGCCAGCAGATTTTACTTTCCCGGGCTAAAATCGGAACGATTGATTCGTTCTGCAGTGACCTTGTGAAAGAGAATTTTTTCAAGCTGGGAATCGCGCCGGATTTCAGGATTTTGGACGATGGCGAAATGACGGTTCTGCGTTCACAGACGGTGTCAGATACGCTGGATGAATTTTACGCGGAGGCGGACCCGGCATTTTTTGATTTTATTGAAGAGTTTTCTTCCGGGCGGGATGACAGCCGCATTGCTGAAACGGTGAATCGGCTCTATGATTTTGTCCGTTCCCATCCATTCCCAGAGCATTGGCTTGCTGAAAAATCCGCGCTGTACGACAGCAGTGTTCCCGCGGAACAGTCGGTTTGGGGCAAAGTCGTTTTGTCCTGGGCTCAAGAGGCGGTGCAGTACGGTATTTCGGTGACAAAGAACTCACTTGCCCGCATGAGCGATGACGAGGAACTTTCGACGGCTTATTCAGATGCCTGTCAATCAGACCTTGACAATCTGGCGCTGCTGGGAAAAGCGGCAGAGGCCGGTGACTGGGATTTATGCGTACACCGCTGTGCGGCTTTTGAATTTCCAAAGTTCCATCCGGTGCGGGGACGTGCGGAAGATCCGTTAAAAAATTCAATTACCAATGCCAGAAAAGAGGTAAAAGCTACCGTTGCGGCTCTTTCTTCCCTCTTTTCGTGTACGCGGGCGGAGTGGTCGGAGGAACGGTCTCGGCTTGCACCGACCGTCCGTATGTTGTTTCAGGTGACACAGCGGTTCGGCCTGCTTTTAAAGCAGAGAAAGGCAGAGCGCCGCGCCGCGGATTTCAGCGATCTGGAACACTGGGCGCTGGAACTTCTGGTTCGCAGTACGGAAGAAGGATATGACCGTACGCCGGATGCGCTAGAGCTTTCCAAACAATATGATGAAATTATGGTGGATGAATACCAGGATACCAATGAAACACAGGATATGATTTTCCGCGCCATCTCCCGCAATGAAACCAATTTGTTCCTTGTGGGAGATGTGAAGCAGAGCATTTACCGGTTCCGTCAGGCGATGCCGCAGATTTTTTTACGCCGCCGTGCCGCACTGCCTGAGTATGACCCCGTGCGGCCGAAACTTCCGGCCTGTGTGGTGCTGGACCGCAATTTTCGCAGCCGCAGCGGGGTGACCGATGCAGTCAATTTTGTGTTTCGCCAGCTGATGAGTGAAAAAACGGGCGAACTGGATTACACGAAAGCGGAAGAACTGGTTCCCGGGGCAGAGTATCCAGCCAGAGCGGAACCGGCGTCTGACCTTGAGATAATTGATCTTTCCGGAACTGAATTTAAAAGAGATTCCGACTTAATCCGTGTGGAATGCCTGCAGATCGCAAAACGGATTTATTCTATGACGAGCGGTTCTTTTTCAGTGACGGACCATGGAAAGCAACGACCGGCCGTGTATCGGGATTTCTGTGTTTTGCTGCGCAGTGCAAATCAGTATGCCCACGAATATGCAAGGGAGCTTTCAGCGCTTGGAATTCCCGCATGGGCCGATACGGTGGGCGGATTTTTTGCCGCTGGAGAGATTCGCACAGCGCTGTCGCTCCTTCAGGTGATTGACAATCCCATGCAGGATATTCCGCTTCTTGCCGTTATGATGAGCGCAGTCTACGGCTTTACTCCGGACGAGGTAGCGGAAATCAGGATGCATACCCGTGCGGGGAGGCTTTACCCGGCTGTTACAGCCTCGGCGCGGGATGGGAATCAAAAAGCCGCGGACTTTCTCGGTGCGATTCAGCGCTTTCGGGTTCTGGCGGCTACGATGCCGTCTGACCGTCTGATTCGGTTTGTTTACGGGCAGACGGGCTTGACAAACTTGGTGCAAGCTATGCCGAACGGCGAACTGCGGCTGTCCAATCTGCGGCTTTTGCTTTCTTACGCCGGTAAATATGAGTCCTCCGGATATAACGGGCTGTCCGGCTTTCTTCGCTTTATCGATCGTCTGCAGAAAAGCCGCGCCGACCTTTCCGCTGCCTCAACTATCAGCGAATCCGCCAATGTAGTGCGGATTATGAGCGTGCATCATTCCAAAGGGTTAGAGTTTCCGGTCTGTATTCTGGCGGGGTGTTCGCGCGGCTTTCATAAAGAGCATGCGGATGTTTTGCTTCACCCGGAACTTGGTCCTGGCATCCGGCTGAAAGACCCCGCCACCGGAGCGCGGCGCTCCACCATGATTCGGGAAGCCGTCGCGCTGGAACTGGAACGCGATGAGATGAGCGAAGAACTGCGTGTCCTTTATGTTGCCATGACGCGCGCCAAGGAACAGCTGATGCTGGTTACCACACTGGATGATGCCGCGAAAACACTCGCTTCCCTTGCTCCCAGACTGTCGGAAGGGAGACGGATTCAGCCTTATGTTGTCCGCGGGGTTTCCAGTATTTCAGACTGGCTGCTGCTCTGCGCGCTCAGGCATCCTGATGGCGGACGTCTGCGGGACATGGCGGGCGTTTCCGCAACAGTCACGGTTCCGGACCGGGGACACTGGTCTTTTCAGGTGACCCGGCCGCAGAATGACCCGGAGGAGGAGCCGGAAGCGGAACAGGAAACTCAGACTGCGGCGGAGCCGGACGCTGCTTTTCTTGCAAAATTGGAATCTGATTTCAGCTTTGTTTATCCCTACTCGGAAACAGGGGGGATGTGCGCAAAAGTCGCTGCTTCTGAACTGGCGGCAGGCCGGTTTTCCGCACGCTACGCCGCTTCTTCCCGCCCTGCTTTTCTGGGCAAAGGCGGGCTGACTCCGGCGGAACGCGGAACGGCTCTGCATGCTTTCCTTCAGTTTGCGGATTATCGCAGGGCAGTCGAAGACCCTGTGCAGGAGCTTTCACGTTTGCAGAAACAAAAATTCTTAACGCCTTGGCGGGCGGAAGCGGTGGACTTAAAGGCCGTGAGTGTGTTTTTTCAGAGCAAGCTGATGAAGCGGATGTTGGCATCCGGGCATTTGGAACGGGAATATCGATTTTCTGTTGAAATTCCGGCCAGTGAGGTTCGACCGGGTTTAACCGGCAAAGCGGCGGAAGAACCGGTCATTCTGCAGGGTGCGGCGGACTGCGTTTTTGAGGAACCGGAAGGAATTGTCATTGTCGATTACAAAACAGACCGCATGCGTGACCCAGTTGAACTTTGGGCGCGATATCAGGAGCAGCTTCGGTGGTACCGCAGAGCACTGGAATTGTGCACGGGAAAAACCGTGAATCAGTGCCTGTTGTATTCATTTGCGCTCGGCAGGGAAATTACGGGAAACAGATAGGTTTTTAAAACGACTGTGATAAGCCGGTTCCCGATTACCTTCACGTCGATTTTTCAGACGATTGCGGAAGGAAAGTCTTACATGAAAAACAGCGAGAGTGGTTTTACAGGGAAGGAAAGGCGCAGGGGGATGATACCGTTTTTGCGCGCGGCGAAATGCGAAAAAAAACAAACCGTAAAGCCAGTGTTGCTGGCAGTGTCCCTTTTGGCAGTATTTTTGGCGGCACATTTTCTGATCCGTGTGGAACAGACGTACCAACATGCGGGCGATGAGTATAGAATTGTTCGTGCGGCGGGGCAGCCGTTTCTGCTTTTCAGCGGCGGCCGCGTTCTAAAGATTCGCCGGATTGGTTCAAAAAATGTGACCATGAGGAGTCTGCAATACGCAGAAAATACATATGTTATTTTAGTGCTTGAAAATGGGTTTACCGTTTATGACCATGACAAATCGATTTTTAACTATGAAAATGAAAATCAAAGGCAAACAGTCAGCAGCTTTGTCGCAGACTGTGACAATGACGGAAATGATGACATTTTTCTTTTATTGGGGAAAAAAGGGGAACAATATGGCGAGGAGCTTCTTGTTTTCAATTACCATGACGGCAGGCCGAAGAAAATGTATGATGCGTCGTTTCAGAAAGTAAATCCTTGGAAAGTACAGGTTTGCGATGTGGACGGTGACGGCCAAAAGGAAGTTTCACTGGGTGTTTACACGGTGGCAAAATTTCATCCGGTTTATGCAAAAAGACCGTTCCTTTATTATTTTAAAAACGGAAAGCTGTATCCCAAATGGCTGGGTTCCCGGTTGTCCCGGCCATTCGATGACTATATTTTCTGCAACGTGGATCAAGGTGCGGAAGATGAACTGATTAGCGTGGAAACCACGCGTGTCGGTAAAAAGGAACTAAATGTTTATCGATGGACCGGCTTCGGCTTTGAATCGATTGGCGTTTCAAAGCCATATGACGGTGTATCTCAATTGAAATCTGCCGGTAAACGAATATCAGCGGTTTGTAATCAGATGTATCTGCACATATCAAAGACATGGGTCTATCAAGACGGTAAATTGAAGGAGGAGGAATGATTGTTATGCCATTCAGGCGAGTAATTTCATTTTTTTTATGCCTTGGAATTTTTCTGACTCTGCCGGCATGCGGCGGACAGGGGACCAAGCCGGCAAATTCTGTGCAAAGTGAGGTGGACAGCAAGAAATCGGAGGAGAGCACCCGCTACCAGCTGGCAGCTCTTTCGAATTCGATCAGCAAAGAAGTGTCTGTGCCGTATCATTCGACCCAGATCACTCCTAAAATTGAGCCCTACAAGGTCAATTCGGAGTTATCAAATGTGGAAAATCTGCAGCAGTTCGGCAGCTTTTCGCAGGAACAGAAACAACATTTGGCCAAAAATGCTTTTGTTGTTTCACCGTCTGCTCAAGAGCAGCTTTTTTATATCTATGAAAAGAATGCTTATCTTAAAATTCCCAGCTTGATTACAACAGATTCCGTGCTTCAGGTTTACCATGTTTTTTATGATTATTCCCTGCGGTCTTTGGAATCTGACAGTCTGATCGGTGCCGTGGATGCGCTGACGGACAGTATGCTGAAAAAATCCATACAGATTTACAAGGGAGTAAAAAATTCGGCAGTAAAAAGCGCGGCGTTAAAGAATATTGCATATTTTGGTACGGCGGCGTTGGCACTTCAAAAACAGATGCCCTGGAATATGCCGGAACCGGCGGTGCAGCTGGCTGAAAAAGAGTATAATCTGATTCAAGAGCAGTCGGGCTTTATGCAATCTGAAATTTTTCCCTTCAAATTGGATTACAGCCAGTTTACACCGCGGGGGCATTACACGAGAAGCGATGATTTTAAACGATATTTTGTCGCTATGACTTGGTATGGCCAGGCACCGTTTCCTTTCTATATATATAAAGATAAAGAACAGAAAACCCGGGATGTGGAGCAAACGCTTCAGGCATTGCTGATTACGTACGCACTTTTCATGAACGAAAACGGTTCACAGGATTTAACAAACTGGGAAACCGTATATGAGCCGACTTCGTTTTATGTTGGACAGTCCGACGATCTGACAATCTACCAATATAAAGACTTGCTTAAAACCGTATACGGGGAAGACCCCAATCTGGAACAGCTGAATGACAGCGGTTTGATGAACAAACTGTACCAGGAGGCGGAAAAACTGCCGGAGCCACGGATTCAGGCGGAATATACGGAACAGGACACGCCTGTGGGCAGGCAGTTCCGGTTTATGGGGCAGCGATATATTCCGGATTCTGAGATTTTGCAGGAGCTTGTGGAACCGATCAAACGTCCGATTCCCAGCGGGCTGGACGTCATGGGAGTTCTGGGTTCGGACCGTGCGTATCAAATCCAGCTGGGCAAAAAAGAAAATGAGTGGGAAGGTTATCCTGTACAGTTTGCAAAAACACAGGAACAATTTTCAGCACTTTCCGGAGACACCTGGCGTTCCAACCTGTATTACGGATGGCTGTGGACGCTGCAGGGCCTGTTAAAGCCGTATGAAACCGGATATCCGTCCTTTATGACCAATCAGGCGTGGACCGACAAATCGTTGAGTACCGCCTTGGGCAGCTGGTCTGAGCTTCGGCACGACACTATCTTATACGGAAAGCAGAGCGGCGCGGAAAAAGGCGGTGCGGAAGAACCGAAAGTACTGGGATATGTGGAGCCTGCTGTTGAAGTTTACGACAAATTGCTGTGGCTGACGGAATATTCCGAGCAGAACCTTTCTGCCCGCGGCCTTTTAAAAGATGGGGAAGTTGAGTGGGAACAGAATTTAAAACATTCCATCCAAGACTTTAAAGATTTGCTGACCTTTTTGCGGGACTGCTCTGTGAAGGAATTAAACGGAGAAACGCTGAGTGATGAGGAATATTCCCGCATCTATGAGTACGGCGCGACCATGGAACACTTGACGGCTTCTCTGTCATCAGACGGTTTGCGTTGGTTTGAAATCGAATCGGAAACGGATAAGAACATGGCGATCATTGCGGATTTTCACACGGTGGCACCCAACAGCTATGACAACGGCGGATATTTGGAGGCCGGTGTCGGTCCCGCTCATGAAATCTATGCGGTTGTTCCGATTGGCGGCAAGCTGTATCTGACCAGGGGCGCGGTGTTCAGCTATTATGAATTTGAGTCAGGCAGCCGGCTGACTGATGAAGCGTGGCAGAAGCAGCTGAAGGAGGACAAAGCACCGGCACAGCCGTCTTGGGTTTCTTCTTTTGTAAGCGGCGGAAAGGGAGAAATACCCGAGCCGCAAGAGCCGTACAATTCTTAAATTCGGGTCGCCCGTTGCCTTAACTTTGCTATCTTTTCGGCCAAAGGAATGGCAGATGGACGGGTTGTTTCATGAAATGAAAAATCAGCCTTGACAAAGCTGTGAAATACCAGTATAATAATTTATTGTAAAACAAAGCGGGATACGGTTCCTTCCAGGGAACAGTGTTTCCACCTGTGGGGTTCTGTCCGTCACGGGTCAATACATTCAGATGTTCCTTTGGAACAAAGTGAGTATTGATGCGCGGGCAGATGTAATCGGCCCGCGCTTTAATTATGTAGAAGTAACGTGTTATGGAGGTGCTTAACTATTAGCAACAGGGAACTTCAGATTAACGAAAAAATCCGCGACAGGCAAGTGCGGTTAATCGGCTCGGACGGCAGTCAGCTTGGTCTGATGTCATCCTCGCAGGCCTTGCAGAAAGCCAGGGAGATGAATCTTGATTTAGTGAAGATTGCTCCTGGGGCAAAACCACCGGTCTGCAAAATTATTGATTACGGCAAATTCAGGTTTGAGCAGGCCAAACGCGAAAAAGAAGCCAGGAAAAATCAGCATACCGTTGATATTAAGGAAATCCGTCTGTCGTTGAATATTGATGTTCATGATTTCAATACAAAACTTGGCCATGCGGAAAAGTTTTTGAAACACGGTGATAAGGTCAAGGCTTCTATTCGTTTTCGCGGCCGTGAAATGGGACACCCAGAGCATGGCTATGAAACGATGAAACGCTTTGCAGAGGCCCTGAGCGAAATTGCCAACGTTGAAAAACCGCCTAAGCTGGAAGGACGCAACATGTTGATGTTCCTTGCTTCCAAACCCGTGAAGTAAAGTTTCTATAAGGAGGGGCAGTTATGCCTAAAATCAAAACACATACCGGCGCGAAAAAGCGCTTTAAACTGTCAAAAAAAGGCAAAGTAATTCGTGCGCATGCCTATAAATCGCACATTTTGAACAAGAAATCCACAAAGCGGAAGCGTGGCCTGCGCAAGACAGCCATTGCCGACAAAACAAATGTGGCAGCAATCAAAAAGCTGATTCCTTACAAATAGAGATTGATTTTTAAACGGAAATTTTCCAATTATTGGAGGTAACAGAATGGCACGTGTGAAGGGCGCGTTGATGACGCGCAAAAGAAGGAAAAAGACTTTAAAACTTGCAAAAGGTTATTTTGGCTCGAAGAGCCGTCACTTTAAAATGGCGAAACAGGCCGTTATGAAATCCGGCAACTATGCATTTGCCGGCCGCAAAGCCAGAAAGAGGGACTTCCGCCGTCTGTGGATTGTCCGCATTTCTGCCGCATGCCGTGCAAATGGTGTGAGCTATTCCAAATTCATGAACGGACTGAAAAAGGCTGGAATCATGCTGAATCGTAAAATGCTGGCGGAGATTGCCGTTGCCGATGAGGCCGCTTTTAAGAGCCTGGTCGAAAAAGCAAAATCTGCGGTCTAATATTGAAAACTGCGCCCGGTTGGTTCCGGGCGCTCATTTTATTCGTTGGGGGTTACCGCATGCCGGAAATGATTTTGAGCCGTCGAAATAGAATCATTAAAAATGCTGTACAGCTGTCCGGTTCCGCGGAGTACCGCAGGGAATGCGGGCTGTATTTTTTGGAAGGGGCACGGCTGTGCGCGGATGCCGCATCCAGCAGCGTGTCAATCCGCACGTTGTTTTATACAGAAGCCGCCGCAGAAAAGTATGGAAATTACCTGTCTTTGGCACGCAACAATGCGCAGGAAATTTATGTGGTCGGGCCGCAGGCTGCACAGAGCCTGTCACGCACCAAAACACCGCAGGGGATTTTTTGTATCTGCGAAATGTCGGCAAATGTGCTGAAAGGTTCTGAACTGACGGAGCGGGGGGCTTACCTTGCATTGGAAAATCTGCAGGATCCCGCCAATTTGGGTGCCATTCTCCGTACGGCGGAAGCAATGGGAATTACAGGAGTCCTTTTAGGGGGGAATTGCTGTGACCTTTATTCTCCCAAGGTGCTTCGCGCGTCTATGGGTGCGGTCTTTCGCCAGCGGATTTTTCTGGAAGAAGATCTGCCCCGGTTATTTTCTGCCTTAAATCAACGCGGTTTTATTACGGCGGCGGCTGTTCCGGACCGCGGTGCACTACCGGTCACTAAAATGGATTTCTCCATTCCGTGCGTGCTGGCGGTGGGAAATGAAGGAAACGGTTTAACGCAGGAAACGCAAAAATCCTGTTCCGCGCAGATCACCATACCCATGCTGGGAAGGGCGGAATCGCTGAATGCGTCCGCAGCAGCGGCAATCTTGATCTGGGAAATGATGAGAAACAGAGCGGGGGCGTCATGATATGAGCAATTATGACCCTAGGGCTTTCTGGCTTTGGCTGCAGCACGCGCTTGGCGCGGGAAGTTCTAAGCCGAACCGCATTCTGGAAGGATGGAAAAATCTGGAGGAGTTCTATGCGGCCGGACGGGAAGCCTGGCTGCTGGAAGGTTATTTTACGCCGAAGGAACTTCGCGGCATGGAAACCTATTCGATTTCCGATGCGCAGGCTTTGCTGGTTTATTGTGAACAGATTGGGCAGAAAGTGATCACACCGGACTGTGACAACTATCCGGGCCCTTTGCGGCATATTCACAATCCTCCCTGTGTGCTTTACACCAAGGGAACCCTGCCGGACTTTGATACGGAGCCTGCAATTTCGATTGTGGGGACCAGAAAGGCTACCCAGACCGGCAAGGCAGCCGCGCGCAGCTTTGCGTATGAACTGGCGCAAAACGGTGTGGTGGTTGTCAGTGGCGGCGCACTCGGTATTGATACCGCGGCACATCAGGGCGCGCTTCAAGCAGGCGGCCGAACCGCTTGCATCCTTGGTTGTGGAATCGACACGGATTACTTAATGACGAATGCGTCATTGCGCGATGTTATTGCGGAGCACGGAGTTCTGATTTCCGAATTCCCGCCGCAGACCCAGGCGGTAGGGTCGAACTTTCCCATTCGCAACCGGATTATCTCCGGCTTGTCGCATGGAATTCTTGTGGTAGAGGCCGCGGCAAAAAGCGGTTCTTTAATTACTGCGGATTACGCATTGGAACAGGGGCGAGATGTTTTTGCGGTTCCGTGCGGTATTTTCAGCCCTGTTTCTGCCGGTGTCAACAATTTGATTAAGGCTGGGGCAAAGCCGGTCAGCGGGGCAAAAGAGATTCTTGAAGAATATCCTGAATGGGGAAAAAGTAAATTTTTTCTTGACGATACTAAAACAAATGTTATTATAGAAGAGAATGGCACGAAAATCAGTTCCTCTTTGGAAAATAAAAAGCAGAAAATCCCCGGTGCAGATCATTTTTCTCAGGACGCGCAAATATTATTGTCCAGTTTGACCGACCGGCCGCGTCCGATTGCAGAACTGGCGGAACAGACACAGGTTCCGGTTGCACGCTTGCTCTCGGCTGTGACGGAATTGGAATTAGAGGGTGCGATTCGATCCCATTCAGGCCGGCGCTACAGTTTAAAGCGCTGAACAATTTCTTTGCGCTTGCGCGCAAAAGAAAAAAAGAGAATCAATGCGAGGTGGTTTTATGTCCAAGCTGGTGATCGTAGAATCCCCGGCGAAAGCTAAAACAATTCAAAAGTATCTCGGGGCCGGTTTCGATGTTGTGGCATCCATGGGCCATGTGCGTGATCTTCCGGCAAACCGTTTAAGTGTAGATGTAAAAAATAAGTTTAAGCCGAAATATGCCATTATCAAAGGCAAGGAAAAGCTGGTACAGGAATTAAAGGACCTGGCCGAAAAAAGCGATTACATTTTTCTCGCGACCGACCCCGATCGGGAGGGAGAGGCGATTTCCTGGCATTTGGCGTATATTCTCGGGCTTGATATGGACGACAAAAACCGTGTTACTTTTAATGAAATCACGAAAACCGGCGTATCCAACGGAATGAGCAATCCAAGAAGCCTTGACATTGACCTGGTCAATGCACAGCAGGCGCGCCGGATTCTCGACCGGCTGGTTGGTTATAAACTCAGTCCGTTTTTGTCCCAGAAAATCAGGCGGGGACTGTCCGCAGGGCGTGTGCAGTCCGTCGCGGTACGCATTATTGTAGACCGTGAAAATGAAATCCGCAGTTTTGTGCCGGAAGAATATTGGACGATTGATGCGAAACTGATCCCCAAAGGTTCCCGCAAAACTTTTTCCGCAAGTTTCTATGGGGACACAAACGGCAAGATGAAGATTTCCAGTGAAGAGGAGTCTAACCGAATCCTGGAAGAATTGAAGGATGCCGACTTCAGCATTGCGAAGCTCAAGAAAGGGAAACGACGCAAGTCCCCCGCACCGCCGTTCATCACTTCAACCCTTCAGCAGGAAGCGTCACGCCGGCTTGGATTTCAGGCAAGGCGAACCATGAAAGCGGCGCAGGAACTGTATGAAGGCGTAGAAGTTCCGGGGCTCGGGGCTATCGGTCTGATTACGTATATGAGAACAGATTCTCTTCGCATTTCAGAAGATGCAATTAAAGAAGCGGGCGATTATATTCGTGAACGCTGGGGCGAAAAATATCTTCCCGATACCCCGCGCCACTTTAAATCAAGGGCAAATGCTCAGGATGGCCATGAAGCCATCCGTCCCAGTATGCCGTCTCTTCCTCCTGAAAAGGTGAAAGAGAGCCTTTCGTCCGACCAGTATAAACTTTATAAGCTGATTTGGGACCGCTTTATGGCCAGCCAGATGGCGAACTGCCTGCAAAGCACCACACAGGCCGACATTCAGGCAAAAGATTATATTTTTAAGGCTTCCGGTTTTACGGTCACCTTTGACGGTTTTACCGTGCTTTATGAAGAAGCAAAGGACGAAAAAGGGAAAAAAGGCGTTGTCCTTCCGGACTTGGAATCCGGCATGCTGCTGAAACTGAAAGAGATTGCTGGCAGTCAGCACTTTACGCAGCCGCCCCCGCGCTACACAGAAGCTTCGCTGATTAAGGCTTTGGAAGAAAACGGAATTGGTCGGCCGTCCACCTATGCCGCTACCATTTCCACCATTACAGGCAGGGAATATGTGATCCGGGACGGGAAAGCGCTGAAGCCCACAGAATTGGGAGAAACCGTTACCAATTTAATGGAGGAACGTTTCCCTAAAATCGTCAATGTGAAGTTTACCGCTCAGGTGGAAAGCAACCTCGATGCGGTCCAGAGCGGTAAAACGAACTGGGTCGAAACGCTGGAAGGCTTTTACGATGATTTTGACAAAACCCTGAAAACCGCAAAGGAAGAAATGAAGGGAGTCAAAATTCAGCTGAAGGAAGACGTGACTGACGTCATCTGCGAGAAGTGCGGGCGGCATATGGTGATTAAGAACGGCCGTTACGGTAAATTCCTGGCTTGCCCTGGGTATCCGGAATGCAAGAATGTGAAAAAATATGTTCAGGAAACAGGGGCTGAATGCCCGAAATGCGGCGGAAAAGTGATCGTTAAGAAAACGAAGAAGGGGCGCGTCTTTTACGGGTGCTCCAATTACCCTGACTGCGATTTCGTTTCCTGGGACGAACCTTCCATGGAGAAATGTCCGAAATGCGGTAAAACGCTCTTAAAGAAAAAGGGAAAACACCCGAAGGTGTACTGCGTTACCCCGGACTGCGGTTATGAAAAGACGGAGGAAGAATGAGCATCCGTGTCATTGGAGCCGGCCTTGCCGGTTGTGAAGCTGCGTGGCAGATTGCGCAGGCTGGAATTCAGGTTGAGTTATATGAGATGAAGCCGCTTCGCTATTCACCGGCACATAAAAGCGAGAGCTTTGCAGAACTTGTTTGCTCTAATTCACTTAAAGCAGAGCGTCAGGCAAGCGCGGCGGGGCTTTTGAAAGAAGAGATGAGAAGGCTTGGTTCGGCATTGCTGCCCTGTGCGGATGCCTGCCGTGTGCCTGCGGGCGGTGCGCTGGCCGTTGACCGCGGAGCTTTTTCGCAGGCGGTCACGCAAAAAATCGAATCTCATCCGATGATCCGGATTCACAGAGAAGAACAGTTGGAACTTCCGGCTGACGGGATTACGGTTGTCGCGACCGGGCCCTTGACTTCCGATGCTTTGGCGGAGAAAATCTTTGGCCTTTGCGGCGGGAGTCTCAGCTTTTTTGACGCGGCTGCGCCGATCGTTATGGCGGAAAGCCTTACCATGGACCGAATCTTTGCCGCTTCCCGTTATGGCAGAGGGGAAGCAGACGCCTATTTGAACTGTCCGATGAACCGCGAAGAGTATGAAAACTTTTATGCGGAATTGGTTACTGCTCAGCGCGCCCCGATTCATGAGTTTGACGCGGCTGACCCGAAAGTGTACGAAGGATGTATGCCGGTTGAGGTTTTGGCCGGCCGCGGTCCGGATACCTTGAGGTTTGGCCCCATGAAACCGGTGGGGCTGCGCGACCCGGCGACGGGACACCGCCCGTGGGCAGTCCTTCAGCTGCGCAGGGAGAATGAATCCGGCACCATGTATAATCTGGTTGGATTCCAGACCAACCTGAAATTTCCGGAACAAAAGCGGGTGTTTGGAATGATTCCCGGACTGGAGCATGCCGAATATGCACGGTTCGGTGTGATGCACCGGAATACGTTTTTAAATTCGCCGCAGGTTCTTACTTCAGGCTTTGCTGTTCGCAGTCATCCTGACCTGTTCTTTGCGGGGCAGGTGACAGGAGTAGAGGGATATATGGAATCCGCTGCGTCGGGAATCATGGCGGGCATCAATGCCGTGCGCCGGCAGCGAGGGAAAAATCCGCTGACCCTGCCGGAAACGACGATGATCGGTGCACTCAGCCGCTATGTCGAGTCCGGCGGTGCCGGTCCTTTTCAGCCGATGGGTGCAAATTTCGGTATCATTCCGCCGCTTTCTGAAAGAATTCGGGACAAGCGGGAGCGCTACGCTGCTTTGGCTGAGCGTGCGCTGTGTGACTTAGACCGGGTTTTGTCCGAAGAACAAGAGACGTTCATTTGAATTGAGGTACTGACTATGAAAATTATTGTCGATGCGTTCGGCGGAGATAACGCTCCGCTTGAAATTGTCAAGGGATGCGCTGACGCCGTTAAGGGCTTGGGAATCGACATCGTTCTGACCGGTCGTGACCAGGAAATCAGACGGGTCGCGAAGGAAAACGGAATCTCTTTGGAGCATATGGAAATCTGCGATGCTCCCGCTGTGATTACAATGGAAGACTCCGCCGGTGATGTTGTAAAATCCAAGTCGGATTCTTCTATGGCTCTTGGTCTTCATCTGCTGGCGCAGGGCAAAGGGGACGCTTTTGTGTCCGGCGGAAACAGCGGGGCTTTGGTTGTTGGGGCAACGCTGATTGTCAAGCGGATTAAAGGGGTACGGCGCATTGCATTTGCCCCCGTAATGCCGAAAAACAAAGGGTGCTTTATGCTGATTGACAGCGGCGCAAATGTTGATTGTAAACCGGAAATGCTGCAGCAATTCGGCATTATGGGTTCTATTTATATGGAAAAGGTGATGGGAATCCATCATCCGCGTGTCGCCCTTGCCAACATTGGTGTCGAAGACCATAAGGGCGGGGAACTTCAGCATGGCGCGTTTTCCCTGCTGAAAGATTCCGGCTTAAATTTTGTCGGCAATATTGAAGCGCGTGACATCCCGGATGATGCCGGCGATGTGATTGTTGCCGATGGATTTACCGGCAATGTCATCCTGAAAATGTTCGAAGGCGTGGCGATCATGCTGATGGGAAAACTGAAAGGGATTTTTACTCACAGTATTCTGAATAAGCTTGCCGCAGCGATCGTGCTGAAAGATGTGAAAGCGCTGAAAAAGAACTTTGATTATAACGAATACGGTGGTGCGCCGCTGATGGGATGCGCGAAGCCGGTTTTTAAGACCCACGGCAGCGCCAAAGCAAAAACGGTGTATAATGCCCTGCGATTGACCAAAGCCTATGTGGAGGGCAATGTGGTGGACGAAATTGCTTCCAGCGTTGCAAAATACAGTGCTTTGAAAAAGAAAATCTGATTTTAATGATTGAAAGGGGGATTCTGGTTGACTGAACTGGAAGAAAAACTTGGCTACCATTTTAAAGACCAGCATTACCTGAAAACCGCGTTGACCCACTCTTCCTACGCAAATGAAAATAAGGTTCCGGGCGGGAGCAACGAACGGCTTGAATTTTTGGGTGATTCCATTCTGGGACTGGTGGTAGCCGATTATTTATATAAGCATTTTTCACATCTTCCGGAAGGGGATTTGACCAAGAAACGTGCGGCTTTAGTTTGTGAAAAGGCTTGCTGCGGATTTTCCAAACAGCTGAATGTGGGTAAATATCTTCTGTTAAGCCGGGGAGAACAGAACTCAGGCGGAAGGACCCGTTCTTCCATCCTTGCGGATGCATTTGAATCGATTACCGCTGCCATTTATCTGGATGGCGGAATGGAGGAAGGCCGCAAATTTGTACTGCGTTTTGTTCTGCCTCTCTTAAAGGAGAGTAAACCGAAAATCTTTAAGGACTACAAAACGTCTTTGCAGGAAATTGTTCAGAAAAATCCGGAGGAAACACTGGAATATGTTCTGACAGGGGAAAGCGGTCCGGACCATGACAAGCACTTTACGGTTGAAGTCCGGTTGGACAATAACGCGATCGGCAAGGGCGGCGGCCGCAGCAAAAAGGAAGCGGAGCAGCAGGCGGCACGGGAAGCTTTAGAGCTGATGGGATACTGATGCGGCACGCAAATGTGGCACTGTTTGTTCCGAATAACGGCTGCCCGCACGCATGCAGTTTTTGCAGCCAGAAAAGCATTACGGGGCAGGCGGTTCAGCCTGTTCCAGAAGATGTGATTTCCGCAGCGGAAACAGCTTTGGCAGATTTGGGGCAGAAAGCAAAATCGTCTGAAATTGCTTTCTTCGGCGGCAGTTTTACCGCGGTAGAGCGCAATTATATGGTTTCACTTCTGCAAGCGGCGGCTCCCTATGTGAAAAGCGGCCGCTTTGCCGGAATTCGGATTTCCACCCGTCCCGATGCAATTGACCCGGAAATTCTTTCTATTTTAAAGAAATACGGTGTTACTACAATTGAGCTTGGCGCCCAGAGTATGGATGACCGTGTGCTTACGCTGAATGAAAGAGGTCATACTTCCAATCAAGTGAGAAGTGCCGCGGCGCTGATCCGCACTTACGGCTTTTCACTGGGGCTGCAGATGATGACCGGCTTGTACGGCGATACGGCGGATGGCGCCGGGAAAACCGCACAGGCGATTGCTGCCTGTAACCCGGACTGTGTCAGGATTTACCCCACAATTGTTCTGAAAGGGACAAAACTGGGGAAATTGTTTCAAGAGGAAAAATACAATCCGCCGGATTTAGAAGAGACCGTCGATTTATGCGCCGGGCTGCTGGATTTCTTTGAAAGGCGGCACATCCCGGTGATTCGCCTTGGGCTGCACGCTTCTCCGGAACTGGAACGGGACCGTCTTGCGGGGCCATGGCATCCTGCTTTTCGCGAACTTTGCGAAAGCCGGCGGATGATGAACAAAATGACGCGTGCTCTGGCGGCAAACCGTGTGCCGAAAGGGCCAATCGCTCTTTGGGTCAACCCGAAAAGTGTATCTGTTGCCGCCGGGCAGAAAAAGGCGAATTTAAAAGCGCTTCTATCGCTTGGTTATTCCGCGGTGCTGAAACAGGATGCGGCACTTGGCCGAACTGATTTCCAAATTTGTGATACGGAGGGGAAAAGGTTTGCTGCTGAAATCGCTGGAACTTCAGGGATTTAAAACGTTCCCGGACCGGACAACGCTGACTTTCCACAATGGTATCACAGCGGTGGTTGGACCGAACGGAAGCGGAAAGAGTAATATCAGTGATGCGGTGCGCTGGGTGCTTGGTGAGCAATCGGTGCGTTCGCTTCGCTGTACAAAAATGGAAGATGTTATTTTTGGCGGAACACATGCGCGTAAGGCGCTTGGTTTTGCAGAAGTAACCCTGAATATCGACAATACCGGGCGGCAGCTTCCGTTTGATTCCGACATCGTGGCTGTAACGCGGCGCTATTACCGTTCCGGCGAAAGCGAATATCTCATTAATAAGAATAATGTGCGGCTGAAAGATATCAACGAACTGTTTATGGATACCGGACTGGGCCGGGACGGATATTCCATGATCGGGCAGGGTAAAATTGATGCCATCGTTGCGGCCCGCAGTGAAGACCGGCGCGAAATTTTTGAGGAAGCGGCCGGAATTTCCCGTTTCCGCTACCGCAAAGAAGAATCGGAACGCCGCCTTTCACAGGCGGAAAATAATTTACTCCGGCTCAATGATATTCTGGCAGAGCTGGAAAGCAGAGTCGGCCCGTTGGGCGAACAGGCAAAAAAAGCCAAGGAATATCTGCGGCTGTCGAAAGAAAAGAAAAAGGCTGAAATCAGCCTTTGGCTGAGAACGCTGAACCAGTCCTCTCTTACCCTGCGGGAGCAGGAGGACAAGATTCTTGCGGCAGGGTCCCAGCACGATGCGGCAGAGAAGGCAATTCAGGATTTAGATCGGGAACTGGAACAAATGTTCAGCCGTTCCAATCAGTGTTCTGCCAGAATTGATGAAAGCCGAAGAAAAGGTGCGGAACTGCAGGAAAGCGCCGCACAGAAGGATGCCGAAGTTTCCGTTCTTAAGAACGATATTCTGCATCATGGCGAAAATAAGAAGCGGATTCAATCTGAAATCGAACAGCACCGTCTTTCCGGGGAGGATCTTCTCCGAATGATCGCTGACCGGGAAAAGCAGATTGATGAGAAAACCGTGTACCTTAAGAAAAGAGACGCAGATTTTGCCGACTGTTCCGAAAGGCTGGAACAACTGAAGAACAGCCTGAGCGAAACGGCGGGCAGGATGGACGGCTTTACCCGCGAAATGACGGATCTTTCCAAACAGGCAACGGATTTTAGAATGCGTGAAATGACAGCCGCCGCATCCATTGCAGAAATTCAGCTGCGGCTAAACGAAATACATAAAAGTGCCGGTGAAAATTCTTCCGCGCATGAATTACTGAAAGAAAAAGAGAAAGAATATTTACAAAAGCTGGAAAATTCAGATTTGCAGATAAAGGCACTTAACAATGCGGCGCAGGGGCATCAGATGCGGCTGAAAGCGCGCCGTGACCGGTGGGAAGCATGCAGAAGGCAAAGTGACAGCCTGCGGCTTGATTTGGAAGAACACCGCCGCAGAACGCATTTACTGGAAGATTTAGAGCGCAATCTGGAAGGCTTTTCCCAAAGTGTTAAAATGGTAATGAAAGAAACCGCGCGCGGTGCGCTGAGCGGGGTCCATGGGCCGGTTTCACGTCTGATCCAAGTTCCGCACCAGTATTCTGTGGCAATTGAGACGGCGCTGGGTGCTGCCATGCAGAATATTGTCGTTGGGACAGAGCAGGATGCAAAACGCGCGATCGGCCTGTTAAAAGAGAAGAAATCCGGACGGGCCACATTCCTTCCTCTGACTGTTATGAAAGGGAGAATCCTTTCAGAACCGGGTTTGTCCGGTTGCCAGGGCTTTGTGGGCATCGCTTCCGAATTATGTTCCTGCGAACCAAAGTATCAGGCTGTTTTGAATTCTCTTCTTGGCAGAGTTGCCATTGCAGAAAACCTCGATTTTGCCGTGCAGATTGCGCGCAGGTTTCGTTATCGGTTCCGTATTGTCACATTGGACGGGCAGGTCGTGAATACGGGGGGCTCCATGACAGGGGGTTCCCATGCGAGAAATTCAGGACTTCTCAGCAGGGCATCCGAGATTGAGACGCTGAAAAAGGAAGTGGAGGTTCTGCAACAGAAAGCAGAACATGCCGCTCAGATACTGAAGTCCTCTGCTCAGGAAGTTTCCGCGGAAGAAGCTGCTGCTTCGCAAGCCAAGGCGGAGCTTGTGTCCGCTCAGGAAGAGCAGGTCCATCTTGATGCGGAGCACCGCAGAATTCTTTCGGAACTGCGCTCTGCGCAGAAAAGCGGGGAAAGTCTGCGGCAGGAAGAAACGGCGGCTTGCGCCCGTATGGAAGAGCAGAAAACCACGGCTCAGGAGGCACAGTTAAAATCCGGGCAACTGAACAGTCAACTGGATGCATTGAAAGCCAAACTGAATGAAGAGGGTGGCAGCCGGAAAGAACTTCGCGTTCAGCTGGACGAGCTGGCCGCGTCTTTAAAGCAGATTGAGCTGGATCGACTCTCTGCGCGGAAAGATGCTCAGTCCCTGCGGGAATCCATTACGGACCTGACCGAGCGCAGAATTGGTCAAAAGGAAAAACTGGATGCTCTGGCAGATGAGATCAAAAAAATTGAATCTTCCACGGCTGAATTAACCGCGCAGATTGAGCAATTTGAAAAAGAAGCGGAACATCTTCGTACTCAGTCAAGAGAAGCGGAAAAACATGCCGCCGACCTGAACCGGGAACGAATGGAGCTGGAAAAGGAATCGGTGGAACTGCGCTCAAAGGAGCGGGACAAGTCGGAAGAAAAGGAAAAAATCGGTCACGAGCTGGCTCGCCTGGAAGAACACCGGAACGGAATTCAAAAGGAATATGATGAAATTATTTCCCATCTGTGGGAAGAATACGAGCTGACGCGCCGCGAAGCGGAAAAGGAAGCAGAACCTGCGGCTGACCCGGCAGAAGCAAAGCGAAAGCTGAGTGTACTGAAGGGGCAGATTAAGTCGCTGGGTACGGTTAATCTTTCCGCAGTGGAAGAATATAAAGAAGTATCCGAACGATATCAGTTTATGAAAGCACAGATCGAAGATGTGGAAAAGTCCAGGGAGCAGCTGAAAAAGCTGATCGGCGGGCTGACCGACCGGATGCGCGATTTATTTTCCGCCCGCTTTGAACAGATCAATCATTATTTTGCAGAAACCTTTCACGATTTGTTCGGAGGAGGAAAAGCGGGAATTTCCCTGAGCGATCCGGATGATGTTCTGACCTCCGGCATTGAAATTTCTGTTCAGCCGCCGGGAAAGATCGTTTCACACCTGGAGGCCTTGTCCGGTGGGGAGAAGGCTTTGGTCGCGATTGCACTATATTTTGCGATTATGAAAGTGAATCCTCCGCCGTTCTGTGTTCTGGATGAGATTGAAGCGGCGTTGGATGATGTAAATGTGAACCGCTTTGCCGCATATCTACGCCGGATGACGGAAAACACGCAGTTTATTGTGATTACACATCGCCGCGGCAGTATGGAGGAAGCTGACGTTCTGTATGGTGTGACCATGCAGGAGGAGGGCGTTTCAAAAATACTGGAAATGCCGGCGGCGGAAGTGGAAGCAAAAATGGGAATCAAGCCCTGAGGGGGCAGAAAGGAAAGAACCCATGGGTTTATTTTCAAAAATAAAAGACGGGCTGAAAAAAACGAGGGAAAGCATGAGCGCATCTGTTTCCGCCATGCTGAATTCCTTTACTAAAATAGATGAATCTTTGTTTGAGGAACTGGAAGAGCTTTTGATTATGGGGGATGTCGGGATTACGACCGCAGAGCACATCTGTGAGGAGCTGCGCCGCCAGGTAAAAGCGCAGGGAATCACAGATCCGGATGCCGTCTACGATCTGCTTCGCT
Source organism: Oscillospiraceae bacterium (assembly GCA_022650485.1). Lineage (GTDB taxonomy): Bacteria > Bacillota > Clostridia > Oscillospirales > Acutalibacteraceae > Caproicibacter. The sequence continues at coordinate 313,904 of JALCPP010000001.1, read as the reverse complement.
CCATTGTGGCGGACATGCTTCGCGGCGGCGAAGCACTGAAAATCGAAACAAAGCCTTCCGTCATTCTGGTAATCGGGGTAAACGGGGTAGGCAAGACAACCACCATCGGCAAACTGGCGGCTTTGCTGGAAAAGCAGGGCAAGAAGGTTATTCTGGGTGCGGCGGATACGTTCCGCGCGGCGGCCATTGAACAGCTGGAAGTCTGGGCGGAGCGTTCCGGCGCCGAACTGGTAAAACAGACGCAGGGCAGCGACCCGGCGTCCGTGGTTTTTGATTCCATCGCCGCCGCAAAATCACGAGGTGCGGATGTTGTGATTTGTGACACGGCAGGACGGCTGCACAACAAAAAGAACCTGATGGAGGAACTTGCCAAAATTAACCGCGTGGTAGAGCGGGAAGCGCCAGACTCCGACCGCGAAGTTCTTTTGGTGCTGGATGCCGCCACGGGGCAGAATGCCGTTAATCAGGCACGCGAGTTTCAGGCGACTGCCGATATCACGGGGATTGTGCTGACTAAGCTGGACGGTACCCCGAAAGGCGGCGTAATTTTGTCCATCCGTGAAGAACTTGGCCTGCCGGTTAAATTTATCGGGGTCGGGGAACAAGTGGATGATTTGCAGGAATTTGATGCAGAGCAGTTTGCAAAGGCACTGTTTGAAAGGCGGGAGGAATCGGATGGAACTGATCCTAGCGACACATAATCCCAATAAGGTCAAAGAATTTGAGCGGATTTTGTCGCCGCTTTCCGTGTCTGTTACAACGCCGCGGCTGGAGGAAGTCGAGGAGACCGGAAGCACATTTGAAGAAAATGCGCTGCTGAAAGCGGAAGCTGCCTGCAAAGAAACCGGCCTTCCAGCCGCGGCGGATGATTCCGGGCTTGCGGTTGACGCTTTAAACGGGCAGCCGGGTGTCTATTCGGCCCGCTATGCTGGGGAAGGCGCCAGCAGTTCAGACCGCAACAGAAAGCTTTTGCATGCCCTTAAAAATGTACCTGTGGAAAAGCGGAGTGCACGGTTTATCTGCGCAATCTGCTGTGTCTTTCCCAATGGGGATAAAATTACGGCGCGCGGTGAATGTGAAGGCTTTATTGCCTTTGAGCCGAAAGGCACGGGGGGATTCGGCTATGATCCTCTGTTCTTGGTTGGGGACAAATCGTTCGGGGAACTGTCCGGCGATGAAAAAGATAAAATGAGCCATAGAGGCCGTGCCCTGCGTAAATTTGCTAAAAAATTGAAAGAATATGAGGAGCAATCAAAATGTTGACGGGAAAACAGCGCGCTTATCTGCGCTCACTTGCCAATCCAATCGGGACAATTTTAATCGTTGGAAAATCCGGAATCGGGGATGAACTTGTAAAACAGGCGGATGATGCCCTGACCGCCAGAGAACTGATTAAGGGAAGAGTGCTGGAAACGTCCCCTGTTTCTGCCCGTGAAGCGGCGGCCCGCCTTGCAGATTTGGTTCATGCCGAATCCGTTCAGGTGATCGGTTCCCGGTTCGTTTTATACCGTAAAAATGAAAAAGAACCTAAAATAACACTTCCCAAAGCTGCCAAAAAGTAATATGATAAAGAATAAGGAAAAATTGGATCAAGCAATGCCGAAAGTAGTGATATTCGGCGGAACCTTTAATCCGATTCACAACGGGCACTTGCATCTGGTGCGCCGGTTTGCGCAAACAATCGGTGCAGACCGCGTTGTGCTGATCCCAACAAAAATTCCGCCGCACAAATCCGCTCCTCATCTGGCTTCGGCAGAAGACCGGCTGCAGATGTGCCGGCTTGCGGTTCAGAAGGATGGGTTTGAGGTCAGTCCTGTCGAGATCGAACGGGGCGGGTTAAGCTATACCTCCGACACGCTTTTGACCTTGAAACGGGAACATCCGGACGCGGAGCTGTTCTTTATCACGGGGGAAGATATGTTCCTCACTTTAGAGGAATGGCACGAACCGGAAACCATTTATTCACTGGCAACAGTTTGCGCCGCACCGAGAAGCAAACGGGGCTGTACGGCATTGAACGAATATGCTGAAAAAGTGGGACGAATGGGTGCAAAAACGATGATCTGCAATATCAATTATCTGCCGATTTCTTCCACTATGGTTCGGAATGCTGCACGGAAGCACGAAGATCTTTCAGGCTTTGTTCCGCCCCCAGTTGCCAACTATATTTACCAACATCATCTCTATTCGGAGGAGCAACATGGATTTTAAGTCCTATCAAACAGCAATCAGAGGTCTCTTAGGGGACAAGCGTTACGAGCATTCCCTGTGTGTTTCCCGCGCAGCGGTACAGCTGGCAAAATTGTACGGCGCAGATGAGGAAAAGGCTGAAACGGCGGGAATTCTTCACGATATTATGAAAGATCTTCCCCAGCAGGAGCAGGTAAAGCTGATGAATCAGTATGGAATCCAGCTGACCGAAGTGGAGCGGAATGCCCCGAAACTGTGGCACGCGATTCTGGGCGCGGAGTATATCCGCCGTGAACTCGGGGTAGCGGATTCTGAAATCTTACAGGCTGTGCGTTACCACACGACGGCAAGGGAAAATATGACTCTTCTGGACAAGACGTTATTTATTGCCGATTTTATTTCAGACGACAGGGATTACCCCGGCGTGGAACACTTGCGGCAAGTGGCGAAAAAGAGTCTGGAAGATGCCATCATTGAAGGGATTGCCTTTACCATTCAGGATTTGGCAAACTTAAAAACTCCCATTCATCCCGACACGATTGCCGCTTATAATCAGGCAATTTTGCAGAATCAATCTTAGAAAATGGAATCAGAAAGGTTGTTGAGAATGACTTCACTGGAACTGGCCGTAAAGGCTGCGAAAGTATTGGACAGCAAAAAGGCAAAGGATCTTAAGGTAATTGGAATCGGGGATGTATCGATTCTTGCCGATTATTTTGTTCTTGCAACCGGTACCAGCAGCACACATGTCAAAGCGCTTGCGGATGAGGCGGAATTTCAGCTGGAAGAATCCGGATGTACCCCTGCGCATAAGGAAGGGTATCGTTCAAACTCCTGGGTTCTGCTTGATTATACCAATGTTGTGGTTCACGTGTTCACCGAAGAGTCCAGAAAATTTTATGATCTGGATCGGCTCTGGCAGGATGGAGAAATTGTAGATCTTTCCCAATATCTGAATTGATGAGCGGCCCGGCGCATCTTTTTCCACCGGGTAAATGATACAAACTTAGGGGCGTATGAATCAATGAAATATGATCACAAACAGATTGAAAAGAAATGGCAGGACCGTTGGGAAGAGGCCGGGGCATTTCATGCTTCCGACTGTTACGACAAGCCGAAATATTACACACTGATCGAATTTCCCTATCCTTCCGGGCAGGGACTTCACGTGGGGCATCCGCGGTCATACACGGCGATGGATATCATTGCGCGGAAACGGCGCATGCAGGGGTACAACGTGCTGTTCCCAATCGGCTGGGATGCGTTTGGACTTCCCAGTGAAAATTATGCCATCAAGAACCATGTCCATCCGTCCGAAGTAACGAAAAAAAATATCGCGCGGTTTAAAGAACAGCTCAAATCCCTGGGCCTTTCTTTTGACTGGACACGTGAAATTAACACGACAGACCCGGAGTATTATAAGTGGACGCAGTGGATCTTTCTTCAGCTGTTTCACCACGGTTTGGCATATAAAAAAGAAATGTCCGTAAACTGGTGCACTTCCTGTAAATGCGTATTGGCAAACGAGGAAGTTGTAAACGGAGTCTGCGAGCGCTGTGGCAGCGAAGTCGTCCGCAAGGTAAAATCCCAGTGGATGCTGAAAATCACGGAATATGCCCAGCGTCTGATTGATGACCTTACGCTCGTCGATTATCCGGATCGTGTCAAAGCGCAGCAGATCCACTGGATTGGACGTTCCACGGGCGCGGAAGTCGATTTTGCCACTACGGCGGGGGACCAGCTTACGGTTTACACCACGCGGCCTGATACGCTCTACGGTGTCACTTATATGGTCGTTTCCCCGGAACACCCGTTCCTTGAAAAATGGAAAGGGCAGATTAAGAATTTTGACGAGGTTGCCGCGTATCAGAAAGAAGCCGCCAAAAAGTCGGATTTTGAGCGCACAGAAGTTGCAAAGGATAAAACCGGAGTCCGGCTGGACGGAGTCAGTGCTGTCAACCCGGTCAACGGAGCGAAAATTCCGATTTTTATTTCCGACTATGTTTTGGTTTCTTACGGCACCGGTGCCATCATGGCTGTTCCGGCGCATGATACCCGCGACTGGGAATTTGCGAAGAAGTTTGATTTGCCTATCATTGAAGTCGTCAAGGGCGGCAATGTACAGGAAGAAGCCTTTACAGACTGTGGAACCGGCATTTTGGTTAATTCCGGTATCTTAAACGGACTGCCGGTGGAAGAGGCAAAGAAAAAAATCATTGAGTATTTAACAGAAAAGGGAATCGGGCGTGCAAAAATAAACTTCAAACTGCGCGACTGGGTTTTCTCTCGCCAGCGTTACTGGGGCGAACCGATTCCGATCATCAAATGCCCGAAATGCGGTTATGTGCCTGTGCCCGAAAGCGAATTGCCGATTCGTCTGCCGAATGTAAAGTCTTATGAACCGACCGACACCGGCGAATCGCCTCTTGCACATATGACCGATTGGGTTAATACCACCTGCCCGCACTGCGGCGGCCCCGCGAAGCGCGAAACCGATACAATGCCCCAGTGGGCCGGCTCTTCCTGGTATTTCCTGCGGTATGCCGATGCGCACAACCATGATGCGCTGGCTTCAAAAGAAGCGCTGAAATACTGGATGCCTGTCGATTGGTACAACGGCGGCATGGAACATACGACGCTGCATGTACTGTACAGCCGCTTTTGGCATAAATTCCTTTACGATATCGGTGTCGTGCCGACTCCGGAGCCGTATGCGAAACGGACCAGCCACGGGATGATCCTTGGCGAAAACGGGGAAAAGATGAGCAAATCCCGCGGTAACGTTGTGAACCCGGACGATATTGTCAGCGAATACGGTGCCGACACCATGCGTCTGTATGAAATGTTTATCGGCGACTTTGAAAAAGCAGCGCCGTGGAATACACACGGCATCAAGGGATGCCGCCGGTTTGTGGAGCGGTTCTGGAACTTGCAGGATATTCTTTGTGAAGGGGACAGCATTCGCAAGGAATTGGAGGTTCCGTTTAACAAAGCCATTAAAAAAGTAGGCGAAGATGTCGAGAACCTGAAGTTTAACACTGCGATTGCTGCTCTCATGTCACTGATTAATGACATTACTGCGGTTGGTTCCATCACGCGGGGAGAACTTCGTATATTCACGTTGCTGCTCAACCTTTTTGCGCCGCATGTCTGTGAAGAAGTATGGAAAAACCAGAAGTTCGGCGGCATGGTTTGTCTGCAGGACTGGCCAAAGTATGATGAGGCAAAATGTGTTGACAAGACCATTGAAATTGTTGTGCAGGTGAACGGTAAGGTGAGGGCTCATCTGAATGTTCCGGCAGATATTGCCAAAGAAGATGCTCTTTCTCAGGCCAAGGCAAACGAGAAAATTTCTGCGGAGATTGACGGTAAAAATCTTATAAAAGAAATTTATGTTCCGGCAAAACTGATTAATCTGGTGGTTCGGTAACATGCTGTTTAGGCCGCTCTGCAACAGAGCGGCCTAATTTTGCTTTTTAGAAGCATTGCCTTTCATTCAAGAGGAAACCAGAACAAGCAAGGATGGAGGAACCAGAATGAAAAAAATCCTGATTGTTGTAGATTACCAGAATGATTTTGTAATTGGAAGTCTTGGGTTTCCAAATGCAGTTTGTCTGGAAGATGAAATCGCGGAAAAAATCGTGGAATATCGGAAAACCGGCGGGGAAGTCGCGTTTACTTTCGACACACATGAAGAAAACTACATGAGCACACAGGAAGGGCGGAAGCTGCCGGTCCCTCATTGCCTGAGGGGAACCCCGGGATGGGAATTGTACGGAAAAATTGCCGCTTTGCGCAATGATTCCGACCTATGTTTTGAAAAGAAAACGTTTGGTTCTTTTCAGCTTGCTGAATATCTTTCCCAAAACCAGTACGACCGGGTGGAACTGGTCGGGCTTGTGTCCAACATCTGTGTCCTTTCCAATGCGGTTCTTGCAAAGGCGGCTCTTCCGGAAGCAGAAATTATGGTTGATTCACGTTGTACGGACAGTGCGGATGCAGACATAAACAGGCAGGCCTTAAACGTGATGCGCGGTTTGCAGATTACGGTTGCCGATTAAACAATCTTGGGCTCACTTTGATTTACGGCTGTTTAGCAGGCAGATATAAGACGATAAGGACACACAAAAGCGCAGGAATTTTCCTGCGCTTTTGTGTGTCCTTATCTGTTCTTAAACAACGTTCAGTGAAAATAATCAGTATGATTCATAGTGATTTTATTTTGGTGAACAAAACATCCAGTGCTTTGGGGACAGTTGTTGCAATGAACCGGTTAAAGAGAGTTTGCTCGGGTCATAATACAGGATTTTTTTGCTTCGCTCATAGATTGGGTCTGCCACAGGAACGGCGGATAACAAAGCCTTTGTGTAGGGATGAAGCGGGTTTTGAAACAGTTCTTCCGTTTCAGCCATTTCTAAAATTTTACCATGCAGCATAACTCCGACTGTATTGCTGAGGAACCGTACCACAGAAAGATCATGCGCAATAAAAAGAAATGCAAACCCGTATTCCTGCTGAAGGTTTTGAAATAATGTAAGAATCTGCGCCTGAATGGACACATCCAAAGAGGCGATTGGCTCATCTGCAATGATAATATCAGGATTTGTTCCTATGCTTCTTGCAATGGCAACCCTTTGGCGCTGTCCGCCGGAAAGTTCACCGGGATATCTTGAACGAAAACTTTTTGCCAAACCAACTTGGTCTAACAGCTTGTCGATTTTTGCATCCATTGCTTCTTTGTTTTTTACAAACATACGGCAGGCCTGCATCGGCTCGGCGATAATATTCCGCACTGTCATTCTGGGATTCAGAGCGGCTGCGGAATCCTGAAAGATAATTTGCATATTTTTTTGTATGTCGCGTCTGTTGCTGCGAAAGACTTTGGGGTCTGATATCTTATTTCCCTGAAACCAGACTTCACCATCCGTCAATTGATAGAGTCCCATAATAGAGCGGGCCACCGTGGATTTGCCGGAACCACTTTCGCCCACAAGCCCAAAAATTTCACCTTTCCGTATCTGAAAGCTGATATCGTCCACCGCTTTCACGGTTAAATGTTTGCTGACAGGGAAGTATTGCTTCAGATTTTTGACTTCCAGTATCGCCGTTTGGTTCATTCTTCCCGTCTCCTTTTGGTGAAAATTGGCGGATCAATGTGGGGTGCGCGCGGGTCAAGCAGCCAGGTCGCGGCGAAATGTGTCGGGGAAATTTGAAACATTGGCGGGGCTTCTTCATAGTCGATTGCCAGGGCATATTTGTTGCGAACGGCAAACGTGTCTCCGGGTGGTGGATTGAGTAATACCGGGGGCATCCCCGGTATGCTGTGAAGTTCACCGGTTTTCATTGCCAAAGCGGGCTGAGCCCCCAGCAGCCCCCAGGTATAAGGGTGTCTGGAGTCATAGAAAATTTCATTTGCAGTACCGATCTCAACAATTTTTCCCGCATACATGACCGCAACGCGATCTGCAATTCTTGCGACTACGCCCAAATCATGAGAGACAAAGAGAATTGCGATTCCGGTCCTTTTTCGGATTGACAGCAGCAAATCCAGCATTTTAGCCTGTACGGTAACATCCAATGCGGTTGTGGGTTCGTCGGCCAGAAGGACTTTGGGGTGTGAGGCAAGCGCAATTGCCAGCACACACCTTTGCCGCATTCCGCCTGAAAAAAAATGGGGCTGCAGATTAAAACGGTCTGCGGCGTGGTCAATTCCAACCAGTTCCAGTAATTCTAAGGCATGCGCTTTTGCCTTATTATGGCTTATTTTTTGATGCTGTCGAATCGATTCTGTGATTTGCTTCCCGATGGGAATGGTCGGATTCAATGTAGTCAGGGGATCTTGAAACACCATGGAAATTTGTTTTCCGCGTAATTGTCGCATCCGGCGTTCTGAAAAAGCGGTGATGTTTTCCCCACAAAGTTCGGCTTTTCCGCTTTTTACCCTTGCATTTCGCGGCAGAAGTTTTAAAAGGGATTTGCAGAGTACCGTTTTTCCACAGCCTGATTCCCCTACAATGGCTAGTATTTCACCTTCGTTAAGGGAAAAGTTTACATCTCTTACGGCTTCAATTTCTCCCTCGGGTGTATCAAAGCTGAGGGAATAGTTCTTTACTTCTAAAATCGTTCCCATCGGATACCTTCTTACCTTATTTGTTCAAAGTCCAGTTTTCTATATTCCACATTACGCCAACAGCATGGTGGCCCAAAACACGTGTGGTATCAAGTCCGTTCAGTCCCTTCACGCTGACATAGCACCCATCCAGAAAAGCAACCAGTACGACCCCGGGCTGTTCTGCGTAGACCGTTTCAAATTCCTGATAAATTTCTTTGCGCTTATTTTCTTCCTTGGTATGCCGCCCGTTTGTCAGCAGTTCGTCCACGCGGGTGTTGGAATACTGCATGGTATTATCGCTGGCTCCGGTTACATAGTTCTTATAAAACATGTCAGGATCAAACTGAGCCGCGTACCCTGAAAGGAATCCATTATAGCCGGCGTCCCAGTCAAATTTGGTTACGAGCTTTACTTCCATATCAACACCGGCGGCTTTCAGCTGGCTGGCGCACAGATTGGCGATATCGACCCGCTCTTCTTCATAGTCTCGAACCTGAACGGTAAAATGAAATTTTTCTCCATTGCGCTCATAGATTCCATCGCTGCCTTTGACCCATCCCAATTTTGCCATTTCCTCTGCAAATTTCTGAAGGTCATGGGAATAGATATCCGCAGATTTATTTCCGCCAAAACGATTGAGCTGAATGGGGCTGTAAGCGGCGACACCGTGGCCGTCCAACACGCTTTTCACGATTGCTTCCTTGTCGATCGCATCGTTTAAAACGCCGATGGAATCCCCGTTATTCTGCCAGAATTCAGTTCCGAAGTCCATGGATATGCCGCGGTAATCAGCAGTTTTAAAATCAATATTTTTATAACTGTCGTTTTTGCGGAAACTGTCTGCGTATTTTGAGTTAAGCCATGCCAAATCCGCTTCGCCTGACTGGAGCATCGTGGCTTTTGTGCTTTCATTTGATACGGTTTTATAAATAACGCGTTCAATATTCGGAACCTTATCGTAGTAATCTTCGTTGCGCTCCAGGACGATCATGCCTCCGGCGGTATCCCATTTCACAAATTTATACCTGCCGGTTCCAACCGGAGTCTGGTTAAAGGCCATTGTGTTAATGTCCTGGCCTTCCGTCAGATGTTTTGGCAGGATTCCCACTGTAAAATAGTCCATCATGGCGGCATCATATTGGCTCAGTTTAATTACAACAGTGTTTTGATCCGGTGCGGTCATACTGACAATGTCTTCATAATTGCTTGTAATGCTGGAAGATAACGTCTCATCCTTCGTCAGGACGTTATAGGTATAAAGGACATCATCGGCTGAAAAATCCGTTCCGTCATGCCATTTAATTCCTTTTCTAAGTTTAAAGGTATAAGTGTACGTGGCATCGTCATAGGTAGAACTTTCTGCCAGGTCGTAAACCGGTTTTCCGTTGCCGTCATACTTCATCAGACCGGAAAAAATTAAGTCCGGCAGTTCGTCATGGCTGTTTAAAAGCGGATTAATGGTACTTTCAGATTCACCTGCGTAAACCAAGGTGTTAGATAAATCATCCGCGCTGCCGGAAGTGGCTGCCGGTTTGCTTTCATTGCTGCTGTTGTTTCCACAAGCGGCGAAAGAAAGTACCATTACGCATGCCAAAAGCAGGCATATTCCCTTTTTAAGTTTCATTTTCATCATTTTTCCTCCTTAAATATGGTAAATAAACAAGAATGGAGTCCGTCCCAGATTTACAAATTGCTGTGCCTTTTTGTATTCCCCTTTCGATAGAAATTTCCTAAGCTTGTAATACAGTTCAACGTTACTAATAAAAAGATACCTGGGATGATAATGACCCACCATGTATCAAGCAAAAGTGCCCGATTGGCAAGGGAGAGCATACTGCCCCACGAGATAACGTCCACCGGTAAACCCAGCCCCAGAAAGCTCAACGTCGATTCCATGGACATGCTGGAACTGATGGTAGACACGACAACAAACATAATGGAAGAAACAAAGTTGGGAATAAGATGCCGAATCATAATCCGGGGGAAACCGACACCCATGCGGCGTGCGGCGAGGACATATTCGCTGTTGCGGATTTGGCGTACTTCACTGCGCACGATACGGGCCAGCGCAAACCAGCCGGTTATACCAATCACAAAAGAGAGTGTGACGGCATCCTGCTTTCCGATGACAGCCATCAGCAGCAAAATAACCAGCAGGTTTGGAATGCTGTTCGCCATTTCTGCAATCCGCATCATCAGAGCGTCAATCTTAGCGTTGGCAATGCCGCTGATACATCCGTAAGTAATGCCAATCACACTGATAATTGCCATGCTCATAAGCCCGATGGAGATGGATACTCTGCCTCCATACCAAATCATAGAGTAAATGTCCCGCCCCAAAGAGTCCGTTCCAAAATAGAATTCAGCGTTTGGGGCCTCATTTACATTCTGAAGGTAAAAACTTCCGGGGTCATGATTTGCCAGCTGTCCGGCAAAGAGGCATCCGGTTACGATGAAAAGCAGAATGATCACTGAAAAAACAGGTTTCCCTTTTAAACGCTTTTTCAGTGATGGTTTCAGGGCGACGGGCTCTACCTTTTTCCACCCAATGCCAACTTTTCTAAAGCGTGAATTCTCTACCTTTGCCATGCAGACACCCCGGTTTCTTTCATTCTTGGGTCAATGATCTCATTGATTGTTTGCGCGGCGATGCTGCTCAAAACAACTAAAGCCCCCGCAATCAACACGAGAATCATGAGTAAGTTGTAATCATGATATTTTGCACTCTCAATGGACAGAGCGCCGATTCCAGGATAATTAAAGACGGATTCCGCAATATAAGTACCGCTGAGTACATGTGGAATGGAGATAGCCATAATACTGACGATGGTGGGGGCAACGTTGCGAAGACAATGCCGCCAGACGATTTGACGTTTTGTCAATCCCTTTTCTTTTGCGAGAAAAACATAATCCTGACGGAGCTCGTCCAGAAGTTTATTTCGAATCATATAGGCGTAATACCACAGGTGGCTGACAATCATTACAATCAGCGGCAGAATCATATGACGAATGCGGTTCAAAATATCGCCGGCTTTTCCAATATCATATGCTCCGCTGCTGGGGAACCACCTTAAATGGATACTGAAGATCAGCACTAAAACGACACCAAGCCAGAAGGGAGGGAGGTAGTAAATCCCTGTCCCTATTTTGCAGATGATATGGTCAAGCCAGGTATCTTCATGCAATGCACAGGTAACTGCCAAAAGGGTTGCCAGTGCAAATACCAGCAGATAGGCGGTGACGCCTAAGATTAAGGTGTTCCCAATTAATGGAGTCACCACATCCATTGCCGCTTTTTTGTATTTTAGAGAAAGTCCGAAGTTCCCGCCCAGTGCGTTTGTAACCCATTTGGCATACTGCACATGCAGCGGGGCGTCTAAACCAAGGCGGCTGCGGGCAGCGCCCAGCTCTTCAGAAGTCATGGATTCGACTGCATCACCGTAAAAAGACTGCAGCGGGTCTCCGGGTGCCCACCTTGCAAAGCAGAATACAACGATGGAAAGAATTAACATTGTAAACAGGAAGCCCAGCAAACGCAAACCAGTTTTTTTCAATAATTGTGTTTTTCGATTTTCTATCATAGCAAAACCCCTATCATTTTGTACCTCAAATCTTATGCCGTACATTTTAATCAGCGGCGTTCATATCCGGTGTATTGTGAAATAAAGTAAGCAAATTTTCAGCAAAAAAATATGAGAATCGCTATCATGCCTGCAGGCAAGACAGCGATCCTCATGATCACAAATTCAGGAATATAAATAAAAATAAAACTTAAAATATGTAAAAACAAAGCAGTTTCAACTGCAATTTTGAAGCACACTTCTGTATGCACAATTCAATAACTTTAATAGTATAGCAAAAATATCACTAAATAGCAATGCTTAATTTGACGATATTTGCTTTTTGCAGAGCTTTCATACGTCTTGAACAGGCGGAAAAGCCGAAGAGAAAGTTTTTCATGTTTACATCTGGTGAAAAAGCTGAAACCCGACATAAAGAATGAAAGCCTGAAACAGCATGATAACCGGAATTCCAACCATAAATTTCACATGCTTTGTTTTGTGGCGGATTAACAGCATGGTAAAAAGCATGGCGGGGGATCCGCCGAGTCCAGCCAGTAATAAAAGCCTGCTTTCCGGAATTCTCCACAGATGTCGCCGGGCCCTGCTTTTGTCCAATTTGGTGGCTGCTGCGGAAATAAGATTAATAATAATCAGATAGGAAATCCAATATATATAATCAGGCAATGTTGTCCCCCCATTCGTTTTGTAGTTACAGTTTTACTCCACAATAGGGGCAGTAACGGCTTTCCGGGTTTACTTGAGTTCCGCAGTTTGGGCAGAACCTTGCAGCGTGCCCTGAGACGCGAAAAATCAGGTTCGGGTCGATTTCTGCCGACGGATCGCGTTCAATCCGCCTGCCTTCCTCACGGTTTATTTCATAAACCGCGCCGCAGCTGGGGCAGGAGACAAAGTATCTTTTCCCGAAACGAAACAGAGGCAAAAAGAAAAAGGTAAATTGTTTGTAAACACAGGTTACAAGGGCACTGCTTCCGCGAATGCAGCAGCAGGGAAAGCGGCCGCAGTTTCTCAGCCCAAGTTCCATCGTGCCGCTGGTCAGTCCTATTATGAAAAACATTTTTCCACCTCCGAAAAAGTAGTCTGAATTTAGATAATGCCGTTGCTGAAAAAAGACAGAAAGGATGAAAAAAATGGTAATCAGATTATTTAACCGGCACAGTATTTTTGTCTGCTTAATTTTTCTTTCAGCAGTGATTGCTGTTACTATGGTGGTTAATTTTAACCGAAGTCAGACTGTGCCATCGTCTGCGCAGGCAGTTTTCGCATCAGCTGCTGAAAAAAGCACGGATTCAACGGCACAGGCCTTGGCTCCGGTTGCAAGCGAGAATGAAATGAGGGCGGTCTGGGTGCCATATCTGAGCCTGAACATGAGCAGGGAAGAGGATAAAAGCGAACAGGCCTTCTTGAAAAAATTTAATCAAATTATTTCTAATGCAAAGAAATGCGGAATGAATACGCTGATTGTTCAGGTCAGACCCTTTGCCGATGCGCTTTATCCGTCGTCGTATTTTCCATGGAGCCATATCGTTGGCGGAACGCAGGGCGTTAACCCGGGGTATGATCCCCTTGCGGATATGGTAAAAGCTTCTCATCAGGCGGGCTTGAAAATACATGCGTGGATCAACCCGCTGCGAATTCAGATTTCCAATACGCCTTCTATATTGGCGGTAGACAGTGTTTACAACACCTTAAAAAACGATTCCCAAAAATCAGGGTGGGTTGTGGATTTTAAAAATGGAAAATACCTGAATCCCGCTTATGACGGTGTGCGTCGTATGGTTGCGGACGGAGCAAAAGAGATTGCGCAGAATTATGAGGTGGACGGGATTCAGTTCGATGATTATTTTTATCCGACGCAGGATGCTTCTTTTGACCAGACGGCGTATCAGGACTATCAGGAATCCGCGGCGAAATCTGGAACGCCAATGTCATTGGCAGACTGGCGGCGGGCTAATATCAGTGCGTTGGTTTCCCTTGTTTATCAGCAAATTAAGTCTGTAAAGCCTTCGCTGGTGTTTGGCATTGCGCCGCAGGGGAATATTCAAAACGATCTGGCGATGGGCGCGGATGTTCGGGAGTGGTGTTCCGTTTCCGGATATGTGGATTATATCTGCCCACAGCTTTATGTCAACTTTGAAAATCCGGTTCTGCCGTTTGACACCGCCGCGGAAACATGGCGGCAGCTGGTTACAGGAAAGGATATCAAGCTGTATTACGGGCTGGCAGTTTATAAAGCGGGTTCCGATGCGGACAGCGGTACCTGGAAGGGCTCCAATGAAATTCTGGCCAGTCAGGTTGCCTATGGGCGAAAGACTACTTGCGACGGGTTTATGTTCTACTCCTGCGATTATCTTAATACAGACCAGACTAAGCAGGAGGTTCAAAATGTTGTGGAAGTTTTAGGCCGATCTTCCTAAATTAATTTTGCCAAGCAGAATTCTTCGGTGGATTCCATGATATGAACAGGCAGAATTTTTCCCCTTACATCTTCACCGCTGTGAATACGGACCGGTGTATAATTGGCCGTGTATCCCTCATAAACGCCTGTGGAACACTGCTGTTCAAACAGAACGGATTCCGTAAGCCCGCATTGACTTTGCAGAAATGCGGAACGTGTTTTTTGAGCGGCGGCGATCATACGGTGACTGCGGTCTTCTTTTACTTTTGGGTCAACCTGGTTTGGTGCGCGGTCGGCGACCGTACCGGGCCGGCGGGAATAGGCAAAAACATGTGCCTTCGCAAAGCCGATTTCTTCTAGAAACGCTTTGGATTTTTTAAATTCCTCTTCGGTTTCCCCGGGAAAGCCGACCATAATATCGGTTGTCATTGAAGCGTTTGGAAAGGCGCGGCGTAAATTTCGTACAATCGTGCGGTATTCCTCTGCATTGTAATGCCGATTCATGCGTTTCAGAGTTTCGTCACATCCGCTTTGCAGGGAAAGGTGAAATTGCGGGCACAGCTTTTCCTGCCGTTTCAGCCGTGCAATGACATCTTCATCCAGTTGTTCCGGCTCAAGGGAGCCAAGCCTGACACGCTGGATTCCTTCCGTTGCGCAGGCTGCTTCCACCGCATCGCAGAGCGACAAACCTAAGTCCTGCCCATAGGCGGGCAGGTTAATTCCGGTTAAGACCACTTCCGGGTATCCCCCGGCGGCCAGCTGTTTCAGTTCTGCTTTCATTTCATTTAAAGGCTTTGATCGAACCGGTCCGCGCGCGTAGGGTATAATACAATAGGAACAGTAGCGGTTGCAGCCGTCTTCTATTTTAAGGAAAGCACGGGTCCGTTCATAAAATCCATTTGTGCTCATCGACTCAAATTTTTCCCCTCTTGCATGGGGGACAATGTCCACAATCCTCTGCCGGTCCATGAGAAATTTCTGCAGATCCGGCAGCAGGGAAGACCGGTTGGAATTTCCCAAAACGATGTCGGCATCGGCAAGCTGGTCGTTCGCCGCCTGCGGGAATGCCTGCGGCAGGCATCCGGTCACAATCAGAACGGAATCCGGATTTTTCCTTCGGGCACGGTGCAGCATCTGGCGTGTTTTCCTGTCACTCACAGAGGTCACCGTGCAGGTATTTAAAACAATAACGTCGCTTTCTGCCAGAGAACTGGATTCGGTAAAGCCGGCCGACTGAAGTCGGTTCAGCAGAACTTGGGATTCATATTGATTGACTTTACAACCAAGGGTTATAAAAGATACTTTCATTTGCACACCTTCTACAAAAGTAGATATTTTGTTTTAGCTTAATAAAAAATCTATTAGTCAATTTGAACATTGACCTCTTGCAAAATTTGATATATATTTGTAATGATAAATAACTAAGGGAGGTAACTGTATGTACACAACTTCGATTCTTTTATCCAGCATTGAAGCAGTGAAAAAATTTGTCACTTTGACAAACAGTTATAATTTTCCGATTAATCTTGCTACCGACAGATACAAGATCGATGCAAAATCGATTATGGGAGTTTTCAGTCTTGATTTGTCCAAGCCACTCAAGATTGAAGTCGACAGCAGTAATGCGGATGATTTTATAAGGAAGATACAACAGTTCCAATGTAATCCCGTATCGGTGAAATCATAAGAAACTAATTTTACAGCGTAGCTAGGCAGAGCTGCGCTGCTTTTTTATGCCTCTTCCGCGCTTTGCGACAGTTCTTCCCACTTTTCAAACAGGGTTTCGTTTTCGTTGTTCAGCGCATCTATCTTTTCGGTGATTTCCATCGCCGCCTGGTAATCACTGGATATTTCCGGCTCGGAAAGTTCTTCTTGCAATGTTGAAATTTCCTGTTCGTTTTGGTCAAGCTGTTGTTCCAGCCGCCGAATGGCGGATTTTTGTTTCCGCAGGGCTGATTCCTGCTTTTTTCTTTTTTTATAATCGTTTTCCACGTGAACGGCCGTGGTTTGTGAAGTGGATTGCTCTGCTTTCAGCTGTTCCAAATACTCTGAGTAATTTGTACCGCAATCAGCAAGTCCGTCAGGCTTTAGGGCGTAAATCCGGCTGGCTGTTTTATTAATGAAATACCGGTCGTGCGAAATGATAAACAGGGTTCCGTCGTAATCCTGCAGCGCGTCTTCCAGCGCTTCGCAGGAAGGCAGATCCAGGTGGTTGGTCGGCTCGTCCAGCAGAAGAAAGTTGTCGCGGGAAAGCATCAGGCGCAGCAGCAGAATTCTGGCCCGTTCACCTCCGCTAAGTGCGGAAACCTGCTTGAAAACGTCGTCTTCCTGAAACAAAAATACCGCAAGGGCGCTGCGCACCTGCGTTTCGGTCAGCCGCGGATAGTAGTCCCAAATCTCGTCAATCACACGCTTTTCCGGCGAAAGACCGGTTTGCAGCTGGTCGTAGTAACCAATTTTTACACCGGTTCCGATGCGGCAGAAGCCGTGGTCAGGTGGAATTTGACCGAGAAGCACTTTGAACAGCGAGGTTTTGCCGCAGCCGTTTGAACCGATCAGAAAGGTTCGATCACCGCGATGAATCTCCAGCGCAACATTTTGAAATAAATGGTTTGTTCCAAAGGAGAGTTCAAGACCTTTGGCTGTCAAAACATCGTTGCCGCTGCGCACATCGGTGCCAAAATGAAAATGGAGCGTATTTTCCAGAGCGTCCGGTTTTACAAGCGTTTGTTCCAGGCGATCAATCATTTTCTGTTTGCTTTCCGCTGTTTTGATGTTTTTTTCGCGGTTCCAACGCCGCTGCTGTTCCACGATGCCTTCCAGCCGGCCAATTTCCTTTTTGGTGTTCTCATAAGCCCGTGTCACAGAGAGATCATTCAGACCCTTTTGCTCCACATAGGCGGTGTAGCTGCCTTTATAGAGCCTGAGCCGGTGGTGCTTCAATTCAAAAGTCCGGTTTGTAACCCGGTCTAGAAAAAAGCGGTCATGGGAAATAACCAGAAAAGCCGCTTTGGAAGAGCGGAGGAATTCTTCCAGCCATTCAACGGACGCGAGGTCGAGGTGGTTGGTAGGCTCATCGAGCAGCATCAGATTTGCCCCGCTGAGCAGCAGTTTAGCCAGCTGCAGTTTGGCGCGCTGACCTCCGCTTAAATTTCCAACGGGAACAGAAATCTGACTTTCTGTAAAACCCAGGCCTAAAAGGGCGGAATGTGCCCGGCTGCGGAATGTTAACCCACCGTCTGCAATAAACCGGTCGTTCAGGGCGGTCTGACGTTCGATGAGCGCGTCGATATTTTTTATACAACCGCCGCGCAGCGTTTTCCCGATGCTTTCCAATTCCTGTTCCTGGGCAATCAACGGCGAAAAGACCGTCAGGACTTCATCCAATGCGTTCCGATCCAGGTCGCGGCAAACATGCTGCTCCATATAGCCGAGCGTCGTTTTTCCCGCCATGGAAATGGTTCCGCTGTCTGCCGCCAGTTCCCCGGCAATCAATTTGAACAATGTCGTTTTGCCGGAACCGTTGCTGCCGATGAGACCAACGCGGTCACTTTCCTGTATTTCAAAGGAAATGCCGCTCAGAACCGTTTGGGTTCCGAACGACTTTTCAAGATTTCCAACACTGAGATAACCCATGTAATGCCCTTTCTATGTACCTGCAAAGGCGCGAAATCTGCGCTTTTTTCGCATTTATGATTTGCATTTATTATAACGGAAACGCAGATTGAAATCAAGGCAATGAAGATGCCGTGCAGGAACTCATAGATATTGTTTTAAAAGATCGACATCTCTCTGCCCGGTTTTTAGGAATTCTTCCGCAAGTTTTCTGCTTTCTGTTCCGTCATCGGCAGACCGGTTCATGGTTCTGGTCAGGTCCTGCATCGCGGCATCGGTACAGTGGATCGCAATCTGTGCAATATGTGGGGTGCTTTTATTCCACGAGGTATCTGCTTTAATCGATCCCCGCATGACGCGCCCCAGAAACAAAGACTGTTCCGCAGGCTTGATTCCGCTTTTGCGTAAAATTTCGGCGGCGCGTGCCGCTGTGGCCCGGTACGCTTCCTGCTGCTGTTCCACCTGATATTTAAGATTTTTATCACGAATGACCGGTAAAACCAGTTCAGATGCTTCCATGCTCAGCCGGGAAATGCGAAACAGCTCGCTGGTGATCAGACCTTTTGATTTTTTCTGCTTCATAACAGCTTCCCCTTTGTTTTTTACACACGTTATAGGATGCCCGATTGTCAGCCTCTTTAATCTGGACTTTTTCCCTTGTCGGCGCTATAATGAGCCAGAGGTGGTTTTATGAAAGCTGGCATTTCCACTGCCTGCCTGTATCCCATGCTGCTGGAAGATGCTTTTTCCACGTTGCTGCAGTTGGGGTTTCGTGAATTCGAAGTGTTTATCAATACATTCAGCGAACTGAAACCGGATTTTGTCAGAGATCTTCGGCGCAAGGCGGAAGATACCGGCAGCCGGATCAAATCACTGCATCCGTTTACTTCCGGGTATGAAAGCTTTTTGCTGTTTTCTGACTATGAAAGACGGTTTTTAGATGGATTGGAGTTCTATAAACGATATTTGGAAGTCTGCAATTTGCTGGGAGCGGATTTCTTAGTCCTTCACGGTAAAAGGAGCGATAAGCGTTCCCCAATTTCAGAAACACAGTATTTTGACCGATATGGGAAGTTGTTTCAGATTGGGAAACAATACGGCATTACGGTGGCACAGGAAAATGTTAACTTATTTCTCAGCGATGATCCCGCCTTTCTGCTAAGGATGAAAAAGTACTGTGGCAGGGACTGTGCTTTTGTGCTGGATATAAAGCAGGCGGTCCGCGGCGGCCAGGATCCGTTTCAGATTTGTGAAGCCATGGGGGATAAAATTGTTCATGTACATATGAATGACAATAAACCGGGGTGCGACTGCCTGCTCCCCGGACGCGGCTCCATGGATTATCCGGCACTGATGCGTATTTTGAAGCGATACCGTTATGACGGCGACTTCATTATTGAAGTATACCGGCATAATTTTAAGCAGTGTGAGGAGCTGCTTTGCGCAAAACGCGTTGTGGAAGATTTAGCGGGAAGATTCCATAGTTTTGCTTGAACTTGTCTGAGAAAATTGGTATAATAAGAGAGAGGTGATCCGACCGATGAAGTGCCCATATTGCGGTTATTCAGAAAGCAAGGTAATTGATTCCCGCCCCACAGACGAGGGAGAACGGATTCGCAGGCGCCGCGAATGCCTGAAGTGTTCGAAACGTTTTACCACCTATGAGGTGATTGAAACGGTGCCCATCGTCGTGATCAAAAAAGATAAATCAAGAGAGGCGTTTGACCGCAATAAATTAATGAGCGGTCTTTTACGGGCCTGCGAAAAGCGCCCGGTTTCCATTGAAACCCTGGAAAGAATTGTGGACGAAATTGAGAATATGCTTCAGAATTCTTTAGACCGTGAGATTCCGTCCAGTTTGATTGGTAAATATGCGATGGAAAAGCTGAAAGTGGTGGATGAAGTGGCTTATGTCCGCTTTGCTTCCGTATATCGGCAGTTTAAAGATGTCAATACATTCATGGATGAGTTAAATCGGATTATAAAAAGTAAATCTAAATAATTTCGTTCCTCTGCCGTTTGTAAAACAGATGTTCAGCCGCCAATTGTTTAGAAGTTGGGCGGCTGTTTTTATGGTCATGTGAAAAGATTAATTCCCTGAAATTGTTTCTGCCGTATCCAATTTGGCAAGAATACCTATATTTAGGGATGAAATGCTTTACTTTGCATAATCCTTCATGTAAAATAAGAGAAACCAGATAGGAGTGTTGGAATTGCATCCAAAATACAAGAGAATATTACTGAAGCTCAGCGGTGAAAGTCTGGCCGGGGATAAAACACACGGCATTGATTTTGATAAGGTGATGGAAATTTGCAAACCGATTAAGAAATGTACCGATATGGGGGTACAGGTCGGCATCGTTGTTGGGGGCGGCAATTTCTGGCGCGGACGCAGCAGCGGTAAAATGGACCGCACGCGTGCCGATCATATGGGAATGCTTGCAACGACCATTAACGCGCTTGGCGTAGCGGATGCCTTGGAACAGCTTGGTGTTCAGGTCCGTGTTCAGACCGCCATTGAAATGAGACAGATTGCGGAACCGTATATTCGCAACCGGGCTGTAAGACATATGGAAAAAGGAAGAGTTGTGGTGTTCGGCTGTGGTACGGGCAATCCTTTCTTTTCCACTGACACAGCGGCAGCACTTCGGGCTGCTGAAATTGACGCTGACATTGTGTTGAAAGCGACTATGGTAGACGGCGTTTATGACTGTGACCCCAAAACCCATCCGAATGCGGTCAAATTCAGTTCCATTTCTTTTCTGGATGTGCTCAATCGCGGACTGCAGGTTATGGACAGTACCGCCGCTTCCCTTTGTATGGATAACCATATCCCGATTCTGGTTTTCAGCATTGATCAGCCGGAAAATATTATTCATGCAATTTGCGGAGAATCAATTGGTACAATTGTAAAAGATACAAAGGAGGATTAGTCATGAAAGAAGTATTGTCTGATGCGGAAGGCCGTATGAAAAAGAGTATTTCCGTCCTTTCAAGTAATTACGGTGCAATTCGTGCCGGCAGGGCCAATCCTGCCGTCCTGAATAAGATTCGGGTGGATTATTACGGAGCCCCGACCCCGATTAACCAAATCGCCGCGGTTTCTGTCAGCGAAGCACGTGTCCTGACGATTCAGCCGTGGGATATTACTCTGTGCAAAGCGGTTGAACGGGCCATCGAAATGTCGGACTTGGGAATTAACCCACAGAATGACGGCAAGGTGATTCGACTGACTTTCCCGCAGCTTTCAGAAGAAAGACGGCGCGACCTGGTGAAGGAAATCGGTAAAATGTCAGAAGAGTGTAAGGTGGCAATCCGCTCTATTCGTCGTGATGCCATGGAAAAGCTGAAAGCAAAGAAAAAGAACTCTGAACTGACGGAAGACGATTTGAAAACGGCGGAAAAACATACCCAGGAACTGACCGACAAATATTGCAAAGAAACAGAACAGGTCTGTGAAACCAAGAAAAAGGAAATTTTGGAGATATAGAATCGATGTCTACACAGGAATTGCCTAAACATGTTGGAATTATTATGGACGGCAACGGCCGGTGGGCGAAAAAGCGGGGACTTCCCCGCTCTGCCGGTCATGCAGCCGGTGCTGCAGTTTTCAAGAATATTGTTCGTTACTGCAGCAAAATTGGTATTCAGCATCTGACGGTTTATGCTTTTTCCACGGAAAACTGGAAGCGGCCTCAGAATGAAGTCCTGACTCTGATGAAGCTGTTTAAGCAATACTTGAGTGATGCGCTCACAAACTTTCTTGATGAGAATATAAGGGTCCGCTTTTTGGGCGATGAAACAGCATTTGATCCTCGATTAAGGGAATTGATCGACGAAACTGTTGAAGTTTCCAAGAACAGAACAGGGATGGTGCTGAATATTGCCTTGAATTACGGCGGCCGGTCAGAAATTTTAAATGCAGTAAGGTTATTGGCTCGAGATGTTCAAAACGGGGTCCTGCTTCCGGAACAAATCGGAGAAGAAGCTTTTTCACAGAAGCTTGATACCGCTGGTCAGCCAGATCCAGACCTGATTATTCGCCCAAGCGGGGAAAAAAGAACTTCCAATTTTCTTTTGTGGCAGTCCGCATATGCGGAATATGTCTTTATGGATATTCTTTGGCCTGATTTTAAGCCGAAAGACCTGGACCGTGCACTGGAACTCTACGCCGCTCGCAACAGGCGTTTCGGGGGGATTTGATTGAGAACAAGAGTTACTTCCGCAATTACTCTGAT
Organism: Oscillospiraceae bacterium; assembly: GCA_022650485.1. GTDB lineage: Bacteria > Bacillota > Clostridia > Oscillospirales > Acutalibacteraceae > Caproicibacter. The sequence goes on along the minus strand of JALCPP010000001.1, from coordinate 291,770 downwards.
TATTTTCTTAGGTGCAATTGTTATTTGCAATCGTTCACTTCCGCTTGCTCTGAATTTTGCGATCGGTTTGATTTCTGTTCTGGCAGTTTATGAAATTATCACTGCGCTGGGCCTGGCCAAACATCTTATTCTGCTGGTTTCAAGCCTTCTTTTTTCGGCGGTATTTCCTTTTCTTCCAACGCTGTTTTGGCATAATGCTGCCTATTTTATATATACCGTCGTGATTTTTTCCGCGCTGATTTTTTACCATTCCAAACTTACATTTCGGGAAATCGGCGTGATTTACAGCATGTCCCTCTTGATTCCATCTGCACTGGGAACGATTATCACTCTGAGGGACATCGGCGGTGAACACGGTATGTTCTATGTGATTATCGGTATTTTTTCAGCATGGACAGCAGATGTGGGTGCCTTTTTTGCCGGAACATTTTTTGGGAAGCACAAACTGTGCCCAACCATCAGTCCGAATAAGACGATAGAAGGCGTAGTGGGTGGATTTTTGCTGAATACGGCTGCCATGCTGGTGTTCGGCTATTTATTTCATGCGATCTATTACGCATACAGTGTACGGGTTTCTTACCTTCCATTACTGCTAATAGGAATTTTCGGAACCGTGATTTCTGTGATTGGCGACCTGAGTTTTTCGCTGATTAAGCGCAGCTGCCACATTAAGGATTTCGGTGAAATCATTCCGGGTCACGGTGGTATTCTGGACCGTTTTGACAGTGTGATTTTTGAAGCTCCCTTTGTCTATTTTCTTGTGCAGCTTCTTCCCATTGTCCAAAAATAATTTTGCTGTGTAACTGCAATAATCAAAGCAATTGGTGAATAATAATGAAAGAATCTTTATCTATTCTGGGCTCTACTGGGTCCATCGGCACACAAACTTTGGAAGTGGTGCGGGGACTTGGATTAAACGTCTGCGCGCTGGCGGCGGCGAAAAATATCGTTTTGCTTGAAAAACAGATCAGAGAATTTCAGCCGCAGATCGCCGCAGTTTTTGACCCGCTTGCCGCGAAACAATTGAAAACAGCAGTCAAGGACCTGCCTGTAAAGGTAGTGCAGGGAATGGACGGCTTATGTGAAGCGGCCTGCCTGCCAACGGCAGGCCTCGTTTGCAATTCTGTGGTTGGAATGGTCGGCCTGAAACCGACGCTTGCCGCAATTCGTGCGGGGAAAGATGTTGCTCTTTCCAACAAGGAAACACTGGTTGCCGGCGGCGCACTGGTTATGCGGGAAGCAGAAAAGCACCATGTCAGAATCCTCCCGGTTGACAGTGAGCATTCCGCCATTTTTCAGTGCTTACAGGGCAGCCCCGGAAAACGTGCGGTTCGCCGCATTCTGCTGACGGCTTCCGGCGGTCCTTTCTTTGGCAAAACGCGGGAAGAGCTGCAAAGCGTTACTCCGGAGCAGGCCTTAAAGCACCCAAACTGGAATATGGGGCCCAAAGTTACCATTGATTCTTCGACCATGATGAACAAGGGTCTGGAAGTGATTGAAGCTTCGTGGCTATTCGGTGTTCCAGATGAAAAAATTGATATTTTGGTTCAGCGGGAAAGCGTGGTCCATTCCATGGTGGAATTTCAGGACCATTCCGTGATTGCCCAGATGGGCGTACCGGATATGCGGCTGCCGATTCAGTACGCTATTACGTATCCGGAACGGATTCCGTCCCAAACGGCAGAACTGGATTTGGCAGCTTATGGTTCGCTCACTTTTGCAAGGCCGGACGAAAAGACCTTTCGCTGTCTTGCAGCCTGCAGGCGCGCTTTGCGGCGCGGCGGTCTTGCACCTGCGGCGGCGAACGGGGCAAATGAAGCTGCGGTAAAGCTGTTTCTGAACCACAAAATTTCTTTTTGTGCAATTGCCGACCTGGTATGGGAGGCAATGGAACGTCAGCCGGATGTCGAAAGGGTAAATGAGGTAGAGGAGATTCTGGAGGCGGACGCGCGTGCGCGGAGTTTTGTTCTTCAAAAAGTTAAGATTTAAGAGGTGAGTATCATCATAAAGGCAATTCTGATTATTATTGCAGTTCTTCTGTTTGGATTTATGATTTTTATTCATGAGTTCGGGCATTTCTTTACAGCAAAATTATGCGGAATCCGTGTGAATGAGTTTGCAATCGGAATGGGTCCGACTCTGTTTCATAAACAAGGAAAAGAAACACGTTATTCCCTGCGGCTGCTGCCGATTGGTGGATTCTGCGCCATGGAAGGCGAAGATGAAGAAAGCGGCGATCAGCGGTCTTTTGGCAGGAAACCGGTTTGGAAACGCTTTTTGGTTGTTGTGATGGGCGCAGTGATGAATATTGTGCTTGGTCTTGTTCTGATGATGATTATTTTGGGGCAGGAAACCGCGTTTTCTTCCACTACAATTTCTCAGTTTTCCGACAATTCTGCCGTTGAGCAGGCAGGTCTCCAGCGCGGGGATGAATTTATTGCTGTCGATCATTACCGGATTTACGGAGATCGTGACCTCAGTTTTGCACTGGCTACGGCAAATCCGGACTCTGTCGATATTGAAATTCTACGTGATGGCAAAGCTCTGACGTTTAATGATGTGAAATTTCACAGCCGGAACGTCAAAGGAAAGAATTATCTGACCCTCGATTTTTATGTGATGCCGATTCAAAAGAATTTTGGAACTCTCATCACGAAATCTGCTCAGGATACGGTTTCCACCGTTCGCATGGTGTGGTACAGCTTGGTTGGATTTGCGACCGGCAAATTCGGGTTCAATGACGTTGCCGGTCCGGTTGGGGCGGTCAGCGCAATTAATCAGGCAGCTTCCGTCGGGCTTGCGCAGAGTTTTGTGGCCGGGCTTAATAATATTCTTTATATGGTTATGATTTTAACGGTTAACCTTGGCGTGGTTAATCTGATGCCGTTCCCGGCTTTGGATGGCGGTAAGGTTTTATTCCTCCTTGTGGAAGCGATCCGCCGCAAGCCGCTGCAGCAGAAATATGTCGGCATTGTGGAAACTGCAGGTTTCTGCTTGCTGATGGGTTTTATGGTAGTGGTGACGTACAGTGATATTTTAAGGCTGATTACCGGAAAGGGGCTGGGCTGAGCGTGAGAATCTCAAAGACGGTCCACGTTGGCTCTGTCGCCGTTGGGGGAGGGGCCAGAATCACGGTTCAATCTATGCTGAGCCGGGCGGCGGACGATCTGCGAGGAAATGTACTGCAGGCGGAAACGCTGGAGCGAGCGGGGTGCGAAATCCTGCGCGTCGCGGTTCCGGACAGCCAGTCGGTCGCATTAGTACCCGCCATCAAAGAAGCGGTAAAAATTCCCCTTGTCGCGGATATTCATTTTGATTATCGGCTTGCCCTCGCCTGTGCGGCGGCGGGGGTTGACGCCATCCGGATTAATCCGGGCAATATTGGTTCGGACCAACGTATCCGGGAAGTGGCCGCAGCCTGTTCTGACCGTGGAATTCCCATCCGGATTGGGGTTAATTCAGGCTCTTTGGAAAAAGATCTGCTGGAAAAATACGGGGGACCAACGGCGGAGGCGCTGGCGGAAAGCGCACTGCACCATGTATCCCTGCTGGAAAAATTTCATTTTGAAGATATTGTCATTTCGATTAAGTCGTCCGACGTGGACCGGATGATCCGGGCAAACGAACTGGCGGCGAATCAGTGCGCTTATCCGCTTCACCTCGGTGTGACAGAGGCGGGCAGTGAACGGATGGGGCTGATTAAATCGGCAATTGGGATTGGCTCTTTGCTGCAAAGAGGAATCGGTGACACCATTCGCGTGTCGCTGACAGCCGATCCGGTGCGCGAAGTCGTTGCCGGAATTGATTTGCTGAAAGCGCTTTCTCTGCGCGGCGGCTTGCGGATTGTGTCCTGCCCGACCTGTGGCAGAACGAAAATTGACCTGATTTCTATCACGAATGAAGTGGAAAAACGCCTTGCGGGATTTGATAAGGATTTGACGGTAGCTTTAATGGGCTGTGCCGTTAATGGACCTGGCGAAGCCAGAGAGGCGGATATTGGAATTGCCGGCGGAGACGGAGTAGGGCTGATTTTTAAAAAAGGGAAAATCGTTCGCAAAGTTCCGGAGGACAAGCTGGTTGAATCTCTCATAGAAGAAATCAACCGAATGTAAAGGATGAAGATAATTGAAGAAGTTTGCCGAATTTTTTCACGAATACATAGATGTTTCTCAGTTTCCGGAGCCAGTGCGGGACGGAACAATTGCATCCCTGCAGATCAACTCAGCCGTCAGAACGCTTACGGCAAAGGTTCAGTTTCCTGATTTGGTAGAACGTCACATATTGGACCATGTGGAACATAGTCTAGTTTCCTGCAAACCGCTCCGACTTTCTAAAGCCTGCGTGAAGCCTGCTTTTCCGCAGGCTTCTTTTTCAATTGACTATTATCCAAGTTTAATTGCGGAACTGAAGCGCCGTGAGGCAAGCCTGAATGGAACGCTGACGGGTTCCGAAGCAAAGCTGGAACACGGGAATCTGTTCATTACCTTAAAGCACGGCGGAGGAGAAATCTTGAAAACCCGGCATGTGGACCGGATGCTTTCAGAGCTGATTCGCGAGGAATTTGGAATCAGCCTTACTGTCACATTCGGCGGTGTGCTGAAGGCCGAGGCTGGGGCAGCGACCTTTATCAATAAAAAGCTGGTAAAGGAAGAAGCCCGCCGCAGAGAAGAAGTGACCGAGCAGGTGGATTCCGCACAACGCTCTCTTCAGAAAAAAACGACCGCCAAAACCATTAGTGTGAGGGAAGGGGAAACCCTGTATCCAACGATTATTCTGGACAGTGCCAGAGAAATCTATGGGCATTTGCCGCGCTCCAAGCCAATTCCAATTTCCAACCTTTCACAGGATATTGGAAGTGCTACCATCTGGGGCGAAATTTTTTCTGTAGAGCAACGGGCCACACGTGACAGACAGCGAAAAATTTACTCAATTAATATCACGGATTATACCAGTTCTTTTACGCTGAAAATTATTGAACTGGCAACCCAGTGTAAAATGCTGGACACGCTGGCCAAGGGAATGTCTATTCTGGTTCGCGGGGATGTGGAGTATGATAAATACGACCATGAAATTGTTCTGCGGCCGAAAAGCATTGCGACAGTCCGGCAAGTTGAAGTGGTGGACGATGCGCAGGAAAAGCGAGTGGAGCTGCATCTTCACTCCAATATGTCCGCAATGGATGGAGTCAGTTCCGTTTCCAGTCTGATTCGCCGGGCGGCAAAATGGGGGCACCAGGCGGTTGCGGTAACCGATCATGGTGTTGCGCAGGCATTTCCGGATGCGATGAATACCGCGGAGGAACTGAAAAAGAAAGGTCAGCCAATTAAGGTCCTCTATGGTACGGAAGCCTATTTTGTCAACGATTTGGTGCCGGCGGTAAAAGGAAATGACAACCGTGACCTTTCCGGCGAATTCATTTCGTTCGATATTGAAACCACGGGATTAAGCCCGACGACGGACCGTATTACGGAAATCGGTGCGGTTCGCATTGTGAACGGAGAAGTAAAGGATTCGTTTGATACATTTGTCAACCCGGAACGCGGAATTCCGGCGAAGATTACGGCATTGACCGGAATTACAGACAATATGGTCAAAGACGCGCCGTCGGAATCCCAGGCGCTCAAAGATTTTTTTGAGTACTGCGGGGAAAATGCGCTTTTAATTGCCCATAATGCCGACTTTGATACCTCTTTTATCCGGGTGGCCGCAGAGCGGAGCGCGCTTTCTTTTACCAATACGTATATTGACACGGTTCCCATGTGCCGCTCACTTTTAAAAGGAATTAAAAATGTAAAATTAGATACAGTTGCAAAATATTTAAAACTAGACCCGTTTAACCACCACCGCGCCTGTGACGATGCCGCGGTGCTGGGTCAAATCTTTTTAAAGCTGATTCAGCAGCTGAAAGAGGATACCAGCGCAAAAACGGTGCAGGATATCAATAGCTGCCTTGCCGGCGGAGATATCAAAAAAATGAAATCCTACCACATGATTCTGCTGACAAAAAATCTGACCGGCCTCAAGAATCTGTATAAGCTGATCTCAAAATCTCATTTGGAATATTTTTATCGCAACCCGCGGATTCCAAAATCGGAATTGATGAAATGCCGCGAAGGCCTGCTGGTCGGCAGCGCCTGTGAAGCTGGGGAGCTTTACAGGGCAATTTCCGGGGCTCAGCCGTGGTCTACGCTGTGTAAAATTGCATCGTTTTACGATTATCTGGAGATTCAGCCGGTTGGGAACAACCGTTTTATGGTGCGCGAAGGAATGGTACCGGATGAAGAAAAAATCCGGGATTTTAACCGCACGGTAATAAAACTGGGGGAAAAGCTGAATCTGCCCGTAGTTGCAACTTGTGACGTTCACTTTCTTGACCCAAAAGACGGCGACTACCGTAAGATTTTGATGCAGGGGCTTGGCTTTAAAGATGCGGACGAGCAGGCTCCTCTCTATTTCAGAACCACGAAGGAAATGCTGCGTGAATTTTCTTATCTGGGCAAAGAAAAAGCGTATGAGGTGGTTGTGACAAATCCGAATAAAATTGCCGATATGGTGGAAGAAATCCGCCCGATTCCGGAAGGAACATTTCCTCCGTTTATTGAGGGCGCAGAGGAGCAGTTGACCGAAATCACCTGGACGCGCGCCAAAGAGGTGTACGGGGATCCGCTGCCGGAGCTGGTTCAGAAAAGACTGGAACGGGAGCTCGGTTCCATCACCAAGCACGGATTTTCCATTTTGTATATGATTGCGCAGAAGCTGGTTGCAGATTCCGTAGCACACGGATATCTGGTTGGTTCGCGTGGTTCGGTCGGTTCGTCGTTTGTCGCGAATCTGGCGGGTATTTCGGAAGTAAATCCGCTTGTGCCGCATTATGTATGCCCAAACTGCAAGAACAGCGAATTTATCACCGATGGCAGCATTGGAAGCGGGTTTGACCTTCCTCCGAAAAAATGCCCCGTTTGCGGTGCGGATTATAACCGCGACGGGCATACCATTCCTTTTGAAACATTTCTTGGATTTGACGGTGACAAAACCCCTGATATCGACCTGAACTTTTCCGGTGAATACCAGTCAAGCGCCCATCGCTACACAGAAACACTGTTTGGTAAGGATCACGTGTTTAAAGCTGGAACCATTGCCACGGTGGCGGATAAAACGGCGCTTGGTTTTGTTAAAAAATATGAAGAGGAAAAGGGTCTGGTTCTGCACCGTGCGGAAGAATTGCGTTTGGCGGCGGGCTGCACCGGCGTTAAGCGTACCACGGGTCAGCACCCCGGCGGCATGGTTGTCGTCCCGAAAGGAAAAGAGGTTTTTGATTTTTGCCCGGTTCAACACCCGGCTAACGACCAAAAATCAGACAGTATCACAACCCATTTCGACTTCCATTCCATTCACGATACCATTTGCAAACTGGATGAACTGGGGCATGATGTTCCGACGATCTACCGCTATCTGGAGGATTATACAGGAATTCCAGTGATGGACGTATCCATGAGCGACCCACAGGTGATGTCTCTGTTTACTTCTACAAAAGCGCTTGGCGTGAAACCGGAGGATATCGATTCGAAAACAGGCACATTTTCCCTGCCGGAAGTCGGCACAAATTTTGTCCGCCAGATGTTGATTGATTCCAATCCGCAGACTTTTTCCGATTTATTGCAGGTTTCCGGTCTGTCCCACGGCACGGATGTCTGGCTTGGCAATGCGCAGGAACTGATCAAAAACGGAACCTGCAAGATTTCAGAAGTCATCGGAACGCGCGACAGCATCATGACATACCTGCTGCACAAAGGTCTGGAACCGAAAATGGCATTTAAGATTATGGAAATTACCAGAAAGGGAAAGGCACCGAAGTTATTGACACAGGACTATATTCAGGCGATGAAAGATCACGATGTACCGCAGTGGTATCTCGATTCCTGTATGAAGATCAAATATATGTTCCCGAAAGCGCACGCCGCGGCGTACATGATTTCGACTCTTCGTCTTGGTTGGTACAAGGTCCATAAGCCCGTGGAATATTACGCCGCCTATTTCACCGTTCGCGGTGAAGATTTTGACGGAGCGCTGGTGATGCAGGGCCGCGAGGCGGTCCGGCGAAAAATGAGCGAAATCGCCATGAAGGGAAAAGAGGCGTCTGCAAAAGAAACAGCCGCTTATGCGACTTTGCAGATCGTCAATGAAATGCTGGCCCGTGGAATTGAAACGCTGCCCATTGACCTGTACCGATCCGATGCCAAAAAATATCTGGTGGAAAACGGAAAGATTCGCCTTCCGTTCCTTTCCCTATCCGGGGTCGGCGAAGCCGCTGCCAAAAGTCTGGCGGAAGCCGGAAAGAAAGGGGCATATATCTCTGTGGATGATTTGCAGGCCCGCTCGAAAGTCTCAAAATCTGTGATTGAAACCTTTGAACAAGCAGGAGTTCTGAAAGATTTGCCCAAAAGCAGTCAAATGTCGTTGTTCTAGTTGACAACGATATTTTAGTATGCTATCCTATTAGCACGATAAAGTGCATCGTGGAATATAAGGAGCGGCATCCATGAAAAAAAATGACAGAATCACACCGGAAGGCACGAAAGATTTTTTATTTGAAGAATGTTTGACCCGGCGGTATATTGAAAGAACCATAGGGGATGTTTTTTCTTCCCATGGATTTCATGAGGTGGTAACGCCGGGGTTGGAATTTTACGATGTTTTCGACCCCGATTTTTCCGGCATCTCTCAAAATGTGATGTATAAAATGTCGGATAAACACGGGCGTTTGGTTGTGATGCGCCCGGATTCCACACTGCCGATTGCACGCCTGACCGCTACCCGGCTGCAGAATCTGCCAAAGCCGATCCGGCTCTTTTACACACAGCCGATTTACAGGAATCATCCCGGTTTAACGGGGCAAAGTGACGAATCGGTGCAGACCGGAATCGAGCTCCTTGGTGCGGGGGGAATTCGTGCCGATCTGGACGTTATGTCCACTGCGTTGGAAGCGCTTGGAAAATGCGTGCCGGGGTTCCGGCTGGAAATTGGTCATGCCGGCTTTTTTCGGTCTCTTGCGGAAAAAATTCCCGCCGGGGAAAATCTGCGGGAAAAAATCCGCGGTGCAATCGAAACAAAAAATTATGCACGTTTAAACAGAATCCTTGACACACTGCCGGCAAGTGAAGACGCCCGTGCCTTACGGGAACTGCCGCGGCTGTTTGGCGGCGAAGAAGTGTTCGAGCGTGCTTCTTGTCTGCAAAACAGCGCTAAGATGACCGGTACTCTGGATTATCTGCGTAAAATCTACCGTTCTCTTTCCGCATTGGACCAAAGCGGAAAGCTGATGATTGACTTGGGACTGGTTCAGCGAAATGATTATTACACGGGGATTGTATTCAGCGCTTATGTGGAAGAATTTGGCGACGCCGTGTTACTGGGCGGCCGCTACGACAATTTGCTGGGCCATTTTGGTCAGCCGACGCCGGCAATCGGTTTTGCGGTGAATGTGGATGCGATTGCCAAGACCTTGCTGGACCGCGGCAATGTGAGTCCGGTCCTTCCGATGGACATTATGGTTCACGGGGATGATGGTTATGAAGTGCAGGCGCTGGAATATGCTGCCGACTTGATTGCGAAAGGTCTTCACTGCGAAACCAGTGTGTTTAAAACGCAGGACGAAGCGATTGATTATGCACAGACAAGCGGAATCAAACGAATCGATTTTGTTGGCGAAACCATCAAAACAGTCAATCTGATATAAGGTGGGAAAAAAATGAAACCGCTCAGAATCGCCTTGACCAAGGGAAGATTGGAAGACAGCACGGTAAACCTGTTTGAAAAAATCGGCTATGACTGTTCCGCAGTCCGGAACAAAGGACGAAAATTAATTCTTCCGGTTGGGGACGGACTGGAAGTCGTCCTTGCAAAAGCGGCGGATGTCATTACTTATGTGCAGTACGGGGTCTGTGACTTGGGCGTGGTTGGTAAAGATACCATTCTGAATCAGGGCGGAAATTTCTATGAAGTACTTGACCTTGGATTCGGCCGATGCCGGTTTGCGCTGGCAGGACCGAAAGGGGGCAGCTTTTTCAGTGGCTATTCCGCCAAAACAATTGCAACCAAATATCCCGGTGTTGCGCGCAACTATTTTGAAAGCAAGGCGATGGATGTCCGCATCATCAAAATAGAGGGATCTGTTGAACTGGCTCCGCTTCTCGGCCTTGCCGACGCAATTGTGGATATCGTGGAAACAGGAACCACCCTGAAAGAAAACGGGTTGGAAGTAATTGATACAATCTGTGATGTTTCCGCGCGGCTGATTGTTAATGCGGCAAGCATGAAACTCAGAAAAACAGAGATTGAAGCGCTGACGGACCGGATGGAGCAATTTGTCTGTTAAACGGTTGCCTGAGGAAGGAATGTAAAGAGTATGCTGAAGATTTTGGATGCAAAAGGCGGTACCGGACGGGAATTGATTTCTAAGCTTAAAGAGCGGGCGGGCAAGTCCAACCCGCAAATTGAGCAGTCTGTTGCGAAAATTATCGCAGAGGTCAGAAGTCATGGGGACAAGGCGGTCCGCGAGTATACCCTGAAATTTGACGGTTCACTGCCAGAGCCGTTGGAGCTGGGCCGAAAGGAAATGAAAGCAGCGGTACAGAGCTGCAATTCTTCTTTTCTGAAAGCAATTGACCGGGCATCAAAAAACATTACGGAATTTCATGAACGTCAAAGACAGCAGAGCTGGTTTACAACAAGTCCAGACGGCGTGATGATGGGTCAGCGTGTCAGGGGATTGGCGCGCGTCGGCATCTATGTTCCGGGCGGCACAGCGGCCTATCCTTCCTCGGTACTGATGAATGCGATTCCCGCAAAGATTGCCGGTGTGGGGCAGATTATCATGACGACGCCGCCGGGAAAACACGGCAGACCAAACCCCAATATCATGGCTGCCGCCTATGCCGCCGGTGTGGACCGAGTCTTTCAGATTGGCGGGGCGCAGGCAGTGGCCGCGCTGGCGTTTGGAACCGAAACCGTTCCCATGGTCGACAAGATTGTCGGCCCGGGAAATATCTATGTGGCAACGGCGAAAAAGCAGCTCTACGGGACGGTTGGAATCGATATGGTTGCCGGGCCAAGTGAAATTCTGATTTTGGCGGATGAAACCGCAAACCCCGTTTTCCTGGCCGCCGACCTGATGTCCCAGGCGGAGCATGATGTTTTGGCTTCCGCGATCCTTCTCACCACTTCCCGCGATGTCGCCGAAAAAACGATTGCGGAAATTTCACGTCAGATTCAAACCCTTTCCCGCCGTGAACAGATCAAACAATCACTGGAAAATTACGGTGCCGTTGTTTTGTGCGGCAGCTTGGAGGACGCGGTTTCCTTTGCCAATCAGCTTGCGCCGGAACACCTTGAACTCTGCGTTTCAAATCCGATGGAGTACCTTGGAAGTATTGACAACGCGGGTTCGGTTTTTCTTGGCGAATATTCCCCGGAACCTCTCGGCGATTATTATGCGGGTCCCAATCACGTACTTCCCACCAGCGGAACCGCACGCTTTTTTTCGCCGCTTTCTGTGGACAGCTTTATTAAAAAGTCTAGCTTTTTATATTACACCAAGCCGGCGCTGAAAGCGGCAGAAGACGATATTATTGCGCTTGCACAGGCAGAGGGACTGACCGCGCACGCCAATTCAATCCGCGTAAGAGGGGGGAATGGATGATGTTTAATCTCAATGCGAAAATCAGGGATTTAAAGCCTTATGAGCCGGTTGTCGGGCATTATTCGATTCGTCTGGATGCAAATGAGTCTTTCTGCCAACCAACAAAAGAATTGCTGGCAAAAATTAAAGATGCCGCGGCGAATGTTGCTTTTAACCGTTATCCAGACCCTTATGCGAAAGAGCTTTGCTCCTGTTTTGCCGATTATTATGGGGTAGATGAATCGACCGTCACCGCCGGTAACGGTTCCGATGAGCTGATTTCTGTAATTCTCAGTGCTTTTGTTATGAAAGGGGACACAATTATGACACTGTCCCCCGACTTTTCCATGTACCGCTTTTATGGGCATTTAAATGAAGTAAAATGTCTGGAGTACCAGAAAAATTCAGATTTTTCAGTTGATTTAGATAAGCTGATTTCATCTGTTCGGGAGCGAAATGTCCGGTTGCTGATTTTCTCTAATCCCTGTAATCCGACCGGTTTGGGACTCACCAGGGAAGAAGTGCGAAAACTGGTCGGTTCCGTTCATGCTCTGGTTGTTCTGGATGAAGCGTATATGGACTTTTGGGATCAATCCCTGATACGGGAAGCAGCGAATTTCGATAATTTGATTCTTCTGCGCACTTGTTCAAAAATGTTTGGAATGGCGGCACTCCGCTTGGGATTTGCCGTTGCGAATCCAGCACTGACCAGTGCCGTGCGGGCCGTGAAATCCCCGTATAATGTCAACGCGTGCTCACAGAAAATCGGTTCCGTTGTATTGCGGGAAAAGGATTGGATTGCTTCCGGTCTAGCGGAAATAAAAGCATCGCAGAAAGAACTTTTTTCCATGCTTCGCACATTGGAAAATCAGTACCCGCAGCAGCTTCGGGTTTTTGACAGCGTAACAAATTTTACGCTGGTTCGTTTTGCGGAGAGCGGGCGCATCTTTGAAGAGCTGATGAAAACCAGAACCGTTGTCCGTTGCCTGGGCGATTTTCTTCGTATTACCGCCGGTACTCACGAAGAAAACATGCAGGTGATCCGACAGATTGAGTCGGTTCTGTAAAAAGGAGGTATATTCCATGAGAACTTCCGAGCAGGTTCGTAAAACCAGGGAAACAGATTGTACGGTTCAGCTGAATCTGGATGGCGGGAAAATAGATATTGCCACCGGAATCGGTTTTTTTGACCACATGCTGAGTTCCTTTGCCGTTCATGGGGGATTCGGACTGAAAGTTTCCGTCTGCGGGGATTTGAAGGTTGATGGTCACCACACGGTGGAAGACACGGGGATTGTTTTGGGCCAGGCATTTGCGCAAGCGCTGGGCGATCGGTCAGGTATCGCGCGCTTTGGCAGCTTTACAGTACCCATGGATGAATCTTTGGCACGAGCCGTTGTAGATATCAGCGGACGTCCCTATTTGGTCTTTCAGGCTGATTTTCGTCAGGAGCGGATCGGTGACTATGATTCCTGCTTAACAGAAGAATTTATGAGGGCGTTTGCCATGAATGCCGGAATCACCCTTCATGTTTCGGTGGAATATGGAACCAATGCGCATCATCAGACAGAAGCTGTGTTTAAAGCGATGGGACATGCGCTGCGGCTTGCCGCTGCACCCGCCGGGGAAGGACCGCTTTCAACAAAGGGAACCCTGTAAAAAAGGAGGAACCGATGTGATACTGTTACCTGCAATTGATTTAAAAGACGGGGAGTGCGTTCGTCTGTTTCAGGGAGATTACAGCACGGCACACCGGGTAGCCGGCGATGTGTTGGAAACAGCACGGTCTTTTCGGTCGGCCGGGGCCGAATGGCTTCATGTGGTTGATTTGGACGGGGCAAAAGCCGCAAAGCCGGTAAATGCCGATTTGATGTTTCAAATTCAGAAAACGTCCGAACTTCAGTTAGAGGTCGGCGGTGGCATCCGCAATATGGAAACTGTTGATGATTACTTGAACCATGGTGTTTCCCGGGTGATTCTTGGGACAGCAGCAATTACAAACCCCGAATTTGTTGTCGCTGCCGTCGAAAAATACGGGGACAGAATTGCGGTGGGTATTGATGCAAGGGATGGTGTAGTCGCGCAGAAGGGGTGGACGCAAACCGCTTTGATTGATTATATCAGTATGGCAAAGCACATGGAAGCAGCAGGTGTAAAGTATATTATCTTTACAGATATATCTAAAGACGGCACTTTAGCGGGACCGAATCTTACCATGCTGAAACGACTTCAAAACAGTGTTTCCTGTAACATTATTGCAAGCGGCGGCGTCAGTGGTTTACAAGATATCGCCGACCTGTGCAATCTGCATTTATACGGTACTATCTGTGGCAAATCACTTTATGCCGGAGCTCTTGACTTAAAAGAAGCTGTTGCTTACTGTAAGAAAGGGGAACCAGGGACAAATGAATCTGAACCGAAGCAATCTTACGGAAAGTGAGATCGAATCTTTTTTTCAAAAAGGATCTCTGCTTCCGGCAATTGTTCAGGAAGCGGAGACCGGTGAAGTGCTGATGCTGGCATATATGAATCGGGAATCGATGCGCAAAACACTGGAAACAGGTTACACCTGGTTTTACAGCCGTTCACGCCAAGAACTGTGGAATAAAGGGGCAACCTCCGGTCATGTGCAAAAGGTAATACGCATTTTCGGGGATTGTGACAGCGACACCTTGCTGGTTCAAGTTCACCAGACCGGTGCGGCCTGCCATACCGGTGCGCACAGCTGCTTTTTTAATGAGATTTGGAGGGATACCGATGAGTGACGTCTTGCAGAATTTATACCGGACCGTACTCAGCCGCAAAAACGAACACCGTGAGGGTTCTTATACCTGCTATCTGTTCGAACAGGGAATCGATAAAATTCTAAAAAAATGCGGGGAAGAGTGCAGCGAAGTAATCATCGCCGCCAAGAACGGCAAAAATACAGACACGGTTGCAGAAATTTCAGATCTGCTTTACCATCTGACCGTGTTGATGGTCAGCGAAGGAATTCCATTGGACGAGGTTCAGGCAGAACTTGAAAAAAGAAGCGAAAAAACAGGTAATCTGAAACAATTTCATCAGGTTGACAAAAACACATAAAAAATGCCGTTCGGAGTTGCAATCCGAACGGCATTTTAAAATTGGTTTTATTCCTGGTCTTCAATTAAAACGGTCTCTTCTTCTACCACAACTTCATTTTCGCGTTCCCGATCAAGCCGGACATTGCGGAAATAAAGAAGCATGTCTATTGAAATTTCAACCAAGTTCAGCACGTAGAAAAACCATCCAAGGTAAAACAGCATGCTGCCACCGTCACCGGCAGAAAACTGAAGAAATTTACGAACGATTCCAAATATGTAGCCAATCCACAGGAATACCTCAAAGAACAGGCTCTTTCCTTTTGCCGTCTGCGAAACGTAAGAACGGTAGATTGATATGGGCCAGGACAGCCCAAAACACAATATCATAGCTGCTTCCAATAATTCGGACATTTACAATTCGCTCCTATTTCATATATCAATTTGGCTGGGCGGTTGATTTTCACAACTCTTTTTATTATACTAGGCATAGACCCATTCGTAAAATAAAAATAATGCATTGCTGTTATATCAAAAACGTATGATGAATATTAGTTTTGAATCCTATAAAATTTTTTATTATGTGGCCAGATACCAGAATTTCACTTTGGCGGCAAGGGCTTTGTCCACCAGTCAGCCCTCTGTTACGCGCTGCATTAAAAATCTGGAATATCATTTGGGATGCCGCCTTTTTATCCGGTCCACAAAAGGGGTAAAGCTGACGCCGGAAGGCGAAACGCTGTACCGTCATGTTTCCCCTGCCTGCGAACTGATTTTCAAAGGAGAGGAAACATTGGGCAGTGCGCTTAGTCTGCAAAGCGGCTCTGTGTATCTCGGTGCGACCGAAACGGCCATTCATTGCTTTCTGCTGGAAAAACTGGAGCAGTTCCACCGCGCCTATCCGCATGTGGGAATTAAAATTACCAACGCAACGACACCGCCGATCCTTCATGACTTAAAGAACGGAAGAATCGACCTGGCAGTTGTCACAACTCCGGTTGCGGAAGAAACGCGGCTGCAGATATCCCGGATTAAAAAATTCCGCGATGTCTTAGTCGGGGGACCCAATTTAGTACAACCGGACCAGCGGAAAGTCAAGCTTTGCGATTTAAGCCGTTATCCTCTGATTTGTCTTTCCGGCTCTACCGTGACATACCGATTCTATTCTGAATTTTATGTCAGGCACGGCGTACCGTTTCAACCCGATATCGAACTGGCTACCGCTGACCTTCTTCTGCCGTTTGTTGAAAAAAATCTGGGGGTCGGGTTTGTGCCGGAAGAGCTGGCCTGTGAAGCCGTAAAACGTGGCAAAGCGGTTCAAATTGAGTTGGAAGAGACTATTCCGCCACGGTATATTTGTGTTATTCGCGACCGACAAAATCCCCTGAGCGCGGCGGCAAAACAAATGGTAAAAATTCTTATGGAAACGGAAAAGCGACCTGAAATCAAGCGGTAAGATTAACCGCGCTCAATGGTCAAGATTCCCGCACAGATCGAAATGCGTTCAAAGGAGCAGGCAAGACCGAGTTCCCTCATTTGGCGGATGAATTCATCCGCTGTATAATAGATTTCTACTTTATCCCAGATGTTTTTAAATTTTTCGTGGCATGCACGATAGTCTTTGGCAGTGGGAAAGGCAATGTCGCCTATCATGATTTTTCCATCTTTTTTCAGATGTTTTGCAAGATGAACAAAAAAATCTCCCCGCTGAGTGGGAGGAACATGGTGAAACGAGTAAGTCCCTGTGATAAAATCATAGGCCTGCGACTGCAGCTCAGCCGGAAGTTCACTTGTGAAATCACCGTGTACCAGTGTGGCTTTCGGCATTTTTTTCTGCGCGAGCCGCAGCATTTCTTCAGAAAAATCAATTCCGAAAATTTTGTATCCATCTTTGTAAAGGCGTGACGGAAGAACGGCAGTTCCAAAACCCAGGTCCAACACAGTCGTGCCGCGGCCAGAACGAATTTTTTGATAGATCGTTGCCAGTACTTTTTGGTACCCGGCAAATGGATAAGATTCCTCTTTTTCAATTTCGGATACGCTTTTGTCGTAATCCGGTGCCCATTGATCGAATCCTTCCTGTGAAAGCATAAACTTCATCCTTCCTAAAAATATATACTCATCAATTACTGTCCCTTTTCAGGGAAGCGGTAGAATTCCTTTAAAAACCAGATATCCTTTGCCTCAATCTCTTTTCCATTCAGATAGTTGAGTATTCCGGCATCTGATGCAAAACAAAATTTTAATTTGTAAGAATATAGAGCTTGATAGGGAAAACCGGAAGCCTTATTCAACGCATTTTTTCCATATTTCCCGTCCCCTGCCAGTGGGTTGCCCAGAAAGGCAAGGTGCGCCCTGATTTGGTGTGTCCGTCCGGTCAGCAGTTCGACTTCCAGCAGACTGAATGCTTTCCGCTGTGCCAAAACCCGGTATTTTGTCCGGATGATCCGCGCATCACGCACCGGATGATGGGAAATATATACCCGGTTTTGCTTTTCATTTTTTTGGAGGTATGCTTCCAGCAGCGCTTCTTTTTTTTGCGGAACACCGCAGACAACACAAAGGTATAGCTTCTGTAGTTCACGCTGTTTGACTTTTTCATTCATGATGCGCAGTGCTTCCGCATTTTTAGCCGCCAGAACAAGACCGCCTGTGTTGCGGTCAATGCGGTTAATAAGCGCAGGGGCGAAAGAATTTTCGTCGTCCGGATTGTACTCTCCCTTTGCGTAAAGATAATGCTGAACCCTTGCAATTAAAGAATCAAAATGATACGTTTCATCCGGATGGACAATCAGCCCAGGCTTTTTGTCCAAAACCAGCAGATTTTGATCTTCATAGGCGATGTTCAGCCGGTTTGGCGCTTTCAGAAAATCATATTCCTTGGGCTTTGTCTGAAAAAATTCATCTTTCAGATACATTGTAAGAACATCGTTTTCCAACAGCTTAACCGAAATGTCACAGCGTTTGCCGTTGAGTTTGATGTTCTTTTTGCGGATGCTTTTATACAACATGGATTTTGGAAGATTTGGAAATGTTTTGGTTAAAAATTTATCCAGACGCTGTCCCGCGTCATTGGTACCAATTACAACTGTTTTCATAATATTTATGCATTCTCCTGCAGATTATAGGCTTAAAATCGATTATAACACGATTTGAGATGATCGAAAAGGCGAAAAGGCTTTTCAAAAAAAATATTCTAGTATATAATAGGGAAAAGATGCACAGGATGAAAAAATAAAGGAGAATTCACTTATGACTCAAGAACGAGCTTTGGAAATATTTAAGGAAGCAGGCGTGCTGTTGGAAGGGCACTTTAAGCTGACTTCCGGACGGCACAGCAGCCGCTACCTTCAATGTGCTAAAATTTTTCGCAATACAAAATACAGTGAAGAGCTTTGCGCCGCCCTTGCGGCAAAATATCAAAACGAAGAGATCGAAGTTGTAATCGGGCCGGCAATGGGTGCGGTTCAAATGGCTTATGAGGTAAGCCGTGCGCTCCGGTGCGAAAACTTTTTCACAGAGCGCGGGCAAGATGGAAAAATGGCTTTGCGCCGCGGCTTTGTCGTTCATCCTGGGCAGCGCGTATTGATTGTGGAAGATGTTGTGACCACCGGCGGCTCTGTGCGGGAAGTGATGGACCTGGTTCAGCAAAGCGGAGGCTTAGTTGCGGGGATTGGTTCTATTGTGGACCGCACCGGTGGAAAAATTGATTTCGGAGTACCATATCAGGCGGTTGTTTCTCTGGATGTCGAATCCTGGGAACCGCACGATTGCCCATTATGCAAAGCGGGAGCTCCCGCACCGATTAAACCCGGAAGCAGAAAAGTCTGATTCTGACTAAAAGGGAGCGGCTGTTTTGAGGAAAAGACCCTTAAAGGACGATAAAAAACAGCTTGAAGCGAAATCGCTGCACAGCGGGCACCGGGAACGTGTGCGAAATCAATTTTTAAAACATGGTCTTGACTCTTTTCAGCCTCATTCGATTTTGGAGCTTCTTCTGTTTTATGCGATACCGCTTAAAGATACGAATGAGATTGCGCATCACCTTCTGCGAAAATTTGGTTCTTTGTCCGGAACTTTCGATGCCCCGTATGAGGAACTGCTGAAAGTTGATGGAATCGGCAAATCGGCGGCAACACTGATTAAGCTGATTCCTCAGCTTTGCAGACGGTATGAAGAGGATCTTGATAGAGATAAAATTGTCATTTACAGTCATGATGAAGCGGGGAAGCGCCTGATTAACAAATTTATCGGCAGACCAAATGAAGTGGTAATTTTGATGCTTTTGGACAGTAAGACCCGTCTGCTTTATTGTGATGTTGTAGAGGAAGGAACGGTCAATTCAGCCAATCTCTATATTAAAAAGATCGTACGAATTTCTGTGCAGTACGATGCATGTTATGCAATCTTATCCCACAACCACCCGAGCGGAAGCTGTCTGCCGTCTAAACAGGATTTGAGTACAACACGCTGGGTCTATGAGGCACTGGATACTGTGGAGGTCCGGCTGATTGATCATATCATTATCAGCGGCAACGACTATCTCTCTATTGCACAGAGTCAGTTGATGCCGGAATTGTTTAACTCTGAACTGGAGTAAAATATGGATTTCAAATTAGTTTCCAAATATCAGCCGACCGGTGACCAGCCGAAAGCGATCCGTCAGCTGATCGACGGTCTGCGCAGCGGGGACCGGGAGCAGACTTTGCTGGGGGTAACCGGTTCCGGTAAAACATTTACTATGGCCAACGTTATTGCGCAGATGAACCGACCCACGCTGGTTTTGGCTCATAACAAAACACTGGCAGCCCAGCTTTGCTCTGAATTTCGAGAGTTTTTCCCGGAAAACGCCGTAGAGTATTTTGTCAGTTATTACGATTATTATCAGCCGGAAGCCTACATTCCGACAACGGATACCTATATTGAAAAAGATTCCGCAATCAACGACGAAATCGACAAGCTGCGGCATTCCGCGACTTCCGCACTTTCTGAACGCCGGGATGTAATTATTGTTGCCAGTGTTTCCTGTATCTACAGTTTAGGCGACCCGATTGACTATCGGACCATGGTGATTTCGCTTCGGCCTGGGATGAAAAAAAATCGGGATGACCTTTTAAAAAAGCTGGTTGAAATACAGTATGAGCGAAATGACGTCAATTTTATCCGCAACAAGTTTCGCGTTCATGGTGACGTGGTTGAAATTTTCCCCGTGCAGTCCAACGATACTGCGGTGCGAATCGAATTTTTCGGCGATGAAATCGACCGGATTCGTGAAATCAATCCTCTGACGGGCGAAGTCAAAGCTGACCTGAAGCATATTGCGATCTATCCCGCGTCCCATTATATTGTTCCGAAAGAAAAAATGCAGCGGGCCATCGCGGATATTGACCGGGAAATGGAAGGACGCGTCGCACAGTTCCAAAGCCAGAAAAAGCTGATTGAAGCGCAGCGTATTCAGGAGCGTACCCGCTACGATATGGAAATGCTGGGCGAAATTGGCTTTTGCAAAGGAATTGAAAATTATTCCCGGATTCTTTCCGGCCGCGAACCCGGCAGTTCACCGTTTACTCTGCTGGATTATTTCCCAAAGGATTTTATCCTTTTTGTAGATGAGTCCCACGTGACATTGCCGCAGGTTCGCTCTATGTATGCAGGGGACAGGGCACGCAAGGATACGCTGGTAAACTTTGGGTTTCGGCTTCCGTCGGCCTATGACAACCGCCCCTTGAATTTTGATGAATTTTATCGGCATATTCATCAAGCGGTTTTTGTCAGTGCGACGCCGGGTGATCTGGAAAAGGAAAAATCGGCCCAGATTGTCGAGCAGGTGATACGCCCGACCGGATTAATTGACCCGGAGATTATCGTGAAACCGCCGGACGGGCAGATTGATGACCTGATTTCAGAAATTAACCTGAGAACCGCAAAAAAGGAACGTGTTCTGGTTACCACTTTGACGAAAAAGATGGCGGAAGATCTGACTGCCTATTTGGATTCTATGGGAATCCGTGTGCGCTATATGCACCATGATATCGATACCATTGAACGGATGGAGATTATCCGTGATCTGCGCCTTGGCGAATTTGATGTTCTGGTTGGAATTAATTTGCTGCGTGAGGGACTCGATATTCCGGAAGTATCCCTCGTAGCAATTCTGGATGCTGATAAAGAGGGATTTCTCCGCAGTGAGCGTTCACTGATTCAAATCATCGGCCGGGCGGCTCGCAATGCGAACGGTCAGGTAATCATGTATGCTGATTCCGTTACACCTTCTATGGAGGCTGCCATTCGGGAAACACAGCGCAGGCGGAAAATTCAAATGCAGTACAATCGGGAACACGGGATTACTCCAAAGACGATTATTAAAGGCGTTTCTGATGTTTTAGAGATCAGTACCAAAAAAGAGGGCGCAGATGATCGAAAAAAACGAAAACGCCTGACCGCGCCGGAGCGGAAACAGATGATTGTGCAGCTGACAAAAGAGATGAAAGCGGCCGCCAAGCTGTTGGAATTTGAACATGCCGCCTGGCTGCGCGACCGCATTAAAGAACTGAGCAGCGGCAAATAGCGAAAACATGGAGGAATTATGCCAGCAAAAAATATTCTGATTAAAGGCGCGAGAGAACATAATCTAAAGAATATCGATTTGAAAATTCCGCGTGACAAGCTTATTGTCTTTACAGGGCTTTCCGGTTCCGGAAAGTCCTCGCTTGCATTCGACACGATCTATGCGGAAGGACAACGCAGATATGTGGAGTCGCTCTCATCCTATGCGCGTCAATTCCTGGGTCAGGTGGACAAACCTGACGTTGATTCCATTGACGGCCTCTCTCCTGCCATTTCCATCGACCAAAAGACAACTTCGAAAAATCCGCGTTCCACTGTCGGCACAGTAACGGAAATTTACGATTACTTGCGTTTGCTGTATGCACGAATCGGGACTCCGCATTGCCCGGTCTGCGGCCGGGAAATCCGCCAGCAGACAATAGACCAGATCGTTGACCAGGTAATGAATCTGCCAGAAAGCTCCAAAATTATGGTTTTGGCACCGGTGGTGCGGGCAAGAAAGGGCGAGCATTTAAAAGCCTTTGAAGCCGCTCGAAAGAGCGGCTATGTTCGTGTTCGCGCAGACGGAATGATCTATGACCTTTCCGAAACAATCAAGCTGGAAAAAAACAAAAAGCACACAATTGAAATTGTTGTTGATCGATTGGTCATTCATCCCTCTGTGAGGTCCCGATTAGCAGATTCGATTGAAACTGCATCCGGTTTGTCCGGCGGGCTGACCATCATCAATGTGGTGGATGGGGAAGACCATGTTTTTTCCCAAAACTACGCTTGCCCGGAGCATGGAATCAGTGTGGAAGAATTGACGCCGCGCATGTTTTCATTTAATAATCCTTATGGCGCCTGCCCCAAATGTTCCGGGCTTGGTGTATTCATGAAAATCGACCCGGATTTGATTCTTCCAAACAAATCCCTTTCAATTAATCAAGGCGGAATCAAGGCCGGAGGATGGGCAATGGAAGGCAATACCATTGCGTCAATGTATTTTCGTGCCCTCGCTAAACAGTATCATTTTTCACTGGATACTCCGGTTGGCAAACTGCCAAAGTCAGTCATGGATATTTTGCTGTATGGCACCAAGGGAGAAAAAATCACTGTGGAGCGCAGCACCCAGTTTGCTCACAGCGTTTATCAAACGGAATTTGAGGGTGTCGTCAACAATCTGGAACGCCGTTATCGCGATACACAGAGCAATTGGATTAAGGATGAAATTCAGGCCTATATGCGGGCAATTCCATGTGATGCCTGTCATGGGAAACGACTTTCTCCCATCAGTCTGTCTGTAACTGTCGGCGGAACCAATATTGCTGATTTGTGTAATAAATCCATAACGGATACGCTCGAATTTTTTGATGGGCTGCAATTGACAGACCGTGAAAATATGATTGCGCGCCTGATTTTACGGGAAATTCGCAGCCGCCTTGGATTCCTGAAAAATGTGGGGCTGGAATATCTGACTCTGTCGCGCTCTGCGGGGACGCTTTCCGGCGGAGAAAGCCAGAGAATCCGCCTTGCCACGCAGATTGGATCTTCGCTGACCGGCGTATTGTATATTCTGGATGAACCCAGTATCGGCCTGCACCAGCGGGATAATGCCAAATTGCTGGATACCTTGAAGCATCTGCGTGATATCGGCAACACCGTAATTGTTGTTGAACATGATGAGGAAACGATGCTGGCCGCCGACCACATTGTAGACATTGGCCCGGGAGCCGGTGTCCACGGCGGTGAAGTTATTTTTAACGGTAAAGTAAAAGATTTGATGAAATGCAAAAACTCCGTTACGGGCGAGTACCTGAGCGGCCGCAAAAAAGTGGAAATTCCAGCAATACGCAGGAAGGGAAACGGGAAAAAACTTTCTGTCTTCGGCGCATCGCAGAATAACCTGAAAAATATTAACGTAAAGTTTCCGCTGGGTGAGTTTATTTGTGTTACCGGTGTTTCCGGTTCAGGAAAATCTTCGCTGATTAATGAAATCCTTTATAAATATCTCGCGGAAAAATTAAATCGGGCAAAGGCCCGGCCGGGTTCGTTTAAAAAGATTACCGGATTAAGCGCATTGGATAAGGTGATTCAGATTGACCAGTCGCCTATCGGTCGTACACCGCGTTCCAACCCCGCGACCTATACCGGTGTGTTTACGGATATTCGTACTTTATTTGCCGCGACACAGGACGCAAAGCTGCGCGGATACACAGCGGGCCGCTTTTCTTTTAATGTGAAGGGTGGACGGTGCGAAGCCTGTGAGGGTGACGGCATTATCAAAATTGAGATGAACTTTTTGCCGGATGTTTATGTTCCCTGCGATGTATGTAAGGGAAAACGCTATAACCGGGAAACGCTCGAAATCAAATATAAAGGAAAGAGCATTTACGATGTGCTCGAGATGACCGTGGAAGAGGGGCTTGCGTTCTTTTCAGAAATTCCACGCATTGCTCGAAAACTGCAGACAATTTACGATGTGGGTCTCGGCTATGTGAAAATAGGCCAGCCGGCAACCACTTTATCCGGTGGGGAAGCGCAGCGCGTTAAGCTGGCGGCAGAGCTTGGAAAACGCTCGACCGGACGCACCATTTATATTCTGGATGAACCAACAACCGGTCTGCATATTGCGGACGTGCATAAGCTGATCGAAGTACTGCAGAAACTCGTGGATGGCGGAAATACAGTCCTTGTGATCGAGCATAATCTTGACCTCATTAAAACAGCGGACTATATTATCGATCTTGGGCCGGAAGGTGGAAACGCCGGGGGACAGGTTGTTGCTGTTGGTACACCGGAAGAAGTGGCACAGGTGCCGGAATCTTATACTGGGCAGTACCTGAAAAAGATTTTACTATAGAAGAAACAGAAGCCGGTTATCGGCTCTAAACTATATAAATGGATGCGGCGGAAAATTCCGCCGCTATTTTTTATACCCTTTTTGATCTTTCCGGACAGTCAGCTTTACGAATTGATCGATGTTACCAACGTGATTAGGGTCCTACTTTCTCCTTTCGTGGCTTAATATTTCCCCTTGGTTTTTACAACCGTTTGAATATCTGTATGCTAAATCTGAGTTAACACTGAAATTTGGATTATCCTGATAAAGAACAACCAAGTTTAACTTGTAATAGTACAACTTGTACATACAAATATATGAATTTATATTTAAAAATAACGAAATTTATATTGACATGTTCAATGATTTAATGTATATTGTAAATACAAATGGAGCGTATATCAAAATATAACTGTATACATGTTATATTTCCGCTGTAAATTGCGGTTTTATAAAAAGTTGTTCTAATAACATGTAAGGAGCGAGAGAGAATGAAAAGGACCAAAAGACTGATGGCGATTGTTCTTGCAGCATGTATGCTTTTGGCAACCACGGCGTGTGACTCGGCACCGAGCACATCGCAGGCGGCGAATGCCCAGCCTGCTGCTTCTGACAAAGTGCAGCCTTCCGGGGCGGCAAAAGGTCAAAAAGTCGGTGTTGCTATGCCGACCAAATCCTCTGAACGTTGGATTCGCGATGGGAACAACATGAAAGCCCAATTGGAAAAACTGGGCTATACCGTTGACCTGCAGTATGCGGAAGACGATGTTCAGGCGCAGGTTTCTCAGATTGAGAATATGATTACAGGCGGCGCAAAGTGCCTGGTAGTAGCCTCCATTGATTCCAGTGCTTTGGTAAATGCCCTTGCAGAAGCCAAGAAAAATAATATTCCGGTTATTGCATATGACCGTCTGCTTATGGATACTGATGCAGTTTCTTACTACGCAACTTTCGATAACAAGGGTGTCGGCACACTGATTGGTACATACATAGAAGAAAAAATGGGCTTAAAAGAAGGAAAGGGACCCTTCAACATCGAATTGTTTGCGGGTTCCCCGGATGATAACAACGCGCACTTCCTCAACACCGGTGCCATGGAAGTCCTTCAGCCCTATATAGACAATGGAAAGCTGAACGTTGTTTCAGGTCAAACTGATTTTGACAAGATTTGCACTCTGCGCTGGTCGCAGGAAAGCGCTCAGAAAAGGATGGAAAACATTTTGTCCGGCTATTACAGCACCGGTAAAAATGTTGATGTTATTCTGAGCCCGTTTGACGGTATTTCTTATGGTATTGCAGCCGCTCTGGAAGGTGCAGGCTACAAGGTAGGCACAAAGTGGCCTGTCATTACCGGCCAGGACGCTGAAACAATGGCGATTAAAAATATCAAATCCGGCAAACAAACCATGACGGTCTTTAAGGATACCCGTTTGCTTGCGTCAAAGTGTGTTACCATGGTTCAGGCCGTGATGGAGGGCAAAGAGCCGGAAATTAACGACACTAAATCCTACAACAACGGGAAACTGGTTGTCCCGTCTTATCTGTGCACGCCTGTTGCAATCACAAAGGAAAATATCCAAAAAGAGTTGATTGATTCCGAGTATTATAAGGAATCTGATATTTCCTGATTTGTTTAAGATTGAAAGTTTGGGCGGCAGTGTCACAACTGTCGCTCAAATTATTAATACAACAGGAGCGAGGTGCGTAGCATGGCTGATGTCATCCTGGAAATGAAACATATCACAAAGGAATTTTCCGGGGTAAAAGCCTTGGACGATGTCAACCTTACGGTGGAACGAGGCGAGATTCATGCTCTTTGCGGGGAAAATGGAGCAGGAAAATCCACCCTAATGAACATATTGTCCGCTGTTTACCCCTATGGCGATTATTCCGGTAAAATTATTTATAACGGCAAGGAATGTAAATTCCGCGATATCAGGGACAGTGAACGAAAAGGGATTGTTATTATCCATCAGGAGCTTGCCTTAAGCCCTTATCTTTCGATTGCGGAAAATGTATTTCTCGGCAATGAAATTACAAATATTAAAAATGTGATCGATTGGAGCCAGACAAGACGACGGTCGAAAGAGATTCTGGAAAAAGTCGGCCTTTCCGGCGAAAATGTAAATCTACCGGTTAATAAACTGAGTGTTGGCAAGCAACAGCTGGTAGAAATTGCGAAAGCCCTGGCAAAAAAAGTAGAGTTGCTGATTCTGGACGAACCGACCGCTTCTCTGAATGATGAAGACAGCAAAAAGCTGCTCAATATTATACTGGGGCTGAAGAAACGCGGCATTACCTGCATTATGATTTCTCATAAACTGAACGAACTGAGCCAGGTAGCGGACAGCATTACCGTAATCCGCGACGGTAAAACAATTGAAACGCTGAAAAAAGGGCAGGATGACCTGAACGAGGACCGGATCATTAAAGGGATGGTCGGCCGTGAACTGACCAACCGCTATCCGCCCCGCGAAAGCGAGCTGGGCGACGTTGCGTTCGAAGTCAAAAACTGGACGGTACACCATCCGGACGATTCTGAACGTGTTATGCTTAAAGATGTCAATTTCAATGTCAGAAAGGGCGAGGTTGTCGGTTTTGCGGGACTAATGGGTGCTGGGCGCACAGAGCTTGCAATGAGCATTTTCGGAAAATCTTACGGAAGCAAAATTTCTGGAGAGATTTATAAAGACGGAAAGAAACTGGTTTTGCACGATGTCCAGGAGGCAATCCGCAACGGGATTGCCTATGCTTCGGAAGACCGGAAAAATTACGGGCTGGTTCTAATCAACGATGTTCGCTGGAACATGACGCTCTCCAGTCTGAGAGACCGATTTTCCCGTCATTGGGTTATTGATCGGAACGAAGAAATCGTAGCTGCTGAAGAATACCGTGGAAAGCTCAATATTAAAGCAAATTCTATTAAACAGATTACAGGGTCGCTTTCCGGCGGAAACCAACAGAAAGTCGTTCTCTCCAAATGGATTCTTGCCAACCCCGATGTCTTGATTTTGGATGAACCGACACGCGGAATCGATGTAGGTGCAAAATATGAAATTTATGAGATTATCAACAGCCTTGCAAAAGCAGGTAAGGCGGTTATCTTCATTTCCTCCGAGATGCCGGAACTGCTCGGTGTCTGCGACAGGATTTATGTTCTGAATCAGGGCGAAATAGCTGGTGAATTGGATAAAAAAGATTTTTCCCAGGAAATGATTATGAAAATCATTATGTCACATACCAGAAGGGAGAAGCAGGCGATATGAGCCATTCAAAGCTTGCAAAGAAAAAATCCGGAAGTATAGATGCAAAGCAATACGGGATGCTGATTGCTCTTATTTTGATTTATTTTATCTTTAGTTTGCTTTCAGGCGGTAAAAATATCAGCTCAATGAATGTTAACAATCTGATTATGCAAAACAGCTATGTCGTTATTCTTGCAGTCGGCATGCTGCTGTGTGTATTAACCGGCAATGTGGACCTTTCCGTTGGCTCCGTGGTTGCTTTTACCGGCGCCGCCTGTGCCATTATGGTTTTAGACTTTCATCTTCCAATTGCCGTGTCGTTTTTGATGATTTTGCTGTGCGGCCTTCTGATTGGAGCGTGGCAGGGATTTTTTATCGCGTACCTGAATGTTCCGGCATTCGTCGTGACTCTTGCAAACATGCTGGTCTTTCGCGGGCTTACCATGGTTATTCTCGGCGGTCAGACAAAGGGCCCGCTGCCAACAGGTTATGTACAGATTGGTGCGGGCTATCTTCCTGAAATTTATACCTATATCGGCGGTCAGAAGGTTGAACTGCTTTCCATTCTGGTCGGCGTAATTGCTTCCCTGATTGTTATTTACATGGAAATCCGTTCCATTAACAAGAAAAAATCCTATGGATTCGAAGTGCCGGCCGCGTGGCAGGAAATTTTAAAACTTGTTATTATCATCTTTATTATTAATTTCTTTACCATCAAGCTTGCCTGTTACAATGGACTTCCGGTCGTTCTTGCACTGATGCTGGTATTGATTATAATTTACACCTTCATTACCAACAACACAGTTCCCGGGCGCCAAATTTATGCTGTGGGAGGCAACGCGAAGGCGGCAAAGCTTTCCGGCATCAAAACCCAGAGAGTGATGTTCTGGATTTATGTGAGTATGGGCCTGATGAGTGCTTTAGCCGGCATTGTCCTTTCCGCCAGAAATGCTTCGGCCACACCGAAAGCCGGCGAAGGATTTGAGCTTGATGCGATCGCAGCCTGTTACATAGGCGGCGCTGCCGCGCTTGGCGGAAGCGGTACCATTATCGGCGCGGTTGTCGGTGCTCTGATCATGGGCGTGCTGAACAATGGTATGTCACTGATTGGCTGGTCGGTCGATATTCAGAGAGTCGTAAAGGGTCTTGTCCTTCTGGGTGCAGTCACAATCGACTTGATTTCGAAAAAAAAGGCTTCTTGATTCATTTGCCAGTGCTGTTCAACTATATTGACAACTGAGAGTAGATCCTTGTATCATAATTCAGGAATATCTAAAACATAACGAAAAGGAAGGCAGCACTGTGATGGAAATGCCCAAATATATGACTCTGGTTACTTGGATCAAAAATAAAATCGAAATGGGAGAACTCAAATACGGTGAAAAGCTGTATTCCGAAAACGAGCTGGGCTCCATGTTCGGGATCAGCAGGCAGACGGTTCGGCAGGCAATCAATATTCTGGTACAGGACAAATATCTTGAGAGCCGGCAGGGCAGCGGTACCTATATCATTTTCAACGCATCTGCCAAGCGGGAACCCACCATGACCATCGGTGTGGCCACTACTTATGTGGGCGCATACATTTTTCCTCAGATTATCCGTGGAATTGAAAACGTACTGACAACGGCCGGTTACTCCATGCAGCTTACATTTACACACAACAAGGTTCAGAACGAAAGCAGAGTCCTGCGCTCTATGTTGGAAAAAGGCGTGGACGGGATGATTATTGAACCGACCCAAAGCGGCCTGCCAAATCCAAACTTTAAAATTTATGAGGAAATCCAACGGCAAAGAATTCCGGTGTTGTTTATTAACAGTACCTATCCGGGCATTAAGATACCACATGTATCCATGAACGACCGCATGGCTGGCCAAATTGCCGCGCAGCACCTCATCAATGCGGGCCACAAGCGGATTGCGGGAATTTTCAAGTCGGATGACCACCAGGGGCATTTGCGCTATGCCGGGTATTTAGATGCTCTGCTGAAAGCGGGGTATGAGATTCATGATGAAAATGTGCTCTGGTATTCTACGGAGGATATCCCAGACCTGACACAGTTTCCGGAAATTATCCTGCGGCGTGTCAAGGACTGCACCGCTCTAATTTGCTATAACGATGAAATTGCCATGCAAATGGTGGACATTATGAAAAAGAACGGCATCGCAGTTCCGGATGATCTGTCTCTGGTAAGTTTTGATAATTCCGATCTTGCCGAGCTTTGTGAGATTCCTCTTACCTCTGTCGCTCATCCGATGAATGTGCTGGGAAAAGTCGCGGCGGAAAACCTTCTGCACCTGATACAGGATCATACATTTAAAGCTACGGTTGATTTTGAACCGACGATTGTAACACGCAAGTCCGTCAGAACGCTGGCGTAGGCAAAAGGCAGAAACAGGCTGAAAGGCCTTTCTGTTTTCAACAAAGTTGTACGTACATTTCTTGATAGAGGATGTTGTTATGTCGAAATATACAGTAGGAATTGACTATGGCACACTTTCCGGCCGGGCGGTTCTAGTGGAGATTCAGACCGGAAAGGAACTTGCTTCTTCTGTTTATGAGTATCCGCATGCGGTCATGGATCAAGCTCTGCCGGACGGAACACCGCTCGGCCATGATTGGGCTCTGCAGGACCCGCAGGATTATATTGATGTGCTGGCCGAGACAGTTCCGGCGGTCCTGAAGAAATCCGGTGTATCTCCGGATGATGTAATCGGAATTGGAACGGATTTTACAGCCTGCACCGTTTTACCGGTCAAATCGGATGGAACACCGTTAAGCTTTCTTCCGGCGTATAAAAACCGACCGCACGCCTATGTAAAGCTCTGGAAACACCACGCCGCGCAGGATCAGGCAAACCGCCTGAATGACATTGCGGCGGCAAGGCACGAACCGTGGCTGCAAAACTATGGGGGGAAAATTTCTTCGGAATGGGCCATTCCAAAAATCATGCAGATTGTTGAAGAAGACCCGGAAATCTATGACGCGATGGACCGTTTTATCGAAGCGGCGGACTGGATTATCTGGCAGCTTTGCGGAAAAGAAACCCGCAATTCCTGCACAGCGGGCTACAAGGAAATTTGGAATAAGCGTTCGGGTTATCCCTCCAGCGATTTTTTCAAGGCCCTACATCCGAAGCTTGAGCATGTGGTGGAAGAAAAGCTTTCTAAAAATATTCTTCCGCTTGGAAACAGGGCGGGCACACTAACCTCGGCAGCGGCAAAGCTCACCGGTCTAAGGGAAGGTACCGCGGTCGCTGTCGGCAATGTGGACGCACATGTGTGTGTGCCTGCGGTTGGAATAGACGGGCCGTCCAAAATGCTTGCTATTATGGGAACTTCTACCTGCCATATTATGATGGGAAAAGAGGAACATCAGGTTCCGGGAATGTGCGGTGTAGTGGAAGACGGTGTCATGCCGGGCTATTTTGGCTATGAAGCCGGACAGTCCTGTGTTGGGGACCATTTTGCGTGGTTTATCGACAACTGCCTGCCGGCTTCCTATCGTGCGGAGGCGCAGCGGCAAAACAAAAACATTCATCAGTATCTGCGGGAAAAAGCAGAACGGCTGCGTCCTGGGCAAAGCGGACTGCTTGCGCTTGATTGGTGGAACGGAAACCGTTCGGTTTTGGTCGACGTTGATCTGAGCGGTATGATGGTGGGCATGACGCTCCAGACCAAGCCGGAGGAAATTTATCGTGCGTTAATTGAGGCAACCGCCTACGGCACACGCATGATTATTGAAAATTACCGTGAACATGGCGTTCCGGTCGAAGAATTTTTCGCTTCTGGTGGAATTTCGCAGAAGGATCCGATGACCATGCAGATTTATGCTGATGTGATTCAAATGCCCGTGAAGATCGCGGGTTCCCTTCAAGGACCTGCGCTCGGCTCCGCAATTTTTGCTTCTGTTGCTGCGGGAAAGGAAGCCGGCGGCTATGACAGCGTGTTTGACGCAGCTCGCGCAATGGGAAAAATCAAAGACACCATCTATGATCCAATCCCCGAAAACTCAAAACGATATAATGCGCTGTTCCGGGAATATCGTATCCTGCATGACTATTTTGGCCGTGGCAAAAATGATGTGATGAAGCGCCTGAAATCCATAAAAGAAAATCATTAAAGCAATTCTTCAAATTTGGAATAAACGGAGGCTACATATGGCAGCTTTAAAAAAATATGAATTCTGGTTTGTGGTTGGCAGCCAGGATCTTTACGGGGACGATGTACTGAAAACCGTTGATCAGCATTCCAAAACGATGGTAGACGAGTGGAACACGGACCCATCCATTCCATGCACCTTGGTTTTTAAGCCTGTGGTGCGCAATTCCGATGAAATCTATCAGGTGATTACAGAAGCAAATAATGCCCCCCAGTGCGCGGGAATTATTACCTGGATGCACACCTTTTCTCCGTCAAAAATGTGGATTCGCGGTTTTTCTGTCCTGCAGAAACCGCTGCTTCACATCAATACACAATTCAATCGCGACATTCCGTGGGACAGCATCGACATGGACTTTATGAATTTGAATCAGTCTGCTCACGGTGACAGGGAGCATGGATTTATTCTGGCGCGTATGCGCATTCCGCAGAAGGTAATTTCCGGTTACTGGAAGGATGCCAAAATGCGTGACCGTATGGGCCGCTGGATGCGTGCGGCGGTGGGTGCGTTTGAAAGCCGCAGGCTGCGCGTGCTCCGCATCAGTGATAATATGCGTGAAGTGGCTGTGACGGACGGCGATAAGGTTGAGGCACACATCAAATTCGGATGGCAGGTTGACCATTACGGTGTCGGCGATCTGATCCGCCTGGTGGAAGCCGTCACCGAGGATGAAATTGACGCCCAGATGGAACAATACGCAGAAGTTTACGATATGGCAACGGATCGTCTTGAAGCCGTACGCTATCAGGCGCGGGAAGAAGTGGCGCTTCGCAAATTCATGGAATCAGAAAAATTTGGTGCTTTTCATACCAATTTCCAGGATTTACAGCAGCTCCGCCAGCTGCCCGGCCTTGCCGCACAGGATTTGATGCGCCTGGGCTACGGATTTGCAGGGGAGGGCGACTGGAAAACCGCAGCGCTCTGCCGCATTATGAAACTCATGACGGCCGATTGTACCGGCGGCACAGCGTTTATGGAGGATTACACTTACAACTTTGACCCGGCATGCGGCATGAATATGGGTTCCCATATGCTGGAGGTATGCCCGACTGTCGCAGCGGAACGCCCCAAAATCAAGGTGGTTCCTCTTGGAATCGGAGACCGCGAAGACCCGGCACGCCTGACCTTCAAAGCAAAGTCCGGTCCGGCTGTGCTTGCAACAATCATTGATATGGGCGACCGGTTCCGTATGATTGTAAATGATGTGGAATGTCAAAAGCAGATTCACGAAATGCCGAACCTTCCGGTGGCAGCCGTTCTCTGGAAACCGCTCCCGAATCTTCAGACTTCCGCGGAAGCGTGGATTTACGCGGGCGGTGCTCACCATTCTGTTATCAGTTATTCGCTTACAGCGGAAGAACTGCGTGATTTTGCTGAAATCATGGATATTGAGTTTATTCATATCGGCAGGGAAACCAAGATCAACGAACTTCGCAAGGAGTTGACCTGGAACGATCTGGTCTGGAAGCTCAAAAAGTAATCCGGAAAGGATGATTCTAAATGCTGGAAGAATTAAAGGAACAGGTTTGTGAGGCAAACCGTCAGCTTCCTGCCCACAATCTGGTGGTATTCACATGGGGAAATGTTTCCGGAATCGACCGGAAATCAGGGCTGTTTGTCATTAAACCCTCCGGCGTAGAATATGACAGGCTCAAACCAAAGGACATGGTTGTGGTAAATCTGAATGGGGAAAAGGTCGAAGGTCAACTTAATCCTTCTTCCGATACGCCGACACACTGTGTTCTGTATCGAAACTTTTCTTCAATCGGAGGAATCGTCCATACTCATTCCCGCTGGGCAACGATCTGGGCACAGGCTGGGCAGTCCATTCCGGCTTATGGAACGACGCACGGCGACTATTTTTACGGGCCGATTCCCTGTACCAGAAAAATGACTCCGGAAGAAATCAAGGGTGCCTATGAAGCAGAAACCGGAAATGTAATTGTGAAAACTTTTAAAGGAAAAGACCCCGCCGATATCCCTGCCGTTCTGGTGCATTCTCACGGGCCATTTACCTGGGGCAAAGATTGCTGCGAAGCGGTGCATAATTCCGTCGTGTTGGAAGAATTAGCCATGATGGCATGGCATACGCGGCAGATTGCCGCTGCTCCGGCGAAACCGATGCAGCAGGAGCTGCTTGACAAACACTTCTTGCGCAAACATGGGGCTCACGCTTATTACGGACAAAATGGATAACAAGAGCTTTTTTCCATATTTTTTCCCTGGCCATGGCGAATCGCCATGGCCTTTTCCCATGCAGCAAATCATGCGCCGAAAAAAGCAAACATAGCATTATTATTGTAAAATTTTAGACTCTCGGTAACATAATGCAGCACTCTCCCTTTCATTGTAAGGGAGAGTGCTGCATTTGTATCGTAACTTGTGTTGAAACAGGTTGATCTGAAATACCGTTTTGCTCAAACATTCAGTCTGCTGTTTGTACGGTTATAACAGGAATCCAAGTCTTATTTTTCATATTTGTCTTGAAGTTTTTGAACAATCAAATTTGCACATTTATAAACATCGCCGCCGCCAAGGGTCAAAATCAAGTCTCCGTCTTTTGTATTTTCTACCATATAACCGGCAATTTCATCAAATGTCTTAAACCAGATACTGCCTGGAATTTTTGCGGCAAGGTCCTTTGCGTAAATATTGTACGTATTTGTTTCACGCACCGCCAGAATTTCCGACAGAACCACCCGGTCCGCTATTTGAAGTGCTTGTGCAAATTCGTTTAGAAGAAGATAAGTCCTGGAATATGTGTGCGGCTGAAAAACCGCCCAGACGCGAGCAAAGCCCATGTGTTTTGCTGCGGTCAACGTTGCCTCCACCTCGGTTGGGTGGTGGGCAAAATCGTCCGCAACCATCACTCCCCCAAATTCGCCTAGACGTTCAAACCGGCGGTGAACCCCGGTAAACCGATGCAGATGTTCCGCAATCATCGGTGCGTCCACACCCAAAGCATCTGCAACTGCAAAGGCAGCCAACGCATTGTAGATGTTATGTTTGCCTGGAACGCTCAGTGCAACTTGGGTTAACTTTTTACCGTGATGAAAGACGCTGAACTGTTCGCGTGCCCGCATGGAATCGCTGATTTCATCTGCGTAATAATCATTATCATGCCCAAAACCATAGGTCACAATTTCCCGGCCTTGAATATTCTCAACCGCTTTTTTGGTGTTTTCATTATCCCCGTTTGCCACAATCAGCTGAGAGGTCTGTTCGGCAAAGCGATGGAAAGAATGAATTGTGTTCTCCACGGTACCGAAATAGTCCAGATGATCGTTGTCAATATTCAGAATAACAGAAATGGATGGGTAAAGCTGAAGAAAGGTATCAACGTATTCGCAGGCTTCACACACAATGGTATCTGAATGGCCCACACGCCCGTTTCCTTTGATAAGAGGAAGCTTGCCGCCTATGATGGCGGAAGGGTCTTTCCCAGCTCCCAGAAGAATCTGGGTGATCATGGCGGTCGTCGTCGTTTTTCCATGGGTTCCGGAAACAGCCACAGCGTTTCGGTAACGCCGCGTTACCATTCCAAGCATGACGGAACGTTCCACTGCGGGAATATTTTGTTCTCGAGCCGCTACCAGCTCCGGGTTATCCTGTTTTACAGCGGCAGAATAAACCACCAGCTCAGCACCGTTAATATTTTCTGCTTTCTGACCCATAAAAACAGGAATACCGTAGGAACGAACGCGTTCCAGCGTATCCGATTCACTGATGTCGGAACCGGTCAATTCAAATCCCCGGTGAAGTAGAATTTCGGCAATCGGGCACATACCCGAACCGCCGATTCCAATAAAATGTATTTTTTTAACCTTCGACAGAATGTCGTTATATTCCATTCGTCTTACTCCTTACCGTCTTTTTTGCGATGAGTTCGCTCAAATAAGTATATTGTCAAACATATTTATAATAATCATCTTTTGAAAGATATGCAACAGAAAATATATTTTTGCAGTTCTTTATTAAAATCACACCGCCGCATTGCTTTCCATAATATGTGAAAAGAATGAAAGAGAGGTGCTTGCATGAAGTTTGAAAGCGGCTTTGGGGTTTTGGGCGGTGATGCACGGCAGATTGCAATGGCGGAATCCATTGCTTCAGACGGATATGCGGTTACTGCCTTCGGCTTTGACAACGTGGACTTTTTGGGAAAGATTAAAAAGGCAGATTTAAAAGACACCGTAAAAAGCTGCGAAAATATCATTCTTCCTTTACCGGTTACGAGGGACGGGGTCCATTTAAAAATGGATTACAGCAACGAAAAAATTGTCCTGAATGATGCTTTTGCAAAACTTTTTTATAAGAAACGGGTATTTGGCGGCGGAATGGAACATCTTTCACAGACAAGCACGCTTTGGCAAACCTTTGATACCCACGATTATAGCCTGCGGGAAGAATTTGCTGTAAAAAATGCAGTTCCGACAGCGGAAGGAGCAATTGAAATTGCAATCCGGGAATTTCCAGGCACGTTAAACGGCAGTCACTGCCTGGTAACCGGCTTCGGACGAATTGGGAAAGTGCTTTCATGGATGCTTCGGGGAATTGGGGCAAACGTAACCGTCAGTGCGCGAAAGCTCCCTGATCTTGCTTGGATCAAGTCCTGCGGCTATTCTGCTGTGCTGACACAGCAGGCGGGAGAAGGGAAATATGACCTTGTTTTTAACACAGTCCCCGCTTTTGTGTTCAGCCGTTCGGTGCTCATGGAAATGAAAGGCTGTCCATTGATGATTGATTTGGCCTCTTTGCCGGGCGGCATAGACCTGACTGCGGCAAAAGAAAAGGGAATTTGCGTCATTCAGGCGCTTGCACTTCCCGGCAAGATTGCGCCAAAAGCTGCGGGGGAAATCATAAAGGATACCATTTATCACATGTTAAAGGAGGGACAGCGCCTTGAATTTGAATGAGATGACTTTTGGGTTTGCCATGTGCGGGTCGTACTGTACGTTCGGCACCGTGTTAGAAGAGATGAAAAAAATTGCGGATAAAGGGTATCACCTTTTACCGATTATGTCTGAAAATGCTTCTTCTACCGATACGCGTTTTGGAAATGCGAAAGATTTCGTTCAGCAAGTCAGTGGGATTTGCGGCAGAGAGGTTATTACAAGCATTGTAGGAGCAGAGCCAATCGGTCCGAAAAAGTTGGTAGACCTGATGATTGTCGCGCCCTGTACCGGCAATACACTGGCAAAACTGGCAAATGGCATTACAGACACCGCGGTCACCATGGCGGTAAAATCGTGCCTTAGAATTGGCATTCCGGTTGTCCTTGCACCGGCAACTAACGATGCGCTTGCAGCTTCTGCACAGAATCTTGGAAGATTAATGAATAGAAAACATATTTACTTTGTTCCCATGCATCAGGATAATCCTGGGCAAAAACCAAATTCAGCAGTTGCCGAATTCAGTCTGATTCTGCCCACTGCTCTGGTTGCGCTAAAAGGAGAACAGATTCAACCTATTTGGCAGTAGGGAAAATACTTGAAATTCCATGTAAAACTTGTTATGATGTGAAAAGAAATGGAAGTGAAATCAATGTGCTACTGTTCCAAATGTCAGGTTCTGGCCAAAACAGGGGTCGCATGCCCATCCTGCGGCAGTAAAAAGCTGCGCGAGGTTCAGGCAAACGACCCTGTTTTGATTTGTACGGCGGATGAGTTGAAATGCAGTATGATTCGTGCTGCTTTTGATGAGAGCGGTATTCCACATGAAGAACGAATGTGCGGGCCCGGTGCGCCGCCTTCTGTTTTGTATGGAAGAATGCCAAGCTCGCTCTATCATGTTTTTGTGCCGTACGGGGAAATGGAGCACTGCGAGGAGATTCTGATAGGGATCGGAGTACTGGGCGAAAATGGAACTTCTAAACCGGATAAGGTGCAAACGCAGGAAGAAGACCTGGAGTCGGGTTCCATGAGCCGCAGAAAGCGTATTTTTGTTCGCATTGCATCAGCCATTGCGTTTCTTATCTTGGTCTGGGTTGTTGTGACCTTAGCAGATACTTGTATTAATTTTATAAAATCAGCTTTTTCAAATTTATATGGATAAAATACTAGACGGTCAGACATATTCAAACAAAAGGAGTTTTAAAGAGAAATGGGATATCATATTGATACGGACTGTATTCATGCAGGATATGAACCGAAAAATGGGGAACCGAGAGTCCTTCCGATAGTTCAGAGTACAACCTTTAAATACGACAGTGCCCAGCAGCTTGGCGAAATCTTCGATTTAAAGTCAGACGGCTTTTTTTATACCAGAATCAGCAATCCTACCGTCGATGCTGTAGAAAAGAAAATTGCGGCTCTGGAAGGCGGCGTAGGAGCACTGCTGACTTCCGCCGGTCAGGCTGCTTCCCTGATGTCTGTGATGAATGTCTGCCATGCGGGGGACCATTTTGTAGCCTGCAGTGCAATTTACGGCGGAACATTTAATTTATTTAATAAAACAATGAGAGAAATGGGAATTGAATGCACTTTTGTTTCCGCTGATTGTACCGAAGAGGAATTGAATGCGGCATTCAAAGAGAATACGCGCTGTGTTTTTGCAGAAACCCTTTCAAATCCGTCCCTGATTGTAACGGATTTGGAGCTGTTTGCGAAAGCTGCCCATGCACATGGGGTTCCGCTGATTGTAGACAACACCTTCCCAACGCCGATTAACTGCCATCCTTTCCAATTCGGAGCGGATATCGTTGTGCATTCTACCACCAAATATATGGATGGTCATGCACTGCAAATCGGCGGAGTCATTGTAGACAGCGGTAAATTCAACTGGGAAAACGGAAAATTCCCGATGTTGACCGAACCCGACGAATCCTATCACGGCACAATCTATACAAAAGCGTTTGGCAAAAGCGCATATATTGTGAAAGCACGCGTTCATTTAATGCGCGACCTTGGCGCACAGTCTTCGCCAATGAATTCTTTCTTTTTGAATCTTGGCCTGGAAACGCTTGCGCTTCGCATGGAACGTCACTGTTCCAATGCAATGAAAGTTGCACAGTTCTTGGAAAACAGCGATAAAATTGAATGGGTCAATTACCCTGGACTGGAAAGCAGCAAGTATCATAAACTAGCCATGAAATATATGCCCCACGGCACCTGCGGCGTGATTTCCTTTGGGGTAAAAGGTGGAAGAGAAGCGGCGGCAAAGTTCATGGAAAACCTGAAACTCGCCTCTATTGTCATTCATGTCGCAGATTTGCGCACCTGCGTTCTTCACCCTGCCAGCACAACGCACCGCCAGCTGAACGAACAACAGCTGAAGGCTGCCGGTATCAGTCCGAATATGATCCGTATGTCCGTTGGAATTGAAAATGTAGAAGATATTCTCAACGATATCCGTGGATCATTGGAAAAGCTCTAATTAGCAAACCATACACAAAAGGCTCTCAGCTTTATGCTGAGAGCCTTTCCGCTATATCATATCCGGGTTTTACTGCTTTGATGTGTTTTCAGCTTCTCTTTGACAGCAAACAGCAGATCCCCACGTTCCGAAAGAAGAATTGCAAGAAAAATCAGCAAAAATCCACCAAGAGAACGCAGCGTGAGTGATTCATGCAGAAAGATAATTCCACAGATTGTGCCGAATACGGATTCCAAAGACATAATTAAAGACGCTTTCGACGGCGGGGTGTATTTTTGGCAGATGGTCTGTAAAACCGTTGTCAGCATGGTCCCAATCAACCCAAGGTAAAGAAGAGACACAATGGATTGAGCCGGCAATAAAGCGGAAAAGTTTCTGGAATGAAGTGCAAACGGCAACGCAAAAATCACGGTTGCCACCGACTGTGTAATACAGAGCAGTATAGGGTCATTTTTTTCGGTTAGAATACTGATAGTTACAATCTGAATGGCGAAAAACAGTCCACAGGCAAGGGAAAGCAGATCTCCCGGATTGATGGACAGCCCGCTTTTAATGGAAATCAGACCTACTCCAATCATGCACAAACACGCCGATATCAGATGGAAAAGACGCGGTTTCTGCTTTTTTACAGCCCAATATAAAAACGGTACAATGACGCAATAAACGGCAGTCAGAAAGGCGTTGTTCCCGGCGGTTGTGTATTTTACTCCAACCGTCTGCAATTCATATGCGATAAAATTTTGAAGACCAATCAGCAGTCCCCATTTGATATGGGATATCTGAATTTCTTTCAGGCGGCGAAAAAAGAAAAGACAGAGAAAAACGGATGCAATACCAAACCGAAACACAATGATTGCTTCAGGCGGGATGGTATCCGTTGCATTTTTTACAACAACAAAACTGCTTCCCCAGATCATAGTGACAAGGACAATTCCCAATTCAGCAGCAAATGACCGATTTTGCAGAAACTTCAAAATGACACCTCTATTATTTTTATGAAACAACATTATAACATTCCATTTGAAAATCGGCAAGGAAGAACAAATCGCTTTCATTTCTATTATTTAAATTTTAACGGAATCCTGGCGAATCATTCTTTTCTATATTGTTGAGTTGTGGTATAATTATTTTTGATTAACCGAATCTGTTTTGGAGATGAATTTTAACATGATAGGAATTGAACAGCGGGCTGTTTGTAACGGCGTGAATTTCAGCAGTATTCGAGATGAACGCTTTAAAACAATTCGCATGTCCGTTCATTTTTTATGGCCTCTTACAAAGGAAACGGTTTCCGCAAATTCTATTCTTCCGTTTCTCCTAAGCCGCGCAAGCAGAAAATATCCCGACTTTACAAAATTAAATGCGCATCTGGCAGAACTCTATGGTGCAACACTATCCGTTCATGTACAGAAGCTGGGGGATGTTCAGGTCTTATCGATATCCGCATCCGGAATTGCCGACCGTTATACCTTAAAAGGCGAACCTGTTTCCGCACAGCTCGCCAAACTGCTTTGCAGTATTATATTTGATCCGCCGCTCGAAAACGGCTGCTTTTCCTTGGAAGGGTTCAACCAGGAAAAACGGCAGATGCTCGAGATGCTGGATTCAGAATTTAATGATAAGCGATTGTATGCCAAGCTAAAATGTGAACAGCTGATGTGTGCCAAAGAGCCGTATGGACTCAGCCGATGTGGCTCCCGGCAGCAAATTAAGGATTTGCAGCTTGATGCACTGACACCGGCATGGGAAAATTTGATTCACCGCGCACCGGTGGAGATTATGGTTCTTGGGGATTGTGACCCAGAACCCATTTATCACGATTTTTACGCGGCTTTTCATAATCTGGCCCGAACAAATCCTGTTTTGTGCCCGAACACAGTGATTCCGTCGGTACAGAAAATGGCTGAAACCACTGAAAAAATGGATGTGGTGCAGTCCAAACTGGTAATGGGCTTCCGCACCGCATGCGCGGAGCCATCCGTTGAAGTCCCCGCTATGAAGCTTTTTAATGCGATTTATGGCGGAACAACAAGCTGCAAGCTGTTTTTAAATGTTCGTGAGAAACTGAGCCTTTGCTACTATTGCAGTTCGATGTTTAACCCGATGAAGGGAATTATGCTGGTTCAAAGCGGAGTCGAAACAAAGAATGTCGACCGGGCAAAGCAGGAAATCCTTCATCAACTCGAAGAGGTGCAAAACGGCAGCTTTGATGACAATGATTTGGCAACTGCCAAACTGAGCCTTTGTAACAGCTACCGGACTCTTTCCGATTCTCTTGACGGGCTGGAGGCCTGGTACCTTTCGCAGACATTTCGTCCGGCGGTCAAAAAGCCGGAGGAAGAAGCGGAGTTAGTCCGCAATGTAACGCATGAACAGGTTGTGGAAGCAGCACGAAAAGTCACGCTGGACACTGTTTATCGCTTGGAAGGAAACGGGGTGAAAGATTGATGAATTGGCTGAAAAAAGTAACCAGTGACCGTACCGGGGATTATTATTTTACCGGAAAACATTCTTCCGGGCTGACGGTTACCGTTTATCCAAAGGAAAAAAACAATTCCACTTACGCTGTGTTCGGAACGAAATACGGCTCGATTGACAATTGTTTTAAAATACAGGAAGAAAGCGAACCTCAGCGGGTTCCGGCCGGAATTGCTCATTATCTGGAGCACAAAATGTTTGAGTGTAAGGATGGAGACGCGTTCGAACGTTTTGCGAGAACCGGCGCATCGGCAAATGCTTACACCTCATTTGATATGACATGCTATCTGTTTTCCTGCACGAAAAAAGTCTATGAATCTTTAGAAATTCTGCTTGATTTTGTTCAATCCCCTTATTTTACAGAGCAAACCGTGCAAAAGGAACAGGGCATCATCGGGCAGGAAATCAAGATGTATGACGACGACCCTCAATGGCGCGTCCTTTTTAACTTATTGGGTGCGCTTTACCAGAATCACCCGGTAAAGCTGGATATTGCCGGCACGGTAAACAGCATTGCCAAAATCACGCCGGACCTTTTATATCAATGTTACAATACGTTTTATAATCTGAACAATATGGTCCTGTGCATTGCCGGCAACATTCAGCCGGACAAAGTGGCAGAAATCTGCGATAAAATGCTCAAACCATCAAAGTCCGTTCAGATTGACCGCATCTTTGAAAAAGAACCGAATCACATTGTAAAAGCCAGGGTGGAACAAAAACTTTCTGTTGCCGTACCACTTTTTGAATTGGGATTTAAAGAACTCAATACTGAAAAACGAGCTTCCACCAAGCAGATTGCCCAAACCGAAATTCTGCTGGAAGCGTTGTCTTCGAACGCCTCGCCTTTGTTCCGCCGCCTGCTGGATGCGGACTTAATTAATGAAGCGTCTTTCGGAAACGAATATTTTGAAGGGCCTGGCTATGCCTCCGTTATTTTCTCTGGGGAATCCAAGGACCCGGAGCGGGTTGCGCAGGAGATCAAGAAAGAGATTGAGAGTATTAGAAGAAACGGATTTGACCGCCAGATTTTCGAGCGTGCCCAAAAGGCTGTTTACGGAAAAAATATCGCTTCGCTGAACCATGTGAGCAGCATTGCAAATTCTCTTGTTTCGCTGGCATTTTCAGGGCGGGAATTATTTGAATATTTTGATGCGGTAGCAGATGCGGATGAAAATTCTGTGATGGCCAGACTGGAAGACCAGCTTCGCCCAGAACTTTCTTCTCTTTCCGTCGTATTGCCAAAATAATAGAATTAAATACCGCCGATGCTTTCCACGCTGAAGCCCGGCGAGACGAATTGTGAAGTACTTGTGTTGCGTGGAGAAATGGTGGTGCAAAATGTATCATGTTCAATTTCCGGGATTGGGTTTCGACGTTACCCTGAATCCCATTGCTTTTAAAATAGGGAGCCATCCGATTGCCTGGTATGGAATTATTATTGCAACCGGATTTCTGCTGGCGTTTCTCTATGCAATGGTGAGCTGCAAAAAGTTCCGGGTCGATTCTGACCGCTTTATCGATGTTGTGATGGTGGGAATTATTTTTGGTGTTATCGGAGCACGCCTGTATTTTGTTTTGTTTGATTCCAGCAGTCAATATATCGAT
Source organism: Oscillospiraceae bacterium (assembly GCA_022650485.1). Taxonomy (GTDB): domain Bacteria; phylum Bacillota; class Clostridia; order Oscillospirales; family Acutalibacteraceae; genus Caproicibacter. Next base: position 248,779 of record JALCPP010000001.1, on the reverse strand, counting down.
AATCCTGTCAGTATCTTTTATATCTGGAACGGCGGGCTTGGTATTTACGGCGGCATTATCGGCGGCTTGCTGTTTGGTTCACTGATGGCCAAATTCCGCAAGCTCCCTATTCCAGCCGTACTGGACTTAGCTTCCCTTGGCTTTTTAATCGGACAGTCCATTGGCCGGTGGGGCAATTTTATTAATCAAGAGGCTTTCGGAACCGCAACGAATCTGCCGTGGAGAATGGTCAGTGAAAATACAGACCTGATCTCCGCAAACGGGGTACACCCATGCTTTCTGTACGAGTCCCTCTGGTGCATCCTTGGTTTTATCCTGCTACATATTATCAGCAGAAAATACAGAAGATATGACGGTCAGATTTTTCTGCTTTATATCCTGTGGTACGGAGCAGGGCGCTTTTTTATCGAGGGACTTCGTACCGACAGCCTGATTACCCCGGTTGTTCCGCTTCGAGTTTCTCAAGTTGTGGCAGCCGCCGCAGTCATTGCCTCCATCGTGCTTTTGGTGGTTTTCAGAAACAGAACGGTTTTGACCGGCTGCGGTTCACGCAAAATTATGGAACTGAACTCTATTGTTGATAAAGTCAAACCGGAAGAAATTGAAGAAAGCAATATAAGCGACGGAACAAGCACAATTTTTGCTGACACTGAAGAAGTCAGAGCAGCAGATGCCGGAGAGGCAGAATTTGAGAAAACTGAACAGGATTTGGAAAATAAAAACGAAACCGGAACGGTAGAAGCTCAAGAAGAAACTCACGCTTCATCTGAGGAAGAAGCGCCACAAGGGAAGGAGAATTCGGAAGATGGCAAAGCTGATTAATGGGCAGGCAATTTCTGCAGAAATTAAAGCGGAAATTGCACTTGAAGTTCAGGAATTGAAGCAAAAAGGCATTATCCCGGGTCTTGCCGTAGTTTTGGTCGGCAGCGATCCTGCCTCCCAGACTTATGTGAACCTGAAAGAGAAGGCCTGCGCGGCGGCGGGAATCTATTCAGAAAAATATGCTCTGCCAAGTACGACCCACCAGGATGAACTTTTCGATCTGGTAAATCGTCTGAACCATAAAAAAGAAATTCATGGGATTCTTGTGCAGATGCCGCTGCCGGACGGGTTGGATGAAGAATCCGTGATTGAAACAATTGACCCGTGGAAAGACGTGGATGCGTTTCATCCCTCCAATGTAGGCCGAATCATGATTGGCAATTATCGTTTTCTGCCCTGCACTCCCGCGGGAATCATGGAAATGCTCCGCCGGGAAAAAATAGCGGTTGCGGGGAAAAACTGTGTTGTTGTGGGGCGGAGCAATATTGTTGGGAAGCCGATGGCGATGCTTTTAATGCATGCAAACGGAACGGTTACCGTCTGCCACAGTAAAACGAAAGATCTTGCCGATGTCTGCCGCAGAGCGGATATTCTGGTTGCGTCGGTGGGCAGACCGAAATTTATTACAGCCGATATGGTCAAGCCGGGTGCCTGCGTGATTGATGTGGGCATGGACCGGGACGAAAACGGCAAACTTTGCGGCGACGTCGATTTCGAACCTGTCAGCAAAGTGGCATCTGCCATTACACCGGTTCCGCGCGGAGTAGGTCCCATGACCATTGCCATGCTTTTAAGGAACACCTTAACCGCGGCAAAGATTCAAAACGCAATTCCAAATCGAAAGAAAGTCTGTTGATTCTATGGGCCACCTGTTACAATCAATTTCCTCACCGCAAGATTTACAATGGCTTGATTCCGGCCAGTTGAAACAACTGTGTTCGGAAATCCGCGAACAGATTATTCAAACGATTTCAACAAACGGTGGGCATCTGGCATCCAATCTTGGGGTCGTAGAACTCACGGTTGCTCTTCATTGTGTATTTGAATCCCCGAAAGATCAAATTGTATGGGACGTCGGGCATCAGTCTTATACCCATAAAATGTTGACCGGAAGGTTGAACCGCTTTGAAACCATACGGATGCGCGGCGGAATCTCGGGTTTTCCGAACCGCTTAGAAAGCCCACATGACCCGCTTACTTCCGGGCACAGCAGCACATCTATTTCGGCAGCGCTTGGAATTTTTACAGCAAAGCAGTTAAAGGACGAACCGGGGCATGTAATTTCTGTAATAGGGGACGGTGCCCTGACCGGTGGCCTTGCTTATGAGGGAATGAATAATGCAGGACGGCTTCATAAGAATTTTATTGTTGTTTTAAATGACAATAAAATGTCGATTTCCCGCAATGTCGGCTCCATGGCCCGTTATCTGGCGCGTATCCGTACAAAGCCCTCTTATTTTCGTATTAAGGGAAATATAGAAAATATTCTTGACCATCTTCCCGGTCTCGGCAGACCGTTCCGGCATGCGCTGACAAAGTCGAAGTCCGTCCTAAAACAGCTGCTGTACAACAGTACAATTTTTGAGGATATGGGCTTTTACTACTACGGCCCGTTTGATGGTCATGACACGGCAAAGCTGATTGAAGTATTCAGCAATGTTAAAAGCATTCAGCACCCTGTTCTAATCCATGTCCTTACACGGAAGGGAAAGGGCTATTCCTTTGCGGAGGAAAACCCTAAAGCCTTTCACGGGATTTCTTCTTTTAATGTGGAAACGGGAAAGGCTGTAAAATCGCCAGAAAATTTTTCGTCCGCTTTTGGCAAAAAAATATGTTCCCTTGCGGCGGAGGACAACAGAATTTGTGCCATAACTGCCGCAATGCAGGAAGGAACCGGCTTAAAAGATTTTTCCAAACAATATCCGGAACGCTTTTTCGATACCGGTATTGCGGAAGAACATGCCATCACTTTTGCAGGGGGGCTTGCCTGCGGCGGAATGCTTCCTGTATTTGCAGTTTATTCTTCCTTTTTACAACGCGGATATGACCAACTGATTCACGATGTGGCCCTGCAAAGAACAAAAGTGGTACTTGCGGTAGACCGTGCGGGAATCGTAGGGGAAGACGGCGAGACACATCAGGGGATTTTTGACACTGCCTTTCTCAGAACAGTTCCAGGGATTACGATTTATTCCCCTTCTTATTACGATGAACTGCAAAGCTGCTTACAGCAGGCAATTTATGGCTGTGACGGAATCGCTGCCGTACGTTATCCACGGGGAACGCAGCTCTTCAGGCCGTTTGATTTTCATAGCAGCCGCAATCCGTATGACCTTTATGGAAATGACTCTGCCGATATCGTCCTTGTTACTTATGGCAGGCTGTTTTCCAATGCCTGCCAGGCTATGGCTTTCATGAAAGGGCAGGGCTTGCAGACCAGAATCTTAAAATTAAATCAAATTTTCCCGATCGACCCGGCGGCAATTCAAAATGTATTAAATGCAAAGGCTGTTTACTTCTTTGAGGAGGGAATTACTCAGGGCGGAATCGGGGAATATTTTTCCTATCTTCTCAGCCAGAGTTCCTATTCCGGCAAGTTCCATCTTCGTGCGATTCGTGGTTTTGTTATGCATCAAACAATGGTTCAGGCGATGGAACAGCTTGGGCTCAGCGCCGGAGAAATGGCCAAATTGATTACATCGGAGTGCTCAAATTGATACAGAAAAAGAGATTAGACTGCCTGGTTTTCGACCGGGGACTTACAGACAGCAGAGAAAAAGCCAAAGCGGTGATTATGGAAGGCAAAGTCTATGTTGACGGGCAAAAGCAGGACAAAGCCGGAACTTCTTTCCCAGTAGGAGTTCAGATTGAAGTGCGTGGGCCAAGACTTCCCTATGTAAGCCGCGGCGGATTGAAGCTGGAAAAAGCACTTGCTTTGTTTCCCATTCATCTAAAGGAAAAAGTAACGATGGATATCGGTGCTTCCACCGGAGGCTTTACCGATTGTATGCTGCAAAATGGAGCAAAAAAAGTTTATTCTGTGGATGTCGGATACGGGCAGCTTGCCTGGAAACTGCGCACGGACCCGCGTGTTGTCAGTTTGGAACGGACCAACGTCCGGTATTTGAAAACCGAACAGGTACCGGAATCGATCGATTTTTTCAGTGTCGATGTTTCTTTTATCTCGCTGCGTCTGGTTTTACCCGTAGCGCGTCGCTTCTTATCTGAAAATGGTCAGGCCGTCTGTCTGATTAAGCCGCAATTCGAAGCAGGCCGCGAAAATGTTGGAAAAAAAGGCGTTGTTCGTGACCAAAAGATTCATGCGCAGGTTATCAAAAAAATTGTGAATTTTGTTTTGGAAAACGGCTTTTCTGTTTTGGGCCTGACTTTTTCCCCGGTCAAAGGGCCGGAAGGCAACATAGAATACCTCCTGTTCCTTCAGAAATCCGATCAACCAACCGATATTGCTTGTGAGATTGAGGAGTTGGTCGCAGAATCACATCGGAAGTTGAATGGCGGTGAAACAAATTGAATGTGGCGGTCGTTCCTAATTTGAGCCGAAACCGCGCCGTGTATTACACCCGAAAATTGATTCAGAAACTGCGGAAACTTGAAATCATTGTCTTCATGAAATCCGAGTTTCAATCGACTTTTCCGAATCAAAAAATCGTGCTGTTTTCCAATACGGCAGAGATGATTCGCAGCTGTGATATCATCATTGCCGTGGGCGGGGACGGCACAATTATCCACTGCGCCAGGAACGCCGCCGCCGCTGAAAAACCCATTCTCGGCATTAATATTGGAAGATTAGGATTTATTGCCGGATTGGAATCCGATGAAATGAACTGCCTGGAAAAACTGACGAATGGCGATTATACCATTGAAAACCGAATGATGTTGGACGTATGTGTTGATTTAGCGGAAAAGCAGAAACGGTTTACCGCATTTAATGATGCGGTTCTGGCCCGCGGCACACTCTCCCGAATTCTGGATTTTAAGGTTCGGCTGGATGAGGCAAAAGTATGTGATTACCGTGCAGATGGACTGATTGTATCCACGCCAACCGGTTCCACGGCCTATTCTCTTTCCGCAGGCGGCCCGATTATTGATCCCCAAATGAATTGTCTGCTTCTTTCTCCCATTTGTCCTCATTCTTTGCTGAACCGGCCGGTAGTGTTTGGCCCGGATGCAAAACTGAGCGTTCATCCTCATTCTGACTACGAAAGTGAAATTATTCTTACCATTGACGGGGAGATCTTTTTAAAAATACCTGACGGTACCAAAGTTGAATTTTCAAAATCACGCGGTATTGTAAAGATATTAAAGCTAAAAAATAACAATTTTTATGAAATCGTAACTGATAAACTCGGAGAGAGGAGAGTCGGGCCATGAAGGAACGGCGGCACGCCAAGATATTAGAATTAATTGGAAAATACTCTATTGATACACAGGAGGAACTCCTTCGCCGCCTGCGTGAAGAAGGATATGAAGTCACTCAGGCAACCGTTTCCCGCGATATTAAGGAACTTCGCCTAATCAAGTCTTTAACTGCAAGCGGAAAATACCGCTATACCGTTTCGCAGGAAGAGTCAAAAGACTATACTACGAAATTTTATTCTCTTTTTTCCGACTCTGCCGTTTCCGTTGATTATGCGCAGAATATGATCGCGGTTAAATGTATGTCAGGAATGGCAAACGCGGTCTGTGCTGCAATGGATACTCTTCAGTGGGACAATATCGTCGGTACGCTGTCGGGTGATGATACTATTTTTATTTTAGTCAAAGATGAAAGCGCTGCGGAACAATTAACTTCTGAATTGAAAAAATTTGTCAGGTGATTGCCATGCTGTTACAGCTTTATATTGAAAATATCGCTGTTATTGAAAAAGCACAGATTGATTTCAGTGCCGGTTTTAATGTTTTAACCGGAGAAACCGGTGCGGGCAAATCCATTATTATTGATTCCATCAATGCGGTTTTAGGGGAAAGAACGTCGCGTGAGCTTATCCGCACAGGGGCAAAGCATGCGTTGGTGTCCGCTGTTTTTCAATTAAAAAGAGGACGTGCCGTCGATAAAATACACGAGCTTGGCTATTCCGTAGAGGATGACGGAACGGTCATCCTTCAGCGTGAAATTTCACATGACGGTAAAACGTCCTGCCGGATTAACACACGCCCTGCCACCGTTTCCTCATTAAAAAAAATTGGGAACCTGCTGATTAATATTCATGGTCAGCATGAGAGCTACGGCCTTTTATCTCCGGAATTACATATTGGTTATCTAGACAGTATGGGTCTTCCGGATGACCTCTTTTTGCAATATCAAAAAGTTTATCATGCCATGCTGGAAGCAAAGTCCGGCTTACAGTCCTGCCAGATGGATCAAGCCCAAAAAGCGCGTCAGGTTGACCTTTTGACTTATCAAATTAAAGAATTGGAATCGGCGGATTTTCAGCCGGGAGAACAGGAAGATCTTAACCGCAAAAAGAACCTGTACCGCAATTCAGAACGGGTAGCACAGGCTATCGCACAGGCGAAAGCAGCACTGAGCGGGGATGAAGAGATGCCCGGCGCCGTTTCTGCTGTTTCTCAGGCTGCCGATGCACTGGATGATGCTCAACGCTTTCTTCCGGACCTGCACGGCCTTGCAGAACGTTTGCAAACCATTTCTTATGACCTGGAGGACTGCGGGGAAGAAATGCGCGATTTTACCTCTCAGCTGGAATACGATCCGACTGAGCTGGACGAAATTGAAGCAAGACTCGACTTAATTTATCGTCTGGGGCTGAAATACGGTGATTCAGTTAAAAAAATGCTTACCTATCTTGAAACCTGTAAGTCAGAACTTCAAACAATTGAACTGTCGGATGAAAATGCCGCGAAGTTTCGGGCCAAATACAAGAAGCTTGCCGCACAGGCAGAAGAACTCGCAAACAAGATTTCTGCATGGCGGTGTGAAACCGCGAAATCTTTTTCCGAAAAGGTTAAATCCGAACTTCAGTTTTTAAATATGCCAAATGTCACGTTTGAAATTCACCAGGATCAGGTTCCTGTCAATGAGACCGGATGCGATAAAATTGAATTCTACATCTCGACCAATGCAGGGGAACCGGCGAAACCGATTGCAAAAGTAGCCTCCGGCGGTGAACTGTCCCGAATTATGCTGGCGATTAAAACGGTTCTTGCCGGACGGGACGATATTGGCACCCTGATTTTCGATGAGGTCGATACGGGAGTCAGCGGCAGTGCAGCGCAGAAAGTGGGATTAAAACTCCGGGAAGTTTCCCAAAATCGTCAGGTGATCTGTGTGACGCACTTGGCCCAGATTGCCGCATTGGCAGACACACACTTTTTAATTTGCAAACAAGTTCGGGATAACCGTACTTTCACACAGGTCAATCGGCTGAACCGGGAAGCAAGGTGTCGTGAACTCGCGCGGATTATGGGCGGAGAAAACATAACGCCGCTGATGCTTCAAAATGCGGAAGAGATGCTTCAAATGGCAGAGCAGCAGCAATCTTGACAATCGTGTGGATTGTGTCTATAATGTTTTTAACAGCTGAGAAGGGAAGAAGTACCCCGAAACAAACGCTCAGAGAGCCTGCGGGTGGTGCGAGCAGGCGCGGTTGCCGGGCAAAATACATCCCTGAGCCGCCGGGTTGAAATCAAGCAGTAGGTCCGGCCGTGAAAACGCACGTTACAGCGTGTGGGTATTGATCCTTTGTACCCGTAAGGCCGCTTCCGTGAGGAATCGGTAAACTGAGGTGGTACCGCGGAATATTCCGCCCTCTGCAAAACTTTGCAGGGGGCTTTTTTATGGTTCCCTGACAAAAATGGAGGATATCGTCATGGGTGTTTTTGAAACTTTGGAAGAGCGCGGATTAATCGCGCAAACAACGGACAGGGAACGGGTTCGGCATTTGCTCAACGAGGAAAAAACAACTTTTTATGTGGGGTTTGACCCAACTGCAGACAGCCTGCATGTAGGACATTATATTCCGATTATGGTGATGGCTCACCTGCAGCGGGCAGGACACACACCAATTGCCCTGTTTGGCGGCGGCACCGGAATGGTTGGTGACCCGACAGGAAAAACCGATATGCGTAAAATGCTGACGGAAGAGGAAATTGCACACAATATTTCCTGCTTTCAAAAGCAGATGTCACGATTGATCGATTTTTCAGATGGTAAAGCCATTATGGCAAATAACGCAGACTGGCTGTCCAATCTGAATTATATCAGCTTTCTGCGTGACATCGGCGTATGTTTTTCCGTGAACCGTATGCTGTGCGCTGAGTGTTATAAGCAAAGACTGGAACGCGGTCTTTCCTTTTTCGAAATGAACTATATGATTATGCAAAGCTATGATTTTCTGGAACTGTACCGCAGGTACGGCTGTAAGCTTCAGCTTGGCGGGGATGACCAGTGGAGCAACATTATCGGTGGTGTGGAACTGATTCGCCGAAAGGAGAACCAAAATGCCTGCGGAATTACCGTGAACCTGCTGACAAACAGCGAAGGCAAAAAAATGGGAAAAACCGAAAAAGGCGCCGTTTGGCTGGATCCGCAGAAGACCTCGCCATTTGAGTTTTACCAGTACTGGAGAAATGTTGCGGATGCCGATGTGCTGAAATGTCTGAAGATTCTCACATTTGTTCCGATGGATCAAATTAATGCTTTTTCTTCTTTGAGCGGTGCGCAGTTGAATCCCGCAAAAGAGCTTTTGGCTTTTGAGGTAACCAAGCAGATTCACGGCGAAGAAGAGGCAGTAAAAGCCAGAGATGCGGCACGGGCACTGTTTTGTCACAGCGCGGATTCGGAAAACATGCCGACGACAGAACTTTCACTTTCGGACTTTACCGATGGTACCATCGGTATTCTGGATCTTCTGGTAAAATCAAAGCTGACATCTTCACGCGGGGAGGCCAGGCGGTTAATCGTTCAGGGCGGAATTTCTGTCAATGGTGACAAAGTGTGCAATGTCGCTTCCACTTTGACCGAACAAGATTTCCACAAGGACGGAAAGTCCTGCATTATCATTAAAAAAGGAAAAAAAGTTTACCATAAAATTGCACTGATTCATTGATTAAAAAAGATCCTGTTGGGAAGATTCCTCAACAGGGTCTTTTTTCTTACCGTTCTTATTAAAAAAAGGTTACCTTTTTGTGACAGACGAATTCTTTTAAGATCCAAGATATTCATAATTTTGCATCCGCATTATTTTAAAAATGCAAAATCAGAAACGCAAGCAGGATTTAGACAAACTTTGTGCATTAAAATGAAATCATTCTTTCAACTGGAAAAAGATTGACACTGCTTTTTAAAAGGCATAATATTATAGATATATTATGGTAAACTGCTTTATGAAAACAAATGCAATGTATCTTTGAGTGCGGCGATACCCCGTATCTGTGTCGATTGGGAGACATACCGCGCTTTTCAATGCCCGTGAAGAGAACCGGTGCTTTTATTTTTTCTCGTACGGAGTTATTAATTATGAGCAGCATTGTCGTAGCAAATTCGAATCCGGATCACGCGAAAAGAATAACAGCTGTTCTTCGGTCCAGCGGTTTATATGTCGGCGTCGTCTGCACCACCGGGGCACAGGTAATGAATTTTACAAGCAAGCATTATCATGGCGGCGTTGTGGTGTGCAGCGTAAAGCTGAGAGATATGGCCGCGGTGAATCTTCCTCGGATGATCGGCTCTTCCTATGACTTTTTGTTTTTAGTCAGTTCGCAGCTCCATTCCATGTGTGACTCGCTCGAGCAGGCAACTCTGATGCTTCCCATTAACCGAATGAACCTGATTGCTACCGTAAACATGTTTTTAAACCTGGCAGACTACACTTCACTTTCCATTAAAAAGAAACTGAGTGCAAGCAACTATGATGAACAGCAATTAATTAAAAAAGCAAAAGCGCTTCTGATGAGTCGTAATCACCTTACAGAACCGCAGGCACATCGATTTATCCAGAAAAAGAGTATGGATACCGGGAAAAAAATGGTGGAATCAGCCATGATCATTCTGGATTACTAAGGAGATACCAAGATGAAATTTACAAAAATGCATGGAATCGGTAACGATTATATTTATATAGACTGTTTTCATGAAACGGTTCAGAATCCTTCCGAGTTAGCTGTAAAATTGAGCGACCGCCACTTTGGTATTGGCGGGGACGGCATTATTTTAATCAAGCCTTCAGAGGCAGCCGACTGTCAAATGGATATGTATAATGCGGACGGTTCCAGGGGAAAAATGTGCGGGAACGGAATTCGATGCGTAGGAAAATATGTCTACGAGCGCGGCATTGTTCAAAAGGAAGCCCTGACGGTGGAAACGTTAAGCGGAATCAAAAAGCTGCAATTAGACATCCATCACGGGCAGGTTGCAGCAGTGGAAGTGAATATGGGCCAACCGATTCGGAAAGCCGAAGAAATTCCTGCACTGTTTTCTAAGGAGTATGTGTTAAACGAACCGCTTACAATTGAAAATCGAGTGTATAAAATTACATGTGTATCCATGGGAAATCCACATTGCATTGTGTTTGTTGATGATGTCGATTCCATTAAATTGGAAGAAATCGGCCCTCTTTTCGAACATCACCCCATGTTTCCAGACCGTGTGAACACGGAATTTATTCAGGTTATGAAAAAAGACGAATTAAAGATGCGCGTCTGGGAACGCGGGTCCGGCGAAACGCTTGCATGCGGAACCGGTGCCTGTGCAGCGGCTTGTGCGGCAGCCTGGAATCAGGTTGCCGCAAGAACGGTGAAGATGCACCTGAAGGGTGGGGATCTTTCCATCCGCTGGGATGAAAAAAGCAACGAAATTTTCATGAAAGGCCCGGCTGAATTTGTCTTTGACGGCACAGTGAAAATCTGATATAATATACATTCGGAATGAATACTTTGAATCGCTTGTGAAAGGAATGGCTGAATTTGTTTAAAATCAATAAGAACTTTGTCAAACTGCCTGCAAGCTATCTGTTTGTTGATATTGCAAAAAAAGTAGAAGCGTTTTCGCAGCAACATCCTGAAACAGAGGTCCTTCGCCTGGGAATCGGCGACGTAACAAGGCCTTTGCCCAAAGTAATTGTGGATGCGATGAAACGCGCAGCAGACGAGATGGGACATGCGGATACATTTCGCGGATATGGACCGGAAGCTGGATATTTATTCTTAAGGGATGCAATTGCTAAGAATGATTTTCAGAACAGAGGAATCGATATTACCCCGGATGAGATCTTTGTCAGCGATGGTGCAAAATCTGATACCGGAAATATCGGCGATATTTTTGGTCAGGATAATACCGTCGCGGTCTGTGACCCGGTTTACCCGGTTTATGTCGATACAAACGTGATGGCCGGACGTGCCGGCGAATATTCTCCCGCCGCCGGCTGGAGCAAAATCGTTTATATGCCTTGTAAAAAGGAAAATGACTTTTTGCCAGATCTTCCGGAACAGCCGGTTGATATGATTTACCTGTGTTTTCCAAACAATCCGACCGGAATGGGAATTCGGAAAGCGGAACTGAAGAAATGGGTCGATTATGCCTTGGAGCATCACGCCATCATCCTTTATGATGCAGCTTATGAAGCATTTATCACAGACCCGGATATGCCGCACAGCATTTACGAAATTGAGGGCGCGAAAAAATGCGCGATTGAATTCAGAAGCTTTTCCAAAACGGCTGGCTTTACAGGTGTCCGTTGCGCGTTTACCATTATTCCCAAAGACCTTGTGTTCGACGGTGTCTCATTAAATCAGCTTTGGAACCGCCGACAGTCTACCAAAATGAATGGTGTATCCTATGTGGTTCAGCGTGCTGCGGAAGCAGTTTATTCCGAAGAGGGAAAGCGCGGAATTCGTGAAACTATTTCCTATTACCATAAGAATGCAAAAATTATACTGGATGGTTTGACGCAAGCCGGCTTTACTGTTTACGGCGGGGTTAACTCACCTTATATTTGGCTGAAAACACCGGAAGGGCTGTCTTCCTGGGAATTTTTTGATCTCCTTCTTTCCAAAACGGGCGTTGTCGGCACACCGGGCTCCGGATTTGGAAAAACCGGAGAAGGTTATTTCCGCCTGACCAGCTTTAATACAACGGAAAACACCAAAAAAGCGGTTCAGCGTATTATTGAGTCTTTTTCAGCATCCTGAGCGGGAAAGACCGTGAAACATAGAAAACAAAGACTTAAGAATGGTTGGTGATTGAATGAAGGCACTGCTGGTGCTGGAAAACGGCATGACTTTTGAGGGGACAGGCTTTGGGGACGAGCATGACACCCTCTGTGAGGTCGTGTTTAACAGTGCAATGTGCGGTTATTCCGAACTTCTCACAGACCCGTCTTACGCTGGTCAGGGAGTCGTCATGGCGTACCCCTTGATCGGAAATTACGGAATCTGCTACGATGATATGGAATCCACAAAGCCCTGGGTATCTGCCTATATTGTCCATACATTGTCTGAAAGGTCCAGCAACTTCCGCAACGAAGTGGACTTGGATACCTTTTTAAAGAATAACCATATTCCGGGAATGCAGGGAATTGACACAAGAACTTTGACAAAAGTATTGCGGGAAAGCGGAACCATGCGCGGTATGATCGCCTATGGGGATTCTGCTGATGCGGATAAAATGAAACAGCAGATTCAATCTTTTGTAATGCAGCCCACCGTACCGCTTGTCAGCTGCAAGCAAAGCTCCGTCTACGGCGATGGTCCGGTTCGTGTGGCATTGGTGGATTACGGAGTGAAGAACCAGATTATCCGCTCGCTGGTAAAGCGCGGGTGCACGGTGAAGCGTTTCCCCTATGATGTTTCTTTTGAAGAAATGATGGAATTTCAACCGGACGGAATCATGCTGACGAACGGACCGGGGGACCCTAAAGATTGCCGCAAATCCATTGCGGAATTGAAAAAAGTATACGCATACGGCATACCTACCTTTGCAATCTGCCTTGGCCATCAGCTGATGGCACTTGCACAGGGATTTGATACTTTTAAATTAAAATATGGCCATAGAGGAATTAATCACCCTGTGAAAGACATTTTCGAGAACAGGGTTTTAATCACTTCCCAAAACCACGGCTATGTGGTGGATGGCGATACCGTTGATCCTTCAGTTGCGGACATTCGTTTTATTAGTATGAACGATGGCAGCATTGAGGGATTAAATTATAAAAACGGGAAAGTGTTTTCCGTACAGTTCCATCCGGAAGCTTCACCGGGACCGCTCGACACCGGATTTCTTTTCGACAAGTTTATCGCCCTGATGGGAGGGAGCCGTCTGTGAGCAAAAGACAGGATATTAAAAAAGTAATCATCATTGGTTCCGGGCCAATCATCATTGGTCAAGCCGCAGAGTTTGACTATGCCGGAACCCAGGCCTGCCGTGCGCTGCGGGAAGAAGGAATTGAAGTTGTTCTAATCAATTCAAACCCGGCGACCATCATGACAGACCGGCAAATCGCGGACAAAGTTTATATTGAACCGCTGACTATTGAAACGATTAAAAAAGTGATTATGAAGGAAAATCCGGATAGTATTCTGCCGACTTTGGGCGGTCAGAATGCGCTGAATCTGGCGGTTGAGCTGGAAGAATCCGGTTTTCTAAAGGAAAACCATGTGGAAATGATCGGGACCAATGCGAATACGATCCGCATGGCGGAAGACCGTGAATTGTTTAAAGAAGCCATGGAGCGGATTCACCAGCCAATGGCGGAAAGCGCTATTGCCGAAAGTATGGACGAGTGTATTAAAGCAGCCCAGAAAATCGGCTACCCGGTTGTGGTGCGTCCTGCCTATACCCTTGGCGGAACCGGCGGCGGAATTGCCGCCGATGAAGAAGAATTGGTGAATATTGCCACGGTGGGACTGCATCGGAGCCGTGTCCACCAGGTCTTGATTGAGCGTTGTATCGCGGGATGGAAAGAAATAGAATATGAAGTGATGCGGGATAAAAATAATAACTGCATCACGGTTTGCAACATGGAAAACATTGATCCGGTCGGGGTACACACCGGCGATTCTATTGTGGTCGCTCCCTGCCAGACCTTGGCGGACAAAGAACTGCAAATGCTTCGCAGCTCAGCCCTTTCTATTATTCGAGAACTAAAAGTGGAAGGCGGCTGCAATGTGCAGTTTGCGCTGAACCCGAATAGTTTTGAATATGTCGTCATTGAAGTAAATCCCCGTGTCAGCCGTTCATCCGCGCTTGCTTCAAAAGCGACCGGGTATCCGATTGCAAAAGTTGCTTCTAAAATTGCGCTTGGATACACACTGGACGAAATTCCAAATGCAATCACCCAAAAAACATTCGCGTGCTTTGAGCCGACTTTGGACTATTGCATTGTGAAAATTCCGCGCTGGCCGTTCGATAAATTTATTTTTGCCAAACGAATTCTTGGAACGCAGATGAAGGCTACCGGTGAAGTGATGGGCATCGCACCGGATTTTGAAGCTGCCCTGATGAAAGCAATTCGCTGCCTGGAACAAAATATTTACAGCCTGATTGACCCTGCTTTTGCCAAACTTTCCGACACAGAACTGGACAACAGGCTGCATATTGTTGACGACAGGCGGATGTGGGTGGTAGCAGAAGCTCTGCGCCGCAGTGTCGCTTTTGACCATATTTTCGAGATTACAAAGATAGATCGCTGGTTTTTACAAAAATTCTATAATATTATTCAGGTGGAAAAGGCGCTTGCCAGCGAAGAATTGGACCATAGTCTTTTGCTGAAGGCCAAGAAATATGAATTCATGGACAAGACCATTTCAGAGCTCAGCGGTAAAAGCGTCGAGGAAATCCGCTCTTTGGAAGAAGAGTGGAAGATTCAGCCCGTATATAAAATGGTAGATACCTGTGCTGCGGAATTTGACGCAAAAACCCCTTATTACTACTCTTGCTATGGAATGGGGAATGAGTCAACCGCACAAAAGAAGCACAAAAAGATTTTGGTCATCGGTTCCGGTCCCATTCGAATCGGGCAGGGAATTGAGTTTGACTTTTGCTCCGTACACAGTGTCTGGGCGCTGAAAAAGCTCGGCTGTGAAACGATTATTGTCAACAATAACCCTGAAACCGTCAGTACAGATTTCGACATTGCTGATAAACTGTACTTTGAACCGCTGACAGAGGAAGATATTCTACACATCATTAAGCTGGAACAGCCGGATGCAGCTGTGGTTCAATTCGGCGGCCAGACCGCGATTAAACTGGCACAGTCGATTGAAGGAATGGGCATTCCGCTGTTAGGCTCTTCTTCCGACAGCATTGATGCGGCGGAAGACCGGAAACGTTTCGATGCTATCTTAAATCAGTGCGAAATTCCGCGCGCGGAAGGCCGTACTGTCTACACCTGCGACGAAGCGATTTCAACAGCACGTGAGCTTGGGTATCCGGTACTTGTGCGCCCGTCCTATGTGCTGGGCGGTCAGGGCATGCAGATTGCCTATACCGACGAGGACATTGTGCAGCAGATTGGCATTATCAACCGTGTGGCGCAGGAACACCCCATTCTGGTCGATAAGTATATCATGGGGATCGAGGTTGAAGTGGATGCTGTCTGCGACGGTACGGACTCCGTGATTCCCGGTATTATGCAGCATATCGAGCGCGCCGGTGTTCATTCCGGTGACAGCATCTCCGTTTACCCTGCAATCGGTGTTAAAAAAGAGATGCAGAATAAAATCGTGGAATACACGCGCCGTCTCGCAAGGGCCATGCACGTAGTCGGTCTGTTGAATGTTCAGTATATCGTCAAGGATAACGAGGTATACGTGATTGAAGCAAACCCCCGTTCCTCCCGTACAGTCCCTTATATCAGTAAGGTAACAGGCATCCCGATTGTGCCGCTTGCTGTCGGTGCATTTTTCGGGAAAAAGCTCCCCAATATGGGGTATCATTACGGCTTACAGCACGAACGGGATCTGGTAGCAATTAAAATGCCTGTATTCTCTTTTGAAAAACTGTACGGCCAGGATGTCAACCTTGGCCCTGAAATGAAGTCAACCGGCGAAGTGCTGGGAATTGCCCACACATATGACGAAGCTTTAATTAAGGCGTTCTATGGTGCCGGTGTTCACATGATTCAAAAGGGACACGTCATTATCACGGTAAAAGACGGTGACAAAGAAGAAATGCTGCCCATCGCCCGCGGACTTTACGACCTTGGCTGGAAAATTTATTCTACCAAGGGAACGTCCGATTTTCTGAATGATAACGGAATTCCAACCATTCGTACCAAAAAAATCGGCGCCGGGAAACCGGATATTCTGGATCACATCATTTCCGGGGAAATTGATCTGGTCATTAATACCCCGTCCAAGGTGGACGAACATAAACGAGACGGATACCTGATCCGCAGAAACGCCGTTGAAGCCGGTATTCCATGCCTGACTTCACTTGATACGGCAAACGCATTCCTGAACTGTGCGTTGCATGTAAACAGCATGCAGCTGTCGGTAATAGATATTACAAAAGTTTCAGCTTTTTTAAATCTTATTTAACCGTACGGAGGGAAAAAAATGAAAAAAACGGAACAGCTCTATGAGGGAAAAGCAAAAAAGGTTTTCTCAACTGATGATGCGGATCTTTGCATTGTGGATTACAAAGACGATGCAACTGCTTTCAATGGCCAGAAAAAGGGAACTATCACCGGTAAAGGCGTTGTCAACAATAAAATGTCCAACTACCTTTTCAAACTGCTGGAAAAAGAGGGCATTGAAACTCATCTGGTAGAACAGCTCAGCGACCGTGAAACACTTGTCAAAAGGGTCGAAATCGTCCCGTTGGAAGTGATCGTCCGCAATAAAGCTGCCGGAAGTCTGGCGAAACGGTTGGGCCTGAAAGAAGGGGCTTCTTTAAACTGCCCGGTTTTGGAGTTTTGCTATAAGAACGATGACCTGAACGACCCTATGGTCAATGAAACCCATATTCTTGCGGCTGGATTTGCCACAAAAGAAGAAATTAACAAAATTGCGTCAATGGCGCTGAAGATCAACAAGATTCTTTGCAAATTTTTCCTGTCGGTCAATATTGAACTGATTGATTTTAAACTCGAATTCGGACGTTATCACGGTAAAATTATTCTTGCGGATGAAATTTCACCGGATACCTGCCGTTTCTGGGATGTTCACACCCACGAAAAGCTGGATAAAGACCGTTTCCGCCGGGATATGGGCGGAGTAGAGGAAGCCTATCACGAGGTGATGGAACGGATCGGACTGTAAAGAAATGGAGGGTGGTCTTTTGAATTGTTCCGTTACGGAGCCTGATTTTGGGCATCCGCACGAGGAGTGCGGCGTATTCGGCGTTTATTCCGACGGCACTTTGGACCCCGCTTATGCCACGTACCACGGCCTTCTTGCCCTGCAGCACAGGGGACAGGAAAGCTGCGGAATCGCGGTGAACGACAGGGGTGTTATTTCCTATTATAAGGACATGGGTCTGGTTACAGAAGTCTTTAATCATGAAATTCTGGACCGACTTAAGGGTCAAATGGCTGTGGGGCATGTGCGTTACTCCACAGCGGGTGCCAGCGTGCGTGAAAATGCGCAGCCTTTGGTCATGCACTATATTAAAGGAACACTTGCCATTGCACACAATGGGAATCTGACAAATGCTTATGAACTGCATCAGCTTCTGGCTCGGCAGGGATCTATTTTTCAAACAACCATCGACACGGAAGTGTTCGCTTATATCATCGCACGCGAGCGGGTTGAGGCTCCCTCTATCGAAGAAGCCGTCCGCCGCGCCATCAAGAAGATTCACGGCTCTTATTCTACGGTTATTATGAGCCCTCAAAAGCTGATCGGCGTGCGGGATGTTCACGGATTCCGCCCACTTTGCATCGGCAGAGTCAACAATTCTTACGTGTTTGCATCCGAAACATGCGCACTCGATGCCTGCGGCGCGGAATTTGTAAGGGACGTGCTGCCGGGTGAAATTGTGATTGCCGATCAAAACGGACTGCGTTCCATCCGTGATGCCGTGACAGCGAAGAAATCCCTGTGTGTGTTTGAATATATTTATTTTGCCCGTACAGACAGTGTGATTGATGGCATCAGCGTTTATGAAGCACGGAAAAGGGCCGGGCATCTTTTGGCCAGGCAAAATCCGGTAGATGCCGATATCGTGATCGGGGTGCCGGAATCCGGCATCGATGCCGCCATCGGTTACAGCGAAGAATCCGGGATTCCCTATCAAAAGGGAATTGTGAAAAACAGCTATATTGGGCGTACCTTTATTAAACCAAGTCAGTCAGAGCGGGAGCGAAGCGTAAGAATTAAGCTGAATTCTCTGCACACTGCGGTCAATGGAAAACGGGTCATCATGCTGGATGATTCCATCGTTCGCGGCACGACCAGCGCACGCATTGTTTCCATGCTCAAGGAAGCGGGGGCAAAAGAGGTTCATCTGCGAATCAGTTCCCCTCCGTTTATGTGGCCCTGCTATTATGGGACCGATATTCCTTCCAAAGATGACCTGATTGCCTGTCAGCACAGTATTGAAGAAATTGGGAAAATGAGTTTTGCGGATTCAATTGATTTTCTTCGGCTGGAAAATCTTTCGAAAATGCTGGATGTTTCCCCAATTGGCTGCGGCGGGTACTGTGACGCCTGCTTTTCCGGTAAATATCCGGCTGAAATCCCGGATTATCTGGTCAGCAATAAAAATCCTAATTACTGCACGCCGATTAGGCGGCAGTAAGATGCATGGAGGCCGAATCAATTGAAAAACAAGTATGAATCACCGCTTTCTACAAGATATGCCAGCAGAGAAATGAGCTATCTTTTCTCTCCAGATAAAAAATTCCGCACTTGGCGCAGGCTCTGGATTGCCCTGGCCCAGGCGGAAAAAGAACTGGGTTTACCTATTACCCAGGAACAGATTGATGAAATGACCGCCCATCAGGACGATATAAACTATGAAGTGGCGCAGGCTCGTGAAAAAGTCGTACGGCACGACGTAATGTCTCATGTTTATGCCTTCGGTCAGCAATGCCCAAAAGCGGAACCGATTATCCATCTTGGCGCTACTTCCTGCTATGTTGGTGACAACACAGACTTAATTATCATGACGGAAGCACTTCGGCTGGTGCGAAACAAACTGGTCGGGACGGTACGAATTCTATCTGAATTTGCGATGGAGTACAAAGATCTTCCAACCCTCGCATTTACCCACTTTCAGCCGGCTCAGCCGACGACGGTCGGCAAGCGTGCTACCCTGTGGATTCAGGACCTTTTGATGGATCTGGAAGATGTTGAATATCTGCTTTCTAAAGCAAAGCTGCTTGGCTCGAAAGGGACAACCGGCACACAGGCCAGCTTTTTGGAGCTGTTTGACGGAGACCATGAAAAGGTAAAGCGTCTGGATGATCTGATCGCGAAAAAAATGGGTTATCCGTCCTGCTTGGCGGTTTCCGGTCAAACCTATTCCAGAAAGCTTGACAGTCGGGTCCTCGCGGTTTTGAGCGGGATTGCCCAGAGCGCGGCAAAGTTCTCAAATGATATCCGTCTGCTTCAGCACTTAAAAGAAATTGAAGAGCCCTTTGAAAAGAATCAGATTGGTTCCTCGGCCATGGCATATAAAAGGAACCCCATGCGCAGTGAACGGATTGCGTCTTTGGCCCGCTATGTGATTATCGACAGCCTGAATCCATCCATTACGGAAGCATCGCAGTGGTTTGAACGCACGCTTGACGATTCGGCCAACAAACGTCTCAGCATTCCGGAAGCATTCCTCGCGATTGATGGAATTTTGAATCTTTATGAAAATGTATCAGACGGACTGGTCGTTTACCAAAAGGTAATTTTACAGCATTTAAACCGTGAACTGCCGTTTATGGCGACGGAAAACATTATGATGGATGCCGTCAAACGCGGCGCAGACCGTCAGCAGCTTCATGAGCGTATCCGCGTACACTCCATGGCAGCATCCCGCATTGTCAAAGAAGAAGGCGGAGAAAATGACCTTCTTGACCGGATTGCTTCCGACCCGGCATTCGGCGTTTCCAGGGAAGAACTGAACCGGACGGTCAGCCCGGAACGATTCGTTGGCAGGGCGCCCCGGCAAACAGAAGATTTTATTCAGGAAATGGTTCAGCCTGTATTAAAACAGTACAGTGAAATTGGCAAAACTAAGACCGATATTACCGTTTAAAAATTTGTTTTTAACGTTCGTTTATGTTATGATAAACAGGTTGTTTTAAATACTGCCTTTAATCAGGCCGCAGGGCAGTAAATATACCGTAGCGGCACGGCGGAGTGATAAAAATGATTACAGCTATTGTTGGCGCGAATTGGGGCGACGAAGGAAAAGGCAAAATCACGGATGTACAAGCTGCAAAGTCAGACATCGTGATTCGCTTTCAGGGAGGCAGCAATGCGGGCCATACGATTATAAACCATTATGGCAAGTTTGCCCTGCATCAGCTTCCTTCGGGCGTTTTCTATGACCATATCACCAATATTATTGGAAACGGTGTTGCACTGAGCCCGGAAAAGTTTATCTCAGAACTGAACTCTTTAGAAGAACGCGGCGTACCGAAACCAAAAATTATGGTTTCGAACCGCGCACAGGTTGTTATGCCATACCATATTCAGCTTGACTCTTTTGAAGAGGCAAGGCTTTCTTCTCATTCATTCGGTTCCACACGTTCTGGAATTGCACCGTTTTATTCAGATAAATTTGGAAAAATCGGCTTTCAGATCAGCGAATTATTCGGTGATCAGGCAGACTTGAAAGAAAAAGCCGAGCGTATTGTAACCCTGAAGAATGTTTATTATGAGTATTTATACCACCAGCCGAAACTGTCTGTGGATGCTGTTTTGGAACAGTTGAAAAAATACAAAGAGATGTTGGCACCCTATGTTGCAAATACGTTTGACTACCTTTATCAAGCTGTTCATGAGGGAAAGAACATTCTTCTTGAAGGCCAGCTTGGCGCGTTGAAAGATCCTGACTTTGGTATTTATCCAATGGTGACATCTTCCCATACACTGGCCGCCTATGGCGCGGTTGGCGCAGGATTGCCGCCTTACGAGATTAAAAAAATTATAACAGTTGTAAAGGCATATTCCAGTGCAGTCGGTGCAGGGGAATTTGTCAGTGAAATTCACGGGGAAGAAGCCGATCAGCTGCGCCACAAAGGCGGCGACGGCGGTGAATTCGGCGCGACTACCGGTCGTCCCCGCAGAATGGGCTGGTTAGATCTGGTTGCTTCCCGCTATGGCTGCCGTGTTCAGGGTGCAACCTCTGCTGCCCTCACCGTACTGGATGCATTGGGATATCTGGATGAAATTCCGGTTTGTGTTGCTTATGAACTCGATGGAAAGAAAATCGATTATTTCCCGACTACTTCCGATTTGAAACGCTGCAAGCCAATCTTGAAGAAATTGCCGGGCTGGAAATGCGACATCCGCGGAATTCGCAAGTATGAAGATCTTCCGGAAAATGCCAGAAACTATGTGGAATTTGCGGAAAAGGCAATCGGTGTGCCGATTCACATGGTTTCCAACGGACCGGCCCGTGACGATATTCTTTATCGCTAAATCTTATTTGAATGAAAATCTGAAGCGTTCGGTTTGGCGGATGGTTGTAGCACAGCCCGCCTGCCGGCGCTTTGGGCTTTTTAATTGTAAAAAATACGCACGATTTTCCAGCCCAGATCAAATTCGCTGATTGGTAAATATTCAGATTAAAAGTATTTTGTCATGATATTGCGCCCATGGATCGGATACGATATTGAATGGGCCGTTTAGCCTGTCCTAGTCAGTTACCGTTGAGTAAGGAGAAATAACCGCATGAAACAAAAAGAAACTGTCTTAATCTTGGATTTTGGCGGACAGTATAGCCAATTGATTGCGCGCAGGGTACGCGATTTGCACGTTTACTGTGAAATTAAGTCTTTCCGGACCCCCGCAGAAGAAATTGCCGCCGCTAGATACAAAGGTATTATTTTTTCCGGTGGACCGGACAATGTCTATGATGAAGATGCCCCCAAATGCGACAAAGAGATTTTTAATCTTGGAATACCGGTTCTTGGTATTTGCTATGGGGCTCAGCTCATGGCGTTTTCTTTGGGTGGGAAAACCGATCGTGCAGAGATCAGGGAATACGGTAAAACGGAGTTTCAGATTCTTGCGAATTCCGCATTGCTGCATGGCATCGAACAACAATCTGTTTGCTGGATGAGCCATACGGTTTATATTAAAACCCCCCCGGCAGGCTTCCACATTACGGCGGTCAGTCACACCTGCCCTGTAGTCGCAATGGAAAATGCGGAAAAGAAGCTGTATGCCACGCAGTTCCATCCGGAAGTGGAACATACCGTACATGGAAAAGAAATTCTGCACAATTTCCTTTATGACATCTGCCACTGTTCCGGAGACTGGAAAATGGATTCCTTTATCCAGACAACGGTTGAACAGATGCGAAAAACAGTCGGCGATAGAAACGTGATCTGCGCACTTTCAGGCGGAGTTGATTCCTCTGTGGCAGCCGCACTGGTGCATCGTGCGGTGGGCAAACAGCTCATCTGTATTTTCGTTGATCACGGCCTTCTCAGAAAAGATGAGGGAGATGAAGTCGAGCACGTATTCCGCAGTCAGTTTGATATGAATCTGATCCGCGTAAATGCGCAGGACCGTTTTTTGAAGCGTCTCAGCGGTGTTTCAGAACCGGAGAAAAAGCGTAAGATCATTGGTGAGGAATTTATCCGCGTATTTGAGGAAGAAGCAAAGAAAATTGGACACGTTGATTTTCTTTGCCAGGGAACCATCTATCCTGACGTTGTGGAAAGCGGAACCGGAAATGCCGCCGTCATTAAAAGTCATCATAATGTTGGCGGACTTCCCAAAGATATCGGATTTACGGGGCTTGTGGAACCACTGCGCTATCTGTTTAAGGATGAAGTGCGTAAAGTAGGTACCGAGCTCGGTTTGCCTGATAATCTGGTATGGCGTCAGCCATTTCCAGGCCCTGGGCTTGCCATTCGTGTGCTGGGAGAAGTAACGGCGGAAAAGCTTGATCTTCTGAAAGATGCAGATGCAATTTTTCGCGAGGAAATTGTAAAGGCGGGCCTCGGCAGAAAAATTAATCAATACTTCGCTGTGCTGACCGGAATCAAGAGTGTCGGAGTCATGGGGGACGGACGAACCTATGACAATACGGTCGCCTTAAGAGGTGTTACAACCACCGACTTTATGACGGCAGACTGGGCACGGATTCCTTATGATGTGCTTGAAAAAGCTTCCAGTCGTATTATCAATGAAGTGCAGAATGTAAATCGTATCGTTTATGATATTACTTCTAAACCACCGGCCACAATCGAGTGGGAATAAACCTATAAATCCCCCGGAACCCGCATTGCTATGCGGTTCCGGGGGATTTTTTAGCCATTTACCACATTGATGGGTTTTCCCTTTTGAAATGCCTGAATATTGCCGGCAATCAATTGAAGCAGCCTTTGACGCGTTTCAATGCACTTCCATCCAATATGTGGGGTTAAAATAACATGATTCATTGTAAAGAGCGGGTTATCGATATCCGGCGGCTCTTTTTCAAAAACGTCAAGAGCAGCTCCGGCAATGATACCTCGTTTCAAAGCGTCAATCAAATCTGCTTCGTTAATAATTGCTCCTCGCGAAGTGTTAATGACGTAGGCCGTAGATTTCATCAGGGCAAGCGTCTCTTTATTAATCAGGCGTTTTGTTTCCGGCGTCAGGGGGCAATGGATCGAAACAAAATCGCTATGGGACAAAAGTGCTTCAAGGCTGGTGAAATTAACCCTTGGATTATCCCATTCTTTTTTCGTCCGGCTATAGCACAAAACATTCATTCCCAACGCCAACGCCGAATGGATGACCCTTTGACCGATTCTGCCGGTACCAATCACGCCAAGTATTTTTTGGTTGATTTCAGAATGTGGTACCCCTAAGCAGCGATAAAAGTTTCTATAATTATTTTGCTTCAGCATGACCTGCTGTCTGGCGATTGAGGAACTGAGTGATAGAATCAACGCAATAGCAAGCTGTGCAACGGCTTCTGTGCTGTAGCTGGGAATATTACAAACTGCAATGCCCTTGGATTTTGCTGCCGCAATATCAATGTTGTTATACCCTGTTCCCGCTTCACAGATCATCTTTACACAGGGCGGGAATTTTTCAATCAGTTCTCTCCCAATGGGCATTTCCTTTGTAACAACAATATTTTGATTTTGAACTCGCTCAATAATTTCATCGTTAGTACTTGACTCGTATGTTTGAATTATCCCGCATTCCATTATAGGGGAAAAATCCAGTTTTCCATCAAAATCAATTTTCTTTGCATTTAGAAATACCGTCTGCATTGCCAATCCTCCTTCTCCGAAGTAACAAATTGGAATTATTCATAATGTATGGGTAAGCTTTGCTTAGATTGTAGCATTTACATAAATAAGTTGCAAGATAGAATAAAAAATTATATTGTATTTCTATCGTCTCTAAAAATTTATAATGCAAATTACAGGGTCTTTAGAACCACACCGGCTCTTTCTCAGGAAGGAATACTAAAACTTATTGAAGAAAGAGATGCAGACTTAAATTTCTCTTTCAGATATTAAGTCTGTCAGAAACAGCTGTCTATTCTTCTGCCGCCATGGCATCTTCTTTCGTTTTCTCAATTGTTCCCCAAGGATGCTGCGGAGGGGCATAAATGGAATATAATTTTAGTGGTACAGAACCAATATTAATCACATTATGCCATGTTCCGGCTGGAATTACGATAGCGTCACTTGGTCCAACCTTTTTCTGAAAGCCCAAATTGTCTTGTCGATCCCCGATTTTTACCAATCCTTCCCCTTGTTCAATGCGAATAAACTGGTCAACATTGGGATGCATTTCTAAGCCTATGTCCTCCTTGACATTAATACTCATCAATGTAAGCTGAAGGTGCTTCCCAGTCCATAAAGCGGTACGAAATGTATTATTCTCTGTGGTAGCTTGCTCAATATTGACTACAATTGGTATAGGACCATAATCCCTAAATACTTCATCAGACATAACCTTTCTGCTCCTTTTCCCGATTATTTTAATCTATCATATGAATTGATCGATTAGAAAGTGCCTTTTGAATAATCATGCTGTTTCAGATTGATAGGAATAGGGCTCCTGCATAATTGACAAATTGCTACGGTTGGGTTTATATTCATTGAATAAGAGCAGCTGGAAAAGACTGAATTGGGAAACAATATTTCCAATCGTTTTCTAAAATGGCCAGTGTAAATTTGTCAGAACAGGGGAGAACTTTAGAATGCAGACAGGAAAATCCAAAAAACATTACGCATATATGCTTCGCTGTGCAGATGAAACGATATACTGCGGTTACACAACAGACTTATCCCATAGAATAAAAGTACATAACAGTGGAAAAGGCGCAAAATATACCCGTTCCAGACGACCGGTTCAGTTGGTCTATCAAGAAAGCTTTTCATCAAAACGTGAAGCATTGCAAAGAGAAGCATCATTAAAAAAATTGACACACTACGAAAAAGTTACACTGATCTATCAAATGAAAAAGCTAACTAGATAGGGAAGAGACCAGGCATCAGCAAATACAACATTAAAAAACCGACTACAGAATTCATTTCTGCAATCGGTTTTTTAATGTTGTATTCTCTACTTATTCGTGAAATCTATTTTTCAAAGATTTCAGCGTATCCTGAAAATCCGCAGCAGTCACAAGCAGTGAAATGTCAACCTCTGATGTGGTAATAAGCCGGATATCCGTTTGTACAGAAGATGCCACATCAAAAACCTCTGCCGCTACACCCGGCATATTTTTCATTGCATTGTCGTAAACAGATATTTTACAGTTTCCGCTGCTTACGACAGCACTGATTTTCGTTTGATTCCGCAATTCAGATGTAAAGCTTAATATCTTGTCAAGATGCTGATCTGAAATCGTAAAAGAAACAGAAGTATAAGCCCCCTGAGTAGGCGCCAAAGAAATCATATCCACATCCACACCAAGCGCGGCAATCTTTTGAAAGACATGGGCGATAAACTTGAGCTCTGACGGGCATTTCTGAAGGGTAATAAGGGTAATGTCGGTGGTGGTGGTAATCGTAGGCGACAGATTCATTTTCAAGCCTCCTATTGAATAAGATCCGCCATTGTGTAAAGTCCTTGCTCTTTACATGAAAGAAATACGGCTGCATTTAACGCACCGTTCGCAAAAATCTCTTTGGATTGAGCGGAATGCGAAATGCTAAGGATTTCATGAGAACCTGCGAAGATAACTTTGTGTTCTCCAACAATGGTACCGCCGCGAATGGAATGAATTCCGATTTCATTTGATTCACGCTTTTTCCTTTGCGAGTGCCGGTCATACATATAATGCATTGGTCCTTCTGAAGCATCGGACACCGCATCAGCAATCATAAGAGCGGTACCGCTGGGTGCATCTATTTTTTGATTGTGGTGCGCCTCTACAATCTCAACATCGAAACCATTGCCAAGGACATGCTCTGCCTTCTTCGCCAATTCGATCAACAGATTGATTCCTATGGACATATTACGGGAATAAAAAACTGGAATCTCTTTGGATGCCGCTTCCAGTTCACAGACCTGTTCTTTATCATACCCAGTTGTGCAAAGAACAAGCGGAGTTTTCGTGTTTTTTCCAAACTGTAAAAGAGAGTGCAACAGGGAAGGGTGGGAAAAATCGATTAAAACGTTGGCCGCTGCCTCAACTTTGTCAGGAGCAGTAAAGACCGGGTAAGCACATTTTGAATCAGCACGATGGTCGATTCCCGCAATAATTTCTATATCATTTCGTTCTGCAGCACAGCCGGAAACAACTTTTCCCATGGTGCCGCCGCAGCCGCTCAGAATCATCTTTGTCATTTTAGTCGTCCTTTTATTTTAAATTGGATAAATTACTTAATTAGCTGATATTTTTTCAGCACATTTAACAAATTATCATTTAGTTCATCACTCATCGCAGTAAGCGGAAGGCGGCAGTCCCCTGTATGAAATCCCATATCGTTCATCGCTGTTTTTACCGGAATGGGGTTTACATCCCAAAAAAGAGCGTCCATCAGTTCCAGGTAGTGCAAGAATGATTTGCGCGATGCTTCCACATTTCCGTTCAAATAATCCTCGCAAATCTGCTTTGTTACTTTCGGAAGAATATTGGCAATGACGGAAATGACCCCCTTGCCGCCCAAAGAAAGGATGGGCAGAGTCTGGTTATCTTCTCCGGAATAAACAGCCAGACTGTCACCGCAAAGTGAAATTGTTTTCGCACAAGCGGAAATATTCCCATTTGCTTCTTTGGTCCCGACAATATTGGGATGCTCCGCAAGGGCTTGATAGGTTTCCGGCTGAATGTTGCATCCTGTACGGGAGGGCACATTATATAAAATCATAGGCAAATCGACACGGTCCGCAATGTAGTGAAAATGCTTAATCAGTCCCCGTTGGGATGTTTTATTGTAATAGGGCGTAATCAGAAGCAGGGCATCTGCGCCTATCTCCTGCAGAGAGCGAGATAACTCAACCGCGTATTTTGTATCGTTACTTCCGGAACTTGCAATGACCGGAATTCGTTTATTTACTTTTTTAACAATCAATTCCACAATTTTGCAATGCTCTTCGTGACTGAGCACGGGCGATTCCCCCGTGGTGGCACAGGCAACAATCGCATCGGTACCATTTTTAATATGAAAATCAACCAGGTGTTCCAGGCATTCATAGTCCACAGATCCGTCTGGTTTCATTGGGGTTACCAATGCAACACCAGAACCTGTAAAGACAAGCTTTTTCATCTGATTCTACCTCCTCTGCTTTCTGGCGATATTATTTATCCATATATCCTTTTGCACAAAGATATTCAGCCATCAAGACTCCGCCTCCGGCCGCACCACGAAGCGTATTATGGGATAAACACACAAATTTGTAGTCATACTGACTGTCAGGGCGCAAACGACCGATTGAAACCGCCATACCGTTTTCCAGATTGCGGTCCAAACGCGATTGGGGACGATCATCCTCTTGAAAATAGTACAGAAACTTTTTCGGTGCACTTGGCAATCCAAGTTTTTGCGGCTCACCGCTGAAATGGTTCCATCTGTCAATAATTTCGTCAACCGGAATTTTCTTTTCTAAAGAAAGGAATACAGCGGCTGTATGGCCGTCGCTGACCGGCACGCGCAGACACTGCGTTGTGATGTTGGGAACGGCAGTGTTGACAATCTGACCATTTTCGATTTGCCCCCAGATCTTCAGCGGTTCATTTTCCGATTTTCCTTCTTCTCCGCCAATAAACGGAATGACATTATCGACCATTTCGGGCCAGGTCTGAAACGTTTTACCGGCACCGGAAATTGCCTGATAGGTGCAGGCAAGAATCTTTGTCACATTCAAATCGAGCAGGGGAGTAACAGCCGGTACATAAGTCTGAATGGAGCAGTTGGGTTTTACGGCGATAAATCCCCGTTTTGTTCCAAGCCGTTTTCTCTGAAAAGGAATGATATCCGCATGCTCCGGGTTAATTTCCGGAATCAGCATTGGAACATCCGGAACCAGACGGTTTGCGCTGTTATTGGAAACAACGGGGCATTCGGATTTTGCATACAGCTCTTCCAATGCGCGCGTTTTCTGCTTTTCCATGTTAACGGCACAAAAGACAAAATCAACCATACCCACAATTTTGTCTTTATCCTTCTCAGCGTCTAAGACCACCATGTTTTCCATATTTTTCGGCATAGGAGTTGTCATCAGCCAACGATTTCCAACCGCTTCACAGTAAGTTTTCCCAGCGGACCGTTTACTTGCAGCCAGCGCGGTTACAGTAAACCACGGATGGTTTTCCAAAAGAACGGCAAAACGCTGTCCTACCATGCCAGTGGCGCCAATGATTCCAACCCGGTAATTTTTCATGAAAGCAGGCCTCCTAAATAATATATGAAAGGAACAAGAAAAAATATCTGCGTAATAAAAAAACCGGTATAATACCGGTCATCAGAATATTCTTGGCACTCTCGATTTTAAAGCGGCATTCGCTTTTTATTAAAGTCGATAGCTCCCCATCAAAATCTGATGACAGTCCGCATGTTGTTCACACGCGCCCCAGGCGAATACTCTGCCGCAGTATTCCCTTCGGCGAGTTCCCCTTTCACATGGGTTCTTCGGCTCTGGCAGCCTCACCCAGCTAATCTTGGAATCCGCACCTCTATCCATATTCTATCCTGATTAATACCTTCAAGATAAGTCTTAAAATATAATAGCATGGGTTGCTATTGGTTGTCAATTTATTTATAATAGACAATTAGTATTACAGACGGAATGGGAGAATAAAAATGGAATTGGATTACAAAAATCTGAAAACAAAGGATTTTTTCTATGATCTGCCCCAAGA
Source organism: Oscillospiraceae bacterium (assembly GCA_022650485.1). Classification (GTDB taxonomy): domain Bacteria; phylum Bacillota; class Clostridia; order Oscillospirales; family Acutalibacteraceae; genus Caproicibacter. Next base: position 219,549 of record JALCPP010000001.1, on the reverse strand, counting down.
ACTAATTGCACAAACACCGGTGGAGCCCAGGGACTCCTCCCGCTTGCTGACCCTGAATCGTAAAACAGGCGAGATTGAACACCGGCATTTTTACGATATTATCGATTATTTAAAGCCGGGGGACTGCCTGGTCCTGAATGATTCCCGTGTTTTACCGGCAAGACTGTTCGGCATTAAAGATGGCACCGGAGCAAAAGTCGAGTTTTTGCTGCTGAACCACCGGGAAGGGGACATATGGGAAGTTCTGACCGGTCCGGGCAGACGTGCAAAAATCGGGTCTAAATTTACGTTTGGGGACGGGCTTCTTCACGCGGAAGTGCTGGATATTATTGAAGACGGAAACCGCTTGGCACGTTTTACCTGCGAAGAAAATTTTTATGAAGTTCTGGATAAAATAGGGCAGATGCCGCTTCCCCATTATATCAAGGCCGAATTAAAGGATAACGAGCGGTATCAAACCGTTTATTCCAAAGAAATCGGGTCTGCCGCCGCGCCGACGGCCGGGCTTCACTTTACCCCGGCACTACTGCAAAAGATCAAAGAAAAAGGTGTTGATCTTGCTTTTGTAACACTGCATGTCGGCCTTGGAACATTTCGTCCGGTGACAGCGGAAAAAATCACCGATCATAAGATGCATTCGGAGCATTACTATCTTTCCGCGAAAGCCGCCGAACAAATTAACCGGGCAAAGCAGAACGGCGGGCGTGTAATTGCCGTTGGCACTACAAGCTGCAGAACACTGGAAGCCATAGGAAGCAAAGAGGGATGTATTCGTGAAAGTGCCGGGTGGACGAACATTTTTATTTATCCGGGTTACAAGTTTAAAGTGCTGGACGGATTGATTACAAATTTTCATCTTCCGGAAAGCACACTGATTATGTTGGTTTCCGCATTGGCCGGTTATCAGCATATCATGAATGCCTATCAGGTCGCAGTCAAAGAGAAATACCGCTTTTTCAGCTTTGGTGACGCGATGTTTATTTATTAGAAAAGGATGACAACAATGTATCGTCTGATCAAAAGCTGCGGCATGGCGCGGCGTGGTGAGTTTGTTACACCGCACGGGACCGTTCAAACACCTGCTTTTATGAACGTTGCAACGGCAGGGGCAATTAAAGGGGCGGTTTCTGCCCTCGATTTGAAAAATCTAAAATGTCAGGTACAGCTTTGCAACACCTATCATTTGCATTTGCGCCCGGGGGATGAAGTCGTTCACCGTCTGGGTGGTCTTCACCGGTTCACCCGCTGGGATGGTCCGATTTTGACCGACAGCGGTGGATTCCAGGTCTTTTCGCTTGCAAAGCTGAGAAACATTACAGAAGAGGGCGTTACTTTCGCATCCCATATTGATGGGCGAAAAATTTTCATGGGACCGGAAGAAAGCATGAAAATTCAATCGAACCTGGCTTCTACCATTGCCATGGCGTTTGATGAATGTGTTCAGAACCCCGCTTCCTATGAATACGCCCGCGCCTCCTGTGAGCGCACTATTCGTTGGCTGAAGCGTTCGAAAAATGCCATGGATCGCCTGAAAGCAGCACCTGATGCCATCAACCCACAGCAAATGCTGTTTGGTATCAATCAGGGAAGCACCTACGAGGATCTTCGCATCGACTGTATGAAGCGAATTCGTGACCTTGATCTGGACGGTTATGCAATTGGGGGACTGGCCGTTGGGGAAAGCAGCAAAGATATGTACCGGATTATTGAAGCCGTAACCCCGGAAATGCCTCAGGACAAGCCGCGGTATCTCATGGGCGTGGGAACACCGGAAAATATTCTGGAAGCAGTTCGAAGAGGTGTTGATCTGTTTGACTGCGTAATGCCGACACGCAATGCAAGACATGGTCATATTTTCACCTGGCAGGGAAGGCTCAATCTTTTCAACGCAAAATATGAGCTGGATGATGCTCCGCTGGATTCAGACTGCGACTGCCCGGTCTGTCAGAACTTTTCCCGCGCATACCTGCACCACCTGTTTAAAAGTGGAGAAATGCTGGCTATGCGGCTCAGTGTCATGCACAACATTTATTTTTATAACAGCTTATTGGAGAAAATCAGGGCTTCTTTGCAGGAAGGTACATTTGAACCGTTTTATCAAAACAATGTGGAGGTTTTAAACCGTAGAATCTGAGAAAACCTTGCATGAAATCTGATTTACTGATATAATCTAAGCATTAATAGAGAAGGTGTTGGTACTAATGTTACGAATGAATTTTTTACTGGTTGGCGGCGGAGCTGGAAATAGCTTATGGATGACGATCATTTATATGCTTTTAATCGTTGGAGTCTTTTATTTTTTGCTGATGAGACCCCAGCAGAAAAAGAAAAAGCAGGAAGAAAAGATGCGGAACAATGTGCAGGTCGGAGACAATATCACGACGATCGGCGGCATTGAAGGCCGTGTGGTTGGAATCAAAGACGACACAAACACATTGATTATTGAAACCGGTACGGACCGCGCAAAGATCAAAATTAAAAAATGGGCGCTCGGCAGCATCGAGACCGTCCATGATGAGGCGGAATAGTCTGAATCACCAGTAATATCTGCCGCTTTTCCCGAATATCTATTTGTCAGGATAGTTGGAGGGGGCGGTTATGATAAAAAGTTCAAAGTCAATTCGTCAAAGACCTTTGTTGGATGCCATTCGTGCCATCGTGATCGGCTCCGTAGCCGGGGCTTTGGTCTGCGCGGTTCTTTTGAGCATCTTAGCATTGGTCTTTGTTTCTGCAGAACACATTCCTCAGGGGATTTTGTCTCCTCTTGTCATCGCTGTATCCGTTCTCAGCGCTTTTGCAGCGGGTTATATTGCAGCGAGAATTTCAAAAAAACGAGGATTGCTGTTTGGTGCGGCTGCCGGTATCCTTTTATTTGCATTGTTCCTTTTTTCAGGACTTACAATGTCTAATAAATCAGCTGAACCGGCCCAATGTGGAATACGTCTGCTGGTAATGGTCTTGTCCGGCTCCATCGGAGGAGTGCTTTCCGTCAGCAAAAAAACGAAGCTTAAAACCAAGGCAAAGCACAAATAATTTTGACTATTGCTTTTAACGTTGCTATAATAGTTTCGTCCACATCATCTTATTCGTGAAACGGAGGCTTATAAATTGAAGCAGATTAAAACGCTGAATCAAGCGAATTTACGGGAGAGTGCTGCAAAGGGCGGCTGCGGCGAATGCCAGGCATCCTGCCAGTCGGCATGCAAAACTTCCTGCACAGTTTCTAATCAGAAGTGCGAAAATAAAAACAGATAACAATATGTTATTCTGAAATAGCTGCAAAAGGGACAGGAATCTGTCCCTTAAATTTTGTTCGGATGGAGAAATGTAAATGATTCACAAGTATTCTTTAAACGGATATAAAATCGTTTTGGATACAAACAGCGGTGCGGTTCATTTGTTTGATGATGCACCATTTGATATATTAGATTATTTGGAAGATGGCAATGTGCCGGAAAAGCCGCCTGAAACGATGATGAATGCTTTAAAGGATCGTTATGATGAGCAAACGCTTCGCGAAGCATATGGTGAAATTCGGGAGTTGTATCAAAAGAGGCAGTTGTTTTCGCCGGATGGATATGAGAAATTCGCCGCGATGCTGAAAAGTGCTCCTATTAAATCTATGTGCCTGAATATTGCACATGACTGTAATTTGCGCTGTGAGTATTGTTTTGCGGCACAGGGGGACTTCGGCGGCGGAAGAATGCTGATGCCATTTCATGTTGCGAAAAGTGCAATTGACTTCCTTATCGAAAAATCTGCCGGCCGCCACAATCTGGAAGTTGACTTCTTCGGCGGCGAACCCCTGATGAATTTTGATGTTGTAAAGCAGACAGTTCAATATGCACGCAGCCTTGAAAAGGCTCATGATAAAAATTTCCGCTTTACCATCACAACCAACGGCCTTCTGCTAAGCGACGATAAAATTGATTTTATCAATCGTGAAATGTCAAACTGCATTTTATCATTTGACGGCAGAAAAAGTGTACATGACAGATTGCGCGTGCGTGTAGACGGTTCCGGATGCTACGACAGCATCCTGCCGAAATTTCAAAAACTTGTTGCAAAACGCAGCAAAGACAAAGAATATTATGCGCGTGGTACTTATACAAAATATAACCTTGACTTTACCAAGGATATTCAGCATATGCTGGATTTAGGGTTTAACGAGGTTTCCATGGAACCGGTTGTTTCAGATGAACGACTCGATTATTCAGTGAAAGAAGAAGACCTGCCCAGAATTTTTGAAGAGTATGATAGACTTTCCGATTTGCTCATTCAGCGCAGCAGGGAAGGGAAGGGGTTTGATTTCTACCATTTTATGGTTGATTTAAACCAGGGTCCCTGTGCGATCAGAAGGCTTCGTGGATGCAGCTGCGGCAATGAATATGTCGCGATTACTCCTTCGGGCGATATCTACCCATGCCATCAATTTGTCGGTCATGAAGAATGGAAAATGGGCAGTGTGCTTGACGGAAGTCTTGACACGGGCATGAAGGACAGATTTGCACTTGCAAATGTCTATTCGAAGCCGGAATGTAAAGAATGCTGGGCCAAATTCTATTGCAGCGGCGGCTGCAATGCAAACAACTGGCAGTACGAAGGCGATGTTCATAAGCCACACAAAATTTCTTGCTCATTGGAGAAAAAGAGGCTTGAATGTGCCATTATGGTTCAAGCCGCACTGGCGGATCAACCGTAAAATCAGGTAGTTTACATAAAATTGCTACATGTTTTTCTGCCAATCTGATAAAAATTAGGCTCTCATGGCTTTTTATATTGAATCATACCGTAAATTGGTTTAGTATAAAAGTATTTCAAGTGCCAGGAGGAAAATATCATGGAATGCGTAAAAGTAGGTTTTATCGGCGGTGGAAATATGACAACAGCAATTATCGGCGGAGTGATAAAGAATCAGACATTCCCCGCCGACCGAATTTATGTTTTTGACATTCACGAGGAAAAGCGGGAAAATCTTCACCAAAAAGACGGTGTCGTTCCAGTATGCTCTGCCTGTGAATTGGTCAAAACATGCAATATCATATTTCTGGCTGTAAAACCGCAGAGCTTTCCTTCCATGTTAGCTGAAATCCGCCCGGCTGTTCAGAAAGACAAAACCTTGGTTTCTATTGCCGCCGGGGTCACGTCTGCATCGATTATTTCGGCATTGTCCTGCAGCTGCCCTGTCATTCGCGCGATGCCAAATACGCCGCTGATGCTCGGAAAAGGTGCCACAGCGGTTTGCAGGACCAAAGACGTTACAGCTGAAACATATCGTTTAGTGCTTCAGCTGTTTGCTTCCAGCGGCGCAGTGGCACAGATCGATGAAAGCCAAATGAACGCTGTTATCAGCGTAAACGGAAGCAGTCCGGCCTATATCTACCTATTTACCAAGGCCGTTTTGGAAAGCGCTGAAAAACAGGGAATCGACTCATCCGTGGCAATGCCTCTGTTTTGTCAAACGCTGATTGGCAGCGCAGAAATGCTGCTAAACTCTGGGAATACACCGGATGAATTAATTCAGAAGGTATCTTCCCGCGGAGGAACAACCATTGCAGCGCTCGATGTTCTGAAAGATTTTCAGTTTGAACAGATTATTGACAAAGCAATGCAAGCATGCACCGCAAGAGCGGAAGAATTAGGAAAATAAACATAGAATTCCTTTGTCCCTCATACATTTTGATAGGATCTCCATTAGGAGGAATGAAAAAGTATGAGAAGGGTCATGATTGCTGCCTGTGGATTTCGAAAAAATTCGGCTTGCTGCGGGCGTGAAATAATGAAAGCCGTTCGGCTGAACTGGGAATTGGTGTTATTGGCAGTCGTTTTTCTGGCGGGGATGGTTGTTGGTTCAATCTATGCGAGGAATGCGGACGCAGAGGCTCTGGAGCGGCTGGATTTTTTGTTTGCCGGCAATTTTAAAGCGCGGATCACTTCGTCTTTTCTTTCCATCTTCGCAGCGTCTTTTGCTTCCGCTTTTTTATTTTTGTTTGCTTGTTTCTTATGCGGCCTGTCGCTGTGGGGAATGCTTCTGATTCCGTTCATTCCATTTTTTCGCGGGTTTGGCCTTGGTTTGACCTCCGGCTATCTTTATGCCGCTTATTCCGGCTACGGAGTTTTGTTTAATTTAATTGTAATCTTGCCGGGAGCTTTTTTCTGCTGTTTGTCCGTTTTACTCGCAGCCAGAGAGGGGATTGGTTTTTCCCGTCTGCTGGCTGCCGGCGGCTCCAAGGCAATCAATCGTTCAAAAATAAAAATGTATACATTGCATTTTGGCGCTGTTTTGGCAATTGCGTTTTTTTCAGCGTTGATCGATCTGCTTTTTTCCGCCTGCTTTGGCGGCTTATTTTCCTTTTAACTCAACGGAAAGGACCAAATAAAATGAAGGATTTTTGTTCGGGATTCAGTGAATATTTGGTGAATCAAAAATCGGTTTCTGCCAACACATTGGAGTCTTATGTGAGGGATGTGGAACATTTTACTTTGTATCTTTCCAAAGAACAATCCGTAGATCCCATTTCTGTCGATACGCAGATGATAAAATCTTATGTTGCAGAAATGAAACGGAGTAAAAAATCCGAGTCCACCATTATCAGAAATATCGCGTCGATTCGCTGCTTTTATCGATATATGGTTTTTGCCGGTTTTACCAATGCCAATCCGGCAAATGCGATTCGCTTAGAAAAGGCGGAAAAGAAATTTCCACAAATCTTAAGTGGAAAGGAAATTGAGCTACTGCTGTCACAGCCGGATATACAGGAGCCGAAAGGATGCCGCGATAAAGCAATGCTGGAGCTTCTTTACGCGACAGGGATTCGCGCGTCGGAACTGGTAGACCTCGATGTTGGAAGTATCAGTCTTTCCACTGGAATGCTGCACTGCTGTTCCGGCAAAAATGAACGCGTAATTCCAGTGTATTCCACCGCGATCAATGCAATCACCGATTACATAGTAAGAGTCCGTCGCAAAATCATTACTCCTGCGGGAGGACAAGCTCTTTTCGTTAACTTAAACGGACGCAGACTAACACGCCAGGGATTTTGGAAAATTGTGAAAGGGTATGCGGAGCAAGCTAAAATCGTAAAAGAGATTACTCCTCACACACTTCGGCATTCCTTTGCGCTGCATCTTTTGGAAAATGGGGCAGATCTAAAAGACATTCAGGCAATGCTGGGACATGCCGATATCTCTTCCACACAAATGTATGTTCATTTGCTCAATGACCATTGTAAAGAAGTCTATAATCAGTGCCACCCAAGGGCAAAGCTGGGGTAGGGGAGGATGCTGTCTTGAGCCTTTTCCATGTCAATTACGATAAGCCGGGGCCTGGAGTAAAAAAGGATGAACCGAAAAAAAATGCAGTAGTCCAATTTTTCTCCTTGTTTTTTCGAAAGTTTTTTCAGCTGATCGAACTCAATCTTCTTTTTATTATTTTTGTCATTGCTGCACTTGTCATCACTTATTTTACATCAAATTTGTTGCCGGCTTTTTTACTCACCTTGGTTCCTGTATTGATTGTTTCTCCATTTCTGGCAGGAATTACTTTCGTGACCAGAAACTACGCACGGCAGGAACACGCGTTTTTAGTATCTGATTTCTTCGATGCGGTCAAACAGAATTGGAAAGCATTTTTGGTTAACGGTATTGTCTGCTGCGTTCTTTATTACATTTTAGGCATTTCGATTCAATTTTACTTCAGCCAATTATCATGCAGTATGATATACACGGTTGCGTTTTCACTTTGTATCGCCATTGCTTGCATATTAATCTTCGCTCAATATTATGTGCCGCTGATGATTGTCACTTTTGATTTGAAATTGATTCAAATTTACAAAAACGCGTTGATTTTTTCTGTTTTAGGTTTATGGCGCAATCTTTTGCTCACCGTATTGCTGGCAGTTTTAGCGTTTGGGATATATCTTTCGCAGATCATGGCATTTACCTTTGCTATTTCAATCCTTTTTGTAGCATTGTTGTTCTTTTCTTTAAGCTTTTTTTTGATTAATTTTATGATTTATCCTTTGGTGAATCGCACAATGATTCAACCACACCAGGATAATCAGTCAAAAGAACATACACCGGACTCCACAGACCAATAGACATCAACATTAATTTATATCATCTCATCTGGGAATAAAAAAGAAGCGGAATCTCCGCTTCTTTTTTATTTTTCCTGTGAATTTTTTTTGGGGGGTAGGGTCGATCTTTGCTTTACATGAGAAAGTGGGTTTGCCTGCGCCGCCGTGGCCATCTGCTCGCTGGAAAGGTGAGTATATATCTCCGTAGTGCCCAGATTTTCATGCCCCAGAATGTCTTTTAAAACTCGAATATCCACATGCCCATGTTGATACATTAACGTGGCAGCTGTGTGGCGAAGTTTATGCACCGAATAGCCGGGTCCGCCAAGATCAATTTTAGCAAGATACTTTTTTACAATATACTGAACCGTTTTCGGACTGATTCGTTTCCTCTGACTGCTGATAAACAAAGCATTTTTATCGATTATGGCTTCACGTGGACGAACTCTCAGATACTGTTTCAAAGCCTCCAGACAAGAATCATTCAGATATACAATTCGTTCTTTATTGCCTTTTCCTGTGATATTAGCGGTAGAATTTCCAAAATGAATATCTGTTAGGTTTAAACCAACCAATTCGGAAAGCCGCATCCCGCAGTTCAGAAAAAGAACTAAGATGCAATAATCACGTTCCTTTGTTTTTCCATCGACCTTTGACAGCAATTCAAGACTTTGCTCCAAGGTCAGATACTTTGGAAGAGACTTTTTCAACTTCGGTGTTTCCAGTTCTTTGACAGGATTTTTATCCAGCTGACCTGTTTTATTGGTAAGGTATTTAAAAAAGCTGCGCAGACTTGAAACTTTACGCGAGCGTGTCGACGGTCCGTTTTTGCGCACAGAGCTTAAGTAATTCATATATTCAAAGACCTGAGTCAAATCGATGGTTTTAATCAAATCAAGATCAATATCGGAAATACCGATTTTTTCAAATTCAGTATCCGGTGGAACCAATCCGCGATGCAGCTTGATATACCGAAAGAAAGTCCTTAGGTCAAGATAATATTCTTCAACTGTTTTGGGTGACTTTCCACGGATGGTTTCAACGTAACCAAGGAACTTCCGGATAATCTGAGGGGATTCATTTAATAGTTCAGGTTTCATGAAAAAATCCTTTCGTAGAGTCTATTTAGGTCCATATGTGAAAATGAGCTTTTCGGCTCCCCTAAATTATACAAAATATTTATTTTGTATAATTGTATAACAAAAAATGGTAGTTGTCAATATCCCATTTTACCGTTCCTTCTCCATTAACGGAATCATCCCGCCGATATCTAAAAGCGGCCTTTCAGAAAGAGCCGTTATTTTAATCTTTCTGCAGTCAAGAAATTTTTTAATCTGATCAAAATCAGGATGAACTTTTGGGTTACCTGTGAAAACCAATTCATTGCGGCTAATCAGCCCGCATGCACCCCCGATAAATCCATAAGCATATCCTGGCAGTCGGATAAAACCCGGGCGGATTTTAAGCACACTTAAGCCTACTCTTTTTGCAGCCAGTTCAATTCCTCGGTCTGACGTTATAATGGACTTTTCATCCACTACAGCTGTCGAACACTTCGCATAGCCCTGCCGAACCTCTATTATTTTTATATTTTCCAATATGCAATCATTTAAAATCGTTCGATCAAGTACTTTGCTGTTTGCAATCAAGTACGAACCAATTCTGGCTGCATTTAGGGCGGAATCATTGGGATATGGGTCGCAAACAATAGAATCTGATTCCAACACCTCAAACCCATATTGACGCAAAGAAGCAGCGAACTGATTCTCCCCTTTGGCTGCAATAATTTTTCGCCCGCCCAGATGGTGGCACGCCATGTCCGCATGGCTTTGAACCGGTCCTGCAAGCAATGCCCTGGCTTCAACGGGAATGACTTTAATTCCGAAGCTTTTCAGTTCCATAAGGATTTCTGGATATGTAGCGGAGACTGCCATAAGACCGACAGCCGCTTTGGGTAGATTGGGCTCCTGAACAAATTGCATGATTCACTCCTGTCTCAGCGCATCCACCGGTTTCAAACGCGCCGCTTTATAAGCTGGATAAACGCCAAAAACTGAACCGGAAAGGACAGAAAATCCGGTTACCATTAAAATGATATCAATTCTAATATGAAATGTTACATGAAAGGCAGAGGCTCCCGCACATGATATCAAAAAACCTGCACCAATTCCAATCAGACAACCGATCAGTGAAATCAATCCGGCTTCAAACAGAAATTCCAGCATAATGGAGCTGCGCGTGGCACCCAGTGCCTTTTTAATGCCTATCTCCCGGGTCCTCTCGTTAACCGAAACCAACATAACCGTCATAATGCTCAGACTGGCTACCAACAGCGATATTGCACCAACGGCAGACAAAATCAGCGTGACCAGATCCAGCACCTGCAGCAGACCATCTTTTTGCTTTGCAAGGTTGTTGGAAACAAAGGCCCCCTCTGTCCCGCTTCGCAAATTAAGGTGTTTTACAATCATCTCGCCTACGTTTTCCGCATTATCCCCTGAGCAAATCTTAACCGCTACTTCATCAAAACTTTCCTGTCCGGAGGCAGCTTGTATTGTGGTATAAGGTACATATACAAAAGTGGGAATATAATTTCCAATCAAATTCTGCAAAAGGCCGGTCCCTGTTTTAATAACTCCTACTACAGTAAAATCCTGCTCAATTCCGCCACATGGAAAAGAAATTGTTTTGCCGATCATATTGCTTCTGTGATAAGCATTTTTAGAAAACTGCTCATCGACTAAACAAACGTTCGCTCTTGTGGTGATATCACGTCGATTCAATAAACGTCCATACAAAACCTGCAACGAAATAATATCGCTCGCTTCTGAATCGATTCCCCAAAGCAGTGCGGTCGTAGTGTTGTTACGAACTGCAACACGAGTGTTTTCCATTAAGACCGGAGTAGCCTGTTCCACCTGACTGAATTTTCGAATCAAGGACAAGTCATCTTCTGTTATAGAAGCATTTTTTCCGTCGTTGACGGAAATAGAAAGTCCGCTAAGACCTAAGCTGTTGAGTTCATTATTGAGGGAATCTGTTCCGCACTGGCTGATATTGGAAATAATAATAACGGACGATACACCGATTGTTATTCCAAGAACCGTAAGAACAGTTCTTGTCCGCTTCCTCTTTAAATTCCGAAAGGCGGATTTCAAAAAATCCATGATCATTTATCGTCCACCGCCTTGCTGAGGACTGGAACAATGCGTACCCCATCCGATATTTTCTCCGCATCTGTTACAATTTGATCATGCAAAGAAATGCCGGACTTCACTTCGAATCCGCTGTCAAATTCGCGTCCGGTTTCAATCGGAGTCTTTACGGCCTTCCCCTGAACTACACGCAGTACATATTCCCTGCCGTCCTGATCAGCCTGCACTGCGCTGTAAGGGGCAACCAGCACAGAAGAATCACTGGATGTTATAATTTTAGCTTTTGCCGTAAAGCCTGGTTTAATATCTTCTTTTGCATCCTCCACGCTTACAAGGACTTCAACCACGGTTTCCTGCCCGGACAGTGTCGCAATTTGTTTCGCTTCAGAGGATATTTCCTTCACAACACCGGCATAACAGGAATTCTTGAATCCGGAGCCGGTGATTTTTGCTTGTTGGCCTGCTTTTAGATCGGTCACCTGCGATTCATTGACTTCAAGTCGTACCTGCAGTTCCGTCGGATTTTGAATGACAACAGCTGGTTCCGTGGGGTCAACATAATAGCCACTGCCCAAAACAGCAATGGACGAAACCGTACCGCTGACAGGCGCATTTATGGTCTGCTCTGATGAAGAACCGTTGTTTTGTTCGGCGTAAGCTGCATAGGTACCTGCAGTATTCTCTTCGTCGGAATAAACCTTCACAGTCATAAGCGCCTGACCCGCTTTCACTTTCTCTCCTTCTCGAACATATATTTTATCCGAAACAGAGTGGTTCGGTGCATAGACATTTCCAATGGATGATCGTTCAACTTGACCGGTACAGGTTACATATTCCACTTCCTGAACCGGTTCAATCCGCATTACATTAATTTTTAGAATAGAATTTTTAATGGAATTGCCTGTTGTCATAATTGTAGCGGCCGCAAGAAGTGTAACGGTAAAAAGTATAAAGTAGCGTTTCATTTTCATTCCCCCATCACCCTTTATTTTGTGATAAGAGTGAGAAAATATAACGTCCCATTCAAAAGCTGCACTGAATAAATTATTAAAAAACCACCAAACTATAAGCGAGGTGAATTTCCATGAGTATCATTCAGTGCGATATAGACTGTATTTATCAGCATGACGGTTACTGCACCCTTGAGACACCATCGGCCATTACCAATTATAGCGGTGACGGATGTGTACATTGTATTAAAGTAACGCCTCGATCATCGGATGATGTCATTCAATCGCGGCCTCAAACGCCTCCTTCACATTTTTAGCCCCGATCAGCCGGATACCGTCCCATTTTACACGGGTCCGGCTTAAGCTATGAGCAGGAATGACACACGTTTGAAATCCAAGGCGCTTGGCTTCGCTGATCCGTGCATCAATCTGCGTAACGGATCGCAGCTCCCCCGCCAAACCGATTTCACCAAACGCAATGGTCGAATCACTGATCGGCTTGTTTTTTAAACTGGAAATCAGAGAAAGAGCAACCGCGAGGTCGCAAGCCGGTTCATCCAAACGCAATCCGCCCACAACATTTACATACGCATCAAGCCTTGAGAAAAAATATCCCGACCGTTTTTCAAGGACGGCAAGCAGAAGAGACATTCGGTTATAATCGAACCCCGTAGCCATTCGGCGCGGATTTCCGTATCCGGAAGTCGTTGCCAGCCCCTGGATTTCCGCCAGAATCGGTCGTGAGCCTTCTATTACGCAGGTAACGCAAGTACCGGCCACATGGCTTGGACGGCCTGACAGCATGGCTTGAGAAGGATTCTCCACCTGATGGAGACCATCCTCCCCCATTTCAAAAACTCCGATTTCATTGGTGGAGCCATACCGGTTTTTAATGGCCCGCAGCATTCGGTAAGACATCTGCCTGTCACCTTCAAAATAAAGGACTGCGTCCACAATGTGCTCCAGTACTTTAGGCCCGGCAATGGCTCCGTCTTTATTGACATGCCCCACAATTAAAGCAGGAATTTCCAACGCTTTTGCAGCGCGCATAACAGCATTGGTACACTCCCTGACCTGCGTCACGCTCCCCGGTGATGAGCTTAAATCTGTAAAATTCATGGTTTGAATCGAGTCAATCATAACAAGATCCGGCTTCTGCTCCCGAATCTGCTCAATAATCAACTGAATATCCGTTTCTGTCAAAATATACAGGTTTTCACTGTCTACGCCCAGCCGGGCTGCGCGCAGTTTGATCTGCCGCCCGGATTCTTCCCCGGAAACGTATAAAATTTTCAGTGTTTGTCCAAGGTGTTGGCAGATCTGAAGTAAAATGGTTGACTTTCCAATTCCAGGTTCCCCGCTGACTAAGATCAAAGATCCCTTTACAATGCCACCACCCAAAACACGGTCTAGTTCACCCATACCGGTGTGGTACCGTTCTTCCTCGGAAGCGGAGAGTTCCGACAACGCAACCGCTCTGGGCAGGCTCCCCGTCCTTGCGCTTCTCACTCCGGACAGTTTTGGGGAAACAGACTCCATCATTTCCTCATTCATGGTATTCCACTGGCCACACCCCGGACATTTTCCGTACCATTTGGGGGAGGTCGTTCCGCATTCTGAACAAACATAGATACTTTTTCTTTTTCCTGCCATGCTATTTTCCACGTCCTTCCAGTCATTTCCCGCTTGATCCTACCGCATAACCTACTCAGGAAGGCTGCCGAATCCCGGAACAGTAGTCCAAAAATCCACTGTAAATCGAAAAAGCAATCTTTTTTTGATAAACGGGATCGTTCAGTTTAGTTTCCTCCTGGGGATTTGATAAAAAGCCGCATTCAACCAAAACCGCAGGGACCTTCGCTTCCCACAGCAAATAAATTGATTTGGTTGCAGGTTTGGTTTCTCTCTTATTGTCTTTTTGCAGAAGCTCCACTACTTCTGCACGGATATCTTCTGAAAGCGGCTTACTTTCCGCATTGTTTTTTGAGTAGAAAATCTGAGTCCCGCTATATTGGCTCTGAGTAAAAAAGTTTTGATGAATACTGATAAAAATACAGTCTTCCTGATTTTTCAAAATTTTCAGTCTCTGGTGCATATCGCTTACTTTGCGGGAATGGATCGTTCCCAGTGTGTTGTCGCCAATCGCCGCATCTTCGGTACGGGTCATTACAACCTGGTACCCGGAAACCGACAGAAGCTGCTCAAGATTTTTCGCGATTGCCAGGTTAATATCTTTTTCCAATACGCCGGAAGCACCCGATGCACCGCCGTCTTCCCCACCATGCCCTGCGTCGATTACAACCGTTCGCGGCGGCTGATTTCCAGCAAGCGTTGAAGCGATTTGATCGATATGATGATACGATAAATAGGATAGCATTAAAAAAGCGATACAACACAAAACCAATACAATGACTGGAATTGTATTACTGAAAAAACTTTTTGCTTTCGCTTTCAAAATAAACCACCCCACGCAACAGTATATGCGCAGAGTGATTTACGATATTCGTTCCATCCTAATGGAATCTTCCAATCTCTATTTATGGTATTTGCCGTTATGGATAATCTGAAACGAACGGTAAATCTGCTCAACCAGCATAACACGCGCTAACTGGTGCGGAAAGGTCATGGCAGACATAGAAAGCCGAAGAAAGGCCTTTTGTTTCACTCGGTCTGAAAGTCCAAATGAACTGCCAATAACAAAACTGATTTTACTGGTTCCGTGCAGAACAGAGGAACGAATCAACTCTGCCAGTTCCATCGAAGGAAGAATCTTTCCCTCGATACACAAAGCGATTAAAAGAGAATCCTGTGCGGCGGCTAAAATACGATCTGCTTCTGAATTTAGGGCTTGCGTAATCTGGGATTGGCTTGGGTGATCCGGCAGATAGCTTTCTGAAAGCTCGATCACGGAAAAACGGCAGAACGGCTGCAGCCGCTTTTCGTATGCCTGAAACGCTTTCTTCCAATATTCTTCTTTCAATTTTCCCATGCAGATTAAATTACATTTTAACATATTAAAATAGAATCAGTTTTCCTTCCCTATTCTCTTTTGGGGCAACATATAATTCAAAATCCGTTCCTTGCTGAAGGCCAGATAACGTCAGCGAACAAAGAGATGTCTGATAAGCAAGTTCCGGCGTATTGTTTTCAGAGCTGAGATGCGCCAAAATGAACCGTGTTGTACCGCTTCCGGCAAAGCTGCACAACGATTCCGCACAATCCGTATTGGACAGATGACCGGTTTTTGACAGGATACGACGTTTTAACGAATAAGGATATGGTCCGTTTTGCAGCATACCAATATCATGATTGGATTCAAGTACAATCATATCCGCGCCGGTTAATGCACTTTTTACTTCGTCGGATAAGAATCCTAAGTCTGTCGAAATGGCAACGGTTCTTTCGTCGCGGGTTTTAATGCGATAACCAACACTTTCAGAACAGTCATGGGATGTATGAAATGGCTGAATCAGCATACCGGCACATTCCAGACCCGAATTTTCAATGACCTTGGCTTCATATTTTGGGCAAAGGCAGCCCAGAGATTCCAACTTCGACAGCGTCCCTGCGGATGCAAAAACCGGAAGATGATACTTTGAAGCAAACACTCGAAGGCCCTTAATATGGTCTGAATGTTCGTGAGTGACAAAAATAGCTTGTATCGCTCCCGGGTCAATGCCGCAGTTGTCCAGCATGATATTCAGCTGTTTGGCCGTCCTTCCGGCATCTACTAAAATTCCCGCCTGTTCAGATCCTATGTAGTAACTGTTCCCGCTGCTTCCGCTGAATAGAGTGCAAAACCGAGCCAATTGATTTCCTCCACATTACAAATTTTCATGTCTTTCATTTCAATGTGCCCAAAAAAGAAAAAAGGGAGGACAATTGTCCGTCCCTCTATGGTTAAATACTTTTATCGCTTTCAAACAACTTTCGCAGATTCCGCATCAGGAATATGAATCCGCTTGATATCTGCGCCCAGATTTCGAAGTTTCGTTTCTATATTTTCATAGCCGCGTTCAATATGACGGATATCTTCAACCTGCGTAGTACCATGTGCACAAAGCGCAGCAATGATCATAGCCGCGCCTGCCCGAAGGTCAGTTGCACGAACCGGAGCGGCATTCAGGTGATCGACACCTTCTATGACCGCCAGTTTGCCGTCGACAGAAATCTGAGCCCCCATACGCTTCAATTCCTCAACATAACGGAAACGATTATCCCATACGCTTTCATTTACAATACTTGTCCCATGTGCAATGGAAAGCAGCACCGCAATTTGAGGGTGCATATCCGTAGGAAACCCAGGATGCGGCATTGTTTTAATGTTGCATTTATTCAGAGGGCCGTCACGCATTACACGAATAGAATCATCGTATTCTTCTATTTTGACACCCATTTCTTCCAGCTTGGCAGAAATGGATTCAAGATGCTTTGGAATAACATTTTTGACTAAAATATCCCCACTGGTTGCCGCAGCAGCGACCATATAAGTTCCGGCTTCGATCTGATCGGGTATAATGGAATAAGTGGTTCCGTTTAAATGCGGAACACCATAAATTTTGATAACGTCCGTTCCGGCTCCCCGAATATCTGCGCCCATAGAATTCAAAAAATTGGCAAGGTCAACAATATGCGGCTCTTTAGCGGCATTTTCAATTACAGTTGTCCCTTCCGCCTTAACCGCAGCCAACATGATATTAACCGTTGCGCCCACAGAAACAACATCCAAATAAATACTGGTTCCTATCAAACGATCGGCTGAAACGTCAACCATTCCGTTTTCCAGCTTATGCTTCGCACCTAAAGCTAAAAAGCCCTTTAAATGCTGATCAATCGGCCGCACACCAAAATCGCATCCGCCTGGCATAGTTACAACCGCATGGTGAAAACGCCCAAGTAAGGCTCCCATCAAATAATAGGAACCACGAATATGTCTGGCCAGTTCGTCCGAAACGACATGGGTACGGATGGGTCTTGGGTCAATTTCGAAAGTAGATTTATTGATTGTGCGAATCTTTGCACCCATATCATATAAAATACCGGTAATAGACGAAACGTCAGTGATATCGGGAACATTTTCAATACGGCATACTCCGTCCGAAAGAATTGCCGCCGGGATAATCGCCACCGCTGCATTTTTAGCGCCGCTGATGGCAACCTCACCGGAAAGACGGCATTCCCCGTTAATTACGAATTTATCCAATGCGGTCGCTCCATTCTTAATATTGACAATACTATTATAACAAGTTTTCTTCAAATATTGAATTTATCTTTTCTTTTCCGCACATGTAAATATTTGAACAAAAACACCTAATTTTGAACATAAAAAATGGTATAAGCCAGCAGTCTTGCTAAAAAGAAATACGGCTATACTACACTCTATTGATAATAATACAGGATGGTATAAAAGTCAATAAAAACACAAAAATGATTCGCCGTTTGCGGCAAACGGCGAATTCAGATTTAATTGTGCACATATCCCATAGGATTTACCTTTGTTCCATTTTTAATCACTTCAAAATGACAATGCGGTCCCGTTGAGTTTCCTGTGCTTCCAACCCGGGCAATTGCCTGCCCTTTTGATACTTTTTGCCCAACTGTAACAAGAATTCGACTGCAATGAGCATACAAAGTCTGCAGGCTTCCATTGTGACGGATCACAACCCGGTTACCATAGCCGCCAGCACTGCCTGCAGAAACGACGACTCCGCCGTCCGCCGCAACAATTGTCTTTCCATAAGCGCATGAACCCGAGATATCAATTCCGGTATGGAATTTTCCCCAGCGCCAAGTAAAATACGTCGTAATTGTATGCAGTGATGGAACCGGCCACATCAGATTGCCGCTGCTGATACCACTTCCTGTTTTTGGCCTTTTTTTCGTACCTGTCAGCACAACCTTGGTAACCGGCTGGGATACAATGGTACTGCTTACAGATTCTCTTTTGGTCTCAACGCCGTTTACTGTGTAAACTTTGTCAACACATTTCTGCAAACCATTAACCCCTTGCGTCAGGACCCTGGTATAATCTGTATACTTCGTATCGTCGTTTTTGGTAACTGTTTTATAGGGAATTGATACCTGATATGCCTCTGTTTTAATCAATTCCACTTTTAATTTTGGCTCTGCAACCTCAATATTAATCAGATCACCCGGGTGAATCGAATCACCGAGTTGATTTCCATTGATCTTGTTTAAATCTGACATAGTCATATTGTTGGACTTCGCAATTGAAGTGACCGTATCTCCCGCCTTCACCGTATAAGTAACGCCGGCTTTGGCAGTACTGGAAATGATACGGCTCATATCTTCTGTGGAAATAATGGAAGTTGTCGGATAAAGACCATTTTCCATGTCAACGTTCTGCACAAACTGCGCGGTAGCGTTCTGATCACTTTTTTTGGCGGAGTCAAGCTGATTCTGAAGCAGATATCTTAAATCCGCGCCGCTTTTTACCACGCCGATCAACTCGCCGTCCACATAAAGGCCACTGGCTTCTTCTATAATTCCGTTTGACTGCTCAATCAGTTTGTTACAAACATATGATGCGGTTGCAAACGCGTTGTTTTCTATAGAAAGCTTAAAATTCGGACGTAACTTCAGCTTAGATTCACTATCCGTCAGATCGTGAACCATTCGCTGGTTTACCATTTCTGTTGCCTGTTCATACGTATTTTCGTTCTGAATAAACGCAATCTGCTTCCCGTCGTTTTCCAGAACCAGCCCGTAACTTAAATGGCTCCAATACTGAACTGTGCACAAAAGAACCAATATGGATACAACCGGAACAGCAAAATTAAGAACTGATAAAACAAAACTCTTGTGAAGCCGCAAACTAATTCCGGTAATCTGAAAACACTCTTTTAAAACCGCCCGTGTACCATGGCTTTTTGCTTTTAAAAGGCGCTGCCTTGCTACAGCAAATCCATGTTGAATGGAAGAAATCTCCCCTTTGAGCCAAAGCAGCCTAGGGCCCACTGAAAGAGTATAGACACGTTTGCAGACATTGGTAATCGGCTGTAGAAACACAGTGACATTTCTACGCAAGCGCTTCAAAATTCGGATCGATTGAATGCCTACAATATATAAAAAACGGCTGAAACAGATATTTGCATCCCGCAGCTTATGCCCAACTGCATTCCGGTCAATACGGGGCAGCTTGGCCAGCTTTTGAACCTGCATGCAAACAATTCCTTTCAAAGATAAAATAATTACAACTTTGTAACACTGCCATTAATCATATAACAAAAGTTACAATTTTGCAACCCTTTATAAGGAATTACTTACTTTTCAGCGTTATAATCCAGCTGCTTTGTCTTCCAATCTTGAATGATCGGCAAAAAGTTCTTTGCTTCATGGACAGCATCACCCAAATCATGTTCCCTGTAATTGCCGCATTCAGACGCAGATGCACCGGGAATGGGTCCACTATAATCCGCAATCTTCCGAAACGTTTCAACAATCAGGCGAATGGCATCCGCAGGTTCTACATTGCGCAGCAACAAATAGAAGCCGGTACGGCATCCCATCGGACCGAAATAAATGATATGATCTTTCCATACGGAATTTCTTGTAAACGTCGCAAACAAATGCTCTATGGTATGCAGTGCCGGATTTGCCAAATAGGGCGGCACATTCGGTTTCCTCATTCGAATATCATAAGTAATAATGTCCCCGTCAATGCGGGAAGTATAAATACCTGGCATTAAATGGTTATGGTCCACACAAAAGCTGGCAATCCGTTCCATGTTCAATTCTCCCTTAACAAAATGGTATATCCTGCGTTAATTGATATAAATCCGCAGTTTGAAATTCCTGTAAAAAATGAGTACTCTCACGAATTGAGATCTCAAGCAAATCGAAAAAGCTTTCTTTTCTCAATTGTAATTGGCTTTTGGGCCATCGCCATTCCGCATGAAGGATGTTGGCATAATCAAATTCATCCTGTTCGCTGATTCCCCGAATCACGCTGGAGGGCAGATACTGATGCGTCACTTTTCCAAAAATCTCCGCAAGCGGTTTTTTCATCATCCACCGGTCATTAAGAAGGCCGCAGACCTTTCTGCAATCCGACATTGATTTTATCAAATCTTTCCGTAAGCTGTGTATGCCGTACAGCCGTTCAAGAACAAACTCATATAATTGTTCGATGGCAGCATATACTTCCTGATTCTTGGGAACAGTCTGCTTCAGATCAAAATCATTCGCAAGCTGCCCTGTGAACGAACGAAGAACAATGCCGTCCAGCACAGATTCCGTATGATTATGCAAGAAGTTATCTTTCCTGCCCGGGTACACTGGATGCAGCGATGCAACGTCCCAGTAAACAAAAGGATGAGCCGTTCGGTCTAAACTATAATGGCAAAGAAAACCACAAAGATACGATTTGGTTAATTCATTTCCTTTGCTGTTTTGAAAATCGCGCATTGCAGACAGTACCCGTGTCGGTTTTTCATGGTGCAGACGATCACCAATTTCTCGGATATTCTTACTCCAAGGCTGCAGAATACGATGGTAATAAAAAAAATCCGGTCCCTGTGCACCCCAAAGAAATGCGTCGGCTGACTTTAACGAAAGTTCTTGTTGACACTGATTCCATACTCTGAGGGCCTGGCAATAGTGTGTAATAGCCGCAGGCATGTATCCACCGCCCCAAAAATCAATTTAATTGATGAAACTATCAAAATTTCATTCGACCAAAAGAGGAATGCGGCTCACTGCCGCATTCCTCATTTTAACACAGGATAGATCAAATTTAAAGAACCTTCGATAAAAAGTCCTGCAATCTGGGGTTTTTAGGATGGTTGAAAAATTCTTCCGGTTTTGCTTCTTCCAAAATCTGACCATCTGCCATAAACAGCACACGGGTAGCAACTTCTCTGGCAAAAGCCATTTCGTGGGTAACCACCACCATCGTCATACCCTCGTCTGCCAATTCCTTCATCACCTGCAAAACTTCACCAACCATTTCCGGGTCCAGTGCGCTGGTCGGCTCATCAAATAGCAGCACATCCGGTTCCATGGCAAGCGCTCGAACAATTGCGATTCGCTGTTTCTGCCCACCGGATAACTGCCCCGGGTAGGCATCCGCTTTATCAGCAAGACCCACCCGCTCCAACAAACTCTTGGCCTGCTGGTCGGCATCCTTTTGCGTTTTCAGCTTTAAAGTAACCGGTGCAAGCGTAATGTTATCCTGAACGGTTAAATGAGGAAACAAATTAAAATGCTGAAAGACCATGCCCATTTTCCTCCGGTGTTGGTCAATCTTACATTTCGGCGTATTAATTTGCTGCCCCTCGAACCAGATTTCGCCCTTAGTAGGCTGTTCCAAAAGGTTTAGGCAGCGGAGGAACGTGCTTTTGCCCGAGCCGGACGGCCCAACGACAACCACCTTTTCTCCCTTTTCAATCTGTTGATTAATCCCTTTTAAAACTTCGATCTCTCCGTCTTGCGTCTGAAAGCTTTTAGAAAGATTTTTAACGGTTATCACTTCTGTGCAGCCTCCTTTCCAGACGGGCCAAAATAGCAGACAGTCCAATGACGATAATTAAGTACACTGCAGCCGTCATCAGCAACGGTGTAAAAGCCAGATATGTGATACTGCGGATAATGTCTCCGCTCTTGGTCAAATCCTGAATTCCAATATAGCCGGCCACCGATGTCTCTTTAAGCAGCGCGATGAATTCATTGCCGATAGCTGGCAGCACATTTTTCAGCGCCTGCGGAAAAACAATTTTCAACATTGTTGTGCGCTGGCTCAGTCCCAGTGACCGTCCCGCTTCAATTTGTCCCTTATCAACAGATTGAATGCCGCTGCGGATTACTTCGGCCACATAAGCGCCGGAATTGATGCCAAACGCGATAATGGCAGCCATGATATCACTGACATGTGCATTGCTTAAAATGACATAATACATAATCATGAGCTGAACAATCACAGGCGTACCGCGGATTAATGTTAAATACAAAGTACAAATACGGTTGGACAGCCTAAACTTCTTTGGGTTATTGGCATGCCCGACTTTTACCAATGCAATAGCAGTTCCCAAAGCCACACCAAGCAGCACGGCAAAGAACGTAATAATCAGGGTATTCTTTAAGCCGTCTATGATATAATGGTAGCGGTTTTTACAAATAAAGCACTGATAAAATTGATCGGACAGCTGTAAATACAAACTGGTAAAAAATTGCATCAATTCATTGCCTGTATCAGCAGCCAACGGAATAAATGATAACTGTAGGTTCATGCGCATCCTCCCACAGAAAACAACAGGATGCAGGGTGCGAAACAGTACCGCATCCCTGCATATTTTGGGTTATTTTCCGACACTATGACTCATTTTAATTCTGTTCATATTTTTCGACAATTTGATCTAATTCGCCGCTAGACTTCAGGTCTTTCAGCACGCTGTTAATAACATCCAGCAATGCTTTGTTTCCCTTTTTCACGCCGATTGCATACTGCTCACTGGTAAGGGCGTTGTCCAGCTTTTGAATCTTGTCCGGATTTTTTTCTACGAACTTAGTCGCCGGAAAATCATCGATGACGACCGCATCAATTCTGCCGCTGATCAAATCAAGGATACCGTCCGCTCCTTTGTTGTAACGTTTGACCTCTTTTACTTGAACGTCGCTTTTTCCCTCCTCATTCGTGCAGTAAGTGTCTCCTGTTGTTCCCTGCTGAACACCGACTGTCTTCCCGTTCAAATCGGAAGGAGTCTTAATCTCACTGCCCTTTGCAACAATGATGGCCTGGGAGGCATCGTAATAATAGTCGGAGAAATCCACGTTTTTCGCACGAGCCGCGTCAGCCGTCATCCCAGCAGCCACAAAATCACATTTGTTCGTAGTCAGTTCCATGGTGAGGGAATCAAAACTGACATCGTTAATTTTCAGTTCTAATCCGAGCTTTTTTGCTATTTTCTCTGCAATTTCAATGTCGATACCGACAATTTTGTCGCTGTCCTTGTACTCAAACGGTTCAAATTCCGCATTGGTGGACAAGGTCAGCGTACCGTCCGTAATGGTCTGGACATTGGAATCAGAAGATGCACCGGAAGAAACATCGGCAGTGGAAGCCTCTTTCGAAGATGTTTCACTGGAAGACGTACTGTCAGAGCAGGCGGCTAAAGAAACGGTCATCGCGACCGCAAGGAAAAGCGCCGTAAGCTTTTTCGCTTTTTTCATAACAAACAGCCCCTTATTAAAAATTCATATATCATTGACTTCCTTACAAGTATAACGCATAATTATTCATAATTCAAGTGTTTTATCAAACAAAATTGAAATATTATTCAATTTTGTTTGTTGGTAAAGAAGACTGCATAAAAACGAAAAGATTTTTCATGTCATCTGGTAAGCAATGAACAAATCTGACTTTCTGCTTTGTCACCGGGTGAACGAAGCGGATTTCACCGCAGTGCAGAGCTTGTCTTTTCAAAAAAGAAAGCCTTCCGCCGTAAAAATCATCCCCGGCAAGCGGATGCCCACAGCTTGACAGATGAACACGGATCTGATGCGTTCGTCCGGTTTTCAAACGAAGGGCCAGCAGGCTGAAGCCGTTTCCAGCAAATAAACTTCTCCATCGGGTCAATGCATAAATACCGTCTGGCCGAACGGTGCGCTGCAGCTTTGACCCTTCCTTTAGGCCAATCGGCCGTTCAATCGCTCCGCTCCCATGTAAGACACCCTCACAGATTGCAAAATAGGTCTTGTAAACATTTCCCGCAAGAATAGACGCCGCATAAGAGTGCTTTGCCAACAAAACCAAACCTGTTGTATCCTTGTCAAGGCGATAAACAGGGCGAAAAGAATACTGTTCCCCGGCAACTGCGCAATAATGCGAAAACGCGTTGGAAAGGCTGTCACAATCGTGGCCGGGACACGGATACATCGGCATCTGTGCCGGCTTATTTACAACCAAAAGGTCCCGATCTTCATAGACAACCGGGAAGGGAAGTTCCGCCCCCTGCGGCAATTTGTTATCCCGCGGAAGCCGCAGGCCGACCCGATCCCCCTGGCACAATGTATCCGTTACAATAGCGTGCCGTCCATTGACCGTAATTCCCATCTTCTGCCGCTTTAATTTTGCCATCAAGCGTGCGGAAACCGCGCAATAATTTCGAAGGAAACTTTTGAGCCTGATCCCCTGGTAACCGGGTTCAACCGTAAAATAAAGTTCTCGCATGATATACTCCCTACGAAAAAGCCGGCGGTAGCAGCCCGCCGACAAAAGGAACCTGATTGAAAGCTGTTTTAGATCATTCCGTTATTTTTTCTCATGTTGCAGTTTATGGAGCAGCTCACGCAGAGTCTTATCATCTGAACGAGCTTCGCGAAAACCTTCCCCTGTGATTTCGCCGGCATCCCCGACAATCAGAAAAGCATTTTTGTCAATGGAGCGGACAATATCTTTGATTTTCACAACTTCATATCGGCGAGC
This sequence comes from Oscillospiraceae bacterium, assembly GCA_022650485.1. GTDB lineage: Bacteria > Bacillota > Clostridia > Oscillospirales > Acutalibacteraceae > Caproicibacter. Next base: position 194,924 of record JALCPP010000001.1, on the reverse strand, counting down.
CGCGCAAAGAAGAACAGCGCCTTTTCGGCCGGTATAGGCTCCTCTGGAATCCAGATAGGTTGCACCGCGATCCAAATCCGTCAGGATTTCCTTGGCAATCTGTTCATTTTTTTCCGAAATAATAAAAATAACTTTTCCGGTCCCGACATCCGTACCGTAAAGAATAGTATCAATCATTCGGGAAGAAACGAATATCGCGATCAACGCATATAAAGCACTTTCAATGCTGCGATATGCCAAAGCGGAGATAAGAACGATAACAAAGTCAACGCAAAGCATTAGTTTCCCCATGGAAACAAACCGGACCCTGCGGTTTAATAATCTGGCGATCAAATCCGTTCCACCGGTCGTCGACCCACGCATAAAGACAAGCGAAAGACCGGTACCGTCTAAAAATCCGCCAAAGATTGCCGCCAACATAGGGTTTCCATTGTATGGCGGGATAACGACAGAAAGAAGATCAATTGCACAGGCAACAAAAAAGGTCGCCACAATTGTTTTTCCCACCAGTTTATAACCAATTTGAAGAATTGCCCAAATAAAGATTGGAATATTGAGCAGCAGGCTCATCATACCAATCGGGCATCCAAATACGTAGTTAATTACCGTGCTAAGCCCTGTCACTCCACCGGGTGCAATGTGGTTAGGGGCCGTAAACATTCTGATGCCAACAGCGCACAAGACACTGGCAGCAGCATAGTAAACGAGGTCCTTTAGCAATTCTTTGGCCCCACTTTTCAGGTAAGGCAGCATACCGTTAGTCCTCCCTGCAAACGACTTCAAACAATTCACGCAAGCGGTCCAGCTTCCCACTTAAATACAGGTAGCCGAACAGTGCCTCAAATGCAGTAGCCGCATGATATTCCGCAGGATCTGCATTTTTGGGAACATGGTTGCAGTGGGCGTTTCGCCCCCTTCGCAGAATTCCCTGTTCCTCATCGGTTAATACAGGCAGAAGTTTCTGAACGAAATCTGCCTGCGCCTGTGCGCATACCTGTTTGACAGCGGCCCGGTGCAGTCTGGAAACCGGGCGTTCCGCCTGACAAATTAATCTTTCACGAACAAACACTTCAAAAACTGCATCGCCGATAAAGGCAAGAGACAAAGCCCCCAGCCGTTTCGGGTCACACTCGACATCATAAAACCGTTTCAACCGGCGCACTCCTACTCCATATAATCAAATTCAATTCCGTAAATGCTGACTGTATCTCCGTCTTGAACCCCAGCCTTACGCAATGCTTCATCCACACCTGTATGCAGTAACACACGTTCAAAGTAACGAAGGGAATCCGCGTCGTCAAAATGAATGGAACGCAAAACAGGCATCAGCCATTCCCCTTCCACAACATAAACGCCATTGCGATTTTCCACATTTACCTCGTGATTGCCCGATATTTCCACCGGACGCTCCGGTTCCGGTTCCGGCTCATACTGCATGACAGGCGGAAGTTTCTGCAGCAATTCATCAATGCGGTTTAAAAGAGGGTCAACTTGATAACGAATTGCGGCCATCATTGGAAAAAATTCGTACCCCTGTGCACGAACAAATTCTTCAAAATCCAGAACTTGCTTTTCATCCGCCAGGTCACACTTATTTCCGGCCACCAGCATGGGGCGCCCGGCAAGATTCGGATTAAATTTTTTCAGTTCGGAGTTAATCACCCGAAAATCTTCTTTCGGATCTCTTCCCTCACTGCCGGAAACATCGACAATGTGAACCAGCAATCGACACCGTTCCACATGGCGGAGGAACTGATGCCCCAGCCCGGCGCCTTCATTTGCGCCTTCTATTAAACCGGGAATATCTGCAATCACAAATGACCGTTCCGGCCCCATACGAACGACCCCAAGTACCGGAGTCAATGTAGTAAAATGGTAGTCGGCAATCTGCGGTTTCGCCTCGCTGACAACAGAAACCAACGTGGATTTTCCAACATTCGGGTAACCAACCAGCCCGACATCTGCCAAAAGTTTCAATTCCAACTGAAGCTCAAACGCTTCCCCAAGAGCACCGGGCTTGGCAAAACGGGGCGTTTGTCTGGTTGCTGTTGCAAAATGGGAATTTCCCCAGCCGCCTCGGCCCCCCTTTGCAATGATCTGAGGTTCATTTGTAGAAAGGTCGGCAATCAGCCGCCCCGTTTTAGCATCTTTGACAAGAGTTCCCCGCGGAACCCGAATGACAAGATCCTTTCCACGGCGGCCGCTGCAACGCTTTCCGGAACCATTCTGCCCTTTTTCCGCAATAAATTTTCTGCGGTAACGGAAATCAGACAATGTGGATTGGTTATCATCCACATGAAAGACAATATCTCCGCCGCGTCCGCCATCACCACCGTCAGGTCCGCCGGAAGCGACATATTTCTCTCTGTGAAATGCGACGGCTCCATCGCCGCCGTCACCAGCTTTAATCTTAATTTTAGCTTGATCTATGAACATAAGTGAAACTCCTTACCTTCGCATCAGCGAACCAGCCATAACTTTCCAGTATCAGTATATCATATTTTGCGCAAAAACGGAAAAAAAATCCCGGGTGGCAACCCGGGATTTTTCGCACCGTAATCGTTAAACGAAATTACTGCTCTTCGGCATAAACGCTGACCTTTTTACGGTCGCGGTCATAGCGTTCAAATTTCACCTTGCCGTTAATCAGGGCAAACAGAGAATCATCGGAACCGATTCCGACATTGTTGCCCGGGTGAATGTGAGTTCCGCGCTGTTTTACAAGAATATTTCCCGCAAGAACGAACTGGCCGTCGGAGCGTTTGACGCCGAGACGCTTCGACTCGGAATCACGACCGTTCTTAGTGGAACCCATTCCTTTTTTATGAGCAAAAAGCTGAATGTTAATCTGCAGCATATTTTACACCTCCGTATCAATGATCTGGATATTTTGAGGATACTGCCTGGAAAGCGCAGTTAAATGAAGCCGAAAACCCTTCAAAAGGATCTTGCAGACTTCGGTGTTTTCCGAAGCAATTTTACAGTTCATATAGCCATCTTTTACGCTGATTGCGGCTTTTACGCCGATAACATCTGTAATCGTGTTTGCCACGAAGTACGCTGCCGATGAAACCGCAGCACAAACAATGTCATATCCCGCTTCTCCGGCTCCGGAATGTCCGCTGATGCGGAACCCGGCTTCTCTGCCGTCAGAAAACGTAAAAAGCTCAGCACAAATCATGGTTTCAGGCGTTGATTTCCGCAATCTGAACCTGCGTATACGGCTGTCTGTGTCCCATCTTGCGTTTTTCATTCTTCTTGGGCTTATAGGTAAAGACCGTAATCTTCTTCCCTTTTCCCTCTTTCAGAACTTTTGCGGTAACAGTTGCGCCTTCAACATACGGCGAACCGACTTTCGTTCCATCCTCACCAATAACGGCGAGCACCGGGAACTCAACGGTGGAGTCTTTCTCAGCTGCAAGCTTTTCTACAAAAATGACATCGTCTTTTTGTACCTTGTACTGCTTGCCGCCTGTTTCAATTACTGCAAACATAAATTTAGGCCCTGTCCTTTTCTTCAGTCTCGCTATTCACGGGCGGGTTTCCCTCTTTCAGCCCGGAATATGCGGCCTATCTATGATATCATGTTACGTCAATTTTGTCAATAAAATTGCTTTTAATTTTCTCTTTCGGAAAGTGAAACAGCCAAGCGGCGCAGATAGTTCCCTTTCCCACCAAAGCAACCGAGGGCGGAAACCGCCTCATCAGTCAGCTGTTTTACCAGTGTGCGGGCCTTTTCCAACCCCAGGACGGATACATATGTGCTTTTTCCTTTTTCCTGATCGCTGCCGATTGGTTTTCCAAGCCTGTCCTGCCGCCCTGACACATCCAGAATATCATCTGTAATCTGAAAAGCCAGGCCAATCGATTTGGCGTATTTTTCCGCGGCATGAAGCCTTGACTCTTCTGCGCCGGCAAGGACACAGCCCATTTTGGCCGCCGCACAGATAAGCGCCCCTGTTTTACACTCATCCATGTGAATCAAGGTATCGGCAGAAATCTGTTTGCCTTCGCTTTCCAAATCAATCATCTGTCCGCCTGCCATCCCGTAAGCGCCGGCCGCTCTTGCAAGAATTCCGGCTGCTGCCGCCGCCCGCTGCGCACCGACCGCGGCAACACTGTCCTTGGAAAGCATCGTCTCAAACGCCATGGTCAGAAGGGCATCCCCTGCAAGAAGCGCCTGTGCTTCCCCGAACACAACATGGTTGGAAGGCTTTCCCCGCCGCATGGAATCATTATCCATACAGGGAAGATCATCGTGAATCAGGGAATAAGAGTGTATCATTTCTATCGCACAGGCAAATGGAATCGCGGATTCCTGATCTCCGTCACAGGCACCGCAGAATTCGAGCAGCAGAACGGGCCGGATGCGCTTGCCGCCGGCGAACAAGCTGTAGCGCATTGCCTGAAATAAGCCATGCTGCAACAGCTTTTCTTCCGGAACATATTTTTCAAGACCATTCTGAATTGCTTCGATATATTTCTGCGGTTCAATTCTGCCCATCTTTTTTCCCTTCCTTTTCTTCCAGCTCCGTAATGGAACGAACCTTTTGTTCTGCTTCCGACAACTTGCGGTAACAGAAAGAGGAAAGAGCCGACCCCTCTTCAAAAAGTTTCAGGGACTCTTCCAGCGCAGGCTCCCCTGTTTCCATTTTTTCAACAATTTCTTCCAGCCTTGCGGCGGCTTCTTCAAAAGTCATTTTCCGCTTCACAGTCCGCCCGCCTCCGATCGTTTTTTTGTGTGAATTTTCACCGTTTCAACCAAACATTGAAGATCCCCGTCATCCATTTTTACCGTCAGCGGCCGCTGCGGTTTGGCATCTGCCGCATGGCTGACCGGCTTCTCATTCTCATCGAAGGCAACCGCATACCCGCGTGAAAGAACGGCCAGTGGGCTCAGTGCATTGAGCCGTCCAACGGCCGCAGCAAGCCGGTGTTTTTGTTGTTCCTCCTGATGATTCCATCCGTTCTGAAAGGCTGATGTCAATTGGTCTATCCCGACACGTTTTAATTCCAGCCGCTCCAACGGATTGTGAAAGACACGGCTTTCTGCAATCTGTTCCATCCTTTGTCCGGAAACCGCGAGCAGGGACTGCATGGCCTGTTGGAAACGCTGTTTTCTATTTTCAAGCGCGGCAATTAATTCCATTCGGTCCGGCACTGCCAGTTCTGCCGCGGCCGAGGGCGTCGGCGCACGAAGATCGGAAGCAAAATCACAAATGGTAAAATCCGTTTCATGTCCAACCGCAGAAATGACAGGAATGCGGGATGCCGCCACAGCGCGGGCAACAATCTCTTCATTAAACGGCCACAAATCCTCTAAGGAGCCGCCTCCTCTGCCGACAATCAGCACATCGGCACAGCTCAGCCGGTTAAACCGTTCAACAGCTTTGGCAATCTGGGCGGAGGCTTCCTTTCCCTGCACTGCAACCGGGCAAAAGACAACCTGTGCGGCGGGATATCTACGTTCAAGCACCGTCAGGATATCATGCACCGCAGCGCCGGAAGGAGACGTAATCACTCCAATGGTTTCAGGGAATTTTGGAATGGGCTTTTTTACACGAAAAAGCCCCTCCGCGTCCAATTTCTTTTTCAGCTGCTCAAACGCAACGCTCAGCGCACCGATTCCATCCGGCTGCAAATCCTCAATATAAAGCTGATACTGCCCCGAAGCTTCATAAACGCTCACATAGCCGCGCGCAATTACTTTCATGCCGTCTTCCGGCGCAAAACGCAGCCGCTGAGCGTACCGGGAAAACATCACAGCTTTTACGACACTCTTCTGGTCCTTAAGTGACAAATAAAGATGACCAGACCGATAATAGTTTTTAAAATTAGAGATTTCTCCCGTGACAAATACATGTGATAAATTTGAGTCTGCTTCAAAAACAGAACGAATATAAGTGTTCAGCTGAGTAACACTCAAAATCATGGGAGCAGACCGGTTCATTGCAGTAAACCACCTTTCCATGCGGCCAGCACGGCAATACCGGCCGCATTGTCGCAGGAATATTCCGGCTGCGCAAAAAATGCGCCATATTTCGTTTCCAGTGCGCCGCGTAGAATGCCGTCAGACATCACACCGCCCGCAAAGACAAGAGGAAGATCACCAAACCGTTTTAAAAGGGCGTCCGTCATGCCCTCCAGTGCCGAGAGAATAGAAGAAAGGCAAAATGCGGCAACCTCTTCCCGCGGGGTTCCACGGTCCAGCATGGTTCTGCATCGATTCTCTACCCCGGACAGGGAACAGTCTGCCCCTTTCATCGTCGCACGGACCGAAACAATATGCGCCGCCTGCCTTGCAAGTGCTTCCAGCTCTTTCCCTGCCGGAAACGGAAGACCCAACATTGCCCCTACCCGATCAACAGCCTGCCCGCCTTTTAAATCCAAAGATCTGGCCACAATTTCAGTTCGAAGCACCAGATTTTCGTCCGGTGTAACACGCACCGCTTCCGTTGTACCGCCGGAAACATGAAATGCCAGGAACTCCCTTCTCAGGAGTTCCATCCTCCCGGCAGAATAAAGTGCCGCCGCAATATGCCCCTGCTGATGCGAAAAGCGATAAAGAGGAACACCGCAGCTCTGTGAAACCGCCTGTGCTGTCCCAAGCCCCACGAGAAAGCATGGCATATAGGAACCCTCCATGCTGCGCGGGCGCTCGGAAACGCCAACGGCAGAAAGGTTGGAATCTGCAATAGGAAGCCCGGACAATATCTGAGGGAGCTGGACAACATGATGAAAGACGGCGTCGCTCTGGCGAAGGCCCAGCTCTCCCTTTTTTACCGGAAGCAGCATCTTATTTTGACACATCGCCCCATCCCGCAAAAGGGCGGCGGAGGTGGTATAATTGCTGGTATCTATTCCCAAAGTGCTAAGCATTTCGGTCTTCCTGTTTCCTGACGAGCGAACCCAGCACTCCGTTTACAAACGGAGCATCTTCGGCCGTGCCGTATTTCTTGGCAAGTTCGACCGCTTCGTTAATCGACACACTGCAAGGTATCTCTTTTTCAAACAAGATTTCGTATGTTGCCAAACGCAGGATGGCAAGTGAAACTTTTGAAAGCCTGTTCACGGCCCACCCGCGGGTATAACTCTCTATTCTTTCGTCCAAAGCCGCTTCATTTGTCTCGACACCGGTCGCAACCGCCTCTGCAAAATCGTCAATCGGCACTTCGCCTGCCTCATTGGCCGCAGTCACGATATCTTTAATATTCTCATGGTTGATGCTCTTTGAAAAAACAAGAGCAAAAGCCTGTTCGCGCGCTTCGCGTCTTTTCATGATGTCCCCCGTGTTTTATATTTTTAATAAAAAGGACCCTCCACATTGTGGAGGGTCAATTCTTTCCCGTTTCATCCACGGGAATTATTATACCACATTTGCCGGTGAACACAACTATTCGCATTCAACAATCTTGATTTTGTCGTAGGAAAGTCCTGTCTGCCCCGATACAATATCCCGTATAACGATCGCATCATTTTGAGAATTGGATTTTGTTTTTACCACCACACTGCATTCTTCTCCCTGTAAAAAGGCAACGCAGTCGGCAAATCCTTTTGCTTTAATCAAATTTTCAATTTCGGCTTCCTTTACAATGCTCTCGGCAATCGTATTTGCCTTCGAAACCGCTGTCTGTTTTGCAGTATCCGTTTCTTCTGCTCCGCTGACAATTTTTTTCAGCGTCTCAACGGATTCATCCCGGGCCTTTTCGCGTGAAAGTCTGGCGGAAGTAAAATAGTCGCTTCCCGCAACAGTGCCTGTATCGACAGCCGATGAATTTGCACCGGAATCCGTTTTGCCGTTTTCAGTGCCGGACGCATTTACAAGAAGAGTTTCCCCCAGTTCCCGCCCGGATGTAACGGCATCCGTCGCAGGAAGCTCGTTATTGCCGTATGCCACCCAATTCAGATAGACGGCCGCCCCCAGAGCAACAACCAAAGCCGCAAGGACGAGCTGTCGTTTGCCCATTGTCATAATTGTATTCCCCCTGTTTTCTTTATTTTGCTTTTATGACGCACACCCGCACGGAAGAAATATCGAGAGCCGTCGTAACGGCATCGGTAACACTTTTCTGAACCACCGGATTTTCAGCCCCGTCGCAAACCACAACAACGCCTTTCACCACCGGCTGAATTTCAGTCACTGAAAGCGCCTGCTCGGACCCATCGGCGCCTTTCACCAAAATATAATTGGTTTCATTGCTTTGGTCTTCTTCATTTCTTGTTGAGTCGTTAGACTGATCTTTCGTTTTCTGGCCGCTGACCCTTTCTTCCTTTGCATACACGGATTTTTGGGTTTGCTCCAAAGTCAACATAACGCTGGCATTTCCAACTCCATGGATTTTAATAATCAAATCCGTCAGTTCCTTTTCCAGATTTGTTTCATACTCCTGCGCAGTGGTTGCCTTTACAGAGGAATCTGTTTTCTGTTCCGTCTTTCCGCTGTCCGGCAGAAATCCTGAAAGAAAAATCAAAGCAATTCCAATAAGTCCCACACCCATTATTATTTTTCGGCAATTCTCGTTTTCGGCAAAGAGGCGCATCAGACCGCTCTTTTTGAATTTTCCGTCCTTTTCTTCAGTCTTCATCGGAAACGACCTCCGTTTGAATTCCCAAAGTTTTTTCCAGTGCGGCCGATACTCCGGCACAGCCGGGCACTGCTGCTCCATGAATCGTTACCATAACTTTATTAATTGATATGCGGCCATTTTCATCTGTATCCATCATCACCTGAACATTTTTACAGTTTATCCCCATTCCTTTACATTCTGAATGCACAAGGCCGATAATACTTTGTCTTGCAGCATCTTCATATTGCCGATCTACCGCAGAATTCAGCCTCTGATTTTCCGGCACAGGCTGATCTCTCATTTCCAGTCCGGCTCGCATCTGCGGAACGGCTTTAGAAAGCGGAGAAATTAAAGCACAGATAATAAAAGCACCAATCACAAATTTTGCCATGCGCTCCATAGAGCCATTTGGCACAAGACTTTGCAGCATCGCGGCGGATAATGCCGCAAGGCAAATGATTGTGGCCCATTCTTTTACCCCGCTCATTTGACGCCTCCGATAATCAGCATGACTACCGTTGAAATAATCAGAATCATCATACTGCACAGCAAAATAGCAAGCATTGTTGACACAACGTCGGCAGAGGCTTTCAGCAGAGAGGAAATTTCATCCAAATCAAAGATCTGCCCAATTCCTGAACACAGATTCAGAGTCAGAATCCAGAGGAAGCACTCGGCAATGACAGGCAAAAAAATAAACATTCCGGCAAGAAGTCCAAACGCACTAACCCCTGATTTTAGCAGCTTGACACACCCGGTCACCGTCTGCAAAGCCTCTCCCAGTGCATTTCCCACGACCGGAACAAAACTGCTTACAACAAACTTTGCCGCTTTCGAGCTCGTATTATCCAACGAAGACGCAACAACAGAATGCATGGTAATCAGGCTGGTAAAAAGCGTCATGCAAAGGCCCATAATCCACTTGATAATTTTGTTCAGTGCAGCGCACAGCCCGTTCATATGTATGCCGGGAGACACAGCTGATACCACAGACAGCGCCAGAAAGATGTTCAGCAGGGGAATAAAAAAATGGGACGATAAAATAGAAACCGTATTTCCCGCCGCAAGCATCAGAATATGATAAGATCCGGCGGAAGCAGGCTGACCCGCCGCAATCATAATGCCCGTCAGGACCGGGATGCAGGCCAGCAGGAACCCAGATGCGGCAGTTAATACATCGGCGGCATCATGAATACAGGATACAATCGGTGCAACGACAATGGTACAAATACAAAGCGTTCCCACCAAACCAATGACTCCGCTCATCGGTCTGTCGCCAAATGATAGTTTCATCCCATTTAAAAGGGCACAGAGCAGAATGACCGCAATAATGCCGCACAGTGTCTTAAACGGACTTTTCATCTGCCCAGAAAAAACGCCCAGTATTTTCTGAAAATAATTTTGAGGAGAAATGGAAGCAATGGAATTCCAATCGGTTCCCTCTACTCCCAGATCATCCAGAATTTTTTTTGTTTCCTGCGATAAGCTGTCCGGAAGGTCATCCGCTCCACTCTGTTTCATCTGGTCTTCATAAAACTGCCCCGCCACACCTGCAGATGAAGAGGAGCCACCCGACGCTGCGGATACGGAATGGGAAAACAAAGTGACGGCAGCCAACGCAAAAATCAGACAAACCGCTTTTTTCATTCTTCACCCACCGATCAGGTTAACCGCTGTCTCCGCAATTTTTTCAAACAGAGGCAGCACCAGAACCACGATAGAAATTTTTCCGGCCAGCTCCATTTTAGAAGCCAGCGCATTTTCCCCCGCGTCTCGGCAGGAATCAGCCGCAAACTGTGCCAAGAAACTGATTCCCAGCGTCTTCATTAAAATCATCAGATAATCCGAAGGCAGACCGGACGCGGAAAACAACGTTCGAATCTGCTTGATTGCCGGAGCAACGTTGAAAAAAATTTCCAACAAAATCATCACACCGGCTGCAATACTCAGCAAAATGGCATATTCCTGATGATATCGGCGCAGCATAGCGGCGATTACAGCCGCGCAGACAGCAATTCCTGCAATTCCAACGATATTCATTTTTATAAACCAAAGATGGATTTAATCGTTTTGAACAGCGTACTGATTTGCTGAATAATCATCATCAGAACAACAATCAGCCCAGCCAGAGTTGTCATCATCGCCTGCTCCTGACGGTGTGATTGTTCCAACAACTGATTCAAAACCGCAACGATAATGCCAACCGCCGCAATCTTAAAAATTAAATCCACATCCATTTTCTTCCTCCGATTTTAGCACAGCAGCAGCGCCGAGGATAAACCGGCGAACACGCCGAGCGTCAAATATAATTTTGATTTCCGGTTCCGGTCTTCCCGGGCCGATTTCAGGTTTGAACGAAACAGGCCGGAATACAGCTCCATATGCGAAAGCTGCCCGTCTGTATCACTGGTGCCGAATCCTTCCCCGAATGAGAGCAGCAGTTCCGCATCATGCGCGGCAAACCCGTCACTCTTTTTATTCCCCAGCACAGCATTTTTCCAGGCCTGCGAAAAACCTTCCCCGTCATTACAGCGTTTCACACATTCTTTTAAAAAATGGAGTTCGCTTCCATGCCGTTCGATGACCTGAACCACAGGAACAGCGGAATATCTGATTTCTGTTTTCGCAGCGGAGAGAAATCTCAAAAAAGATTCCAGATGTTCCACCCGAACAGAAAGTTTATGCGATTCCGTATAGCCCAAGAGCGTTCCCGCAAAAATCAGCAGCAGAGCCCCCACCAGCTTTAGCAAGCAAATCACCCGCTTTGTAAATTCCCGCGATCTTTCCCGGTCCTCGCGAAGCATCTAAAATTGCAACTGTTCCAAAAGCACCGGTTTGCAAAAGGTTCAGCGCCTGTTTCCGCCTCATCAACTCTTCTGCCGAACCCGCATGAATGCTGGCAATCAGATTCACACCGGTATTCAGTCCCTGCTCCACCGCAGCCACCTCGCGCCCGGAGCCAATTTCATCACAAATGATAATTTCAGGTGATAAGGTACGCACGGCAAGAATAATTCCTTCCGCTTTCGGGTATCCATCCAGAACATCACAGCAGCAGCCAAGATCATTTTGCGGGATTCCCATATAAGTCCCCGCAATTTCTCCACGCTCGTCTACAACGGCAACTTTTTTCAGATTTCCGCGCAATCCGCTGGACATTTGGCGGGCAATATCGCGCAGAATAGTCGTTTTACCACTGGATGGCGCCCCAGCAAGCAGCAATCCTCCGGCTAAACGCTTCCCCAGTTGATTTAAAAGCTCATCGGCGGCTCCTTGGATTTCACGCGAAATTCTAAGATTAATGGAAGAAATACTTCGGACTGATCCAACAGATTCTGACTGCAGCACCGCTGTTCCGCATATTCCAGCGCGGTGGCCTCCGCTTAATGTGATATATCCGTTTCTGATTTCATTTTCGTGGCTGTAAATGGAATAGCTGCATAAATTGCGAAAACTCTCCTCCATATCTCTAGGCTGTGCAACCAATAATCCGGAAGTCGGCCTGCAGGTGAGCTTTCCGCCTGGGCCCAGAAAATAAGTACCCTCCGCACAGCAAATGCAGACAGGCTTGTTCACACGAAGGCGGATTTCCTGCGTGTGCTTTTTTACATCAACTGGCAAATGGTCTAATTCCGCCTCAATTCGGTCACAGATGCATTTGGCGGCGGAGTCGAACCGCTCGTCCCTTTCTTCTACCATTCCTTGTCCTCTCCCTTCATTCAATAGATATGGACAACACCGGAAGGTTAGAACAAAAAAATTCTCCGGCACCTATACGGAACCGGAGAACAAATCCTATTCATATGGATTCAGCCAAGAAATTTGACGGTACTGCAGGTTGAAAAGCCGGTCCATGGTTCCAATGCCACAAACGGACTCCCGTTCACACTGGACTAAAGCAGAAACATGATTTATAACGCTTTTAACCGCCTAACAGCTCTTCCAATTCACGTTCCGACAAGACCTCAATTCCAAGCTGATTGGCCTTTGTCAATTTACTGCCTGCATCGTCCCCGGCTACCACATAATTCGTTTTTTTAGAAACACTGCCACTGACCTTTCCACCATGTCTTTCAATCAGTTCCGTTGCCTGTGCGCGTGTCAGATTCGGCAGAGAACCCGTCAGAACAAATGTCTTCCCTTGAAATCTGCTGTCATCGGCAACCGTCAAGCAAGACATGTTGACACCGGCGTCCTTAAGCCTGCCGATCAAATGGGCTGTGTTCGGCAGACTGAAAAACTGGCGTACACTTTGTGCGATAATTTCCCCGATCCCTTCGACAGATGCCAGCATTTCTTCTTCCGCCTGAAAAACACCTTCAATCGTACCAAAACGAGAGGCAAGCAGCTTTGCAGCTTTTTGCCCCACATGGGGAATGCCTAAGGCAAACAGCAGCCGATACAAATCGTTCTGTTTAGAATGTTTAATGGCAGCGATGAGATTATCCGCCGATTTTTCTCCTTTGCGTTCCAAGCCCAGAATTTTCTCTTTTGTTAAAACATATAGATCAGCGGGAGATAAAACCAGCTTTTTGTCGACAAGCTGCTCAATGACGGCCGGTCCCAGTCCGTCGATATCCATCGCATTGCGGCTGCAAAAATGAATCAGATGACGCAGCAGCTGTGCCGGGCATTCCGGGTTGGTACAACGGGTTGCAGCTTCGCCCTTTTCACGGGTCACCTTGGAACCGCATGACGGACAGACTTCCGGCATAACAAACGGTGCCGCTCCTTCAGAATGTGAAACCACCCGAACCACTTCTGGGATAATTTCCCCCGCCTTTCTCAGGACAACGGTGTCACCAACACAAATTCCCTTTTCTGTAATGAAGTCCTGGTTATGCAGTGTTGCCCGGCTCACCGTAGTCCCCGCAAGATCCACCGGCTCAAAATTGCCGATTGGCGTCAACGCACCCGTACGACCGACCTGAACATCAATCGTTAATAGTTTGGTCTGCTTTTCTTCCGGCGGATATTTAAATGCCTCTGCCCAGCGCGGAAATTTTGCAGTGCTTCCAAGTTCCCGCCTTTGCGAAAAGGAATCCACTTTTACGACAGCACCGTCAATCGAATAATCTAAGGTCCCACGAATTTCCCCAATCCGTTTTACTTCTGTCAGTACTTCATCCATAGAATGGCACACCTTGTAAAACGGAGATACTGAAAATCCAAGTTCCTTTAAGAAATCTAACGACTGACAATGGCTGTTCAGTTCAATCCCCGCTACCTGCTGCACATTAAATACAAAAATATCCAATTTGCGCGAAGCGGTGATCTTTGAATTTTTCTGTCTTAATGAGCCTGCCGCAGCGTTGCGCGGGTTTTTAAAAGGTTTCTCTCCTTCCAGCTCCTGCATGGCGGAAAGTTCAAAAAAGATGCGGTGCGCCATATAAACTTCACCGCGAACCTCAAGATAGGGCAGCGGCCGGCTTAATTTTTTGGGAAGGCTGCGAATGGTACGAAGATTTTCCGTAATATCTTCCCCCACAAAGCCATCGCCCCGTGTGGACCCACGCACAAATATTCCGTCCCGATATTCTGCGGAAACCGAAAGCCCGTCGAATTTCGGTTCCACAATATAGACCGGTTTCTCAACAGCCTCTCGAACTCTGCGGTCAAAGTCCCTCAGCTCTTCGTCCGAAAAGGAATCATGAAGGCTTTCCATCGGAACAGTGTGGTGAACCGGAGAAAATTTTGCAAGCGCTTCTCCGCCCACTTTTTGCGTGGGGGAATCCGGTGTCACTAATTCCGGAAACTGGGACTCAATCTGCTCCAGGCGCCTGTAAAGCGCATCATATTCAAAATCATCGATTTCCGGCGCATCTTCCACATAATATTTTTCGTTATGATAACGGATCTGCTCCGAAAGCTGCTGAGAAATCTTTCTCGCTTCTTCCAGTTCCATTGTTTTTGCCTCCTGCACAATTTGCGGCGCTTTATTTTAAGTTGGCGACCACCTGCGGCACAGCCCCAACTATGACCGTTTCAGCAACCAGGATATTTGTTTTAACTTCCGTTGTCGTATCAAATCCGGGTAAAAAAGAGTAGATACTGGTACTGATATCCAGATAAATCTGGTGCTTTGTCTGGTTGATTCCCGCCGATGCCAGGGTACTGTTAAACTCGGCGGCCACATTACCGGACAGCGATGCTTTCAGTGCAATTTTAGGACCTTTGCCATGAAAGAAATCACCGCCGAACAATGTTCCTATAGGGACCCAGACGGTAGCGTATGTATCATTGTTTAACTTATCCTGAATATCTGAAACAATTTTGGCCTTTAATTCATTCATTTTCAGCATATTGGTTGTAATGGCTAAAACATTCCCATCATTTCCCCGTTCAACCGTAATCAAGTCATCGTAAGAAATATTGTCCTCGCTCAATTCTTCCAGTACCGCGGTATTGATGGTGTTGACGGATTTGATTTTAGCTTCATTGGCCGTAGCTGATTCTATAATCGGTCTGATCTGCATATTGAACAGCAGAAGAAATACAACCATCCCGATCAGAAAAAGTGTCAGTTTCCCCCTGGCGGGCATTGGGCTTCGCCTACGGCGTCTCATGAGACGCACCTCCCAAAGTATATTACTGCATAATATACATGAGAGAATTATAGTGTGAATAAAACGGGCACAAAGATACTTTCGAATCTTTGTGCCCGTTTCTATCAAAATAAATTATTTTCTTATTCTTCAGTTTCGCCGCCTGCTGGTTCTTCTTCCTCTTCCAGCAAAGCACGGATAGAAAGGCTGACACGGTGCTTATCAAAATCGATATCAATGATTTTAACTTTGACAACATCGTTGATCTGCAAAACATCCTGAGGCTTTTCAATACGGTGATCGGCAATCTGAGAAATATGAATCAAGCCGTCAATTCCGGGAATAACCTGCGCAAACGCGCCAAAAGTCGTAATTCCCACAATTTTTACCTCAACTTCGCTGCCAATCGGATATTCACGCTCAAGGATTACCCACGGATTATCCTCCGGCTTTTTATAGCCGAGAGAAATCTTGCCTTTTTCCTGATCCAATCCTTTAATGTAAACCGTAACTTCATCGCCAACATTAACAACTTCCGAAGGATGCTTGATTCTGGTCCAAGAAAGTTCAGAAATATGAATCATGCCGTCAATACCGCCCAGGTCGACAAATGCGCCATAAGAGGTCAGCGACTTAACCTTACCTGTGTACTGCTTTCCGACTTCTGCAGTTTCCCAGAATTTTTCAGCCAATGCTTTCCTCTCGTCTTTCAAGACGGAGCGAATGGAACCCACTGCACGCTTCCGGCCGCGGTTTACTTCAATAATACGGAATTTAACTTCCTTTTTCAAAAGGTCTTCGATCGGATCGCTGCGGGATGCCGTTGCCTGAGAAGCCGGAACAAAAACGCGGACGCCATTTGTTACCGCAATCAATCCGCCTTTAATGATTTCTGTTACGACACCATCGAGGACCGTCTGATCCTCTTCTGCAGCTGCAACTTTTTCCCAACCCTTACCAGCGTCAAAACGCCTTTTGGAAAGCATGATGGTGCCTTCCTGATCGTTGGTGCGCATGATAAGAAGATCCAGCTCGTCCCCTACTTTAACCAGATCTTCGGGTTTTGCATTCGGATCAGCCGAAAGCTCGGAAGCCGGAACATATCCAGCCTGTTTTCTGCCGACGTCAACCAAGACTTCGCTTGGAGTTACCCCGACAACAACACCGTGCACCTTTTCATCTGTATTTAAAGTTTTGAGAGATTCTTCAAGCATTTCCTCAAAGCTTCCCTCGGTATTATCTTCTTTAGGACCGGCACCCTGGTTTAATTCTGACATGGTATCAAATACCTCCTTTATAATGCTTGCCGGCGTCGACGCGCCCGCAGTAATGCCAATGCATCCGACCCGACTCAGGGCCGACAGCGGAAGCTCGTCCGCAGATTCGACAAGATAGGCGGCGCAGTTCTTTTTGCACAATTCAAAAAGTTTGGCGGTATTAGAACTCTGCCTGCCGCCAATGACAATCATTGCGTCGCACTGCCGCGAAAGCTCAGTCGCTTCAGACTGGCGTATCGCAGTTGCATTACATATTGTATCAAAAACTAAGGCGTTTGTATATACCCTTTTGATGATTTTCAAACAATTTTCCCACTCGTTCACACGAAACGTGGTCTGCGACACAACACAAATGGATTCTTCCCGCCCAAAAGAAGCCTGATTCAGGATATTCTGCAATTCATCGGCATTTTTAAATACGAAGCAGCGGCTTCTGCAGTAACCAATAATTCCTTCCACTTCCGGATGAGAAGCATCCCCCGCAATCAAAATCGTTTTCCCTGCTTTTGACTCCGCTGCCACAATTCGATGAATTTTCTGCACAAACGGGCAGGTAGCATCGCAGCATTCAATTGCACGATTCTCGATTTCATTGAAGACATTTTCGGCAACACCGTGCGACCGAATCACAAGCGTTGTCTGATCCGGAACTTCGTCGGGGCGACTGACAATCTGCACGCCCCGCTGTTCAAAGCGGCGCAGCGTTTGAGGATTATGGATAATAGGTCCAAGCGTGCAAACCTGTTTGCCCTCATCGAGCAGCGTATGAACCATCTGCACCGCCCGATTCACTCCAAAACAAAATCCAGCGGATTTTGCCACCATTATTTTCACAATCTCACCTCAAACAGCAAATTGATTTGTTTCACGGCAGTCGAACCTCATCAGCAAAGAATTATGTAAATAAAAAGCGATTTTGCTCAATCTTTAACTTTCATGTGTGGTACGGCCGAGGTCATGTTCCCGCAGCTGAACAATTCGGTTCATCACCAGACGGCTCGCATTACGGTACTCCGACGGAGTCCCCTTTTGAATGTCAAGTTCTTCCTCGGTAATCAAATTTCCAAAAGAAACATAGCATGAATGGAACAGCCTGGACTTCTTTCCTTTCTTTGGTGTAATGCAGCAGGGCACAATCGGGGCATGACAATTGTGCGCCAGCATCACCGCCCCGGACTTTGGCCGAAGAAAATTCCCATCCTTTGACCGGGTTCCCTCAATAAAGATTCCCAGAATACGGCCGCTTTCCAAAATATTCTTAGCCGTATAGATCGCGGTCTTATCCCCCCTGCCCCGCGACACAGGAAAAGCGCCGAGTGCCGTAATCACAGCGGAAATCAGTTTATTACGAAACAGTTCTGCCTTTGCCATGAAAAAAATCTGACGTTTCTGGCTGAACGCAAGCCTGATCGGGTCCGTCATACTCATGTGGTTGCAGCACAGGATTACACTTTTGGTCTGAGGCAGTTTTTCAGCATTTTTAGCCCGTATAGGCATCACAACTCGAAAAAGCCACGCCAGACAAGTTCTTGCAAATGTGTAAAGCGGAGTCCGTTTCACAGTATCACCATGTTTCATTTAAATTTTTTAACTCCGCCCGGATCGTGTCCAAAATGCGTTCAATGGATTCTTCCAAAGTTATTCCTGTCGTATCAATGCGGACCGAATCCTTTGCAGGGACCAACGGGGCAATTTCACGGTGCGAATCTTGGTAATCTCTTTGTTCAATATCCTTCAGTACATCGGCATATTCTGCCTTCTGTCCCTTTTGCACCAATTCTTTATATCTTCTTCTTGCCCGTTCTTCCTGAGAAGCCGTTAAGAAAATCTTCACCTGGGCATGCGGAAGTACCACCGTACCGATATCACGGCCATCCATAATCACATTTTTCGTTCGAGCCAGGTCTCTCTGCATAGAAAACAGAAAGTCCCGTACCTTCGGTATGGCCGAAACGGCGGAAGCAGCTTTCGACACCTCTTCTGTTCGAATGTCCGGAGTAACATCTTTCCCGCAAAGCAAGACCTTTTGTTCTCCACCTTGAAAAGCCAGTGTAACCGTAATTTTAGAAAGTTCCGCACAGACAGCCTTCTCATCAGACGAATGAATATCGTTCTGCAGCATATACAGACCGATTGCGCGGTACAAGGCCCCTGTATCCACATAAATAAAGCCCATCGTTTTGGCCGCTTTGCGGGCAATTGTACTTTTTCCGGCACCGGCCGGGCCGTCGATCGCAATTGCAATCATTTGGTTTCCTCCTGCTTTTCAACGGAATTTCCGGCTAAATGGCCGGTGGAAAATGCAATTTGAAGATTGTACCCACCTGTATAGGCATCCACATCCAGCACCTCGCCTGCAAAGTATAATCCCTTTACAAGTTTGGACTGCATGGTTTTAGGATCTATTTCCTTAACGGAAATGCCTCCAGATGTCACAATTGCTTCCGCAATTGGTCGAAATCCGTCAATCGTGATAGAAAAGGATTTTAATAACGCCACAAAATCGTGGCGCATTTCCCGGGTGATCAAGTTGCACTTGAAATGGGATGGAATGCCAGACTTTTGCACTGCCACCGGAATCATGGCTCTCGGCAAAAGTGAGGAAAGGGAGTTCCCAAAATCTCTATTTTTATTTTCCTTGAATTCCCGCACCAATCGAGCATCCAGTTTTTCCGGGCTCAGTGCGGGTTTTAAATCAATATAGATTCGATAGCGGCCGGGCGACATATTCCTCATATGAGCGCTTGCACTGAGAATAAGAGGTCCGGACAGTCCAAAATGCGTAAAAAGGAGTTCGCCGAAATCCTCAAAAACCACCTTGTTATTCGTAGTATCCACAACACGAATCGAAATATTGCGCAAAGATAACCCCATCATCTGCGCACATGCCGAACCACGTGAAATCAGTGGAACAAGGGATGGGCGCAATGCCGTAACCGTATGACCCACCTGTTTTGCCAAAAGATACCCGTCGCCAGTGGAACCGGTTGCCGGGTAAGACATACCGCCACAACAAACGATCACGTTTTCAGCTAATATTTCCTGATGGTTTGTCAAAGTCACGCCGCGGATCTGCCCATCCGAGAAGATAAGGCGTTTTGCTTCTCCGTGAATATTCTGCACCCCTGTGGAAGCGTCAAATTTAGCAAGCGCGTCAACCACATCCGCCGCTTTATCCGACTGGGGAAACACCCTGTTGCCCCGCTCTGTTTTCAGCGGCAGCCCAAGCGCTTCAAAAAAATTCATGGTATCACAAGGGGAAAACCGTGAAACCGCACCGAATAAAAAACGGCCGTTCGTCGGAACAGAAGCAATCAAATCCTGTACACTGCAATGATTGGTCAGATTGCACCTGCCCTTACCGGTAATTCCAATTTTTCTACCCGGCTTGTGATTCTTTTCCAGCAGACACACATGAAAGCCTCTTTGCGCGGCAATTCCTGCGGCCATCATTCCGGCAGCCCCGGCACCGATCACTAAAACATCTACTTTCACTTTGTGCTGTCATCCACCTTTTCATAAACGCCGTATGTGTCCCAAATATCTTCCAGACTTTGAAAGATTTTTTTCGATTCTTCAGACTTTTTCAGAGAAGTCGCTACAATCAGCGCATTAATGACACTAAGCGGCGCACAGAGCGAATCCACAATGGAAGCGATCTCACTTCTCGCCATCAAGACGCAGTCGGAAGCCCGGGCAACAGGTGACAGGGAACTGTCTGTAATTGCGATTACTTTTGCACCTCTGTCATGGGCAAAATTCATTGCTTTTGCAATTTTTCTGGAGTAACGCGGAAAGCTGATTCCTATAACAGCGTCCCGTTTGTCCACACGAATCATCTGCTCAAAAATTTCTCCTTCGCTGGTGGACTGAACCAACAAAACATTTTCGAATAACAAATTCAGATAGTAGGACAGAAAAGTGCCCAGCGCCAGCGCGCTTCTAGCCGCCAGAATATAAATTTTTCTGGAAGCAACAATAGAATCCACCGCCTCGTAAAAACTCCTGTGGTCGGTTTCTTCCATCGTCCGCCGAATAACGTCAATATCCTGATTAAAGACAAAGTCCAACACATCAGAACTGCCAATTCTTGCAGTTGTTACTTCCATCCGCTGAAAGGAAGTCAGCTTATTCCGGATCATCTCCTGAATTGCCTGCTGTAGCTGCGGATATCCCGAATATCCAATCTGGGTTGCAAAGCGAACCACGGTAGACTCGCTGACTCCAACAGTTGCACCCAGCTTTGAAGCAGTCATAAACGCAACTTTGTCATAATGCTCTTCAATATAAGCCGCAATGCGTTTCTGACCTTTTGAAAAGCTGTCAATCTTATTTTGTATTCTTGCAGCAAGCAAATTATCCATTTCCTAACTCCGCCTTTTCTATGTGGGAATTTTTTGGCTGTCAGGCCCAGCGACCTGCCAAACCAGCCACATGACTCCCCTTAAATAATAATAGCCGGATTCCTTCTCCGGATTTCTTTTCTATTTCATATGGAACCACTTTTTCACAATCGGATGAAAGCGGTTAAAATACGCGATTACCAAAAGAGAAATAGTGTAATCATAAATTAAAAAGATAATGTTACCGGCCAAAAGAAACAGTCCCGGTATATTATAGCCAAAAACATGGAAGGTTGCAACCGGTATGCTGAAGAGCTTCACAGACAACCAAAAATCCAGAACAGCCGCCATGTTAAAAACAACCAATTTAGCAGCATATTGCCCTGCCTTTTGGCGCAGCCGGCGTTCCAACGCGGCTTTCAGAATGGGGTAATATCCAAAAAACAGAATAAAGAATAGAACCGCTTCCTGGTCCGCCGCAAGCATAACGGAAAGGATGGACTGTACGGCATATACGCCCACAGCCCATCGAGTACCGGCTTCCACAACAACAGTAATTAAAAGCACCCCGGCAAAAGCCGGAAAAGCATAACCGCCCACCGGAACAAAACCGGTTAAAATCATAACGGCCGTGCCGAGTGCGGCAACCATAGAACAAAAAGCCAGACGAAGACTTCGACTCAACTCAATTCCCCTCCAGCATCAGAAACATCAGCAGCAAGAGTACCCGCCCCCACAAAGATTACAACACAGATCCGCAAGGCAGAGGGATGTACACAAATCACAGCCGCCGACTCCACCATACTGCGATACATTGGGATTATATCCGCCGAACATCCCATTGCGCTGATTTGTCACCTGATTAAATGCAGCCCGATACTCCAGATTTGCAGGGTCCATTTGGCAGGCTCTTGCAAAGTCATTATAGGCTTCATCCAACCATCCACGCCTGTAAAGGACGGTTCCCTTTAAAAAATACCATTCGGCATTTCGCCCTTCTTGGGGCACACCGTCCAAAATCTGCTCGGCATCTGCGATTCTTCCCGCATTAATCATGCTGCGAACATCATAAAACCCTGTTCCCCGGCTGGAAGACCCGGTATAGCCAGAATATCCTGAATACCCCGCATAACCAGAATTTCCTCCCTGGCCCGCACTTTGACGCTGCCTTCGCTCTCTGGTAATCTGATCGTACGCTTCGTTGACTTCTTTCATTTTCTCCCCGGCAAGGTCAGCCAGCGGACTTCCCGCGTACTTGTCCGGATGATATTTTTTTGCAAGCGACCGATAAGCAGTTTTTATTTCATCGTCCGTCGCATTCGGTGATACGCCCAGAACTTTGTAGGGATCAGACATTCGCTTTCTCCTTTTCAAACAATAGTTCCTTCTGCATATGCGGAAGTCCTAAAATAATAACATTCCGTACAATGGAACCCATTGAATTCATTTCCATCAAATTCAGCGCCGCCCCCAATTGGGACAACGTCTGGTTTAAAACATCATTGGCATAGGATTTTGCACATTTGAGTTCTGACGGCATACTTGTGCGGTTGAGATGGAAACGGAAAACCAGCGGATTAAACGCGCCGGTTTGAATATCATCCTCCAGGTCATCCGCTGCATCAATAAAATAAACCCAGCGCCCCAGATAGTATCCAAATTGTTTTAAAATTCTGGAACGTGCAGAAGTGGAAGCCTCCCCGGACGAAAGTTCCATAATCTGTTCCATCATGTGAGCCGTAGGCTCAGCGGAACCGTCAAGCCCCGGTGATTCTATCTTTTCCATTTCACACTGCATTTTCATTGCATCGGCAACAATTTCACCTAAGCGTGGATAATCGGAAACCGCCCTGCGGTAGGCATGTTTAACAATTGGCAGCGCAAAAAAGCACAAAAGCTTTTTTATTGTTTTGGAATCCCTTATATCATCCATTAACTTATGATACAGTAAAATGATGGTCAGTGCGGAAGCCTGATAAAACTCATGTTCTTCTTTCGAGCAAAACACACATTGTTTCAAAGGATTTACCACGCATCTTCCCTTTTGAAACCCTGGAAGCGGCTTGGAACTGGCCGAAATCAAAACCAGTGCATAAAAAGTACAGTCATAATTTAATGCAAGTCTTGCTGCCAAACCGTACTTTTTTCCTAAATTTCTGCACAACGAACAGTAAATTCCGTTATATTCCTCAAGCTCCCGCACAAGAAGTTCAGATTTCTGCGGTCTTACATAACCAAACAAAAAAAATCATCCTTATTCCTGCCGAAATTTCATTGCTTCTATTGATTTTATTTTACTCTAATCCGCACGCGTATTTAATTAACAGTATGTAAATTTTCTAATTCGGGTCAAAAATATCCTATTCTTATGATATTTTCATGATATTATAGAAAAAACATTGTTTTTTTATTAAGGAGATCGTATAATAAAATCATACTTCATAAGGATAGGAGGTAAAGGCTTGAAATTATATGATATGGATGTAATGAAATTAATTGAACTTTTAGATCAGTCGAAAGGGAATGTTTATCTGGTAACAGACGACGGCAACAAGCTAAATTTAAAAAGCAAGTTATGTCAATTATACGGCGTTCGCACGTTATTGGAAAAAACAAAAAACTCGACCATTTCCGCAGAATTGAGCGTTGATGACCCGCAAGACGAGCTAATATTTATAAATTACATGATGAGTAAATAAATCAATTTGGCTTGAGATGCCGCTGTATATTTTTACAGCGGCATCTTTTGTATTGATTTATTAATAAGCCGCGCTCAACGGATTTAAAACACCATACGCTTTATTCTCAATATCATCAATAAAGCGGATTGCCTTCCCCGCACCCACAGCAACACAACTCTGCGGGTCGTCTGCAAGGTGCACCGGCATCTTCGTCTTTTTAGAGATTAAGCTGTCAAAGCCAAATAGCTGCGCAGAACCACCCGTCAGAATCATACCGTCGGAATAGACGTCTCCAATTAATTCCGGAGGAGTTTTTTCAAGTAATTTCTGAATCATTCGAATAATCTGCATGACGTTGTCAATCAGTGCTTCCAGAATTTCATCACTGGTAACGTCGGCCCACTGCGGCAAGCCGGTCATGGCATTTCGCCCTTTCACGCGGAAGGACGAAGCATCTTTTCGCGGATAGACACAGCCGATTGCAAGTTTCGCGTTTTCAGCCATACGCTGGCCGATAATCAGATTATATTTTCGTCTAATATACTTAATAATAGCTTCATTAAAAGCATTTCCGGCCACTTTAATGGAGCGGGAAATTGCAATTCCGCTCAGCGATAGCACTGCCATATCTGTGGTTCCGCCGCCAATATCCACAACCAGTGTTCCGTGCGGCTGGGAAATATCGACCCCAGCGCCCAGTGCAGCTGCCACAGGTTCCTCAATCAGGCAGATCTTTCGCACACCGGAAGAACTGATTGCGTCCACAACAGCGCGTTTTTCCACCTCAGTGATTTTACAGGGAACACTGACCACTACACGCGGCATGACGACACGGCTTTGACTGACCTTTTTCAGATAAGTGCTTATCAAATACTGAGCCAAGTCGAAATTAGAAATAACACCGCCTGCCAACGGCAGGCAGACATTAATTTTGTCGGAAGTCCTTCCTATCATGGTATAGGCGTCTTTTCCGGTTGCAATGACTTCCTCGGTTTCAACATTTACCGCCACGACAGAAGGCTCGTTTAAAACGATCCCCTTTCCATCAAGATAAATTTTTGTTGTAGAAGTACCAAGGTCTATTGCAAGATCGGTTCCCAGCACAAAATCACATCCATTTCTTATCAAAAGACATATCCTAAAAGCGGATACACACTTTCATTTACTTGCCTATTATAAGATAAAATTCATCTAATTTCAACAGGATTCCTTGTTAACTTGAGCCACCGCAGCGCATGTGACAACCTTTGCCCCTGCATTTAAAAGAACTTCGGCACATTCGCAAAGAGTTGCTCCTGTTGTTACAATATCATCCAGCAGTAAAATCCTTTTACCTGGCACTTGATCTCCACTGGCGCGGTAAACGCCGGTTACGTTTTTCATTCGTTCCCGACGCGGCAGGCGGTGTTGTTCCCGGTTATCAACAACTTTTTCCAGACATTCTTCATACGGGATTCCCAACCCGGCCGCAAGCTTTCTTGCAATCAGTTCCGACTGGTTATACCCACGCTGTTTTTTTCGTTCCCGCGAAATGGGAACGGCGGTTACAAAATCAAACGACAACGGCGGCATTTGCTTTCCAATCCATTTTGAAAGCTGTTCCGCATAAAAATCAGCGTTGCTTTTTTCCCCGTAAAATTTAAACCGGATGATCGAATCACGAACCTGTGCATCATAAAAATAAAGCACAATGCATGGAATATTCTGTCCGGAACCCGATGGATTCATACAGCGCAGCGCCCGAACCGGCACAACCGTTTCAGCGCAGGTTTTGCATATTTTGGTTCCTGGGGCAAGAACTTTGTCGCAAAAGACACAATGCGGTGGAAACAAAAGTTCCAGACATAAGCTAAGAATTTTTCTAAGAATCATCCGCCCCGCCTCCGGTTAAAAGATGAAGCAGCCCTGTGTATCGCCTGGTTTTTCGGTTGTTTTCCACCATAGCCCGAACCGTTTCCGGGGTCCCGATAAGAATTAACAGGGACTTGGCACGGGTTACAGCGGTATAAAGCAAATTCCGGTAAGAAAGCTGCGGGGCTATGTGGAACATCGGAATAACGACGGCTGGGAATTCATTGCCCTGACTTTTATGTACCGTCATGGCATAGGCAAGTTCCAGCTCCGCGGCGGTTTCCGATTCATATGCCACAACCCGGTCATCCACGCGAACCGTAATCACAGAAGCCCTGCGGTCAATTTTCAGAATTGTACCAAGGTCACCGTTAAAGACCCCCTCACCAACCGATCCATCGGAACGTGTCCAGGGCAGATTATAGTCGTTTCGAACCTGCATTACCTTGTCGCCCTCACGAAACAGCAAACCATTTACGCGAATTTCTGCTTTTTGTCTGTCCGGCGGATTCAATGCCTGCTGTAATTTTTTATTGAGCTCTTGTGTTCCCAAATCTCCTTTTCGGGAAGGTGAAAGAACCTGAATATCGGCCTGAGGCGAAAAACCATAACTGGCCGGTAAACGGCGGCAGCATAAATCAACAATAGTAGAACTAATTCGAGCCGAATCGCCGCAGCGCAAAAAGAAAAAGTCTTCGTTCCGGATATCCAGGTCAGGCATCTCACCCGCAACAATTCGATGGGCATTGCGCACAATCAGGCTCTGCATCGACTGGCGAAAAACCTGACGCAGCTGCACCACCGGCAGGATACCGGAAGCAATCAGGTCGCCGATCACATTGCCCGGCCCCACAGAAGGGAGCTGATCGCTGTCGCCGACCAAAATAAGCCGTCGGCCCAGTGGAAGTGCCCTTAACAGTGCCTCAAACAAAGCGGTGTCAACCATGGACAGCTCGTCTATCACAAGGGCATCGCATTCCAAAAGATTTTTTTCATTCCGTGCGAAAACAGGTTGATCGTTCTCGTCCCACTCCACCTGAAGCAAACGGTGAATCGTTTTCGCTTCCCGCCCCGTAAGCTCTGACATCCGCTTTGCGGCTCGGCCGGTCGGCGCCGCAAGCAGCACTTTTTCACCGCTCGATTCAAGCAGGCTGATCATTGCATTCAGCGTTGTCGTTTTCCCGGTTCCCGGGCCGCCGGTCAAAACAAGAATTCCGCGGGACATTGCTTCACGCACAGCCTGCTTCTGCCCCTGAGCATATTGAATTCCAAATTTCTGCTCGACTTCCTCCATTCTGCCGTCGACTCCCGTAATGGATGGAGCCGGAAAACGCAGCAGCATTTTAATCCGCTCAGCCGAATAAACCTCCGACTGATATAAATCAGGCAGAAAAATAAACTCTCGTTCCTGAAACACACGGGAAACGACGGAAGTATCTGCTTTCAAATCCTCCAGAACATCTCTGGTCAAACCGCGGTCCACACCCAAAAGGTGCGATGCCGCCGCCGTCAGCTTATCCGCAGGCAAGCAGGTGTGCCCATTCCTCAGATTATGGCGGATAACATAGAGAATTCCTGCACGCACCCGGCAGAGATCATCCTGGGGGCGCTCCAAAGAAGCCGCAATTTGGTCAGCCCGGCCAAAAGCGATGTTCACCCCATCCTCACAAATGCAGTAGGGATTTTCACGGACACAATCAATCGACTGTGCACCATAGTATTTCCAAACACGCACAGCCTCCGCGGGAGAAATGCCGTACCCGCCGAGCTGCACCATCATCTCCCGGATTCCGCCAAGCCGTTTCAATTCTCTGCTGATTTTTTCCGCCTTTGGCTTTGTAATTCCACGAACTTCGCACAAACGCTCCGGCTCATTCTCCATTACATTTAAGGAATGTTCACCAAAAAGTTTCACAATTTTCTTTGCCGTCGACGGGCCGACCCCTTTCACGGCGCCGGACGAAAGGTATTTTAGAATAGCCGCTTCCCCAGCCGGCTTGGAACGTTCAAAAGCATCCACTCGAAACTGCTCGCCGTAATTCTGGTTGGTAACCCAGTTTCCAATAAGATGCAGCTCTTCCCCTGCATCGACAAACGGCAGATTACCCACCGCAGTGATCAGTTCCTCTCCGTCATTCACTTCAATTACGGCATATCCGTTCTTTTCGTTCCGGAAAATAACCTGCTCCACGGTACCTGTCATTTCCAGAAGCTTTACTTCCGCCATGCAGTCTCCCTCTTGTCCCAATCAATATATTAATCAGTATAAACGATCCGGTATGTATTTGCAAACTACAAACCCAGAATATTGTTTACTTCATCAGGCCGGCAGAGGCAAATTTCAGGCAGGTCAAAGCAGGTCAGTTCGCAGATTCGTCTGGTTTCTTCATCCATTCCGCAATCAACCACAATCAGCTCCGCCTGACGGTCCGGCATCCACCGAAGCCGTTCACAGGCACTTCTCAAAACCAGCTCGGCATCCTCATCATGCCCTGTCATCGTAAGGATAAGACAAAACTTTCCGGATTTCTCGGTTTTCAGCAGCCAAAACAAAAAAATTCTGAACGCTTCTACCATACCCAAAATGGTAAACAGGACAAAAACGATTTTTATAAATATTTCAAACATAAAACCACCCCAACACATTCTATGTGCTGAGGTGGAATTTTGATTGACTATTTTTTTAAAGCCTGTTTAAGTTTTTCGACGCGATCACGTTTTTCCCAGGAAACGCCAAGATCTTCCCTACCCATATGACCATAATTGGAAACCGCGCGATAGATCGGGCGGCGAAGGTCCAAACCGCGGATAATGGCACCCGGTCGAAGATCAAAAGTTTTGGAAACCGCTGCAGAAAGTTCTTCTCCGGTATATTCCGATGTTCCGAACGTATCCACACGAATGGAAACAGGACGCGCAACACCGATGGCATAGGCAAGCTGTACTTCACATTTTCTGGCAATTCCTGCCGCCACAATGTTCTTTGCAACATAACGGGCCGCATAGGAAGCCGACCGGTCCACTTTTGTCGGGTCTTTTCCGGAAAAAGCGCCGCCGCCGTGGCGCGCATATCCGCCGTAGGTATCCACAATGATCTTTCTTCCGGTCAGGCCGCTGTCACCGACGGGCCCGCCGACAACAAACCTTCCGGTAGGGTTCACATAGTATTTTGTGTTCTCATCCAGCCAATGTGAAGGAATCACTGCCTGAATAACATGTTTGCGAATGTCCTGCCTAATCTGCTCCAATTCCGCTTCCGGGGCATGCTGAGCAGACACTACCACCGTATCTACGCGCACCGGCTGATCACCGTCGTATTCAATAGTAACCTGGGTTTTCCCATCCGGCCTTAGGTAAGGCAGCAATCCGGTTTTTCTCACTTCTGTCAACCGTTTCGACAGTTTATGGGCCAGCGAAATCGGAAGCGGCATCAACTCCGGTGTTTCGTCGCATGCATAGCCAAACATAATTCCCTGATCTCCGGCGCCAATCAGATCATCCGCCCCGGTCGATCCATTTTTCGCTTCGAAGGATCGGTCAACACCCATTGCAATGTCCGGTGACTGCACATCGATGGAAGTTAAAACACCGCAGGTGTTTCCATCGAAGCCGCAGCCGGGGTGGTCGTACCCGATATCTTTCACAACATCGCGTGCGATGGAAGCAATGTCGATATAACAAGTTGTCGAAATTTCACCCATCACATGAATAATGCCCGTAGTTGCCGTAACTTCACAGGCAACATGCGCGGTTGGGTCCTGCTCGATAATCGCGTCCAAAACAGCGTCAGCAATCTGGTCGCACATTTTATCGGGGTGACCTTCTGTTACAGACTCTGAAGTAAAAAAATGTTTTGCCATAGGAACATCCTCCTAACTTTACTAATTCTGCCCAAAAATGGGCAAAAAACTAAAAGACCGCCCGGAAAACCGGACGGTCTTAATCCAACCTCATCTTTCGGCTTCCCGCAGGATTTGGCACCTTACTTATAATAGGCAGGTTGCCGGACATCACAGGGCCTGTTCCCTCCGTCACTCTTGATAAGGAAATATTTAATTTGTTTAATAAGTATAACACACAGCACAAAGTTTGTAAAGGAATATCTTCTTCAACACCCGGTGATCTGCCGTGCCTGCTTATTTTCCCACCGTATGGTGCAGAATCGGACTGACCCTTTTATAAAGCAACATGGTTAAGCAGGAAACCGTGACCGCTTTAAACAGATTGAACGGCGCAACTGCCATCAAAATAAAAGTTGAAAGACTGTTGATCGACGGATTCACGACAGAACCCATACTAATCAGCGCATCCATCGGCATATGGTAGGCTGCCGCATAAACAGGAAGCAGCACATAAGCATTCATCAGGCTGCCGACCACAATCATAAACAAACTGCCAAGCAAAAGACCAATGACCGCATGGCGTCTGGTCTTATGTACTTTATAAAAGATTGCGCTTGGCACCACCATGGAACAGCCGATCAAAAAGTTTGCAAGATCACCCACACCCGCTGTGGAGCTGCCGTGAATCAGCATATACAAGGTCACTTTCACTAATTCAATTAAGATACCGGCAACCGGGCCCAATGCAAATCCGCCGATTAAAACCGGCAGTTCACTGAAATCCAGTTTATAAAACGCCGGTGCAAACCAAAGCGGAACTTCAAACATCATCAGTAAAAATGCGATCCCTGATAAAATACCAATCTGTGCGATGCTTCTGGCATCAAGTTTTAACCCCTGTTGTTTTCCTGCTTTTTCGAAATTTGCCATATTCTCCTCTTCTTTCATCCGGACTATACCGTCGGCTTTGGAATCTGACCAAAATCAGCGGCTGACCTGCCGCGCGCGGGCTTGTCGGCTTTCACCGTTTTACCGCCGGTGGGGAACTTCGCCCCGCCCCGAATCATTTATTTGATTTACACTGCGAAAGGTACTTGTGTGAAAATCCCTTTGACAGCCAAAATCGACTAATAAAATAAAAAAAGTCCCGCAAAAAATGCGGGACGCGTAAACAACGCAAAAAAGCAATTGTTTTTCTTCTTTCATCCGGACTGTACCGTCGGCTTTGGAATCTGACCAAAATCTGCGTTTCCGCTCGCGGGCTTGTCGGCTTTCACCGCTTTACCGCCGGTGGGGAATTTCACCCCGCCCCGAAGACTTATTTAATTGTTAAGAGTATAACATGGTTTCCGGTTTCTGTCAAGACTGCGCCTGATACTCCTTGGGAATATTCCGGTCAATAATATCCTGGATATACTGCATGCTAAATTCCGGAGTCCTTTTTCGAACACCATGTTTGCTGGCCAGAGCTTCCGAATATTCACTCAACGGGTAAATAGACAGGTCTGCAAAACTGGTTCCGTAATGTGTCACAATCGGTTCAAACGTCATGTTAGAGTAAGTCGTTTTTCCAGATTCAAAATTTTTCGTCATCGTAACCGTTAAAAGACCGCTCACCATATTTCTTCCGTAAAGCTGACCGGAAATAAAATTGCCCATTGCAAAAATTACCGGGCATTTTGCGCCGTCTGAAGCTCTGGTTAACAATGTGAGTTCCTGCACCACATGGGGATGATTACCAAAAATGATATCGGCTCCCCAGTCAACCATTTCCTGCGCCAGCTTTTTCTGCTTTTCAGACAGGGTATACGTATCCTCGTTGCCCCAGTGCGCAGAAATAACTACAACATCCGCCATGCTTTTCGCCTTTTGAATCAGGCTTTTAATCAGTTCTGCGTTATTGGCATAGATCAACCGGTACTGCGAATCTTTTGGCAGATACAAGCCGTTGGTCATCTCCGTAATTCCGATATGCGCGGTTTTAATGCCTTTGGCTTCTACAATGCGAATGTTTTGCAAATCTTCTTCGTTGCGGTACGCTCCGACTGCCGCAGCCGACTGGGTATCCCAATAGTCAAGGGTTGCCTTAATCCCCTTTTCGCCCATATCCAAGACATGGTTATTCGCCTGATTAATCACGTCGAAGCCCAGATGAACAAGCTCGTCCCCCACTTCGGTCGGCGAATTGAAAAGAGGATATCCGGAAATCGGTGCTACTTTGGACGCAAGAACGCTTTCCTGATTGATAACCGCAATATCTGCACTTTGAATGGTGCCGGCAACCCGCTCATACATCGGGTCAAAATTATAACCTGTTCCTCCTGCAAGTTTTTTCGCACGATTATAAAGAGTACTGTGAATCAAATCATCCCCCGCGCCAAGAATAGAAATAGATACGGGTTCCGGTACGGACTCAGAAGAAGATTCTTCCGATACCGCCTGTGAAGATGACTGCACAGCAGATGAGGATTCTTGAGCATGAAAAAGTTCCGCAATCTGAGCATGATAAAATGCTGCGGCAGCAGCAAATAGACCGCACAAAAGTACAGCGGCAGAAACCATTACCGCCCGTTTGGATGAAGAACCGTGTTTCCTACGCATAATGATGCAAACCTTTCTGTCGTTTGTCTAAAGTGATATCAGTATATCACAATTCCTATTGAAAAGCATCCTGCCTTAAAAATTACAAATAATTTGTCAATTGTCGGGCGATATGTTAAATCTCTGTAAAAAGGTAGAAAAAGATATAAAAAGTTGTTATCCTTAATAATGCTAATACATTAACATTCCTGTGGAAGGAAGGCGATTGCTTGAACAAAAAGAAAACTCCAAAGCTTGCCGCCGTGATTGATATCGACTCTAACGCATTAAAAATGAGAATTTCTCAAATAAAAAAAGGGAAAATAGATCATATTGATCTTCTCGAGCACCCACTTCACCTTGGACACGAAGTTTTTACAGGTGGAAAAATTACCTTTGAAAGTCTGCGCGAGCTTTCTTCCCTGCTTCACGGGTACGAAGAAGTCCTGACCGAATACGGCGTGACCAACTGCAGAACAGTGGCCACAACCGCGTTACGAGAAGCGGAGAATCGCGCGTTTGTTATAGACCAGCTCAAAATACAGAATGGCATTCAAGTTGAGGTTTTAGAGGACGACCAGGAAAAGACTTTGATTTATTGGGAAATCCTAAATTATCTGCATCATAAAATGGAGAAAAAAGAAAGCAAAAGCGCTTTAATCTGTTATATTGGGGCAGGAACCATCGGCTTTTCCGTCTATGATGGAAAGCAGATGATCTTTTCTCAAAATATCCCTATGGGATCGTTGAAACTGCACGATATCCTTGGAAACATTCAAAATATGACGGAGGATTTTTCCACGGTAGCTGAGGAATATATTGATGCGATTCTCGGGCATATTTATGTCCCGCTTGAAGATGGAAAAGCCAATCATTTAATTTTAACCGGCAGCGGAATCCAGCTGGTTGCAAAAATATGCGGAATCGAATTAGCAGATGATCGGTATGAGCTGGATTCCCTGCGAATCAAAGATCTGTTTGAACAGATTAAGAAAATGCCGCAGGATCGTATTGCAAGTAAGTATAATCTTTCTGAAGAAACTGCAGAACTACTTTACTCTTCTTTGGCGATTGCCATCAGGCTATTTCGCTTTACGACTTCTGCAACCATTCTCTCTCCCAAAACAGAACTTTGGGATGCCCTAATTCGCCAGATGCTGACACCCAAAAGTGCTGTTCAATATTTGGACCATGTTCGAATCAGTGCGATTTCCTGCGCTGAAAAAATTGCGGATTCTTATCACTGCAGCCATGCGCACATCAAATGTGTTCGGGAATTTTCATGCAAAATTTTCGACAAAATGAAAGGCGTGCATGGGCTGGGACGCCGGGAACGCCTGCTGCTGGAATTAGCCGCTATTCTGCATGACTGCGGGCATTACGTCACCGCAAAACAACATCTGCAGAGTTCATTTGACCTGATTAAAGACACCGACATCTATGGCATGACCGATGAAGAAATGTTACTGACTGCTTTTGTCGCACGTTACAATGAATATGACGTACCGAATCATCGAAATCCTGCGTTTGCATCGCTCAATGAAAGGAACAGGCTGATTGTGTCAAAGCTGGTGGCAATTTTTCGCCTTGCCAATGCCTTAGACAAATCGCAAAAACAAAAGCTGACGGAAGTAAAAGTTCAGTTGGAAAAGAACCGGCTGATAATTTCTTCTTCGAGCGATACCAATCTATATCTGGAACAATGGGCATTTGACCAGTGTTCCCCTTACTTTAAAGAAGTCTTTGGATATAATCCTGCTTTGACGATCAAGTCGAACCTGCTGTGAAAAGGTTGTGAAAATATTGAACGATAAAAATGAAAAGCCGGCGATTCCTTATATCAACCGGGAACTCAGCTGGGTGGATTTTAATTACCGTGTTTTAGAGGAAGCATTTCGAAAAGAAAATCCAATCATGGAACGGATGCGCTTTTTGGGTATTACCGCTTCTAATTTGGATGAATTTTTCATGGTGCGGGTCGCCGGAGTGGAAGAACAGGTGGATTCCCACTATTTCCACCGTGATCACTCCGGACTTTTCCCCGCAGAATTACTGCCGGCACTGTCGCAGAAAATTCACAGTTTTACCGAAAAACAATACTCCTGCTACATCCGATCCGTCATACCGGCTTTAAAGCGAAATGGAATTCGGTTCTTAAAGCCGGAAGAATTGAGCGATAATCAGGAAAAATATGTTTCCGAGTATTTTGACCGCATTCTATTCCCTGTTTTAACACCGTTGGCAGTAGATCGAAGCCGCCCGTTTCCTCTTCTTGCAAACCGCAGCTTAAACATTGCCGTTCGGCTAAAAGGCAAAAAGGAATCTTATTTTGCGGTTGTTCAGGTTCCAGGAATTCTATCCCGCTTTATCAGAATCCCATCAAGCAGCGGAAATGACTATATTTTACTGGAAAATGTTATTATTCATAAACTGGGTGAATTGTTTGAACTGAACGAAATCCGCTCCGCCTGCACTTTCCGTATTACCAGAAGTTCCGACCTCGATATTGATGAGGATACCGAAGATCTGCTGATAGAAATCCAGAAATTTATTAAAAAGCGCAAACGGGGCAAGCCGGTCCGGCTGGAGCTTTCTCGGGGACATGACCGTGAAACCGAGCTGTTTCTGAAAGAAATGCTGGAAATCGACGAACATCAAATATATCAAATTCCCGGCCCGCTGGATCTGACATTCTGCAGTGAGTTTGCCTCTCTGCCAGACTTCGAGCAATTGTGCTACCAGCCAAGGCGCCCGGTTTATCCACCCGGAGATTTTGCAAACTGCAATGATATTTTTAAAACAATTCGGGAACGCGATCGCATTGTCCACCACCCATATGAAAGTTTTGAAACCGTAATTGACTTTGTACGTACCGCAGCGGAAGATAAAAACGTGTTGGCAATCAAGCAAACGTTGTACCGTGTCAGCGGACATTCTCCCATTGTAGCTGCGCTGATTCGAGCGGCGGAAAATGGCAAGCAGGTTACTGTTCTGGTAGAACTGAAAGCCAGATTTGATGAAGAAAACAATATCAAGTGGGCAAAAAAGCTGGAAGAAGCCGGCTGCCACGTCATTTACGGACTGATCGGGTTGAAAACGCACTGCAAAATTCTTCTAATCGTCAGGCGCGATGAAGACGGAATTCGAAGATATGTGCATATGGCAACAGGGAACTACAATGACTCAACGGCAAAAGTGTACACGGACATCGGACTTTTCACCTGCCGGGAGCCCTACGGTATCGACGCTTCCTCCCTCTTTAATGTTCTGACCGGATATTCCCGTCCCCCGGAATATAATCGCTTTATTGTAGCGCCGGACGGACTGCGGCCCTTTTTCACAAGAATGATTCAAAACGAAATCGAAAATGCCAAGCAGTCTTTACCATGTGGAATTACCGCTAAAGTGAATTCCCTTGTGGATCCTGAAATTATCAGTCTTCTCTATCAGGCTTCTGAAGCCGGTGTACCGGTTCATCTGATCGTCCGGGGCATCTGCTGCCTGATCCCAGGCAAAAAAGGATTCAGTGAAAACATTACCGTGCGAAGCATCGTCGGAAGGCTATTGGAACACAGCCGAATTTTTGTCTTTGAAAGCGCAGGAAACACGAAAGTCTTCTTAGGAAGCGCAGACTGGATGCAGCGAAATCTGGACCGCCGCATAGAACTTGTTTTCCCTGTGGAAGACGAGCATCTGCGCAGCAGAATGATGCATGTCATGGACCTGCTGCTTCACGATAATGAAAATGCAAGAATCATGAACTGCGACGGAACGTATTCCAGGGTAGACCGCAGAGGAAAAACATCGCTAAACTGCCAAGACAAATTTTATGAAATTGCACAACAATACGCGGAAGAGCGTCTGAGCGGAAAAAGCCCGGTTCCCCGCCAATCCCTAGAAGAACTATCACGCGAGATCTGAATCAGAAAGGACCGGGATAATGAAAAAAGTAGGATTTTTGACAAGTGGCGGCGACTGCCAGGGCTTAAATGCCGCACTTCGTGGAATTGCAAAATCGCTTCATACCCATATGGGATCCAATATTGAAATATTCGGTATTCAAGACGGATACCGCGGCCTGATGGAAGGACTCTGCCACCGTATGTCTATGGATGATTTTTCCGGCATCCTTACGCTGGGCGGAACAATTCTTGGAACTTCACGGCAACCATTTAAACAGATTCGTGCAGATAAGGAAAATCAGGTCAACCGCATGAAAAGCAATTACCAAAAATGGGGACTGGACTGCCTTGTTATCCTTGGTGGAAACGGTACACATAAAACTGCCAATCTTCTGCAGGAAGCAGGGCTTCATGTCATCACCCTTCCAAAGACAATCGACAATGACCTTTGGGGAACAGACATGAGCTTTGGATTTCAAAGCGCAGTTGAAAATGCAGCCTATGTCATTGACTGCATTCATACGACCGCAACCTCTCACAGCCGAGTTTTTATTGTTGAGATCATGGGGCACAAAGTTGGATGGCTGACTCTTTATTCCGGAATTGCAGGCGGAGCCGACGTAATTCTGCTACCGGAAATTCCTTATAATATTGACCGTGTTGCAGACTCGCTGCGCAAACGCACCCGACAAGGAAAACGTTTTTCTATCTTAGCCGTTGCAGAAGGCGCTATTTCTACCGATGAAGCAGGACTAAGCAAAAAGCAATTTAAAGTGGAACGGGCAAAAATGACATATCCCTCTATTTCCTATCGACTGGCAAATGAGATTGAAGAATTAACCGGTCAGGAAACCAGAGTTACTGTTCCCGGGCATTTTCAGCGCGGCGGAAGTCCCTGCCCTTACGACCGCATTCTGGCAACTCGATTCGGTGCAGCGGCAGCAGAGTTAGTTCTGCAAGAAAAATACGGTTATATGGTGTCACTGAAAAATAATCTTATCACCCATGTTCCACTGAAGGATGTTGCAGGAAAGTTGAAATCCGTTCCCAAAGACTGCGAACTTATCAAAACAGCACTGGATACGGACATCAGTTTTGGGGTTTAAGCGAAAGCAAGTTGTAAGCCTTACGCTTTTGAAAAATCCGAATGTTATAAAGTGAGGCCCGGTGGAGATTTCTCCACCGGGCCTCATCAATATCAAAAGCTAAAAGGCAAATTACTCAATGATCTTAGAAACAACACCAGAACCAACCGTATGGCCGCCCTCACGGATAGCAAAACGGAGTCCCTCTTCCATTGCGATCGGGGTAATCAGTTCAACCGTCATCTGAACATTGTCGCCAGGCATGCACATTTCCGTTCCTTCCGGAAGAGAAATGGTACCGGTAACGTCTGTTGTACGGAAATAGAACTGAGGACGATAGTTATTGAAGAAAGGAGTATGACGGCCGCCCTCGTCCTTAGTCAGAACATAGACCTGGCCAACAAACTTCGTGTGCGGATGAACCGTACCCGGTTTTGCAATAACCTGGCCGCGTTCAATTTCTTCTCTCTGAATACCACGGAGAAGCATGCCGATGTTATCGCCGGCTTCTGCAAAATCAAGGGATTTACGGAACATTTCGAGGCCTGTGATAACAGACTTCTTCTTTTCCGGAGAAAGGCCAACAATTTCAACTTCATCGCCGATCTTAGCCATGCCGCGTTCCACTCTGCCTGTTGCAACCGTGCCGCGTCCGCTGATAGTCATAACATCTTCGACAGGCATCAGGAACGGCAGGTCTGCTTTACGCTCAGGAGTCGGGATGAACTTATCAACAGCATCCATCAGCTCAAGAATAGATTTATATTCCGGAGCACTTTGATCTGTTGAAGTGCATTCCAAAGCCTTCAGTGCAGAACCGCGGATAATCGGGGTATCATCGCCCGGGAATTCATACTCATTGAGCAGGTCACGAATTTCCATTTCAACAAGATCAAGCAGTTCTTCATCGTCAACCTGGTCAACCTTGTTCATATAAACGACGATATAAGGCACGCCTACCTGACGGGCAAGCAGAATGTGCTCACGGGTCTGAGGCATCGGGCCGTCAGCTGCGGATACAACCAGAATTGCGCCGTCCATCTGAGCAGCACCGGTGATCATGTTTTTAACATAGTCAGCATGGCCGGGGCAGTCAACATGCGCATAGTGCCTGTTCTCAGTCTGATACTCAACGTGTGCAGTATTAATGGTAATACCACGTGCTCTTTCTTCCGGAGCCTTATCGATATTTGCGTAATCGACGAAATCAGCTTCGCCCTTAAGATTAAGAACCTTCGTGATAGCTGCAGTCAACGTGGTCTTGCCGTGGTCGACGTGACCAATGGTGCCAATGTTAACATGCGGTTTCGACCTGTCAAATTTTGCTTTTGCCATTGGAGATCCTCCTTTTTATTTATCCGAAATCATTATTTTTTTGTATTATGCTTAATATTCTAACAACAAAAGCGTTAAAAATCAAGCATATTTTGCGTGCTGTTATTACTTTTTGCTGCGGGACGTAACGATCTTTTCAGAAATGTTCTTCGGAACTTCTGCATAATTGCCTGGTTCCATCACATATTGGCCACGGCCCTGCGTTTTAGAACGAAGATCCGTCGCATAACCAAACATTTCAGAAAGCGGAACGGTCGCACGAATCTGCTGTGCGCCTGTAATTGCATCCATTCCTTCAATCATACCACGGCGCGAATTCAGGTCACCCATGACGTCACCCATGTATTCTTCCGGGACCGTAATGGTAACCTTCATAATCGGTTCCAAAATCACCGGGTCCGCCTTGCCCATCGCTTCTTTAAACGCCATTGAACCGGCAATCTTAAATGCAAGTTCAGAGGAGTCAACTTCGTGGAAAGATCCATCGTACAAGGTAACCTTGGCATCTACAACCGGGTAACCGGCTACAACGCCAGCCATCATAGCGCCCTGGATTCCCTGATCAACTGCAGGAATGAATTCCTTCGGAATCGCACCACCGGTAATCCCGTTGACAAATTCATAGCCCTCACCGGGATTCGGTTCCAGTTTAATCTTAACATGACCATACTGGCCATGACCGCCCGACTGTCTTGCATATTTTGTTTCAACGTCTGCAAGGCGGCGAACTGTTTCTTTGTATGCAACCTGAGGTTTACCGACATTTGCTTCCACACGGAACTCACGAAGCAGACGGTCGACAATGATCTCCAAGTGCAATTCGCCCATTCCGGCGATAATGGTCTGCCCTGTTTCTTCATCCGTATAAGCCTTGAAAGTCGGATCTTCTTCCGCCAGTTTTGCAAGGGCAATGCCCATCTTTTCCTGGCCGGCTTTCGTCTTCGGCTCAATGGCAACACGGATAACAGGATCCGGGAACTCCATCGATTCGAGAACGATTTTACGTTTCGCATCGCAGAGAGTATCACCGGTTGTAGTATTTTTCAGGCCAACAGCCGCGGCGATATCGCCTGCGTAAACTGTTTCGAGATCCTGCCGATGATTTGCGTGCATCTGCAGAATACGGCCCATTCTTTCGCTGTTGTCCTTCACGGAATTGTAAACTGTCGAACCAGCGTCCAATTTACCGGAATATACGCGGAAGAATGCTAGTTTACCAACAAACGGGTCCGTTGCAATCTTAAAAGCATAAGCCGCAAAAGGTTCGTCATCGGTTGCGTGGCAGTCTTCTTCCTCACCAGTATCCGGATTGGTACCGCGAATTGCCGGAACATCGGTAGGTGCCGGCAGATAGGTGACGATCGCATCCAGCAATTTTTGTACGCCCTTGTTCTTATAAGACGTTCCGCAGGTTACAGCCACGAATTTATTGGCAATGGTCGCCTTGCGGATTACTTTATTGATTTCCTCTTTCGACACTTCTTCGCCGTTGAGGTATTTTTCCATGAAATCGTCGTCCTGCTCTGCAACCGCTTCGAGAAGCTCTGAATGATACTTTTCAGCGAGTTCCTTCATGTCATCCGGAATATCCTCGACCTTCATGTCTTTGCCCATTTCGTCGTAATAGACGTCGGCCTTCATGTCAATCAGGTCAATGATACCCTTAAACGAGTCTTCGCTTCCAATCGGGAGCTGAATCGGAACGGCATTACATTTCAGACGGTCTTTCATCATCTGGACGGTATTAAAAAAGTCCGCGCCCATAATATCCATTTTGTTGACGTACGCCATACGCGGAACGCCAAACTGCTCTGCCTGACGCCAAACGGTTTCAGACTGCGGCTCTACGCCGCCTTTCGCATCATACACCGCCACTGCGCCGTCAAGAACACGCAGCGCACGTTCCACTTCGACCGTAAAGTCAACGTGGCCCGGGGTGTCGATAATATTGATGCGATGGCCTTTCCAAAAGCAGGTTGTAGCAGCGGAAGTAATGGTAATGCCCCGCTCCTGCTCCTGTACCATCCAGTCCATTGTGGCAGCTCCGTCGTGCACTTCACCGATCTTATGATTAATTCCGGTGTAATACAGGATGCGTTCGGTAGTAGTTGTCTTACCGGCATCGATATGAGCCATGATACCGATATTGCGGGTTAATTCAAGTGGTACCTGCCTTGGCATAATATCCTCCTAATATACTGAAAATGTGCAGTCCGGACATTACCAACGGTAATGTGCAAATGCCCTGTTTGCTTCTGCCATCTTGTGCGTTTCATCGCGCTTTTTGGCAGCGCCGCCAGCACCATTTACAGCATCCAGAATCTCGCCGGCAAGTCTTTCTCTCATCGTCTTTTCGCTGCGCTGTCTTGCATAACCCGTAACCCAGCGAAGTCCCAAAGTCTGACGTCTTTCAGGCCGGACTTCCATCGGGACCTGATAGGTGGCACCGCCGACACGGCGAGCCTTGACTTCAAGAGAAGGCATTACATTTTCCATAGCCTGCTCAAAAATATCTAACGGTTCTTTCCCCGTCTTGTCTTTAATAATATCAAATGCGCCGTAAACAATCTTTTGGGCAACGCCCTTTTTTCCGTCGTACATGACATTATTAATCAGTCTTGTTACGATCTTAGAGTTATAAAGTGGATCTGGCAAAACATCCCGTTTTGCGGTTGAACCTCTTCTTGGCACGTTACTTCCCTCCTTCACAGAAATGAATTCATCGGTACTCGAAAGCGACATAACTCCCGTGGCCAGTACAGAGGCGCTCTATCTATATGATCAAACGCCGCTGCAATCCAGTTTTTTCAACATGCAGCCGTCAGGTTTCTGTCATCATGTTTCGTCCGAGCCGGTTATTTTTTTGCAGCACCGGCCTTCGGCCGTTTTGCACCGTACTTAGAACGGGCCTGCATGCGCTGAGCAACACCCTGCGCGTCCAAAGTACCGCGGATAATATGGTAACGAACACCAGGCAGATCCTTGACACGTCCTCCACGGATCATAACAACGCTGTGCTCCTGAAGATTGTGGCCGACGCCAGGAATATAGGCGCTGACTTCAATTCCATTGGAAAGCCTGACTCTTGCGACTTTACGAAGAGCGGAGTTCGGCTTTTTCGGGGTAGCTGTTTTCACAACCGTGCAGACACCACGTTTTTGTGGAGAATCCTGGTCAATAGAAATTCTCTTTTTAGAGTTCCAGCCCTTTAAAAGTGCAGGGGCCTTCGCCTTTTTCAAAGATACTTCTCTACCGGTATGAACCAATTGATTTAAGGTTGGCATATGACACCTCCTAACAAAAATATTTATGTGAAGCAGCCCGTTTTCGGGCTGCATCAACAACAAATTCTCACTCTGAATCAGTACACGCTCAAATGACTAAAACAGAGTCATCACAAGTTTAAATTATAAGCCTAAACCGCACTGTTTGTCAAGTTTTCTCCGGTAGGCTCGATTTCAACATCACGGTAGCATTTCATGCCGGTTCCTGCCGGAATCAGTTTACCGATAATAACGTTTTCTTTCAGCCCCAGAAGCGGGTCCACTTTCCCCTTAATTGCGGCATCGGTCAGCACACGAGTTGTTTCCTGGAACGATGCGGCCGACAGGAAGGAATCCGTGGCAAGGGAGGCTTTGGTAATACCGAGCAGA
This sequence comes from Oscillospiraceae bacterium, assembly GCA_022650485.1. Lineage (GTDB taxonomy): Bacteria > Bacillota > Clostridia > Oscillospirales > Acutalibacteraceae > Caproicibacter. The sequence goes on along the minus strand of JALCPP010000001.1, from coordinate 153,263 downwards.
ACCGGAGTAAAGGTCGCTTCCTGTAAATCTGCCTCTCCAGCTGCAATCCGGTCGCGAATCGCCTGGTTTTCTGTCTCAAGCTCGCTTTTTTCAACCAGTGCATTCGGCAGCAAAGTCGTATCGCCCGGCTCTTCCACACGCACTTTCTTCAGCATCTGACGGACAATGACCTCAATGTGCTTGTCGTTGATATCAACGCCCTGCATCCGGTATACCTTCTGAACTTCTTCAATCAGATAATCCTGGACCGCCTGGGTGCCGATAATTGCCAAAACATCATGCGGATTTACAGAACCCTCTGTCAAGCGAGTTCCCGCCTTAATAACGTCGCCCTCGTTTACAATCACTCTGGAACCAAACGGAATCAGATAGGACTTGCTGTCCGCTGTTTCCTGGTCGGTAATCACAACATGGCGGCTCTTTTTAATCTCTTCAAAGGACACCGTACCGGAAATTTCACTAATAATAGCAAGATGCTTCGGTTTACGGCCTTCAAACAGTTCTTCAACACGCGGCAGACCTTGTGTGATATCCTCTGCACTGGCAATACCGCCGGTGTGGAATGTTCTCATGGTCAGCTGCGTACCGGGTTCACCGATGGACTGTGCGGCAATGATGCCGACCGCCTCGCCTACCGTAACCGGCATGCGTGTAGCCAGGTTTACACCATAACACTTTTTGCAAACCCCGTGTTTCGCGCGGCAGTCAAGAATTGAACGGATTTTTATCCTCTTAACGCCCTTGGAAACGATCAGATCCGCATCCTTCTCATCCATCATCTTATCTTTGGAAACCAGGACTTCTCCGGTCTTATCGTCCACAAAGTCTTCCAGCAAATAACGCCCAATCAGACGTTCATGCATGGTTTCGATTACTTCATTGCCTTCCTTGATATCAAAGATCTCAAGGCCGCTTGTTGTTCCGCAATCATCCTCTCGAATAATGACATCCTGCGAAACATCAACCAAACGGCGGGTCAGGTAACCGGAGTCAGCCGTACGAAGAGCCGTATCAGCCAGACCTTTTCGGGCACCGCGGGAAGAAATAAAGTATTCCAAAATATTAAGGCCTTCACGGTAATTCGCCCGAATCGGAATTTCAATCGTTTTACCGGACGTATTTGCAATCAGTCCACGCATACCGGCAAGCTGACGGATCTGGCTCATAGAACCACGGGCTCCGGAATCCGCCATCATGAAAATCGGGTTATAACGATCCAGATTTTTCTGAAGGGCAACAGAAACATCTTCCGTTGCTTTTGTCCAGGTCTTCAAAACCGCGTCGTAGCGCTCACCGTTGGAAAGCAGGCCCATCTTGTACTGTTCGGCAACCAGATCTACTTTCTTTTCCGCGTTTTCGATAATCTCTTTTTTCTGCGGCGGGATCGTCGCATCGCTGACGGCAACGGTAATACCGCTGCAAGTGGAATACTTATATCCCTGTGCCTTAATGGAATCGAGCACTTCGGATGTTTTCGGAACACCGTGAACTTGAATGCACCTGTCTATAATCTGCCCAAGTTGCTTCTTGCCAACCAAAAATTCAATTTCATATTTAAATTTATTTTCAGGTTTAGAACGGTCGATATATCCCAGATCCTGCGGAATCGGGCGGTTGAAAATCATCCGGCCAACGGTTGTTTCAACTAATTGACTTTCCGGCTGGCCGTCAAACACCAGCGTTCTGCGAACCTTGATTTTGGCATGAAGCTCAATGACATGCTCATTATATGCCATGATTGCTTCATCGAAGTCGCGGAAGCATTTTCCTTCCCCTTTTTCGCCATCTTTATCCAACGTAAGGTAATAGGAACCCAAAACCATGTCCTGCGTCGGCACGGTAACAGGACGGCCGTCGGAAGGCTTCAACAGGTTTCCTGCAGCAAGCATCAGGAAACGGGCTTCCGCCTGAGCTTCGGAAGAAAGCGGAACATGCACAGCCATCTGATCGCCGTCGAAGTCCGCATTGTACGCGGTGCAGGCCAGCGGATGAAGTTTCAGTGCACGGCCCTCTACCAAAACCGGTTCAAATGCCTGAATGCCCAGGCGATGCAGTGTCGGCGCGCGGTTCAGCAATACCGGGTGATTCTTGATTACAACCTCAAGAGCATCCCAAACTTCAGGCTTGGCACGCTCAACTGCTTTTCTTGCCGCCTTGATATTACCGGACGCCTGTGTTTCAACAAGGCGTTTCATCACAAACGGTTTAAAAAGTTCCAGTGCCATTTCCTTAGGAAGACCGCACTGATACATTTTCAGGTCAGGTCCTACAACGATAACGGAACGGCCCGAATAGTCAACACGCTTACCCAGAAGGTTCTGGCGGAAGCGGCCCTGCTTTCCCTTTAACATGTCAGAAAGGGATTTCAGCGGCCGGTTATTCGGCCCTGTAACAGGACGCCCACGGCGGCCATTATCGATCAGAGCATCGACAGCTTCCTGCAGCATTCGTTTTTCATTCCGAACAATAATATCCGGCGCACCGAGTTCCAAAAGGCGTTTCAAACGATTATTTCTGTTGATAACCCTGCGGTACAAATCGTTCATATCGGAAGTCGCAAACCGACCGCCGTCTAACTGAACCATAGGGCGCAAGTCCGGCGGAATAACCGGTACACAGTCCAGAATCATCCACTCGGGACGATTGCCGGAAAGGCGAAATGCTTCTACTACTTCCAGGCGTTTCAGAATACGGACTTTCTTCTGACCCGTAGCCGTTTCAAGCTCCGTTTTCAGTTCTGTTGAAACTGCATCCAAATCGATTTCAGCAAGCAGTGTTTTAACCGCTTCCGCTCCCATGCCTGCCTGAAAATCGTCTTCGTATTTTTCCCGCATTTCGCGGTATTCTTTTTCATTGAGCAACTGCTTTTTCTGCAGTTCCCGAACATCCCCCGGGTCCGTTACAATATATAGGGCAAAATACAGTACCTTTTCCAACATTCTCGGAGAGATATCCAGCATCAGCCCCATGCGGGAAGGGATGCCCTTGAAATACCAAATGTGTGATACGGGAGCTGCAAGTTCAATGTGGCCCATACGCTCACGCCGAACTTTTGCGCGCGTAACTTCTACGCCGCAGCGTTCGCAGATTTTCCCTTTATAGCGAATCCGTTTATATTTTCCGCAGTGGCATTCCCAGTCCTTAGTAGGCCCGAAAATGCGTTCGCAGAACAATCCGTCACGCTCCGGCTTTAAAGTACGGTAATTGATCGTTTCCGGCTTTTTCACTTCGCCATGCGACCATTCCCGGATTTTTTCAGGTGAAGCAAGTCCAATCTTTATGGATTCAAAGGTGTTAAATTCCATATTTCGACCCCTTCCTGTCAATTTTTATCTTCATCGGACTTCAAATCGAACAGATCTTCTTTCTCAACCTCTTCAGAGGCGGTTGAATCGTTTTCGCCGGTACCGGCATACCCGTCTGATTCATCAAACAGGCCGCCGCCCGTTTCGGTTTCTTCCATTGAGAAACCTTCTAACTCTCCGTCCTGAACCGTCGGTTCATCGAAATTCTCTTCCTGTGGATTGAATCCAATATCATCATCGTCAAAGTTCTGCTTCAGGTCGATTTCATCATTGTTGATATCAAGCACCTTTACATCCAGTGCAAGAGACTGAAGTTCTTTAATCAATACCTTGAAAGATTCCGGAATACCAGGTGTCGGGATATTCTGCCCTTTCACAATGGCTTCATAGGTCTTTACACGGCCAACGACATCGTCTGACTTAACGGTAAGAATTTCTTGCAGTGTGTATGCCGCACCGTATGCTTCCAGTGCCCAGACTTCCATTTCACCGAAGCGCTGACCGCCAAACTGAGCTTTACCACCCAGAGGCTGCTGCGTAACAAGGGAATACGGTCCTGTGGAACGGGCATGGATTTTATCGTCAACCAGATGATGGAGTTTCAGATAATACATATATCCTACCGTAACAGGATTATCAAAATCTTGTCCTGTACGCCCATCCCGAAGCTGAATCTTACCGTCCGGCCGATAGCCTGCCTTTTTGAAGCATTGAACAATATCATCTTCGTGCGCACCGTCGAAAACAGGGGTCATAATTTTCCAGCCAAGTGCCTTTGCCGCCAAGCCAAGGTGTACTTCCAGCACCTGCCCAATATTCATTCGGGAAGGAACGCCCAAAGGATTCAAAACGATATCCAGCGGTGTTCCGTCCGGAAGGAACGGCATATCCTCAACAGGCAGAATGCGCGAAACAACGCCCTTATTTCCGTGACGGCCCGCCATTTTATCGCCAACAGAAATTTTTCTCTTTTGTGCCAAATAGCAGCGAACCACTTTGTTGACTCCGGGGCTCAACTCATCATGGCTGTTTTCACGGGTAAAGACCTTAACATCTACAACAATGCCGCTTTCCCCATGCGGAACACGAAGGGACGTATCACGCACTTCGCGTGCTTTTTCACCGAAAATTGCGCGGAGCAGCCGTTCTTCCGCCGTCAGTTCCGTCTCACCTTTCGGTGTAACCTTACCAACCAAAATATCACCCGCGCGAACCTCAGCACCGACACGGATAATACCGCCGTCGTCCAAATCACTGAGCAGGTCCTCGTTCACATTCGGAATATCGCGTGTGATTTCTTCCGGGCCTAACTTTGTATCACGAGCATCGGTTTCATACTCCTCAATATGGATTGAGGTAAACACATCGTCCCGAACAACTTTTTCGCTAATCAGAACAGCATCTTCGTAGTTATAACCTTCCCAGGTCATAAAGCCGATCAGTGCATTTTTACCCAGACTGATTTCTCCGTCTTTTGTGGCCGGACCGTCTGCAATCACATCACCGGCCACAATACGCTGATTCGCATCAACAATCGGTACCTGATTAATGCATGTTCCCTGGTTGGACCGCATAAATTTAATGATATGGTAGGTATCGATATCTCCGTCATCGGTAATGACTTTCACTTCATCCGCAGATACGCTTCTTACCACACCGCTGCGTTTTGCAATCACACAAACACCGGAGTCGACACCCGCTTTATATTCCATGCCCGTTCCGACAATCGGTGATTCGGTTTTCAGAAGCGGAACCGCCTGCCGCTGCATGTTGGAACCCATCAGCGCACGGTTGGCGTCATCGTTTTCCAGGAAAGGAATCATCGCCGTCGCGACGGATACAACCATTCGAGGAGAAACGTCCATATAATCCGCACGTTCGCGCTCTACTTCCACAAATTCATCGCGGTAACGGCCGTTTACTTTGGCATTGACAAAATGTCCCTCTTCATCCAGCGGCTCATTTGCCTGCGCAACGACAAAATTATCCTCAACATCCGCAGTCATATAAACAACTTCGTCGGTCACGATTCCGGTTTCCTTATCAACACGTCGGAATGGAGCCTCAATAAAGCCGTACTCATTGATTCGTGCAAAAGTAGCCAGATAGGAAATCAGTCCGATGTTCGGACCTTCTGGCGTCTCAATTGGGCACATGCGTCCATAATGCGTGTAATGAACATCGCGGACTTCAAATCCGGCACGGTCTCTCGAAAGACCGCCGGGGCCCAGGGCGGAAAGTCTGCGCTTATGCGTCAGCTCTGCAAGCGGATTGGTTTGATCCATGAACTGTGACAGCGGAGAAGAACCAAAAAATTCACGGATTGCCGCAACCACAGGACGAATATTAATCAAAGAATGCGGCGTAAGGACTTCCAGATCCTGTGCCTGCAGTGTCATACGTTCGCGAATAACACGTTCCAAACGGGAAAAGCCAATACGGAACTGATTCTGCAGCAGTTCTCCGACAGACCGAATACGGCGGTTGCCCAAATGGTCGATATCGTCCAAAGTGCCAAGGCCGACCGAAAGGCAGTTCATATAATTGATGGAAGCAAAAATATCATCAATGATAATATGCTTTGGAATCAACTCGTCAAATCTTGCAATGATTTTTTCTTTGATTTCATCGTCGGAAGAGCTGGATTCCAAAATTTCGTGCAAAATAGAGAAACGCACTCTCTCGTTGATTTCGCATTCCGCTTTCGCGTCGAAAGAAACGAACTTCTGAATGTCAACCATTCCATTAGAAATCACCTTGACTTCATCATCGTCAAGCTGCACATAGGCAATTGAAACACCGGCGTTGTCAATCTTCACCGCCAGTTCATGGGAAACAGTAATTCCTGCTTCCGCAAGCAGTTCCCCCGTGCTGGGGTCTGCAATCGGGCGAGAAAGAATTTGACCGGTAATGCGGCCGGCAAGATTCAGCTTTTTATTATATTTGTAACGTCCCACACGTGACAGATCATAACGGCGGGCGTCAAAAAACAAATTGTTGATATGTGTCTGAGCGCTTTCGATGGTAGGAGGCTCGCTTGGACGAAGCTTTCTGTAAATTTCGAACAGAGCTTCTTCCATATTCTTGCAGGGATCTTTGGCAATGGTCGCTTCCATTCGCTCATTACTGCCAAAATAATCGCGGATTTCTTCATCCGTTCCCAGCCCAAGAGCACGAATAAAAACAGTTACCGGAATTTTACGATTTTTATCAATACGAACATAGAAAACATCGTTTGAATCGCTTTCGTATTCCAACCAAGCACCACGGTTTGGAATCACGGTTGAACTGTAAAGCTCTTTCCCGGTTTTGTCGTACTCCATCTTATAGTAAACACCAGGAGAACGTACTAACTGAGAAACAATAACACGCTCGGCTCCGTTAATGACAAAAGTGCCACTTTCGGTCATTAGGGGGAAATCCCCCATAAAAACTTCCGATTCCTTAATTTCGCCGCTTTCTTTATTGAGCAGTCGCGCCGTAACCCGTAATGCTGCGGAGTAGGTGGCATCACGTTCCTTGCATTCTTCTACACTGTAATTCGGTTTGTCGACGTCCAGTTTATAGTCGACAAAATCCAGTACAAGATTGCCTGTGTAATCCGTAATGCCGGAAACTTCCTTAAATACGTCCTTCAGTCCCTCTTCAAGAAACCACTGATAGGACTTTTTCTGTACTTCGATAAGATTCGGCATATCAAGGACTTCATCAATACGCGCAAAACTCATTCGAGTATTTTTGCCAACCCTTACCGGTTTGACATTCACCATTGGCTCAATCACTCCATTCATAGATTTGACATTCCGCGGCATAAATTAAGCACAAAAAGTTTTCATGTATCTCACCATTCTATTATACTCCGGATAAACTATTGCCTTTTCGTGGGACTTGTGCTATGATTAATACAAATCATCTAGTGTATAAGTTCCCATGATGATGCAGTATATTATTTTATTACAATATATGGTGGTTGTCAAGTCTTTTCTTAACTATTTTTAAAATTTATGTAATTATTAAAGACCGGAGTGAAAACTCCGGCCTTTTTTGCTGCAATTTTATGAATTTTTGTCTTTGTAGTTTTCCGTTCCGAATGTATAGGAATCCAGCTTATCCCTTACAATTGCTGAAATTTCGTCATAGATTTCATGAAAGCGACAGCAGGCATCGTGATTGCAGCTATAATCGTTCTGCTGGCAACGGCTCAGCATGTAGGGCCCTTCCACCGCTTCAATCACCTGACGAAGCGTAATTTCTTCTGCAGGGCCGGCAAGCATATAACCGCCGTGTGCACCTTTATAAGACACAATCAGCCCGGATGCAACTAACTTTCGAAGAATTTTCAGAGCAAATCTCAGCGGAACTCGCGTATGCTCTGAAAGGGTACGTGCATCGATTTTCCGTTCCGACCGCGCCAGCTCATCTACAATACGGACCGCGTAGTCGGCCTCAAGTGTCAATACCATAACTAAAACCGCTCCTTAATCCAAAAAATCCTTCAGCTTTTTGCTGCGGCTCGGATGGCGAAGCTTCCGGAGTGCTTTTGCCTCAATCTGACGAATCCGTTCCCTTGTTACATTAAATTCTTTTCCCACTTCCTCCAATGTGCGGGAACGCCCATCCTCAAGGCCAAAGCGCAGGCGAAGCACCTTTTCCTCTCGCGGGGTCAACGTGTCAAGCACATCTGCGAGCTGCTCTTTCAGCAGTGTATGAGAAGCGGCATCCGCCGGGGCCGGAGCATCGTCATCCGGAATAAAATCGCCAAGATGGCTGTCCTCTTCCTCGCCGATTGGCGTTTCCAGCGAAACGGGCTCCTGCGCGACACGCATAATCTCCCGAACCTTCTCAACCGGCATGTCCAGCTCAGCGGAAACCTCATCCGCGGTCGGCTCATGCCCATTGGTATGCAGCAACTGGCTGGTAACTTTTTTTACTTTATTAATGGTTTCCACCATGTGAACCGGAATGCGTATTGTTCTTGCCTGGTCCGCAATGGCACGTGTAATTGCCTGACGAATCCACCATGTCGCATAAGTGGAAAATTTAAAGCCTTTGGTGTAGTCAAATTTTTCCACTGCTTTAATCAGGCCCAGGTTTCCTTCCTGAATCAGGTCCAGGAACTGCATGCCGCGCCCAAGATAGCGCTTTGCAATGCTGACAACCAGGCGCAGGTTCGCTTCCGACAGCCTTTTCTTTGCAATTTCATCTCCGCTGGAGATACGGATTGCAAGGTCGATTTCTTCTTCCGGTGTCAGCAGGGGAACTCGGCCGATTTCCTTCAGGTAAACCTTAACCGGGTCGTCAATCGCAATTCCTTCTGTGCTCAAAGTGGATTCTAAATTCTTACTGTGAGCAATCTTAGGATCGATTTCCAGGTCTTCCAGCGGTTCATCTGCAAAATTATCTACGATTTCTACCCCTTGGGACTCCAAGGTATCGTAGAACTTTTCGATTTGCTCCGGGTCAAAATCCAATTCCCCAAGAGCGTCGAGAATCTCCTTAGTGGAAAGCTGTCCTTTTGTCTTTCCCTGTTCAATCAGTTCCTTGATCACTGTTTTCTTGTCAGGCGTCGCCATGTTTTGTCCCCCTATTTCTTCTGCTGCCTTAATCGATTAAGGTAATCTTCTATATCCTCTGCCTGTAACGAATCGTCCCGGCTCATTATTTTCTTATCATTTTCCTGGGAAATAACGCTGATATATTCCTGTACATCCGGCCATGTTAGGGAAATGCCGTCCTGTGCCGCAAGCATCCTCGCAACAGATGAAATCTCATCCATATTCAATTCTTGCGACAGTTCCGCAAGACCGGCTGTATTTCCATTTGTAATTCTGCCCACAATTATTGCATATACACGGCGGTTAAACTCTGTGATGAATTTTTCAGGAGGCAGAACCTCCGCTATTTTCTTAGCCGATTCCGGAAATTTCAAGATATGCGCAATCAGCGATTCTTCCGCCCCGGCCGCACGCAGGTTGCCTGCTTTTTCCGGGTTAACGCGGTCTCGCAGTCCGGCAGTTTGCTGCTGAACCGATTTAAACTGCTTTTTCAGCTGCTTTTTTCTATTCTTTTTTCCATAAGCCAAGATTTGATTCATGACAGTCGACGTGTTGATTCCGGCTTCCTGCGCCAGACGTCCGGCATAAACTTCCTGCTCAATTCGGTTCTCCAATGTGGAGAGGATGGACGCAGCTGCGTTTAAATATTCAACACGCTGTTCCGGATTTTGCAAATTCAGGCCCAGCCTTGCCTTTTGCAGGCGATACTCCACATCATTCCCGCAGTCGTCGAGAAGCTGCTTAAATTTAAGCGGGCCGTTTGCTTTTATGTATTCATCCGGATCTTTTCCACCGGCTACCGTCAGCACGCGCACAATTAAACCGGCTTCCCTTAAAATAGGGATTGCCCGTGAAGCAGCTTTCTGCCCCGGTGCATCGGAGTCGTAGCAGATGACAATCTCTTTTGCATACCGCGCCATCAGCCGAGCCTGTGCCGACGTCAACGATGTTCCCAGCGTGGCGACCGCTTCTTGAAAACCTGCCTGATGCAGGGCGATCACATCCATATAGCCCTCGCACAGAATTAGTCTTTGCGAATTTACATTCTTGGCAAAATTGAGGGCAAAAAGCATACTCCCTTTATTAAACACGGGTGTTTCAGAAGTATTCAGATACTTTGGCTTGTCATCCCCCAGCGTTCTTCCGCCAAACGCAACCACATTACCACGCAAATCAATAATTGGAAACATCGCCCGCCCAAAAAAGCGATCGACCGCTCGTCCACTTCTGCTTTGAAAGGCAACGTTCGCCAAAACCATTTCATTCTGAGTATAGCCTTTTTTCTCAAGCAGATTAACTAATGCAAACCGGGACGCCGGGGAAAACCCAAGTCCAAAATGCCGGATGGTTTCCGGTTTCAACGCTCTGTGGGCAAAATATTCCCTGCCCCCGCGTCCTTCCTCTGAATTCAGCACGGAATAATAATACCGGGCGGTTTCTCTGTTGATTTCCAGAACGCGTGTTCGCAGTTTGGCCATTCCATCGTCTACTTCCGCTTCCGGCACCTGCATACCGGCCCGCTGAGCCAAAAAGCGGATTGCTTCCATATAGTCAAGGTTTTCAATTCGACGGACAAATGTAATCACGTCGCCGCCGACACCGCAGCCAAAGCAGTAAAATGAACCATTTTCCGGATAAATATTGAAAGACGGACTTTTTTCACTGTGAAACGGGCAAAGCCCAACCAGATTTTTCCCGCTGTGTTTCAGGCTGACATAATTAGATGCAAGATCAGCAAGGTCGCTGCGGACTTTCAGCTCCTGAATAAAAGATTCCGGCAACGGCATACGATCACCCCCTATATCTAACGGCTGTCCGCCTTCTAAAACTTCCAGGAGGCCGGAACATAAATGGATTTAAACAGTTCGACTGCATAGTGGTCTGTCATCCCCGCGATAAAATCACAGGCAGCCCGCTCACAGCTTTCCCGTTCCGCAATCCGGCGCATATCTTCCTGTAAATTTTCAGGTTTCTGCAAAAAATCAAATAGAATACCAATTAAATGAGGAACCTTCCGCTCCTCGCCCTTCGCGTAGGGATTTTGATAAACATTGTGATTCATATACTGATATAAAAGATCAAAGGCCTTTTGAATCTCCGGTGCCATGCGTACTTTTCCCTCTCTGCTGTTCCCCACAACCGAGCGCACCAGCGTATCGATTCGTTTTGATTTCGTGCGGCCCAAAACCTCTGTAATCTCCCGCGGAATATCTTCCTCCGTCAGCACGCCGGCACGCTCGGCATCGTCTATGTCGTGGTTGAGATAAGCAATCCGGTCTGCCGTACGGACAATGCGCCCTTCCATGGTCGTTGCTTCCGTGCCGGATGTATGACACAGGATACCATTGCGTACTTCTTTCGTCAAATTCAGTCCTTTTCCGCCTTTTTCCAGACGTTCCACAACCCGAACGCTTTGCTCATAATGCCGGAATCCACCCGGAACAATCTTATTTAAAGCACGTTCACCCGCGTGCCCAAACGGGGTATGCCCCAAGTCGTGCCCCAGAGAAATCGCTTCCGTCAAGTCTTCGTTCAGGCACAGTGCCCTCGCGACGGTACGCGCAATCTGGGCAACTTCCAGTGTGTGCGTCAGGCGCGTTCTGTAATGATCTCCTTCCGGAGAAAGAAAGACCTGCGTTTTATGTTTGAGCCGGCGAAACGCCTTGCAGTGAATAATCCGATCGCGATCCCTCTGATACGGAGTTCTCAAATCGCATTCCCTTTCCGGAATATCACGCCCAGAGGAATTCTTTGAAAGCATGGCATAAGGTGACAGAGTCCGTTCTTCCAAATTTTGAACCCGTTCGCAAACTGTCATAAAAATCCCCCCCTTTCCATACTTTCATTGCATTATACGCGAATTTATCACTCTTTCCCTTTGTGATTGATAAAAATAATTTAAATCTTTAAATCAAGATATTGTTCAGATAATAACTCAGCAGAACAAGAGCCGCAGGTTGCATTGGACAATGCATTGTGAAAATCCTTTAAACGGCTCTTTTCTATATGGAAACGAATTTTCACACAGTCGGTGTAATCGGTCTGTTCAACGCTGCCACCATGCTGAGCAATCAACGCATTGACCACGGAATACTGGGCATATTCACAGCTAACTTCTAATAAAGAGCAAAGCTGCATCACCGCGATTCCGGACTGCTCCAAAGCAATGGAAGCCGCATGAGAATATGCTCGAACCAGGCCGCCGGTTCCCAACAAAATCCCACCGAAGTATCGGGTGACAACCATCACGGCATCTGTAACCCCGGTTTTCAGCAGCACATCCAGCACCGGCATTCCAGCGGTTCCCTGCGGCTCTCCGTCGTCGGAATGCCGGGTGATATTTCCCTGCCGCAGACTGTATGCATAAACATGATGCTTTGCTTCGCGGTATCGAACTTTTATTTTCTGCAGAAAAGCCGTTGCTTCCGCTTCACTGGAAACAGGCGCACAATCGCCGATGAACCGGGAACGGCGTTCCGTAAACTCGGCGGACGCAGCCGTTTTCAACGTTTGATATTCCACTTTCACCCAGCTTCCCCTCCTTTTAAAAAAGACGAAAAAATAGACGGCGTTATTCCGCCGTCTATCCGCACCAAATCACTTTTATTTGCCGAGACCGTAGCGCTTTTTAAACATATCTACACGGCCGCTCGTATCAATCAGCTTCTGCTTGCCCGTAAAAAACGGATGGCATTTGGAGCAAATTTCAACACGGATGTTTTCCTTTGTCGACCTTGTATGAATTACATTTCCGCATGCGCAGGTAATCGTTGTATCTTTATACTGCGGATGGATTTTTTCCTTCATTCCTGTCACCTCTTTATCAACCATACTCCATACTGCATGGATTATAACATAAAAAGAAAGTAATTGCAAGAATTATCTGTCCGTCATCATCAATTCTGCGACTGTTTTCTCAGATAAGAGACATATTCCTCCAGGCACAGGGAATACTCCCGCATTTTGACAGCATGGTCCGTTCCGACATAGCGAAAATGATCCGGCTGAAATTTCATGCCCGTCAGTGATTTTTTTTCATCGGAAAAGCGTAAAATAAAACCGTAATAAACACTGTTTTCCGACAGCCAGCTGTACTGCTTGGTAGACGCGAAGTCCGTTCCCTGTTTGCCGCCAGCAGAAAACGTAACCGCAAGACCGGTTTGATTTTCATTACAACCGCCTTTGCCGATGGTATCCATCGCCTGACTTTCCGCACGCACGCGGGAAAGATTTTCCTCTTTCATCAGTCTTTGAACCTCTGCTTCGTAAAGCTGATCCTGTGTGCTGAAGTCCACATAACCACCGGAAAGAGTCAGCGGGCAGCCATCTTCTTTGGCTTGTTCCATCATTTTTTTTAAAGCCGGCAAAATTCTTTCGTCAACCTGCCGGCCTTCGAAATCCACCAACTGTGCCTGATATTCGGTTTTCAGAGGGTGTGACAGATTGACAAGCATCAGATTCAGCGAATCGTCATAAACCGGCAAACTGTCTGACCCGGAGATTACCAATCCGGAGGATGGAGAATCGTCGCCGCTGGCCCCGGATTGAAACAGTTCCTGCATCTGGGACCACGCCAGCAAGCCGCCTGCTGCCAGCGAAAGAACAATGGCAATCAAAACAGCTGTCATAACAATTCGAATTTTCTTTATTTGATTGCGGCTATGCCACTGAGCATGTGTTTTTATTACTTTTTCCTTCTGCCTATGCATTTGCTCCATCCCGCCATTTCTTCTTTTTATCATTGTATAACTTATCTGAAATGAATGCAATAGAGGGAATATTTTCAGGAAGCATACCAATTTATTACGATGAAGATTGATTTTTAATCATGATTCTAGTATTATTGGGATTGTGAAAACAGATAAAAAAATTTATTAGCAGTAATGGAATGAGGCTGCAGCAATGAGAAAAACAAAAATCGTATGTACACTGGGTCCGGCGACAAAAGACGAGGAAACCATCCGCGAATTGATGCTTTCCGGAATGAACGTCGCCCGCCTGAATTTTTCACACGGATGTGGAGCGGACCAACAACCCTTTGTGGATATGGTCAAAAAAGTCCGGAAAGAATTAGACCTTCCGGTTGCGCTTCTGCTTGATACCAAAGGGCCTGAAATCCGCATTGGCACATTTGAAAAATCTTCCGTCACTTTGAAAACAGGAGACCGTTTCACCTTGACCACACGGGATGTTCCCGGAAATGAACAGTGCGTTTCGCAAACTTTTGAGCGCCTGCCGCAGGAAGTCAAACCGGGAACCATGATTCTGATTGATGACGGTTTGATCGGATTAAAAGTAGAAACCTGCACAAACACTGATGTTGTTTGCACCGTAAAGAACGGAGGAACCATTTCTTCCCGTAAAGGTGTAAACGTGCCGGGAGCCCACCTGTCTTTGCCGTTTATCAGCGAAAAGGACCGACAGGACCTCGCTTTTGGCGTAGAACAAGGGTTTGACTTTATTGCCGCATCCTTTACCCGCACCGCGCAGGACATTACCGATATGCGTTCGGAACTGCAGGCGCTTGGCTGCCACAATATTAAAATCATCGCTAAAATCGAAAACGCCGACGGCGTACAAAATATTGAAGACATTATCAGAGTAGCCGACGGCATTATGATTGCCCGCGGCGATATGGGTGTTGAAATTCCGATTGAGGAAATCCCGATTATCCAGAAAGACCTGATTAAAAAAGCTTCTAATGAAGGGCTTCAGGTTATCACCGCAACACAAATGCTTGATTCCATGATTAAGAATCCCCGCCCAACCCGTGCGGAAGCAACCGACGTCGCCAACGCAATTTATGACGGAACCAGCGCAATTATGCTGTCCGGAGAAACCGCAGCGGGTCTTTACCCTGTGTTAGCTGTAAAGACCATGGCTAAGATTGCCGAACGGACAGAAAATGATATCAATTATATTGAGCGGTTTAAAAAACGCCATTTTGACAAACAGCCCAATGTTACTTCTGCTATTTCCCACGCGACCTGCACCACCGCATATGATCTGGGTGCCGTTGCGATTATCACCGTGACAAAAACCGGCCGTACCGCCCGCATGATCTCGAAATACCGCCCGTCGCATCCCATCATCAGCGGCACAACAGATCCGACCGTCATGCGCCAGATGAGTCTTTCCTGGGGTGTTATTCCCATACTGGTGGACGAAAAAAATAATACAGATGCATTGTTTGGTCACGTTATCAACACCGCAAGAAACCGCGGCTTAGTGCAGGACGGTGATCTGGTCGTTATCACGGCTGGAGTTCCGCTCGGCGTTTCAGGAACAACCAATCTGCTGAAAGTTCAATTAGTCGGCGACGTACTGGTATCCGGCCAAGGTGTTTCAAAAGGAACGGTCTGCGGTAATCTGTGTGTCTGCAGCAATGCCAAAGAAGCAAATCAGGACTTTAAAGACGGTGACATTTTAGTCATTCCGGAAACCTCTAACGAAATTCTTCCGTTCTTAAAATCGGCTTCTGCCATTATCACCGAGCAGGGCGGCAAAAATTCGCACGCCGCAGTCGTGGGACTAACACTTGGAAAACCCGTGATTGTTTCGGCACAGAATGCAACACAGATACTAAAAAGCGGAACAACCGTTACAGTCGACGCATCCCGCGGTATTGTTTTCAGCGGACTGAAATGCGAAAAATCAAAATAAACTTAAAATAAACTTTTAGAATTATTTCACCTCCGGAAAGCATACATGTTTTTCGGAGGTGAAAATATGTTTTACGTTAATGTGGAACGGGGAGTTAAGCTCGCGGTATATGATCTGAATCCTACCGGTAAAAACACCGTTTTCCTGATTCATGGCTGGCCGCTGAATCACAGGATGTTTGAGTATCAGCTCGAGCTTCTCCCAAAGCTCGGGTTTCGCTGCGTTTCTGTCGATCTGCGCGGATTTGGAAACTCCGACGCACCCTGGAGCGGCTATGATTATGACCGGCTTGCGGACGATATTTATGAAATCATACGAATGATTGGTGTGCCGGAAATGGCTCTGGCCGGATTTTCCATGGGCGGCGCAATTGCTATTCGCTATATGGCACGGCACAGGGAATACAAAATTTCAAGGTTAGCACTGCTTTCCGCAGCAGCCCCTTGTTTTATCCGCCGCGAAGACTGCCCGGGCGGGCTCCCAATCGAGCAGGTCAATGCGCTGATTGCTCAAATCTGCCGAAACCGCCCCCAGGCCATTTACGACTTTGGCCAGAACTTTTTCGCACAGCCTGTTACGCCGCCATTTGGCGAATGGTTTCGCTCCATCACGCTTTCCGGTCCTGGTTACAGCACGCTCAAAACAGCGGAGACACTCCGGGATGCGGATCTGCGTTCCGACCTGGGGCGTATTTCAGTTCCAACCGGTATCTTTTATGGCACTTTGGACAAAATATGCCCAAAAGAACTACCGCTTACCCTAAACCGCGGCATCCGGAATTCCAAACTATACCCGTTTCAGAAAAGCGGGCACGCCGTATTTTATGATGAGTTAGAAAAATTCAATCAGGATTTTTCTAACTTTTTAGTTGGTTAACTGAATGTCAGCAGGGCTCGACAACCCAATCGGTCCGTTTTCTGATGCCAGTCAGACCGTAAAAGGCACACTGCGTGCAGGCCGCAAAAATAAATTGCATTCCAACAAATCGCCATAAGGAAGCAGCTTTGATTTCTAATTTGAATCAAAGCTGCTTCCTTTTTTGATACATTAATTCATCAGCACTTTGGAAGTTCCAGCACAGCACCGCGGTTCCCAGAAGTAACCAGCGCGGCATATCTTGCAAGATATCCGCTTGTAATCTTAGGCTTTCTCGGCTTCCACTCTTTTCTGCGGGCTTCCAGCTCCGCATCGCTCAACAGAACGTCCACGCGATTGTGGGAGATGTCAACACGAATCCGGTCACCGTTGCGTACCAGTGCAATCGGGCCGCCGACCGCTGCTTCCGGCGACACATGACCAATCGCGGATCCCCTTGTCGCACCGCTGAACCTTCCGTCAGTAATCAGCGCAACACTGCTGCCCAATCCTCGCCCTATAATGGCACTGGTCGGATTGAGCATTTCCCGCATACCCGGGCCGCCCTTCGGGCCTTCATAGCGAATCACTACAACGTCACCCGCTACGATATTTCCTGAGTCAATTGCTTCAATCGCATCTTCTTCGCAGTCAAACACTTTTGCCGGGCCTTCATGAACCATCATTTCCGGCGATACGGCGGAACGCTTCACCACACCGGAATCCGGCGCCAAATTTCCCCGCAATACAGCAATTCCCCCGGTTTTACTGAACGGATTCTCCACCGGACGAATGACCTCTGGATTCCGGTTGACCGCGTTTTTAATGTTCTCCCCCACCGTTTTACCGGTGCAAGTGATTAAGTCGGTTTTCAAAAGCCCCAGTTTATCAATTTCATGCATCACCGCGGGGACCCCGCCAGCCTCATTGAGTTCTTCAATAAAAGTATCCCCGACAGGGGCCAAATGGCATAAACAGGGCGTATGATCGCTGACCTCGTTGGCAAAATCGAGGTTCAGTTCAATCCCACACTCATGCGCAATTGCCGGAAGATGCAACATACTGTTGGTACTGCATCCAAGAGCCATGTCGATGGTCTCCGCATTGCGGAACGCATCCTCCGTCATAATATCACGCGGACAAATCTTTTTGCGCAAAAGTTCCATGACCTGCATGCCGGCGCGTTTTGCCAGTTGAAGCCGTTCCGAATAAACCGCAGGAATTGTGCCGTTGCCCGGCAGCCCCATTCCCAGAACTTCCGTCAGGCAATTCATGCTGTTCGCAGTAAACATACCGGAACAGGAGCCGCAGGTTGGGCATCCGCTGTTCTCAAACTCGCACAGTTCTTTCTTCGTGATTTTTCCGGTATCATACTCCGAAACTGCCTCTGATACGCTGGAAAAGCTGACTTTCTTCCCGTTTACTGTTCCAGCCAGCATCGGCCCGCCGCTGACAAATACGGTGGGAAGATTCAGCCGGGCGGCGGCCATCAGCAGCCCCGGAACATTCTTGTCGCAGTTTGGGACCATGACAAGAGCGTCAAAAGCGTGGGCCAGTACCATCGATTCCGTAGAATCCGCAATCAGTTCGCGGGAAACCAAGGAATACTTCATTCCCTGATGCCCCATGGCAAGGCCGTCACAGACGGCAATTGCCGGAAAAACAAGCGGAGTTCCTCCCGCCATGGAAACTCCCAGCTTTACAGCCTCCACAATCTTGTCAAGGTTCATGTGCCCGGGGACAATTTCATTGTAAGAGCTTACGACACCGATCAATGGGCGGTCAATTTCCTCGTTGGTCAGCCCCAATGCGTGGAGCAGAGCGCGCTTCGGCATGCTTTTTCTCAATGCATCACTGTTCATTGCCAACACCTCACAGGATTTATAATACGGGAACATCGTGCTTGTACCGCTCCCGGCAGATCACTTTTTGAAATTTTCTTTATGTAACCCTTGTAACAATTCCATATTTATTTTTCTGTGGATAAACAAAAATCCCGTCTTCCTTTTTCAAAGAAGACGGGACACAAATCCCGCGGTACCACTTCCATTTGCCCCTGCCTTACGGCAGTGAACCTTAACAGGTACGAGTATAACCCTTGTTTTCATACCCTGTTTCGTTAACGGGAAATCCCGTCGCAGTCTAAGCAAAATATGCCTCGGTGCGCCGCTCTAAAGTGATATTCAACCACCCAGTGTCAGCCTTCCTTCCAGCACGGCTCGCACCGTAGAAAGCTCTCTGTTTGACACAATGGGCCATTTACTTTCTTTGTCATCGCGTTTGATCTAAAATGAACTTTTTTCTATTATAACCGCGCTTGCGTTTGAAGTCAATGCTTTCCTAAAAAGTTCTTATTTTCCTTTTATGGGCTGCATTAATTTAAACAAACTGATCGATAATCCTACTCCGTGCAGAATCGAAACTTCTGCTGGATGGTGACAAGCAATACCACTTTACACTTGCAGTCATAGAACAACATTGGCATTCCTTGATCAGACAACATCGTACCCCTGATCTTCAATTGCATTGCGAATCTGATCCGGATTGACCCTATCGGGGTTGTACCGCGTTGTAACCTTCTTTCCCTTTAAGTCCACAGCAACATTTGCCACGCCGTCTAAAGCACCCACCGCCGTTTTCACCGCGTGTTCACAGTGACTGCAGGCCATACCATTTACATTTAAAACCAGTTTGGATTGAGACATCACAAATTCCCCTTTCAATATATATAAATTCTTATGATCTGACTTCCTGCTTCATCGGCTAAAGCGTTTCAGGCTCAGCGAATTCGTCACAACCGACACGGAACTAAACGCCATCGCGGCTCCCGCAATCATCGGATTTAAAAAGCCGAATGCGGCAAATGGAATCCCAATGGAATTGTAGAAAAATGCCCAGAACAGATTCTGCCGAATTTTGCGCATCGTTCGTCTGGAAAGACGAATTGCGGCCGCAATGGTGCGCAGATCTCCGCGCATCAGCGTAATATCCGCCGTCTCGATCGCCACATCGGTCCCCGTGCCGACCGCCATACCAATATCCGCCGTAGCAAGAGCCGGGGCATCGTTGATACCATCCCCGACCATCGCGACCACTTTCCCGGATTTTCTAAGCTTTTCCACTTCTTCCGCCTTATGTTCCGGCAGAACTTCAGCAAGAACATGTTGAATTCCGGCCTGTTTTGCAATGGCACAGGCAGTTCTTCTGTTATCCCCGGTAATCATGTAGACATCGACATGCATGTCCTGAAGCTCCCGGATAGCCTCGGAAGAATGTTCCCTTAATGTATCCGCAACCGCAAACACCGCTTGCACACTGCCGTTCACAGCCATCAGCATCGCTGTTTTCCCTTCATTTTCCAACTGCTCCAACACAGCGCAAGCTCCGGAAACATCAATCTTATTTTCTCCTAACAGTTTGCGTGTACCCAGCAAAATTTTCTTTCCTTCCGCAACAGCACGAACACCGCGACCCGGAATTGCTTCAAACTGTGACGGGTCCGGAACCGCTTGCATCTGATCTTTGCCGTATTCGTAAATAGAACTGCCGAGAGGATGCTCCGAGCGTTTTTCTGCTGAAGCGGCAAGCCGCACCAACTCTGCTTGCTGTAAACCACCAAGCCCAATCAGATCGGTTACCTCTGGTTTGCCTTTTGTAACGGTCCCGGTTTTATCCAAAACAACCGCATTTAATCGATAGGCCATTTCTAAATGCTCGCCGCCCTTGAACAAAATTCCGTGCTCCGCACCAAGCCCTGTTCCAACCATAATTGCTGTTGGCGTAGCCAGCCCAAGCGAACACGGACAGGCAATCACCAAAACAGAAACCGCGCTGACCACGGAACGGTTCAGATCCCCCGTAAGGAAGAACCACCCGAGAAACGTGGCCGCTGCAATTCCAATGACAGCGGGAACAAACACACCCGCCACCCGGTCTGCAATCTTTTGAATCGGTGCTTTAGAACCCTGAGCATCCTCCACCATTTTAACGATTTGGGACAGGACTGTATCCCGACCAACACGTGATGCTTCCAATGTAAAAGTACCGTATTGATTTACCGTTGCACCAATACACAAATCGCCCGGCTTCTTTTCGACTGGAATACTCTCCCCTGTCAGCATAGATTCATCGACGGAAGAAATCCCTTCCAGAATCGTGCCGTCAACCGGGACACGCTCTCCCGGCCGCACAATCACCCGATCCCCCCTATGGACCTGCTCAATCGGAATATCCAGTTCTGCCCCGTTTCGAATCACCCTTGCGGTTTTTGCCTGAAGCCCCATCAGCTTTTTGATTGCTTCCGATGTTTTTCCTTTTGCCACAGCTTCAAAATATTTTCCCAGAAGGATCAGAGTAATCACGGTAGCAGACGCTTCAAAATAAAGGTCTTTGTGTCCATTTGCAGCAGGCGCCGCAAAAAACACGTTATACAAGCTGAAAAAGTAGGCGGCAGACGTACCCATGGCGATCAGCACATCCATATTGGCACTGCCGGACCGAAGCGCATAAAAAGAATTTCTGTAAAACCGAAACCCGATAATAAACTGAACCGGGGCCGCCACAATCAGCTGAAAATACTGGTTATGCAGCAGCGGCACAATTACCCCCGCCATGGAAAAGAACATGGCCAAAAGCAGCGGCAGACTTAAAATAATGGAAGCGATAAGGGAATACTTTAGGCTGTTAATCTCTTTATTTCTCGCTTCCGCCTCGCGGTCTTTGGATTCCTCTCTTTCTTCCTGTGCCTCATACCCCAAAGTCTCCACCGCATTGATCAGAGCATCCAAGCCAATCACGGCAGGGTTATATTCCACGGTTGCTTTTTCCGTTGTCAGGTTAACACCGGCACTTTGAACCCCCTTCATTCGGTTCAGCTTTTTTTCAATTCTGGCAGAACAAGCCGCGCAGGACATCCCCGTAATATTGATAACCGTCTTCCCTGTCTGCGGCTGCAAATCCCGGATTACGGAATAGCCTAGTTTTTCGACCGTTTCATTCAGTTGTCCAATGCTAACTTGTGCATCGTCAAATTCCACTGAAGCACGTTCCATCGCCAGGTTGACATTTGCCGACCTGACACCGTCCACCCTGCTTAATCCTTTTTCAATTCTGGCAGCGCAGGCCGCGCAGGACATTCCTGATATTTTTATCGTTTCTTTTTTAATCATATTCAGCACCTTCCCTTTTTGCATCGATCAATGCAATCCCTATCTTCCAACTTGTAATTGGCGGTACCGCCATCCGGTACGGCTTCACATTCTCCCGTACCAAAAACGCCAAAGCGTGTAATCATCCGGCGATTTTATCGGTTCTGATAATCATCCAGAAAGCTGTGCTTTTTTCCGCCGCTGCGGTAGCCGAGGACCAAATCCAGATTGACATTGTGAATACTGTGGAAAATATTCTGGTCGACTCCCGGATTCGTTTTTCTGAGCTGAGCGATCAATTCCTTTGTTTCCTGTCGTTTTGAGCTTCCTTTGTTCAATTCGCAGTTTTCTGTAAACCGGCAGGCACACCGAATAAAACTTAAACCATTAGAATCACGCCAACGAATAATATCCGCTTCGTGAACCAAATACATTGGCCGTATTAATTCCATTCCGTGGTAATTCTTACTATGAAGTTTCGGCATCATCGTTTTAATTTCCGCACCGTAGAGCATACTCATCAAAGCGGTTTCAATCACGTCATCAAAATGATGCCCCAGCGCAATTTTATTGCACCCAAGCTGCTGTGCGTGTTTGTACAAAAAGCCCCTGCGCATCCTTGCGCAAAGATAACAAGGCGAGCCGTCCATATGAGATACCACATCATAAATCCGGGTATTAAAAATACGGATCGGCAGATTTAACAGAGCGGCATTCGCTTCTATTTTTTGTCTGTTCTCCTTTTTATATCCTGGATCCATCACCAGATATTCCACTTCAAACGGAAAGTCACTGTATTTTTGAAGATGCTGCATGCATTTTGCGGTCAACATTGAATCCTTCCCGCCGGAGATGCAGACAGCGACCCGGTCGCCCGGCTGAATCAGCTGGTATTTTTTCACCGCTGTTAAAAACGGGATCCAGATTTTTCTTCTGTATTTTTTAAAAATACAAGATTCAATTTCTTCACTGCCGCCCAATTAATTTCACCCTTATATCAAAACTGTCGTCAAAAAATTTCTGTACTTCATTTCCGTGTTCTGATTATATGCCTTTCAAGTCTTTTTTGTCAACCAATGAAGGATGATTGGCAGACTTCAGCGCCCGCAAAAAATAAAATTCCCCAAAACCATGCCGGCATTCACTCCATCATTTCATGCCAAACAGTCTTGAGGAACAATATGGTCTAAAACGTTTTTAATTTTTTACTATTCTTTATTTTCAACCAGGTATGCTCTGCTTAATACGGAAGCATCTTGTCCAGCCTGCGGTGCAATTTTTCTATCCGCCTTAGAGTTGCATCATCTTCAACCTTTTTTCCAGACAAATAATAGTCAACCTGAAACCCGTGGTTTTCCAGCATGTTTTCTGCTTTCAGAACATCCACCAGATGATTAATGGTTCCAACACAGCCATCTATTAAATCGACATCTTCCGAAAAAATTTCACGAAACGTATCCTTGAAATAATTAAAATGCGTGCAGCCCAGTACAAGCGCGGAATAGTCCCGAAGGCAATAGGGGGCGAAGGCGCTGCGGAGATACGCTTTCAGCTCAGCAGTGTCGAACTGCCCCTGCTCTGCAAATGGCACCAGCTTTGGAAGAGCCAAAAGATCAACAATATGATTTTCATCTACCGCAGTCAGCAAATTTTTTAATTTTTTCTCTCTCACCGTTACCGGAGTAGCAATGACCATTACCCGCTTGCCATGGTTTCTTTGCACGGCAGGTTTTACCGCAGGTTCCATTCCTAAAATCGGGATACTATATTTTTTCCGCAGAGATCCAATCGCAACGCTGGTCGCTGTATTGCAGGCAATGACAATCGCTTTCACGCCTTTTTTCACCATGAAATGAACCGCTTGATCCGCATAGCCGATAATTTCTTCTTTGGTTTTCGTGCCGTAAGGGACATGGTCGACATCAGCGAAATACAGGAACTCTTCTTCGGGCAGAGAAAGCACCGCCTGATGAAGAACCGTCAAGCCACCAATTCCTGAATCAAAAACGCCTATTTTCAAATTAACCACAAGTCTTTCTGTTGGATTTATCAAGTCAAAATGCCGACAAGCAGTTCTTAAGAATATGAAATGATCTGCTTTTTCCGGCTGAAATCACATTGTTACCCTCTACCCAATACAGCATTCCATCTTCCGTCTACAATGCGATATTGGACAAAAATGCGCAAATTATTCAAATCCTAAAAAACAACTCGGACAAAATGTCCGAGTGGCTGTTTCCATCATGTTATGTGGGAACATTTAAATTCCCGTTAAATTTTTTTACATGAAAACAGGGAAAGGAACATTCCTTTCCCTGCCACAACTTCGATTTTGGAGGCGTCACCCGGATTCGGACCGGGGATGAGGGTTTTGCAGACCCTTGCCTTACCACTTGGCTATGACGCCAATCTGGAGCGAACGACGAGGCTCGAACTCGCTACCTCCACCTTGGCAAGGTGGCGCTCTACCAGATGAGCTACATTCGCATGATTGGTGCCTCCGGGCGGAATCGAACCACCGACACGGGGATTTTCAGTCCCCTGCTCTACCGACTGAGCTACAGAGGCAAATAATGGCGACTCGGATCGGGATCGAACCGACGACCTCTAGCGTGACAGGCTAGCGTTCTAACCAGCTGAACTACCGAGCCAACTGAATGGTGGGAACAATAGGACTCGAACCTATGACCCCCTGCTTGTAAGGCAGGTGCTCTAACCAGCTGAGCTATGCTCCCGTGGAATTTTTTCGCATCGCCATCAGCGACGTGTTATATAATACTATATTTAACCGCAGTTGTCAACAGGAAAATCGATTTTTTTTAAATTTTTTGCCATAATCTTCATTTAATCTCATACAGAAAAAAACAAACAGTTCGACTTCCTTCGGCAAACTACCCCATTCCTTCCGATCAGCGCGCTTGCTGCCGCAAACGGGCATTTCAATCAGTCACAGAGGAACGCCTCACCCTGAAACAGGTCTGCAAGAAAGCCCGACGGGCCAATTCTTTCTTACTTTGGCCCGCGAAGCCCCGCTTATATTTTCTGTTTTAAAAGACAATTGAAAACTGCACCCATCCCTGAGCGTTCGCTGTACAAGCAGACTTACGTTCATAGAAAGAGAAATGTATTCATTCGGCTTTCTTCGCACCGTCCAGCCTGTTAAAAGCCAGTTCATACCCGTCACAGCCATAATGTAAAGACCGGTTGACACGGCTGATGGTAGCCGTAGAAGCACCGGTTGTCGCTACAATATCGCTGTATACCTTTTTATTGCTCAGCATATGTGCGACCACAAGGCGCTGTGACATTGCCTTGATCTCTGCAACAGTACAAAGGTCTTCAAAAAAGGCATAGCACTCTTCCGGCGTTTTTAAGGACAAAATTGCGCTGAATAAAAAGTCCACACTGCTGTCTTTCAGCTTTGAGTTCACTTGAACCACTCTCCCAACTTCAACAGAATATCATTTTAATGTATAAAAGTCAAATGAGAGGGCTGTGGTATTATTTTTCGGTAATATCACAGACCTTAAAAATCCTTTCACGGATTTCATCGGTTCCCTCCCCTGTCACCGCGGAACACGGAACGACCTGGAGTTCCGGATATGGCTCAAATTCTTTGCGGTATGCCGCTTCCTGTGCAGTGCGCCTCGTTTTGTTTAATTTGTCACATTTGGTTGCCGCAATCAGACAGGGAATCTGGCTTTCAAGCAGATACTGCACCATCTGCAGATCATCCTGGGTGGGTGCATGGCGCAAATCCATCAGCTGAATCACCAGACGAACATCCCGCTGCTGCCGGAAATAACCTTCCGCCAGCTCTGCCCAACGCAGCTTTTCAGATTTTGATACTTTTGCGTATCCATACCCCGGCAAGTCGGCAAACCGGCAAAAATCGAGATTGTAAAAATTGATTGTCGCGGTTTTTCCAGGTGCAGAACTGGTTCTGGCCAACGATTTTCGCTGCAGCAAACGGTTAATCAAAGAGGACTTTCCGGCGTTTGATCTGCCGGAAAACACAATTTCTGGCAGAGTAGAAGCGGGCAGTTGGTCGGCACGACCGGCCGAAAGTTCAAAAAATGCTGTTGCTATGCTCAATGTTCCGCCTCCGTCACTGTGGTATTGAGGCCGCACCGGAAGACAGGCGGTCAATTTTATTGGCTGCCGGCAGAGTCTTAGGCTCGGAAGAGTCGGAGACTTCCTGCGGCGTCGGCATTTTTGTCAGTGCAATTTTTAAGGCCTGGTCGATCTGTTCGACCGGTTTAAACTGAATGGAATTTTTGACTGCAGCATCAATTTCTTCTAAATCCGCCACATTGTCTGCAGGAATAATCACCGTTTTAATTCCGGAACGGTAAGCCGTCATCGTCTTTTCCTTCAGTCCTCCGATTGGCAGTACGCGCCCCAGCAGAGTGACTTCTCCCGTCATTGCAACATCGTGCCGGATTGGAATATTACAGAGTGCCGAAGTAATGGCCGTTGCCATTGCGGTACCGGCTGACGGACCGTCTTTCGGAATTGCACCTTCCGGCGCGTGAATATGAATATCATACTTTGTGTAAAAATCGTGCTTGATTCCAAGAAGACCCGCTCTGGTACGGATACAGCTGATTGCGGTACGGGCGGATTCTTTCATCACATCACCAAGGGAACCGGTCAGTTCCACTTTGCCGGTTCCGTCCATCACGGCAACCTCGATCGGCAAAAGGGTGCCCCCCACGCTGGTCCATGCCAAACCGTTGACCAGCCCGACCAAATCCTTCTTATTCCGGCTGTCTTCCTTAAACTTTTCCGGTCCAAGCAGCTCTTCCAGCTTTTTAGGATTAATGGAAATCTTTGCTTGGCTGTCCTCCACATAATACTTGGCGCATTTTCTGCACAGCGAAGCCACGGTACGTTCCAGTGTTCTGACACCGGCTTCCCTTGTGTAACCGTCGATCAGCCTGTGGACGGCAGCCGGTGTAATTTTCAGCTGCGAAGCCTTAATTCCATGCTTTTTCAATTGTTTTGGAATTAAATGTTTTACGGCAATATTGTATTTTTCAAGGTGGGTATAGCTTCCAAGCGTAATAACGTCCATTCTGTCATACAGAGGTTCCGGAATGGCGCTCGCGTCATTTGCGGTTGTAAGGAACATCACATTGCTCAGATCAAACGGCATATCGATATAATGATCATAAAAAGCATTGTTCTGCTCAGAGTCCAGCACTTCAAGAAGCGCAGAGGACGGATCCCCACGAAAATTGTTGCCCATTTTATCAATTTCATCAAGCAGGATCAAAGGATTGTTGGTACCTGCCTGTTTCAAAGCATTCACAATCCGCCCCGGCATAGAACCGATATACGTGCGGCGATGCCCCACAATATCTGATTCATCGCGAACGCCGCCAAGGGAAACGCGAACGTATTTACGGCCGGTCGCTTCCGCAATAGAATGTGCAATCGACGTTTTCCCGACTCCCGGAGGGCCGACCAAACAAACAATCTGCCCTTTGATTTTCGGCGATAGTTTTTTGACCGCCAGCACTTCCAAAACACGATCTTTCACCTTTTCCAGGCCGTAGTGCTCTCTATTGAGAATTCTGCGCGCCTTTCTTAAATCGATATGCTCTTTGCTGGCAATATTCCAAGGCAGTTCCAGACAGGTTTCGAGATAGCTAAGTATTACGCTCCCCTCATGGGAACCTTCCGGCATTTTGGACAACCGGTCACATTCCTTGACCATCTTGTCATGCTGGAGTTTGGGAAGCCCCAGCTTTTCAATCCGTTCACGAAGATCATCCGCTTCCTGCTGGGGATTATCGTCTTCACCAAGCTCATACGAAATCGCCTTCATCTGTTCACGCAGGAAGTATTCCCTCTGATTGCGGTCAATCTGTTCCTTTGCCTTTTCACTGATCTGTGTTTCAATGGAAAGGACCTGTGTTTCTTTCTTTAGAATTGCAGCGAGTTTTTCAAGCCGTTTCAAAGGGCGCAATTCTTCAAGAATCGTCTGCTTCTCTTCAAAATCGAACATGATGTTCGACGCAATATAATCCGCCAGCTCCCCGCAGTCCTTTTTCTGCACAACACCGATCACAATATCGGGCGGAATGTGGGTATAATTCTGAACGAACTGTTCGAAAAGGTTCTGTGTATAACGAATCAGCGCCTCGGCTTTCCGTGACGCACGGGCCGGCAGTGTTTCCACCTGTTGTACATTCGCCAGCAAATACGGATTTTCCGATTCATAAGACATCGCTTCTGCACGGTACAATCCTTCCGCAAACAGACGAATGCCATCATCACTGCGGCGAATTACCTGTTTTACTTTTGCCACAACCCCCATGGAAAAGATCTGCTCCGCAGTGGGGTCATTGTCGGAAAGTTCTTTCTGAGCGACCAGAAAGATCAACTGATCTTCATCCATCGCTTTTTCCAGTGCCTGAATAGACTTTCGACGGCCTACATCAAACTGAAGCAGCATGCCCGGAAAAATAACCAGTCCCCTTAACGCAAGAGTCGGCATCGTAACAGGTTTCTGCTGAATGTCAGTTTCAATCATACTCATAGTAAGCTCCTTGAAAAAAAAACTGTTGCAGAGCGAATGTAAAACCGCGCTGCAACAGGCAAATAGTTCTATCAGGAAGCGGTGTTCTTCCTCCCCCTTTTGCTGGGGGACGTAATCTTTAGTGCAACCGGTTTTCGATCTGGATTATAAGTGATTTCCGGCTTTGCTCCATTCTCCACTGCATCCTGTGTAATAACAACTTTCTCTACCGTATAATCGGATGGGACCTGGTACATCAAATTGGTCAGCATATTTTCCATAATAGACCGAAGGCCCCTGGCACCCGTCCTGCGTTCCAGCGTTTGTTTTGCAACTGCCCTGAGCGCTTCCGGCTGGAACTCAAGTTCAACTTTGTCAAGCTGAAACAACTTTTTGTACTGGTTAACCAGGCTGTTTTTCGGCTCTGTTAAAATTCGGACCAATGCGTCTTCATCCAAACCGTCAAGTGCCGCTATGACAGGTACTCTTCCGACCAGTTCCGGAATCAGCCCAAATTTCACCAAGTCATGCGGAATGACATCTTTCATCCAGGAAGTGGAATCGAGTTCCGCCTTGCTGCGTACCTGAGCACCAAAACCAATGGACGAGAAAGCTGAACGGCGTTCGATCACTTTGTTCAGGCCGTCAAACGCACCGCCGCAGATAAACAGAATATTGGTTGTGTCAATCTGCAAGAATTCCTGCTGCGGATGCTTTCTTCCACCCTGCGGGGGAACATTGGAAACCGTTCCTTCCAAAATTTTCAGCAGTGCCTGCTGCACA
This sequence comes from Oscillospiraceae bacterium, assembly GCA_022650485.1. Lineage (GTDB taxonomy): Bacteria > Bacillota > Clostridia > Oscillospirales > Acutalibacteraceae > Caproicibacter. Next base: position 124,429 of record JALCPP010000001.1, on the reverse strand, counting down.
CCTTCACCGCTGACATCCCGCGTAATCGATGGGTTTTCTGATTTACGAGCAATTTTATCAATTTCATCAATATAGATGATCCCGCGCTCTGCTTTTTCAATGTCAAAATCAGCCGCCTGAATCAACCGCAGAAGAATATTTTCAACATCTTCACCGACATATCCGGCTTCCGTAAGCGTTGTCGCATCGGCGATGGCAAACGGAACATCCAAAATTTTCGCAAGTGTCTGTGCCAGAAGAGTTTTTCCAACACCCGTTGGACCAAGCAGAAGAACATTACTTTTCGTCAATTCTACATCATCTTTGTCGCGGCCGTAATAAATCCGTTTGTAGTGATTATAAACTGCAACCGAAAGGGAAATTTTAGCGTCTTCCTGACCAATCACATATGCGTCGAGCTGCTTTTTAATCTCCTGTGGCTTCGGCAGCTCTACCGCCGACTCATTGTAGCTTTCCTTCCTGGTTGACAGATTTTTCTCATCATTCAGGATGGATGTGCACAATTCAATGCATTCGTCACAGATGAAAACGCCCGGCCCCGCGATCAGGCGGCGTGCCTCACTCTGCGGCTTCCCGCAAAAGGAACAGCAAATTTCTCTTCCCTTATTGTCGTCGTTGTTCGGCATTTTATCACCCTATCTCATCTGTTCATAATGACTTTGTCGATCAAACCATACTTGACTGCTTCCTCCGCCGTCATAAAATTATCACGTTCAGTATCCCGCATGATAACCTCAAGCGGCTGACCGGAGCGCTCCGCAAAAATCTCATTCAGCTTTTTCTTAATATACAGCATATGGTCCGCCTGAATTTTAATGTCTGTTGCCTGACCACGTGTACCACCGCTCGGCTGATGGATCATAATGTCGCTGTTGGGCAGCGCATATCTCTTCCCCTTGGCGCCGGCTGTAAGCAAAAACGCGCCCATGCTGGCAGCCATACCCATGCAAATGGTGGATACATCGCATTTAATATACTGCATCGTGTCATAAATAGCAAGGCCCGCTGTTACGGAGCCACCGGGGCTGTTGATATAAAGGCTGATATCTTTGGCCGGATCCTGACCTTCCAGATAAAGCAATTGCGCAACTACCAAGCTGGAGGTCGCGTCATTCACTTCATCCGTCAGCATAATGATTCGATCATTCAGCAGACGTGAAAAAATATCATAGGAGCGTTCGCCCCTGTTGCTTTGTTCAATTACATAAGGTACTAAACTGCTCATTTCTCAAACCCTCCAGTAGCCGGCAATAATAGAGCATTGGCGGAATCGGATCTTTTATTCCGTCGTCCGGCATCTTTTTACCATGCCGGCTTTTGAATTCCAATTATTCCTTTTCTTCTGCAACCACGGCACTGTCGCGCACGAGGTTAAAAGCCTTCTCTACCGCGATATCCTTCGCAAGGTCCTCTTTGCGAATTAAGGATTTCACCTTATCGGTATCTACTTTGTAATTTTCAGCCAGCTTTTTGTACTCCTGCTCGATGTTCTCTTCAGACGGAGCAATTTTTTCCAGTTCAACGATCTTTTCAAGCGCAAGGCGCAATTTTACCTGGCGCTCAGCCTGCGGGCGGAACTGACCGCGAATCGCATTCTTGTCCTGTCCGGTATACTTCATATAAGTATCAATATTCAGGCCCTGGGACTGCAAACGATAGCTGAAATCGCGCAGATCATCGTTGATTCTGTTTTCATACATGGCTTCCGGAATCTCTGCTTTCAGCTTGGAAACGACCTCATCAATCAGCTTGTTATCCAGATCATCCTTGGCCTTTTCTTCTTTTGCCTTCGCGAGCTTTTCACGGATATCCGCACGATATGCATCCAGCGTATCGAATTCGCTGACATCCTTTACAAAATCATCATCGAGCTGCGGAAGTTCTTTCATTTTAATTTCATGCAGTTTAATTTTAAAAGTTGCATCTTTTCCGGCAAGCTCTTTTGCGCCGTAATCATCGGGGAATTTTACATTTACGTCAAATTCTTCGCCTGTTTTATGACCAATGACCTGATCTTCAAAGCCCGGAATAAACTGGCCGGAACCAAGCTGCAGGCTGTAGTTTTCGGCCTTGCCGCCGGAAAATGCCTTTCCGTCTACATAGCCGTCGAAATCGAGAACCGCATTGTCGCCCTTCTGCGCTTCTCTGTCTTCCACCGTAACCATTCTGGAGTTGCGGTCGCGAATCTTTTCAATTTCCGCATCCACATCGGCATCTTTCACTTCAGCAACTTTCTTTGTGGCGGGGATGCCTTTATAACCTTCAATTTCCACTTCAGGTTTCGTGGTAATGGTCGCCTTAAATACAAGGCCGTTTTTGTCGGCAGAAACCAAATCAAAATCGACTTTATCTTCAATCATTTCCAACTTTGCTTCTTCAATCGCTTTTTCAAGCGCGCCGGGATAAACAGAGTTGATAGCATCGTCATAGAACACATTTTCGCCGTAATACTTTTCGATAAATTTACGGGGTGCTTTTCCTTTACGGAAACCCGGAATCGTTATTTTTTTGCTTTCTTTATGATAAGCCGCGTCCACGGCTTTTTCAAATTCTTCCGCATCCACAAGAACCTCCAGCTGATAGCGGTTCTTTTCCACTTGGGTGGTTGATTTTAAACTCATTTTTATTTCCTCCTGCAAATCTGCGATTATCTAAGTCATTATATCACACGGTGAGTAAAGTTTCTACCTTTCATAAAAATGTTTTTAATTTATTCATTTTACTAAAATCGGAAGAAACCCAAGGTGGTCGCAGGAAATCAGATGCATTTTAATTCCCTTATACTCCCCCATCGGTGCTTTTTTCGCGGCAAGGCTGCCGTGAATATGGCCAAAATAACAGTCGCGAATATTGTTTTTTTCAAGAATATCAAGAATTTCCTTGCACTCCATCCCATCATAGATCGGAGGATAGTGCAAAAATACAACGGGCTCTAATCCCTGCCGCGCGGCGTCTTCCAAAGAAGCATTCAAGCGGCCCGCTTCCCTGCTGACAATTTTCTTGTCCTGCTGAGTTTCAGCATTGTAGAGCCAGCCGCGTGTACCGCACACAGCCCTTTTCCCAACCTTGGCGGCAGAATTGTGCACAATTTCAATATCTGTAAATCCATTTGCACATAAAAAGCGTTCTATTTTTTGCTTTGTCGACCACCAGTAGTCGTGGTTCCCTTTCAGAATCAATTTTCGTCCGGGTAGATCATGGATAAAACGAAAGTCCTTTACAGATTCCTCCAGCTTCATTGCCCATGAAATATCGCCCGCAATGACAACGGTGTCCTTCTCCCCAACCACAGCGCACCAGTTTTTCTGCAGACGCGCGGTGTAGTTCTGCCATCCCTCGAACACATCCATCGGTTTGTTGGTTCCGAGGGAAAGATGAAGATCGGCAATTGCAAACAAAGACATAGCGGCACACCCTCAGACAGATTTTGAATCGACCAGACTTAACACAGCCTCGCTCATCTTTTCCTTTTGGCAGGAGAAAGAAAAGCGGACCGGTTTGGATTCCAACGCAGCAATCGGCACCGGGACCGGGGTTCCGGTCCGTCCGGAAAGGCTCCGAACAGCTTCGAACCCATCGCCGCTCGAACTTCCTTTTACTAAGGCCTTTAATACCTCAGGAGCAAATTTGTATGGGCTTGCCGTCGAAACAATGACCGTTTGGGTATCGTCCCCCGTTTTACTCCGGTATTTTTCATAAACACGAGCGGCCACAGCCGTGTGCGGGTCACAAAGATACTGATTTGTTTCATACAGGGAACGGATTTCTTCCCGTGTTTCATCGTCACCGCAGAAACCGGCGCTAAAAAGTTCCCGGATCTTTGCAAGGGTATTCCCGTCCACTTTATATTCCCCGGTTTCACGCAGCTGCCGCATCCAGCCCGCGACCTGCTCTGCGTTCCGGTCCGTCAAATCAAACAGCAGACGTTCCAGATTACTGGAAATCAGGATATCCATCGAAGGAGAAATCGTTGTATAAAACTCCCGATTCCGACTGTATACGCCCGTGGTGAGAAAATCCGTCAGCACATTGTTGGCATTGGAGGCACAAATCAGCTTTTTAACCGGCAGCCCCATTTTCTTCGCATAGTAAGCAGCGAGAATATCGCCAAAATTTCCGGTTGGAACAGTAAAGTTGACCTGTTCCCCACGCTTGATCTTCCCGCAGGCGCACAAATCGCAGTAAGCCGAAAAATAATAAACAATCTGCGGCAAAAGCCGGCCCCAGTTAATCGAATTGGCACTTGAAAACATCAAGCCCTTTTTTGCAAGGTGTTCCTGAATCTTCTGATCGCCGAAAATCAGCTTGACTCCCGTCTGTGTATCGTCAAAATTTCCCTCAACCGCGCAAACGGAAACGTTATTTCCTTCCTGTGTGCGCATCTGGCGCTCCTGCATCGGACTGACGCCGTCCTTTGGATAAAAAACCATGATGCTGGTTTCCGGAACATCTTGAAAACCTTCCAGTGCGGCCTTGCCGGTATCGCCCGAAGTTGCGACCAGAATCAGTGCCTTTTTTCCGGTATTAATTTTCTTTAAAGAGCGTGTGAGCAGATGCGGAAGAATCTGGAGCGCCATATCCTTAAACGCACAGGTCGGTCCATGCCAAAGTTCTAAAAAGCACGTGCCGTTCCGCAGAGTGGAAACCGGTGCCGCGCCGCCCGGAAAACACTGCGGCTGATATGCCAGCGACACACACTCCCGAATTTCCTCTTCCGTAAAATCAGTCAGATATTTTGCAAGAATCCGCTGCGCGCGCTGCTGATAATTCTCGCTTTCCATTTTTGTCAGTTCTTCAGCGCTTACGGCCGGAAACGCTTCCGGAACAAAAAGGCCGCCGTCCCCGCAAAGTCCCTGAGCAATCGCCTGGGCGGAAGTTACCGCCCCTGAACAGCTTCTGGTAGACTGGTAATTCATTTCGGTTCCTCCTTGCCGGAATCATACTCCGGTCTTTTCAGTTTCTTTCAAGTTTAATAATAGGACGGAAAGCAGAACGCATCTTTTAAATGGTGCAGTGAAAGCACCGAAGTTCCGGATTCCCCCATGACAATTCCGATGACATCGAATCTGGGCTGAAGACGTGTGGGATGCTTCTGCAAATACAGTAAAGCGGTTTTTGCAATCCTTTTCTGTTTTGCCGGTGTAACGAATGCTTCCGGCTCGGCGATGGAGGACATCTGCCGCGTTTTCACTTCGGCAAATACAATATACTGGCCGTTTTCTGCGATTATGTCGATTTCCCCGAATCGGCTTCTGTAATTCCGTTCCACAATCTGAAAGCCGCTTTTCTTCAAATACTCGGCCGCGCATGTCTCTCCAGCTGGCCCGGACCGGTTACTCATTGCCGTATCCGGGCAGAATCTTTTTTAAAAAAGTCCTGCGATGTACCGGGCAAGGCCCCAGCTTGTGCAGCATTTCCACGTGCAGCTTGGTTCCGTATCCCTTGTGCTTTGCAAATCCGTAATCCGGGTAGATTTCATCAACTTGACACATGACACGGTCACGGCTGACTTTGGCAAGGATAGAAGCCGCCGCAATGCTGGCGGAAAGGGAATCGCCCTTCACAATCAGTCTGGTTTCCACCCCAAGATGCGGCATCCGGTTTCCATCCACCAAGGCACAATCCGATTGATTTCCCAGCTTGTCAAACGCCCGCCGCATTGCCAGAAAGGTCGCCTGCAAAATATTGATTTTGTCAATCTCCTGTTCCGTTGCAAAACCAATTCCATAAGAAACCGCCGTCTGTAAAATCACGTCATAAAGCGTCTCCCGCTTTTTCGGGGACAATTTTTTAGAATCATTCAGCCCGTCGATCTGGGCATGGGGCGGAAGAATAACCGCCGCGGCAAACACGGGGCCCGCCAAAGGTCCACGGCCGGCTTCATCAATTCCGCAAACTGTTGAAAAGCCGTCGTTCCGGGCCGCATCTTCGTAAAAATGCCAGTCCGTCACTTTGGTTCACCGGCCTTTTCCAGCGTAATCCTCCCGATCTTGCCGGACCGGAATTCATCTAAAAGCATAATGGATGCACGTTCTGTGTCGATCTCTCCTCCACTGATCAGCATACCGCGTTTCCTGCCGATTAATTCCAGCAATTCATAACCGCCGAAACCGGAAAAATCATCTTTCAGCCGGTACCTTTGCACCAAAAGCTCTGCATAACCATCGCGCAAAACCTCCAGCAAGCGGCAAGCCAACGTTTCCGTATCTATAATATCATCCTTGATCGCTCCGGTAAATGCCAAATGCTCACCGACAGCCGGATCGCCAAATTTCGGCCACAGGATGCCGGGCGTATCAAGAATTTCCAAGTCCTTGCCCACAGGAAACCACTGATTTCTGCGGGTCACACCGGGCCTGTCCTCCACAGAAGCGCGGCTGTTCCCAGACAAGCGGTTAATCAGCGAGCTTTTCCCCACATTGGGAACTCCGGCTACCAGAATCCGGATTCTGCGCCCCGCCATTCCTTTGGCCTTCCAGGAAGCCAAGCGGTCCGCAAGGACGGTTCTGGCCAACGGCAAAAAGCCTTTCAGGCCTTTGCCTGTCCGGCAGTCCACAGCAATCGAGCCAAATCCAAGACTCTCAAAATACGTGACCCATTCCTTCGTACGAACAGGGTCCGCCAGGTCGGCTTTATTTAAAAACATAATGCGCGGTTTTCCCACAATCAAACTGTCAAGGTCCGGATTTCGGCTGCTTACCGGGATGCGGGCATCCAGAATCTCGGCCACAGCGTCTACCAATCGCACATCCTTTTCTATTTGTCTTCTGGTCTTTGCCATGTGGCCCGGAAACCATTGAATCGGCGGGCTTTGCTGCATGGAACTTCCCCCTTAATTGATTTTTCCAAATCGGCCAAACGGATACAAAACCCATTCCGCCCTGCCGAGGATCAGGCGCTGATCCACCATTCCAACATCGCTGCTGCGGCTGTCATTGGAAACGGGACGATTATCGCCCAACACAAACACGGATCCTTTGGGAACAGTAAGCGGGAAGCGGTAATCAGAAGGCTGCGTGGTAATACCGTTTCGAATATACCGGGATTCATCCATCTTTTTCCCATCGACAACCACAGTTCCGGACTGAAAATCGATATCGACCGTCTGGTTTTCCAAAGCAATCACCCTTTTGATAATAGGCTCCGACAGGCCGCGCGTATGGGTAATCACAACCACATCCCCTTGCCGGGGCTGGTAAAACATACTGAAAAGGAGCACCCTGTCGTCGGACCGGAGCGTAGGAAGCATGGACGGGCCGCTGACACTGACAATCCTCATTGCAAACGAAAACAGAACCGTCACAATAATCAAAGAGAGAATCAGTGCCTCTACCCATTCATAGCAATTAACTACAAAAGCGGCAGCACCAAACTCTTGCTTTTCCTTTTTAGTTTCCGAATCCGCCTTTTTCAACGGAGAGTCAGCTCCTTGTCAGATCAAATACCACCTATTGTGCAATCGAATGAAATGGATTCAAAAGAAAAATAACTTTGCCGACTACATATCGGCTATCGATCATTCCCACTTCCTGAAAGCGGCTGTCTTCCGATATGGAACGATTATCGCCTAATACAAAGATATGTCCTTCCGGCACCTTCTGGGGAAAATCAACATCGTATTGATCTTTTGTAATTCCGTTTTCGATATACGCCGACTCATCAAGTTCCTGCCCGTCCACCGACACAGTCCCTGTTGCAAAATTGATGTCAACCGTCTGTCCTCCGGTTGCTATGACGCGTTTGATAATACGCTCTTTTAAGTCTGTGGCCTGTTCGTCGATCACCACGACGTCCCCCTGTGAATAGCCGCCGTTTACACAGGAAACCAAGACACGATTTCCATTGTGAAAATTTGGTTTCATAGAATCGCCGTTCACAACAATGTTAACGCGAAACAAAAAAACGAATAGAACCATAATAACCGTCAGAGAAATGATTAAGGCTTCCACCCATTCATAGCAGTTTTCAGCAAAGCTGCTGCAAACAGGCTGTTTTTTCGGACAAGGCTGCTCGCTCGAGCTGTCTTTCATACCGTTTCCTCCGATCAAAAGAACAAAAAAGGGACACCGAAATGTCCCTTTTTAGCCGCTGTATAAAATCTATTACTGAACTTTGCTCTTGACTTTCGCGGCTTTGCCGACCCTGCCGCGCAGATAATACAGCTTTGCCCTGCGGACGCGGCCGCTGCGGATTACCTTAACCCCTTTTACATTCGGGGAATGCAGTGGGAATACTCTTTCCACACCTACACCGTAAGAAACACGGCGAACGGTAAATGTCTCACCGATACCGGAACCTTTGCGAGCAATCACCGTGCCCTCAAAAGCCTGAATCCTTTCACGTTCGCCTTCGCGAATGTTTACATCCACCCGAACCGTATCACCAACTTGAAATACGGGCAGTTCCGCTTTTGTAGAATCTTGTGCAATTGTCTTTAATGCGTCCATCTTAATAAATCCTCCTAAATTTCAGACATTCATGCCGGCGGCAGAGGACTGTCCGTTTCAATGCCCTGAGTACAAGGCGTTGAATCCCATCAGATTGCTCTGACGGATCTCAAATACTTTATAATCATATCACATTCCCGCAGGCTGCGCAATGTTTTTTTCTTTATAATCGGCGTGAAAAAAATTCCTGTAATTTGACTGACAAGCCGACCATATCCTTATAAAATATGATATTGTCATATACATAAAACATCACAGGTTTTCACCCAGCCGCAGCACTGCAAAGCCGCCGGCTGCTGCACTAAAAATATTTTCCCCGTTTAAATACTAATAAACACATCAGATAAACACAGATCAGCAGCAGGGTAAAATTTCCCGAAGATCGAAACAAAGTCAAAAATCCAATGACGGAAAGCGGTACAAGAAAACAAAACGACACCAATCCCACTATTCGGCACGCTTTTGCAGGCTCCCAGTGCAAGCACAGAAGCGCATACAAAGCCTGTCCCCCGTCCAGCGGCTCAACCGGCAGAATATTAAAAAGAAACAAGGTTATATTTGCCAGGATAAAGACTTGAAATATCGGTCTGCAAAACAGCGAAAACAAACCCGCCGCCAGCAAATTGGCCGCGGGCCCCGCCAGCGAAATAGCCGCGTCCTTCCAATAGCCATGGTCCGGCCTGGAATTTCTGACAATATCAATTCCAAACGCATTAAACCGAATTTCCTCCGGTAAAATTTTTAAAGCAGACATCACCGCAAGGTGGCTGCATTCATGAATGGATGCAGCCAGAAGCCCGGCAGCAGCCACCCCGCTGGTGTCAAACAACAGAAGCAGCGCCACAAGGACAAAAAAGAAATAGCTGAAAGTCACCCGGCAGCCGCCAACCGATATTGTCATGATGAAACCGACGGAGAGGAAGAATTCTGGTCGGCTGATGAAGCAGCGGCAGCACTGTTTTCCGAGGAAGAAGCAGACGACACCGGAGCCGAAGCAAGATTCTGTGAAGAAGTACCGGGTGCCACGCTGTTTTCCAATGCTGAAGAGGAATTCTGCAAGGCGGTTCCATCAATCTGGCTCTGGTTAGAAGATGGTGTCTGGCTGTTTTCCGCCCGAGAACTGGAAATTGTCGACCAAAGGTCCACCACCACATGCCTGACATGGTCCACCTGCGAATCTGCGACAATGGAATTATTTAATGATTCGAAATACCAGCTTCTTACTGTTTGAAAAGGCTCTCCGCCGCGCAGCCGCAACACCACTGCCGCCACCAGAATTGCCGTGCAGGCAATGATCTGAATCATAGTCAGCAGTCTGGTATTTCCCCTGCGCTTAGAAAACGAATCCTCTTCCAGCTCCCGATCTTCCGGATCATCAAATTCGAGTTCCGGGTCATCAACGTCATTCCACGGATTTCTCCCTTTGGACCCCGTCACGGTGGGGTATTGACTTTTCCGCTCTGTTTGCATTCTTGCATTGCGCTTCATTTGAAATCCTCCTGCAAATCACTTCGCAATAATCATATGAAAAAAGACATGCAAACAGAACAGGACACCGAAAAAAGCGGACAGGAGTCTCTTTCGAAAAACATGTTAAAGCAAGTGCTTTTCAATTCCTTGCATTCAGGCATGGGATTTGGTAAGATCATAGAAATGAAGGAAAGAAGGAGTTCACATGAATCTTGCTTTAACCAAAATGGCGCAGAAAAAAATTGAAAACGCAGTCAAGGCGTTAAATGGGAATCGTTTTGAAGCACATTTTGTACCGAACCAGAAAGAACTTTTAAAGATTCTTGACTCAATGGTGCCGGAAAATGCTGTTGTAGCCAACGGCGGTTCCGTCACGCTGGAAGAAACCGGGGTGTCGGACTTCATTCAAAGCGGAAAATTTCGGTATCTGGACCGCCATAAAGCCGGCATTACCGACGAAGGGAAACGTGAAATTTACCTTCGCTCACTAAATGCAGACTGGTATTTTACCAGCTCTAACGCCATTACGATGGACGGTCAGCTCTTCAACATCGACGGAAACTCCAACCGCATTGCGGCCATTGCCTACGGTCCCAGGAACGTGGTTGTGATTGCCGGGGTAAACAAACTTGTCCCCAACCTTACCGAAGCGGAACAGCGAGTGAAAAGCTGGGCCTGCGGGGCAAACTGTATGCGCCTAAACATTAATACCACCGGCTGTGCCGTAACCGGAGAATGCACCAACTGTAAAAGTCCTGATCGAATCTGCTGCAATACGCTGATCAGCAGTTTTCAGCGTGTTCCCGGCAGGATCAAGGTCTTTTTGCTGCCGGAAACACTCGGTTATTAACCGGTCTGCCACAGCATTACCCGAAAACATAGCCGAAACGCACCTGAAAAGTCCCGGGGGCTGCCTCTTTTGCAGCTTCCGGGACTTCTTGCTTTTAACATAAAACTCTTTAAATGATTTTCCGAAAGGAAGCAGGTCTTGTCAAACTTCCCAAACAGATCAGCTGTGTGTGGTGTCTCTCATTATTCCCAAGGCCGGCACAGGCAATTTCGCTGTTGTCATACGTTTTAAAATAGTACTCACACGTTTTGGTATTCATAAACGCAGTGTACTTTGTATAGTCGCACGTACCCCTGTCGGTCACAACAACCCCTTTGGGAATTGAAACATTTTCCATGATATGAAAGCATGCAGTGACCGCCTCTGTTCCATCAGCCGGCACCTGTATATGAGTTTTTTGGTAAGCCGTCCTCACAAATCGTTCCGGCGATGTGTAGCCCCCCGGCAGCAGGCGCGTCCCGCCGGCCTGGCCAAACGGATGAAGCGGAACATCGCCCCAGAAGACCTCGTCGGCCTGCTCCGGAGAAACTCCCACATAATTTCTCAGATTTGTCATCTGCCATGGAAAATCAGGGCTGTTTGCCAACACTCCGATTGGATTGGAATACAGCTTCAGCCCCTGTTCCGTCGGCTCAATCACGGCGGCTTTTCCGCTTCGGTCAGCCGTCATCCAGTGAAGGGGCGCAACGGTTTTTGTCACGGGGTCCGGAACACCGATTAAAGTGACCCGGCGCACAATTTGTTCCAGGTCATCGACCGATGCGCAGCTTCCCAGCAGATAATGAAGAAAATCCAGAGCGGCAATCGGTTCCTTTTTCTCTCCGCCTGATTTCAGGTCATATTTGGCATAGCCGGGAAAATACAGTGCGGCGGCGGCAAATCCCTTTTCATTCACTCCGTCAAAAAAGCCCATCATCCCTTCGCTTTCCTGACCAAGACCAATAAAAGCATAACGGTCGCTGTACTGATTCATATTCAGAATATTATGCCATATATAATTCTTCGGAGCAATGTAAATGTTCGGTTCAATCGGATAAGAAAAGTCCATTGTTCTTCCTAAAAAATTCACCATCTGACCAGACTGCAGCGCCATTGAAGTACACAAATCAGCTCATTCCCTTCCACACATCTTCTGCCACGACGGATTGACCATTCTTTTTAGGCAGCAACAAGGGCAGGCCAAAATCAATCCTTTTTCAAAGATATGGCGGAAGAGAAAAAATATGCTTTTGCACCGGCTGTATCAGTAATGAAATCACGACAAACCCAGTTCACCCAGCAGATTCGCCATTTCAATCGCACCCTGCGCACATTCAAAACCTTTGTTGCCGGATTTCGTACCGGCGCGCTCAATGGCCTGCTCGATATTTTCCGTTGTAAGCACGCCGAACATCACCGGGATTCCGCTGGCGAGCGCCGCCTGCGCAATGCCCTTTGAAACCTCATTACAGACATAATCATAATGGCTTGTGCTGCCCCGGATCACAGCACCCAGGCAGATGACCGCATCATATTTTCCGCTGTTTGCCATTTTAGAAGCAATCAGCGGGATTTCAAAGGCACCGGGAACCCATGCGACATCAATCCTGTCATCCGGTACATTATGCCGTTTCAACCCGTCCAAAGCGCCGGACAGCAGCTTTGACGTAATAAATTCATTAAAACGCGCCGCCACTATGCCAACTCTTATTTCTTTCGGCACCAGTTTTCCTTCATAAATATTCATGATAAAATCTCCTTTTAATAATTCAAAATATGGCCCATCTTCACTTGTTTCGTCTTTAAGTAAAACAAATCATAGGGGGTTGCTTCCATCTGGATGGGCACTCGTTCCACAATCTCCATGCCAAAGTCTGCCAGCTGATATACCTTGTCCGGGTTATTCGTTAAAAGCCGCAGCGTTTTAGCCCCCAAATCATGAAGAATCTGAGCCCCGATAAAGTACTCTCTTAAATCCCCTGCAAAGCCAAGCGCCTCGTTTGCCTCCAACGTGTCCATCCCCTGGTCCTGCAATTCATAGGCACGCAATTTATTCATCAGCCCAATTCCGCGCCCTTCCTGCCGCATGTAGAGCATGATTCCCCGGCCTTCCCGCTCAATCTGCTTCATTGCGGACGCGAACTGCTGCCCGCAGTCGCAGCGCAGGGAACCGAACGCATCACCGGTCAGGCATTCGGAGTGGACACGGCACAACAGATTTTCGCCATCCCCGATTTCCCCCTTCACAAGCGCGACATGATGTTCCCCGTTGAGCTTGTTGACATAGCCGTACGCAGTAAAGTTTCCGTACCGGGTCGGCATCCGTGCGGTGGCGACATGTTCCACAAGCTTGTCATGTCTTTTCCTGTAATCCTGTAACGCTCGAATTGTGATGAAGGGCAGGCCCCATTTTTGAGCCAGCTTTATCAATTCCGGGGTCCGCATCATTTTGCCGTCCGCGCCCATAACTTCACAGCACAGACCGCATTCTTTCAGCCCTGCAAACCGCATCAGATCCACCGTAGCCTCCGTATGGCCGTTTCGCTCCAGAACGCCCTTCGTCTTTGCCATGAGCGGGAACATATGACCGGGGCGGCGAAAATCTTCCGGCTTTGCACTTTCACTCACACAGGCACGGGCAGTGATTCCCCGTTCCTCAGCAGAAATTCCCGTAGTAGTGCTGACATGATCAACCGAAACCGTAAATGCCGTTTCGTGGTTGTCCGTGTTGTCTGAAACCATTTGCGGAAACCGCAGCTTTTTGCAAAGTCCAATGCTCATAGGCATACAAATCAGCCCTTTGCCATGCGCCGCCATAAAATTGACATTTTCCGTCGTGGCAAATTCGGCGGCACAGATAAAATCGCCTTCGTTTTCTCTGTTTTCATCGTCTGTTACCAAAATAATTTTCCCTTGGCGCAAAGTATCAAGCGCTTCTTCTATTGTATTGAACCGGAACATAACGATTCCTCCTAAAATCCATATTTTCTAAGAAAGTCCTTTGAAAGGTTGCCGTGCCTCACCGAGCCGCAAAGCAATTGTTCCACATACTTCCCAATACAGTCGTTTTCCAGGTTAACCGTATCTCCCACACGTTTCCCGCCCAGTGTCGTGTTTTGGGCGGTGTGCGGAATGACAGAAACGCTGAAATCATGCTGTGACACATCGGCCACAGTCAGACTAATGCCGTCAACCGCAAGGGAACCTTTTTCTATTACATACCGCATAATACCAGGGGACGCGTGGATGGTAAACCAGACGGCGTTCGCATCCGTTTTGATTCCACGAATCACACCGGTTCCATCGATGTGCCCCGCAACAATGTGACCGCCGAACCGTCCATTCAGAGGCATGGCGCGTTCCAGATTAACCTGGCTGCCGGCTTTCAATTCCCAGAGGTTGGAACGCTCCAAAGTTTCATGCATCACATCGGCGGAAAAGGACCCTTCTGAAAGAGCAACGACCGTTAAACATACGCCGTTAACCGCAACACTATCACCCTGTTTTAGATTATTCAAAACCACCGATGCGCCAATGGTTACAACAGCGGAATGTACCCCTTTTTTGATGGAACGAACCGTTCCCGTTTCTTCTACAATCCCTGTAAACATGGAAGCACCTCGCTTTCCAATAAAGCATCGCTGCCCAACCGAATGATTTGCGGCGAAGTAAGCCGAAATGCGTCTTCCGGTCGTTCCACTCCGATTCCCCCCACAGGGGATTTCGCGCCGGCACCGCCAAACAGCTTCGGTGCCAGATAAGCCTGTACCCCGCTGACAATGCCGCTTTGCATTGCCGCCCAGTTCAGCGTGCCGCCGCCCTCCAGCAAAATGCTGTCAATCTCTTTTTTCCCAAGCACCGCCATCAGCGCCTGTAAATCAACATGCCCGCCCTTGGATGGAAGAATCAGCATTTCGCATCCCGCGGTACGGTAGGGCCGTGCGCGGTCTTCATCGGATGAACAAGTGACAAGAATGGTGCGGATTTGTCCCGCAGTCTGAACAATTTGTGATTTCAGCGGTGTTCTCAGCCTTGAATCACAAAGAATACGAACAGGATTTTTGCTGTTCGGCAGGCGGCAGGTTAAAAGCGGATTGTCAGCAATAACGGTACCAACGCCTACCATAATTGCGGCAAAGCGATGCCTGTCCTTTTGAACCCGCTTGCGGGCAGCTTCGCTCGTAATCCATTTGGATGCTCCGGTGCGGGTCGCGATTTTTCCATCCATTGTCATTGCGTATTTCATGACAACGTATGGCTTTCCAGTGCGGATAAAGTGGAAAAACACCTTGTTGAGTGTGGTACAGGCTTCACGCAATATGCCTTCCGTAACTTCAATTCCATGGCGGCGTAAAATCTGAATTCCTTTTCCGGCGACCAGCGGATTCGGGTCAACTGCACCAACCACCACGCGGCGAATTCCGCTTTTCAGAATTGCTTCCGTGCACGGCGGGGTCTTTCCGTAGTGACAGCAGGGCTCCAGGGTTACATACAGCGTTGCCCCCTGGGGAGACTCCGTGCAGGAAGCCAGCGCATTCCGCTCCGCGTGAAGTCCTCCATACTTCTGGTGAAAGCCACGCCCGATGACACTGCCGTCTTTCACAATCACAGCGCCAACCATCGGGTTCGGGTTAACCCATCCACAGCCTTTCCTGGCACAGTCCAGCGCCAGATTCATGTAAGTTTCGTCCGCCAACAGCAACACCTCTTAAAAAAAATTAACACCTGAAAGCATTAGGAATGCCTTTCAGGTGTTAAAATTCAGGTGTATTGAATGCCAAGAAAACCCGCCCAGCACAGTAAAAACCGCACTGACGGTATGACAAAACGTCGTCGAACGTTACTTCGGCATCACATACAATTTCAACACATCTTCTTCTATCCAGACTATACTGTCGGTTTTGGAGTTTCACCAAATCCTGACTTGAACACTACGTCAAGTCCTGCGCATACGCGCTCGCGGACTGTCACCGCCGATCGGGAATTTCACCCTGCCCTGAAGACATTGTAATAAATTCAGTTGTTAAATTTATTATACGCTTCCTCACAAAAAAATCAACATTTCCGTTTTGAAAAGAAGGAGGGAAATGTTGTAATTGGTTTTTCAAAGCGGTACAATATATTAAAGTGGAAAAATAAATTTTTTCACTTTTCGCCGAACAATCCGTTCCGTAATCACTCTTGCTTCCTTGCAATACGAAGGAATTCATAGATATCCGCTTTTTAAAATGATAAATATTCACGATATATAAAGGAGAAAGAAAAATGGTTGATTTTCAAAATGCGAATTTTTTAAAGCTGAAACCCGTAGACACATCCAAATTTCAGACTCAGCTGGAGCCTCTTTTCATTCAAGGTGAAGTGATTCTTTCCGCATTCCAAAGCATTCGTGATTATATTGTGTTTACAAATAAACGAATCATTGCAGTCAACGTAAAGGGACTGACCGGAAAGAAAAAAGATTTTTCTTCCCTCCCCTACAGCAAAATTCAGGCATATTCGGTAGAAACAGCCGGTGTGTTCGACATTGACAGTGAACTGGAATTATGGTTTTCCGGCCTTGGTAAAGTAAAACTTGAATTTGTCAGCCATGCCGACGTGCCGGGAATTTGCCGTGCAATCAGTGAATTTGTATTATAAAAAGTTCATCCAAATCTATGCCAAGCGATTCTGCGTAACAGAAAAGAAGTGGGTACCTAAAAAACAGGTACTCGCTTCTTTTTCTGTTATGGCTGCAAATAATATTTTTTAAATGAGTCCCCCAAAGTACTGTAGAAATTCCTGTTTGAGTACGATCGCTAAGTTAGCAAGCAGCGGCTACAACAATTTTTGTATATTTGTTCCTAAATTTACTAGATATTAAATTATAATATTATTAATATTTATGTATAGCATCTGTTTTACAAATACAGCGGATTACCCTGAATGACGTTGTTTCCGTTTCATGCAAGAAAAAACAGCTCATTATTTTGCTGTCAAACATAAAGCTACAAAGCAGGGAGGTTAGCACCATGTAATCACTGGAATATTCAAATCATCTGACCGCTGTTTCATAAATCTTTTCATTACTAAATATGGAGGTGCCAAATATGCAAGTGATCAAAAGGGAAAACGCTTTAGTTTACGAAATTGACCCAAAATCAAAGCCTGTTCTTACGGTAAAACCGGGTGAAAAATTTAAAGTTGAAACAGAAGACAATTTTGAGCAGGAAGTAATCAAAAGAGGAAATGGTCCTTTTACAGAAGAAGAACTGCCAAGGTTGAAAGCTGTTCCTTTTAATGCCAATCCTTTAGCCGGCCCTATCTATATTGAAGGCATTGAAGAGGGCGATCTTTTAGCGATACATATTTGGGATATCGTTCCGGGAGAAAAAGGCTGGACAGGAACCCTTGCCGGTGCCGGTATTCTTCAGGATAAAGCCGGTTGGGAAGATTGCTTCGGGAACTATGGTCATATTATCAAAAATCTGCCTGGCCCAAGCGGAACAACCAGTGACGGAACCGCATTGTTTGAAATCAACAACCATAAATGGACTTGGAAGCTAAACCCACATATCGGCACCATCTTGACCGCCCCCCAAAAAGGACGCGGGGTTGTTAATAGTCTGACCTGCCAGGGACCATACGGCGGCAATCAGGATATCAGAGACGTTTGCAAAGGCAACACGGTCTATCTAAACAGCTTTAATCAGGGCGGCCTGCTGTTTGTGGGCGATGTTCACGCTTCTATGGGTGATTCCGAGCTGACCGGTATTGCAAATGAAACTTACGCGGAAGTCGTCCTGAGTGTCGACATTATTAAAAACAAACGAATCCCCGGCACGGCGAGAATTGAAACGCCCGATTCTATTATTCAGTGCGATTCCTGTGCTAACTCAGGCACTCACGCATTTGCTATGGATAACTGCTTTGTCAATATGATGAAATGGCTCGTAGAGGACTACGGCTTTAGCAAAAAAGAAGCGTATCTGCATATGACTGCCAATCCGGGTACAAGAGTCAATGTGTATCAAATGTCTGATCCATTCTTCGTTTGCGGCGTACAGTTCCCCAAAAAATTTCTTACCTGAAAATCTGCGGCCGATAAAAAAGCCCTGAGCCGCATCCCGCTTCAGCTCAAAATCATTGAAAGCATCGTCCAGTGATAAAATATTTTAATCTGGAAAGGATGAATCTTATGAAAACCGCACTTCCTTCTTGTGATACAATCGTTGCATTAGGCAATTCGACAGCGAAAAAGAATACCATCTTTGCGAAAAGCAGTGACCGCCCCATGACGGAATCGCAGCCGCTGCTTTTTGTTCCGGCTGCCGAGCACCCAAAAGGAAGCAAACTGAAATGCACCGATTTAACCATAGATCAGGTTGAAAAGACTAACGCAATCGTCGGATCAAGGCCATGGTTCACATGGGGTGTTGAGCTTGGAGTAAACGATCACGGTGTTGCGATTGGAAACGAAGCCACTTTCCCAAACATTTCCGTGGAAGTAACCAATGGATTAAACGGTATGGATTTGGTGCGGCTTGGATTAGAACGCGGCAATACCGCTCATGAGGCAATGCACGTCATTATTGACCTGCTTGAAAAATATGGTCAGGGAGCAATTTGCTTTTTTAACGCCAAAACCACCGAAGAATATCAGAATATGTTTATTCTGGCTGACCAAAAGGAAGCATGGAAGCTGGAAACCGTCGAGCGGCATTGGGTGGCCAAAAAAGTAAAGAATTTTGATAGTTTATCCAACATTTACACCATTGAAAGCGATTATGATGAATGCTCGGACGGGCTGGAAAAATATGCAATTGCCCACGGCGTTCACACACAGGGAACTCCGTTCAATTTTGCAAAATCATTCATTGATTTCAGGCTTCCGGATATTGGTGGATACCCCCGCTATAAACGTTCGCAAAAACTGCTTGGTCAAAATCAGGGGAAACTGACCGTGGAACATTTTCAGTCAATCCTCCGCGATCATTATGAAGGAGAAATCATAGAGCCACGCTGGGACCCAACCGCTGTCTGCAATGTTTCCATCTGCATGCACAGCGTGCCGCCATTGCCGGGAGCATCGGTTGCAAGTGCCTGCCACACCGCTGGCAGCGGCGTGGTTGAACTGCACGAGTCAAAACACGAAGAGTTGATTTTTACCTATTGGGGGTCCATGTGTGCTCCATGTTCCACTTTCTTTATTCCGTTCTATAACACCAATTATAAGGCCCCGAAAGACCTGCTCAAGGGCTCTGAAAATTACAGCGATGATTCATTCTGGTGGAGAGTCCACAGGATGTGCTTAGATATTGAAGAAAATTACGCGAAATATATTGGTTTTCTCCATGATGTAAGGACCCCGATGGAAAAAGATTTCCGTGAAAAAGCCGCCATTAATGAAGCCAAAGCGGAACGTTTGCTTGACATGGGAAACAAAGAAGAAGCAGCCGTACTTTTGAATCATTTTTCAGATGAATGCGTAACCAGAGTTCGCACTGCTGTATCTGAAATTACAGAAAAAATTGAAAATGACCTGAAGAAACATCCAGGAGAAGTGTATCGAAAAGATTACCTGGCACAGCTCAGAAAAGATGTAGCAATGCCGCTGTAAAACCTGTTTTCATTTAATTTCATACATACATAAACGGAACCGCACCCGGATCTTCTATGAAAATGCCATGCTTTTCATATTCCGGTGCGGTTCCTCTTATGAAATGAAAATGACTGATACGAAGTCTGATATAATTGTATAGCAGAAAAAGTCAACTGTAAAATGAGTAAATATTAGGAAGCGCAACGCGGTTTGCCGTAAAAAAGCTGTCGCGCTTTACAGAACTTGAAGTGCAATTTAAATATTTTAAACAGGCACGGTTCATGTGCGATTGATCATAATATCCGCTTTCGGCCGATACTTCCGCTAAATTTGAGTATGCACCCGAAATGATATATTGAACCGAATATTGAATTCGCAAAATTTCAGAAAATTGCTTTGGCGATAATCCAACCATTTTTTGAAACAATTTGTTAAGATATCGAGTACTAAAGGCCGTGTCCTTCCCCAGTTGCTGAACCGTCAAATTTCCTCGGCTCGTAATCAGACGCGCCACACAATAAGAAACCAACCGGGCATTTTGTGGGTCCTGATTCTGCTTATTCCGGCGTAAGAACTGCTCTAAAATACCAATCCGCTTTTGAAAAGAATCCGCACAAAGTACTTCTTGCGTCAACATCTTACTCTCACTGTAAAAACTATCAAATGAAATTTGTGCAGATAAATACTCACAGGCCTGAACAGGAAAAAAAGAATAGAACTTACCCGGTGCAAAGCGAGCCCCGAAAATAAAAGTATTTTCCCCGCAACATGCGCCGGCTAAAGAATCAGACGTTCCCAAAAGACTGGTTCGGCAGCCGTTTTTGTCCCGAATAAACACAAGGTCTGTACAGCCGTCTGGCAGAACCGGAATAAAACTTAATGCAAATGGTCCTGTGGCCATTTCATAATAAAACAAAATACATTTTGAAAAATCGCTCGAAGTCGGCTCTATCTCGGAATACAAATAAAAGTTCTTCTCAAAGCCGGGCTGCAGTGGATGAAAACTCTTTGATCGATTCATAACATCACTTTCTTTCAAAATTTCAACCTTTGAGAAGTACTGCTCCTGCGGAACTCACCAATCTCTCCGATTTGAATGTTTCATCCGCGCGGTTTCCGCAAAATTCTTTCCATTATTTTTAAAAAGCAGCACAACTCGTTTCATCGATTAGTGTATTCGTTGGTTGTACGAAAAAAGTTTTCATGATTTTCAAGCCAAAAAGGCTTCTGCACCATTCGGACTCCTGTCCTCTATCTGATCCAGCATTGCTCTTTGCAGTTACAATTAAGGATTATGGATAAGTTTATTGTAACAAATTGAATTTTTTATGTCAATTTTTGCTATGAGAATATTTCAATTTTATAATAAGTGGTTGCAGAATAATTCTTGTTGATAACTTTATTCCATTAGAGTTCAAAAAGCCCAAGGAGCAATTTACAACTGCTTCTTGAGCTTTTTACTTCGGGTCTATATGAATAGCTAGGGAAACAAAGGTATTTGTACACAGTAGCTATTCTGAAATTTCTTTCGCTTTCAGGTTCATGATGATCTTATCAAGCCTTTTTCTGAAGAAGCCACTAAACCATTTTTTATCTGCAAAATGTGCCACAAGCCACGGACTTATTAAATAATAGGCTTTAATAAACGCTCTTCCCAAAAAATAAGTTGATAGGACGTTGTCACGATATCTGCGAAGGACCATGACTTGTGAACAATCATAAGATCCATACACAGCCGTCGCAATATAGCAGCCTTCCTTTTTACTTTTACAAGTGTTTCCAGATTCAGCCCTTTCGCTTTGGTTGGTTTTCGCGGAGCTAACCTTTTGGGCTTTGCTGTGTGCAATTCTAACCGGTTTTTTAGACTGATCTATTCCAGCTGCAATTCGCTTGCTTATGTATTCTTCGTTAATCCCATATGAAGTCCAAAAGGTAATGAGCGGAATTCCTGCTTCTTCACAAATTGCCTTAACCTTTTGGTCTCTTTTCTTACGGTCAGAAGTGTTATGTGTATCATCATTAATTTCAATCAAAATAATCGGTTTATAGGTCATATCAAAAACACAAGCGTCAATATTTCTATATAATTCGTTTTGAAATTTAAAGTTATCTGTTCTATAAATAATGCTTGCCAGATTAACCTGCGGCTGCAAAAAATATTCAGAAGGCAAAACTTTTTTTATTACTGTAAAAAATGATTTTTCTGTTGGTGTAATGAACGACTCTTTCAATTCATACAGGAACGGGCCTTCTGATGAATTGTTACTGTTAAATGCTCCGCTTTTTTCATCAGGATTATTATCTTGCATTTTTACTCCTCCATCATTCTTAATAATATAAACTATTATACCATATAAGGAAATAAAAAGCAGTTATCTTTCATATTTACTATTTTAACTACCATTTCGCCAAAATTTCACACATCAATTGATTCTAGAAATGAGAAGTATTTCAAGGACTGTATTGCAGCCAAGCGCAACTTTTTCACTGAGGCAGTCATATTCTGTATATGTTCCAGGATGCAACGAAAAAGGAGCAGCTAAACGCTGCCCCTTTCCATTCCATTTTAAGGTTACCCTATTAACATAGAGCCGACATGAAATATAATTAAGCGATATAACCGCCATCAATCGGCAACAATGCGCCGGTAATAAAGGATGCTTCATCGGAAGCTAAGAACAATACCGCATTGGCAACCTCTTTTGCTTCACCATAGCGCTGCATGGGAACCACCTTGCAAAATTCGTGATAAGTTTCTTCTTGTTTGTCTTCTCCGCCACAACCACATTCAATGTTTCTCATCATTTTTGTATTGATATATGCAGGAGCAATCGCATTAATCCTGATATTTTCTGATGCTACTTCTAATGCCGCACTTCTTGTCATACCTGTAACAGCAAATTTACTGGTTGCATAGGTGGAAAGTTCAGGCATACCCCTAACACCTGCACAAGAACTTGTGTTTACAACCGCGCCAGACTTTTGCTTTCTCATCACTTGCAATACATGCTTTAAGCCATAAAAAGAGCCATTGATATTTATACTCATAACTTTTTCAAAGTTTGCGCTGCTGTTTTCAGCGATTTTTGCAACAGCACTAGAAATACCGGCATTATTGAAAAATACATCGATTCGTCCAAATTTTTCCACTGTCTTGTTCACATAATTGATTACCTGATCTTCTTTGCTAACATCACATGTTACCAGCAATGTACGATCATCCGCGAAATCGAATTTTTTCGCAGTTTCTTTCAATCCTTCTTCGCTTAAATCAACTAATACCACTTTCGCGCCTTCGTCATAAAATGCTTTCGCTGTTTGTCCCCCGATACCGCCTGCAGCACCTGTAACAATTACAACTTTATTTTCGAATTTCATGGTCGGACCTCCTAGAGGATTATTTGGTACATATATATCTTATAATGGCATATCAATAAAATCAACACGCTAATACCAACAATATATTTTCAACAAGTTTATCTTATTTTATGTATGTAAAAATATGGATTGTTATCCCTGAATTTTTTCATTCTTTATCCAATCAGACCCATGTACGGATACAAACCTTTATCCGCAGATATTTCGGTGATTCGCCAGTAATCACCGTCTTTTGTAATCGTCAACACAGCGTTATAATCACCCGTAGGGCCAAATGACATGCCGGTAAAAAGGGTCAATGTAAAGACGCAGCAATGCTCATTTTTTTGTTCTGTTTTTATGATTTTATAACTGTCAATCTGAGGGCTTGACATTCCAGTGACCCAATATTGATTATACTGCTCAACCTGATTTAAATACTCTTTTTTCAAGCCAGAGCCCATTACAGAATACTGCATGGCTCCATTTCGGCTTTCCATTCCTTCCACCCACACTTGAATGGCAGCCTGCGGAGTGCACGCTCCCAATTGATTCATCGCCCGCAGCAGCAGAGTATTCCTGACTTCATATTTGTCCGCCTGTACCACCGCCGCAGCAACGCTGATATATTTGCAGCCGAGCAAATATCCAACGACATTAAAAAATGTAGCAATAATCAGACATACAATAATTACAATACCGATCCGCTTTTTTGCTTGCTTTGCAAATATCAATTTCATTCGAACTCCCCCTGCCCATCATCATTTTAGTAAAATGTATGAAAGAAGATTCGAATTTAGCTGAATTACAGCCTGACTGTTTTTCTCCGGTAAATTTCTCCTATAATCAATGATAACGTCAATAGCGCTCTGCGTGTTTTGGTATAGTAAGTAAGCATCATCCCCTGAAGTAAACCCGATCCGCATGTCGTCGCATGCAATGACACCTTTGCCAAGGTAACAAGAGGAAGCAACGGAAGCCATTGCGGCGGCATTGCCACTCAAATCTCATGCGTAAAGCTGCTGCCATTCTTTTCTTTATAATGCAAGAGAGTCTTAGAAACATAAAAGGTGTTTCCAAGACTCTCTATTTTATTGCGCTTTTTTTAATTCATCGACTTCCACACGCAAGTCTGTAACAATTCGTTCCAAAACCTTTACGCGGCTTTTAATCTGTTCCTGTTCTTCAACATCCGGAAGCCTGTCGAGAATCATCTTGTGGCCTTCCGCCAAAAGCTGAATCTGCTTTTCAACATTCGATTCTATGTAGGCTTTCATCCGATTTTCAGATTGGCAAATCGACTGATTCATTAATTCCGCTATTGCCTGTAAATCCTTTTCATCCAGCACTTCCGTCACCGCCTTTGCATCAGTATAGCATTTGAAAGGTTTAGAATCAAGCCCCAAAAAATTCTGGAGGAAGGGAAACCTTTTGCGGTGTTACGCCTCGCCACAACATGTTGGGATTTGCCGTAAACCCCAAATAAACCCCATTTCGGTTTTTATGCAAAAAAATAAACCCGAAAAGCCAACATTCATGCGGCTTTCCGGGCTTTCTATTTGGTGCGCGAGACGGGACTTGAACCCGTACGGGAAACCCACACGCCCCTCAAACGTGCCTGTCTGCCAATTCCAGCACTCGCGCTCAGCAAGAGGTATTATATCATTTCTTTATCGTGTTTGTCAATACCATCTCCCAATTTTTTTAAATTTCCGATGTAATCCTGATAAATTCGTCATAATTTAAGATTCCATTCAATACTTCAAGCAAAGCATTTGCAGACAAATACTCGGGAAGAGACAGTTTCTTTAGCAGCACAGTGCGTTTTTTCGCACTGGATGGCCCCCCGGATAGCCCGCGAAGGAATAAGTCTGTTTTCGTAATAGTGCGTGTTGGCGGTACCGCGGCCTCTTGAGCGCCAACTCCGGCGCGCATAAGTGCCGCCTTCAAAATCTCGGCTGGAACCCCTTCCACACCGAGCTTTCCCTCTTTGGAGGGCTTCCGTTTCCTTTTTTCCTTTCCCAGAATATCCGGGATATAGGCATGGCGAATCTTATCCGGCGCAATACATCCGGAAAGATAGTTTCGAATCATAAATCCCGCCGCATCACTATCCGTAAGGATCAGAATACCGCGCGTATCTGCCAGGGAACGAATCAGCGCCATCTGCTCCGGATCCTTGAAAATCCGGAACCCATTCGTTTGAAGGATCAGGCCGTCAATCAGGGACGACAGCTTAATTTTATCGTATTTTCCCTCCACAATTACCGCTTCTTTTACGCGAATCAAACTGTTGTCCCCCTTTCCGATAAAATTAAAAGTCTGGCGATTAACTGTTCCAGCACAATGCGCCGGTCACCGCGTGAACTTTTCAGCGACAAATCTGCTGAAAGAAGTTCCTTCAGACTCTCTCGGTACATTCCAGCCGGATATCGGCCTGAACTTCGCTCTGCGTTTCGAAGGCGAAACTCCTTACGGGCATAGTCAAAGTATTTCGCCGGTTCCGTCCCACTCAATCCACTCTGTATGGAAGCACGGACACGATACAGGTCAAGGTAAGCGGAAGAAAGAACCGCAAGAATCATAACAGGCTCCTCCCCCTGCTCCAAAAGGAGATTCAAAATAGAATAGGCCCTGTCGCCTGAGCCGGCAAGAACCGCTTTGGAAAGGTCGAAAACTCTCGCTTCCAAATTTTTGACTGCCAGTTTATCAATCACCTGTGCCGTCACTTCGCCCTGCTTGACATAGGAGCAGATTTTTTCCAATTCATGAAAAAGCGTCGTAAGGTCCGCGCCACAGTTACCAACCAGTCGATCCGCATTGC
Source organism: Oscillospiraceae bacterium (assembly GCA_022650485.1). Classification (GTDB taxonomy): domain Bacteria; phylum Bacillota; class Clostridia; order Oscillospirales; family Acutalibacteraceae; genus Caproicibacter. The sequence goes on along the minus strand of JALCPP010000001.1, from coordinate 98,921 downwards.
GCGGCGACAAAACACATCCCCGCTTCTGTGCACCGGAACAAAGCAGCTTTTGGGTCTGAGCAGCAGTACGTCTGCCAAATTTTACGACATTTCCGTTGTCTTTTATCAGGCGAATAAACTTTTTCCAGTTTTTCCCCTTCTTTTCATCCACATTCACATCCGGAAGGGCAATCACAAAAATAGTGGTCTGCGGAAGAGAAGAAAGCAATTCTTTCCATTTATTTGCTTCCACTGTTTTAATCGCATTCGCATCGAGATTCGTCACCAGGACACATTTTTGCTCTGCGAAAAACGGAAGTGACTGTGCAGCTTCCGCAATGCGGTCCACACCGGTTTCCCCACCGTCGAACTTCTGAAAATTAAAGTCGGTAAACTGCTTTCCCGCCGCCTTTACAGATAACTTTTTCATATAATATGATACCAGATATTTTTCTTCCCCATACAAAAAATACAATCCGGCAAATTGGGATTCTTTCATCTGCTTTTTTAATTCAGCTTCTGTGATTTCCGGCATTACGTCTCCCTCCTGACAGATAAACGGCGATTTTCATTCAGTTCCAGCACAACAGCACCAAATCCGCCCGTCCAAATAGTATGCTCCCCACTCTGTAAAGAATATTTACAAAGGTCCTGCGCATCCATAGACAAGACTGTGCAAAAAGGATCGAGCTCAGTCCTTTTATTCGGCGGTAAATCTGTAATCAAAAAATCCGGAAGCATCCAATTTTCAGGCAAAAAGGAAAGGTCCGCCTGTTCCGGCAATACCAAAATAGAAGTATGATGAGTTTCCATCCACACGGCGGTACTTCCGCCGCAATCCTGCTTTTGAATGCTGAAGCTTTGCCACATTTGTCCTGACCATGAATTTTTCTGCAAAAACACCGATTGCGCACCGGCAGCAGCCTGCTGTACAAATCCGTCATACCGGCTATTTTCCGGTGCATACAGACAATCGGCGGAAACACGCTTTGTCAGCTCGGCAGAATTAACGTTTTCCTCCCGGTCCTCTGTCAGCAGACACAAATCATTCAGGCGGTAAATATTTCTTCCCAACAGATACCTCTTTATCGTGTTCGAACTGTAACCACCGCATCCATACACCGAAGATTGGCCGTTTTCGGTCACAGCCACGGCCAGTCCCGTTCCAACGTCCAGTACGGCGATCCGTGTCACACCGCGGGATGTCACTTTATAGCTCAAAACACCAACAGCCAGCATCACCGCGGATAAGACTCCCGCCGTCACCGCCAGTTTACGGCCTTTGCGTAACACAAAGGCAATGGCAAACAGTAAAACCGAACCTGCAAGCCAGAGAAACACATAACCATAGGAAGCGGAAATACTTGCAAATGGAATCTGTGCCAGCAAGCGTGCACAAAACCGCAAATACTTCGCCAAGAGCCCGCTCAAAAGTGCAAACGGCATCAGCAGGAATGACTGAGGAGAACAAAGACCAATGACCGCGCCGACAGCAGAAACAGAAATCATAATCGAGGCCGGTACCAACATCAGAAGATTAGAAACAGGTGCAATCAGCGACACACTTCCAAACGAAAGAATCATGACCGGAAGTGTCGCGACAATGGCGGACACCGACGTCGCAAGAATTCCGGTCAAGCCGTGCACCAGCGGCCGCAGCGACCGGCAGCAAACCCAGCGCGAATTCAGCCAGTTTTGAATCGGCCGTGTAAACAGTATCAAGCCCAGCGCAGCAGAAAAGGAAAGCAGAAGTCCCACATCCGCAGCGGCGTACGGGTTCGGCAGGCACAAAGCCAGCACCGCCGTACCGAGCGAATTGAGCGGGTCAGCGCGGCGTGAAACCATCGGCGCGGCCAAGCAGAGAAAACACATCAGGCCGCTGCGAACCACGGACGGAACAAATCCCGTAACAGCCATGAAGCAGAGGATTCCTGCGCCGGCAAGAGGCGCAGAACGCTTTGAGGAAATTTTCAGAAGTCCAAGCAGCAAAAGCAAAAGCTGCACAATGGTCGCCATGTGAAGCCCGGAAACCGCCAGCAGATGCGACACCCCCGCGGTGCGAAAATCAGACACCGCTTCCGCACTCAGCGCAGTCTTATCCCCAAGCAGCATCCCTCGAATTAATCCGGATACTTCCCGCGGAAGCATGGAATCCACGGAAGAAATCATAGCGCGGCGAAGCAGAAGGGCATAGTAATAGGGCGGTTTCGCCTTCGGCGGCGATACTTCAGTCCGACCGTATTCGTAAAGATACGCAAACATTCGAATTCCGCGGGACTCATAATAGGATTCGGAACTGAACCCTTCCCCGCCCTGCGGTCGAAAGAAATGCAGTTTACAACAGATTTCGGAATAAGGGCCGGCATCCAGTTCACTCTTTGAAGACAGTCGTATTTTAAACTGCTGAGGCGCGCCGGGTATGGAAACCGAATGAAGTTTGATAACATAATACCATCGTCCATACTGTGAATACGGCAATTCGCAAACCGTTCCCCGCACTTCTGCGTCTGTTCCGTCCAATGCACGGGGCGGCTGAACGACCGCCTGATCGTATCCCGCAAAACAGCCAAACGCAACTGCCGCCGTTAAAAACGCAGCGGGAAACACAAGCGCGGTGCGGAGCCTGCGCACAGCCACAGATATCATGAAAAGCGCAAGGCAGCACCAGAACAGGACTGACGAAATGCGAGCGCCTAAATAAACCGCGGCCGCCAGCGTCAGCAGATAAGTAAATCCCACCAACACCAGCGGCCGTTTCATATAATCTCCCCCAAAAAGGCTGCCTACTTAGAAAACAGCGGCAAAGGTTCCAGATAAATAATGTCTTTACGGTCCTTAGCGTCGCCTTCTGCAAGCACACAGGCCCGACCGACAATTTTGCCGCCGTAAATGTCCACCAACTTCTCCATAGCGGCAAGGGATTCCCCCGTGCTGATCACGTCGTCCACAATCAGGACGCGCTTGCCGCGCAGCACTTTCTCGTCTTCCTCCGAGAGGAAGAGTTTTTGCTGATGATCTGTGGTAATAGATTTTACTTCCACAGAAACAGGTTTTCTCATGTATGCCTTGATGCCTTTGCGGGCTACAACATATTTGCCGCAGCCCTGCCTGGCCATTTCATAGCAAAGCGGAATCCCTTTGGTTTCCGCCGTAACGACCACGTCGTGCTGCGGACATTTTTCAAGCAATACCTGCGCGCATTTTTCTGTGATTTCCACATCGCCCAGCATGATAAAGCCCGCTATGTCGAGATGCTCGTCGATCGGACAGATCGGCAGGTCACGTTCGCACCCCGCGATCGTCATATGGTAATACTTTTCACTCATGACAAAAGATCGACCTTTCCAAAATTAATCTGCGCCTCAGCCCGGAGGCCATTTCATGGAACGACCACCCAACAGATGGAAATGCAGATGCGGAACCGTCTGGCCCCCGTCTGCGCCTGCGTTGCAGACCACACGGAACCCGCCGTCCAGCTTGTTTTCCTTTGCAAGGCGTGCCGCTACTTCATAAATATGCGCGACAACCGCACTGTTTTCGGGCGTAATCTCGGCGGCGGATGCAATATGCTTCTTTGGTATAATCAGAATATGAACCGGCGCCTGAGGTTCCAAGTCGTAAAAAGCCAAAACCTGGTCGTCCTCATAAACCTTCTTACTCGGGATTTCTCCCGCGGCAATTTTACAAAATACACAATCCAAGGCAAATCCTCCTTTGCATTAGATCCCGACACATAATTATAACCTTATTTTATCATATTGGCAACAATTTTTTCTGCTTCCGCTAACGCTTCGTCTATTTTTTCTGGATGTTTCGTGCCTGCCATGGCGCTGTCCGGGCGGCCGCCGCCGCCGCCGCCGGCAACTTTGGCCACTTCTTTCACTATTTTGCCCGCATGGGCACCTGTTTTCTGCGCATCTTTCGCACAGGCAACCGCAATATTTGCCTTGACGCCCTGAACACCAGCCAGCACGGCGACCAGATCCGGCTCCTGTGCACGAACACGGTCACACATCAAACGGAGCGCTTCCGCGTCCGCCCCTTCCAGTTTGGCTGTAATCAGGCGCACACCGCCGATATCCTTGGCCCCTGCAAACAGGCTTTCCATCTTCATCGATGCCAGCTTACCGTTAAGTGATTCAATTTCGCGGTCTTTTTCCTTTAAGTCCGCAGAAATCTGCTGAGCCCTTTGTGCCAGCTCAGCCGGATTGTTCACTTTGAGTGCAGAAGCCGCCCGACGAAGTTCGCCGACTGTTTCATTCAAATAGGTAAGCACATTTTCACCGGTCACTGCCTCAATGCGGCGCACACCGGCGGCGACACTGCTTTCTGAAATTATTTTAAGCAAGCCAATTTTTGCCGTATTGTCCATGTGTGTACCGCCGCAGAACTCACGAGAAAAATCGCCCGCCGAAACCACGCGCACAACGCTGCCGTATTTTTCGCCAAACAATGCCATCGCGCCAAGCTTTTTTGCTTCTGCAATCGGCATTTCACGGCAGTTTACAGGAAGGCCGCTCAAAATTTTCTGATTCACCAAAGTTTCAACCTGATGAAGTTCTTCCTCGGTCAGCGCTGAAAAATGAGTAAAGTCAAACCGGACACGATGTTCATCCACCAGCTGGCCCGCCTGTTCCACATGTGTGCCAAGAACGCTGCGAAGGGCTGCCTGCAGCAAATGTGCGGATGTGTGGTTGCGCATAATTGCGAGCCTGCGCTGCGTGTTGACCGACGCTTTTACCGTATCGCCCACACGCAGTTCCCCGGCTTTCACCTGAGCGCGATGCAAAAAATTCTTCGCGTGATTCTTCGTTGTGGCGGTTACCGTAACCACCGCGCCGTCGGACTCCAATACACCGGTATCGCCAACTTGTCCGCCGCTCTCGGCATAAAAAGAGGTTTTATCAAGCACAACAGCGATCTGATCCCCGGCCGTAGCGGTCTGGCACCGCTCTCCGTCTTTCAGAATGGCAAGTACTTTCCCCTGTGTTTCCATGGTCTCATAACCGGCAAATACAGTCTCTGGGATTCCGTCCAGTGCGGCATTTTCCCCCGCCCAGGCATCTGCTCCGGCATTTTTACGCGCCGCACGGGCACGTTCCTTCTGTTCCTGCATCAAGCGGCTGAATTCTTTTTCATCCACCGTCAGACCGCGCTCCGCGGCGATTTCCTTGGTCAGATCAATTGGGAATCCGTACGTATCGCTGAGCAGGAACGCCTCCGCGCCGGAAAAGACTTTGCCCCCCGCTTTTACCGTTTCATCCAAATAGCCTTCCGCCAGAGAAAGCCCCTGGTCGACGGTCTTGGAAAAGCTTTCTTCTTCCACACGCATCAACTTGACGATCATGTCGCGCTTTTCAGCCAATTCCGGGTATGCGCCGCGGTTTTCCGCAATGACGGTATCCGCCACTTTCCACAGAAACGTATCGTGAACGCCCAGCAGACGGCCATGGCGTGCCGCCCTGCGCAGCAAACGGCGAAGAACATAGCCGCGCCCTTCATTCGACGGCATGACGCCGTCTCCGATCATAAATACGGTACTGCGGATATGGTCGGTGATAACACGCAGGGAAACATCCTTTTTCGGGTCATCGCCGTACTTGACCCCTGTAATTTTGCAGATTTGCTTCATGATGTTCTGGACGGTATCGACTAAGAACAGATTGTCCACACCCTGCATAATGCAGGCCAAACGTTCCAGGCCCATACCGGTGTCGATATTCGGATGCTCCATCGGCGGATAATTGCCCTTCCCGTCACTGTCGAACTGCGAAAAAACGACATTCCAGAATTCGACGTAGCGGTCACAGTCACAGCCAACGCCGCAAGTCGGCTTACCGCAGCCATACTCCTCGCCACGGTCAAAATAGATTTCAGAGCAGGGTCCGCACGGCCCGGAACCATGTTCCCAGAAGTTATCTTCCTTGCCAAGCCGAACAATATGTTTCGGGTCGACACCCACTTCGTTAACCCAAATATCGAACGCTTCGTCGTCGTTCAGATAAATGGTTACCCACAGCCGGTCGACCGGCAGCTCCAACACTTTGGTACAGAACTCCCACGCCCACGGAATCGCCTCATGTTTGAAATAGTCGCCAAAAGAAAAGTTTCCCATCATCTCAAAGAATGTTCCGTGGCGCGCCGTGACACCGACATTTTCAATATCACCGGTACGGATGCACTTCTGGCAAGTCGTCACGCGCTTGCGCGGCGGCGTCACTTCTCCGGTAAAGTACTTTTTCATCGGCGCCATGCCGGAATTGATCAGCAGCAGGCTGTTATCATCCTTCGGAATCAGCGGAAAGCTGGGAAGGCGCAGATGACCCTTTGATTCAAAATAGGAGAGATAAATCTCCCGCAATTCGTTTAGACCCGTCCATTTCATGTTCTACAGAATCTCCATTTCGTCTAAAATCGGCAATCACTGCAAAAAAATAGACTTCCCCGCCCCAATGGGACGGAAAAATCCGTGGTACCACCCAAATGACGCCTGACTGCCAAGCGCCTCTCATTCACCCGTAACGCGGGATACGCCGCAGCTCCCCGCTGCGGGGCTCCGGGCCGGCTGAACACAGTTGTCGCGCGGAAATCTTTCAGCCGTGGATTTCCTCTCTGCCGCGGACTTTCTGCATCTTCTGCCCTTCATCACCGTTAGAATGTTACATTACAATACGCTTTATTATAGTTTGTTTTTCCGCAAATGTCAATGAAATCTCCATTTTTAGCCGAGTGCCCTGTACAGTTCCTCAGCAATTTCTTTAAACACCGGGCCGCAGGTCCGGCCGCCGCCGTCTCCGCCTTCTTCAAAAACAGTGACGGCATACTGCGGATGGTCGTATGGGAAAAAGCCCGTAAACCAAGATTCCACCTGTTCTGTGCCGTCAACATACTGCCCGGTTTGTGCCGTCGCAGTCTTTGCGCCCGCACCGCCATGGTCCGGCTTTCCCGCATGGCTGGTCCCCTCTTCAATGGAGGCCTTCATAAACTCGCGCAGAAGCCGGGCTGTATTTTCAGAAACGGCCCGTTCCCCCTGAACCTGCTGCGTTTGATCGGTGTATTGCAGTTTTTCATCAACCGTTCCCTCGTACAAAGACGGAGAGGTAAATAAACCCCCCGAAGCAATGGCATTGGTCATCGCGGCAACCTGCAGCGGCGTTGCAGTCAGTTTTCCCTGTCCAAACGAAAAATTAGCCAGCGCCCGCGGCACACTCAGGCTTTTCAGAGAAGGCAGAACCCCCTCTCCGGAAGAAATCCCGGGTGCCAGCTGAAATGCACGGCCGAACCCAAGAGTCCCGGCCATTTTCAAAAAATTCTCCTGCGGAACCTGCTGCATCAGGTTTACAAAATAGGTATTACAGGAATTTGCAATGGCCTGTTTCATGTTTTCCGTTCCATGGCTTTCCGCATTATAGCAGTGAAAAACTCCGCCGTCTACATTAATGCCTCCGGTACAATCATATGTGTAATCGGGGGAAATTCCATATTCCAACGCTGTCGCCGCAGCGACAAGTTTAAAAACAGAACCGACACTGTAAGCCGATACCGCCCGGTTCAATAAAGGCGAGTCCTTTGCTTTCAGAACGGAAGCAACATCATTCTGATTATAGGAAGGCCGGCTGACCATCGCGCGTATTTTACCTGTTGGAACTTCCAGAACAACAATCGCACCCTTGGTCAGATATTCATCCGCGGCCTGCTCCGCAACCGTTTGCACATATTTATCCAGCGTAAGCACCACACCGCTGTTTTTGCGCGCCGTGGTATCGCTCACCTGTTTTTCTTCCCCCGCCAAAACACGGTTGAGCGCGTCGACCTTATAGGTAACGGTAATCCGCCCCTGCTGGCTGCTGAGAAGGGAATCATATGCCTTTTCAATTCCGGATGCTCCTTTTCCGGACCCATCCAGATATCCTAAAAGATGAACAGCCGTTCCGGAATCCGGGTAGCGGTCCTGAACAGTGAAAACATCAATTCCCTCCTGCTCGATTTTTGAAGGAATCCGCAGCGTAAACGGACGCCCTGCGCTCAGAGTTTCATAAAGGCTGTCCATGCGGGAAGCCGACAGCACACGGTTCAGCACAGCCGTTGTCTCAATGCCCGGAACAACGGCTGCTACATACTGATAATCCGCACCGGTCAGGGCGGAAAGGTGGCAGTCATAAATGGTACCTCGGGTCGCCGCTACCGTAAGTTTATAGTTTGACTGCTGTTCAGCCGTCTGTGCAAGTTCCGTCCCGTTTGAAATGCGGAACACCATCAGAACACTGAAAAACATTCCCAGCATCAGAAAAGAAAAGAATGCAATGGTGCGTTTCCCCATAAAGAATCCCTCCGTCAAGGCTATCTTTGCCAGAGGAGGGATTTTTTAATCATGAGTGATTTTTTGGCGGAAGATTGTACCGGCCGGAATTTCTCGGTCCGTTTCAAGCAAAACGGTCATCGCCGCATGATTGGCGGTTTCAAGCAGCGTTCCGGCTTCATCGAATATCCGGTCCAGCTTCAAAAGGTACGGCTCCTTTCCGGGTTCCAGCACATCGGCCACACTCCCGCGAAAAAAGCGGTTTCGCTGGGCCAGAACCGTGCGGGACCCAGCACGGCCCGTGCAGACCGCGATTACTTCATAGCTGCGGACATAGCCGCCGTTTTCCAGAACCTGACCGGGTTCTTTTCCAAAGTAAAACCCGGTGCTGTACACTCGGTGACTGACCTTTTCCAATTCCTGAGGAATCCACGCTGGCAGCTCCTGCCCTGGATTTTTTTGAAAATGGTCGATCGCGTGCCGATAGGCATTCGTGACAACCGCCGCATAATAGGCGGATTTGGCACGCCCCTCAATTTTAAACGAGGTAACGCCCGCATCCATCAGTTCCTGTACATGCTCAATCATATTCATATCTTTGGAATTGAGAATATAAGTGCCGTTCCCGTCTTCGGAAATCGGGAAGTATTGACCGGGGCGTTTTTCCTCCGAAAGGGCATATTTCCACCTGCAGGGCTGCGCGCAGTCACCGCGGTTGGCATCGCGGCCCGTCAGATAGCTGGAAAGCAGGCACCGCCCGGAAAAGGACACACACATAGAGCCATGAACAAAAGCCTCCAGCTCCAAGTCCTCCGGAGTATTCTTCCGCAATTCAGCAATTTCAGCAAGAGTCAGCTCACGCGCAAGCACAATGCGCTTCGCACCCATTTGATAAAGCGCATTGGCGGCTTCGTAATTGACGACGCCGGCCTGCGTGGAAATATGAATTGGAATATTCGGCGCATAACGGCGCGCAAGACAAAGGACGCCCAAATCCGCCACAATCAGCGCGTCCACTCCGGCAGCAAGAACCTTCCGAAAAAAGTCAGGCAGCCGCGGCAATTCTTCATTATGTGCAATGGTATTGCAGGTCAGATAAACCTTTACACCCGTATCGTGAGCAAACCGGACGGCTGAATCAAGATCATTTTCCCCAAAGTTCGGAGAAGCGGTACGCATTCCGAATTCCGTACCGGCAAGATAAACCGCGTCGGCGCCAAACAGCACCGCTGCTTCTAATCTTTCCCGGTCCCCGGCAGGAGCCAGAAGCTCCGGCCGGCCTGTTCCCCGCACCGTCATCTTAACCCTGCTTTCTTCAGATTTGACTGATGACCGCTCGCTGTCTTTGCGTAGTATGCTTTTCCATTCTCATCATGACAAAAATAATAATAATTGGTGGATGCCGGATTCAGCGCAGCTTCAATGGCATCCATTCCAGGGTTGCAAATCGGCCCTGCCGGAAGCCCTTTCACCGTATAGGTGTCATACCGGCTTCGATAAGTTTCTCTGATCGTTTCAGGCACCAGGGACTGTTTGCGGTAAGGATAAAAAGTCGTTGGGTCAGAATCCAAATGCAACAGTTCGGGCTTCTGACTCTTCAAACGGTTATAAAACACACTGGATACTTTGTACATATCATCTTTATCCGCAGCCTCGGCCTGAATCATTGAAGCCAGCGTCAGCACCTGGTCCAGCGTCAAATCGATACTTTCCGCTTTTTCACGAATCTGTTTCGTCAGCTTCCGGTTGCAGTTGCGAATCAGTTTTGAAATTGCCTGTTCCGGGTCTTCATTTTTATAGAATTCATAGGTATCCGGAAACAAATAGCCCTCTAGCCCATAATAACGCTCCGACGAATTCGTAATCTGCTGAAGCATCTCATAATTTTCGTTCAGACTTCCGCTGTTAAATACCGTTTTCGCATCTTTCGCGGTACACACACCGTTCTTCTCCAGCAAATCTGCTACTTCCAGTGCATTCATCCCCTCTCGGAACGTCAACTTGACGGTATCAACCCGATTGGTATTGGATTGCAGGGAATTCAGCAGCGCTTCATAATCCATGCCTGTAGTCAGCTCATAACTACCGCCGCCGAACTGGCTGGGGGCATTCGTCATCTTGGCGTAAAAAATAAAAAAATCTTCATCGTAAATGACCCCGCCTTGATGAAGCGCCTGTGCAACCTGGCCGGGCGTCGCTTTTTGCGGAATGTCGACCGTCACATTGATATTTTCCCGTCCGACTGCCAGCATGTCGTTGACACCGGAAACGAGGTAACGCGCAAGAAGAAGGGACACAAACAAAACCATAATAAACCACACGAACCGAAAAAAGCGTTTGTTTTTTCCACCTTTTTCACGGTCGCGCAGCCGATGAAGCTGCATGGCTTTCTTCTGATATTCTGTTTGTCTGCCGCTGTTGCTTTGATTGTTACTGTAACTGCTCATAATGGAGTCGGAATCGGATCGATCGGCGAATTCTGTGCTGTATATTTCTTGCTCTGGCTCTGGCAGTTCCTCCATACTCTCGTCCATTTGAAGACGAAAATTATCGACCCTGTCTCGATGCGCCTGTTCAGCCTGCCGTTCGTCGTCGTTCATATCCTTCCTCCTTTCTTTGAGTTAAATCTTAAATTCCGGTCTTCTTTCCTGATATTCTGCGAATGTATTTTTCTGTAATAAGAACATCGACCGGTCTGTCATAGTATCCGTGAGGAAGATCAGGCTTGACACAGCCTGCATAGCAAAGCCCCACGGTCATGCCCTTAAATCCAGATAAAAACCTGTCATAGTAACCTTTGCCATAGCCAAGACGATACCCCTGTGAATCAAAACTGAATCCCGGAACAATGCAGATACTGTTCTTCGGAACTTCCACCACCGGCTTTTTGCCGGCAGGGTCCGGCTCCAGAACCCCGTATGCTCCATCGACTAATTCCTCCAACGAATGGATTTCATAAAATTCCATTCCGTAGGTGTCAGGAATACAACGCGGAACCGCGACCCTTCTTCCTGAATCGAGAACAGAACGGATCAGCATTGCTGTATCCACTTCAATCGGCTTGCTGACATAGGTAAAAACCGTGCGCATGTGTTTATATTCCCGAAGGGAGAGAAACCGGTTGAGTACAGCGGAATCGTACCGCGCCTTTTTAGCCGGATTCATTTTTTCACGATACTGGCGATACTGCGCACGTAAATTTTTCTTTACTAGTTTAATATTTTTCACACACACTGAACCTTTTCTTTGATTTCGTCCGACTTCTGTTTTCCAAACATCACTTCCACCAGCTTCAGCCCAAACGGAACGGCAACTCCCGCACCACGGGCCGTAATGAAATTACCACTGGCACAGACCGGCTCCACCGTTACTTCGGCGCCGGTCAAATCTTTTTCAAAGCCAGGGAAACAAACGGCACGATGGCCGGAAAGCAGTCCCATATGCCCCAGAATAGACGGAGCCGCACAGATTGCGGCAACTTTCTTTCCGTTTTCAGCACAGTAAGAAATAGCGGCGCTGACCACCGGGGACTGTTCCAGATTATTTGTTCCCGGCATTCCACCGGGCAGAATCACCATCTCCGCGTTTTGCAGAGTAACCTGTCCGTCTTCCAGATCAGCGGTCACTTCAATTCCGTGGGAGCCGGTAATTTTCTTTCCGCCGACCCCGACGGTCTTGACCTGTGCGCCGGCACGGCGAAGCAGGTCAAGCGGCGCAATTGCTTCTGTTTCTTCAAATCCCTGTGCAAGGAATAAATAAATCATATATCTTTCCCTCTTTCCTGACAAACTGTTAATCCAGCCCCAGCCCTAAGTATGGCGGAAGAACAACAGCTGGTTCCCACAACGCTCCGCCAATTGGCCGAATCATTCCACAGCGCTCTTCCGTTCCTTCACCAGGAAACAGCCCCTGGCCGGGCGGCAGACGGAATTCATAGGTTTTAGCCGGGAAACGCTTTAACACAGCCGCAGCAAGCCCAGAAAATCCACCGGGAGCAGTCATTACTTCCCGAACAGAGCAAACCGTATCATTTGCTTTTCTGCAAACGGCATAAGAATGGTGGTCCATAGGCCCGGAACACACCAGCTCATCCCCGTAAGTGGAACCGAATCCCATTGTAAAATGAAACCGCTTATCACTCCACAGAACAGATCCTTTTCTGCGGCAAAGACACGAATTGCGAAGCCGATTTAACTCAGACGCGCAGGCAATCACCCGGCAGGATGAACAAGGGGAAGCCAGCTGTACCAGGCGCTCCCGCTCAATGGACACGGACTGGATTTTGTAATAGTCAAAATATCCGTTTTGTTCATAGAATGAATAAAGCGGCTGATTTGCCGGAAGAACCACGGAAAATTTGTCACCCCGGCGCGCACCGTATAGCGCCGCATAAGCCAGAAGCGAAGCCATGAATCCACGGGAACGAAACTCGGGCAAAGTCCCCGCCGCGAACACATAATGTGCCTGCGTACCGTCCGGTGCGATGCGGGCAGGAAGCAGATAAAGGGCTGCGGCAACCCGTCCTTCCATTCGATAGACCAAACAGTCCTGCGGACGAAAATAATTATTCAGGAAATAATTTGGATACCGTTTGGGCTCATGAAAGCAGATTTGCCAAAGCCCGGCAAGTTCCGCGCGCAGGTCCCATCCGGCCAGTTCAATCAATTGTCCGCATCTCCATTTTTGCCCGCAAGAGTAACCCGATACCTATTTAGAAGGAGGAAAGGATGATAGGAAAGCTTCGCTTTTCGAAGTCCTTCAATCCCCATATCCTCTTCGCGGTTAATCAACTCATATTTTTCCAGATGTCTTGCGGCATATTCATGATTGATCACGGCATACAGCCCGTCATATCCATCTAATGCCTTTTCAAAGTGAAGAAGGTAAACGTTCGGGTTGATTTCTTCCCCAATGGTAAAGGCAACCGGCTTGCCTTCCACCCGAATCAGTCCGCCGGCCAAATGGAGCGCATCAAAATGGTCTAATGCACGATCGATGGCGCAGGGCTCGCTGGCAGATGCATTTTTATCATAAATTTCACCATGATCCCTGCACCACTGCTTTGCAACAGAACGGCAGTCCTCCAGGTTTTCATGGGAAAGGTCCTCGTAACTCCAGTCATATTTCCGCTCAAACTGAGCGATATGATTCCGCTTGCCATGAAATTTACGGCCGGACAGCCGGATTAGTTTTTCAGACTCATAAATGTAATCGGAACCATTCCGGTCCAGCTCATATTGGAACCGCCCCGGAAAAAGCTGCATCAGTTCTTCCGTCTGTTCCTTGGTCGCGCCCCAAAGCTGAAAAGGAATCTTCCTGTCCGCCGCGTCCGCAATCATCAGTTCCATCATTTCCGTCAGGCGGCTTTTGTCACACAGAGGCATATTATAAGTGTGCAGCGGGCCGCTGAAACAAAAAAGCACGGCATCCTGAACGCGGCAAATCTTGGAGTAATAGGTGTTCTTCCAAAGAAACAACGTGCCGAAAGCCGACTCGCTGCCCAGCTTTCCGCTGGCAGACAATTTGGGGGCAAGCCATTCGCGGTCCGACAGTTCGGGGAAGCTAAAGTTGATCATTTAATTCCTCCAAAACAATTTTTAAAATTTCCGCGTGAATCTCTTCCTTGTTTCTGGGACTTCCACCCTTTTCACAGATAACGGTTTTCCACGAAAGACAACGCGCCGCATATTCGGCACTTTTTCGGCAAGCGGATAGATAATCAACGTTGCTTTCATTAATATCTCTTTTTCCGCTGCTGTTTTGGTAGCGCTTGTCTAAAAGCTTTTGAGAAATCTCAGTCGGAAGCTCCAAATAAATCGTCAAATCCGGTTTAGGAAGCTCAAATTTGTTATATTCAAAATCCTGTGCCCACTCTAAATAGTGATTCCATTCGTTTTGGGGCAATTTGGGAAGCTGATAAATAATATTCGACGTCGTATAACGATCCGCTACAATCAGTGCCCCGTTCAGATAATCTTCTCGCCAGCCGCGCACGTAGCTGGCAAAGCGGTCAACCGCGAAAAAAGCGGACGCTGCATACGCATTCACATCCCCCGGCTGACTGCCGAATTCCCCCGACAGATACATTTTGATCGGTGCGGAGGCTTTGGACTCATAATCCGGAAAAGAAACCCGGCGCACGTTGACCCCTCGCCGTTTCAGCTCTGTGCAAAGCAGCTCTGTCTGAGTTGCCTTTCCGCTGCCGTCCAGGCCATCAATGGTAATCAATTTGCCGCTCATGATTCTTTTCCTAAATTTGAGAAAAACTCCCGAACTTCACGCGCCTTTCCGCAAGACATTTTTCCTTCTGAACAAGCGCCGCGGACACAGGACGGACCGGCATGCTGAAATAATTCCGGCGCCGCTTTTCGTGCAAGGCGAAGCATTTCGGTTGCGACTTCACGAATTTCCCACTGCGCGCGATTGCAGCAACGCAGAGAAAAGAAGTGGTTCAGTGAACGGGCGTTAAACGTGCAGATCATTTTGGTTTCACAGGCGTTTGGTAAAACAAACCGCGCGTCCTCGTTCGCCATTTTCCGGGCTGCCGACGCCGCTTTCTTTTCCGTCATTCCGGATTCCATCAATTCTTTTTTATGTTTTTCCCACAACAGCTGCGAAAGGGTTTCGTATCTTCTGCGGTCATCTTCCATGGCGGCAAGAAACTCTTTCCTGGCCTGCGGAATTGCATCAATTTCAGGCGGAATTACAAATTCAAAGTCCTTTTCATTCACATAGCGCTGGCTCTTCACGCTGTAAGACGCGATTCTATGCCTGGTGATCTGGGCAAGAAAAGACCTGGAAACCCCTTCAATTCCGAACGTGAACGAGGCATGCTCAGTAGGGCTGTCATGGCCCATTTCTGCAAGCATTCCCACCATAGAGGCTGTTTTTTCCGGTGTCAGGCCTTGGTGTATTCCTTCAATAGACGCGGAAGAATAACAAAGTCTGGCCGACTGCGCAATGAGTTGGTCTGGAGATGGCGTATATGTGATCAATGTAACTTTTGCCATTTTTTTCAACCCTTAATCATAGATTTCGATCCGAATCATTATAACAAAATATGATTCGTGATGCAACTTTTTTCAACGCCTTGGGGTAGAAATATTACAGATTTTTACAATTAAAAAATTGGTATGGCTGATGCCCCTTTCGCAACAATAATAAAAGTTAGAACAGGAGGGATTAAAATGGGAAAACTGAAATCTGATGCCAACGAAATGCCGATCGGCCTGTTGATGTCATTGGCACAGCATCAAAGCGCAATGAAAAATTTTGCTTTACTGGATGATAAAGGTCAGAAATCCGTCATTCAGTATATCGAAAATTCCACTACCGGCGCAGAAGCAAAAAGCCGCATTCAAAACGCCGTAAATAATTTGGAACAGGGCAATAGCGGATTCCTGGGATAAACAGATTCCCGCAAATTCAATTATCCGTAAAAGAATTCCTGTAACACAATGAAATCGCCGCCATAAAATGTTATAGAGAAACAAGGTTTCAATTTGTGTTAGGAGGATGATTTTATGGATAGAAACAGTACGGAAGCAGCTGCAGCAACGCAAAACGCACAAACAGCGCCAAGCTGCAAAAATACCGGAAATGTAAAAGAAGCCGTCTGTGTCAATGTAAACCGTGTATATGATTCCTGCAGTTCCAAGGAATACCTCGAGGATATGAGGGTCTATTTTACTCCGGAAAAGCGCGACCTGATTGAAAATGCCTGTAACGTAAGAATCCGGAGTGTCGAAGTCATCAAGGTATTCTTGCACTTGGAGCCCGTGCCGTTTAACCAGGGGTTTTTCGCCGTAGACATGAACTTCTTCTTAGATATCTGTCTCGACGTATTTCTGCCCCAGTCTGCCTGCCCGAACGTGCTGCACGGCGTTTGCCTTGCAAACAAGCGCGTGATTCTGTTTGGCAGCGACGGCAATGTAAAATCATTTGCATCCGGCGATGCAGCTGACCCGGACGTTGAAGTGACCACAGGCAAAGTACTGCCGAAAGCCGTCTGCCGGGTCTCCGAGCCGATTGGTCTTTCCGCGAAAATCTGCGACCGCCCGCCGCAGGGGTCCGATATCTGCAACGGAATTCCAGAAGGCATCTGCAATCTGTACGGTGGCGAATTCGACTATGGATGCAGTCATGCTATTTACGCGACCATCGGTCTGTTCACTATTGTTCAGCTGGTCCGTAACATTCCAATGCTGATTCCATCCTATGAATTCAGTATTCCGGAACAGGAATACCAGCCTACATCCGACAGCCCGCGCGAGATGTTCCGCCGTATTGAATTCCCTACCGAAGACTTTTTCCCGCCCCAGGTAAGCGATATCTCCGGCGACAAAGGCGGGACCGGAGAGAAAAAGTAACAAAAAGTCCCCGTCTGACATTGCATTCAGGCGGGGATTTTTATGAGCGGACCTGCGGGTTATTATGACAATTTCTGCAAACGTGCAAAATTTGCCATTAGTTTTTTGGTTCCTACTTTGTCAAACGCAATTTCCAGTAAGGTATCGTTCCCCATGGAAGAAGCGGAAAGGACTACGCCATTTCCAAATGTTTTATGGGCAACGCCGTCGCCGGCCTTGAAAACCAGCTTCGTTGTTGAAGCAGGCTGAATTGCCGGCCCAAAATTGTGTGCCGCACTCATGGTGGCCGCCCTGGCCTCTTTCGCAGAAGTGGGAACAGCAACACCGGGTTTCGGTTTTTTCCAATCGCGCGCCCTGGTTTTCTCCGTTAACTCCTCCGGAATTTCCTTCATAAAGCGGGAAGGCTGGTTGTGAAGGCTGCTTCCGAATAACATTCTATACTCCGAATTCAGAATATAAAGTTCTTCTCTGGCCCGTGTAATGGCGACATATGCCAGCCGGCGCTCCTCTTCGACTTCTCCCGGATTATACATCACCTGCATTCCGGGGAAAATCCCCTCTTCAAAGCCGGGCAGAAAAACGACCGGAAACTCGAGGCCCTTTGCGGAATGCATCGTCATCAGAACCACGGCATCGGACGAACTGTCGTAATTGTCGATATCCGTCAGCAAAGAAACCTCTTCCAAAAAGCCGGGCAGGCTCGCTTCTGTTCCGTTGTCCTCTTCATATTTAATCAGGTTCGTCGACAGCTCACGAACATTGTCGGCACGGTCCTGCGCATCATCTTCGCCGGAGGTCATCAGCGCTTCCAAATACCCTGTTTTCTGAAGAAGCTGCTGGTACAATTCTCCCAATCCCACAGTGCTGTCCGCCGCCAGATCGGAAAGCTCCTGTATCATCTTTGCAAAGCCCAGAAGCTTCGGGGCCACGCGCCGCAGCGGTTCAAATTCATCCGCGTGACTGATAACGGTAAACAGACTCTCTCCCAATTGTGCGGCAATTTCCATGGACTGCGCCACCGTCTTGTCCCCGATTGCCCTTTTCGGCCGGTTGATAATACGCTGAAGTCGTACTTCATCATCCGGATTATTAATGACATTTAAATACGCGATCATATCCCGGATTTCACGGCGGTCATAAAAGCGCTGTCCACCGATAATCCGATATCGGATTCCGGACTTGGAAAACATTTTTTCCAGCGCATTGGACTGCGTATTCATCCGGTACAGAACGGCAAAATCTGAAAAGCTGCGTCCGGAAGCAGCCCCTTCCAAAATTCTGTCCGCTATGTAAGAAGCTTCATCCTGTTCGCTGGAAGCTGTTCTGATCTGGATTTTACGCCCTACCGGATTTTCCGTCCACAGAGTTTTGCCTTTCCGGTTTTTATTGTTTGCAATCACCGCATTGGCCGCATCCAGAATTGTTTTGGTGGAGCGATAGTTCTGCTCCAAGCGAATGACCTTCGCGTGCGGGAACGTTTTTTCAAAGCTCAGAATATTTTCGATGGTAGCGCCCCGAAATTTATAAATGCTTTGATCGTCATCCCCCACCACACAGAGGTTCCGGCTTTTGTCCGCAAGCATTTTGATAAAAGTATACTGCGCATGGCTGGTGTCCTGATACTCGTCCACCAAAAGATAGCGAAAACGCTTTTGATAATATTCCAATACCTGCGGTGCCTTTTTAAACATCAAAATAGTATTTAAAATCAAGTCATCAAAGTCCATGGCATCGGACTTTTTCAGTGCGGTTTGATACAGGCGGTATGCCGCGCCGATCTTTTCGGCGCGCTCGTCTCCCCCCGCGTCTCTGATATATTCCTCAGGGCCTACCAGATTATCCTTTGCACTGGAAATCTCACCGAGGATTGCCTTATAAGACAACTTTTTGTCGTCAATTCCGAGCTGTTTCTGGCAGGATTTCATCACTCTGCGGGAATCTTCCGTATCATAAATCGTAAAATGCCTGGTGTATCCAAGGCATTCCCCATCCCGGCGGAGCATCCGCGCACAGGAGGAATGAAAGGTAGAAGCCCAAACTTCCGCCCCGGCTTCACCCAACATGGAACCAAGCCTGTTTTTCAGTTCATCCGCCGCTTTGTTGGTAAACGTAATTGCAAGGATACGCCACGGCGGGCACGGATCAACTGCAAGCCGCTCAATTGTATCTTCAGACAGTGTTTGGTTTCCTTCCAGAAAGCGGGTAATCTCTTCCTGTTCTTCCCCGGTCAATTCCGGTTCCGATTCGGAACCATAAGCATTGCCGTAGCGAACCAGATTAGCAATTCGATTCACCAAAACCGTTGTCTTTCCGCTTCCCGCTCCCGCTAAAACCAAAAGCGGACCGTTTACCGTAAAGACCGCTTCCTTCTGCCTTGTATTCATCCGGGAAAATTCCTTTTCAAGGACCTTTTTTCTCAGTTCGATCCATTCAGACATATACTCCACCGCCAGAAATTAAAATCGGGTCAATCGCCCGTATGCTCTTCATTGTATCGTATTCTGATAAAAAGTGCAAACCGCTGCCTTTGCGAAAAAAGTGCAAAAGAGTGCCCGCACGGCTGAATACCGTGCGGGCAAAAAAACAACATCAATTACTTACTGCAGGATACTGAGCAGTACACCAGCCGCGACTGCGGAACCAATCACACCGGCAACATTCGGCCCCATGGCATGCATTAAAAGGAAATTTTCCGGGTCTTCTTCCTGACCAACTTTCTGGGCAACGCGCGCCGCCATCGGCACCGCGGACACCCCTGCCGAACCAATCAGCGGATTCACTTTGTAGCCGGTGGCATGGCACATCAGCTTGCCAAACAGCACTCCGCCGGCCGTTCCAATCCCGAAAGCCAGCAATCCGAGAAGAACAATCCCTATGGTTCTCTCTGTAAGGAACAGCGAACCGGTCGCGGTTGCACCCACCGTTGTTCCAAGAAAAATAGTAATGATATTCATCAGTTCATTCTGAGCCGTCTTACTGATCCGGTTCACAACCCCGCTTTCACGGAACAAATTACCAAGCATCAGCATACCGACCAGCGGAGCGGCGTCCGGCAGAAGAAGCGAAATTAAAATGGTAACAATAATCGGGAACAGAATCTTTTCCAGCTTTGAAACCGGACGAAGCTGTTCCATACGCACACGGCGCTCTTTTTTCGTTGTTAACGCCTTCATAATGGGCGGCTGAATAATCGGCACCAGTGCCATATAGGAATATGCCGCCACTGCGATTGGCCCCAAAAGTTCCGGCGCCAGCTGAGAAGCCACAAAAATCGCGGTCGGCCCGTCCGCACCGCCGATAATTGCAATCGCCCCGGCCTGTAAAGAAGTAAACCCTAAAATAGTTGCACCGATAAACGTGGTAAAAACACCGAGCTGTGCCGCCGCGCCCAAAAGAAAGCTCTTCGGATTGGCGATCAACGGACCGAAATCCGTCATCGCGCCAATTCCTAAAAATATCAGCGGCGGATAAATCCCCAATTTCACACCCAGATACAAATAATAAAACAAACCGCCGTTTGCCTTAGCAGTCGGAGCCGCCATAATGGCTGGATACAAATTGACTAACAGCATCCCGAACGCAATCGGCAGCAACAGCAGCGGCTCAAACTGTTTTTTCACCGCAAGATAGATGAGGAAGCCTGCAATGACAATCATGACGTAATTTCTGGGATCATTGCCAGCTAAACCGGACGATTGAAATATTTTCTGAACGGATTCTAGAAATTCACTCAATACATTCACTTAATAACCCTTCCCTTTTCCCTCTCGCTTCGCCGATTAAAACGGCCGCGTATTTTCAAACAATCCCGCCATCTTCCAGGATGACCTGCCTGGATTTGCCGCCGCAGCACGGCGAACAGAAGTAACGGTTCCGCCGGGAACCATACTGACCGCTGCCGCTGCAAGCACCGCCAGCACTTCGCCTGGAATTTCCCCCTGCGCAGCTGGATTTTGTTCCATCGATTTCGCCGGCAGCGGTGCCGCACCCGGAGCCTGTCCGGATTTTGAGCGGCCTGGTCCGCTTTTCGTTTGTTTCTGCTTGTGTCTGACCTGTATCGAATGCACCGCACTGCTGTAGCCCTTGATAACCAGTGTCAGAAAAATCAGCATTGAAAACACGACTACAAGCCCTGTAATTAAAACTGTCACCGAAGTTTGCATTCCCTGTTGAAAGCCCATGATCCCATATCCACTCCCAAATCAAGATTTTAGTTTACACTGCCCGCAGAATTTAATAAGTTTATTTTATTATAACGAATCACAAATTTTATTGCAATGACATTTCCATATTTTTTGATTTTATGTATTTCATCATTTTCTATTTTTTATTGCATATCAGGCGGCTCGGAATTATAATAAATAGGAAGAAAACAAGGGAGAAACCGACTTTATGGGAGAAGATGAATTTCGCCGTTCGTTTCGTGACCCATTTCATAACAGCCTTGGGCTTGCAGTTTACAGCTGTGGAGTCCAGCGCTGTGCCTCGCGCCATTCCTGGGGGCCCGCTGTGCGCGACCATTATCTGATTCACTACATTCTTTCCGGATGCGGGATTTTTCGCTGCTCCGGAAAACAGCATCGGCTATCCGTCGGCGACGGCTTTCTCGTCGTTCCTTCCCAGCTTGTTTCTTATGCCGCAGACGACCAAAACCCCTGGACTTACTGCTGGGTCGGATTCAATGGAAGCGATGCAAAGCGTCTCATGGAACAGACCGGGCTTTTGGGTCGCGAACCGGTGTTCCATTATGACGGAGACGACAAGCTGGAGCGCCTGCTGACCGCAATCTGCAACTCTTCCGGCACAAGTCCCAGCGAAGAAGCACGTATGGAATCAGGGCTGCTCCTGTTTCTCGCCGCGCTGATGGACCAGTTTGGGAAGGCACCCCAGCCACAGAACAACGGCTATGAATATGTAAAAAAAGCAATTAAATTTATCGATTACAATTATTCAAGCGACATTACCGTCAGCAGCGTCGCAGCAAGCGCCGGGATCAGCCGCAGCCATCTTTATCGCCTGTTCATGCAGCATATTTCCATGCCGCCCAACGAATATCTCATGCGATATCGAATCAGAAAAGCTGCGGCACTATTAAAGACGGGAAACCTGACCGTCGGAGAAGCCGCCTTTTCCACAGGATTTTCCGATCAGCTTTATTTTTCAAGAGTATTCCGGCGGTTTATCGGCATTCCGCCAAGCCGCTATGCCGCCTGCGAAAGCACAAGAAAGGAGAACGCAACATGAGCGAAGCAACCGATCGAATTGAGGAATGGGTCGGGCAAATTGAAAAATCCAAGGCGGTAGAATGGGACCGGCTGCCAGAGATTTACCTTTACATGGACCAGGTCCTGACTTACATGAACAAACAGCTCAGCCTGTATGCAAGGGATGAAGGCACAAATTTGCTGACCTCCAGTATGATTAATAATTACGTTAAGGACGGGGTTCTGCCGCGGCCTGAACAGAAAAAATATTCCCGCGAACATCTGGCCGTTTTAACTGTCATCTGCATGCTGAAGCAGGTTCTTTCCATTCAGGATATTTCTTCTTTGGTAAAATATCTGCGGTTAAACGCAACCCAAAGCGAAATGCATGACCGATTCTGCAACCTGCAGACAGCCGCAATGAAAGAAGTCTGTGACCGGATTCGCTCCACCTCACAGCAGAGCGAAGCGGACTTAACCCGGTTGGCCGTCGCACTTTCCGTGGAAGCCAATGCCCGCCGGACTGCATCCGAACGAATTTTAAGCGAACTTGCAAAAGCCGCAGAAAAGAATGAGCAAGCACAGAAAAAGAAGAAGTAAGCAAAGCCACGCAGCTCCTGCGCCATGTTGCCGCCTTATAAAATGAACGAAAAAGTCCCTGAAAACACAACTCGTTTTCAGGGACTTTTTTCGCACAACTGACCAATGCTGATTCCATCTTATTTATAAAATGATGCAGATCAGGCCATTGCAGCCTTCGTTGATAATCCGCTCAATGGTTTCGCGCACCTTACCGCGTGCATCTTCCGGCATCCTCGTCAATTTATTATGCAGCCCCTCGTTCACCAGTTCATGCAGGCTCTTCCCAAAAATGTTCGATTCCCAAATCTGAGAAGGATTGGATTCAAACTCCTTGAGAATATACTCTACCAATTCCTGGGACTGCTGTTCGGAACCGACGATTGGGGTGATCTCTGTCGTGATGCGTGTTTTCATCATGTGGATAGACGGAGCCGCCGCTTTCAGACGAATTCCGTATTTTCCGCCCTGCCGAATGATTTCAGGCTCATCCAGACTGAGTTCGTCAATGGTAGGCATCACAATACCGTACCCGTTCTCCTGCACATCCTGGTAAGCATCCCGAATCCGATCATATTCCTTTTTCATCTCCGCCATATTCAGAACCTGATCCATCAAGCTGCCTTCATCATTGATTTCCAGCCCTGTTTTCTCCCCCAGCACCTGATAAAACAGGTTTGGCTGCAGGGAAAGACCGATGCGCGCGTGTCCGCAGCCCAGCTCGACAGAATTTGTCTGGGCAGATTCCACATATTCGCACTGCCCGACTTCTCCGATGATATTTTCCACTTCTCTGATTCTGCCAACCTTAGACGCGGCAGACTGAATGGTGGAATAAACTGCATTGCGAAGCCAGTGCTCTTTTTCCAGACCGGAAAGCCATTTCGGCATGTCAACGCGGATTTCGCGAACCGGAAATTCAAACAGGATCTTGGCAAGGATCGTCCTGATTTCCGTTTCTTCCATCTGCAGGCAGTTGACCGGAACCACCGGCACTCCATATTTATTCTGCAGCTGCCCTGCTAATGTGTTGGATTCATTACTTTCCGGGTCAACACAATTCAGCAAAACAATAAACGGTTTGTCAATTTTTTTCAATTCATCGACCACACGCTCCTCCGCCTCTTCGTATTCGTCGCGGGGGATATCGCTGATGCTTCCGTCCGTGGTGATAACCAGGCCAATGGTAGAGTGCTCTGTAATGACCTTTTTAGTACCGATTTCCGCCGCCATATTAAACGGGATCGGGTCATTATACCAGGGCGTTCTGACCATTCTGGGGTTATCGTCTTCAATATAACCAAGCGCGCTGGGGACAATGTAACCCACGCAGTCGATCATTCGAACGGAGAATGTGGCCGTCTGATCAATACTGACGGTAACGGCCTGCTCCGGAACGAATTTGGGTTCCGTAGTCATAATGGTCCGCCCCGCAGCCGACTGCGGCATTTCGTCCACCGCGCGGTCACGTTTGTAATCGGATTCCATGTTTGGGAGCACGATTGTGTCCATAAAGCGTTTAATAAAAGTGGACTTGCCGGTTCTGACCGGTCCGACAACTCCTATGTAAATATCGCCATTGGTCCGCTCCGAAATATCTTTGTAAATATTGCTGCTGTGTTCTTCCATTTTACCTCCCCCTCAGGCTGAGATGAATTCATTCCGGTGCCGATAAACCGCTTTTACATGGGAATTAACAACATCCCCTTGTCTTCCATTACATTGCCGGTTATGCCGTTTTCCTGCTTGATATGATCCACCGAAGTACGGTAGTTCCGGGCAATGTTCCAGAGGTTTTCTCCGGCTTCCGCATAATAGATGCAAAGCGCCGCAGAGTTATCGCGGGAAACCGGTCTCTCTTCATCCGCCGTAACCGCTGTAATCGCCTGAAAGGTCTGCCGGCTGTAAATTTCCGCCGTAAGGCGCAATTCGGTTTTTGCTTCGATTCCACTGCCCATAATCCGGAAACTGATCCCGCCGACGCCCACCTGCGCGTCACATTTCAGGCTGCCGCCGGAACTTGTGCATGCACGGGTATATTCAAAATCGAGCAGACGCTCGAAATAGAACGGCTCGTTCTCTTCATTGAGCGCCAAAACGCAAAGACTGAATTTTCCCTTAAACGTTACCTGCCCGTCTTTCGTTTCAGCGGCTACATTGCTCATCTCATTCCAGATATCAATCACCTTGGAAACCGTGCCGTCTTCCACCGAAAGAGTATTTTTCTGCACCGTGGTATCTCCGACCAGTTCCGTCAGGGTATCCAGTGTCTTGGGTTTGGATTCAATTTTCAAGTCATAATCCCTGGAATACGCATCGCTGACCGCCGTAACCTCTGATTCCTGATACGCATTGGCACTGGCAACCAAACGGACCTGAGTGTCAAAGAATGTCTTGTCACCGGAATAATCATTTTTAATCTGTGATTCCACCCCGATGACTTCCAGCTTTACGTCACAAAGACAGTCGTCCGTCACACCGGCACAATCCAGCATCTGGGTAAACGGAATCGTAAATTCCATCGCTTCCGGCATATTGTTTTCTTCCGTCGTATCATATAGAAATTTAACGCACACATCGCCCTGAACCATCAGCTTTCCTGCGGTCACCTTAAAGTCCTGAAGAACGGCAAACGCTTCTGAACGCATGATGCTGTCCGCCGGCGGTTTTCCTCCGCCAAGCTCCAGAATTTCATCCACACTGAACTGTTGCTGGCAGAACCCAACCAGGTTATTCACCGGCATGGTGTCTTTTTGCTGTTCAACATCAGAGCCGACAATATTGCCGACGACTTCGGTTTGGCCCTGAACCATCACCTTGGCGCAGACCGAAAAAGAGCCGTGAATATCCAGACGCCGCGGACTGGTCGCGCGGCAGTTGATATATTCCACGCGCGGAAACGCATAAACCTGCGCGTTTTCGACCGGTTCTTTCAGGGCTATCTCCGTTGCAAACGTGTCGGTGCTGTCACAGAAGCGGATTCGCGTTCCGTCCGGGTCAAGATAAAAGACCTTTACGGTAAAGCCCCCCTCCAGCATCAGACGGTCGCCGGAGATCGACCGTGACCCGATTCTCGGGTAGATTTGGCATTTTAAAATACGCTGTATATCCGGGCAGTAATCCGGCAGACTGATGTTGAGATCGACAGGCTGCTCTTGACATCCGTCGAAAATGACTTCGCCGACTGCCATCGCCTCGCGGTCAAGCATATAATCCATAGAGGCCCTCTCCTTTTTTTATTTCTACGTAATTGTTATTCTGGTCTTGTCTTATTTATACCACGGAAATGAAAAAATCGAAGTTCAAAAGGCACGTGTGCGAAACAATCCGTTACAATGGCTTGCCGTTTTTCACCCGCAGTACCGCACTGTAGGCTCCGTTTGACGCCAAAGCAACCAGTACCGCATCCAGCGGGATGATCGCCGCCTTCGGCAGTGTGAGTGCTCCTGTAAAATAGGTAGCCGCATACAGAATGATCAGGGCAATGAAATAGCTCAGCCATTGCGTCGGCAGCTTTTGAAACGTATTTTTCAGGAATTGTGTCATAATCCCCGTCGCCGCAGAACATCCCGTAAAAGTCACCAGAATCGACCAGGAATAGAAATCGTTCACATTTTTCCCTCCCAAAGTATCTGCCGAATCCACTTTTGTTTTGGCAAACGCCGGATGATCTTCTTACTATCATTTATATGGCGGTTTTTTAACTTCATGACTAAGAACGGATTCTCTATGGCCTTTTCCCGCAATGTGCCGCAGCCCGGCACTTCCGTTTTTTTCAATCTTGTACTATAATGAGAATCATATTTCAATCAGTTCAAACCAATGATAATAGCCAAAAGGAGAGATTGCATGAAATTTGCCGATATGGAATATAAGCGTCCCGATCTGTGCGCAATACAGAAAGAATATCAAGAAATAACTCGAAAATTTCAGAACTGTTCCGATGCCGCCGAACAGTATGACCTCATTTTGCAGCATGAAGCATTGCTGGGCCATTTTCAATCAATGGGCACCATTGCCGCAATTCGCAACAGCGTAAACACTGTCGACCCGTTTTATGAAGCAGAAATGGCTTTTTTTGACGCAAACAACCCCATTTTTGAAGAATCCATACAGAACTTTTACAAGGCCATCCTTTCCTCAAAGGTTAAAAATGAACTAGAACAAAAGACCGGAAAATTGTTTTTTAAAAATATCGAAATTGCAATGCGCTCTTTTTCACCGGAAATTATCAACCTGAAGCAAAAGGAAAACGCACTTGTAACCGAGTATGAAAAGCTCCTCGCTTCCGCCAAGATCACATTCCACGAAAAGACACTGAATCTGTCTGAAATTCAAAAGTATCAAACCTCCCAAAACAGACCGACCAGAAAATCCGCTTGGGAACAAACCGCAGAATTTTTTCTGTCAAACGCCCAAAGACTGGACCAAATCTATGCAGATCTGATCCAAAACCGAACCGCGCAGGCAAAACATTTGGGGTACGCAAATTATGTGCGCCTCGGTTACGACCGTTTGGGCCGCAATTGCTATGGCCCGGATGAAGTAAAAATTTTCCGTGACCAGGTGGCAAACGATCTGGTTCCGGTGATTATGAAAATTAAAGAAGGGCAGGCAAAACGCCTTGGACTGCCCGATCTGAAATTTTACGACGACCAAAACCTGTTTCCGGATGGGAATCCCGCCCCAACGGGAGACCGGCAGACCCTAGTGAAACAGGCACAAAAGATGTATCGTGAAATGAGCCCGGAGACCGGTGAATTTTTTGATTTTATGGTAAGAAATGAACTCTTTGACCTTGACAGCAAGAAAGGGAAAGCAACCGGAGGATACTGCACGGAAATACCGGATTTTGAATCTCCGTTTATTTTTTCCAACTTTAATGGAACAGCCGGGGACGTGGATGTTTTAACCCACGAAGCCGGCCATGCCTTCGCAAGCTATCAGGCCAGAAAGTTCCCCCTGCTGGAACTGAGGACGCCGACAATGGACGCCGCGGAAACTCATTCCATGTCGATGGAATTATTTTCACGCAAATGGGACCCGATGTTCTTCGGGGATGAAACGAAAAAATTCCAGCTGTATCAGTTAGAAAAAGCCATCGGCTTTATTCCTTACGGCTGTCTTGTGGATGAATTTCAGGCCACAATGTACGAACAGCCAAACCTTACCCCTGCGGAAAGGAAGCAGGTCTGGAAACAGCTGGAAGCAAAATACCGCCCTTGGATCGACTTTGACCACCTGCCGTTTTTCCAGGACGGCGGAGGATATCAGCGCCAGCATCACATCTACTCTTTCCCTCTTTACTATATTGATTACTGCCTGGCACAGACAGCAGCGCTGGAATTCTGGATTGACTCTGAACAAAACTGGAAAGACTCTTTCTCCCGGTACTTAACTTTTGTGAAGGCCGGCGGAACCAAAACTTATGAAGAACTGGTCCGGTCTGCCGGGCTGGTTTACCCTATGGAATCCGGCTGCATCAAACGCCTCGGCGAACAGATGCTGCAATGGTTTCATCAGCATTCCTGATTTATTATCTCTTTCATTTAACCGGTAAACAGCAAAAGCCGCCGTACCTTTTTAAGGCTCGGCGGCTTTCGCTAAGGAAATATTTGGAAACAGGTCTTGCAAAAATCAATATTAGGGTTATAATTGGTAATATAAGGAAAAAGTCAAAGTAAGGGTGAGTTTATGCTTTTATTGGGACAAAAAAAGAAAATCATAGCCAGCGGTTATCCTGTAACAGGGACCGTCATTGCTTCAAAAGCTCTGTATTGGCTCACCGTTAATCGAAGTGCGTTCCGTATTGACAACACTGATAGCAGTCATCCGCATCTTGTCTATTTTAACTATTGCGTGAATGGAAAAGAATATCATGGAAAAAGTTTTGTGAATTGGACGGCTCCCGAATATCAAGCAGGCCAGCCGATTAAGATCTTTATTGATCAGAACCATCCAGAGAAATATGCTTTAGATGTTTAAATAATAAAGCCGCCGCACCTTTGTTCAGGCACATTGACTTTTGCCGGTGAATCGCCGTCCTGTCTTTTGCACACGGAAAGTTGCTTTCATATACAGCGGAGTCACCGCGCAATGCAAGCATATTAGACTTCCTTCCATTGATTTTGTACAGGAAAAAATCAGCACGCTAAATTGTGTTTGCTTTTGAAAGTGCTGTGTTATGGAACGTAACAGCCATAGCACAGTACTCTTTTCAGCCCTTTATCCCGGGGCAAATCCAGTGAACCGCGCCCCACACGTTAACCCTTGCTGCGTTGTGAAAAGATGGACTGATAAATTGGGGGATTGTGACTTCTTGCATGTGGGATTTTTTAGAATTTCCCCTCAGCAAAAATAGCAGGGCACCGTTTGGTGCCCTGCTATTTTTGAGAAAAAAAGAGCGGACACGCATTGCGCGTCCGTTCTTTTTCGGTTTCTGTTGAAATTAATACATTCCGCCCATTCCGGCATCCGGAGCAGCAGGAGCAGCAGGAGCGGCAGGCTCTTTCTTATCCGCTACAAGGGATTCCGTAGTCAGCACCATCGCTGCAACGGAAGCAGCATTCTGCAGTGCAGAACGAGTCACTTTCGTCGGGTCTACAACGCCAAAGTTAATCATATCGCCATACTGATTGTTCTGGAAATTATATCCATAACCAGCCTTGCCGGACTTCAGGATCTCGTTAATAATAACAGATCCTTCCAGTCCCGCATTGGCAGCGATCTGACGAACCGGCTCTTCCAGTGCGCGGAAAACGATCTTGGCACCGGTCTTTTCATCGCCTTCGGACTTGTCAACATATTTCTTTACGTCGGAAATCGTGTTCAGCAGAGCAACGCCGCCGCCGGCAACAATGCCCTCTTCCACTGCAGCCTTGGTTGCAGCCAGAGCATCTTCGACGCGCATCTTCATTTCTTTCATTTCGATCTCAGTCGCAGCACCGACTTTAATGACTGCTACGCCGCCGGACAGCTTTGCAAGACGCTCCTGCAGTTTTTCCCTGTCATAATCAGAAGTTGTCTTGTCAATCTGAGAACGGATCTGACCAACACGGTCCTCGATCTGCTTCTTGTCACCGGAACCGTCAACAATAATGGTGTTTTCCTTGTCCACCTTTACCTGACGTGCGCGGCCCAGCTGATCAACGGTTGCATCTTTCAGTTCCATGCCAAGTTCGGAGGAAATGACCTGGCCGCCGGTCAAAGTCGCAATATCCTGCAGCATTTCTTTTCTTCTGTCGCCAAAGCCCGGGGCTTTTACGCCGACGCAAGTGAAAGTTCCGCGCAGTTTATTCAAAATCAAAGTGGAGAGAGCTTCGCCCTCAATATCTTCCGCAATGATAACCAGTTTCTTGCCGGACTGAACAATTTTTTCAAGAAGCGGGAGAATTTCCTGAACATTGGAAATCTTTTTGTCTGTAATCAGGATATACGCATCATCGATGACGGCTTCCATTTTTTCAGTGTCTGTAACCATGTACGGGGTCACATAGCCGCGGTCAAACATCATGCCTTCTACGACTTCGGAATAAGTTTCAGCCGTTTTGGATTCCTCAACGGTAATAACGCCGTCTGAAGTGACTTTCGCCATCGCTTCGGAAATCAGTTTGCCGATAAATTCATTGGATGCGGAGATTGCCGCAACACGCGCAATGTCGTCCGGGCCGGAAACCTTTTTAGAATGTTTCTTCAGGGTCTCCACCGCAACTTTAACCGCATTCTGAATGCCATTGCGGACTGCCATCGGGTTTGCACCCGCAGTAACGTTCTTCATGCCTTCACGAATCAGTGCCTGTGCAAGCAGAGTCGCGGTTGTGGTGCCGTCGCCAGCCACATCGTTGGTCTTTGTAGCAACTTCTTTGACAAGCTGTGCGCCCATGTTCTCAAATGCGTCTTCCAGCTCAACTTCCTTCGCAATGGTAACACCGTCGTTGGTAATGAGAGGAGCGCCAAACTTTTTGTCAAGAACAACATTGCGGCCCTTAGGTCCAAGGGTAATCTTAACTGTATCGGCAAGCTGATTTACGCCGTTTAACAGTGCTTTTCTGGCATCTTCGCCATATATAATCTGTTTTGCCATAACTCTGATTCCTCCAAATTTCTATATTTGTTAAAAGGTAATCTGTATTTTATTCCACAATTGCAAGAATATCGCTCTGACGAACAAGTGTATAATCCTTGCCGTCCAGTTTTACTTCTGTTCCGGAATATT
Organism: Oscillospiraceae bacterium; assembly: GCA_022650485.1. Taxonomy (GTDB): domain Bacteria; phylum Bacillota; class Clostridia; order Oscillospirales; family Acutalibacteraceae; genus Caproicibacter. The sequence continues at coordinate 68,276 of JALCPP010000001.1, read as the reverse complement.
TGCTGGTAATCACACGGTCACCTTTTTTAACATACATGGTAACTTCTTTGCCGTCCACAAGTCCGCCCGGGCCAACTTCAATTACATCGGCGATCTGCGGTTTTTCTTTCGCGGAACCGGCCAAAATAATGCCACTCTTCGTGGTTTCCTCGGCTTCTTCCATTTTAATAAGCACTCTGTCTAATAAAGGTTTTACAGTCATAATATATCCTCCTTAATCATTGTTTCGTTTAGCACTCATTACATCTGAGTGCTAACATCATTTTATCTGCTTCCCCGTTAAAAATCAAGAGGTTTTTTGAGAAAAAACAGGATTTCACAAAATATTTACAAATTCCAACCATCATACATTTTTCGGCACAATAAAACGAACTGCTGAAGGAAGAGTCTGAAAGCGGGCGGCTTTTATTAAAGAAACTTCTCCATCCAGATTAGAAGCAACCGGCTTTTCGGCTACAACTTCCATCTTCGTTCCGCGCCGAAAAGTCAAAATATCCTGAAACTCTTTGGCCCCGATATGCCGGCCGGCTTTATACATTCCAACTAATTTTGGGATTTTATAAAGCGGCGGTTTCCGAACCAGAATAAAATCCAGCAGACCATCGTCCGGCAATGCCTGCGGCGCACCGCAGTAACCCCCGCCGTAAAATCTGCCGCTTGCCGCAAGAGCGAAGATAAAGCACCCGGTAAATGTTTCAGAATCGTCAATGCGAATTTTCATATGCTCCCCGATTTGGCCAAGAAGGACCCGAAGCAGTGCCAAATCATACGCAGCAGGGCCGCTGACAAGTGGAAGGCGCTTAATGCGCTCCATATACAATGCCACCATCGCATCCATTCCAACCGAACACAGATTAATGGAAACACCCAGTTCCGTTTGAATCAAATCGACAGGCCGCGAACTTCCGGCCAGCTGTTTTTGAGGTGAAAGAAAATCTTCTGGCAAACCGAAATTTTTAATATAATCATTGCCTGACCCACAGGGAAAAATTCCGATTTCCACATTATTTTTTCCTGCTGCGCCCTGAGCTACCTCCCCAAGGGTTCCGTCGCCGCCAAACGCGTAAATTCTGACCGCATCTCCGTTTTCCGCTTCCCTTCGGGTCAGCCGGGCCGCCTCCCCGGGCTGCCGTGTCTGATAACATATGGGATGACATCCCTGTTCAATAAAAAAATGCCGGACCCCCGGCAAAATCGTATCCGCCGCGTTTCGTTTTCCCGCGGCGGGATTCACAATCATGACATACCGCATCCATTTTCCCCTCTGGTATGGACTAAAACAGACCTGAAAAATCCGCTCCGAATTTCTTTTCGTCCATCCTCAATTTCTTCCGTTTCCGCCGTTTCTGCGTTCTTCCCTACTTAAAATACATATAATACTGGCAGCGAATCATTCCGTTATACAATTTTCTCCGTTTATCCGCCTTGCGTCCAAAGCAGGCTTCAAAGGTATCGTCCGGGCTGATAATGGCATAGCTCCAGAAATGCCTGCGCTCAAAGGACTTGCCGATCAGACGGTACAGTTCCCGCGCCTGATTGACGTCAAGCAGACGCTCTCCGTAAGGGGGATTACAAATTACACAACCGGACTCCCCTTCCGCATGGAACTGGGAAACGTCCCTCTGTTCCGCATGAATACAGTCCCCTACCCCTGCTTTTTTTGCATTTTCCAAAGTCAGCTGAACCGCGGCGGGGTCATTGTCGTAACCAAAAGCCTCAAACGGCACATCGCGCCGCTCCATGTCTTTTGCACGCTCCCGTTCCCTGGTCCAGACCTCGTTCCCAATGCAGGAAAATTCCTCCGCCGCGAAATGACGGTCAACACCGGGCGCCATATTTCTCGCGTGTATCGCACCTTCAATCAAAATCGTACCGGAACCGCAGAACGGGTCGATCAGATGGGCATCCCTGCGCACGCGCGAAAGAGATACCATGGAAGCGGCGAGCGTTTCCTTAATCGGCGCAATAATTGAATTTGCCCGATAGCCCCTCTTGTGCAGTCCCTCTCCGGAGGTGTCGATCATCAGGCTGACCCTGTCTTTTAAAATCAAAAATTGGATCTGGTACTTCGTTTCCGTTTCTTCAAACCAACGAACGGCATACTTCTGTTTCAGGCGTTCCACAACCGCTTTTTTTATAATGGACTGGCAGTCCGGCACACTGGCGAGTTTGGATGACAAGCTTGATCCCTTTACCGGGAACGCGTCCTGTCTGCCGATCCAGCGTTCCCAGGGCAATGCCTTCACACCCTGAAACAGTTCTTCAAAGCTTCTGGCCGCAAACTCACCCATAAAAATCTGAATTCGTTCCCCACAGCGCACCCAAAGATTGGCGCGGACCAGCATTTCGGGGGAACCGGCAAAAATCACACGCCCGTTCTGTGCCTCTACCTTTTCAGCACCCATGCGGCGCAGTTCATCGGCAACGAGCCCCTCTACGCCAAGCATGCAGGGGCAAACCAATTTAAAATCTTCCATTTTATCTCTCCTCAGAAAGAAAGGGCCGCGCCCTGCAGCCCTTTCCTGTTCGTATTCCCGCTTATTTTTATTTCTTCGGTGGGTCTTTATTCTCCATCCGGTGTCAGAAGCCCATAACGGCCGTCTTTACGCCGGTAAACCACATTGATCTGGTTGTCCTCCTGATTGCGGAACATAAAGAATTGATGCTCCAGTAAATTCATCTGAAGGATTGCTTCCTCCACACTCATCGGCTTTACAAAGAAGTGTTTTGTCCGGACAACTTTATATTCGTCAGGTTCTTCTTCCCGATCCTCCGGAAGTTCCTGAAAAGTATCGCTGATTGCAGAAATATGGATCCTTTTTTCAAGACGCGCTTTATTTTTGCGAATCTGCCTGGAAAGTGCATCAATCACGTTGTCCAACGCGACGTTCATCTCGTCTGCTGTTGACTCCGCACGATAAAAGATTCCGCGGGACCGGATCGTAATTTCTACGGTCTGCCGGTTCTTCAGTACGGTTACGACTACTTTCGCCTCTGCGTCTTCATCGAAAATGCGGTCGAAACGCGAAAGTTTTTTCGCTGCAAGATCTTTAAAATGATCCCTGAGGCTGACTTTTCTGCCGGTAATCGTGATCTTCATGACAACATCTCCTTAAGCGTACTTTAAAGGAAATCATTCCCCTATCTATACTATAACATACGCCCCGAGAAAAAGAAATAGATCACAATTAAATTGCCGCATTGGCGCCATTTTCGCCGCCAAAAGCCACGTTTCCGCCCACAATAACACAGAGCGGTTTTGACTCCAGAGACAATGGATTGGAAGCAAACACCGTCAGGTCGGCATCCTTCCCCTTTTCAATCGTACCGACACGCCCGTCAATTCCACAGATTTTTGCCGGATTGATGGTAATCGCGCGCAGCGCATCCTCCGGGTCCATTCCCTCCCGCACGGCAAGAGCGGCGCAAAGCGGAAGATATTGAATGGGAATCACCGGATGATCCGTAATAATCGCCGTCTCAATTCCGGCTTTTGCAAGAATGCCGGGGCAGGACGGTGTCAAATTCTTCAATTCCGGTTTACTGCGGTCGCACAAAATCGGGCCGGCAAGAACTCTCACCTGATCATGAAGCAGGCCATTGACAATCAGATAAGCTTCCGTTCCATGAACAACCACATAGTTCAGATTAAATTCCTTCGCAATTCTGACCGCCGTGTAAATATCATCGGCACGATGCGCGTGAAAATGCACTTCAACTTCACCCCGAAGCACAGGCAGGAGAGATTCACATTTCATGTCAAATTCCGGCGGGTCTGTCTCTTCATCGGATTTTGACCGTTCCAGGTCCTCCATGTATCGCTGTGCCTTGAAAAGTTCAGACCGAATTAGAGAAGCCGTCGCCATCCTGGTAAAAGGGGCTTCGTTTCTTCCGTGATAAACGGTCTTGGGGTTTTCTCCCAGTGCCATTTTAATGGCAAGCGGCGCTTTAACGATCATATCGTCAATCCGTTCGCCATATGTTTTGATTGCGGCCATCTGCCCGCCGATCGGGTCTGCGCTGCCAGGCCCGGTCACTACCGTTGTCACCCCCGCGGCAAGGGCTTCTGAAAAGCAGCGGTCCAGCGGGTTGATGGCATCCACAGCGCGCAGCTGCGGGGAAACGGGATCGGTTTCTTCATTTCCGTCGTCGCCTTCAAAAGTAAGGCCGTCCTCCCACATACCTAGGTGTGTATGGGCATCGATAAATCCCGGGTACAGTCCCGCACCGTGCAGGTCCAGTACACGCTCATCGGGAAGCGGCTCAAGACTTCCTGCACAGACCGTATCGATCTTTCCGTCACAAATTCTGACGGAACCGGACGCGATAACCTTCCCGGTCATCGTATGAATATTTGCATTGCTGATTAGCATGATTTCCTCCAATAAAAAGGCGGAGTGCGTACACTCCGCTTTTTTCTATTAAGTTTTTATTTTGCCTGATTAGAACCGCCGCCATGCCTGGAAAACCCACCACGTTTTGATTCCATGCACCGTTTTAAGTCCAGCATTTTTTCATCGCTTGTCTGCTTGAACTTCGACAGCATGTCTTCAAAGTTGGTAGGCGCACTTCTTCTGCTCGGCTGCCATTCGTAGTTGCCAGGTCTGGTCCGCCTTCTTGGTGCCGCGCCACCGCTTGGTTTGGCGGGTTCCGCAACTCGTTTCATGGAAAGGCTGATTTTTCCTTCCGGAGTAATATTCAGAATTTTAACCTTAATCATCTGGTTTTCCGACACAAAGTCACGAATTTCCTTAACAAAGGTAGGTGCGACCTCCGAAATATGAACCATCCCGGTTTTTCCACCTGGGAGTTCCACAAACGCACCAAATTTCGTTATGCCTGTAACCTTCCCCTCCAGAACTGTTCCTACCTCAAGCTGCATATGTAAGTAATTTCCTCCTTAAACAGAGCTGTTTAATGTCCGGCTATATTAACAAAAACACGCTCGCCCGGTTTTGCGTAATTGAGCTCTTCTCTGGCTTTTCGCTCAATGTAACCGCTCTCATCGTTTGCTCCCGTGCTGAATGCATGTTTTAAATCCTCATTTTTAATTTCTTGAATCTGGATCTGCTGTTTGGCAGCTTCCAGTTCCCGGCGCTTATTCTGAATTTTAATCTGCTGGTTTACAAGGGCAACAAGCAGATAGGCCGCAAAAGCAAAGACCGCCAGCCGCAGCAAAAAACTCTTTTTATGTTTTTGGCTTTCGAGCACCTTCATATTTTCGCACGACCTTATGTTTTCGCCGTTTCCTGCCCCATCCATTATGACGATTATACACTATTTCGGCCTTGTGTTTCAAGCATTTTTTCAGGCCAGAAGCCTTTTTTTTCAAGAATTTTATAACTCGGGCCGCTTTTTTGCCAAACCATTTGACAATTCGGCGGAACAATTCGCCAACTGGATTAAAAAAATGGCGGTACAAAAAATTAGAAACTGCACGAAAAATGATTGCCGTTACCTGCCCTATGGTAAAATAATAAACAAACCAGCCCACTGCTTCGCCTGCCAGAAGATACACGCGCACCGCTCCGCTTCCAAGGGGCAGCGCCAATAAAAAGGAAAAAAACGCGCATAAAATCATGTAAAAAAAATCTTGAAAAAAGACAGCACGCTGCCGGGAATGGAAAAAATCCCGCCAGATTCGAAGCACGTCATAAAGCGCACCCAGCAAAAAGCCAGCGGCAATCGCAACAACAAAGCCAAAAATCTGATAGGAAAGAACGGGTGTGATCAAATCGGCTCACACCCCTATTTAAACAGGCGGGCAAAAAAGCCGCCCGTTGTCGCTCGGTTTTCAGAATAAGACATAGACGTGATTTCTCCGTCGAGCGTCAATTCCCCCGAATCAATATTCAGTTTATCAATGTGCAGATTTGCGCCATGGATCACCAATTCCCCCAAATCGGTATAGGCTACCACCGTCTGATCATCAAAGCTGTCAACATTGGACACGCCCGTGGCGGTAAGCGTTCTGCGGTTTTCTAGAATCAGGCTGTGTGGGGTTTTCACCGTTTTCTGTTCGGCCAAAGAAATCCCTCCCGCTTCTTACTGTTCCAATTGTATGCGAAGGCGGTGGGACATATACTTAATGCTCTTCCGACCCATCCGAAAGAATTTGGTACAGATCGGATGCCTGACCTTTTCCAACGGTTTCACTGATGGTAAGGACCTTGACGCGGATGCTGCGGGAACCAAGAGTAACCTCAATCAAGTCCCCCACTTTAATATCGTAAGAAGCGCGCGCAGGTTTCGCATTGACCAGCACACGACCCGCATCGCAGGCTTCATTGGCAACGGTGCGGCGCTTAATCAACCGCGACACCTTTAAATATTTATCCAGTCTCATGGTTTTCCCTCCCAAAAATAAATCAACAGGACTGTAACAAGAACACAGTTACAGTCCTGATTCATTGTAAATATATTTTAGATGGAGGTTGAATCTTTGAATGCCTTCCCTGCTTTGAATGCCGGAACTCTGGACGCAGGAATCGTAATGGGAGAATTGGTCCGCGGATCACGGCCCTGTCTCTCGCTGCGATTGCGAAGCTCAAAGGTTCCGAACCCTACAATCTGCACTTTTTCATCGTTTGCCACCGTGTCCACTATCGTGCTGATCAAAACATTTACTGCATTGTCGGCATCTTTTTTTGAAAGCCCGGTCTTTTCAGCAACAGCAGAAATTAATTCCGTCTTATTCATTGTTATTGACCTCCGTTTTTTATTATTCAACAGCAATCGCTGAGAATTTCAAATGGTCCGCTACTTTTTACTGAATTAAAAGTTTTCCTCGTCAGACTGCTTCTCACTCTTTTCAAACTGCGAAATAAATTGGTCACAGGCTTTTGATAAAGCCTGTTCCGCTTCAATTTTCAACATGCCGGAAACTGCGGCTGCTGAAAGCAGAAGCTGCCCCATTAACTTTTGCTGTTCTTCCGTCTGCTCGGAGTCTGCCGCCAGCGCAAGTTGTCTTACGTTCTCTTGTAATACATCGACCGCTTTGGACAGCACTTGAGGCTTTTGTTCAGCTTTTGCAGCTTTTTTACAGATTTTCTGAGCACGCATCAGCGCTGGAAGGGCCTTCGACACACCTTGCAGTACCTGCGTATCTGTACTTCGCCCTTTTTCCTTCTTTTTGATTGCTTCCCAGTTTAAAAGAACTTCCTCACTGTTTTTCACGGTGCAATCTCCGAAAACATGGGGATGACGCAGCACAAGTTTTTTTGCGATACCGTCCACAACATCTGAAAACTGAAAGCCGCCCTTTTCCTCTTCCAGCCTGGAATGGAAAACAATTTGAAGGAGCACGTCCCCCAATTCCTCCTGAAGAAGAACCGGATCATTCGTGTCAATCGCTTCCACAGCCTCATAGGCTTCCTCAAGGAAATTGTTGCGGATACTTTGGTGAGTCTGTTCCCGGTCCCAGGGACACCCTTGGGGAGAACGAAGAAGTTTCATGATATTCAGCAGATCATCCATAGTATATGTTTGCTTTTTGAGATCATGCAAATCCGTCCATCTCCCACCTTGTTATACTCTGAGAATCCAATGTTATTCTACCTTATCCAATGGTGTTTTTCAAGTATTTTCACAATTTTTTGTCCCTTTGGCAGCATTAAAATATCGTGGCGGCTGAGCGCATGGAACCAAAGAATGAAAATGAGGTATAAGAAACCCGCAACAAGGATTGCAGACAGTGTTGCCATATCTTCCGATACCAGCTTTGCTGCCGCTTTTTGAAACAGCCACGCCGCACTGACGCTGATGCCGGAAGCCAGAATCGGTTTGACAAAAATAGCAAACAGGTTCGGCATGACCCCGGTTTCCCGAATCAAAAAATACAACGCGAGGAACGTAATTAAAAAGTAGCAAACCAAAGTTCCGGTTCCGGCCCCCATCACGTTGATTTCCGGGATGCCGACCAGAGTGTAATTTAACACAATTTTGACAACTAAGCCGACCGCCAGCAGTTTAACCGGAAGGTCCACCCTTCCAATCGCCTGCAGCATGCTGTTGATTGGCGTGCTGATCGAGGCAAAGATAGCGGCAAGCCCCAGAATGGCGAGAATCTTTCCCGTGATTTCCGGCGCATTGCCCGCCCGGAGTACCAATTTTGAAATCGGCGTTGAAAGCATGGATAAACCCAGGCCCGAAGGAATCGCCATCAAAGCGACGACTCTGAGGACCGATTCAATGCTGTGCTTAATCCGTTTCGGGTCACCTTTGGTCCAGGCCGCCGTCACACTCGGCAATGCGCTGACACCTAGCGCCTGTGTAATGCCGGGCACAAGCATGAAAAAGACCGTTGCGTTGCTGAAACAGCCAAATAAAAACGACGGAACCAGATTCAACTGAATATCGGACTGAGGAATAATCCCCTGATACATCGTAAGTAAAATTTGAGGACTGGAATCCATGATATCTTTAATGCGAATCTGAAGGAAGGTACTGTCAACCAGTGTCGAAAGATTCACCGCCAGGGACCCCAGCGCCACCGGAACCGCCGTGCGAATCAGTTTTGCCGATGTAACTTTCATCGGAAGGGGGCGGGGGGATTCCAACAGCATTTGGCGGGAAATTCCGTCTCCGCTGTGCCGGTGGTAAAACATCAGGAACAAAAAGCCGGTCATCCCGCCAAGCGTTACACCGAACACCGCACCGGCAGAGGCATACGGCAAAGTCGCGAGTTTGGCATACTCCACCGATTTTACGGGCATTCCGAACACGGTGCCGAGGGCTTCGTACTCCTGCATTCCTTTCCAGATAATCAATGCAGCGGAGCTGAGGCCGAAAATCAGCCTGCACAGCGACTCAATCACTTCTGAAATCGCGGTTGGATACATATTGCGCAGGCCTTCGTAATATCCGCGATAAATCGACATCATGCTGGTAAAGAAAACAGCGGGCGCCAGCGCATAAATGGCAGGAAGCGCGTTTTGCGGACTTCCGCTTAAAACATAATTTGCGTAGGGTTTTGCACCAAAAAACATAATGGAAAAAGACAAAATTCCAAGAGTAAGAAAAATTCTGATGGATGCGCGGTGTATTTGCCGCACATCCCGAAAGCGCCCGCGTACTGAGTTTTCTGAAACCAGCCTGGAAATTGCGATGGGGAAACCGGCAGTCGCCAGGCTGTACAGAGGAGCATAAAGGGAATACGCGTTGGAAAAATAGCCGTTTCCGGTAGGGGTCAGAATCCAGGTTAGAGGGATCTTAAAAAAAGCACCGATCAGTTTTTCAATGGCGTATGCCACCATCAAAATCAGCGCTCCGTGAAGAAAGCTCTGCCGTCTTGCCGGAGGATTCTTCCTTTGTTCCATTGCAACACATCCATTTCCAAGTAAATCCGCATTCCTGTAAAAACCAAATACAACTATAAAATATTATACGGCCGGATTCAAGTGCCTATGAAAATAAAAAAAGAGGGGTTTGCGCCCTCCGACCCAATTTTAATCTTTTTGCCCGCAAAACCGGCCTAAAGCGGGTCTTTTTTAAGTATGATAACACCGGGAAAAAGCTGCCGTTTTCCATTCGCGGCAGCTTTTTATCTATTCATCGTGATAAATTGTTCAGTCGTTTGACAGCTTTTGCCCGCATTTGCTGCAAAAAGCAGAACCCTGTGCGTTTTCCTGCCCGCAATTTTTACACACCAATTTTGCACGGGCAGCAGCCAGCTGACCATTTACCGCATCCAGTTGTTCGTAAAGTTCATCGATAGCAGCGACACTTTCCGCAATTAAATCAGATGTATCGTTTCCGGTTTTTTTTGCATTGTACACCGTACGTCCAACTGCCTCGAACCGCTTGGAAATTTCATTATTTAAATCTGCCGCGCTGATTCTCAGCTTGGAAACATCGACAATCTGACTGGCCTTTTTCCCCACAACGTTTACCGCTGTCTTTGCATTGACCACGACATCTTCAAACAATCCCATGACAGACACCTCTTTTCATTTATTGTATATTATACCACCGGAGTAACGGCAAATGCAAGAACTGAAACTAATAAATGCCGCCGCCGATAAACTCCCGCAAAATTGAATTTTTGGGAACAAAAGAAGACTGCACCGACTCAAATTGTTCCAAGGCATTCAGCAGTACCTGTGCTGTTTTCCAACCCGGATCATCCCCCGGCACGGTATGTAGAAGGGCCGCCGCCTGGTCTTTCAACACACAGGGTCCGTGCGCATGGAAGGAGTTGATAGTATAATCCGCAGAAGTACGGTATGGCTTAATATATTTGTATTCCCCATTCATCACATTGCGCCACATTGAGAGCGTCGTTTCCGGATTTGTACCCCGGAAGTTGCGGTCCCGCACAATCCTGCGCACCAAACGCATATCATTCGGCCCAAGAAGTTCCTTTTCCGCATCCCGAATCCCCTGTTTCACGCTGATATAGATCCGCCGAATATGCTGGACGGGCAGGCCGCTGATTAAACGCGGATTCAACGCATGAATTCCCTCCACAATCGCTATTTCATGGTCTTTTAAAACAACCTGCCGTTTGTGCGCGGAAGGCTGCCGGACGGTAAAATCAAAAATCGGCATATTGCATTGCCCGTTTTCAATCAGCGCCCCCAGGCACTGAAGAATCTCAGGGACATTCAGGGCCTCCACGTTTTCATAATCGTGGCTGCCGTCCGGCAGCAGCGGGGCCTGCTGCTCTCCGCGGTAAAAATCATCCAGAGAAATCATCTCCGCTCCGGTTCCCCTCTCCCGGAGCGCCTCTGCCAGGATGTGAGCGGTTGTCGTTTTTCCGCTTGCGGAAGGACCCGCAAGCATTACAAGACGGCAAAGCGGCTCTTCCTGTGCAAGGCTGTCTGCAATTTGCTTTAGATTATCATGGTATGCCTTTTCCCCAGCTGCAACAAACGTTTCAGGATCCTCCCTGACCGCGCGGTTGATTTGCTGCACACTGTTCTGGTATTCGACAAAATCAGTCCGAAACGCTGCCATAAAACTCTTTCACCCTATCTTTCCTTGTCATCATTTCCGAAAAGCGATTGATATATTCATAAGGATATTTAAAGTTAAAGATTCGTTCCAGCCGGTTAGGAGCCGGGGTATACAGCTTTGTAACCGCGCCCGCTCCGCAAGCCAGAATGGTTTCTTTTTCTTCCATGATAAAGATATTGTAGTATCCTTTAAAACCCGGTTTTGCCCAACCTGTGTTTTCCAGATTTCCGACCATGCGGCTCTGCCTGTAAAGGTAATAGGGACTGTAACCGCTCGCTAACAGATTTTGATCTGCATAGCCAAGCATATTCTGAGCTGTCTGTGCATCCCCGCTGTATGGGCCGGCGGGGTCAAGTGACAGTCTGGACGCGCGTTTGAGGGCAAGCGTGTGAATCGTGATGCTCTCCGGGTTCAGTCCAACCACCCCGTTGAGCGTCCTTTGAAAACTGTCTTCACTATCTTTCGGAAGGCCCACAATCAGATCCATATTGATATTATTGAATCCGCATTTCCGCGCAAGCGAAAATGCTTCCAGCGTCTGCTCCGTTGTGTGCGCGCGCCCAATTGCCCGCAGCACCTGGTCGTTGAGCGTTTGCGGATTGATACTGATGCGGGTCGTCCCGCCCTGCCGGAGTGCGTCCAGCTTTTCCTGTGTCACGGTATCTGGCCGGCCGGCCTCAACCGTCAGTTCCCGGCAGGCAGACAAGTCAAAATGATTTCTCACCGTGTCAAGCACTTGTTTCAGCTGCGGCGCCGACAAAGTCGTCGGCGTGCCCCCGCCGACATAGACGGAATCACAGACAAGCCCCAGCTGCGCGGCAATCTCAGCCGTATGGCGAAGCTCTTTGCACAGCAGATTCACGTAATCCGGAATCAGGCGAAACGTCTTTTCCACCGAAGTGGAGACAAACGAACAGTACGCACAGCGCGTTGGGCAAAATGGGACTGCAATATACAAGCTGAAAGAACGTGCCTGCGGAATCGATAAAATCTCTTGCTGATTCCGGCTGGTCATGCGGCACAGCTCCGTCTTTTCCTTTGACACCAGCAGTTTTTGCTCAAAATACCGGGCAGCCTCATTTTCCCCCATGCGCTCCGCCAAACGCGAAAAAAGCTTAACCGGCCGAACGCCGGTCAGAATGCCCCATTGCGGGTAAAAACCGCGCGCCTGAGAAAGCAAGCCGTATAAAAGGACGCTCATGCGGCGCTCCTGCTCATGGGGATCGGCCTCCCGGGCAGGAATCATTTCGTCCGCGTTTTTTCTCTCTCCGTTCAGCCGAACCGACACGTGAACGCGCACCCCGCCGCTGCATGGCGCGATTCCCGTAAAAACATCCGCTTCTTCTGGATTCTGAACGGCTTCAATTTTTTGATCTGGAAAAAATACACGGCACAGATTTTCTATTTCATACTGAAATTCGTGACCGTCAATGCAAAGTGTCATGCGTATCCGTCCCTGCAAAAATAAATGAGTTGTTTTTCCGTTCAAAGTCCAGCGTACTCTCCGCTCCGTGCCCCGGATAAAGGTGGTAATTTCCCGGCAGGTTTGCCAGCTTTTGGAGTGAGCCCAACATCTGCCGGTAACTTCCGGTTGGGAAGTCCGTTCTGCCGCAGCTCAGCTGCATCAGCGTGTCTCCGGTAAACAGAGCATTTCCCACCAGGAAGCAGCAACCGCCGATGGTATGCCCCGGCGTGTGTAGCACTCGAATGTTTAAACTCCCCAGTTTGATTTCATCCCCGTCACTCATGGGGACATCAACTTGGAACTCCGGAATTTTTGTCCCGTAAAACGCTTCGGAACCGTTGAGTACGCCATCGCTCACAAAAGGCAAATCCTCCGAATGAAGATATACTTTTGCCCCGGTCAGCTCCTTCAGTTTGGCAACACCCGTAATGTGGTCAAAATGAGCATGCGTCAGCAGAATCAGCTTTACCTGATCTTTCCCCAACGCAAGCACGCGTTCCGTCAAGTTTTCACTTTCAAATCCGGGATCAACCACGGCGGTCAGACCGGACTGCTCCTCTGTAAGAAGGTAGCAGTTCGTCGGAAGGGGGCCGCCGGGGATTTTGGTCACTTTCATAGTATATTCCTCCAAACATTAAAACGGTCCCGCTACGGGCGCCGCACAGTCAGAATTCCTTTGATTTTGGAAAGGCGCTCGGTAATACTCTTCAGCTGTTCCACTCCGTTGATTGTAATGGTGGCGGAAATGACCGCCTTGCCATCTTTTAACTCCCGTGAATTCAGAGAATGAATAAACAGATGCATGTTGAACAGCTGCTGTGTAATATCGACCAAAAGGCCCGAACGGTCTTCTGCCGTAATTTCAAGCGTGCATTTGAATTCTTCCTTCACTTCGCCTGCCCAGTGAACTCGAACCCATCGTTCCGGCTCTGCCGCTTCGATCAAATTGCGCGGAACATTGGAACAGCTGCGCTTATGAATGGAAACGCCGAATCCCCTGGTAATAAAGCCGATAATTTCATCACCCGGCAGAGGATTACAGCAGCGGGAAATTTTAATCAGGCAATTGTCCATGCCTTCCACAATAATTCCGGCACCTGTTCGGTTGACAGGCCTCTGCTGCTTTTCCGGTGCCGGAATCGTCGGGGCGGAAGACTGCCGCTCTTTCTGACCCGCTTCTCTCAATTTCGGAAGTATTTTCCAAATTTGGACCCCGCCGTATCCAATCGCGGCGTAAACATCCTCCACCGTATGGCAATTGTGCCGGTGGCCGAGCTTTTCCAGCGCATTCTTCAGGTCATCTTCCACCAGAACAATGTTGTTTCGCTTGAGCTCTCTTTCCAGTTCCGATTTTCCTTCGGCAATATTCTCGTCGCGCCGTTCACGCTTGAACCAGGTCCGGATCTTATTGCGCGCCTCGCTGGTTTGTACAATTTTCAGCCAGTCGCGGCTTGGCCCCCGCGCTTCCTTGCTGGTAAGAACCTCGACAATTTCGCCCGTCTTCACCCGATAATCAATCGGTACAATCCGCTTGTCTACCTTTGCACCCGTCATCCGGTTGCCGACGGCACTGTGAATGGCATAGGCAAAGTCAATCACAGTCGCACCGGCCGGAAGGCTGATAACATCACCGCGCGGTGTAAAAACAAACACTTCCTCCGGAACAAGGTCCGACTTAATCATACGGACCAAATCTGTGGCATCTTCGCTGTCTTTTTCGTTATCCAGCATCTGGCGAATCCACGACAGGCGCTTTTCAAACTGATCCTGTCCTTTTGCGGACAACCCCAGTTTGTACTTCCAGTGCGCCGCGATGCCGTATTCCGCCGTGTGGTGCATTTCCCAAGTGCGGATTTGAACTTCAAACGGAATTCCCTCGGTCCCGATCACCGTCGTGTGAAGCGACTGGTACATGTTGGGCTTCGGCGTGGAAATATAGTCCTTAAACCGGTTTGGAATCGGGCGGAACATATCATGAATCAGCCCCAGAACGTTGTAGCAGTCATTGACGGTATCAACAATCACCCGAACCGCGTAGATATCGTAAATTTCATCCATGGTTTTGCCCTGAACAAACATTTTGCGGTAAATACCGTTAATACTTTTGACCCGGCCTTCCAGATATACATTCGGAATAATGGTGGAAACGCGTTCAAAGATTTTCTTCTTAGTTGATTCAATAAATTTGGTCCGCTCGCCCGAACGAAGCTCCAGCCCGCTTTCAATCTCCTGATAAGCGGTGGAGTCCAGAATTTGCAGAGAAAGGTCTTCCAGTTCTTCCTTTACAGCTCTGATACCAAGTCGATGCGCAATGGGGGCATAGACCTCCATGTTTTCCAGCGCCTTGTCCCTCTGCTTCTGGGGAGACATGAACTCGATCGTCCGCATATTATGCAGCCGATCTGCCAGCTTCACAATGATAACACGGATATCTTCGCTCATCGCGATCAGCATCTTGCGTAAATTTTCCGCCTGCTGTACTTCGCGGGAAGAATAAGGAATCCGCCCCAATTTGGTAACGCCGTCTGTCAATCCGGCAATTTCAGCCCCAAAATCCTTCTTAATCTGTTCCAGGCTGATTGGAGTATCCTCCACCACATCATGGAGCAGCCCCGCGGCAACCGATTCCGAATCCATGCCAAGTTCAACCAGAATGCAGGCAACGGCAACCGGGTGAGAAATGTAGGGGGAACCGGAAAGACGTTTTTGGTCACGGTGGGAATGTTCCGCCAAGCGATAGGCGCGCGTAATAACATCAAGACTGTACTCGCGTTCACTTGCGCGAATCAAAGAAAGAAGATCGTCAAACGTTTTCAGAGGCCACGTCAATTTTCTCACCTGCCTTTTGAAAGGATTCCAGCGAACGCATTATTTTAGAATCCATTAAATTAATTTTGCCTTTCGGCGGTATCATTTTTACCCTGTATGTATCGGCAGATTTTTCAAGGTGAATCAGCCCGCGTTCCTCAAAAACATCCAATGCCGTCAAAAGCTTTCCCATTCCCGGCGACGGCCCCGGAACGCGGGGAAGCAGAAGTTCCGGCGCTCCGCTGTATCCGCCCTCACTTCTCAGCACACGGTAAACACCGGCGAACTCAGCCCGCTTCGGAAGCATCCACTCCGCTTCCCGCGTGGAAAGGGATTCCCCGCGGTGAAAGCGGTCATAAAGCTCCCTGGCCCGAATAGTCCCTTCCGAATTCATACCGGAAAATTTCAGGTCCTGAATCACAATTGACAAAAGATCTCGGCCCCTATATTCTCTTTGCTGAAGTGTTACGGCAAGGTCAACCTGGTCCCCCGTCCGATAGCCGAACTCCTCCAGTGTTGTCCGAAATTTCATGCAGCGCACCGTGCAGCCTTCCCCGCACACGCTGACGCGCAGATGTTTGCCGCCGCCCACCGGGGTAATATCGGCAATTGTCATCTTTTTCAGTCCGAAAACCGGTTCCGGATTACCCGTGCCGAACGGTTCGAGCAGCCGCATGGCGCGGGTGATGTCAAGCGACAGTTCCCGGGGATTTAACAAACAGTCGACCGTAAGCACGGGAACCGGCATCGGCTGCCCCGTCTTTGCCGCAAAGGCATTGATTCGCGTGCGGAATTCGTCAATCCGGTCGGCCGGCAAAGATAAGCCGGCTGCCATCGGGTGTCCCCCAAACCGGGTCAGCAAATCCCGGCAGGCATAAATCGCGTCAAACAGAGAGAATCCCTCTACGCTTCTGCCGGAGCCGCGTGCTTCGTCCCCCGTGCGTGAAATAACAACGCACGGCTTTCCAAACCGGTCGACAATTCGAGAGGCAACAATTCCTATCACGCCGTGATGCCAATCCTGCCCGTCAACAACAATGACACGGTCATACAGCAAAGACGGATTCTTCCGGAACGATTCCTCAGCCTTTTTCAAAATCTCGCTTTCAATACTGCGGCGGTATTCGTTGTCGTCGCAAACTTTCCCCGCAAGGAATCCCGCTTCCTCCGGGGACTCCGAAATCAAAAGGCGCACCGCCTGACTGGGGGATTCCATGCGTCCTGCGGCATTGATTCGCGGCACCAAAACAAAGGCGACCTGCCCCGCAGAAATTTCCCCGTTTTCCAGCCCGGTCTGTTCCAGCAAAGTCCGCAGTCCCGGGCGGTCTGTCTTCGGCAGATATTGAAGACCTGCAGACACCAGTGCCCTGTTTTCTCCCGTTAAAGGCACAACGTCCCCAATCGTACCGATCGCCACCAGATCGCCGTAATTTTCCAGCAGGGTTCCCACATCGCAGTCGGGACCCTCCATCGCCTGAATCAGCTTAAAGGCGACCCCGACACCGGCAAAACGGTCAAACGGTGCATGGCTGTCTGCCCGGAAAGGGTCCACCACGGCAACGGCAGGAGGCAGCACGTCACCGGGGTGGTGATGGTCTGTGACCACCGTGTCGATTCCAAGCTGATTGGCATGGGTAATTTCATCTACACTGGAAATGCCGTTATCCACCGTGACAATCAAATTGACGCCCTGCGCATGCAGCGCGTCAACCGCCCCAAGATTCAGGCCGTAGCCTTCCCCTTCCCGCTCCGGGATATAATAGATGACATTGCCGCCGCAGGATTCCAAATATGAATACAGCATTGACGTAGCGGTGACGCCGTCCGCATCATAGTCCCCGTAAACCGCAATTTTCTCGAACCCGTCCAAAGCACGGTTGATCCGATCCGCCGCTTTCTGCATATCCGGCAGCAGAAACGGGTCGGAAAATGGCGAAGACGAGGGCTCCTGCAATACATTTTTTAAACCGCGCGCGGCCAAAAGCATGGCAACACTGCGCGGTAAATTCATTTCATCTTGAATTTGGGAAGCAGCAGATTCATCGCAGCGACAAATCTTCCATTTTTTCACACTCAAACGCCACACCTACCCCATATTTGATTATTTTAGCATTTCGAAGAAATTTATTCAACTTTTTCTTGTTAAGGCAAAATCAATTTTCCCAAAACCGATGCAAGAAAAAAAACAGAGGGCGAACCGATTGGTCCGTCCCCTAAAACTAAAATTCTTACCCCTGAGCGCCGCTTGGATTTTCGTTTTGATATTTCTGCTTGGCCTGTTGAATTTTCTGTTGCTGCGCATCCGGTATCGTATACCAGCCTCGCTGCTTCATTGCGTCAAAGACTTCGGACTGAATCTGATGTTCCTCATTGAGAATCCGCATAAATTCATCGCGGACATTCTGCGTGACACATTCGTTGGTAAAACTATTGTAAGTGTCCGTCATATATTTTTCTGATGAAAGCGCGTCATCCATGATTTCACGTTCCGGAAGGGAACCGCTGGGCTGAGATCCGCTGACCTGTTGATTCTGATTTAAATTTAAATTCATTCCTGTTTTCCTCCGCCTTTTAGCAATTTAAAAATCCCATCAATTTGTCATAATGGCATTGATGCTTCTGCGCGATCGCGCTGCATTTTTGTTTTAATTCCTGGTCAGAACACATCTGTGAATACGCATTATACTTAGTGACCAGAACGCGCTCATGGGAAAGCTGATCTTCAATTGCTGAAAGCTCTTTCTCGGATATCATCGAAAACACTCCTTCTATTAAAATTTGTGTTTTTAGTATCCGACGGAAACGACAAATTTATACACGCTACTTTGCAAATCAGGCGGTCTATGTAGCCTGCCGCACCTGCACTTGTTCGTTTAGGCCAAAGCTGATAGACAAAGCCTGATCTACCATTGACATTGCCGAATTATCAAGGCGTCCCATGCGTTCCTTCAGTCTGTGTTTATCGATCGTTCGCACCTGCTCCAGCAGAACAATAGAATCTTTTGCAAGCCCTGTTGTGCCGGCATCAAGCAAAATATGCGTTGGCAGATTTGCTTTTGAGCGCTGGCTGGTAATCGCAGCTGCAATCACGGTCGGGCTGAACCTGTTTCCTATATTGTTCTGTATAATCAAAACCGGCCGTACTCCGCCCTGCTCGGACCCAACAACCGGGCTGAGATCGGCATAATAAATATCTCCTCTTCGAATATTCATTTTTCACACTCCGAATAAATCATATAACACAATTTGGCTTTCGCGAATAGTATTGACGTTCTTTTAAGGATTTATTCGCTTAACGGAACCTGTTACATAATATTATCTGGGGTGCGCGGTTGACAGTGAATTTATAATTTTCGTGATTGTCCTTCAGCTTTACCGACCGTTCGGCATTTTATTACAAATTTTCCCGATGGTTCGGGAAAAGAAGCAGTTCCTGCAAAAAAGAATCGGTCTGCGAAAACGCAGACCGACCGATGTTTTTTATTTTAAAATTCAGTCATGAACGCCGCCAAGATTCAGTTCGGTGCTGATTGCCTTTTGGGCGTAATCGTAAAATTCCGCTTTCACCCCGCACTCAGGCACATTCAAAGTCAGAATTTTTCCGGTTGCCGGGTCGGCGGTCAGTGTATAATCATACCCGGCGTTTCCGGAAAACTCGTTGTCATGCGTCGGTGTCAGGTCATCTGTCTGCTGTGCCTGATCCAGTGTATGGACCAGAACGAAAGCAAACGAATCCTGTGGAAGGACACAAGTCTGGCCGGTCGCGGACAGTCCCTGGTACAACAAAGAGAAGCTGTTGCCGCTCCAGCTCCAGCAAAGTCCCTCCGGCCCCCCTGAAACAATTTCAATCAACGCATTTTTTGGGCCCGTGCGCTGAAACACACAGGTGGCACTGCCTTCCGGATATTGAATTTCCGCCTTACAGTCAAACTGAAAGTCAAGGTCTTTCGCTTCCACCTTGGGACTCGCGCATCCGCCCAGCAGCAAACACAGCACAACCGCCCCAGCGATTAAAAACCGGCGCACCGGCATCCCTCCGCAAGGGCGGCCGCGCAGGCTACCGCCCCATTTTTAAAAACAGTTTCGGCAGTTCCCCAATCAGGTCTGTGGGAAGCATCGCGCACTGAGACATCGACCGTGCACAACGGTCGCCGGCAAGGCCATGAAGATAAACCGCACCCGCCGCCGCGCGGAACGGGTCTATTCCCTGCGCGGCAAAGGATGCAATCATCCCCGCCAGTACATCCCCGCTGCCGCCTTTTGCCATACCCGCATTTCCGGTCGTATTTCGATAGATCCGGCCCCGGGGCGAAACGACCAGCGTTCCGGCGCCCTTCAAGACCAGAATCACACTAAATTTCTCTGCAAAGGAGCAGGCGCACTGCTCCCGGTGATCCTGCACTTCTTGCGCCGTTGTTTTTAAAAGGCGCGCCATTTCTCCCGGATGAGGTGTCAGAATCAAGGGAGCACGGGCTGTTTTCAGTTCATCTATATGCTCCGCCGCAAGATTTATGCCATCCGCATCGAGGATAAGCGGAACGGTCGTTTCTTTCAGCAGCAGGGATACGGCATCGCGCGCAAACGGGCTTTTGCCCAAGCCGCATCCGACCAGGCACGCGCTTGCCCGCGAAAGCGCCGAACGAATTGCCTGCACGGCGCAGTCCGTCATGCCATGTTCCGGGGCATTTCTAAGGACGGTAAAAACCGCCTCTGGCGCAAGAGCCGCGACAATCGGATAAATCGACGCGGGCAGGGCGGTTTCCACAATGCCTGTACCGCACCGAAGTGCGGAAAGCGTGCTCATGGCGGCGGCGCCCGCCATGCCTTCGCTGCCGCACACACAAAGAAGGCGGCCGTAGTCCCCTTTGTTACTGTCCGGCCGGCGGGGCTGAAGCATCTCTGAAACAATTTTTTCCCCTTCCGGTGCCGGAGGCCTCTGCATACGGTCCGTCAAGGGTTCCTCACCCCAGCCGACAACCGTCGCGGCCGCGGTTTCAGCGGTATGGGTTACACTGACGGAAAAGCGGATCCCTTTCGCAAGCTCCGCCGCCTTGCCGGAAAGATGAAGCTCCGGCTTCCCGTTCGGCCTGCGCAAAAGCTCTGCTTCACGCAGGCGAAAACCGCCGAGTCCCGTTCCAATCGCTTTGGAGAAAGCTTCTTTCGCACAGAAACTGGCGGCTACGCTTTGCGCGGGGAAGTTCCTTCCGGCCAGCTGCTCATACTCCTTATCCCCCAAAATTCTGGAGCAAAATAAAGAATTTGTCATTGATTTTTGAATTCTGGCGATTTCCACCAGATCAGTACCGACCAAAAGCATCCTTTGCCACCTGCCTTGGTAAAAATGGGCGAATTGCGTTTAATGTTCTTTCATCCGGGCTGAAAACCACCAGCACATTCCCCATTTCCGGCTGGCGGGCACAAAAATACCAGGCTTGATTTCCATCCTGCGTTTCCGATACGACAATCCGTTTCCCATAAGCTTTCGCGCGATGTTTCTGTGGATTGTATTTGCCCATTTCCTCTACCGCGTGGGCGTCGACAGAAATCACTCGTTTCCGCTTTTGCTTCGCAATAATCTTATCAATTGTAATATCCCCGTTTGTCACGCTGTATTCAAATTCCAAACTGCGTGAACGGATCAGATAATACGCACCATAACAAACACCCGCAAGAACAAGAATGGCCAACGGCAAAAGAAACAGCACGGACAGAAAAACCAGAAACACTCCTGCTATAATAATTCCAATACAAATCAAATAATCAAGCGGGCCCGGCTTTTTTTTAATCAGTTGTTCAATGAAAATATCCATCGTGCTTCCCCCAAAACATTGTATTATTATGTTTCTATCTTAGCACAAGGAAAATCCGAATACAATTTTTGGTTCTCTTTTTTAAACGCAATTTGTTTTTATTCGGTTTTATGGCATTCATATGGATATTATTCTTGCATTGGGGCATCATCCGTGTTATATTATATGATGTAAACGCAATGAAAAAGGAAGTAGCCTTTCTACCTCATTCCGGTCAGAGAAAGCGTGTCGCCGGCTGAAAGCACGCTTGCGGAAAAGAACGGTGAAGTTCCCTTTGGAGCGGTACGGCTGAACCTTTCACAGTAGGCCGTAACGGGCGGCATCGTTAATGCCTTTTAAAGTCAAAATTAGGGTGGTACCACGGAGCTTTCGCCTTCGTCCCTTACGGGATGAGGGCGTTTTTATTTGCATTGCAGCAGAAAGGATGACCCACATGATGAAAGAGCAGCTGGAAAACCTCCGCAAGAAGGCAGAGGAAGAGCTCAAGGGAACAAAAGACCGGCAGGGGCTTGAAGGCCTCCGCATTAAATATCTGGGCAAAAAAGGAGAACTGACCGCAATTCTGAAACAAATGCGCAGCCTGTCCGCACAGGAGCGCCCCGTCATCGGGCAATTTGCGAACGAACTGCGTTCTTTACTGGAAAAAGAATTGACGGACCGTGCCGCTGAACTTCACGAAGCGGAAACAGCCCTGCGGCTGAAGATGGAAGAGATTGACGTTACCATGCCCGGAAAGCGGCATACTTTGGGTCACAGGCATCCGTTAACGCTGGAGCTCAACGAAATCAAAGAAATTTTCGTCGGCATGGGATTCGACATTGTCAGCGGGCCGGAAGTGGAATATGACTATTACAACTTCGAAGCCCTGAATATGCCGAAAGACCACCCCGCGCGTGACACACAGGATACCTTTTATATTACCGACAATATTTTGCTGCGCACGCAGACCTCCCCGGTGCAGGTACGGACTATGGAAAAGCATAAACCGCCGATTCGCATCATTTCCCCCGGCCGCGTCTATCGTTCCGATGCCGTAGACGCCACACACTCCCCGCTGTTTCACCAAATTGAGGGCCTTGTTGTCGACAAGGGCATCACGTTTGCCAACCTGAAAGGCACGCTGGAAGCCATCATCCGCCAGATGTACGGCGAAGATTCCGTCGTTCGGTTTCGCCCGCATCACTTCCCGTTTACGGAACCTTCCGCAGAAGTTGACGTTCAGTGCTTTAACTGCCACGGGGAAGGCTGCCGCCTGTGCAAAGGCGAGGGCTGGATTGAAATCCTCGGATGCGGCATGGTGCATCCCAAGGTACTTTCCAACTGCGGCATCGACCCGGAAGAATACAGCGGGTTCGCATTCGGCATGGGACTGGAACGCCTTGTCATGCGCAAATACAGCATTGACGACATGCGCCTGTTCTATGAAAACGACGTGCGGTTTTTGAATCAGTTTTAAGGGGGAATTTGCAATGGATTTATCTAAAAAATGGCTCAAAGAATTTGTAGAGCTTGACGATATGCCGATTCGCGCGTTCACAGAAGCAATTACGATGAGCGGCTCTAAAGTAGAAAGCTGGAAAACGGAAGGCAGCGAAATTAAAAATGTAGTGGTCGGCAAGGTGCTTTCCCTGGAACACCACCCGGATTCCGATCATTTATGGATTACAAAAACCGATGTCGGCAGCGGTGAACCGCTCCAGATTATCACCGGTGCCCAAAATTTAAAAGTCGGCGACATCGTTCCGGTCGCACTGCACAATTCCTGCCTGCCGGGCGGCAAAAAGATCCGGAAGGGAAAACTGCGCGGTCTGGAAAGTAACGGAATGCTCTGCTCCCTTTCTGAACTGGAACTGACAAAGCACGACTTTCCCTATGCGATTGAGGACGGAATTTTCGTCATTCAGGAAGATTGCCGCCTTGGTCAGCCGATTCAGGAAGCAATCGGCCTGAACGATACGGTCGTGGAATTTGAAATCACCTCGAACCGTCCTGACTGCTTCTCCGTCATCGGTCTGGCCCGCGAAGCCGCCGCAACATTTCACAAACCGCTGAAGCTGCACACTCCCGTGGTAAAAGGCGGCCATGGCTCCGGAAAAGAAATGCTGAGCGTTTCCGTGGACGCGCCTGACCTGTGCCCAATGTATTCCGCCCGTGTTGTGAAGAACGTGAGGGTCAAGCCCTCCCCGCGCTGGATGCGTGAACGTCTGCGCGCAATGGGCGTTCGCCCGATCAACAATATTGTCGACATCACAAACTACGTGATGCTGGAATACGGCCAGCCGATGCACTCGTTCGATTACCGCTTTTTGCAGGGAAATCAAATCAAAGTCCGCTGTGCGGCGGAAGGGGAGCAGATCACCACACTGGACGGCACCCCGCGCACCCTGCATCCCGACAATCTGGTAATTGCGGACCAGAACCGCGCAGTTGCCGTCGCGGGTGTCATGGGCGGTGAAAACAGCGAAATTGTGGATGACACCACAACCATTGTGTTCGAATCAGCCTGCTTTAACGGCCCTTCGGTCCGCACAACAGCGAGGGATTTGGGCATGCGCACAGATGCTTCTTCCCTGTATGAAAAAGGACTGGACCCCAACAACTGCATTCCCGCTTTAAACCGTGCCTGCGAACTTGTGGAACTGCTGGATGCCGGCGACGTAACGGACGACATTCTGGAAGACCGCCATTTTTCAGAGGAACGCCGCAGAATTCTTCTGGAGCCGGACTGGATTAACCGCTTCCTGGGGATTTCACTGAGCAAGGATGAAATGAAGCAGATTCTAAGCCCGCTGGACTGCGAATTCGACGGGGACGACATTCTGGTCCCGTCTTTCCGCCCGGACCTTGTGCACAAAGCGGATATTGCGGAGGAAATCGCACGTTATTACGGTTATGATAAAATCACCTCTACCACACTGAGCGGCGGAGCACAGGGCAAATACACCGTACGGCAAAAATTTGAGCAGCTGATTGGAAACACCATGCTGGCGCTCGGAGCAAGTGAAATTACAACCTATTCCTTTATCAGCCCGAAATACTATGACAAAATTCTGATGCCGAAGGACTCTCCGCTGCGCCATTCCGTTGCCATATCCAACCCCTTGGGCGAGGATACCGGCATTATGCGTACAACCGCTCTGCCTTCCATGATGGAGGTCCTCTCCCGCAACTTTAACAACCGCAACGACTCCGCCTGCCTGTATGAACTGGCAACGGAATATCTGCCAACCTCTGCCGACAAACTGCCGGAGGAAAAGCTGAAACTGGTCTGCGGCATGTACGGAAACGACGCCGATTTCTTCACCGCCAAAGGAATGGTGGAAGATCTTTTGGAAAAACTGAACGTAACGGGTTGGGATATTACCGCGTCGTCGGAAGAATTCAGCTATCATCCCGGCCGCTGTGCCGTACTATCCATAGACGGCAAGCCGTTCGGCGTAATCGGGGAAATGCATCCAAAAGCCACAGAAAACTATGGAATGGATTGCAGGGTTCTCAGCTTCACACTGGACGTCGACACCTTATTTGCACACACGAAGATAGAAAAGACTTATCGTCCTCTTCCAAAATTCCCGGCCGTGGAACGCGACCTCGCCCTGATCTGCGAAGACAAGATCCCGGTCATAGCACTGGAACACGCCATTCGCGCCGGTGCCGGAGCTCTGCTGGAAAAGATCAGGCTGTTTGACGTCTACCGCGGCGAACAGATTGAAAAGGGCAAAAAAAGCGTCGCGTTCCGTGTTGTACTCCGCTCCTGTGACAACACACTGACAGAGGAACAGATTAACGCCGCCATGAAAAAGGCTGTAAAACAGCTGGAAAAGATCGGGGCCTCCCTCCGCTCTTAAACAATTCATCAGATATTCCTTGCATTTCAGCGTCCTTTGTTGTATGATTGACAATACTGGAGGTGTTTCTATGCTCGATAAAACGGTGACTTTTTCATTGGGAAGCGACCGTGAGGAAGGCATTAAGAAGATCCTCACAACTGTATATGACGCCCTGAAAGAAAAGGGCTATAATCCCATTAATCAGATTGTGGGATATATTCTCTCGGAAGACCCCACCTATATTACAACTCACAACAACGCGCGGAGTTTGATCCGTCGGATTGACCGAGACGAATTGCTGCAGGTATTGGTGAAATCATATCTGGGCGAATGATGCAGGTCCGAACGACATGAAGGAAGAGGAGGACAACAGCGAATGGCAGACAAACAGGCAAATAAAGAACCGCAGTTTCCAACCTATAAGGGCAAACCACTGGTACGCTGCGGCGATATCATCTTTTACGGAAGTATGAAAGATCGTTATGTCGTCAGGCTGGAAATTAAGGGCAAGAAAAAAGTAAAGGATATGGATGTGGCAAACCGGGTCATCATTCAGCTCATGCTGACAGATCAAACCGTGCGCAACCGGAAACAGATTGTAAAATCCAGTGAAAAAGACGGTCTGTACCGCGCGATGGATTTAGCCGATGTTTGGTTGAACCGGGCGCTTGCTGAATAATTTTTCTTGTGCTATTATAAAAAACAAACCGCCCGTTGATTGCTTTTAAAAACGGGCATAAAAAAGTTCCCCGGCTGTAGAATCGAACCTACAGCCGGGGAACTTTTATCTATATCATATGCATTGTGTGTTTCGTGTATGGCTTATTCCAAATTCAGCTTTCTGTTGAGCATCCAATGGGTAAAAAAGTAAAACGCAGCACAAAGGAACAGTGAGAAAACGATTAAAACCAGCAAGGTCATTTCGAAAGGTTGCACCACTGCAGCCGCACCCTGTACAAGTTGGAAGGAATCATAATACAACATAATCTGATGGCCAAATCCCTGAATCAGCAGGGACGCGATAATCTGTTCTATGATACCGAATCCGAGATAAGCGCCCACGCCCGCTAAAAGCTTGTGGCGCCCTGCCAGATTGCCGACAACAATCGCAGCATAAATCTCCAAAATACTTGAAACGAACATCAAGATGACAACCACAATCAGTTCCAAGGCAATCAGGTGCGCGGATAATCCAAGTTTGTGATAGACCGTTGCAATATCGCCGCACATCAGGCTGAACTGTGTCAGAGACTGGTCATCGGCTACCAAAATAAAAATGGAAATTATGGAAACAAGGATGCTCAGTGCAGACCACAAAAACGTAATAATCATTTTCGCGTCGATGTGGCTGTGCGTCTTTACCGGCAGGGTGAAAGACAGGTATCCCTCATCCCCCAAAAGATTCTTGTAAAAGCGCTGAATGGTTACCACCAACGTGATGATGAAAACTGACACGACCAGCATGATATACACGGTCATCATAATCACACGCGGAATCATCAAACCTTCGGCATTTATCTGCCAAAACAGCCTGTTGAGTGCCGCAAGCAAAAAGATCAGTCCGTAAAGAGGAAAAAAGATCCGCGCCGTTGCTTTCAACTCATATTTTAAAAGTTTGCCTAGCATTTAAACACCTCCCTGAACAGGGCGTCAACACTCTTGCCTTCCTTTTCACGGATTTCATCCACGGTGGAAGTCAGCACGATATTGCCCATATTGATAAAAATGACTTCATCCAGAATCTTTTCCACATCCGTAATCAGATGCGTAGAAAGCAAGACCGTGGCATTTTCACTGTAATTACTGATAATCGTATCCAGAATATAGTCCCTTGTGGCAGGGTCCACACCACCGATCGGCTCATCGAGAATGTACAGCTCCGCTTCCCTGCTCATCACAAGAATCAGCTGTACTTTTTCTTTGGTCCCTTTGGACATCGTCTTTAAGCGGTCCACCGGATTAATATGCAGCCGCTGAAGCATGTCATATGCTTTGGATTTATTGAAATTCTGATAAAAATCCCCAAAGAAATCAATCATCGTCCGCACACTCATCCAGTCGTTCAGATACGTCCGTTCCGGTAAGTAGGAAACTATCTTCTTCGTTTCAATGCCCGGCTCCATTCCATTAATCAGAATCTGCCCGGAGCTGGGGGTCAAAAGTCCGTTTGCTAATTTAATCAGTGTGCTTTTTCCGCTTCCGTTCGGTCCAAGCAGACCGACAATGCGGCCCTTCGGGACCGATAAATTGACGGAATTGAGTGCAAGACAGCCGGGAAAGTATTTTACAAGGCTGCGGCACTCAAGGATACTGTCGCTCATTCTACCCTTCCTCCTTCGTCACATGGTTTAAAAGATCAATGGTCTGCTCCCGGTCAAATCCAAGCCGATTCATCTTCTCTAGAAAATCCTGTATTAAATCTGCCGCAAGATTATTTTTTATCTGCATGATTTTCTGTACATCCTCCGTAACATATCTTCCGCTCGTCCGCTGGGAATATAACAACCCGTCGCCTTCCAATTGAGAAAGCGCCCTCTGCATCGTGTTCGGATTCACCGCAGCTTCAGCGGCCATATCGCGCACGGAAGGCAGTTTACTGCCCGCCGCGTAAATCCCTGAAACAACCATTAGTTGGATCTGCTCAACAAGCTGGGCGTAAATTGGCCTGTCGGACTTTAGATCCCACGCCATTTTTTCACCTCCGCAAAGTCATTGTACTAATACATTAATACAGTTATATACTATTTTTGCCATTCTGTCAAGTATTTCTCGCCTATTTTCAGCAAATATCTTTTTTCTTGAAAAATGCCGCGCCAAGAACCGTAAATACAACCCCGGTAACCACAAACACCACGGCGGAAGTCATCAGCTGCTGCGAATCGCCGATTGCAATCATGCCAAACTGCGGAATCAAAAGATATTGATTCAGTCTGGACAACTGCAGAAGATTGAAAAGGAGCTGTGGAAAATAGATTGCCAGAAAAAAAGCAAAGACAAAAAATGAATTTTTCTGAAACATAGTGGAAAGGAAAGACGCGAGCGCAATGCATGCGACATAACCAATGCAGCAAACCCCGACTTTTGAGAAAAAATCGGCAATAAAAGCACTGGTAAAGGCAGCATCCTGCTGAAGCATCAACAATGAACTGCCGCAATAAGTGCCAAGGGCGACCCCGCCGACAATCAAACCCAGAACGATGGACACCGTCATTTGGGACAGGTATAATTTTGTACGGCTTACTCCATAAGAAACGTCATTTTTCAACGTGTTTTCCTTATATTTTTCCGCTCCGACCAAGTCGATCATCAAAGGCATCAGCAAAGCGGGCCAAGACAGGAAATAAAGCATTACTGCTGTCCAGGAATTATAAACCAGATGGGTGGTCGAAAGTTTCAAAATGCAGAAGTTGACCAGGAATGCAAGCACAGCCATGGATGCAAGCAAGATATAGAAAAGCGGGCGGCGGAAGACCTTATACAAGTCCGCACGAATCATTTTAATCAACGTTTTTTCCTCCGATCAAATTAATGAAATAACTTTCCAGATTAACACCAGTCCGATACACCTGTGAAACCATGACGCCGGCTTCCACAAGCTCTTTTACCGCCAGTTCCGGATGTTCAAAGTCCCCGGGCAGCTGAAGACTGGTGTCATTCAGAATTTCAACTGCCGGCAGCGACAGCCCTTCCCGCAGCACATCGGCAGCTTTTGCCGAATCATCCACTTCTATTTTCAGAGTCGCACGGCACTTTTCCTCCAGTTCACCGGCGGTAATGCTTTCCACCAGACGGCCGCTCTTGATAAATCCATAGCGTGTTGCGATTTGAGATAGTTCCCCTAAAATATGACTCGACACCAAAATCGTCGTGCCTTTTTCGTGATTCAGCTTTAATAAAATTTCACGAATTTCACGGATACCCATCGGGTCCAGACCGTTAATCGGCTCATCAAGAACCAGAAAATCCGGATTGTCTAAAATAGCAAGCGCAAGACCAAGCCGCTGCTTCATGCCCAGTGAAAAATTCTTAAATTTTTTCTCACCGGCATCAAGTCCGACAAACCGCAGAGCTTCTTCCACGCAGTGTTTGTTTTTGATTCCCCGCTGCATTCGATAATACTCAAGGTTTTGGCGCGCGGAAAGATAGGAATAAAATCCAGGCGTTTCAATAATATTTCCGATTCGCCTGCGCGCAAGGCCCAGCCCTTTTGCATTTGATTTTCCAAATAGTTTCATCGAACCGGAGGTCGGCAGAATCAATCCGCAGATCATTTTCAGCAATGTTGTTTTGCCCGCGCCATTCTGACCAACCAGCGCAAATATGTCGCCTTTGCTTAATTCCAGGTTCAGATGGTCAACCGCAGTAAAGTTTCCAAACCGCCGTACCAGTGAACTGGATTGAAAAACAGCCTCTTTCATAAGTGATTTCTCCTTGTATTACTGTATTAAGTCCTCAATACAATAATACAGTATATTTTATAATTGTCAAGACTTTTTTGAAATTTTATGTTATAATATCATCGTCAAATAGCATAAAAGTTATTAAAAAATCCGCCGTAATATCGGCGGATATAGAAAATTCACACAAATATACTGCTTCTGAATTGTAATTTTGTTCTTTTTCCTATCTGTGGTGAACCATAGAAGTCCCTTTTTCCCGAAGATAGGTGCTTTCCAAGTCGGACAAATGCAGTTTAACGGCAATCGGATACTTTTCATATGCCTGACTGATCGCAAAGCTGCCGCCTTTGGCGGAGTCATCAAACCCGCCCATGTGCCAGCGGATTGCGATCGCTTCCGACGTCTTCAGGCGCACAAAACGCTCAATCAAAAACACCGATTTTTCCCCGTGGCCATATGGATAACGGTCGTCAATCGAGTAAAAAGGGCGTTTCTCCCAGGCTCCTGTCTCCTCGTTTTTTACATTTCTGCTCCCTTTTTTATAGAACTGAGCCCTGCAAACATCGTGAAGCAGTGCGCAGATTGCAAAGCTCTCTTCGCTGTCTGTTTTCGGGTCAAAGTGTTTTTCCCGCATCACGCGGTACACATTTACGCTGTGCTGCACTAATCCGCCCAAACAGGCACAATGGAATTTTGTGCTTGCAGGCGCCGTGAAAAAGTCTGTGGAATTCAGCCATGCAAGCAGTTCAGCCGCACCATTCCTTTTTATCTTACTGGAATAAATTTCTTCAAATTGTTCTTTATATCCCAATGAAAACCCCTCCTAATAGATCACTACTTATTTTTTAGTATATCATAACTTCTGCTGTTTTCACAGTGTCAAACCGCCTCTGTGGCCGTTTCTTTTTCGTTCGAAAGAATCCCGGAAAAGAAACCAACAAGAATGAATGGGAGTTAAAAGCATGACAAACGAGCATTATTTAAAATTGCTTGCAAAAAGATATCCAAATGCGGAAGCGGCCGCTTCCGAAATTATCAACCTGCGTGCGATTATGAGCCTTCCGAAAGGGACCGAATATTTCTTCAGTGATCTGCACGGTGAGCGGGAATCATTCCTGTTCCAGCTCAAAAGCGCCTCCGGCGTTGTCCGGAAAAAAATAGATGAACTGTTTGAGCAGTCCATATCGGAAGAGGAACGTATGTCGCTCGCCAAGCTCATCTATTATCCGGAGCCGGAACTTGCACGCGCGGCCCGCTGTGAATCAGGGTTTGACGACTGGTGCCGCATCACCATTTATCGCCTGGTGGAAGTCTGCAAAGAAGCCGGGTCAAAATACACCCGTTCCAAAGTCCGTAAGAAGCTGCCCGAAAATTTTGCTTATATCATCGATGAACTTCTGCACGCGGACGGAGGAAAAAACAAACCGCATTACTACAGCGAAATTGTCAAATCGATTGTTCAGACCGGGATGAGCGTTGAGTTTATCGCCGCGTTGTGCCATCTGATTCAGAAACTGCTGATCGACCGTCTGCACATTATCGGTGACATTTATGACCGCGGTCCCCGGCCGGACTCTATTATGGACGCACTAAGTGAATTTCACGATATTGATATCCAGTGGGGAAACCACGATATCTCTTGGATGGGGGCAGCGGCCGGAAACAAAGCACTCATGGCAAACGTCGTTCGCATCGGAATCCGATATAATACGTTCGACCTGCTGGAAGACGGCTACGGAATCAATTTAAGGCCGCTTTCCGCCTTTGCCGAACGGGTTTATGGAAATGACCCCTGCGAATTTTTCGCCCCCCGCATCCTCGACGAAAATCTGTATGACCCGGTTGATTTACAGCTTGCCTCTAAAATGCACAAAGCAATTGCGGTGATTCAGTTCAAGTTGGAAGGGCAGCTGATTGAAAAACATCCGGAATATAAAATGGACGACCGCGTTCTGCTCAAGCAGATTGATTTTGACCAGGGCACCGTCAAGGTTGACGGAACGATCTATCCCCTTCGCGACCGATCACTTCCCACTGTCGACCCCAAAAATCCATTGGAACTGACAAAAGAGGAAAAGGACCTGATGAAGGCAATCGCCTACTCCTTCCTCCACAGTGAACGCCTGCAAAAACACATCCGCTTTTTGTATTCTTACGGAAGCATGTATCTGAACATCAATTCCAATTTACTGTACCACGGCTGCATTCCACTGACACAGGATGGAAAGTTCGACACAGTCTATCTTGACAGCTGCGGGCGAAAAGGCCGATTACTTTTGGAATACCTTGATTCCGTGACCAGAGAGGCTTATTTCGCACCTGAAGGCACACCGGAACGCGAAAAAGCGCGCGACATGATGCTGTACCTGTGGTGCGGAGCAAAATCTCCGCTTTTCGGCAAAGAAAAAGTGACAACATTCGAACGATATTTTATAGAAAACCCCGAAACACATAAGGAAAAATTGAATCCATATTACCGCTATATTGAACAGCGTGAACCATGCGAAAAAATACTGCGGGAATTCGATATGGACCCATCGACGTCCCATATTATCAATGGCCATGTCCCAGTCAAGCTGAAAGAGGGAGAAAGCCCTGTGAAGGGGCACGGTCTTCTGTTCATGATTGACGGCGGAATCTCGAAGTCTTACCAGAAGCAGACCGGCATCGGCGGCTATACTTTTATTGCAAATTCCCGTTATCTGGCACTGGCCGAGCATCAGCCGCTCAAGCCGGGAAGTTTGTACGGGGAAGATTCGCCGAAAGTGATGGTGGTCGAAGCGATTAAGCAGCGGGTCACCGTAGCAGATACCGATACCGGCACGGAATTAAGCACCCAGATTCAAGAGCTTTCCGATTTGCTGCAATCCTATCGGAACGGTGCCATCAAAGAGAAATAGACAGACAAAAGCAGGGACGGCGGAAAATCCGCCGTCCCTGCTTTTGTCTGTCCTGCTTTTAAAGAGTACTTTTTTTATTTTTGTCCGGCACATCCGGAGCCAGGGGAAGATGGACCGTAAACGTACTCCCCTTCCCCACCTGGCTTTCCACGCCGACCTCTCCGCCATACAGGACAGCAAGGTGCTTTACAATGGAAAGGCCCAGACCGGTTCCGCCAATCTCTCTTGAGCGGCTGGTATCGACACGATAAAACCGCTCAAACAGCCTGCTGAAATGCTCCGGCGCAATCCCGATACCATTGTCCCTGACACGGACAACGGCTGTCTTTCTCTGCCGGACCCCAATAATATCCACGCAGCCGTCCGCGTGATTATATTTGATTGCATTCTCAATCAGATTTCCCAGCAGCTGTTCCAGTCTGGTCGGTGAACAGGAAACGACCATTGTCGGGTCCACCTGTACCCGAACCGTGATTCCCGCTTTTTCCGCAACTGACTGCAGCCGCGAAACGCAATTTTCAACTGCACGGACCACCTTGCAGGGCCTGGCGGACAAATCTTCTTTTGCATTTTCAATTTGCGATAAAACAAGCATATCGTCAATTAAATGCTGCAGCCGCTCCGCCTCGATGTCCAGAACATCATAAAAGTAACGCCTGGTTTTTTCGTCGCGATCCGTGCTTTTTAAAAGCTCTATACTGCCGCGAATAGAAGTCAGCGGCGTTTTCAATTCATGAGTAACATTTGCAACAAATTCGCTTCTCAGCCGCTCCAGCTTGCGGATTCTGGTCTCATCCGTAATCACCGCCAACGCTGCGGCGTCTTTCTGCCCCGGAATTGCCGCCGTATAAAGCGAATACTGCTTCCCATCCTCCGCTTCAAGGTTCTGCTTTTCTACGCTGTCACCGTTCAGCGCACCTTTCATCCTTTCGGCAATGCGATTAATCAGCAGACTGCCCTCCAGCTTTTTTCCGGCTGTCAAAGACCGGCTGCCGAGCAGACGGCCCGCACTTTGATTCATGAAAAGAATGGTACCGTCATCGGAAGCGGCAAGAACACCGTCATTCATTCCCTGAAGCACACCTTCCAACTGCTTTTGCTGACGGGTCAGCTGCACGACCGCATTTTCCGTGTTTTCCGCCATGTGATTAAAAGACAGTGCTAACTCACCCACCTCATCGCGGAAATTGCCATTTACCCGGCAGGAATAATCCCCGCCGGAGATCTGTTTCGCGGCCGCCGACAGCTTTTGCAGCGGCTGTGTCACACGGCAAACCAGATAGCCCGTAAGTACACAAACGACCGCAATCCCGATCAGCATGCTGAAAAAAGCCGTCATCCACAAATTTTTCAGTGAGGCATCAAGCTCCACCGTCGGCAGTGCCGCGCGAAGATAAAAATCCCCCTGAACATATACGGCTTCATAATAGTACCGCTGCTGAACACTGGCGCTCATGCGGGTATCGTAACCCCTGCCGCTGCGCAGCGCCTGCTGAATTTCCGGCCGGTCAAGATGGTTTTGATTGATTTCATCCTTTTCGCTGTCACCGACTACTTTTCCATCAGGATTAATAATGCTGATTCGAATCTGCTGCCCTGACTGCGAAAGGGTTTGTCCCACAGATTCTGCTACCGCTTTCGGGTCCTGCAAAATGGTCCGCTCCCTGGTCTGCAAAATAGCGAGCGCGGTATCCAGCCGATTGTTAAATTCAACGCGGTACTGTTCCTGTATTCTTACCCCTGCGATGGCAAACGAAACCATAAACCCAATGATGACAATAACCGCATTGATTGCAATCAATCTTTTTTTCAAAGTGCGGCCTCCCTTATGTCACTCTTCTGAAAAGCGGTACCCGACTCCTCGAACCGTTTGAATGCAGACGGGAGTATCCGGGTCCTCTTCAATTTTCTGGCGCAGATAGCGCACATGTACATCAACAGTCCTCGTGTCGCCGAAATATTCCACTCCCCAGACTTTATCCAAAAGAGTGTCGCGGGTCATTACTCGGCCGCGATTTTTCATTAATATAACCAGAAGGTCAAATTCTTTTGCGGTAAGATCAATCTGTTTCCCGTCACGGGATACCTGATGCCGCATAACATCCACGACCAGCGAACCATGGCGGAAAACTTCGCTTTCCGGCTCTTCCCTCCGCCCAGAACGCCGCAGCACCGCCTTGACACGCGCGCAGAGTTCCTTAATGCTGAACGGCTTAACAATATAGTCATCCGACCCGATTTCAAGCCCAAGCACCCGGTCGATTTCCTCTCCTCTTGCCGTCAGCATCAAAATCGGAATGGAATGTGTGTCTTCGTGTTCCCGCAGCATACGGCAGACGGTTAATCCGTCTGGCTGCGGCATCATCCAGTCCAAAATGATCGCATCCGGGCGCTTTTTCTTCACTTTCCCCAGCAAAGACGTCCCATCCGCAAATTCTTCCGTATCGTACCCGCTGTCTTTCAAACCAATTGATACAATATTCCTGATATTCGGTTCATCATCCGCAATATAGATCAGAGACATATTTTCCCCCCGTTATAGTTCTCCTTTGTTTAAATCGGGATGAACGCCGGTTTCCATAAAAATGACCCACTCTGCAATA
Source organism: Oscillospiraceae bacterium (assembly GCA_022650485.1). Taxonomy (GTDB): domain Bacteria; phylum Bacillota; class Clostridia; order Oscillospirales; family Acutalibacteraceae; genus Caproicibacter. The sequence goes on along the minus strand of JALCPP010000001.1, from coordinate 33,504 downwards.
TTGGTTGCGTGATCGCCCATACGCTCCGCGTATTTCGAGATAAACAGAAGGTCCACCTCGCGCATGACATTCTGTGGATTCTCCGTAATAATCCCGCAGACTTCCAGGATAATCTTAGAAAACATGGAGTCGACTTCATCATCGCTTTTACAAATTTCCCTGGCCTCATCCACCGAGCGACTGAGAAAAACATCCATGGAACGGCAGAACATTTTTCTCGCTGTTTCCAGCATCTTGACAACATGTGCAGTGGCAAGGCTGTTCGTATTCAATTCCCCAACCGTAAGAATTTCACAAATATCCGCACACTGATCAGCTTCCCGCTCAATATCCGTCAGGATTTTCAAGCATGCAGCCACAATGCGGAGATCACGCGCAATCGGCTGCTGCAATGCGATCAGTTCCATGCAGTTCTTTTCAATGCTGTGTTCCATTCGGTCTATTTCACCGTCGGAGTTCGCCACTTCTGCCGCCAATTCCAAGTCCATTTTCTTCAGTGCAGAAATGGTCTGTTCAATTTTTTGGTCAACCGCATTTCCCATTTCCGTCATTCTGGAAATCAAATTGTTAAGTTCCCGGTCAAATATCCTTCTCGGCATGGTCTTTCCTCCCTTTAATAGTGTAACCGAAATCCGCGCAAAAGTAAATCAGCCAAAGCGGCCCGTAATATAACGTTCCGTCCGCTCATCTTTAGGCTGATTAAACATTTCGACCGTATCGGTAAATTCCACAACTTCGCCCAACAAAAAGAATGCGGTTTTATCCGCAATTCTAGCAGCTTGCTGCATATTGTGCGTTACAATCATCACCGTATATTTTTTTCTGAGATCATCCATCAAATCTTCAATTTTCAGCGTTGAAATCGGGTCAAGCGCACTGGTCGGCTCATCCATCAGAATCACTTCCGGTTCCACCGCAAGGGCTCTGGCAATGCAAAGCCGCTGCTGCTGTCCACCGGACAGGCCCAACGCGGACTTCTTCAGACGGTCCTTTACTTCGTCCCATAAAGCGGCATTGCGCAGGGAATCCTCTACGATCTCATCCAGCTGCTTTTTAGACCGAATCCCATGAATTCTTGGACCATAGGCAATATTGTCGTACAGTGTCATCGGAAAGGGATTCGGGGTCTGAAATACCATTCCTACCCTCTTTCTCAGCAGCGTTACATCCATGTGAGGATTGTAAATATCCTCGCCGTCAATCGCTACCAATCCTTCTATTCTGCAGTTTTCCACTAAATCATTCATTCGGTTAATTGTTTTCAGGCAAGTGGATTTCCCGCACCCGGAAGGACCGATAAACGCAGTGACCTGATTTTTCGGAATTTCAAGCGAAACATTTTTCAGCGCATGAAACTCCCCGTAATAAAGATTGAGGTTTTTTAAAACCAATTTCGTTTCCGTTTGCATATAATCTATGTACCCTTTCTCCGAATTTTTATTCCGGATGATTCTATATATGGGTAGACCGGGCATGAAAGTTCAGCTTTAATTTTATTGGAATGATGTTAAATCCATGTTAAAACTTGATTAGGACGCTTTTAAATTGAGCTCAGGCTCAATTTAAAATTTGATCCATTGGAAAAAAGCCGTCCCCAAGCGCTAAGTGCTTTTGGGCGGCTGGCTGGCTATTATTACCGGAAAGGCGCAGAATCCTTGTAAAGATGGCAGGCGGCATAATGTCCCGGTGAAACCTCTTTCAATTCCGGCGCCTTACGGCGGCAGACGTCCACAGCTTTTCTGCATCGCGTGCAGAACCGACAGCCGGAAGGCGGATCAATAGGGCTGGGAACATCTCCCTGCAGAATAATCCGCTTGGTTTTCTTTGCCGGGTCAATCACCGGAATGGCAGACAGCAGTGCCTGCGTATAGGGATGAAGCGGATTGGAATACAGCTCTTTTTCCGGTGCGATTTCCATCATTTTGCCCAAGTACATCACGCCGACGCGGTTGCTGATATGTTTGACCACATTTAGTCCGTGGGCAATGAACAGATAAGTCAAATGATATTCCCTTTTCAAATCATCCAGCAGATTCAGCACCTGTGCCTGAATGGAAACATCCAGTGCGGAAACAGGTTCGTCACAGACAATCAATTTCGGATTTGCGGCCAGCGCTCTGGCAATTCCAACCCGCTGCCGCTGACCGCCTGAAAACTCGCGCGGATACCGGTTGCGCTGGTGCTGCGCCAGCCCAACGCAGTGAAGCAGCTCTAACACACGATTTTCCACTTGGCTTTCCGGAAGCAGACGATTAATACGAATCGGCTCCGCAATAATGTCGCCAATTGTCATTTTGGGATTCAGAGAAGCATAAGGGTCCTGAAAAATCAATTGAATGTCCTTGCAATATTTTCTCCGCTCTTTTTCCTTCAGCGCAGTCAAATCCGTTCCTTCAAAAAAGATCTTCCCCGCGCTGGGTTCAAAAAGATTCACCAGCATTTTTCCAAGCGTTGTTTTACCACAGCCGGATTCCCCCACAAGCCCGAAAGCTTCCCCTCGGCGAATGCAAAAAGAAACATCGTCAACTGCTTTCAGCACAGAAACCGGTTTGCCAAAAAAATCTGCTTCCACGGTAAACTGCTTTGATAAATGCTGAAATTCCACCAAATTCTCACTCATTGCCGCCAACCTCCGCAGAAATATCTTCATCGTAGAGAAAACAGCGAACCTTATGTCCGTTTAACGTCTTTAATTCCGGCATCTCGAAAGCACACCGCTCCATACAGCGGTCACACCGATCGGAAAACGGACATCCTTTCGGCATTTGAAGCGGATTTGGAACCATTCCTTTAATCATGTACAGCCGTCTGCCGGTTTCATCGTCAATTCGTGGAATGGAATTCAGCAAACCCAAAGTATAGGGATGCATCGGTTTCGCAAACAGGTCCTTAACTTTCGCTTCTTCCATGATTTGACCGCAGTACATTACAATAACGCGGTCTGCCGCTTCGGAAACGACACCAAGATCATGCGTAATCAATAGAACTGCCATATGATATTTTTTCCGCATGGTATCCAGCAGTTCCAAAATCTGAGCCTGAATTGTCACGTCAAGCGCGGTTGTCGGTTCATCGGCGATCAGCAGTTCCGGATTACAGGACAGCGCCATGGCAATCATTACGCGCTGGCGCATTCCCCCGCTCATCTGATGGGGATAATCTTCGATGCGCTGTTCCGGGGAAGGAATACCAACCGTTCTCAGCATTTCAATCGCGCGTGTCAGCGCTTCCTTTTTCGACAGCTTCATGTGGGTCATAATGCTCTCCATAATCTGGTTTTTGACTCGGTAGACCGGATTTAAAGACGTCATGGGTTCCTGAAAGATCATAGAAATCTGATCGCCGCGAATCTTCTCAAGTTCTTTGGAACTTTTTTTCAGCAAATCTTCTCCCTTATAAAGAATTTCTCCATCCACAACCTTTCCCGGATGCTGTAGAAGCCCCATAATGGAAAGGGAAGTCACACTTTTGCCGGAACCGGATTCGCCGACAATTGCAAGAATTTCACCTTTGTTCATCTCAAAGCTGATATCATTGACCGCGTGTACTGTACCTTTCTTCAATATAAAATCCGTTTTCAGATGTTTTACTTCAAGCAACATCTTATCTTCCCGCCTTATTTTATATTTCAAACTCCTCATTGAAAAAAACACTTCAGTCCGCTTCACACTGCCTGTCCTGTTTTTAGAAAGCCAGACCTGCACTTTTAAACTTCTTTTTCTATTTTACCAGACCTGTACAGTGGTTGCACGTGCTTTTAGGGAATTCTTCATCAAAATTGAAAAACTTAGAAATAAAATTGAATTTTCAGCGGTGCCCTGCAGGGAATTAAAATAAAGTTTCACGTTTTAATGGAACTATTAAATTTACACTGATTGCTTGCCAACTGTTTCTGTATTTTTCAATAATAATATAAATTGTCTGAGGGCTTGTAGGGTACGGTATTACACTTTTTGTTAATATATTTTATTTTACCACCCGCAGTTCCTTCCTTTGGAAAGTAAAAAAAATAAAAACATGAAATGCGGAACTTTTTTTGCAATATTTGCTGTATGAATATTCTTTTTTCATTGTATTCATATGTTTTTTATAGATTAAAGAGAGCAAACAAAGGGCTTAATCTTTGCTTTTACGTAGTAACAACACTTGAATTTTAGTCAAATATTGATAATTTTTTGACATAGTAAATGATTATAATAAAAAAAGTGTACAATATTTATTTAAATGTACAAAATAGCATTTATAGAAAAAACCTTTTTGTTTTATATTGACAGTTTTATGTAAAACATGTAAAATGTTTTTAGAGGTTGAAAGTTCTTCACCTCGAACATTTAAATTTGATTATAAGAGTAGCATTGGGACACTTCTTTTCACAAAATGGAAAACGCCTTCAGAGTTTATTCTGAAGGCGTTTTCCATTTCTATTTGTTAGCGATCAATCGTCCAAAATTTTCAGGAATGATTTATCACTTTGGATGAATACTATGTATGGATATCAAGACGGCTGAAAAAGAGCAGGGACACATCTCGCCGGCAGCGCTTTGTATTCTAAAAACGCAAATATTTAGTTGACATAATATTTTTAAAGTGCTAAATTGTAATAGTAATTAGCACTCAATTATTGTCAACTGCTAATACAGACTATTTTTGTGCCATGGGGAGAGAGTAAAAGGAAATGAGAAATTTTGAGACAAGACTGAAAAGCAACGATAACACTTATAAGGAACTATTTCTGCGTTACCCAAACAATCCCATTTTAACCGCAAAGGATTGGCCCTATGCAGTAAACAGCGTCTTTAATCCTGCCGCAACCGTATTTAACAATAAAATACTGCTGCTTGCAAGGGTAGAAGACCGCCGTGGTTTTTCCCATTTTACAAAGGCCATCAGTGATGACGGCGTAACAAACTGGCAAATTGACAAATGTCCCACAATGGAAGCAAATCCGGATTATCCGGAAGAAGCCTGGGGAATTGAAGACCCGCGCATCACCAGGATCGACGAATTAAACCGCTGGGCAATTGTCTACACTTCATTTTCACGCTCCGGGCCAACCGTTTCGCTCGCACTGACCAAAGATTTTACTAATTTTGAGAAAATGGGTTCCATCATGCCCCCGGAAGATAAGGATGCCGCATTATTTCCCAGAAAATTCAAAAACAAATGGCTGCTGATTCACCGGCCCATCGGGACACACATTGGAAGTGTGGCACGGCTTGGACCGGGCGCTCATATTTGGATTTCCCGCTCCGGTGACCTGAAGTACTGGGGCGACCATAACATTTTAATCAATGCCAGAAGCGGCGGCTGGTGGGACGCCAACAAAGTGGGGCTTTGCGCCCAGCCCCTGGAAACACCGGAGGGATGGCTGATTCTCTACCACGGCGTGAGACAGACTGCTTCCGGCTCCATCTACCGGCTGGGACTCGCTCTGCTCGACCTTGAAAATCCCTGGAAAGTACTTCACCGGGGGGATGAATGGATTTTCGGTCCGGAGGAAGACTATGAGCGTGAAGGCGACGTCCGCGACGTTGTTTTTCCCTGTGGCTGGGTACTGGATAAGGTATCCGGCAAAGTAAAAATGTATTACGGCTGTGCAGACACCTGCATCGCCCTTGCCAGCGCATCCGTCAGCGACTTGCTGGCATATATTAAAAGCTGCCCGGAGCCGAAAGAACTTGGATAATTCCGCGGCTGGGGGCAGTAAAAGTTGAACGAAGGAGGAAATGATATGAAAGCACTGTTTCTGGCCGGAGGAAAAGGGACGCGTCTCAGACCCCTGACAGATCATCTGCCAAAGCCAATGGTACCGGTCATGGGTCGTCCCCTTCTCGAACGCAGTATTGAGGAGCTGCAGGACTGCGATGTTAACGAAGTTGTATTCAGCACCTGTTACCGTGCAGATGATATTCAAAAATATTTTTCCTTAAATCGAGAGCAAGGCCCCCGCATTCAATATGTCTGCGAAGATATGCCGCTTGGTACAGGCGGAGCCATTAAAAATTGTGCAGACTATTTTGACGACACATTTTTGATTTTTAACTCGGATATCGTAAGTAATCTCGACCTAAAGGATCTGATTCGTTTTCATAAAGCAAAACACGCAGACGTAACCATTGCAGCCACACGCGTGCCCAATCCTTCCAGTTACGGAGTCATTGAATACGACGAATTCGGATTCGCAACTTCTTTTACGGAAAAGCCAAAACCGGGAGAAGAGAAATCCGACTATATCAACGCGGGCATTTACGTGTTTGAGCCTAAAATTTTAGATCTGATTCCTTCAAAGCGCGTGGTTTCCATAGAAAAAGAAATCTTTCCCGCTCTGTTGAAAAACGGTTACAAAATTGCAGTGTACCGCGGGGGTTCCTATTGGATTGATATTGGAACTCCTGAAAAATATGTTCGTGTTCACGCTGATATTTTCAGCGGCCTGTGCCGCGTTCCGGAAAACAATTTTATGACAAACCATGTATTTGCGGGTGGAAAGGCTGAAATTCACGGCACTGCGAAAATAATCGGGCCCGTCTGGTTTGGGGAAAATGTTCGAATCGGGGCCAACGTAACCATCGGCCCGAATGTTGTCGTAGGCAGCGGCTTTCAAAGCGGAAGAGGATGTGTCGTCAGCAACAGCATCCTCTGGAATGATGTATCGATCGGCAGCGGTGTCAGCATTGACAAATCGGTCATTACAGCCGGCTGCCATATAGGAAGCGGAATTCAGTGCGCAAACACGATTTATTCGCAGGAAAGCAAGCGGCATCTGGTCATTTAGCCCGCATCACTCATACTCATAAAAGAAAGGATCATCCAAATTGAACCAAGAAAGAAAAATAAATATCCTGTTTTTAAGCACTTACCCTCCGCGCGCCTGTGGAATTGCCACTTTCACGCAGGACCTGATCTGCGAGCTGGACAAAACCGGGCGTGTTAACACAGCGGTAGCGGCAATCAGCGATGCGGAGTATGACTATCCATCAAAAGTAAAATTCAAAATCGAACAGCAAAAGGAAGAATCATATGCCGAAGCTGCAGAAAAAATCAACAGCTCCGGCTTTGATCTTTTAATGGTGGAGCATGAATACGGAATTTTCGGAGGCGAATGGGGAAAGTATCTGCTGACTTTGACTAAAAACCTGAAAATCCCCTATTTTGTAACCTTGCATACGGTTCTGCCTCATCCAAGCAAACAACAGCGGGAAATCATCAGAAGTCTGGCGGAAAAAGGCCGGAAAATCATCACAATGGCCGGTAATACCGTGAACATTCTGGAAAACAACTATCAGATCGACCGGTCGAAAATTGAAATGGTTCATCATGGAGTTCCGGAATATCCGGCCGCCGAACGCGACACCCTGAAAAAAGAGCTGGGATTGACAGGCCGCTTCATTATCAGCACTTTTGGCCTGATCAGCCCCGGAAAAGGGTTGGAATACGGCATTGAAGCCGTTTCAAAAATTGCAGAAAAACATCCTGAGGTTTTGTACTTGGTTCTTGGCCAGACACACCCCGTTATTAAGCGGCAGGATGGCGAAAAGTACCGTGAAAAGCTGGAACGCAGCGTGAAGAACTTCGGCCTGGAAGATAAGGTTCACTTTGTTAACCGCTACCTGAAAATTGAAGAAATCATCCGGTATCTGCAGCTTTCCGATGTTTATATGACGCCTTATCTAGGCAAAGAACAGGCCGTCAGCGGAACACTGGCCTATGCCGTGGGTTATGGGAGAGTCATTATTTCAACCCCCTACCTGTATGCTCAGGAAATGCTTGGCGAGGGTCGTGGGCTGCTGGCGGATTTCCGCAGTTCCAACTCGCTTGCCGAACAAATTGAAGCCGTCATAGACCATCCGGAACAACAGGAAAAAATGGAAAAAAGCACATTGAAACTGGGAAAAACCATGTATTGGAATCAGGTTGCCCAGAATTATCTGCGCATTTTTCAAAATGAGCTCCAAAGCGGAAAGGAATCGGAAAAATGAGCGCAATAATTGATGACCGGTACATTTTTCGCATGACGGATGACACCGGAATGTTCCAGCACTCCGTCTGCGGCGTACCGGACCCAACAGAAGGATATACGCTGGACGACAATGCTCGTGCATTGGTGATGGCAGCTTTATTTTACATGGAAGCTCCGGAAAAAAAGTACGAGGATCTTCTGTACCGGTATTCTTCCTTTCTGCTTTATGCCCAGAAGCAAGGCTGGTTTCGAAATTTCATGGGATACAACCGAAAATTTCTGGAAAAACGCGGCTCGGAGGATTCCTTCGGCCGCTGCATTTGCTCACTGGGATATATTGCAGCCTGTCAGGAGCTTCCTGCTTCTATTCAACAGGTTGCTTTAAAGCTTTTATTTAAAACGCACCAAAGCTGCTCAAGTCTATCCTATCTGAAAGGCAAAGCCTATGCGTTGACCGGTCTGCTGCTGTGGAATCACCCGGAAGGACTGCCGGAAGCTGAGATGCTGGCAGAATCCATCGTCGATACATATGCGCAGTGCCGCAGAGAAGATTGGCGATGGTTTGAGGAACAGATGACGTACTGCAGCGGCATTCTTCCCCTCTCCCTGTTCTTAACCAACCAGAAAACAGGGCAAAAGAAGGCCCTCCATGTTGCGCTGGAAAGTTTGGACTTTTTGCTTTCCGTCACAATCAAAGAAGGGCTTTTTCGGGCAATTGGCTGTAAGGGCTGGTATTCAAGAGGCGGATCCCCCGCTCCGTTTGACGAGCAGCCTGTGGAAGCCTGCAACACAATGCTGGCCTGTCTTTGTGCGTATAAGGCAACCGGCAGCTTAAAATACCGAAACTGCGCCGTGCAGTGCTATCGCTGGTATCTGGGTGAAAATTCTCTGCACCAGTCTTTGATTGACCCAGAAACCGGCGGCTGCTGTGACGGCCTGACAAAAGACGGAATCAATCATAATCAAGGGGCGGAAAGCATCGTCTGCTGGCTCATTGCAGCGCTTGTGGCCAAACGGGAAAAACTAACCGAAGCTCTCCCAAATATTCCCCCAAAAAAGTAACGCCTGTTGCAAACCAAATAATAAAAAAAGGCTCCTGAGAGCCTTTTTTTATTATTTAGCACCACGGCGTCCTTTTTCGCGGACAAAAATCAAACGAACATGACCGTCTTTACTGCGGCTGCACCGGATTTCAAATGCCTTCAAAGAATTGATAAACGGTGTTAGCTTTTTAAACCCGTAATTTCGAACATCAAAATCCGGATACCGTTTATTCAGAATGTTTCCGACATCCCCCAAGGCGGCCCACCCATCGTCATCGGATGTTTCATCCACGATGGTGCGGATTGTACTGCGGACCTCCTCAAGTGAGGTATGGTCCACACCGTTTACTTCCACAGTTGAGGCAGAGGTCTGGTCATCCGGAAGATTCGGCGCCTGCGCCAGAATTTCAAGATATTTAAATTTATTGCATGCGGCAATAAACGCGTTCGGTGTCTTCTTCTCCCCCATGCCGACTACATACATGCCGGACTCCCGCAGTCTGGCAGCCAGGCGCGTAAAGTCGCTGTCACTGGAAACAATGCAAAATCCCTCGATATTACCTGTGTATAAAAGATCCATTGCATCAATAATCATCGCCGAATCAGTGGCATTTTTCCCCGTGGTATATCCATACTGCTGAATTGGCATAATGGAATTGTCTAAAAGCACATTTTTCCAAGAACCCATTGTTGTTTTGGTCCAGTCACCGTAAATTCTTTTGATCGTAGCCACTCCGTCATTCGATATCTCATCCAGAATAAATTTAACGTATTTCTCTGAAACATTATCAGCATCAATTAAAACCGCAAAGCGTTTTTCAACAGCCATACATTCACCTCAGCAATCAATTCTTCCCTAAAAGGGAGGTGCTATTCCTCTTCGTGGCATTGGATCAAAAGTCACAGTACTGTTTGTCCTTCTGCGTGTAAAAACTAATTTACTTCGCCAGTAAATCGGTTCGTTCCGCATGTCCTGAGTAGGTCGGGACCAATTCATGCACTAATCCCATCATCTTCGGGTTATCCACGCCGGCAACTTTTCTCAGCTCTTCCAGCTGAGCCAAAAACGTGTTCTCATCGAAAGGAATCGGACTGCCAATATAAATCAATTCGTGCGATGTTTTCTGGCAGCCGCCCTCACTGTCTAGCAGCAGTTCTTCATACAATTTTTCCCCGGGGCGAAGGCCTGTATACTGAATCTTAATATCTTCATCCGGTCTGTAACCGGAAAGACGAATCAGATTTCTGGCAAGATCATCGATCTTAACCGGCTGTCCCATATCCAACACAAAGATTTCGCCGCCCTTTGCCATGCCGCCGGCCTGAATGACAAGCCTGGAAGCCTCTGGAATCGTCATAAAAAAGCGGACAATCTTAGGGTCTGTTACCGTAACAGGGCCGCCTTCTTCAATCTGGCGCATGAAGAGCGGAATCACACTTCCGCTGCTGCCCAGCACATTGCCGAATCGCACGGCGACAAAGCCTGTTTTACTGTGGCGGCTGAAATACTGCACAATCAGCTCGCAGATTCGCTTGGTCGCACCCATGATATTAGTCGGATTCACTGCCTTATCCGTTGAAATAAGCACCATGCGCTTTACCTGAAACTCGTTGCAGGTCTGCGCAACATTCAGTGTTCCAAAAACATTATTTTTTACCGCCTCACCCGGGCTCAATTCCATTAGAGGCACATGCTTATGGGCAGCCGCATGGAAAACGACGTCAGGCCGATAGGCGGAAAAGACATTGCGCACACGTGCTTTATCCCGCACCGAGCCGATTACCACGTCCATATCCAACTTTGGAAATTTACGGTGCAGTTCATTCTGAAGATCATACGCATTATTTTCATAAATATCAAATACGACCAGTTTCTTCGGGTGGAAAATCGCAATCTGACGGCACAGCTCGCTGCCGATAGAGCCGCCCCCGCCGGTGACAAGAATCGTGCGATTTCTCAGATATCCGCTGATACCTTCCACGTCAAGCCTGATTTCGTCCCGCCCCAAAAGGTCAACAATATTTACATCGCGCACCGTATGAGGATCTGCGTTTCCCTCCAGAATTTCATACAACGCCGGCACAGTTTTCAGCTTGCATCCCGTTGCCGCGCAAATGCGCAGAATTTCCTGCTTGTCCTTTTTCGGTGCGGTTGCAATTGCCAGAATGATCTGGTCAACACGATAGCGGTCAATCATCTTGCGGATACTCTCACGTCCGCCCGCAACCTTTACACCGTTAATTCGGGTGCCGCGTTTCTTTCTGTCGTCATCGACGGCCACCACCGGAATTCCTTTCGACAAGGGGGATGCCTTCAGATCTTTGATAATCATAGAGCCCATCTCGCCTGCGCCGATCACCATAACACGGCTTAAACGGTCAGAATCCGCACGCGGCACAGAACGCTTGTTGATCCGCCGGTGTGCCAGCCGAAACCCGAAGCGGGAAGCTCCGACTAAAAACAGTGTCAGCACCCATCCCATCACATAAACCGTGATGGGGAAACGCTGAATTGGATTTCCGAAAGAATCCCTCACAAGGTAGGGGAACATGGTATACCCCATTACTGTAACCACTAAACATGCCGTTGTTGTCCCAAAAAAGATCTGCAGTAATTCCCCAAGACTTGCAAACTGCCACATCGTACTGTAAAAACGGAACAGAAAAAATACCGCAAGGCAAACCAGCGTCATCCATGGAATGCACCGTTGAAAAGAATCAATATAGAAAAGCGGAATTCCCCCTTCGTCAAAAAAGCGAAGTACAAAGGCAATCCAATAACTGAAAAAAATGCAGACTGCATCAATGATAATTTGCGGGATCAGCTTTTTGAACCCGTCCCTTTTCCTAATCATTCAATTAACTCCAATACCTAAGTTTATAACCGCATAAGTATAGCACAAACTTTAAATAAAATAAACAAATAATTTCTGAATTTTAGAGGCGATTATAAAATATTCGTGTATTTTTAGTCTATATTCTGCATTTTATCCAATATTTTAATTGGGATTCCATCTAAAATATAAATAATATCTGAAAGACGATTTGCTTCCTCCCTGTCATGTGTGACCATTATTTTGGGTTTTCCTGCTGTGGTTTTTTCTATTAGATCCGCAATTTCATTTTTACTGTGCGCATCCAGACGCTGGAAAGGCTCATCCAGCAAAAACAGATCCCCGCCGAACGCAAGAGCGCGGGCAATCGCAACGCGGCGCCGCATTCCCCCACTGAGCTGACAGGGATATTGCTGCCGCGCACCGCCCAGCCCCACTCGGCGAAGCCACTCCTCCGCGCGGGGCATACGGTCCTTTCCCTGCAGTACAGCGGCGATATTCTGCGCGGCCGTATTCCATGGCAGCAGTCTGTCCTCTTGAAACAAATAAGAAATTTGAAGATTTTTTACACCGGAAATCAGACCGGAATCCAATGTTTCCAATCCTGCCATACAGTTCAGCAGCGTTGACTTGCCGCAGCCGGAAGGGCCAAACAGGCAAGCGGTTCCATCGGATGGAAAAGAAAGGGACAGACCGTCCATCACTTTAATGCTGCCATAACTTTTAACGGCATTTTGAACCTTAATTTCCATCGTCTTTCTCCCCAAAATAAAATCCATATCGTCTCCCGGCATGTCTGACCGCACACAGCAGCACGCGCTCCAGCAAAACGCTGAGGACAATTACGACAGCGGTCCAAGAAAACAAATTTACCGTCTCCAGATAAATTTTTGCAGAATAAATCTCGCCGCCCAAAGACATGGACAGCGACGAAAGGACCTCCGCCGCAACTCCGCCTTTCCACGCCATACCCATCCCCGTTGTACAGGCCGCTGTAAAATACGGCAGAACAGACGGCAGATAAACTCTGCGCACCGTGCCAAGCCGACCAAAACGATACAATTTTGCCATCTGTAACAGGCCGCGGTCCGTCTTCCGAATTCCCTCTGATACATTTGCCCATACAATAGGAAAAACAATCAGTGAAGAGGCAAATACCGGCACCTGCGACGTTTTCATCCAGATCAAGGCAAGGATAATAAAGGACGCGACCGGTGTTGCCTTCACAACACCTATAAAAGGGCGGAGAAGCGCATTGCCAAGAGAAAAGCGTTCGGTTAAAACGGCAGCTCCGCTTCCAAAAATCACACCCAGAAAAAAACCTTTTGAAATTCTGCACATGGAAAGAAGGACTGTCAGCCAGAAACTCCACTGACAGACCAACTCAGCTAATCGGCGCAAAACTTCCGCCGGGGAAACCACAAGGATTTCCTGCCCGACTGCAAGGTATACGCATTGCCATACAGCAACCCAAAAAAGTGCGGAAAAGGTCCCGACGGCAACCCGCCGGAACCTTTTTTTATTCTTAGCTTTATTTTTGATAATAGAAATCATCTGACGGCAGCTTTCCTCCCACCGATTTTGGATTTGCATCATACAGGACCTTATAAAATTCCGGAATTTTCTCTTTCATTTCCGCCCCGTCCATGTAAACGATGGCACAATTGGGGATTGCCTTTTCCGCAACTGCACAATCCATAATACCGAATTCCTGCGACAGCTTTGCAGACTCTGCCACATTGGAATTTGTATACTCTGCGGAAGCCTTATAGTCTTCCAGAAAAGAATCCAGTGCATCTTTATGTTCTTCTGCAAATTTCTTTTGCACAATAAGGCAACCCATGGTTAACACACTCTTATCCCCTGCTACCCGGTCCCATTCCTTTGTCAGGTCCAAAGAAACTTTTAAAGAGCTGTTCTTTGTCAAAACCTGCGTGACAAACGGTTCCGGCAAAACCGCGATTTTTGCCTTTCCCGCAACTGTCAGCGAAGCCAGTTCCGTATGGTTCGCTTTATATTCCACCTGAACATCTTTTCCCGGCTCCAGCCCATTCTGGCGCAGAATATAATTCAGCGTGTATTCCGGCGTCGCACCCTGCCCGGAAGAGTACACCGTCTTGCCTTTCAAATCGGATATCTTCTCAACAGATTCCCCTTCAGCGGTTACAATATACAAAACACCCAGCGTTGTTACCGACGCCAGTTGAACACCGCCTTTTGTCTTGTTATACAAAGTCGCCGCCAGATTCGTCGGAGCAGCCGCCACATCCGCTTCGCCGCTGGTAATTTTCGCAACAATTTCGTCCGGAGAAGACGCTATGGTAAACTGATTGTCTTCGGAAACAATTCCGGCTTTACTGTCACTCATCAGCTTAACCATACTTAAACCGCTTGGGCCCTTCAAAGTGGCAATTCGAACAACCGGCTTGTCGGCAGCCTTACTGCTTTCCTCTGTGACAGACGCTTCAGAGGACGGCGCAGAGCCGGATGAAGCAGGTGTTTCAGAAGAGGAACAGGCAACCGTAGTAACCATCAGTGCAGCCGCCAGTGCCAATGCTGCAATCCGCTTCGCTAATTTCATCATAACTACCCCTTTACAATTCAAATTTCTGTTAGGAGCATACATTCCTCAGGCCGTTTAAATCCAAAATTTCAACTAAACGGCCATTGCGGAGAATCAGCTTTTTTTCAGTCAGCGCATGAAATGCCCGATACAGAGAAGCGCGGCCAATCCCAAGTGTATCGGAAAGCTGCGTCAGAGAATACGGAAGTTTTACCGTACCCTTTTCTCCTTTCTCTAACGTAAACAAAAACTGTGCCAATCTGACTTCGGCCGATCCGCCGGTAAAATGGTCGATGCAGGTATTTAAATATCGGATTCTGCCGGAAAGAAAGGAAATATAATTTTCCGCAATACGAGGCTCCCGATAAAAAAGATCCCGCAGCAACGATTGAGGTAAAAACAAAACACGGCTGCAGCGAACAGCTGCAATTTCTGAAACATAGCAGTCAGAGCTTCCGAACAGCCCCGCGGCGCCGAAAACATCTCCGCTTTCAAAGGTGTTCAGAACAATCCCCTGACCGTCCTTTTCGTCTCCTTTGACCGCCTTGAGTCCACCGGAAAGAACAATGCCAATACTTCTCTGAAAGTCCATCCTGGTATAGATCTGTTCGCCTGTTTCAAATTCCGCACAAGTACAGGATGGAGAAGCAAACGCTGACTCAGATAATTCTTTATCAGTTCCCCGGAACAAAAATATTCCGGAAAGAATCCGGCAGTCTCGTTTTGTTTTTCTCAGCTCCTTCATTTTACCTCCATATTGTATCATTTGATACAATCAGCGCTTATAGTATAAAGGGAAGTCCCAGATAAGTCAATGGTTCATTACAGAAATCATCGCAGAAAACAGAAAAGCACCGCCAAAGGCGGTGCTGTCGTGCGAAGGGAAAGCAATGTTTATTCGTCTTTGGTGCAGGTGCAGGAATCACAATTGCATTCGGTTTCTGCCGCCTCACTCAAATCAAATTCCAGTGTTTCACCGCAGTTGGGGCAGTCAATCTGTCCATCGCAGGCCAGATCTTCCGAAAGGCAGACCGTTTCATGGCAATTGGGGCAAGTCACTTCATAGTAACATTCCGAATCGCTCATTTCATCGTCATCTTCGTCAAAACCGTCCTCTTCATCCTCGTCGTAAAAATCGTCTTCAAGGGAACCCAGATCCTCATCAACGGCATCCAGTTGATCGGCCATATCGCTCATATTGTCTTCCATTTCCGTCATCGTCAGAGCCATGTCGTCTAAAAGATCAATAATCGCATTGAGTACTTTTACTTCTTTTTTGTTTTCATCCAGCTCCAGGCCTTCCGTTAACCCCCTGATGTAGGATACTCGTTCTGTGTTTTTCATAACAGTGCCCCCTTCTTTTTATTTCTCTATGGTTAGTATCAGTTAAGCGCGTTCCATATATTCACCAGTTCTGGTGTCAATGCGAATTTTTTCACCTTCATTGATAAACAGCGGCACTTTAATTTCTGCACCGGTTTCTACAATTGCAGGTTTCGTTGCATTCGTCGCCGTATCACCCTTAAAGCCCGGGTCTGTTTTCGTAATTTCAAGTTCCACGAAATTCGGCGGCTCAACGCCAAAAACATTTTCTTTATAGGAAAGAATTTTGCAGTCCATATTTTCTTTTACGAATTTAAAGTTGTCGCCCAGAACCGATGCGCTGATCGGGATCTGTTCGAAAGAATCAGGGTCCATAAAATAGTACAGATCGCCGTCATTGTAAAGATACTGCATGTCCTTACGCTCAATAAATGCGGACGGGAATTTATCGTTAGGGTTGAACGTGCGTTCTGTCACCGCACCGGAAATGACGTTGCGAATCTTAGTTCTGACAAACGCTGCGCCTTTGCCCGGTTTAACATGCTGAAATTCAATAATAGAATAAACGCTGCCGTCCATTTCAAACGTTGCGCCATTCCTGAAATCACCTGCTGATATCATTGGTTTAATCCTCCGTTTATTTTTTCCTGTAAGGATAGTTTATAATATTTAAGATGCTTTTTCAAGCGGAACTTAATAAAAACAGCCGTAAAAAAGCCGAAAAAAACATTAAATGAGATCGTGCAGCGCATCAAGCGCTAAAAAATAGCTGTTTTTTCCAAAACCTGCAATCTGCCCTGCACAAACCGCTGAAATTACACTCTTATGCCGAAACTCCTCTCTGGCATAGATATTACTCATATGCACTTCCACAAAGGGGATTCTGACACTCGCGATCGCATCGCGAAGTGCATAGCTGTAATGCGTCAACGCACCGGCATTAATCACAACACCGTCATATTGGCCTTTTGCAGAATGGATCTGGTCAATCAGATCGCCTTCATGGTTAGACTGAAAAATCTCACAGTCATACCCCACCTGATCTGCATGTTCCATAATCTGGCGGTTGATACTCTCAGCGGTTTCATCACCGTAGACTCCTTTTTCTCGGATTCCAACCAAATTAAGATTAGGTCCCAGAAGAATCAGGATTTTTTTACCGTTCAACATTCATCACCCTTTCCCTGAATATTGATTCCCACATCCGGCTTTTTTTATTTTTTTTCGAATCGGCTTTTCTAAAGCACGGCGCACGCGGAAAGAAAAGGTTTGTTCGACTCCGATAGGAACCAACAGAATTGATTTCATCCCGGCCCAATTTGCACCGAAAACATCCGTAAAGATCTGGTCACCCACCACGACAGCCTCCTCCGGTTTCACCGCCAGCCGCCTGACGGCGCGGTGATATGCAGCCGGGAAGGGCTTTAGTGATAAAGAGAGAAACGGCAAACCATATTTCGCCGCAAAGGGTTTTACGCGTTTTTTGAAATTATTTGAAACCAGCACCAGACGAATTCCCGCCTTGCGCATGCGCTTCGCCCATTCCACTGTTCCAGGGAAAGGTGTCTGAGAGCCGTGAAGAGCAAGCGTATTGTCAACATCCAGTAAAATTGCAGTCGCGTGCATAGCGTGAATCAATTCCGGCGTAATATCCGTTGCTTTTTGCACGGAAGCAGTCGGCAGAAAGATTGGCAAAAAATCCCCCCTTGTACGCAACTTGTAATTCCGTTTAAAAAAGCGGGCATAATGCCCGCTTTTTTACTATCAATTTGGTAACATTGCAGCAAACAGCACTTATTTGAACTTGCGTTTGCGCGCCGCTTCAGATTTCTTCTTCCGCTTAACAGAGGGCTTCTCGTATGCCTCTCTCTTGCGAACTTCCGCGATCACGCCAGCTCTAGCACATTGCTTTTTAAAACGTCTGAGGGCGCTATCCAGAGACTCATTCTCTTTTACTCGGATTTCAGCCATTTATCTTCCCTCCCATCCGCCGAAAAGCAGGGGTTTTGTAAATCATACTACTTTACATAGAATAATTATATAGGTATTGCCTGAATCTGTCAAGTCAAAAGTGCCAGATTTACAGGCTTCATGGATTTTGGCATCTGTTTTCAGAGGCAAGTCAAAGGGTTCTTTTTCAATAATATTTCCATCAAAAATTAAAATCAATTTAAACTAGAATTTAAAATTTTAACATCTCTCTTCCCGGATCTCCGGATTACCGGCTGAAAAGATCAAATGATTCGGAACAAACACACTTGACGCACAAAGCATTCTGCTTTTATTGTTAAAATCTTCTTCTGCTCTTGACACACCCATGGAAAAATGATAGAATTACACTTGCGTCAGAAAGTGATTTAGCAAATATAGGGGTATAGCTCAGTTGGTAGAGCAGTGGTCTCCAAAACCACGTGCCGAGGGTTCAAGTCCTTCTGCCCCTGCCAAAGAATAGTAGCCAAGAATCCAGTATTGATGCGGGTTCTTGGCTATTTTCATGTCTATTTGTAAGTGATATATAATTCCATATTCCATATCATTTATTTTCTTTTCCCTCAACTTCTCTTCCTTTCCCTTCGCATTTGGTGTCTATTTGGTGTCCCGCATGATTGATTAATTGGTGTCTTTGCTTTATAATACTCATGTAACCATGTTTTTAATATGAGGACGTGAATAATATGGATGAGAAACCAGTTAAAACCGAAAATGAAAGCGAATCAAAAAAGGGATATCATCGTAAATCCAATGGCGAAGGAAGCATTTTTCAGCGATCAGATGGTCGTTGGTGTGCAAAAATTCAGATAGGCACTTTAGAAAATGGCAAGCCAAAACTTAAATTTTTCTATAGTATGAAATATAAAACTGTTAAAGATAAGCTGAACGCCTATAAAGCACTCCTGAATAATAATCCTGATGAAGAATCAAATAACACAACTGTAGATGAATTTATCACTAATTGGCTTACTACCGTCAAATTTAACGATTTAAAACCGTCTTCTTATGATCGGCTGGAAGCTACTATTAATGATAACATTGTCCCCACCATTGGTTATCATAAACTTTTTGAATTAACTGCCCAACAAATACAGGAAGAACTTATAAATATGATGAGGAATAAAAACTATTCCTATTCAACAATAAAAAAAGCGTACAACGCAATTAACGCCTGTTGTAAATATGCCATATCAATAAGAAGGATGGACTACAATCCTGTATCGGCTGTTTCGCTGCCATCTGTACATCAGTTTGAGCGAAAGCCTATAAGATGGTTCAGCAATGATGAGATCAAGCGATTTAAAGAACAGTGTACATTTATATATAAAAATGGCAAGTATCGCTACCCCCTCGGCTATGGTATGATTTTTATTATGAATACCGGCCTAAGATTGGGAGAAGCATTAGCTATCAAATGGGAAAACGTTAATTGGGAGAAAAAGCAACTATCTGTTGAAAGTAACGTCGTTATGGCTGTAGACAGAAAATCAGGTAAAAAGAAAAGAGTCCAGATCAATCAGGACTTTCTCAAGACGAAATCCAGTAAACGGATTATACCATTAAATAATACAGCTATTGACGCTCTAACTCAAATTAAGAAAATTAGATATTTTGGAGAAAAAAGCTATATTTTATGTACTGAAACAGGGACGCAAAATAAACCACGGAATTTCTGCCGTACTTTTGAAGAAATTTTGAAACGCGCCGAAATTGAAAGATGTGGGATTCACACCCTACGCCACACCTTTGCATCGAAGCTGTTTGAAAAAAATGTTGACGTGAAAACAGTCTCCATGCTCTTAGGCCACGCCGACGTTACTATAACCTATAATATATATATCCATCTGATCCAGCAACAGAAAGCAGAAGCAGTCCAGCTATTGGATGAGATTTAATTTGCATAAGTGCATTTTCTTGTCTGATTATTAATCCACACAACGAACTTATCCTTTAAGATATAATATCTTCCTCCCAAATGGATTGATGGAAAGCTTTTCTGCTTAATTAATTCATACGCTTTGTTCTTACTACAATGGAAATAATCAATTAATTCTTGCACTGTCATAAGTTCTGGTAACTTAGTATTATCATTTGTATCTATAACGATCTTCCTTTCCAAATTTTAGTGAATAATATATTTACTTCTATCCAACAATGATGTAAAATAATCTATAATCTTTTATGGAGATGATTCTATGCCAAGAGGCAAACAGAAATCCGACGAAGAAAAACTTCAATTGATTGATGATCAAATATCAGTTGAAGAAACCAAGAAATCTAAAATCGACGAAAAGATCAAAGCTTTGAACGATCAGAAGAAAGCCATCTTTGACGAACAGCAACATAAGAAAATTGAAGTTCTTCAAGAATTCATCGACAAATCCGGCAAATCACCTGATGAGATCATGGCAATCCTCAAAGAAAAGATGAAATAATCCCATGCAATTAAAATTGTAGAAAAAGAACGGCAATGGCTATTAAAGTCAATGCCGCTTTCTTATTTCCATTTATCATTTCACTACCTTTCCTGTAATATAAGCATTTTCATTTTGATTTTGAAAATATGTTATCAATACTACGTCATTAACTAAATATGTTATAATAGAAGAGGGTAGGGAAGATGGGATAGCATACTCTACCCCATCAATTCTTACCGTATATTGATTGTTACCTAAATTTGCTATAATTGTACCTTGTTCTGTCCTATCAAATTTAGCCTTAGAAATGGCTCTATCAACCATATATTGAATAGAATTAAGAATTCCATTAGAAACATCTGTCATTGTTTTTTTCAATAAAATCACCTTCTCTATTTTTGAATCGCACTTTCTAAATTGTCCATATTATCACTTCACCATAGCACTTGCTTTTGATGGAAGAACAGTAAAAGCATTAAATATTCTCTGTTCTAATTGATTTACCTGATTCTGAGCAATTTGTTTCATCTGCGCTATAGCATTCTGATCCGCATTACCTTGCACAGTAATATCACCTAATTTGACATTTAAATTAATAGGTGAACCGGCAACAGCATAATTAGAAGATGATTGACTCTGTAAACCGCTCTTTAAATTACTGAATTGGCTATTGATATTGGATGCAACATCAAAATCAAAACTTGTAGGAATCGCGGCTTGCATCTGTTTGGAGACAGAGTCCATATTATCAGTGAATCCCTGACCTACTCCAAGAGCCATATATTTACCGACTTCATCAGCCATAACTTTTGAAGGACTATGTATTCCTAACTTATTTTTAATCTTATCAACCAAATCTTCACAAAATCCGCTTACTTTATTCCATAGCCAAGATGCAGCATTACTGATGCCGTTCCAAATGCCCTTAATGAGATTAAGGCCTATCTCAGCCATTTGACCGTAATAATTAGCAAAACCTTTTACAATAGCTGCTATGATTTGTGGAATGGCTTTAATCAGTGTAGGAATACTTTTAATTAAAGCCCCTGCAAGTGCAATAATTAGCTGAATACCAACCTCAACAATTTTAGGTAAATTATTACTAATAGCAGTTACCAAGTTTTGAATGATAACCGGCGCTTTTGCTAAAAGTTGGGGAAGAGCATTTATTAATCCCTGTGCTAGTCCAATTAAAAGTTTAATTCCTGCATCAACTATTTTATCAATATTAGCAATTAATGTGTTTGCCATAGCAATAACTGTATTGACGATTTGAGGAATAAGCTGCGGCAATGCCGATGCCAACCCTTTAACAAGCGATAAAATAACTTGTATTCCACAATTTAAAATCATTGGAAGCATAGATAAAAGAGTACTTGATATTTGAGGGAATATATTCATAACCGCTGTAATTAACGTAGGTAAATTAGACATTAAAGCAGTTGTAACAGATGGAATTAATGATGTTGCTACAGTTAAAATTTTAGGAACCATATTTACAACCTGTGAAACCAAACTGTTAATCAAAGTGGTTGCACCGCTTGTAAACTGTGCTTCCGCTCCTTTTGTTCCAGTCAATAAACCAGAAAATCCAGTAAACAGATTAGTGAAAGCGCCTTGAGATTTATTTGCAAAATTTAATATTCCACTCAAAGCCTGATTTGCCATTGGCAGTAATGATTTTCCGAACTCTCCAGCTAAGTCAGTTACTTTTAGTTGCGCTATTCGCATTTGGTTAGCCAAGCTACCAGACGTTTTAGAGAAATCTCCTTGAGCGTCCTTTGTCGTATTAAGCAAATAGTTATATCTTAATGTAGCTTGTTCCGATTGTGTCATACTGTCATAGCTTTTGTTCAAGCCTTCTGACATAGCAAAAGCATTCAGATTTGCAACGGACATATTGATACCAAGTTGCTTTAATGGTTCCGTTTCTCCACTGATACCAGACCGTATCTTTTCAAATGCTTCAGAAGGATCAAGGTTATAAAACGAGGCCATGTCACCGGCAAGCCCAACCATTTTAGTACTCATAGTTGTGACCTGATCCCCTGTAAGCCCCATAGATTTCAACATAGCTCCCATTGTGCCGTTATACTGTTCCGCTGATAATTCAGACATACCGAAAGAAGTAGCAGCCGACTTTGCCCAACTATTTATTTTTGATGCATTGTCCCCAAATGTTTGATCTACTACATTCTGAACTTCATTTAAATCAGAAGCGGTTTCAATACCTTTTTTACCAAACGCAACTAACGAACCACCGGCAGCGGCAACACCAGCTCCAATTGTTTTAGTTAGCATACCGCCTATTGTCCCTAATCCGCTTTTAAATTTATTAAAATTTGATTCAGCTTTCGTCATACCAGAATTAAAGCCTGAATCATCCAGTTCAATTTTTTGCTTATATGTCATTAAATCGACAGAAGGCATTATAAACCACCTCCTAACTTTTTAATTGCCGCTAAATCCGGTTCCGTAATAATTTGATTTTGTTTTAGTTGCCCATTACCTTGGCTTAATCCAAATAAAGACATTTGATCTTCATATGATTCAAAATTAAGCTGCTGAATCCAATATAGATGACAAAGAAAAATGATGTACGGCATATTCATAACCTGTTCGTATGAATTACCTGTTTCCTTTTCCACCAGTACAATATTCCGCATAAAATAAGAAACCCCGCTGGAGTTTATTTTTTCTCCAGCGGGGTTTTGCTGTTTGGGATTTCATCTTGTGGAATTACTGATTCAACTGATTTTCCCATGAAATCATCAAATATATTGATGAATTTTCGGAGGATAATAAGGTCATCAAATTCCGCTCTAACCGTATCCATTGTAACAGTCTTTGATTTATCCAAAGATAGAATCTCAAAAGCCATATTGAACAAAACCGTAAAAGTTTCCGTAGGGTCTTTTACTTCTTTGGCTTTCTTTTGCAGATTCATAATTTTGGTCATTAGCTGTACTGAAATAGATGCCGGGATATTATATACCATTCCACTTTTCATTTTAATAGAAAGCGGTTCCGGTTCAAATGCTGTTAAATCAATTATTTCTGACATATGTATTTATCTCCTTTACGAAATAGTAGAATTGGAATAATTATATTCGATATTGAAGTATTTTGGTTTGCCATCAATAGTTGTGGCAAGTGCCTTGAATTCATAGTTTGTAGATGTTGCGTTTTCGCCAAATTCAAAGCTCTGTTCGCCTGAAAAGATTGACTGAAAAATATTTACCGTTAATGTATTACCCGTTTCTTTATCCGTATGGATGAATTTCAGATAGCATTTGCCAGCTGTTTCGCTGCCAATAGTAACTGTTTGCTTTTTATTAGTAGTATCATCCGTATAATTACCACCATAAATAAACTTGGATAGATTTTCAAGGTTGAAAGTAATGATTCCGGTTTTAAACGATACGGTTCTTTTTCCATGGAAAACATCTACTACACCACGATTAGTAGATTCTACATCCTTATTATCATCTTTAATAGTCAATGTGGCATTTCCTGATATTGCTCCAATGTTTACAAATTTAGCTAAATCTGTATCTGTAGGAGATGAGAGACTTGTTAAGTCACTACATTTTGCAATATACAGTTCACCGCTCCCAAGCATAATAGGGGTAGTCTGGACATCTGTTGGTAAAGCCATAATTAACACTCTCCTTCTGTTTGAATTTTAAAATAAATAATTATACTAAAATTATTTGTTTCCGTATTTTTTGCAATTCCACCACCATTTACAAGTTCTGATGTTAGTATTGTTACATTTTCATTCTTAATCGTTTTTGTATTTTTCGGATCATCAAGCAATTCAATAATTCTGTCCTTAACAGGCAGTAGTTTCGATATATTCTTGCCAATAATATCAAACTCAACTTGATCAGCCATAATATAACCACCGGAAAGTTCCTTCATTTTCATGATTACATAATTGTCCGCTGTGACTTTTTTAGGCTTTTCCGCTGTAAAAATACAAACAACATTTTTATTTTCTACTGTTATAGTCAATAGACTTTTAATCTTATCATCATTGATAAGATACTTTCTAATTACTTCATATTTTTCCAAAGAGTTCATTTACTCCACCTTAATCAGTTCTTCCTGAAACATCTGCTTAATCTTGGAAAGGTTTTGATCAACAGCCGGTTCAAGATATGGTTGATGTTTTTCAGCCCAATAAGCGTACTCTGTTCCAGCGCCAACATAACCATCAATTTGATTCTCTCCGTCATCTATATCATGGGTAATGCTACGTTTTGTAGCGCCAGTATCAACAGGACAAAGCTGTTTGGCATCAGCTTCTACCATAATGACCGCTTTTTCCATAGCGTTTATGGCGTTCTGATGGTTCAGCTTAATTGCTTCCTGATAGGTCATTGCCATACAAGCCACCGCCTTTATTTATTATCAAGCATAATATCATAGTAATTATCCCAATCAATCAGCTTAACAATTTTATAACGTTCTCCGTTGTACTGTACTGTTATGCCATTTTGCAAAGTCGAATCAACTTCACAAAATACACGTTTAGTGCAATCCACCGTAAAGCCATAATCTTTATAAGCTAATTCCTTTGTGTATGGCTGAACATCGCAGGGAATGGTTTTAATAGCCGTTTCCGTTCCATTATGCCATATACCGCTGTCATCAAGATACCCTTCCCCTTGTCCCATAGCCTTAATTTCTTTGCTGTAAAACCATTCTGACATCTTAAATCACCTTCAGCTTTGGCAATGGCAGCACAGCTTTAATAGAATCAGTTAGGCCATCAGTATCAATACTGATTTCAGATTTTTGGTATGTAGCACTTCGGCTTCCCTGTGTCTGTTGAGTGATCATTCGTTCACCTTTCGCTGCTTTTGATTTAATTGAATCATTATTAAAATAGGCAATTGCCAAATCATATAATGATGTCAAATAGTCAGTATCAAAAGTATCCCATTCTGTGTATTTTAGAATGGCTTTATATGCTTTATCTGTTGATAAGGCAATTGGAATATCGTTTGAAGTATCATCACTGGTCATGGATAGCAAGGTTTTTATATCAGATATTTCAGATTGATATTTTGTTGTTAAATCTGTAAAACTCATTTTCACACCCCTAACAAAATCAAGAAGGGACAGTCAATCGGCTATCCCCAATATGATTCAATTATTATAGATTAGGCGTTCTTCTTGACATAAACGGCTGCGGCCTTGCTAACTGCGTGTTTGTATACCCAACGCCCCTGAACAGCACTAGCACCAATATGTTTACCGTCACCATTCAAATCTTGAATGCGAGGGGCTACCACCCATTCACGGATTCTATGACACCAACGGCTATGACCGGCAATAAATTCAGTGCTTGCAGCAAGTAAATTAGAAACTTTAATGGCAAAACCGCTGTACATTCCTATATAGCCATCATTTACCATTTGCTGAGAGAGATCAGACTGCCTAATAAAGTTCGTAGTATCCTTCAGCATTAGCGCATATGTAGCTGGTGAAACGATAAGAAAACGATTGGTCATAGGTACATTTGCAGTTGTTAAAGCCGTCATAGCATCTACTACTGCTTCATATACGGTACTTTTCGTTAATGCTGTGGTGCTGGAAGCGGCTGTGCCTTTTGCTTCAAGTGTCGCAATACCATCCTGATCAAGAATTTTAGAGCCTGTATAGGCTGCACTATCAAGACGGTCAGCAACAATATTATCCGGTATGGCTGCGGCTTCATAGCCATCAATAACCTCATTGATCGCTACATCGTTAAAATCAGTTACGGTAAGATATGTTGTATCACTGGAAGTAAGCTCCTTACCGGTGACAGGATCATAAGTACCGGAAGCTACCTCAGTATCACGAACCGGAATTTTTACCGCGCCGGATTTCGGTTCGCCTTCATAATCAGTGTTAAAAACAGGGACAGTACCTACATCAATTGTTACAAGTTCTGCTCTAAGTTTTGCATCTACAAGATTTGCGTATCTAGTTTGAAGTTCAGTTGCCATAATTATCAATCTCCTTTATTTTTAATGTTTAATAAGTTGTGGGTTTTTGCTATAAAATGCTTTTTCTACTCCATCCATCATAGAAGGTTCTGTGTCGGAAGGCGTATGCCCTGAAGATTTCAGCTTTTCATTGACGGCATTATCTACCGCTTTCTGGAATGCTTTTTCAAAGGCTTTTAAATTCTTATTTGTACTATCCTCATCTGTTCCAACAAGAAAATCCACCATATCAACCGGAAGATTTTTTGATGTTGCATATTTGATAGCATTAGCAGTTAAATCTTTTTTGAGATTCTCCGTTTTCATCTGTTCAAGCTGATTCTTAACTTTATTCAGTTCAATGTCTTTAGGATCAGTACTTGGATTCCGCTTTTGAATTTCTTCATCAACAAGTTTAGAAAGATTGTTCTGCTTCCAAGTTTCCAGTCCTTTTGAAAAATAAGAATCCAGTTTAGGTTGAATTGTCTTTTTACCATTTTCCGATTCAAGATATTTGTTCATTCTGTCATCTGTCATTAGACCGGTAACATAATTATTGTAATCATCAGAATCCTTAAAATTGTCAAGTTCAGTAACAATGTCTTTAAATTCCATAATATAATCATTCTCCTTTTGCCCTTTACGTTCGGCTAAGACCATAAAGTGCGATTAATTTGTTATATAAAAATAGCTCAATCCAACATGAGGACTGAGTTAATTTTATGCTCTGTAATGTTTGTATGTACTCTTTTCCATAAATCGATCACAAATTATAATAATTGCTCCATACCATTTATGACAATGGAATTTATTAGAACATTTATCGCACTTATGCCCAAATGCTATCCTGTTTTTTGTTGAAATGAAGTCTTTTACAGGATCAATATTAAATTGTGATCTTTCTCTTTCTTTATCCAATGCCCGTTGTGTAGGCTCTGGCTTTTTAAATTCTGCCAATATGTCACTCTCCTAAATACCTTTTGAAGTTTTCCATTTATCAAAAGTGGAATAATCAATGATTGTTTTTTCACCTGTTTCAGGATTTTTAATGTTTTCCAGTTTTCTTGTAGGCTTCCAACCATCAACTACAGGAATAATACAACAACGGCACATCGGATGTCTTGGCAAATCAGGATGATTATCCTTTAAAAAATACTGTCCATCCAAAGAAGCACAAATTTCACAAGTATTTCCTTCCAGCGTAGCATCCCACATAACTTTTTGAACAACATCAGAATTCTGATATATTTCATCCTGTGCCATGCTCATAGCTCTGGCAACCTCTGTATTAATCAATCTGCTGGCTTGATAAGCAGTAACCCCATAATCCTTTTTAATTTGTCTGGCAAGCTTCTCAGGGCTTTTACCGTTAACTAAAGCCTTTCGGACATCATTATACAAATGATTAGTTAATGATTTTTGATTATTCCATATTCGATCACTAAAGGTTATATTATCAATTGGAGTATTAATAGCTGCTTCAACCATTTCTGGCCTTAAAATAGAAAAATCAATATTTGTGCTAATTCCTTTATCAATCATATAAGCGGTTTTATAATATGAATCTGAATATATATCAGACAGTAAATCAGAAGTTTGTTTTATATTCAAAGCACCTAACTTATTTGCTTGTTTTACCAGTTTATCTTGTAAAGATTTCAATTCACTGTACCGCTGTTTAGAAGAAATATTTAATACCCCATCAATTTCATATTTTTGAGTAATTCCAGCTATTTCATTTTGGATATCATCTAAGGCTTGCTTATAAGCTTTTAAAAGTTCTTGTTTTGGCTTTTTAGCTTTATTGGTACAATCCTTTTCTATCTGTAAAATATCTTTTTTTAACGTATCAGCCATTAGTTAAACCAACTTTATCTAAATCAATGCTTTGTTGATCTTCCTGTTCTTTACGAATCTTTTCCATTTCTTCCGCTGGATTCTCAACCCAAGGAATTTGAGCTAAAGCGGTTTGTGTCGATATTTTATCGCCAAGTTGATTAATTGTTTGAGCAATTGTCTGAATATCCTGCGGAATACAAGGATTAAATGTTACCTTAATATCTTTATAATCATAGGGAAGATTTTTCAGGTTTAAATACTGAAATAGAAACCGCATACGATCAGTAATTGTATTACATATTGCATCAAAAACAGTTTTACACCGCTGTTCAAGGAAAACAAGCCTTGTACGCAATGCAATTCCACTTGTATTCGACTGTAATTTCTCATTAGAATCAATATGATCACATGCTTCATAGATATCTTTTTTAATTTCTGTAATCATATTTTGGACATAGTCAGAATTCATTTCTTTCATCAGCCATGAAACTTCGCCTTTTCCTTTTAAATTTAAAATGCCTTTAGTCTTTAAAAGTTCTGCCGTACTTTCGTCCACATCTGCGCCTGTTACAACTAAGTACGCCAATCTGTAATCGGAAATAACATTTACCATATCGCTCATAATCTGATTTAAAGAGTCGTTAAGGCTTTTAATTTTACTGTATATAGTTTTTTCTTTACCTAAAAAGCAAACTGACACCGGAACACCAGAAAAGATGTTTTCTTTTGTGTCAATCAAATTCCCATCCTGATATATTTCAATTCGATCTGGAAAATAGATATCGTAATATTCGGAGCTATCGTATTTTTGCCGATAAAAATGAATGAATATCTGAGGAACATTATCTGAATCACAATATACAATTGCATTTGAAGGATTCAATATACGTGAAGAAAACTCGCCACGTTCATTTATGTAATACAGTTCAAATGCTAAACCATATATTTCAAGCTGTCTCATTAATTCCTGATTATGATTTTTATTCCAATGAGATAGCTGATAATTGATATCATTAATCTCCTGTTCATTACTGCTTTTGCTGATATAAGTCAAGCCATTACCAAAGCAATAGCTTATTTCTTCTTCAATAAATTTGTGAATGTAATTAACAACTTCAATATTATTCGCTCTGCTTGGTTCATGTACATATGTACTTAAAATATCATGTTTACCATCATAATAGCGCTGCATTTTATCAAATATATCACTATGACCATGATAGTCATTAATCATATCTATTATAATTTCATTTATATCCAATTTTTAATTCTCACTTCCTTTACAAACCTAAAAATGATAAGGGTAAAACCTTTAATTTTGATGTCGTATTTATCTGTGGTAACTGCTCCAAGGCATCCGCAAGACAGTCAGGATAGTCATCATGTAAGCTGAATCGACAACCACAGAAGTCATGAAGCTGCTGAATAGCATCTTGATCTTCCTCATTAAAGACAACTCTTCCCATATTGACATCCCCAACTATTGCATTAATGCGATTATCTTTATTGCCGGTTCTGGATTTATTGATAATCGTAATATCTCTATGTTTTAGTTCTTCATCTTTATCAATCAATTCTTGGATTCTAATACAATCTGCACCGCTATAGACGTTCTTTTCAATGCTCAAATGAGTTATATCAGGATAATCCTTCAATAATTGAATTGTTTCTCTGATATAATCATCCATCTCATAATCTCTGATAATTGACTTTCTGGCATAATTTATCTCATCATCAGCTTGAGACAAAACACAATAAGCATAATAGTCTCTTTTCGTTCCGGTTCTGGCAGTTCCAGCCGGATCAATGGAAAGAATAGTCTTCTGAAAAGTATGATTTTCTATATCTACAGCGGATTCTGTAATAATTGTATTAAATCTACGAGTACCTATATTTTCTATATCACCTTGCATTTCTTGCTTAAAAGAAAGTGAATTTTCATAGTACAGTAAGGCAATATCAAGGCAATTCCAGTACTCTTGCCATAACATAGGAAACTGCATTTCTTTTTCATGCTGCAAATAGAACTCTTTTGCAAAATCCAAACGGAATTCATTAGATTTATCCATCAGAACATTCTTGAATTCAAGCCATAAACCGCTGTTAAACAATTCATCTACATTCTCAACCAACACACCTTTTTCCTGTCTTGTTTTCCATACTGGAGAATTACGCAAACGGTCATAGAAATCTTCTTTACATTGAAGAGTACCAAGGGCGATTAATGTTGAATTATCTTTCTGCATAGCATACGAACAATCGTCCGAGAAAACTTTCCATTTCTTTTCCCTTTGTTCATCTGTAACAATCTGATCTGCCTTTTGGTAATCGTCCAAAAGCAATAATTCTATTCTGTGATTATTGTATGCCTTACCTCTGAGCGAACTTGCAGCACTTACACTCTGAATTAAGGTTTTGTTGGTTAGTTCTATTTTCTCATTATTACAAATACAAGTTTTAGGATTAAATAGAGTTCCAAACGCTGATTCTATGTAAGCATTATCTTCTAATGCCATTCTAATATTTCTTATAAATCCTTCCGCTGTATCTCCTATAGCACTGGCAATCACAGTATAGATTTTAAAGCGATAACAGGCACACCAGATAGCGACCGCCAAAGTTATAACTGTAGACTTCCCTAAACCTCTTGGACAAATATAGCATTGTTTATCATGGGTTTTTTTTAGAATCATATCTTGAACTTCTTGCCACATCTTATAATGAATATTAGCTAGTGGAGCTTTGCCCTCACCGCTGTATATACTTTGAAGGAAGTACATGCAGAAGAATTCCAGAGAACGCTTTCCAAGACTCCAAGCAAGGCCATGATGATTGAATAAATTATTTTTATTTTGAAGAAGAAGCTGCTTTGCTTGATCTTCACCATAATATTTAATCAGATACTTTGAAAGTAACTGGGTATTTTCGATCGTATTAATGTTCTGCTTTGATATTATTTTTCACCTTCTCCACTTTGGGCTTTATTTTTTGGTAGAAATTCTGTAATTAACCCCCACCAGCCGACCACCAAATATAAAAATAGAAGGCTACCCCTTGCAGGAACAACCTTCTATCAATAATTCATTATTATTCAATTAATAATTATTTTCACCCTTTCAGCCTGTGTATAAGTCTATCAAAGTGTTGTCTTGATATTCCTAATATCTTTGAAGCTTCAACCTTTGTTAGTTCATGCTGCTGTACCCTATGGTATACCCTTACTACTTTATCATCAATAGCTTTCTTTGGTCTGCCTAGTTTCTTACCCTTTGCTCTTGCAACATCCAATCCCTGATTGATTCTTGATATAAGCTTTTCCCTTTCCTGTTGTGCTAAATGCGCTTTAAGAGTAATGAGTATATCAGTAACCATATCATACATGGAGTCTTCTTTTATGGTATCCCACTGGTTCAGGTAGGGAGTATCTAAAGCTACCACCTTGATACCTAGGCTCTTAAAATGCTTGAACTCTACAATAACCTGATCTGCATTTCTGCCAAGCCGGTCAATATCCGATATAATCAAGATATCACCTTTACGCATCTTATCTCTCATAGCGTTATACTTAGGCCGGTTTAAATCTTTACCGCTCATAGTTTCTTCTACAAACTCATTAACAGTAAAGTTATTCCGTTTTGCATATTCCTTTATCGCTAAAACCTGTCTATCCGTCTTTTGTGTTCCCTTATTAGTAGATACACGACAATAAGCAAAAATCATAAAATCAGCCCCTTTTTATCCGGTACACTAATTATAATATGTAACATTAATCGTGTCAATATTTATGTTACATATTATAAAGCTATTTTTATGCTATTTTTGCCTATTCTATCGGATATTTTAAGTAA
The DNA here is from genome assembly GCA_022650485.1 of Oscillospiraceae bacterium. Taxonomy (GTDB): domain Bacteria; phylum Bacillota; class Clostridia; order Oscillospirales; family Acutalibacteraceae; genus Caproicibacter. The sequence continues at coordinate 1,704 of JALCPP010000001.1, read as the reverse complement.
TCTTAATCAAGTGATTATGTTACACAAATTATTCTTCCTTATTCTCTTTTTTATTTTTACCTGAAACGCTATCAAAGGCAGCTAAAACATCAACATCTTCATCTTGTCTATCATCATTAATATTAACCGTATTTGCAATACGGCCTAATGATCTTTCGATCCAGTTAGCTAAAGCCTTTTCTTTTGTGCGAACATCAGTACAGGTAGTACATATCTTCCAGTATTCTTCAACGGCCTTTGGCAAGCGTGAAGTAAAATCCTTTTGTGCTTGGGTTTTGACCTCTTGTAGCCTCTTATCCAGCGCAGCCACAAATTCAGGATTTTTTATCCATTTATAAAAAGTGGTTCTGTGCATACCTAATCTGCCCATTACTTCTTGTTTGGTATAATCACCCGTAACCAACATTTCAATTGCTTCAATCTGTTTTTTATCTAGCATTTTTAATTCAGCTCCCTTCACTTCTCTACGTTTAAATCACACCTTTTTAGTATACATTATCCAGTTTATTTTTGTTCAGAGTTTTCAGATTTCTCTTTGTTTTTCGACATGCCCAAAAGCTTAATTATATAAAGCATATCTTCTTCGATGCTTTCCATCCTCATATCTGCTGTACTATTTGCTGTGTTAAAGCCAATAATCAATCCAATCATTAAACCAATTATTAAAATAAATATAGTTGTAAAAATATATTCAATTTGTATAATCTCCTTTAATTTTATTTATTACTGATACATAACCATTTCTTTACAATCTTCAATCATATCTTGTGATATATCTTCCGATTTATATTTTGGTATCTTTATGTACTTGCCATATTCCATAGGGTTATAAATCCTATTTGTTTTATTAAATATTGTGTCAATCTTATTTTCTGCAAATTTCTTTTGTGTGTTCCAAAACTTTTGATTATCAAAATCTTCATTTACATCTGCATGATAATCATAAGAAAACAGGTACATTGATTTATAGCAGTTAGTTATTTCATCACGCTTTAATAATTTCCTTACCTGTTGAATAAAATCATCATAGAATTGTTTTGACTTTTTGCGATCACAGTACAATTTCCATTTTTTATTATTTTCTTTAACACCATAAGAAATTTCAAGATTATGTTTTACCCTGTCAATCTTGTCTATTGTTTTTAAATCTTCAATATCATCTGTTGCATAGAACTCTCCGTCTTTACTTTCCTTTATAAAACTAACTTTATAATATTCTTTATAAAGAACGTCCTCATATTCTGCAAAGTTATTAATAATGCGTTTCAATCTTTGCTTATAGCTGTTCATTACAACATCACAATAATCAAGGAAGAAGTTCTTTTCAATTGTCGTACAATCAGTAAAGCAATCATCAAAATTGTAATAAGCATTACTAAAATCATCAATAACTAAATTCATATCTCTAATTATTTTACTTGCGCTACCGTCTATACTTCCATCAGATTCAAGTGCAATCTCAATCCAGTTACGCATATAATCAGATATAATGCTTGTGTTGTTTCCACCGTTATTACTGCGGTTATCCATCTTCTCTTTTGGAATATCATATATTTCAGTGATAACAATTTCATTGGTTGGCTTATCTTTAAATAATTTACCTGTCTTTTCATATATAAGATAACGATTTAATTCTTTTAATTGATACTCTTTTTGTTTACTACCATCATATTTTTCAAAGCCGACTGCAATAAGTAATTTCTT